>NZ_JBITIY010000013.1:0-278419 GCF_044459385.1 Streptomyces sp. NPDC050287 | reverse complement strand
TTGGCGGAGCGGTTCCTCGACAGCTCCACTCCACAACCGGAGGCCTTCGTCATCTCACAGAATCAGGCCGTGTCGCCGCACAGATTCGACCAACCAGCCTGGGCAGTACACGTACAGGTGCCGTCGTCGTCGGTCCGAGGCAGCCGCACGCCCTTGCAGGGGTTGCGGTCCCGCAGCGGCGGGTCGGCCTCCACGGCCTCCTGGAGGATGCTCGACATCAGCCCGTGCAGATTCTTGATCGTCTTCGGCGACATCAGCTTCTTCTTGGAACCGCGCCGGACTTCCGTCATCTCCAGCTGGTTCACCCACGCCTGGATGGTCCGCTTCGAGAAGTGCTCCGAGGACCGGATGTCGCAGTTGCCGAACGTCGGGTTGATGTACCGCGCCAGCTCGCCATGGCAGGCATCGCGGTAGCGGTCCTCCACGCCGGTGCGGTGGTTGACCGACTCGGCCGCGTACTGGCTGAACCAGTACTCCGAGTCGTCGACGGCTTCGGGGACAATCATCCCCTTGCCTTTCACCCAGCCGGGGGGCCACTGCTGCTGGTGCTCGTTGACGGCCTCGCAGAACAGCTCGGCCGCCGCCAGTCCCTCCTCGGTGGGATCGAACCGCTCGGCCTGCGTGGCCCCTGTCCGGGAGCCCCACCTTTTCACCAGGTCAGGCGCCGTAGGCATTGAAGTGCCCGGAGCCGGACTTGAACCGGCACGCCCGCGAAGGGGCAGCGAGGTTTAAGCTCGCCGTGTCTGCATTCCACCATCCGGGCAGGCCATGGGCCCCGCATCGAGGTTCCGAGCCTATCGGGAGACATCCCGTCAACATCGGGCGCGCAACCCGATGTTGTCTTATTTTATTGATGTCTGAGGGTGCATCAGTACTCGAACGGGCCATCCACACTTGCCAGTAGCGCTACGCGCAACCCCTCGCGGCACATGCGGAATGACGGAATCTCACCGTCCGAACGAGGGGGCTCCACCTGTTCTTGACGTGCCTGCCCCAGCCTCCCTCAGGGACCGCCGTCATCCCCAGGTATGACACAGCGGCCTCCGGTCCGTCCCGAGTCTGCCGTCGGAACCGGAACAGCGACTGACTACACCGGCGTGATCGACGACCACGATGGGACACGTCCACTCGCTGTCGTCCCGTCAGGAGCACCTTCCCGTGACCACCACTCCCATCGCCGGCCGGACCACCACCGTGGCCGCGCGCGCCTCGGATCTGTCGAAGATCTACGGACAGGGCGAGACCCAGGTGGTCGCCCTGGACCGGGTCTCCGTCGAGTTCCGGCAGGCCGAGTTCACCGCGATCATGGGCCCCTCCGGCTCCGGCAAGTCCACGCTGATGCACTGCGTGGCCGGCCTGGACACCTTCTCCTCCGGCTCGGTGCGCATCGGCGACACGGAGCTCGGGTCCCTGAAGGACAAGCAGCTGACCAGGCTGCGCCGGGACAAGATCGGCTTCATCTTCCAGGCCTTCAACCTGCTGCCGACCCTCACGGCCCTGGAGAACGTCACCCTCCCGATGGACATCGCGGGCCGTAAACCGGACAAGCAGTGGCTGGACACCGTGATCGGGATGGTGGGTCTGGCCGACCGGCTCGGCCACCGGCCCTCGCAGCTCTCCGGCGGCCAGCAGCAGCGCGTCGCCGTGGCCCGCGCGCTGGCCTCCCGGCCCGACATCGTCTTCGGCGACGAGCCGACCGGAAACCTCGACTCGCGTGCCGGCGCCGAGGTCCTGGGCTTCCTGCGCAACTCGGTGCGGGAGCTCGGGCAGACGGTGGTGATGGTGACCCACGACCCGGTGGCGGCGGCGTACGCGGACCGGGTGGTCTTCCTCGCGGACGGCCGGATCGTCGACGAGATGCACCGCCCGTCAGCGGACCGGGTCCTCGACTTCATGAAGCAGTTCGACGCGAAGGGCCGGACCAGCTGATGTTCCGCACCGCCCTGCGCAACGTCCTCGCGCACAAGGCCAGGCTGCTCATGACCGTGCTCGCCGTGATGCTCGGCGTGGCCTTCGTGTCCGGGACGCTGGTCTTCACCAACACCATCTCCGATGCCTTCCAGAAGAGTTCGGCCAAGGGATTCGACCAGGTCGACGTCGCGGTGGACGCCAAGTTCCAGGAAAGCAAGGGGGATCGCCTGGGCAGGACGCCCGAGCTGACCCAGGCGCTGCTCGACGAGAGCGCGAAGGTCCCCGGTGCCGCGTCCGCCATCGGTGTCGTCAACGGTTTCACCGCCATCGCCGACAAGGACGGCAAGCTCATCGGCGGCGGTTTCCGGTCGGAGGGCAAGAACTACTGGGGCACCAAGGACGCCCGGTACCCACTGACCGACGGACACGCGCCCCGCGGGAAGAACGAGGTCCTGATCGACTCCGAGACCGCGAAGCGCGCCGGATACCAGGTCGGCGACACCGTACGGATCTCCGTCGACGGGCCGGTGCTGACCCCGACGATCGCCGGCGTCTTCACCACCGACGACGGCAATGTCGCCGCCGGCGGCAGCCTCGCCCTCTTCGACACGGCCACCGCCCAGCGGCTGTTCGGCAAGACGGGCACGTACGACGAGATCACCGTGAAGGCGAAGGCGGGCGTCAGCCAGTCGGCGCTCAAAGCGCAGCTGGACAAGGCGCTCCCGAAGGGCCTCGTCGAGACCACGACCGGCAAGGAACTGGCCGACGACCAGGCGAAGATGATCGCCTCGTCGATGTCCGGGCTGAAGCAGGGCCTGCTGGTGTTCGCGGGCATCGCGCTGTTCGTCGGTACGTTCATCATCGCCAACACCTTCACCATGCTGGTCGCCCAGCGCACCAAGGAGCTCGCGCTGCTGCGCGCGGTCGGCGCCTCCCGCCGCCAGGTCACCCGGTCGGTACTGGCGGAGGCCTTCGTGGTGGGCGCGGTCGCCGCGGTGACCGGCCTCGCCGCCGGGATCGGCATCGGGGCGGGGCTGCGGTCGCTGATGGGCTCGCTCGGCGCGACCGTCCCGGACGGGCCGCTGATCATCACGCCGGGTACGGTCGTCGCGGCCCTCGCCGTCGGCATCCTCATCACCATGCTCGCCGCATGGCTGCCCGGCCGCCGGGCCGCGAAGATCCCGCCGGTGGCGGCGATGAGCAGCCTCCACGCCCAGCCGACCACCAAGTCGCTGGTCCTGCGCAACACGCTCGGCTCGCTGTTCTCGGCCGCGGGTGTCGCGGTCGTCCTCGCGGCGACGACGATGTCCGGCTCGGACGGCCAGGCCCCCATGGGCATCGGCGCGGTCCTGCTCATCATCGGTGTCTTCATCCTCACGCCCCTGCTGTCCCGCCCGCTGATCGCGGCCGCGGCACCGGTGCTGCGGGTCTTCGGGGTCTCGGGCCGGCTGGCCCGCCAGAACTCGGTGCGCAACCCTCGTCGTACGGCCGCCACCGCGTCGGCCCTGATGATCGGCCTCACCCTCATCACCGGGATGACGGTGATGGCGGGCAGCCTGCAGAAGTCCATCGACAAGCTGGCCTCCTCGGCGATCCGCGCGGACTACGTCATCTCCATGGCCAACGGCAACGAGCTGTCCCCCGACGTCGCGCGGAAACTCCAGGGTCTCGACGGCGTCACCGCCACCAGCCCGCTGCGCAACGCGGCCGCCCGGATCGACGGCGAGACCGAGTACCTCACCGGTGTCACGGGCAGCACGATCGGCGAGCTGACCGATCTCAAGGTCGACAGCGGTTCCTTCAAGGTCGGCGGCGCGCAGGTCGTCGTGGACGACAAGACGGCGAAGTCCCGCGGCTGGCAGGCCGGTTCGGGCTTCACCGCCTCTTACGAGGACGGCAGGAAGCAGCGGCTGACCGTCGCCGGGGTCTACGAGGGCAACGAGATGATCAGCGGCGTCATCGTGGACAACGCGGCCCTCGCCCCGCACGAGTCCGAAGTGTCAGACATGCAGGTGATGGTCAAGACGTCCGACGGCGCGTCCGGCGCGACCAAGGACCGGCTGGAGAAGGCGCTCGGTTCCAACCCGGCCATCAGGGTCCAGGACAAGAAGGACCTCTCCAACGACGTCGCGAAGACCTTCACGCTCGTCCTGAACATGGTCTACGGCCTGCTCGCGATGGCGGTGATCGTCGCGGTCCTCGGGGTCATCAACACCCTGGCCATGTCGGTCTTCGAGCGCTCGCAGGAGATCGGCATGCTGCGCGCGATCGGCCTGGACCGCAAGGGCATCAAACGGATGGTCCGCCTGGAGTCCCTGGTCATCTCGCTCTTCGGCGGGGTGCTGGGCATCGGCCTCGGGGTGTTCTTCGGCTGGGCGGCCGGTGAACTGATGGGCACCAGCCTGCCGACGTACGAACTCGTCCTGCCGTGGGCGCGGATGGCCGTCTTCCTGCTGCTGGCGGCGGCGGTGGGCGTCCTGGCGGCCCTCTGGCCGGCCCGGCGGGCGGCCCGACTGAACATGCTGACGGCGATCAAGTCGGAGTAGCGGGGAGATAGCGGGACAGGTGGCCGCCGGGGCAGCGGTACGGGAGTGGGGCCTGTCGCCGAATGGCGGCAGGCCCCTTCTGCACTCCCCTTTCGCCGTTCCCCGTTCCCCGTTCCCCGTTCAGGTCCCGCGGTTACCGGTTCAGTTCCAGGTACGGGAACGCAACGGCAGCCCCGAACGGCCGGACTCGGGGGTCTTCACGGCGAGGACCTGGTTGACGCCGATGCTGTTGTGCTCGAAGGCGAGGGCGGAGGCGGCCATGTACAGCCGCCAGACACGGGCCCGGCCGGGGCTGGTGAGCCGCACGGCCCGGGGCCAATCGGCCTCCAGGTTGGCGACCCAGCGGCGCAGGGTGAGGGCGTAGTGCTCGCGGATCGACTCGACGTCCCGAACCTCGAACCCGGCGCGTTCGAGCTGGGTGACGGTGGTGCCGACCGGGGCGAGTTCGCCGTCCGGGAAGACGTAGGCGTCGATGAACTCGTCGATGTCGTACGTCGATTCGTCGCGCTGGGGGCGGCGGGCGATCTGGTGGTTCAGCAGCCGTCCGCCGGGCTTGAGCAGCTGGAAGAGATTCTCGGCGTACTCCAGGTACCGCTGCGAGCCGACGTGTTCGGCCATCCCGATCGACGAGATCGCGTCGTACGGTCCGTCGGTGACGTCCCGGTAGTCCTGTACGCGGATCTCCACCCGGTCGGTCAGTCCCTCGCCGGCGACGCGCTTACGGGCGTACGCCGCCTGCTCCTGGGAGAGGGTGATGCCGACGACGCTCACGCCGTGCTCGCGGGCGGCGTGGATGGCCATGGAACCCCAGCCGCAGCCCACGTCGAGCAGCCGCAACCCGGGCTTCAGGGCGAGCTTGCGGGAGACCAGTTCGAGCTTGTCGCGCTGGGCGGTCTCCAGGGTGCCGCCGTCGCTCTCCGGGGCCGGCCAGTAGGCGCAGGAGTACACCATGCTCGGCCCGAGGACGAGCTCGTAGAAGTCGTTGCCGACGTCGTAGTGATGGCTGATCGCGCGCTTGTCGCTGTGCTTGGTGTGCAGGCCGCGGCGCGGTCTGCGGACCTCCTCACGCGGCGGGGCGGGCGGGATCGGCGGTCCGGCGAGGGCGAAGAGTCCGCGTACGGCGGCCCGTACGTCGGGGTCGCGCAGGGCCTGGGCGAGAGTGCGGGCGTCCTCCCCGCGCTCCCAGACGAAGCCGGCCATCAGGTCGAGGGCGGCGTAGAGATCCCCCTCGATGTCCAGGTCACCCGCGACCCACGCACGGGCGAGGCCCAGCTCGCCCGGCTTCCAGAGCAGCCGGCGCACGGCCCGGCGGTTGCGGACGACGAGTGTCGGCGCGCCCGGCGGCCCCGCCTGGGAACCGTCCCAGGCACGCACACGCACCGGAAGAGGGGCTCCCAGCAACTGTTCGACGAGGCTCTTCAGCCGCGGCGCGGCGTCTGACATGGCGTACACCTCCGTGACGGGGGGGTCCGGAATGACCTACACCCACGTCACACATAAACACCTGCGGGGCCGGGCCGCAGTCCCCCATGCGCGTTACGGCTGAGCAAAATGCGTGTAGCTCGCATGCGTCCGATTCCTCCTTGCCCGGCCCGGCTCGCTCACTCGTGCTTGCCCGCCCTGGCCTGCGCGCCCCGGCGCGCCCCACCCGGCTCGACCGCCCACCCGCCCGACTCGCTCGGACAGGGGGCGACCGCGGCCCTGACGACGAGGCCCCTTCAGGGCCGAGACCGCGGTCTGGGCGGCAGCCCACAGGCGCCGCGCCCGGGCACCGGAGGCCGGCCGGGAACGCCGAAGGGGCCGCCCGCACCACGGATGGCGGGCGGCCCCTTCGGGGCGTTCGGTGACCGGAGGTCAGGAGGCCTTGGCCTGCTCGGCCTTCGGCTTCTCCTCGGCCCTGGACTTGTTCTCGGCCTTGCTCGCGGCAGCGACCGGCGCCGGCTTGGCGGCCTCGTAGAACTCCTCGCGGGGAGTCTCCAGGGCACCCAGCGCGACGACCTCACGCTTGAGGAACATGGCGAGCGTCCAGTCGGCGAAGACGCGGATCTTCCGGTTCCAGGTCGGCATGGCCAGACCGTGGTAGCCGCGGTGCATGTACCAGGCGAGACGGCCCTTGAGCTTGATCTTCATCTTGCCCATGACGATCATCGCGACGCCCTTGTGGAGGCCGAGGCCCGCCACCGCGCCCTTGTTGGCGTGCGAGTAGTCCTTCTGCGGGAAGCCCCGCATGCCGGAGATCACGTTGTCGCCGAGCACCCGCGCCTGACGGAGGGCGTGCTGCGCGTTCGGGGGGCACCAGGCGTTCTCGTTGCCCGCCTTGCGGCCGACGAGGTCCGGAACCTGGGCGTTGTCGCCCGCGGCCCAGATGTAGTCGGTTCCCTTGACCTGGAGCGTCGGCTCGCAGTCGACGTGACCGCGGGGGCCGAGCGGAAGGCCGTAACGGGAAAGGGCCGGGTTCGGCTTGACGCCCGCGGTCCAGACGATCGTGTTGGAGTCGACCTCGAGGCCGTTCTTCAGCACCACGTGGCCGTCGACGCAGGAGTCCATGGAGGTGGAGAGGTAGACCTCGACCCCACGGCCTTCCAGGTGCTCCTTGCCGTACTGGCCGAGCTTCGGGCCGACCTCGGGAAGGATCTTGTCGGCGGCGTCGACGAGGATGAACCGCATGTCCTCGCGGGAGACGTTGCTGTAGTACTTCGCCGCGTCGCGGGCCATGTCCTCGACCTCGCCGATGGTCTCCGCACCCGCGAAGCCACCGCCGACGAAGACGAAGGTGAGCGCCTTGCGGCGGATCTCCTCGTCGTTGGTCGAGTCGGCCTTGTCCAGCTGCTCGAGGACGTGGTTGCGCAGGCCGATGGCCTCCTCGATGCCCTTCATACCGATGCCCTGCTCGGCGAGCCCGGGGATCGGGAAGGTGCGGGAGACCGCGCCGAGCGCGACGACGAGGTAGTCGAAGGGCAGCTCGTACGCCTCGCCGACCAACGGGGCGATCGTGGCGACCTTGCGGTCCTGGTCGATGGTGGTGACCCGACCGGTGAGGACCTCCGCCTTGGGCAGCACGCGTCGCAGGGGTACGACGACGTGGCGCGGGGAGATGCTGCCGGCGGCGGTTTCGGGGAGGAAGGGCTGGTAGGTCATGTACGACCGGGGGTCGACGACCGTGACGGTCGCCTCGCCGTAGCGCATCTTCTTCATGATGCGCCGAGCTGCGTACAGGCCTACGTACCCACCGCCTACTACGAGGATCCTGGGACGCTCCGTGGTGCTCATGGCATCGAGTATCCACCTGCCCCAGGGGGGTCGCTCGTGCGCCCCTTCACAAGCTTGGTCCGGGTGTGTGCTATCCTCCGCCGCCCAGGTGATCCAGGTCATGGCGCGAACCGGGAACCTGTGTACCTGAGGACCCGTTGTCAATGCCGCGTGAGCTGCCCGTCCGGGTCGGCGGAGCCTGCCTGAGCCCCCTCGTCCGACCCCGGGCGGCGTCCTCCCGGACCACCCTCCCGCACCCCTTCTGAACATGTTCAAGGGGGTATCCGACACCCGGAAGGGTCAACCGGGCGACTTTCGTGCTCCGGTAGGGCCATATTCCTTGTGAAGAACTTCACGAACTTTCCCGACGACACGTCATCGAGAGGCCCAGAAGGACCCCTCGGACGCGCTCATACGTTGTCCCACCTGCTCAGCAGAGGCCAACCGAGGATCAGGAACGGGGGCCTACGCCACCGAGAACGCGATGCCGTCGAGGATGTCGTGTTCGCTCACCACGACCTCCTCCGCACCGATCCGTTCCATGATCGAGAGCAGGACGAGAGCCCCCGCGCCGATCACGTCGACGCGCCCCGGATGCATGGAGGGGACGGCAGCGCGCTCGGCGTGGGTGGAGCGCAGGAGCCGGTCGGTGATCTCGCGGACCTTGTCGTACGGGATCCGGGAGTGGTGGATCGCCGTCGAGTCGTACTCGGGGAGGTCCTGCGCGATCGCGGAGAGCGTCGTCACCGAACCGGCCAGACCCACCAGCGTGCGTGCCTCACGCAACGGGACCGTCTGCTCGGCGAGGTCGAGGGCCGCCTCGATGTCGGCCCGCATCGCCGCGATCTGCTCCGGCGTCGGCGGGTCGGTCACCTTGCCGTCCGCCACCAGGTGGCGCTCGGTCATCCGGACGCAGCCGACGTCCACGGACCGGGCCGCCCGCACGTGGTCCTCGCCCACGACGAACTCGGTCGAGCCGCCCCCGATGTCCACGACCAGGAACGGGCGGCGCAGGTCGTCCCGTCCCGCCAGTTCCCGCGTCGCGCCGGTGAAGGAGAACTCGGCCTCCTGGTCGCCGGTGATGACCTCGGGCTCGACCCCCAGGATGTCCAGCACCCCGCGGACGAACTCTTCCCGGTTCTCCGCGTCCCGGGAAGCGGACGTCGCCACGAAACGCAGGCGCTCGGCGCCGTGCTCCTTGATGGCCGCCGCGTACTGACGGCAGGCGGCGAAGGTCCGCTCCAGCGCCTCGGGGGCGAGACGGCCCGTCCGGTCGACGCCCTGGCCGAGCCGGACGATCGTCATACGGCGGTCCAGATCGACCAGTTCACCGGTCTCGGGGTCCGCGTCCGCGACGAGGAGGCGGATGGAGTTCGTACCGCAGTCGATGGCGGCGACTCGGGTCACTGGTCGTCCTCCTCGGCGGAGCCGTCCTGCGGGAGCGTCACGCACGCCCCCTTGCGCCACCACTCGGGCAGCATCTGAAGCGCCTCGTCGCCCAGCGGGTTCACGCCGGGACCGGCGGCCAGGGAGTGGGCGACCAGGACGTGCAGGCACTTCACCCGGTCCGGCATGCCGCCCGCGCTGGGGAAGCCCGTCAGCTCCTCGATCTGGTCCCGGCGCCGGATGTAGTCCTCGTGCGCGGCCCGGTAGGCGGCGGCCAGCTCCGGGTCGCTCTCCAGGCGGGCCGTCATCTCCTTCATCACGCCGTTCGCCTCCAGCGTGCCGATCGCCGAGGACGCCTTCGGGCACGTCAGGTAGTACAGCGTCGGGAAGGGCGTGCCGTCGGGCAGGCGCGGGGCCGTCTCCACGACGTCCGGCTGTCCGCACGGGCAGCGGTGCGCGATGGCGCGCAGGCCGCGCGGCGGGCGGCCCAGCTGCTGCTTGAAGGCCTCGACGTCCGCGTCGGTGGGCTCGGTGCGGGGAGTGGTCGGCGGGGGCGTGTGCATGCCTGTCTTTCTGGTCGTTCAGTTCACTGGCCGGAGGCGTCGGCCTTGTCGACGCCGTCCCAGAGGTTCGCGTACCAGGGGCGGTCGGCCGCGCCCAGGTCGGCGCGCGACTGCTTGGCAGCGTTCGGGTCGATGACGATGAAGCCCGTCTCGCCAGGCATCACGTAATGCAGCCGCTGCCGGATCTGCTGCTCCGCGTACGCGTCGTCCTGCCAGCGTGCCTTGAGGTCGCGCAGCTGCTCGACCCGCTGCCGGGCCTGCTCCTGCAGACGCTGCTGGTCGGCGATGTCGCCGCGCTGGGAGACGTACTGCCTTATGGGGTAGGCCAGCGCCACGACCAGCGTGCACAGCACGAGGGCGAGCAGCGCCGCGCGGCCGGTGAGCCGGGAGCGGCGGGCCTGCCGTTTGGTCTGGGAACGGTAGACACGGGCCGCCGTCTGCTCGCCGAGCAGTCTGATCCTGGTCGCGGTGGAGAACCGGTCCCGGTCCTTCACGGCCATGTCCCCGCCTCCCCATCACACGTGCCTACGTCCCCGCACACGGTACGGGACCGGGTACGGGGACGTACGTACGACTGGCTGAGGATCGACCTTGGCGAGGTCAGCCCTCGGAACGGTCAGCCCTTGAGCGGTCAGCCCTTGAAGCGCGGGAAGGCCGAGCGGCCGGCGTACACCGCGGCGTCGTCGAGGATCTCCTCGATGCGCAGCAGCTGGTTGTACTTGGCGACGCGCTCGGAACGGGCCGGGGCGCCGGTCTTGATCTGGCCGCAGTTGGTGGCGACGGCGAGGTCGGCGATGGTGACGTCCTCAGTCTCGCCGGAGCGGTGCGACATCATGCACTTGAAGCCGCTGCGCTGGGCCAGCTCGACGGCGTCCAGGGTCTCGGTCAGCGAGCCGATCTGGTTCACCTTGACGAGCAGCGCGTTCGCGGCGCCCTCCTCGATGCCGCGGGCCAGGCGCTCGGGGTTGGTGACGAACAGGTCGTCGCCGACGATCTGGACCTTGTCGCCGAGGCGGTCGGTGAGGACCTTCCAGCCCGCCCAGTCGTCCTCGAACAGCGGGTCCTCGACGGAGACGAGCGGGTAGGCCGCGACGAGCTCCTCGTAGTACTCCGTCATCTCGGCGGCGGAGCGCTCCTTGCCCTCGAAGAGGTACTTGCCGTCCTTGTAGAACTCGGAGGCGGCGACGTCCAGCGCGAGGGCGATCTGCTCGCCGGGGATGTAACCGGCCTGCTTGACGGCCTCGAGGATCAGGTCGAGGGCCTCGCGGTTGGAGCCGAGGTTCGGGGCGAAGCCGCCCTCGTCGCCGAGGCCGGTGGACAGGCCCTTGGTCTTCAGCACCTTCTTGAGGGTGTGGTAGACCTCGGTGCCCCAGCGCAGCGCCTCGGAGAAGGACTCCGCGCCGATCGGCGCGATCATGAACTCCTGGATGTCCACGTTGGAGTCGGCGTGCGAGCCGCCGTTCAGGATGTTCATCATCGGCACCGGCAGCAGGTGCGCGTTCGGGCCGCCCAGGTAGCGGAAGAGCGGGAGGTCGCTGGCCTCGGAGGCGGCGTGGGCGACGGCGAGCGAGACGCCGAGGATGGCGTTGGCGCCGAGCGAGCCCTTGTTGTCGGTGGCGTCCAGGTCGAACATCGCCTGGTCGATCAGGCGCTGCTCGGTGGCGTCGTAGCCGACCAGCTCCGGGCCGATCTGCTCGATGACGGCCAGCACGGCCTTCTCGACACCCTTGCCCTGGTAGCGGTTCGGGTCACCGTCGCGGAGCTCGATGGCCTCGAAGGCGCCCGTGGAGGCGCCGGACGGGACGGCGGCACGACCGGTGCTTCCGTCGTCGAGGCCGACCTCGACCTCGACCGTGGGGTTGCCTCGGGAGTCCAGGATTTCCCGGGCTACGACGACGTCGATGGACGGCACGAGCATCTCCTTCTGGGATGTGACGCGGGTACGCGGGCCGCAGGGCCCGTGGTGCACGGAGCCGCGGTCGGCTCCGCGAGATGAGCCTAACCGCCCAGGGCCGATCGGCCATGCGCTCGCCCACCTCTTGGGCAGAACCGAGAGTAAATT
This sequence comes from Streptomyces sp. NPDC050287, assembly GCF_044459385.1. Classification (NCBI taxonomy): domain Bacteria; kingdom Bacillati; phylum Actinomycetota; class Actinomycetes; order Kitasatosporales; family Streptomycetaceae; genus Streptomyces; species Streptomyces sp. NPDC050287. Next base: position 266,702 of record NZ_JBITIY010000013.1, on the reverse strand, counting down.
GTTTCCGAACGGAACAAAGCCGGAGCCCAAAAAAGCCCCGCCCCGGTGCGTACGGGGGAATACGCACCGGGACGGGGAGCCCGTGGGGACAGGGGGACCCTCCACGAGGCCTTCCGCGGAAGAACCACGGATGTGAGGCGGTGCAGCCGCCGACCCGATTACTTCAGGTGCAGCTGCTGACCCGGGTAGATGAGGTTGGCGTCCTGGACGATGTCCTTGTTCAGCTCGAACAGCTTCGCCCAGCCGCCCTTGACGTCGTGCGCCTCGGCGATGGAGCTGAGGGTGTCGCCCTTGACGACCTTGTACTCGCCGTCGCCCTTCTTGACCTTCTTGCCGGTCGGTGTGGTGACGGTCTTCTTCGCGGCCGGACGCTCGGCGGAGCGGGAGGCCTGCTGCTCGGTCGTGGAGCGGGTGGTGCTCTTCGAGGAGCTGCTGGAGCCGCTGCCGGAGCCGTTCGACGAGGAGCCGGCGCTGCTGCCGCTGTAGGAGGCGCCGGACAGGCCCTTGCCGCAGACCGGCCAGGCACCCTTGCCCTGCGAGGCGAGGACCTTCTCGGCGACGGCTATCTGCTGCGCCTTGGAGGCCTGGTTGGCCTGCGGGGCGTAGGCGGTGCCCCCGTACGCGGCCCAGGTGGAGGCGGAGAACTGCACGCCGCCGTAGTAGCCGTTGCCGGTGTTGATGGACCAGTTGCCGCCTGACTCGCACTGGGCGACGGCGTCCCACTCGGAGGCGGTGGCGGCGGAGGCGTTGCCGGCCGCCATCAGCGGGGCGGCGACGGCGGCGCCGGTGACACCGGCGATGGCGATGGCCCGAGTGGCCTTGGACGGACGACGGTGCTTGCCCTTGCCGGAAAACAGCATGGAAGGATCCCCTCACCGACGCCTGCGAGGTGAGCTGTCGGGTTCGGGCCGGTTGAGTTGCCCGGCCGCACACCTTTCGGTGCGCGGCTTCACCCCGAGCCGGTGCCGGCCGCGAGTCCCCGGAGGGCCTCAACTGCCGGACCCGGCGCTTACCTTGGGTCCCCCGCTCCTGCCTACGGCGCTTGACGCGACGACTGTTCCCGGGCAACCGCTGGCAGGATTCGGCGTTGCGGCAGCCGGGGCTCGTGGTGACGAGCGGTCCTGACCGTAGACACGCGATCCGGGGAATTTCAAAGACGATCAAGGCTTCTGAGACTCATCCCACACTTTCACCAACCCGGACATTCGGTGCGAAGTATGCGTGAACTCCCGTTGCTTTTCGCCCTATTCGACACCAAGTCCAAGGGTCTGACCGGGAGTGATGCGACTCGGGTCGGCGCCGATGGCCTGCTTGTTCTCCTCATAGAGCGCGCGCCATCCGCCTTGGAGGTCAAGGGAGTCGGCGATGGACGCGAGCGTGTCCCCGACGCGAACCGTGTACGAGTCACCGCGGGCCGCGTGACGGCCGCCGGAGGAGCCGGCGTCACCGGTGCCGGCGAGCGTGCCCTCCGGGGCGCTGCCGCCGCGGTGCTTGCCGCCGGCCGCGGCGTCGGTGTCGAGGGCTCCAGCGTCAAGGGCTCCGGTGTCGACGAGGCTCGAAGAGCCGCCCACCCGCCAGGAGTTGTCCGAGTCGTCCTGCTCGGTCGCACCCGCGGACGTGCCGCCGGGATTCCGCGAGCCACCGGCGCCCGGACCAGAACCGGCGGAACCGGAGGAACCGGAGGAACCCGATGAATCAGGGGAATTGGAAGGATCAGAGGAGGAGCCGGACTTGACTGAATTGTCCGCCGAGTCCGAGGAATTCGACGCACCCGAGGAGGCGTCCGACGACGGTGTGGAGGCGGACGGCGAAGGTGCGCCCGAGGCGGCACCCGAGGACGCGCTTCCGGACGAACCGGACAACAGGCCACCGGAGTCAGACAGGCCGGACGAGTCCGAGCCGCTCGACGCGTCCGATCCGCCGCTTCCCAGACCCGTGTCGACGTCGGCCGATTTGGAGTCCTTGCTCAGCCCGTTGAGCAGTCCACAGGTGGACCAGTAGCCGACACCCTTGTCCGCGAGGATCTTCTCGGCGACCGCGATCTGCTGGTTACGGCTGGCCTGGTCGGGGCGCGAGGCGTAGTCGAGACCGCCGTGCTTCTCCCAGTCCGCCTGGGCGATGTGGAGTCCGCCGAAGTATCCGTCGCCGCTGTTCTCGCTCCAGGAGCCGCCGGTCTCGCAGTTGGCGACCTGGTCCCAGGTGGTGCCGCTGGCCGCGCTGGCGCCGGTGGCGGCGAGCAACGGGATCGCGATGGCGGTGCCGGTCACTCCGGCCGCGACGAGGAGAGCCGGGGCCTGGCGGGGGCGACGATGACGGCCGTTCCCGGAGAGCATGCGGAGACCTTTCGCGAGACAACGGTGACCAGCGCGACACTCGACACTCGGCGCCGCGCTGATCCGTGAACGTATAGGCAGACGATCACTTGTCACAAGTTAATGCCGCGCAGATCACGTGAAGATCACAGACTTGAGTGCGTGTCACCTTTACGCAGGTGAGACGAGTCGGCCACGTGGCGTGAACTCGACGGGCAGCGTACGCAGTCCACGCATGATGAGCCCGCCGCGCCAGCGCAACTCCGCCGGATGGACGGCGAGTCGCAGGTCCGGCAGGCGCATCAGCAGGCCGGCGAGGGCGGTCTGGCCCTCCAGACGGGCCAGGGGCGCGCCGAGGCAGTAGTGGATGCCGTGGCCGTACCCGAGGTGTTGATTGTCACGCCGGGACAGGTCGAGGGTGTCCGGTTCGGCGAACCGCTCCGGATCCCGGTCGGCGGCGGCGAGTACGACGAGGACGGGGTCGCCGGCCGCAATGTCCTGCCCGCCGAGGCTGACCGGCCGGGTGGCGAAGCGCCAGGTGGCGAGCTCCACGGGGCCGTCATAGCGGAGGAGTTCCTCGATGCCCGTCTCCAGGAGCCCGCGTTCGCCGGCGGCGAGGGACTGCTGGAGTCGGATGCGCTGGTCGGGGTGGGTGAGAAGGGCGTAGGTGCCGTTGCCGATGAGGTTGACAGTGGTCTCGAACCCGGCGAAGAGCAGGATGAAGGCCATCGCCGCGGCCTCGTTCTCGGTGAGGTGCTCACCGTGGTCGGAGGCACGGATCAGGCCGGAGATGAGGTCCTCGCCGGGGGTGGCCACGTCCGCGAGGGCCTCGCGTTTGCGGTGGATGAGCTCGGCGAGATAGCCGCGCATCTTCTTCACCGACCGGGCGACGCCCCCTCGCGGCCCGCCGCCGTGCCGGATCATCATGCCCGCCCAGTCGCGGAAGTCTTCCTGGTCGTCGCGGGGAACGCCGAGCAGGTCGCAGATCGCGTAGATGGGGAGAGGGAAGGCGAAGTCGTGGATGAGATCGGCGCTCCCTTCCCGGGCGAACTGATCGATGAGGTGATCGGTGAGTTCCTGCACGCGGGGGGCGAACTCGGCGACGCGTCTCGGCGTGAACGCCTTGGACACGAGCCGCCGCAACCGCGTGTGGTCCGGCGGATCGATATTGAGCAGATGGGTCATCAACTCGGCTTTGCGCTCACCCGGGATGCCGGTCTTGCCCTTGGCGTGCGTGGGTTCGTCGTGATGCGCCGGGTTCTTGGACAGCCGGGGGTCGGCGAGCGCCTGCTTGGCATCGACGTAACGGGTGACCAGCCAGGCCTCCACCCCACTGGGGAGTTTCGTGCGGTGCACGGGGGCGTGTTCGCGCAGCCAGGCGTAGGCGGGGTAGGGGTCGGTGGCGAACTCCCAGGTGAAGAGCTCGGGGGGATCGAGGGACGGGCTCGGGGGGAGGGGCTGGCCGGTCGGGAGATGGTCGGTCACTGCTCGACCCCGCGGATCGCATCGCGATAAGCCCGCGCCGCCGCTCGCAGGGCCGCCTCAGGGTCGACGCCCTCCGCCTCGGCCCGAACCGCCAGTGCGAGGAGGTCGTAGCCGATGCCCTCGGTCGGAGGCAGCGGCACGTCGAGCCCTGCCGTCCGTACCCGCGACGCCAGCTTCGCCGCCAGGGCGAGGCCCGGCTGGCCGAGGGGGATGCCCTCCGTCACCGAGGTGCGCTGCTTCTCTATGGCCTTGGTGCGCAGCCAGTGTTCCTTGACCTCCTCGGGGGTGGTGGCCGTCTCGTCGCCGAAGACATGGGGGTGGCGGTGGATGAGCTTGGTGACGATGCCGCCGGCCACGTCGTCGATGGAGAACGGGGCGTCCGGGTCCTCTTCCGCGATACGGGAATGGAAGACGACCTGGAGGAGGACGTCGCCGAGTTCCTCGCGCAGTTCGTCGCGGTCGCCCTCCTCGATCGCCTCGACGAGCTCGTACGCCTCCTCGATGCCGTACTTCGCCAGGCCCTGGTGGGTCTGCCGGGAGGACCACGGGCACTCGGCGCGGATGCGGTCCATCACCTGGACGAGGTCGAGGAGGCGGGCGCCCGGCAGGTCGTAGGAGGCGGGCAGCAGCTCCAGCTCGGGCATCGAGACACGGCCCGAGCCGGCGAGGCGGGCGAGGCCGTCCGCGAGGGTGGGCTCGCCCTCACCGGTCGCGACCACGACCACCGTCTTCCCTCCGGCGCACGCGTCGACCAGGTCCTCGGCGCTCGGCGACGCCTCCTCGACCGCTGTTCCCGCCTCACGCAGGTATGGCAGCTGCGGGTGCGCGCCGTCCGAGCACAGCACGCGGTCGGCAGCGTGCAGCGCCTGCCAGGCGGGCCAGGACAGCAGGCCTGGGGCGACACGGTGGCTGGTGGTGAGCAGGATGATCCTGCCGGGGGCAGGGACGGGGGCGGCTTCGGGGCTGGTTGCGTTCACGATTCGAAGCTAACGCACCGCGCCGACGAGGCGATGAGGTTATCCACAGGTCAGGGGTCGCGGTGCGATCGTATGACCATCCGGGCAGGTCAGACACTGCCGGGTCGCCCCACGGCTGCCGGCCGGACCGTCGTACCGGGACGCCTCCGCCCTTCGCCCTCCGCACCCGGCCCGCGGCTCACGTCGTCTGCTGGGTCCCCGCTGCCGTGACCTCCCGCACCCAGGGAGTCTTCGCATCGACGCGAGTGCTCTTCTGGACGTCCCAGGTGCCGTAGCGCGGGTTGAGGTCGATGCCGAGTTTCTTGGAGGCGTCGGTCAGGGCGCTCCAGAAGGCGGGGTTGCGGGTGTCGGTGCCGAGCTTGGCGGCGAGCTTCTGGGCTTCCAGCTGGAGGCGGAGGTTGTCGTCGAGTCGCTCGGGGGCGATGCCGTACTGCTGCAGCCAGGCCGTCTCCAGCGCCTTGGAGCCGCCGGTCTGCTGCTCCAGGCCGGAGCGCATCTGCTGGATCTCCTTGCGGCTGACGGTCACGCCCGCGTCCTGGGCGGCGCGGTGCAGCACCCGGTCGAGCACCATGTTGTGCAGGGTGTCCCGGGTGAGGGTGCCCGTCTTGGCGATGACCTGCTGGTACTGCGCCTCGTCCGGCACCGCCGCCCGCTGTGCCTCTCGCACCTCGGTCACGCGGCTCTCCAGCTGGGCGACGGTGATCCGCTGGCCGCCGACGACGGCCGCCGCGCCCGGATGCGCTTCGTTTCCGCAGGCGGTGAGCAGGGGGGCCGCGGCGATCGCGGCGGCTAGGAGGAGCGCGGTGCGACGAGGGCGGTGCAAGGAAGCCTCCCGAGGAGATTGTGCGACGGTGCACAAGGTCTTGCGGTGATCGATGGTAGGCAGTGGGCAAGCTCTGGCCAACCCATTCGACCAACGATTCACCAGGACTTCGGGCACCGCCGCGTCCCACGCTGGGCCTGGGGCCCTCTCGGTCAGCCGGTGATGGCCACCGGGGCGTCCCACGCGTCACGGTCCACGGTGATCGTGTAGCCGCCCCGCGTCTCCTTGCTGTTGACCATGTACTGGTGGCCACGGCTGTGGTTCGTGAACTGGGTCGGGCCGAACGGCCAGTCCCCCGTCGTCGTGTTCTGCTTGTCCCACAGCGCGTACCACAGGTTGCCCGGAAGGTCCGTCTTGTCGGTGGCGTTCGCGATCGCCTTCGCGCTGGAGCTGGTGAAGCCGTAGTAGCCGGTGCGGTACGTCTTCGCGCGCAGTGCCTTGTCGAAGGCGCGCACGTAGGTGAGGACGGCGTTGTTGCACGCCTTGTTCGTGATGTCGTAGGGCTCCATGTCGAGGTAGACCGGGCTGCCGGCCTTCATGCCGAGCGCAGAGGCCTTGGCCACGGCGTCGGCGGCGTCGCGCGCGCCGAGGGAGGCGGCGGTGGTCGCGGTGAGCTTCTCGGGGCTGGAGCCCGTCTGGCAGGGCGGCTGGGCGCCGACGTAGAGGGGGATGAGCTTCCAGCCGACGGTGCTGACCGACTTCACCCAGGAGGCGGTGAGGTTGGGCTGGGAGCAGCCGCGGTTCTTGCCCCCGATGTAGACGGCGGCGGCCCCGTAGAGGCCGCCGTGCCAGGCCTTCATCGCGGAGAGGGAAGGCGCGGCGCAGGTGTCGAAGGCACGGCCGGTGTAGGTGCGCTGGGCGGGCCAGGTCGTGGCGGCCATGGAGCTCTGCGCGGCGATACCGGCTCCGGCGACGACCGCGGTGCCGGCGACGGCCCAGGTGATGTATCTGCGCTTCTTGGACTGACGATGCCCGGACATGTGTGGCCCCACCCCTGTTGTGCGTCGTACGGAACTATTGTGCGTTACATGGAAATGCGGACCGCAACTTTACGACTTCGGTCCGTCGCTCAGAAACTCCGCCCCTGGAAGATCACGAGTCTCCCCCAGGAAACGGCGGAATCCAGTCGGCACCCAGCTGTGCGTCCAGCCCGCGCATCCAGCCGGGCATCCACCCGCGTCTCTGTCGGCGTCTCTGTCCGCGTCTCAATCGGCGTCCCTATCCGCGCACCTGCCCCAGCCACTGCAGCGTCCGGCGGACCTCCAGCGCGAGCGGGTTCCCGGGGCCGTGCAGCAGTTCCACGTCGTGCAGGAGCCGGCCCAGCGTGTCGTGGGCGGCGGCGCGGTCGCCCAGGGCGAGCAGGAGGTGGCCGATGCGGCGGCGGACGTCGTGGGCGAGTTCCGGGTCGCCGGAGACGTACTGGTTCTCGTAGTACGGCAGCAGCGCGCGGTACTCGGCGAGCGCCGCCGCGGGTTCGCCGAGTTGCTCCAGGCACTGGGCGGCCTCGTAGCGGAAGCGCAGCGACTGGGGGTCGGACTGGCCGGCCTCGGCGGCGCGTTCGTCGGCGAGGCGGCGCAGTTCGGGCAGCGCGCGCCGGTACTGGCCATCGTCCATGAGGGTGGCGGCGTACTGCTTGCGCAGGGTGCGTACGACCGGGGAGCGCTCGCCGTGCTGCTCGGCCGCGGCGGGCAGGATCGCGCCGAGGATGTCGACGGCCTGGGTGATGCGGCCCTCGCCGAGGAGACGCTTGACCTCGTCCACCGCGCGCGCGACGTCGGGCTTCTCGGCGGCGGGCGCGACGGGACCGGCGGGGGCGGGCTGGGGCGCGGGCGTGCGCGCGCGGTCCGGCCAGGGGGCGTGCGGGCGCAGGAACGGGCGCGTGGGGTCGAGAGACGCCCCGGTGGGCATCCCGCGCGCGGGCAGGAGCAGCGCCAGGTCCTCGTACACGTCCTGTGCGGAGGCCGGGCGGTGCTGCGGGTCCTTGGCGAGCAGCCGCAGGACGAGCGCTTCGAGGGGCTCCGGGACTTCGGCGCGGATCTGACGCACGGGCAGCGGCGCCTCGTACAGGTGCCGGTGCAGGACACCGAGCGCCGTGGAACCCGCGAACGGCACGTCTCCGCTGAGCAGTTCGTGGAGCACCACGCCGAGTGCGTACAGGTCCGTGTACGGGCCGACCGCGCCGCCCATCGCCTGTTCGGGCGCCATGTAGGCGGGTGAGCCGATGGGGGAACCGGTGTGCGTGAGGCGGGTGGTGTCGGTGTCCATCACGGACGCGACACCGAGGTCGAGGACGGTGACGGTGCCGTCCTGCTTCACCATCACGTTGCGTGGCTTGAGGTCGCGGTGGACGATCGGCACGGCGTGCACGGCGCTCAGCACGGCGCACAGTTGCGCGGCCACCGCGACCGCCCACTGCCAGGGGTACGGGTCGTGTTCGGCGAGGTGGTCGGACAGGTCCGCGCCGTCGATGTACTGCATGACGAGGAACAGCTCCTCGCCCTCGCTGCCCGCGTCGTGCACGGTGACCAGGCCCGGATGGTCGACCTGCGCGGTCACCCGGCACTCGCGCACGAACCGGCGGCGCAGTTCGTCCGCCTCCTGGCCGGCCACCTTGTCGGGCCGCAGCAGCTTCACCGCCACGCGCCGGTCGAGGCGTTGGTCGTACGCCGTCCAGACCTGGCCCATGCCGCCCTGCCCGATCAGCGTGGACAGCTCGTAACGCCCGGCGACCACACGCCCCGTCGTGACGCTCACCTGCCGCCCTCATGGTTGCCGTCGTGCCGGCGCAGGTAGTCACTGAGCTCGTCGAGTTCGGCGCGCACCTGGTCGATCCGGGCGGGCGCGGGCCGCTGCGGCGGGGGCGGCGGTACGGGGCTGTGGAGGACGGCGTCGCTCGGCCCCGGCGGCTGCGGTACCGGTGTCCGGAGCCCCGGTCCGGGCAGCGGGTTGTGCGGTGTCGAGGACTGGGGCACGGTCTGGGCGTTGTACGGCGGCTGCGGCTGAAGCCCGCTCTGCGGATAGCCGTACGCCGGTGACGGGGGCTGCCGCGGGTCGTAGCCGGAGTGACGGAGCTGCTGGAAGTGCCGTATGTCGGCCGCGAGGTAGTACGCGACCGACGCCACCAGGGTGCCCAGGAGCAGAAGCAGGCCCGCCCAGCCGCCCGGGGTGTGGATCTCGTCGCCGGACTCCGATCCGAGCAGCCAGACAACGAGGACCTCCACCACGAAAACCCCCGCGAAGAGCCACCAGTCGAGCGTCTTGCGGGTGACGAGGGCCAGGCGCAGCATCATCGCCCACATCAGGAAACCGATGCTCATGACGGAGATCGCCACGAAGAGCACACGCAGGAAGACCAGCAGCCCGGTCGGCGGTGCCTGCCTCACCGGCTGCGTGTAGCCGTGGCCTTGCATGGCTGCTCCTGATCCCTGAAGTGGGCGTACGGGGTCGGCCGGCACGATCCGGTGCGGAACGGACAGACAACACCGGTCGTGTGATGGTCGCTTCGAGCGTATAGGCCGACACCGACAAGCGGTCCTGGGTTGTACCGAACCGTTGTCATGCCGATCACATCGGCCAGGCCCTGCCCGTACGCGTGGGCCTGGACACGCCGCGCCGGTCAGAGGCGGTGGCGCATCCACACGTTGGGCTCGACGTACACCGCGTATCCGCGCTCCGGCTCGCAGCGCACCGGCACCAGTGCGCCGGGTACCTCGACGTCGCCCGCCGTGTCGAACGGCAGCCCGGTCCAGCGGCGCCACTGCTCCAGCGAGCCGGACACGGTCATGGAGGCCGGTGCCACGGATTCGATGCTCGCGCCGGCCCGGGCGTGGACGCGCAGCCAGGGGTCGTACGGGAGCCCGTCGGAGCGTACGCGGTGGGCGTACTCCTCGATGGGTGTGCGGGGTTCCAGATGCTTGGCGCTGGGGCGGACCGGGGCGACGACCTCCTGGAAACCCTGGGCGCCGGCGCTGTCACGCATCGCCGACAGCATGCGGGCGGACAGGCCGTGGCCCTGAACGCCGGGGGTGACAGCGATGGAGACGGCGCTGACCGTGTCGGGGCGTATGCCGCGGCGCAGGTCGGCGAAGGCCCACAGCAGGACCTGGTCCCAGCCCCGGGCGGGCAGTTCGCCGCGGTCCTCGATGTCGAGGGCGAACGGCACGCTGTGGGCCTGGGCGACGACCTCGCCCCGCTCGTTCTCGGCGAACAGCACATACTGCGGGAGTTCCGTGGCGATCCGTCCGAAGTGGGAGTCGCCCACGGCGTCCTGGACCACGAACTCCGGCCAACTGCTCTCCATCCCGACGACGCGCTCGTACATCTCGGGGCGCTCGGCGAGGCTCGACACCTTCAATTCCATGCGGTCACCGTAGGGCGGGAGCGGGACGGGGCAACATCGTTTTTCCGCCCCCTCACCGAGATGCCCGTGCCGCTCGTCAACCGCCGCACTGACGCAGCATCATCTGCTTGTCCGGTGCCGTCACCGGCAGTTCGTACTTGTCGGCGACCTGGGCGAAGCGGACCGCATAGGCGCAGCGGATCCGCTTGTCCGGGGGGAGCCACGACGCGGGCCCCGAGTCGCTCTTGGCCGAGTTCGCGCGCCCCTCGGCCGGTATGAGGTTGAGCGGGTCGTTGGCGAGCTGCTCGCGTTTGTCCTCGGGCCAGCGCGAGGAGCCCATCTGCCAGCTGTAGGACAGCGGCACCACGTGGTCGATCTGCACCTCGGTGGCCTTCTGTTTGCGCCACTCGATGGTCGTTCCGGTGTACGGGTCGTGCAGGGTCATGGCGATGACCACGCAGTCGGAACCGGAGCGGTATCGCAGGCTCTGACCGTCGCGTTTGAGGAGGTCGTTGCGGGTGTCACAGCCGTTCCGCGCCAGCGGCACGCCGTCGGCCGTGTCCATCCAGGCGTAGCCGAACTCGTCGCGGTCGTAGCCCGTCCTGGGGCCGCGGCCCTTTGTGCGCAGGCTCTCGATGAGTTCGCGGGCCGTGGCCTCGTCGGTGGCGCCGGTGACGGGCGCGAGACCGGGTTTCGTACCGTCCGGATTCTTCAGCGGGCTGACGGAGCGTCCGTCCGTTGCCGGTGCCGCCGCACCGCTCTCCGGTGCGGTGCCGCTCGAGTCGAGGCCTTCGCAGCCCGCGACCAGAGTGATCGCGGCGCAGGCCGCCACTGTGGTCATGACGGCGGAGCTCGTCCCGCCCCTCAGACGCGTCACGATGCGCCCCTCCCCTTCGCCTGCCCGGTTCCGCCCCGGCACGGGCGGTTCTCTCCGGTTTTCACGGTAGCGGCCGAGAGGCCCAGACCATATGGGCGACAAACGGGCGCACTTCTCCTATCAGTCTTATCGTCGGCGGCTACCCCGGCGAGGCGGGGTCGATCCCGAGATCCCCCGAGATCCTCCGAGATCCCCCGGCAGTCAGGCCTACGACCCCAGGATCGACGCCAGGAACTCCCCGGCCCATCCCAGCAGTTCCCGTCCGATCAGTGGCTTCCCGCCGATCTTCGCCGTCTTCGGGCGCGGGACCAGCACCTGGTGCGCGGCCGGCTTGATGACCGTCCCCGGGTACAGCCGCTTGAGCCGCAGTTCCTGGGACTCCCGCAGCTCCACCGGGGCAAGGCGGATGTTGTTGCCCTGGAGGACGATCTCGCCGACGCCGCACGCACGCGCGAGCATCCGCAGCCCGGCCACCAGCAGCAGGTTCTCCACCGGCTCAGGCAACTTGCCGTAGCGGTCGACGAGTTCCTCCCGTACCGCCTTGATGTCCTCCTCCGTGTTGGCGGAGGCGATGGAACGGTAGGCCTGCAGGCGGAGGCGCTCGCCGGGGGCGTAGTCGTGCGGGACGTGCGCGTCGACCGGGAGCTCGATCTTGACCTCGAGAGGCGGTTCCTCCTCCACGCCGCCCTCCAGGGAGGCGCGGTAGTCCGCGACGGCCTCGCCGACCATGCGGACGTACAGGTCGAAGCCGACGCCCGCGATGTGGCCGGACTGTTCGCCGCCCAGGAGGTTTCCGGCGCCGCGGATCTCCAGGTCCTTCATCGCCACGTACATGCCCGCGCCCATCTCCGTGTGCTGGGCGATGGTCGCCAGGCGCTCGTGAGCCGTTTCCGTCAGCGGCTTCTCCGGCGGGTACAGGAAGTACGCGTAGCCCCGCTCGCGGCCTCGGCCCACCCGGCCGCGCAGCTGGTGCAGCTGGGAGAGTCCGAAGTTGTCGCCGCGCTCCACGATCAGGGTGTTCGCGTTGGAGATGTCGATGCCGGACTCGACGATCGTGGTCGAGACGAGCACGTCGAACTTCTTCTCCCAGAAGTCGACCACCACCTGCTCCAGGGCCTGCTCCGTCATCTGGCCGTGGGCGATGGCGATCCGCGCCTCGGGGACGATCTCCCGCAGCCGGGCCGCCGCGCGGTCGATCGACTCCACCCGGTTGTGGATGTAGAAGACCTGCCCCTCGCGCAGGAGTTCACGGCGGATGGCCGCGCCGATCTGCTTCTCCTCGTACGGGCCGACGAAGGTCAGCACCGGGTGGCGCTCCTCGGGGGGCGTGGTGATCGTCGACATCTCCCGGATGCCGGTGACCGCCATCTCCAGGGTGCGCGGGATGGGGGTCGCGGACATGGTCAGTACGTCCACGTTCGCGCGCAGCTTCTTCAGCTGCTCCTTGTGCTCGACGCCGAAGCGCTGCTCCTCGTCGACGATGACCAGGCCCAGGTCCTTGAACTTGGTCTCCGAGGAGAACAGCCGGTGGGTGCCGATGACGACGTCCACCGAGCCCTCCCTGAGGCCTTCCAGGACCGCCTTCGCCTCGGTGTCGGTCTGGAAGCGGGAGAGCGCCTTCACGTTCACCGGGAACTGCGAATAGCGCTCCGAGAACGTCCCGAAGTGCTGCTGCACCAGCAGCGTCGTCGGGACCAGGACGGCGACCTGCTTGCCGTCCTGGACGGCCTTGAAGGCGGCCCGGACCGCGATCTCCGTCTTGCCGTAGCCGACGTCGCCGCAGATCAGGCGGTCCATCGGGACCGTCTTCTCCATGTCGTCCTTGACCTCGGCGATCGTGGTCAGCTGGTCGGGCGTCTCCACGTACGGGAAGGCGTCCTCCAGCTCGCGCTGCCAGGGCGTGTCGGAGCCGAAGGCGTGCCCGGGGGCCGCCATCCGCGCGCTGTACAGCTTGATCAGGTCGGCCGCGATCTCCTTGACGGCCTTCTTCGCGCGGGCCTTCGTCTTCGTCCAGTCGGCGCCACCCAGACGGTGCAGCGTGGGCGACTCGCCGCCGACGTACTTGGTGATCTGTTCCAGCTGGTCGGTGGGGATGTAGAGGCGGTCGCCGGGCTGGCCGCGCTTGGCGGGGGCGTACTCGACGACCAGGTACTCGCGGGTGGCGCCCTGCACCGTGCGCTGCACCATCTCGATGTAGCGGCCCACGCCGTGCTGCTCGTGGACGATGTAGTCGCCCGCCTCCAGGGTCAGCGGGTCGATGGTCTTGCGGCGGCGCGCGGGCATGCGTGCGCCGTCCTTGCCGGCCGCCTTCTGGCCGGTCAGGTCGGTCTCCGTCAGGACGGCGAGGCGCAGCTTCGGGTCCACGAAGCCGTACTCGATCGAGCCGCACGCCACATGCACCACGGAGGGCGCGATCTGGCCGAGCTCCGCGTCCAGACGGGCCGCGATGCCCTCGCCGCCGAGCACCTCGACCGTGCGGGCCGCCGGTCCGTGGCCCTCGGTCACGAACACCGTGCGCCAGCCGTCGGCCAGCCAGCCCTTGGTGTCGGCGAGGGCCTTGGCGGTGTCCCCGCGGTAGGTCTCGGGGGCGTGCATGCCCAGCTTCAGGGTGTCCGCGTCAAGGTCCTCGTCCGCCGCGAACGGCGACACCGACCACCACATCATGTCCAGCTCACGGGCCCGGTCCCGGACGTCCGCGATGGACCACAGGGAGGCCGCGCCGACGTCGATCGGTGCCTCGCCGCCGCCGGCGGTGGCCGCCCACGAAGCCTGCAGGAACTCCTGGCTGGTCGTCACGAGGTCCGCCGCGCGTGTGCGGACCCGCTCGGGATCGCAGACGACGGCCATGGCGCCCTTGGGCAGGACGTCCAGCAGGAGCTCCATGTCGTCCACGAGGACGGGCGCCAGGGACTCCATGCCTTCCACGGCGATCCCCTCGGCGATCTTGCCGAGCAGTTCGCCGAGTTCGGGGTGCTGCTCGGCGAGGGCACGCGCACGCGTGCGGACGTCTTCCGTCAACAGGAGTTCACGGCAGGGCGGGGCCCACAGGCCGTGTTCGGCGACCTCCAGGGAGCGCTGGTCGGCGACCTTGAAATAGCGGATCTCCTCGACGTCGTCGCCCCAGAACTCGACGCGCAGGGGGTGTTCCTCGGTGGGCGGGAAGACGTCGAGGATGCCACCGCGTACGGCGAACTCGCCGCGCTTCTCGACGAGCTCCACGCGCGCGTACGCGGCGGCGGCGAGGGCGTCGACGACCTCGTTGAGGTCCGCGGTCCGGCCCGTCCTCAGCGCCACCGGTTCCAGGTCGCCGAGGCCTTTGACCTGCGGCTGGAGTACAGAGCGTACGGGGGCCACGACGACGGAGACCGGGCCGGTCTCGGGGTCGTCCGGGCGGGGGTGGGCCAGGCGGCGCAGGACGGCGAGGCGGCGGCCGACGGTGTCGCTGCGGGGGCTGAGCCGCTCGTGCGGGAGGGTTTCCCAGGACGGGTACTCGACGACGCCTTCCGGGGGCAGCAGCGAGCGCAGGGCCGCGGCAAGGTCCTCCGCCTCGCGGCCGGTCGCGGTCACCGCGAGGACCGGGCGGCCACAGTCGCGGGCCAGGGCGGCGACCGCGAAGGGACGGGCCGCGGGGGGGCCGACCAGGTCGACGTGCATACGGTTGCCGTCTGCGGCTGCCGTGATCGCTTCCGCGAGGGCGGTGTCCTTGACGACGGCGTCGAGCAGACCGTGCAGGCTCATTCTGGGGCGGCTTTCGTCCGAGGGTGGGCAACGCGAATCGCCCGACGCGGGTGAGGGGCCGGGGGTCTCCAGCGTACGACGACCCTGTCGCGGACGCCGGAGCCTGTGGACAACCTCCGCCGCCGAGGAGTGCGGCGGGGCCGACGTCCGGACGGGCCGTGCGGGAATCATCGGCGCGATGAGCGCCCGTGCTCGGACGCCGGGCGGGCCGAGGCCGGCCGGCCCGGCCGTCCGCGCGGCTTCACCGGACTCGCCGGTGCCGCGGATCGGCGTCACCGCCACTCCGGTCGCCCCGGCTTCCCGCGCGCCCAGTAATCTGCGCACGCCCAGTAATCTGCGGCCGTCCCCTTGTGACCGTTGCCGTCGGCTCCGAGACCCCGCCGCGAGGCGGGCGCACCACACAGCCCGTCATCCGCCCCGCTCCCGTCCCGACCCATGAGGCCCGCCATGCCCGCTGCCGCGCTTGCGTCGACGTCCCCACAGCCCCTCATACCGGGGCCGGTCACGGGGCCGCCGCGTGACCGGCGTTTCCCGCCCGGGCGGTGGGATCCCTGGGTGCTGGCCGGGGTGCTTCTTCTCGCCTATGCGGGTGTGTCCCTCGTGCGGTACCGGCACATGGCCAACAGGTCCTGGGACCTGGGGATCTTCGAGCAGGCGGTGCGGGCGTACGCGCATCTGCGGGTGCCGGTCGCGGATCTGAAGGGGCCGGGGTTCAACATCCTCGGGGACCACTTCAGCCCGGTGACGGCGCTGCTCGCGCCGGTGTACCGGGTCTTCCCCTCTCCCCTGACCCTTCTCGTGGCGCAGGCCGCGTTGTTCGCGGTGTCCGCGGTGCCGGTGACGCGGGCCGCCGCCGCACTGCTCGGACGGCGGCGGGGGCTCGCGCTCGGGCTGGCGTACGGGCTGTCCTGGGGTATCCAGAAGGCCGTCGACTTCGACTTCCACGAGATCTGCTTCGCGGTCCCGATGATCGCCTACGCCCTCGAAGCGGCGCTCGCCCAGCGCTGGCGTCGCGCCCTGTGCTGGGCCCTTCCGCTCGTCCTGGTGAAGGAGGACATGGGGCTGACGCTGGCCGCGATCGCGGTGGTGATCGCGCTCCGCGCGCGGCCCTCCTCGCCGCGGACCGCGGCCGGCGCGCTCGCCGTCGCGGCCTTCGGCGTGGCCGCCACGATCGTCACGCTGACCCTGGTCATCCCGGCCTTCAACACCACGGGCGGCTACGACTACTGGGACAAGGTCGGTGGCTCGGGCGGCAGCCCCTTCGACGGGTTGGACACGAAACTCCGTACCCTCGCCTGGCTGCTGATCCCCACCAGCGGACTGCTCGCCCTGCGGTCCCCGCTCCTCCTGGTCGCCCTGCCGACGCTCGGCTGGCGGTTCGTCTCCTCCGACTCGCACTACTGGGGCACGGACTGGCACTACAGCGCGGTCCTCATGCCGGTCGTCACGCTCGCGCTCGCCGACGGCCTGACCGCCGTACGGATGAGCCCGCGGCCGCGGCTTCGGTCGTACGCCCGCCATCTGCCCACCGCCGTCGTCTCGGCCTCCCTGGCGCTGACGACCTCACTGCCGCTGGCCGGGCTGACCGAGGCGGACGCCTATCGCACGCCGGCCGACGTGCGGGCCGTCGAGCGGATGCTGGCGGGGATTCCGGACGGGGCGAGCGTGGAGGCCAACATCGCTCCGATCAGCCGGCTCACCGCACGCTGCCGGGTGTTCTGGCTCGGCAACACCCACGGGCTGTCCCCGGACTTCATCGCCGTGGACAACCGCCGGAAGTGGCTGGAAAACGTCGGGGCGTACGCCCGGCAGCTGCACCCGCGCGCCACGTACACCATCGAGGACGCGACCTCCGGCTTCATCCTGATGAGGCGGGAGATCCCACGGCAGACCGTCCGACCGTGAGCGTCCCCGGGTGACGACCACGTCGTCGGGCCCGGTGCCGGGAAGCTGTTGCCTCCGGCGCCGGGCCCGACGTTCCCCGTTCCCCCGTTCCCCTTCCCCCGTTCCCCCGTTCCCCCGTCCGGGATGGCTGAGCGGTCCGCCCGCCCTGTGCGGGCGGCTATTCGGTCGCGATGGCGTTGAGTACGTTCATACGGCCCGCCCGGAACGCCGGGACCAGCGCGGCGAACAGGCCCACGAACGCGGAGCCGATGAACACGCCGATGATGGTCGGCCAGGGGATCTCCAGGACGTTCAGGCCTTCGAGGGCGAGGAGCTTCTGGGCCGTCGCGCCCCAGCCCATGCCCAGTCCGAGGCCCAGCAGGGCGCCGAAGAGGGCGATCACCACCGACTCCATACGGATCATGCGGCGCAGTTGGCGGCGGGAGAGGCCGATGGCCCGCATCAGGCCGATCTCCCTCGTCCGCTCGACCACCGACAGCGCCAGGGTGTTCACCACACCAAGGACCGCCACGATGATCGCCAGGGCGAGCAGGCCGTACACCATGTTCAGGAGCTGGCCTATCTGATCCTTCAGTTCCTGCTTGTAGTCGGTCTGGTCGCGGACCTGGTACTGCGGGTAGCCGTGCAGCGTCTTCTTCAGGGCCGCGTACGCCTGTTCCTCCTGGCCCTTCTTGGCCTCGGCGAACATGACCGAGTTGGGCGGGATCTGGTCGGCCGGGAGGTACTTGCTCATCGTCTCGATGCTGAGGTAGCGCGCGCCCTGGTCGATGACGACGTCGTCGTCCGTGATGGCCGCGACCTTGAGCTTCGCCGTCCTGCCGGCCTTGAAGGCGACGGTGAGGGTGTCGCCGACGCGCACGCCGTGCTCCTTGGCGTAGTCGGAGCCGACCGACATCGCGTTCGTGCCGTACGCGGCGGAGAGGTCGCCGGCCGTGGTGGGGCGGCGCAGGTCCTGGGCGTAGGTCGGGTCGGCGGCCGTCACCTGGGAGGCGTCGGTGGTGCCGTCGGGCGCGGTGAGTGTGGCCTCGACTTCCTTGTAGCGGGTGACGTGGGCCAGGCCCGGGCTGTTCTGCATGGCCTTCTCGGCCTGCGGGACGATCCGCTGGTTGCCCTGCACGATGAAGTCCGCGCCGACCGACTTGTCCAGCTCGCTGGTGGCGGAGGCGACCATCGAGGAACCGACCACCGACAGACAGGCCACCAGGGCCAGGCCGATCATCAGGGCCGCGCCGGTGGCGCCGGTGCGGCGCGGGTTGCGCAGGGCGTTGCGCTCGGCCATGCGGCCCACCGAACCGAAGGGCCGCAGCAGCACGGCGCTGATCACCCGCACGACCCCGCCGGTCAGCAGCGGGCCGATGACGACGAAGCCGATCAGGGACAGCACCACACCGCCGCCCAGCACGAGCGCGCCGTCACTCGCCTTGTCGGCGTCGGCGGCCAGGAACAGGGCGAATCCGCCCGCTCCGGTCAGTACGAGTCCGATCAGGGCGCGCACCATGCCCGCCCTGCCGTCGGCCGGTGTGCCGGCGTCGCGCAGCGCTGCCATCGGGGAGATCTTGCCGGCGCGGCGGGCCGGCAGGTAGGCGGCGAGGACGGTGACCACGATGCCCAGGACCACACCGGCGATCGGAGTGGTCGCCTTCACGGTCAGATCGGCGGTGGTGAGGTTCATACCGGCCGCCGACATCAGCTTCATCAGGCCGATCGCGATGCCCACGCCGGCGGCCACACCCAGGATCGAGCCGACGACGCCGAGCAGCAGGGCCTCGACCAGCACCGAGCGGTTGACCTGCTTGCGGGAGGAGCCGATGGCCCGCATCAGGCCGATCTCCCGGGTGCGCTGGGCGACCAGCATGGAGAACGTGTTGATGATCAGGAAGATGCCGACCAGGAACGCGATCCCGGCGAAGCCGAGCATGGCGTACTTGATGACGTCCATGAACTCACCGACGTTCTTGCGGTTCTCGTCGGCGTTCTCCTTGGCCGTCTGAAGCTTGTACGTGCCGTCCAGGGCCTGGGAGACGTTCTGCTTGAGCTGGGTGTCGCTGACACCGGAGGCGGCGTCGACGTAGATCTGGCTGAAACGGCCCGTGGCGCCGAGGAGTTCGCGCTGGGCGGTGGCGGTGTCGAAGAAGACGATCGCGGCGCCGGGGTTGGTCACCTTGAAGGTGGCGATGCCGACGATCCGTGCCGTGAAGTCGCCGGCGACGGAGATCGTGCGCAGTTCGTCACCGAGCTTGAGGTGGTGCTTGTCGGCGGTGTCGGCGTCGACCATCAGCTCGGTCGGTCCGCGCGGGGCGTGTCCCGAGGTGATCTCCATCGAACGGGCGTCGTTCTTCGTCCAGTTGCCCGCGATGGTGGGGGCGCCGTTGCTGGAGCCCATGTTCTCGTTGTCGCTGTCGACGACGGTCACCGCGGACGAAGCGACCGCGCCCTCGGCGGACTTGACGCCCTGGGCCTTGGCCACCCGCGCCAGCGTGGCCGCCGGCAGCGACTCGGGCCTGCCGTTCTGCGGGGTGTCGTCGCTCTTGGCCTCCTTCGGGGAGACCGTGACGTCGGACGCGGTGGTGGCGAAGAGCTTGTCGAACGTCGTGTTCATCGTGTCGGTGAAGACGAGCGTGCCGCAGACGAAGGCCACCGACAGCAGGACCGCCACGGCCGACAGGGCCATGCGTCCCTTGTGCGCGAAGAAGTTGCGCATCGAGGTCTTCAGGACGGTCATGACGTACGCCCCCGGGCGTCGAAGTCCTTCATGCGGTCCAGGACGGCGTCCGCGGTCGGCTTGTACATCTCGTCGACGATCCGGCCGTCCGCGAGATACAGCACCCGGTCCGCGTACGACGCGGCCACCGGGTCGTGGGTGACCATCACGATGGTCTGGCCGAGCTCGTCGACCGAGCGGCGCAGGAAGCCCAACACCTCCGCGCCGGCACGCGAGTCGAGGTTTCCGGTCGGCTCGTCACCGAAGATGATCTCGGGCCGGGCGGCCAGGGCCCGCGCCACCGCGACCCGCTGCTGCTGGCCTCCGGAGAGCTGGGTGGGCCGGTGCTTGAGGCGGTCGGAGAGGCCGACGGTGTCGACGACCCGTCCGAGCCACGCCTTGTCGGGCTTGCGGCCCGCGATGTCCATGGGCAGGGTGATGTTCTCCAGCGCGTTCAGCGTCGGCAGCAGGTTGAACGCCTGGAAGATGAACCCGATCCGGTCCCGGCGCAGCTGCGTGAGCTTCTTGTCCTTGAGGCCGGTGATCTCGGTGTCGTCCAGGTAGATCTGTCCGGACGTCACCGTGTCGAGACCGGCGAGGCAGTGCATCAGCGTGGACTTGCCCGACCCCGAGGGGCCCATGATCGCGGTGAACTGGCCGCGGGCGATGTCCACGTCGACGTGGTCGAGGGCGACGACGCGGGTCTCGCCGGACCCGTACGCCTTGACGACCTGCCGCGCCCGCGCGGCAACGGCCGTACGCCCTCCAGTGCCCCCGTGCCTGGGAATGGTTACAGCCGATGTCACGGTATGTCTCCTAAGTCGGTCATGGATGAAGCGTGCGAAGTGCGGATGAAGCGTGGGACGCAGTGGTTACGTCGATGAGTCTGGTGCCCGGAGGGGGTGCGGCGCGCTGGTGCTCAGCGCAGTCTTTTGCTGAGGAAAACCCCACCCCCGTCAGTGCGGTCAACCGCCCCCGGCCCCTCCCGAGCCGTCCCCCCGCCCCTTCCCGAGCCGCTCCCCAGCGGCGTAAAGCCAGGTTAAGGACGACCCCGGGCCCTTCTCGTCCTCCGGCGGTACGAACCCTCCCCCAGCCGTAGTACGGAGGTACCCCTAGGGGTCGTCCACCGCCGGGTGGAGCGGTTCTCGGGGTCCGCTCCACCCTCCGGCCCACCCAGGCTCCACCCTGCCGCGGCGTGAGGGTCAAGCACTTCCGCTCCACGGACTCGCACTCCCGCTACGTGGACAGGCACTCCCGCGATCGACGGGCGGGTGGGAAGCTGTCCCGCGGCAGATAGATGCATGGGGAAGGAATCCGCGTGGACGACACCAGACCGGCGATCCGCCAGGCCGCGCAGGGCACCGCGGCCGACCGGCGCGGTGCCGTCGTCGCGGCCCTGATGCTCGCGATGGCGCTGTCCGCCATCGACTCCACCATCGTCTCCACGGCCGTCCCGCAGATCGTCGGCGACCTCGGCGGCTTCTCCGTCTTCTCCTGGCTGTTCTCCGGCTATCTGCTCGCGGTGACGGTCACCCTGCCCGTCTACGGCAAGCTGTCCGACACCTTCGGCCGCAAGCCGGTGCTGGTCGCGGGCGCGGCCCTCTTCCTGCTCGGCTCCCTGCTGTGCGCGCTGGCCTGGAACATGGGCGCGCTGATCGCGTTCCGGATCGTGCAGGGCCTGGGCGGCGGCGCCCTCCAGGGCACCGTGCAGACCCTCGCCGCCGACCTGTACCCCCTCAAGGACCGCCCGAAGATCCAGTCCAAGCTCTCCACGGTGTGGGCGGTGTCCGCGGTCGCCGGACCCGGCGTGGGCGGGGTCCTGGCGACGTACGCGGACTGGCGCTGGATCTTCCTCGTCAACCTGCCGATCGGGGCGCTCGCGCTGTGGCTGATCGTGCGGTACCTGCACGAGCCGGAACGGGAGGCGCCCACCCGCGCGCGGGTCGACTGGGCCGGCGCTCTGACCGTGTTCGCGTGCGGCGGGGTCCTGCTGACGGCCCTGGTGCAGGGCGGGGTCGCGTGGCCCTGGCTGTCCGGACCCTCGCTCGCCCTGTTCGCCACGGGACTCGCACTGGCCGGACTCGTCGTCGTCGTCGAACGCCGGGCCGCCGAGCCGATCATCCCCGGATGGGTGTGGCGACGGCGGCCGATCGCCGCCGTCAACCTCGCCCTCGGCGCGCTCGGCCTGCTGATGGTGGCGCCGAGCGTGTTCCTGCCGACGTACGCGCAGTCCGTGCTGGGCCTGGCACCGGTGGCCGCCGGATTCGTGCTGTCCGTGTGGACGCTGAGCTGGCCGGTCTCGGCCGCCCTCAGCCAGCACGTGTACCGGCGCATCGGCTTCCGCAACACGGCCATGCTGGGCATCGGCACGGCGACGCTGATCCTGTTCGCGTTCCCCTTCCTGCCGTATCCCGGCGAGGCCTGGCAGCCGACCCTGCTGATGCTGCTGCTCGGCGCCGCACTCGGCCTCTTCCAGCTCCCGCTGCTCGTCGGCGTCCAGTCGACCGTCGACTGGGCGGAACGCGGTACCACCACCGCGTCCGTGCTGTTCTGCCGGCAGACCGGGCAGACGATCGGCGCGGCGGTCTTCGGCGCGATCGCCAACGGTGTGCTGGCCTCACGGCTCGGCGGCGCGAGCGACCTGGACTCGGTGACGCGCGCTCTGGACGCGGGCACCGCGCCCGAGGCGACCCGCCGGGCCATCGCGGACGCGGTGCACGCCGTCTACCTGGGCGCGGCCTGCGCGGCGGCGGTGGCGTTTCTGGTGCTGCTGTTCCTGGCGCCGCGCAGATTTCCGGTGCTCAAGGAGTCAACTTGACCCGGCCCTGAAGGACCGGGCTTGGAGGTAGTGCCCAACTGGCTGCTGGGGTGGACTCCTCCGTCCAGCCACCCCGTTATGGGGCGGCAGGGACGCGTGACTCACGCCCCGCATTCCACACTCTCTCGCCACGGGTGGCGATGTTGTGGGAAGCGTTCCGGTCGGCGTGGGCAACGACCCCGCACCCCCGGCAGATGAAAAGCCCCTGGTCGACACGGTTTCGCTTGTCGACATGCCCGCATTCGGCACACGTCTGCGACGTGTACGCGGGATCAACGAAGACCAGCGGCACACCGGCCCGCTTGGCCTTGTAGACGATGAAGTCTCCGAGCTGGGCGAACGCCCAGGAGTGGAGTGCGACCCGTTGGGGCTTGCGGAGCCGGACCCGGGTGCGGATGCCCTTGAGTTCTTCGAGGGACAGGCCGCGCCCGGTGCGTTCAGCCTCGGTCACGATCGTCTTGGAGATGATGTGGTTCTGGTTGGCGGCGTGCCGCGCCTCTTTGCGGGCACGGGCCTTGAGCCGCCGCTTGGCGCTCTTGGTGCGCTTCTTCTGGAGCTTGGCACGCAGGGCAAGCTGTCGTTTGCGGTACCGGTTGAGCCCCCGCCCGGCGGCGAGGTAGCCGGTGGAGGCGGTGGCGATGTTCTCGATTCCGAGGTCTACGCCGATGAAGCCGTCCGGCTCGTACGTCTCCGCCTCGGGCACGTCGCAAGTGGCGACGAGGTAGAACACGCCGTCGCGCTCGATCAGGTCGGATTCACCCTGGCGGTGTGCCTGGAGCATCTTGAGCGCGTCCGGGGAGCACACGAACGGCACGTTCTTGACCCGGCCGTCCACGGTCCAGATGGACACGGTCCGCTGGTCGTACTGCCAGCTCAGGCACCGGTCGTCATACGGCTGCGCGGCCTGGGGCCGGAACGTGATCGGCTTGGACTCAGCCTTGCGGCGTCGCTTGGAGCCTTCCTTGCCGAGATTCCCGGCACGGATGTTGGCCTTGAGCGTGGTGTACGAGTCGCGCACCTTCTTGATGACGTGTTGCGCGGCCTGCGCTCCCAGCCCACGGGCTTTCAGTTCGGCGTAGGTGTGCTTGCGCAGCTCGTACTCACGCGGCACGCCGTGCTCGAACGCGGCCTGTGAAACCCAGTTGGCGGCGTCGTTGACCATGCGCAGGGTGCGCTCAAGCGCGGGTGCCTGCACGGCGTCCGGCACGAGCTTGACCTGCGTCACGATCTTCACAGGCGTGATCGTAGCATTGCTCTATGTCACCACGCTGGGAGCCAAACCCCGATATCCGCAGGGGTCGTAGCGTTGTTTACACCCTGCACGCGCACTTGGTCTTCACCCCCAAGTACCGGCGCGGACCGTTCACCGACGAGATCCTCCAGCGCTGCGAAGAGGTCATGCGCGAGGTGTGCGCCGACTTCGGCACAGAGCTGCGGGAGTTCAACGGCGAACGCGATCACGTCCACCTGCTCGTGCATTACCCGCCCAAGGTCGCCATCTCCCGGCTCGTAGGCTCCCTCAAGGGCGTATCCGCCCGCAGGCTCCGCCAGGAGTTCCCCGGCCACATCCGCAAGTACCTGTGGGGCGAACACTTCTGGTCCCCGTCCTACTTCGCCGCCTCCTGCGGGGGCGCCCCGCTCACCGTCATCAAGGAGTACATCGAGAACCAGAAACGACCCAGCTGAGGTCAACAGTGCAGACCATGCACCCGTCCGGGTCAGAACAGTGCTAAGAAGCGCTTCCTCCCGGGCGTAAACGCCCGGGGTTCCGCGCTAGATCATGCTGAAGCCCGCAAGGGGCCTCCGGGTGCTCGCTCAAGGGAGCCTCCTCAAGGTGCTCGCTCAAGGTGCCCGCTCAAGGCGCTCGCTCAAGGAGCCAACCCCTGGAGTGCCGCCATGGAGTGCCGCCCTCAGGGCAGCCGTACGGAGACCTCGGGGGTGGCCGGTGACGGGCCGTCCAGCTGCGGCCGGGCGAGCCCCTTCAGGTGCTGGTCGAAGAAAGCGGCGACGTACGCGCGCGTGAGAGCCTCTCCGCGCTCGAAGGGGAGCGGTGCGGAGTCGGGAATGCCGGCCAGCTCCGCGAGCAGGGGTACGTCGGTGAAGGAGCCGTGGTCCGCTCCGGCGACCGTCAGCCAGCGCTTCCAGCCGTCCAGTCGGGCCCAGGTCCGGTCCCAGGTCGCGTCGCCGGTCCGCTCCGTGGCACCGAGCATCAGGAAGGGGCGACCGCCCAGTCCGCTGTCGGGGACGGGGGCGAAGAAGGTGCCGTCCATGTTCATCCCGGCCCTCACGCGCGCGTCGGCGGCCATGGTCGCGGCGGTGGCGGCACCTCCGATGGAGTGCCCGCCCATGCCGATCCGCCGGGGGTCGATCATCCGGGCGTACCGCCAGGCCGGATGACGTCCCGTCAGCCGGTCGAGCACGAAGGAGAGGTCCACGGCCCGGCTCGCGGCGACGGTCGCGGGGCCGCCCTCAGGGAGCTCGTCACAGATGGCGCACGGCAGGGTCGTGCCGTCGGGGAGGGTCGTTCCCGCGTTCTCGTACGGGTGGTCGACCAGCGCGACGACGTACCCCCGGCCGGCCAGGTCTTCGGCGAGGCCGGTGAGCGTGGCGCGCGGGAAGGTGAACCCGGGCGAGAGCACCAGGAGCGGGTAACGGCCGTGCAGTGGACGCGCGCCGGTGTGCGACCAGGTGCGGACCCCGCTGATCACCTCGGGCTCGACGGTGGCCTCAGGGGCCCGCAGCCGCAGCAGCAGACGGGCCTCCTCGGTGGTCATGTACGGGGCCCTCGCGGCGCCCGTTCCCGGGCGGGCCGGGTAGTACATCGACACCATCAGCTGCCGCGGGCCGGCGGAGGGAACCCAGGGATCCCGGCGGCCGGTGTCGACGAGGTGGAGCGTGTCACGGCCGACGGCGTGCGGGCCGGTGGGGCGCGGGAGTGCGGCGGACGCGGAGACCGGGGCGGGCCCGGAGGCCGGCGCCGCCCCGGAGGCCACCGGCGACGCGGACAAAGGCACGGCGGAGGCGGCGGCGACGGACGTGCTCGCGATCGGCAGGGTCAAGGTGCACGCGAGGACGGCGGACGCGGCCATGGCTAAGCGGCGTGATCTCTTCATGCCGAGGACGGTAGGCCGCGAGACGGCGGCCTGACGTCCACCCGGAGTCGCACAACTGGGGGGTCCCGTAGGACTAGGGGACCCTTACCAAAGGCACTTTGAGGCGCAGCTCCACTGCGCTCGGGTGCGTACCGTACGTACCCTGACCCCATGCCGATCCTCGAGCGCCTGCGGGCCGATCACGCGGACGCGCTGCTCGCCTTCGAACAGGCCAACCGCGTCTATTTCGCACGCTCCATCCCGGACCGCGGGGACGCGTACTTCGCCGAGTTCGCCGTCCGCCACCAGGCACTCCTCGCCGAACAGGACGCAGGTGTGTGCCACTTCCACGTCATCCTCAATGAGGAGGGCGAGCTGATCGGCCGCATCAACCTGGTGGACGTCGCGCAGGGCTCCGCCGAACTCGGGTACCGCATCGGCGAGTCCGCGGCCGGACGGGGCCTGGCGACGGCGGCGGTACGGCAGATGTGCCGGCTGGCCGGGACGACGTACGGCCTGGTCGCGCTGGCCGCGAAGACCACCCTCGACAACCGGGCGTCCAGGACCGTCCTGGACCGCAACGGCTTCACCACGACCGGGACCCTCACCCTCGACGGCCGCCCGGGCGTCCGCTACCGGCGCGCGGGGCTCGGAGAGCTCGGGACGCCCGGAGAACCCGGGGACTGACCGGCCAACATCCGGAGGGACGAGCTGGTGGTGTCGAGGGGTCTGGCCTCAGCCGGCTCGGTGCGCTGGTGCGCTGCTGTGCTGGTGCGCTGCTTACGCTCCATCGCGCCCCTCGGCCCAGCCCGCCCCTCACTCCATCGCGGCCCTCCCCGTAAGGGCCGTCAGGCTGCTGCGTACCTGGTCCAGCTGGGCCCGTACGTCGTCCCACCGTTCCCCGTGCTCGCGCAGCACCCGCTCCGTCTCCCGGGCGATCCGCTCCTCCTCGACCCGGGCCTGCGCGATCACCTCGGTCGCCCGTGTTCGCGCCTCCTCCTGCAACCGCCGCGACCCGGCCTCCGCGTCGACGAACGCCTGCTTCGCCTCGGACAGCGCGGCCTCGGCCCGGGCCACCCGCTCCGCGTGGTGCGCGTCCAGCGCGGCCGCCTTCTCCTCCGCCTCCTGCTCCGCCCGGGCCCACCGTTCGGCGTGCTCCTCAGCCTGGTCGGCGAGCATCCCGGTGGTGCGCTGACGTACCTCGCGCAACGGGGTGAGCGCCTCCCCGCGCCCCTCCTTCACCTCGCGCCGGGCGCCGATGCGGATCTCGTCGGCCTCGGCGCGCGCCGCGAGCAGTCGCTGCCGGGCGCTTTCCTCGGCCTCGGCGCGTACGGCGTCGGCGTCCGCCTGTGCGGCCTCGCGCACGCCGTCCGCGTGCGCCCGCGCCTCCTCCAGAAGGCGCTGCGCCTCCTGCCGCGCGCCTTCCCGCACAGCCCGCGCCTCCTCCTGCCCGAGTTCGAACAGCCGCCGCGCCCCCTCCCCGAGGGCCTCGTAGGTCTGCGGGGCGAGCGCCGCCACGGCCTCCCGCATCCGGGCCGCCTCCGCCTCCATCTCCTTGGCCAGCACGGTCAGCCGGGCGGCACGCTCCCAGGCCGCGTCCCGGTCCCGGGAGAGGGCACGGGCGTACGCGTCGACCTGTTCTGGACGGTAGCCGCGCCCTCGTACGGCCACGAACCCATGTGGCGACACCGATGCGCTGCTCATCCTCGAGTCCCTCTCCGCCGAACGGATGCGACATGATGATTTCGCGCACATCTTGATGTATCGGGCGTAAGTGCTCATAACCCGACACTCCGGGTGTGGGTTACGGCCGCGTCCCGCAAGCGAAGAGGGCAGAGCGCAAGCACACGCAAAGCGCCGAACCTGTACGGAAACGGCCTGTCCGCATACGGAAAGGGCCGGATGGCACAGGGAAAGGGCCGGACCCGATCGTGCGACCGGGTCCGGCCCTTTCGTACGCGCAGCGCGTCACGGACGGGGCGAGCGGGGCGTAAGGGGTGTGGCGTCAGGGGCGGCGCATCAGGGGCGGGGCGTCACAACAAGCCGTCCCACATCTGCTCCAGCAGCACCGACCACCAGCTCTCCGGCGAACCGAGCGCCGCCGCATCGAGGGAGGCCAACTGGGCCTGGAAGTCCACAGTCCACCGGCCCGCCTGCTCCTGGTTCAGCCCGAACCGGAGCCGCCACATCCGGCCCAGCAGCGCCAGGCACCGCTGGAACTCCGGCAGCCCCGTGTTCACGAACTGCGGCGGTACGGACGCACCGCCCGGCCCCGCCTCCACCGGCACCGCCACGATGTTCGCGGTGCCGTACTGCACACAGACCGCCTTGCCGAAGTCGCTGCCCATGACGAGGTACGAGCCCGCGTCCGGCGCCGGCCGCACCCCGCGCTCGGCAGCCAGCTCCGCCAGCGTCGGCACGGGCCGCCCCGGCTGGGCCTGCGCCCAGAAGAACGGGCCCATGTCCATCGGCAGCCCCGCCACCACCAGCGAGTGCGCGACCACCGGCGGCACGCCCTGCCGGTCCACCGCGATCTGCTCGAACCGGAAGATCCCCGGCCCGAACGCCCCCGCCAGCTCGTGCGCCACGCCCTCCGGCGGGATCGGCGGCGCGGGCTGCACCTGCGGGAGCGGTGCCCGTACCGGAGCGGGCCGGGCGGGACCGTCCGCCACCTGGTGCAACTCGCCCTGATGAGCGAGCAGTTGGTGCATGCCCTGCTGTCGGCTCGCGTGATCCGTGCCGTACGGGGCGATGCTCGCGATGCGGGCCTGCGGCCACTGCTCCCGGATCATCCGCGCGCAGTACGCACCCGGCAGCTCACACGACTCCAACTCCGTATGCAGCTCCAGGACCTGGTCCGGCGGCACGTTCATCGCCCGCAGCTCGTGGAAGATCTGCCACTCCGGGTGCGGCGTCCCGGGCGCCGAACGCCGGATCAGCTGCTGCTCGGACCCGTCCTGCGCGCGGTAGCGCAACACGGCCTGATACCCGGGGCCGACGGTCGGCTGCCCCTGCTGCGGATAGCCGTACGAGGGCTGCCCTGCGCCGGGCGGCGGTGGCATGGCACCCGGCGCAGGCATGGCGCCGGGCGGAGCCATGGCACCCGGAGGCATGGCTCCGGGCGGCGGAGGCGGGGGCATGGTGCCCGGGGGCGGCATCGCCGGGCCGGGGGGCATGCCGCCCGGAGGTGGGCCGGGGGGCATGGCTCCAGGCGGGGGCATCGTGCCCGGGTGCACGGCGCCAGGGGGCATCGACTGCGGCGGGGCCGGGGGCGCGGCGGCGCCCCGGGGCATGCCGGGGGCGGCTGGAGCGCCGGGGCGTGGTGGTGGCGGGGGCGTGCCGGGGGCGCCCCCGGCGGGGGGCGCGGAGAGCACGGTCTCGGCGTGGTGCGCGGCCCCGCGCGCGCCGCCGGACGGGCCCTGGGCGCCGGGTGCGCCGGGGGCACCCGGCATCCCCGGAGACGCAGGAGGCTGAGGCGTACCCGGCGTACCCGGCGCACCGGGAGAACCCACAGCGCCAGCGGTCCCAGCAGGAGCACCGGGAGCACCAGGGGTCCCAGGAGGACCCGGCGGATGCGGCGTACCGGGTGCGCCGGCGGCGCCCGGAGGCTGCGGCGCACCCGCCCCGGGGCCCATCCGCCCCGGGCCGGCAAGCACCGTGGCGGCATGGTGGACACCGCCCGGAGGCGTACCACCGGGCGCCCCCGGAACACCGGGCGGATTGGGCGCACCGGGCGGACCCGGCGGGCCAGGCGGGTTCGGCGGGTTCGGCGGGTTCGGCGGGCCAGGCTGGTTCGGCGCACCGGCATGCGGTCCGCCCGGAGCGGAGGGAGCCCCCGGCCCGGCGTCGGGCCCTTGCGGTCCGTCGGGTCCGGGCGCCGACACGAACTGCGTCGGCACGTACCCGCCTGCCGCCGGCCCCGACGGCCCACCCGGACCCGACGTGCCGGCCGGTCGCGCTCCCGGTGTACCCGGGGCACCCGGCGGAGGCGGCGGATTCGCACCCGCGCCCCGGGCACGACGTGACGGTGGCTCCGCCTTGCTCGTCGCGGCGTCGGCGATGTCCTCGGCGTTCGGCGCAGGCGACCGCCTCGGACCACCGGTCCCGGCGGCAGGAGCCCCGGCGGCAGGAGGCTGCGGCACCCCGCCCTCGGCCCCCTGCGGATAGCCGTACGAAGGCGGCGCAGGCGGTGTCCCGGGCGCGCCGGAACCACCGGAACCCTGCGGATAGCCGTACGACGGCCCGCTGGGCGCACCCCCCTGGGGGCCCGGCGTGTTCTGTTCGTCCGCCGTCGGTGCGACCGGGGTCCGCGGGAGTTGGCTCCCGCCCGGCATCAGTGCCGTCTTGGCGTCCGGCGGTGCCGTGGGCGGCCGGGCCGCGTCGTCGGCACCGTTCAGCGGCGGTGCGAACACCGTCGCCGGCAGCGGTACCGAACGGTCCTCACCGGCGTCCGCGTTCGTGTCCGTCCCGGCCCACGGCGTCGCGCCCGGCGGCACACCGGGCGCACCGGGCGCCCCCTCCAACGACCCGCCGGAAACGTCGGAAGCGGCAGCAGCCGCACCCACCCCCACACCCCCGGGCCCGGCCTGCGTCTGGGCAAGCGCCCCCACCCCGTCAGCCGAAGCGGACCCCGGACCCGAGGCCGAACCCGAACCCGAGGCAGCCGAAGCCGAAGCCGAAGACCCTCTTCCAGCGTCCGCGTCCGCGCCCGCGCCCGTCCCTGCCCCCACCCCCCGCCGATCCGGAATCCCCAACTTGTCCGCCGCCTCCTGCAACCACTCCGGCGGACTCAACAAGAACGACGTCTGATTCAGGTCCACCCGAGCCGCAGGCGCCGGCGCCACGTCGGCGACGGCGTCCGCACGGCCGTACTCCTCCTCGTACCGGCGGACCACCTCCCCCACCGGCAGCGCGGGCCACAACGTGGCCTCCCCGCTGTCCCGGGCGATCACCAGGCGCTGCGCGCCCCCGTCCGAACGCGGCCCGTCGGCCCGGTCCTCCGCCCACACCACGAACCCGAGTCCGAACTCCCGCACCCGCACCTCACGATGCTGATACGACGGCACATCCCCGTTGATCCACTCCTCCGCGCGCTCCTGCGCCTGCGCGAACGTCACCATCGCCGAATCACTCCCCCACGCAAGACACGGGAACGGACCGCGCGAACCCGCCGTCCACCATCAGGTTCGCCACGGTCTCCAACTCCGGCGGGTTGCCCGCGAGCCGCGACAGGAAGACGTCGAAGTCCTCACCGCACGGCAACAGCAACCGCTCCACCCGCTCCGCCGGCGACCACGACGGATCCACGTCCCGCGCGTCGTCGTACGCGCAGAACCACACCGAACCGATCCGCTCGCCCTTCACCTTCACGGCCAGCAGACCGCCCTGCACGAACCCGACCCCCAGATAGTCCTTGGTCAGATGATCACGCAGACACTTGTTCACGTACACCAGATCGTTGACCGCCGCCTCGTCCCGCACCGTGAAGAACGGCTGGTCCACCAGCAGCCCCAACTCCGCGTCCAGAGCCGCGCCCACCGGCGCACACCCGCCCGCCGCCTTCAGGAACGACCGGTACGCACCCGGCAACCGGTACCCGAGATCCTCCTCGACCCCCTGCACCTGCGCCTCCGTCACCGCCACACCCGACTTCGGCAGCCCCACATGCACCGGACGCGTCTCCTGCAACGGCCGCGTGCCCCGCTTGCCCTGGTCCACCGCCGACGTCGCGATCCCACCGTGATGCCGCAACAACGCCTTCACCTCGACCGGAACCAACTCCAGCCGCCGGCCGCCGAACACGTGATGCCACGTCCAGCCGTGCGGCGTCGCCACCGCCGGCACCGTGTCCCACAACTCGTGCCCCGTCGCCGACAACGCCGCGTTCGCCGACACGTAGTCCGTCAGCCGCAACTCATCGACCCCGAAACCCTCCGGCGGCTCCGCGATCTCCACCGCCGCCCGCGCATACGCGGAGAAGTCGGGGTAACCACGCTCGTCCACCCGTACCCCTCTCGGGTGACGGGCCGCCCGGACCGGATCCGGGAAATGCACGACCTGCCCGGCATACGCCGCGTTCGGCGGCACGGCTTGTCCCCCGGCCTGACGGCCGGGAGGCGCCCCCAGCCCGAGCCGACCTGTCGTCATGGCGGTTGCCCCCTGCGGCACTCTGTACGACCCGTAGTGACCGACTCCGCGCCACTACGCCCCGTATCGACTGTCTCGTCCATCACGACGACCGTCTCGACCACGTCTCGACGCCCGCCCCGACTTCTGCCCACTTCACTCCACGCACCGACCGCGTGGAACGCGGTGCCGACAGCCTATGCGGTACGACGAACCCGGTCACCGGGCACCGGTCAGCACCCCTCCGCTTCCGTGACCAGCCGTCACCCCACCGTGACAGCCTGCCCGAACACGGGCGTGTCGCACCGCCCCAGCTTCCGCACCAGCCACGCCATTTGGCAGTCTGTGTCCGCCGGGGGGATGCTCGCGAGGGGATGACGATCATGAACGCCACGCAGACGGGACCACACCCAGGACCGCGACCGGGCACGTCCGGCGACCCCCGCATCGGCTGGAGCAGCACCGACACCCCGCACGCCCCCACCCTGCGCCACCGCCGCGACGGCATACTCCCCACCATCGCCGCCGCCCTCTCCGTCCGCGGCACCACCCTCACCGGCACCGCCGCCCGCGGCGACCAGCCCCCCGCCCTGCACCCCCTCGTCCAGGACTTCCTCGACACCCTCCCCAGCGGACAACGCGACCGCTTCACCGGCCGCTGCGCCGAAGCCCTGCTGATATCCCGCCACATCGCCGCGGTGGACGCCGCCCGCAGCAAACGCGCCGCCCGCAAACCCCTGACCAACGGCGAAGCCCGAAGATCCCTCAAGCAGGCCAAACTCACCGCCCGCCGCATCCGCGAGGACGGCGACCCCCTCCACGGCACCTTCGCCGCCCCCTGCCGGGCCTGCACAGCGCTCAGCGCCCACTTCGGCGTCCGCATCGTCGACTCCACGACAACAGACAGCTGAACGCCCCACACCCTCCCCCCACGTCCCCCAGAAAGATCACGCAACCCAGAACGATCAGGCACCACCGAACGATCACGCGCCACCGAACGATCTCCACGAACGAAGGGCAGATGCACCCCGACCGCACCACCACCCGTTTCGCCGTACCCGTCGACGCCGCCCTGCGCGCCGCCGGCTGGCAACCCGGACGCTGGGACATAAAACAAGCCGAGATCTGGGCCGACACCCTGCGCGACCACACCTCACCGGCCGGACACCGGCACGCCGTCTTCCCCGCCGCCGTCGAAGCCTGGGCCGAATTCGGCGGACTGCACATCACCCCCACCGGCCCCGGCCGCCAGGTCGCCCCCGCCACCCTCCACCTCGACCCCCTGCACGGCCTCCACCTGGCCCGCACCCTCGGCGACCTCGGCCGCGCCCTCGACACCGAGGTCTGCCCGCTCGGCGCCGAAACCGACACCCAGGCCCTCCTCGCCATCGACACCGAAGGCCGGGTCTACGCCCTCGACCACACCGGCGACTGGTACCTCGGCCCCGACCTCGACCGCGCCCTCACCACCCTCGTCGCCGGCACCGAACCCACCCGCCTCACCACCGGATAAAGCCGACCGGAGCCGGACGGAGCCGGATTCCGTCCCTACGACGCCGGATTCCGTCCCTACGACGCCGGAATCACCGCCGACACCCGAAAACCCCCCGCCTCCGTCGGCCCCGACACGAACACCCCGCCCAGCGCCAGGACCCGCTCCTTCATCCCCACCAAGCCATTGCCCCCCGACGGCAACCGCGCAGACGCCGCCGACACCTCACCCGGAGGCTCGTTCTCCACCTGCATCGCGACCTCCGCCCCCCGATGCGCCAACCGCACATGCGTCTTGGCCCCCGCCGCATGCTTGTGGACGTTCGTCAACGCCTCCTGCACCACCCGGAACGCCGTCTGCTCGATCTCCGCCGCGTACTCCCGCGACTCCCCCTCCACCGACAGCTCCACCACCATCCCCGCCGCCGCCGACTGGCCCACCAGCACATCCAGATCCGACAGACACGGCCCGTCCGCCGCACCCCCGTCATCCACCGCCCGCGAAGCCGCCGCCGCGGCCGCCACCCCCACCGCCGCGAGCGGCACACTCTCCCGCCGCGCCGGCCCCGGCTCGCCACTGCGCAGCACCCCGAGCATCTCCCGCAACTCGGTCAGCGCCTGCCGCCCCATATCCCCCACCAGCGCGGCGTTCTTCACCGCCTTCTCGGGATCCTTCCGCGCCACCGCCTGCAACGCCGCCGCATGCACCACCATCAAACTCACCCGATGCGCGACAACGTCATGCATCTCCCGCGCGATCCGCGTCCGCTCCTCATTACGCGCCCACTCGGCCCGCTCCTCGGCCCGCTCCGCCAGCAACTGAAGCTCCCGCTCCAGACTGTCCGCCCGCTCCCGCAAACTCTCCATCAGCCGCCGCCGCGCCCCCACATACAGACCCAGCAGCAACGGCGGCGCGGTCAGCCCCAGCGACGTCGTGATCGACGCGAACGGGACGAACCAGTCCCCCAGCGTCAGATCCCCCCGCGCCATGTCCTGCCGCACCCGCACCAACGTCACGATCAACGTCCCCACCAGCGACATCCCCGCCAGCGAACCGATGATCCGACGCGGCAACTCCGAGGCGGCCAGCGTGTACAGGCCGACGATGCCCATCAGAAAGCCCATCTGGGCGGGCGTGATCGCGATGGACACGAGCACCACGGCGATCGGCCACCGCCGCCGCAACACCAGCACCGAACCGGCCGACAAACCGAACACGATCCCCGCACCGAGCGGAATCCCCGCGTCCCGCGCGAACGGAACCCCCTCCACGGCACACTCCACCGCGGACACCAGCGCCAGACCCACATCCAGCACCGCACTGCGCCTGCGCTCCCACCACCACGGCCCTTCCGCGGCCGTCGCGTGGTGTTCCCCCGTCGTGGTCATGCCCTCCAGACTACGGTCGCCGGGCGCCCCTTTTCCGGTGAGTTTCCGTGACTGGCCTACACCACATTCAGTGACCGAACGACGACGATACGGCCCGAAATCCCTCGAACTGCTGAACCAGCTCCTGTTCGACCCCGGAAGATCGCATTCCGCCCGGACGGTATGCCTATGGCACATCCACACGGCAAGTACGCGGACTTCGAGGGGCTGCGGGAGCGGGCGGTGGCGCTGCGACGCGGCGGCTACAGCCTTCGGCAGATCCGCGACGAGCTGAAGATCTTCAACAACGACATCCTCAACCAACTGGTCAAGGGGGAACCGCCGCCCGAGTGGACCAAGCGGCCGAATGCGAAGGATGACCTGCGGGAGCGGGCACGCGAGCTACGGCTCCAGGGCTGGACGTACGACCAGATCGAGGTGGAACTGGGCTGCTCGAGGAGTTCGGTGTCGCTGTGGGTGCGGGACCTGCCGAGGCCCGAACCGCGCTACACCCCGGGAGAACAGCAAGCACTCATGAGGGAAGGGCTGGTGAGGCTACGCGAGACCCAGAACGAGGAGCGCAAGAAAACCAGGCTGGCAGCAAACCAGGAGGTCGGCAGCCTGACGGATCGGGAACTGTTCGTGGCCGGCGTCGCGCTGTATTGGGCTGAGGGCTCAAAGAGCAAACCGTACGACCGACGCGAACGCGCTGTCTTCGTCAACAGTGATCCGGGCGTGATCCAGACCTACCTCGCATGGCTCGATCTGCTCGGCGTAGATCGAAACCGCCTACGCTTCCGCGTCCTGATCCACGAATCGGCGGATATCGACGCCGCGCATCGGCACTGGGCAGACCTCGCCAGCATTGATGTTTCGACCTTCGCACGGCCGACGATCAAGAAGCACAACCCCAAGACCGTCCGCAAGAACACCGGTGACGACTACCACGGCTGCCTCGTCATCACCGTCGCGAGAAGCGCAGACCTGTACATCCGCATCGAAGGCTGATGGGAGGGAATCGTGTCCCAGGCGCAGGGACGTCTCAGGTAAGGTCTGAAGCGCCGTCCCCCGTGGTGTAACTGGCAGCACACTGGTTTTTGGTACCAGCAGGACAAGGTTCGAATCCTTGCGGGGGAGCCACAGCGCACAAGACCTCGGTTCGGGTCCTGACTGCACAGTCAGGGCCCACTCTCATATCCCCCACGAAACACCCCGGTATCCTGCGGATGTCCACCCCCTCCCAGAAGCCGAAGGGCAACCCCGTGAGCGCCATTCGCCCGGCAGCCGTCGTCGTTCTCGCAGCGGGTGAGGGCACCCGTATGAAGTCGGCCACACCCAAGGTCCTGCATGAGATCTGTGGCCGTTCCCTCGTGGGCCATGTGCTGGCCGCCGCCCGTGAGTTGCAGCCGGAGAACCTGGTCGTGGTCGTGGGTCACGCCCGCGAGAAGGTGACCGCGCACCTGGCCGAGACCGACGCCGAGGTGCGTACGGCGGTGCAGGCGCAGCAGAACGGTACGGGGCATGCCGTGCGGATGGCTCTTGAGGAGCTGGGCGGGTCGGTCGACGGGACCGTGGTGGTCGTGTGCGGGGATACTCCGCTGCTGACCGCGGGGACGCTGCAGGCCCTCGCCGCGACGCATTCCGGCGACGGCAACGCGGTCACCGTGCTCACGGCTGAGGTGCCGGATGCGACCGGGTACGGGCGGATCGTGCGGGACGGGGCGTCGGGGGCTGTCACCGGGATCGTCGAGCACAAGGACGCGTCCGAGTCGCAGCGGGCGATCCGGGAGATCAACTCGGGGGTGTTCGCGTTCGACGGGCAGCTTCTCGCCGACGCTCTGGGCAAGGTGCGTACGGACAACTCGCAGGGTGAGGAGTACCTCACGGACGTTCTCGGCATTCTGCGGGAGGCCGGGCATCGGGTCGGGGCGTGTGTCGCCGGCGATCATCGTGAGATCGCCGGGATCAACAACCGGGTGCAGTTGTCGCAGGCGCGGCGGATCCTCAACGACCGGTTGCTGACCGAGGCGATGCTGGGCGGGGTGACCGTGGTCGACCCGGCCACCACGTGGGTCGATGTGAGCGTCACCTTCGAGCAGGACGCGACCGTGCTGCCGGGGACGCAGTTGCACGGGGCGACGCATCTCGGTGAGGGTGCGGTGGTGGGGCCGAACAGCCGGCTGACGGACACCGTGGTCGGTGCCGGGGCGCGGGTGGACAACACGGTGGCGGACGGTGCGGAGGTCGGGCCGGAGGCGACTGTGGGGCCGTATGCCTATCTGCGGCCGGGGACGCGGCTCGGGCTGAAGTCGAAGGTCGGTACGTACGTCGAGACGAAGAACGCGTCGATCGGGGAGGGGACGAAGGTCCCGCATCTGTCCTACGTGGGTGACGCGACGATCGGTGAGTACACCAACATCGGTGCGGCGAGCGTGTTCGTGAACTACGACGGGCAGGACAAGCACCACACCACGGTCGGCTCTCACTGCCGTACGGGTTCGGACAACATGTTTGTGGCTCCTGTCACGGTCGGGGACGGTGCGTACACCGCCGCGGGGTCCGTGATCACGAAGGATGTGCCGCCCGGTTCGTTGGCTGTGGCCCGCGGTCAGCAGCGGAATATCGAGGGTTGGGTGGCTCGTAAGCGTCCGGGGAGCGCGGCGGCGAAGGCGGCCGAGGCGGCGTCGCGTGGGGAGGACGGCGAGGGCTGACCGGAAACGTGTGCGCCTGACACGGCGTACCGTGATAAGTGCGCACTCGCACCCCACCAGCCGAGGCGGCCTCTCGCAGCCAGTTGAGACGGTCGTTCGGTACCCGCTGAGAAACCTCTGAGGAGACAGTGCTGTGACCGGGATCAAGACGACCGGCGAGAAGAAGATGATGTTCTTCTCCGGCCGCGCCCACCCCGAGCTTGCCAAGGAGGTCGCCGAGCAGTTGGGTGTCGGGGTTGTTCCGACGAAGGCCTTCGACTTCGCGAACGGGGAGATCTATGTCCGTTATCAGGAGTCGGCGCGTGGTGCGGACTGCTTTGTGATTCAGAGCCACACGGCTCCGATCAATCAGTGGATCATGGAGCAGTTGATCATGATCGACGCGTTGAAGCGTGCGTCGGCTCGCTCCATCACTGTCATTGTGCCGTTCTACGGTTACGCGCGGCAGGACAAGAAGCACCGTGGGCGTGAACCGATCTCGGCGCGTCTGATCGCGGACCTGATGAAGACGGCGGGTGCGCACCGCATCCTGACCGTGGATCTGCACACGGATCAGATCCAGGGTTTCTTCGACGGTCCGGTGGACCACCTCTTCGCCCTTCCTCTCCTCGCGGACTACGTGGGCAAGAAGGTGGACAAGGACAAGCTGACGGTCGTGTCCCCGGACGCGGGCCGGGTGCGGGTCGCCGACCGCTGGTGTGACCGGCTGGGCGCGCCGCTGGCCATCGTGCACAAGCGGCGTGACAAGGACGTGGCGAACCAGGTGACCGTCCACGAGGTCGTGGGTGAGGTCAAGGGCCGGGTGTGTGTGCTGGTCGACGACATGATCGACACCGGTGGCACGATCTGTGCCGCCGCGGACGCGCTGTTCGCGCACGGTGCGGAGGACGTCATCGTGACGGCGACGCACGGTGTGCTGTCGGGTCCGGCGGCGGACCGGCTGAAGAACTCGCGGGTGAGCGAGTTCATCTTCACGGACACGCTGCCGACGCCGGGTGAGCTGGGTGCGGACCTGGACAAGATAAAGGTGTTGTCGATCGCGCCGACGATCGCCAGTGCGGTGCGTGAGGTGTTCGAGGACGGCTCGGTGACGAGCCTGTTCGACGAGCAGTAGTCGACGAGCAGTAGTCGACGAGCGGTAGTCGACGAGCGGTAGTCGAGAAGCGGCGAAGATCCTTTTTGGTACGGCCTCCTGCTCCGAGTAGACTGGTGAAGTTGCTCGGCGAGGGAGGCCGTACCTGTGCGGTACGGCTGTCCGTTATCGACGCGCTCTTCGTAGCAGGCCGTTCGTGGCCGGGTGACCACGTCCGTTCCCAGTTCTACGAGGAGTGATCCATATGTCCGAGGTCAAGCTCTCGGCGACCACCCGTACCGAGTTCGGCAAGGGTGCGGCCCGTCGTATCCGCCGTGACAGCAAGGTTCCCGGTGTTCTGTACGGTCACGGTTCCGACCCGCTGCACCTGACGCTTCCGGGCCACGAGCTGCTGCTGGCGCTGCGTACGCCGAACGTTCTGATCGCGCTGGACATCGACGGTAAGTCGAACGAGCTGGCGATCCCGAAGTCGGTGCAGCGTGACCCGATCAAGGGTTTCCTGGAGCACGTGGACCTGCAGCTGGTCACGCGTGGCGAGAAGGTCAACGTCGAGATCTACGTGCACACCGAGGGTGACCTGGCTCCCGGCGCCTTCCTGCTGGAGCACGTTCTGAACGCGCTGCCGGTCGAGGCGGAGGCCACGCACATCCCGGAGTCCGTCACGGTCTCCATCGAGGGTCTGTCGGCCGGTGACTCGATCCTCGCCAAGGACATCCCGCTGCCGTCGGGCACCAAGCTGGGCGTGGACGGGGACACCGTCGTCCTGCAGATTCTGGCCGCGCAGGCCGAGGAGGCCGCCGGCGAGGAGTCCGAGGGCGGCACGGAGTCCGCCGAGGCGTGATCTTCGACCTCGTGCTGGTCGAGGCCTGATCCTCACCGTCGTCGTTTTGTCAGCCGCTGTTCCCTCCGGGGGCAGCGGCTGGCGCGTATCAAGGAGACATGGACGTGACGACCGATGCCAACGTGCCCTGGCTGATCGTGGGGCTGGGCAATCCGGGGCCCGAGTACGCGGGCCATCGGCACAACGTCGGCTTCATGGTGGCCGATCTGCTCGCGGAGCGGATGGGGGGCCGGTTCAAGCGGGCGGGCAGGGCGCAGGCGCAGTTGGTGGAGGGGCGGATCGGGCCGCCGGGGCCGGGGAACCGGCGGGTGGTGCTGGCGAAGCCGATGTCGTACATGAACCTGTCGGGTGGGCCGGTGAACGCGCTCCGGGATTTCTACAAGGTGCCGGTGGAGCGGATCGTGGCGGTTCATGACGAGTTGGACATCGATTTCGGGACGTTGCGGTTGAAGCTCGGTGGTGGGGACAACGGGCACAACGGGCTGAAGTCGATGACGAAGGTGATGGGTGCTCAGTATCACCGGGTGCGGTTCGGGATCGGGCGGCCTCCTGGTCGTATGCAGGTGGCGGACTTCGTGTTGAAGGACTTCTCGTCGGCGGAGCGCAAGGAGCTGGACTACTTCGTGGACCGGGCGTCGGACGCGGTGGAGGCTCTGGTGATCGAGGGGTTGGAGCGGGCGCAGAGCACGTACAACTCCTGAGGCCTGTCAGCCGGCCGGCGGATGGGCGGCGAGGACGGTCTGCCGGTCTTCGTCGGTGGCGTCGGGGTTGGCTTCGAGCCACCGCTCGGCGTGGGTGTGCAGGGTGTCGCGGTGGGGTGCGGCGTCGTGGGCGAGGGCGGCGAGGACGTGTCGGGCGGTGCGGCGGGGTGCGTGGTCGTCGAGCCAGGTGAGGGCGGTGCGTACGACGTCGTCGGTGGGGGTGCCGGTGTCCCCGCGTTGGGTGAGCAGGCCGGCGATGATCAGGCCGGCTTCCACGGTGGTGGCGTGCTGCTCGAGCCACTCGGTGGCGTGGTCTTCGGTGGGTTGCCGGGCGAAGGGCGGGAGGGGCCGTATGCCCAGCAGTCGGTGGAGGGCGTGGTAGTCCTCGAAGAGGCGGGGATGGGTGCCCAGGCAGCGGAGCGTGGCGCCGATGACGTCGGTGTCACGGGTTCCGGCCTTGATGACGCGGCGCAGCAGGATGCTGAGGACCCAGCTGTCGTCGGGGCCGGCGGGGTGGGGGCCGAGTCTGTCGAGGGTCCATCGGACTGTGCGGGATTCGGTGTCCGGGTCGGTGAGGGGTGCTCTGAGGAGCAGGCGCAGGAGGCGGTTCTCCTCGGTGGCCGTGTCCGGTGTGCGTGGACGGTGTTCCAGTCCGGCTGTGGCGGTGTCGAGGAGGGTGGCGGCCTGTCCGGGGGTGAGTTCCGTGCGCCGGTCGAGGAGCCGGCCGAGGACCGAGGCGCCTGTGGAGGTGGCGAACTGCTCGAGGTCGAGGCCGTTGGTTGCGAGCCAGGCCACGGCGTGGTCGAGGGTGCGGTGGGCGACGGTTTCGGGGTCGAGGTCCGCGGTGTGGATGCCGGGGGCAAAGAGGAGGTTCTTCAGGACGTACGCGGCCTCTTTGGTGGTGCCGTGAGTGTCCAGCC
Source organism: Streptomyces sp. NPDC050287 (assembly GCF_044459385.1). Classification (NCBI taxonomy): domain Bacteria; kingdom Bacillati; phylum Actinomycetota; class Actinomycetes; order Kitasatosporales; family Streptomycetaceae; genus Streptomyces; species Streptomyces sp. NPDC050287. Next base: position 226,384 of record NZ_JBITIY010000013.1, on the reverse strand, counting down.
AGCGCAGGGCGTGCTCGGCGGCAAGGCTGAGTTCGGTCCGGGCGCCGCAGGCTTTGGCCTGGAACAGGAGGGGTGCGACGACGAACGAGGCGGTTGGTTCGGGGCCGTGGATGCCGAGCCAGATCTCGGCGTGCCGGAAGGCGGCGTCCTGGAGGTCGGCGGTGAGGCCTTTCATCTCGAGGAGTTCGCGGTGGACGAAGCTGTCTTCGAGGCCGGGGCCCGCGCCGCGGTGTGTGTCGTCCTCCATGCGCCGCACGATCTCGCCTGCGGCTTCGTGTCGCTGGGGCAGGCTCATGTGGGGTCCTTGGGCGAGGAGTGAGCCGATGAGGTGGACGTCCCAGCCGGGGTTGGCTTTGAGCCAGGCCAGAGCGGTGGTGATCGCTTCGGCTTTGACGGTGGCCGTGTCCTGGGTCGGGGTGGCGGCGTCGCGGAGCCGGAGGAGGTTGGCGAGGACGAAGCTGGCGTGGGGTTGGGTGCCGTTCTTCTCCAGCCAGCGCAGGGCTGTGGCGACGTTGGCGGGCATGAGGTCGGGGATGGCTGTGGCGCGGTTGTCGTGCAGCAGAGGGGCGATGACGAAGGACGCGTTGGAGGCGGTCAACCGGTCCGGTTCCCAGGTTTCGCGGACGTGTTGGACTGCCTTCCTGAGGGTTGGCGCGGGCAGTCCTTCCCGTTTGAGCAGGGCGGAGAGGACGAAGTCGGCGTAGTCCTTGGACGCGTGGGTCTTCAACCAGGCGAGCGCCGCGTCGGCGATGTGCTGTGCTTGGGGGGCGGGTATGTCGGTGCGGTTGATCGCCTCCTTCAGGAGGTGGCTGGCTCTGCTTTCCGTGGGGTGCCTGGCCAGCCAGGCCTTGGTGGCCTTCTGGAGGCGGGGCCACTCTTCGTCGGTGAGGTGGCCGGCGCGGTAGAGGGCGGTGAGCAGCCACTCGGTGTCGCGGTCGGCGGGGGCCCGGCGGGCCAGGACCAGGGCGAGGGCGGTGCGGGTGGCGGCCCGTTGGACGGTGGGACCGCACGCGCCGGTGTTCAGCAGGGACAGCAGGAGACGGCGGGCGTCGCGGCGGCGGCCGTGCTCGCGGAGCCAGGTCAGGGCGTGGTCTTCGAGGCGGTCGCGGCGGCCTTGGTCCTCGAAAGGCGGGCCGGGGCTGCTCAGGAGGGCGGTGATCAGGGGAAGTGCGTTGGGGTCGGTCGCCGTGTGCTGGTCGAGCCAGTCGCGGGCCGCGTCGAGCAGGACTTCGGGCAGGTGTCCGCCGTGGTTGCGGACGGCTTGGGTGAGGAAGGTCCGGGCGAGTGCGGGTTCGGTCTGCTCGGTGGCCCGGATCCAGGGTCCGGCGATGTCGGGCCAGGTGCGGATGGTGCCTTGCCGCCAGGGTTCGGCGGAGATCATCGCTACGAGGGTGCGCATGCCCTCGCGGGGGGCGGCGAGGAACGTGCGGAGGACCGTTTTCTTGCGTTCGTCCTCGCCGAGCCAGTCCGCGCATTCGGTGGGGAGTCTGCGCCCCGCGCCGTCGTGTGGCGGGAGGTCGGCGGCCCAGCGGCTGAGGTGTTCGACGGCCTGTCGGTAGGCTTCGGGGTCGTCGATGAGTGCGTCGAGGAAGCCGCGCAATGCGCGGGAGTCGAGGGTTCTGGTGCCCGTTCCGGTTCTGCTGCGGTAGCGCAGGGCCCGGTCGAGGAAGGTGTCGGTGACGGCGTCGTGCACCATGCGGACGCGGTCGGTGCCGTCGGTGGTGTGCCGCAGCCAGCCGAGTTCTTCGAGGTGGGCGACGATGTCGGCGGCGCGGTCCTCGGCGTCGGGCACATGGGCCAGGTAGCTGTCGACGGTGCGCTCGACGGGGGTCCGGGAGTGCGGGCAGCACAGGGCGGCCAGGGTGCTGGCCAGCAGCAGCGGACGGTCGGTGCCGGGCAGGTCTGCGTCGGTGCGCCTGCGGAGCCAGAGGACGAGGTCGCCGCGGGGGAGGGACGGGGGCGGTGCGGAGAGGTCCTCGCCGCGGGCCTTCATCTTCTGGAAGTGTTTCTCGACCGCGATGGCGTGGGGCAGAGCGAAGCCGGGGCGGGTGGTGCAGATGTCGGCCATCTCGTCCAGGCCCCACGCGTCCAGGGCTTGGCGTGCGACCGACTCGAAGATCGTGCGGGCGACCGACCGCTGGTGCGCCTCGTCCTCGGGGAGGCGGATCTCCTGGTGGAAGAGCTCGGGGGCGAAGCGATCGTCGACGATCGCGAGGGCGCCCGGGCGGACCGTCGCCAGACAGGCGATCCGTGCTCCGTCGCCGGCCTCGGTGCGCAGGGATTTGGCGAACTGCACCAGGCCGAGGCTTTTGAACAGGTCGAGGTAGTCGAGGACGAGCAGGAGGGGCTTCCCGGGCTGGTCGGCGCGTATTCTGCGGATCTCGTCGAGGAGGGCCCCTTCTGACGGGTCGGGGTCGTGGTCGACGTGGAGGACGGTCCAGCCGTGTTCGAGGGCCCGGCCCGCGACTTCGACGCAGGTACGGGTCTTGCCGACGCCGGCGGGGCCGGTCAGCAGCACTCCGGTGACGGATTCGTCGGCGTTCCGCAGTCCGGTGAGGATGTTGTCGGGTCGGTGCTCGGCCTCCTCAGGGGGGTCGGAGTAACGCAGCGCGTCGTTCTTGTAGTTGTCGCCGAGTTTGTCGAGGGCCTGTTCGTGGGTGCGCAGCCAGCTGGGAAGGGAGCGCTGGGGAATGATCTCCTCGTGGTTGCTGTTCCCCCGCCATTTGCGGGTGCTCAGCTCGGGGACCTGCCCGAGCCTGCCGAGGTCTTTCTCGACGGCACTGCGGAGTTTCTCGACATCGGGGGGCCAGGGCCGCTCCATGTGCAGGTGCTGGAGCAGGGCGTGGGTGAAGCCCAGCCGGCCGCTGCCCGCGCTGGTGTTGTCCTGGGTGGCGTAGAGCACGGACAGGTCGACCTCGGACCGCGCGTCGGGCGGCACCGGGAGGATGGCCTTTCCGTACCGCCTGGCCGCCGGTGTGCGGGTGCGGCAGGCGTCGATGAAGAAGAACTTGAGCGGGATGTCCTTGTAGGGGTCGGACTGCAGCATGTCCTCGATGGAGGCCGCGTTGATGGTCCACTCCCCTTGCTCGGGGCCGTCGCCGCACAGCAGCAACAGGTCGCCGGCGTCGGGGCTCGTCACGCCGTGTCCACTCCAGGCGAGCCACAGCAGGTCGCCCTCCCAGCCGCGCATTTCCTCGGTCAGGACCCTCTCCAGCAGTTGGCGCTCGGCGGGCTGGACGGTGATGCCGAGTCGCTGTGCGGTCTCCTGGACGGCCGGATCGTCGTGCGGTGAGACGAACAGCCGGATCTGCTTCGCCGGTACGTCCTGGTCACGCAGCCACTTGGCGTGGCCGAGGGCGTCGGCGGCGGCTTCCCTGAGCGGGGCCCAGGCGGGCGAGGCGTACTGCCCCACCCCCACCAGCACGGCCCAGGTGCGCTCGGGCGAGGGGGGACGCGGCGGTGTGCTCATACGGTGTCCCGCAGGATGTCGGCGAGCAGCGCGTGGACGGCGGAGTTGCGGAAGTAGCCGCTGTGGGCGGCGAGAAAAGGCTGCCCGTCGTTGAGTTCGACGTCGCGGACCCGGTCCCCGAAAACCGGTTCGGCGACGAAGCCGAGCAGGTCGCGTTTGTCGTAGATGTTGGTCCAGCGGGGGAAGTGCGCCGGGAGCCTCTCTCCGGGGGCGAGGCCGGGCAGGGCGCCGATCTCGTGCAGGTGCGCGGCCTGGGACCCGGCGGTGACGAGGTGGCGTACGCCGCTGAGTTCCTGCTGCGCGAGCAGGTCCACGGCTGCGATACCGCCCAGGCTGTGGGCGAACAGCACGACGGGGCCATGCCCGACGGCGACTTCGGCGACGCGCTGCCGCAGGAAGGTGCGCAGCGCCTCGCCGCGCGCGAGGTACTTGAGGATGTCGCCGCCCTGGGGGTGGATGCGTTCCATGACCCACGGGCGGAGCCGGTCGGCTCGCCGGCCGAGGAAGGAGACCACGCCGAACCGCTGCGCCGCCCACCAGGACGTGCGCAGGGCCACTCTTCCGGTGCCGCGCGCCTCGCCGCCGAGTTCGCCGGTGACGATGCCCACCACTTCGTCGCGCTCGGCCCTGTTCCAGGGCAGCGGCGCGCCGCGCCACAGGAATCCGCCCAGGTAGTGGGCGACGGCGGCGGTGGCGACGGCGCGGGGCAGCCGGCCGGGGCCGGCCCCTTGGGCGAGGGCGCTGCGGCCGGCCGCGCTGTCGAGGACAGCGGTCAGGGAGACTGAGAACGCGGTCCGGGCCGGCTCGTGCGGGAGGAACGGGTGCAGAGCGGTGGGGGGCTGATGGGCGAGCTCGCGGGCGAGTGTTTCGACGTGGCGGCCCGTGCGGTCGCCGAGCAGGACGCGGCCGCCGTCGTTCTCGTCGTCCGGCGGGCGCAGCGCGGCCAGTGGGTCCTCGTAGAGTTGCCCCCACAGCAGGACGTCACGGTCCTCCTCGGTGAGATTCCGCTCCGCGGTGACGTCCAGTTCGACCGCCGGGGCCGCGCCGGGCAGCGCCCCGCCGCCCACGCCTGACGGGACGCCGAACGTGTCGCCCCAGTAGCAGTCGTGCACCTGGGCGTCGGGGACCAGGCGGGTGAGCGCGGTGCGCAGGTGGTCCAGCGTCTCGCTGTAGTCGTGTCGCCGTACGCCGGTACCGTGCACGAACAACAAGGTGCCCATCGCCGCCCCCCGGGTGTCCCGTCTCTCACGGGCATCATCTTCTGTCCATGTTAAGGAAGTTGGGGCTTGTCCCGGAGTCCTCGCACGGATCTGAGACCGGGACGCTTTGACTTCGGGTGACCCGATGGCCAATGATCCCGGCCATGCCTGCCACTGCCGTCTCTTCCCGTCGGACCTCGGTCGTCGCGCTGCGGTTCGGGCGGCTCGTGTCGATGGGGACGGTCGTGGCGCTGATCCTGATCGCGGGTGTGTGGGCGTCGTGGGGTTCGGCTCAGCACGTGATGCTCACCAAGGGGCGGGAGCGGGGCACGGTCCATGTGACGCGGTGCGCGGGGGATGTCTGTACGGGGCCGTACACGCCGGTGTCGGTCGGCTCGCGGGCCCGTAGGAGCGTGGTCATCGCGCGTACGGTCGCGGTGCGCAAGGGTGAGACGTACGACGTGGTCGTGAAGCCCGGCAGTGACGACGTGCTGCGGTCGGGCCCCGCCGGGGTGCTGTACGCGTGGGTGCCGATGGGCGGTGCGCTGCTGCTGGCGTCGGTGGTGGTCGCGGGCGGGCTCAGGCGGACGCGGGTGGCGTGGGTGCTGGCGGGGGCGGGGGTCGCGCTGCTCACGGCGGCGTTCGTGGTGATCTGAGCGTCGCGGGAGGGCCGTTCGTGGCGATCCGATCTCTGACGGGGTCGCGTTCGTGACGGTCTGGGGGTGTTCGGCGTTCTCTCCTCTGTGGAGAGATCAAGTGTTTCCTGTTTGTGATTGACTTGCGGTCAGTCCGGGCTGGATGCTGAGCCGCCCCCTCCACATCTTCCCGTTCACATCTCGAAGATGGAATGCCACATGCGTAGCATCACCCGCGCCGGCGCCCTGTGCGCCGTCGCCTCGGCCGCCCTGATGGTCGCCCCCTCCGCCCACGCCACCGCTCCTGGTGACAACGGCACCGTGAAGATCCACGACGCCACCACCGGGGAGGAGCTCCGTAAGAACGAGCCGCACGTGTGCACCTTCTATCTCGACGCCTTCGGTTTTGACGCCGTCCAGGAGGTCGACTGGCACATCGAGGCCTGGGCCCCCACGGCCGGCGTCAAGGGCGAGACGGTGAAGTCGGGCGAGATCACTCTGGGCGGCGACGGTCACGGCCGTACGGACGACCTGTCCCTGCCCGACGGGCACTACAAGCTGTTCTGGAACTTCGTCGGCGAGAACAGCGCCGCCGCCAAGCACAAGGTCTTCTGGACGGACTGCGCGGACGACGGCGAGGGTGGCGGCGGTTCGACGCCGTCCGGGTCGCCGTCCGGGTCGCCGTCCGCGTCGCCGAGTTCCTCCGCCGGCGCGTCGGCCGGGCCGTCCGCGTCGCCGAGCCCGGGCTCGTCCGCCGGCGAGTCGGTGGACCCGTCGGCCTCGTCCTCCCCGTCCGCGCAGGGCACCGGCGGCGACCTCGCGGAGACCGGCAACGGTGCTCCGGTGGGCCTGCTGTCCGGACTTGCCGCAGCGCTGCTCGCGGGGGGCGGTTACCTGATGTTCCGTCGCCGTAAGGCCTGACACCGGCCGGATGACCGGATGAACGGATGACAGTGCCCCCGAGCCCGTACGAGGCTCGGGGGCACTGTCATGTGCGGAGGCGGGCTCAGCCGGTGTTGCGCAGACCCGCCGCCACGCCGTTGACGGTGAGCAGGAGCGCGCGGGACAGCAGCGGGTCGGGGGCCTCGCCCGCGGCGGCCGCGTCGCGCTGGCGCTTGAGGAGGGTGACCTGGAGGTAGGAGATCGGGTCCAGGTACGCGTCGCGGATGGTGAAGGTCTGCTTCAGCACCGGTGTGGCGTCCAGCAGTTCGCTCTCACCGGTCACCTTGAGCACCTCGCGGACGGTGAGTTCGTGCTCGGCCCTGATGGTGTCGAAGACGTGCTTCAGGTCGTCGGGGACGAGGGTGTCGACGTAGTGGGCGGCGATCCTGAGGTCCGTCTTCGCCAGCGTCATCTCGACGTTGGAGATGAAGTTGCGGAAGAAGTGCCACTGCTCGTGCATCTCGTCGAGCACGGTGTCCAGACCGGCCTCGCGCAGGGCCTTCAGTCCCGACCCGACGCCGAACCAGCCGGGCACGATCTGCCGGGACTGGGTCCAGCCGAAGACCCACGGGATGGCGCGCAGTCCGTCGAGCCCGGCGCCGGAGTCGGGCCTCCTCGACGGCCTCGATCCCAGGTGCAGGTCGGCGAGCTGGTCGACGGGCGTGGCCGCGAAGAAGTACGCGGGCAGGTCGGGGTCCTCGACGAGCCTGCGGTAGGCCTGGTGCGCGGCGTCGGACACCACGTCCATGGCGGCGTCCCAGCGGGCCAGCGCCTCCACCGACTGGCGGGGCGCGGTGTGCAGGGCGGAGGCCTGGAGGGTGGCCGCGACGGTCAGTTCCAGGTTCTCCCGGGCCAGGGACGGAACGAGGTACTTGTCGGAGATGACCTCGCCCTGCTCGGTCACCTTGATCTCGCCCTCCAGGGTGCCCCAGGGCTGGGCGAGGATCGCGTCGTGCGAGGGGCCGCCGCCGCGGCCGACGGTGCCGCCACGGCCGTGGAAGAGGCGCAGCCGTACGCCGTAGCGGTGGGCGACGTCACGCAGGCGCCGCTGGGCGCGGTGGATCTCCCACTGGCTGGTGGTGATGCCGCCGAACTTGGAGGAGTCGGAGTAGCCGAGCATGACCTCCTGGACGTCGCCGCGCAGCGCGACCAGGCGCCGGTAGGACGGGTCGGAGAGCATGTCCTCCAGGATGGTGTCGGCGGCCTTGAGCTCGTCGGTGGTCTCCAGCAGCGGCACGATGCCGATCTTCGCCCAGCCGGCGTGCAGGTCGACCAGCCCCGCCTCGCGCGCCAGCACCGCCGCCGCGAACACGTCGTCGGCGCCCTGGCACATCGAGATGATGTACGACTCGATGACCTCGGGTCCGAAGACCTCCAGGGCCCGCTTGACGGTCTGGAAGACACCGAGGGTCTTCTCGCCGGCCGCGTCGACGGGTGCCGGGGTGGGGGCCAGCGGCCTCCTCGACCTGAGCTCCTTGGCGAGGAGCTTGGTGCGGTAGTCGCGGGGCATGTCGGCGTAGCGCCAGGATTCCTCGCCGAGGCGGTCGAAGAGCTGGCCGAGGGCGTGGTGGTGGGCGTCGGCGTGTTCGCGTACGTCCATGGTGGCGAGCTGGAGGCCGAAGGCGGCGAGCGTGCGGATCGTACGGTCCATGCGGCCGTCGGCGAACAGCGCGCCCCGGTGCTCGCGCAGGGAGGTCTGGATGAGCGTGAGGTCTCTCAGCAGTTCGCCGGTGCCGAGGTAGTCGCGGCCGGGTTCGTGCGGGGTGCCCTTGGCGAGGCGCTGCTTGGTGTTCTCCAGCTTCTGCCGGATACAGGTGGCCTTGAGGCGGTACGGCTCCTCGGCGTTGAGGCGCTTGTAGCGGGGGCTGATCTCGGGGAGGCGTTCGAGGTCGGTGCCGAGAGAGTCGAGGAGTTCGTCGGTGGCGCCGGTGTAGCGGATGGAGTTGGAGAGGAAGCCGCGCAGCTCGTCGATGGTCTCGAGGGCGTCGTTGATGCCGTGTTCGTGCTGGAGGATCAGGACGTCCCAGGTGACCTGGGGGGTGACGTTGGGGTTTCCGTCGCGGTCGCCGCCGATCCAGGTGCCGAAGGTGAGGGGACGGGTGTCGTCGGGGAGCTTGACGCCGACGCGCTCCAGTTCGGCGGTGAGGTCCTCCAGGACGTCGCCGACCGCGCCGGCGTGGAGTTCGTCGAGGTAGTAGATGGCGTTGCGGGCCTCGTCGGCGGGTTCGGGGCGGACGACGCGGAGTTCGTCGGTCTGCCAGACGAGGTCGATGTTCTCGGCGAGGCGGGTGTCGTGGCGGCGGCGGTCGGCCTGGATGACGGGGGTCTCCAGGAGTGCGGCGATGCGGCGGAGCTTGTTGAGAACCGAGCGGCGCGCGGCCTCTGTCGGGTGGGCGGTGAACACCGGGCGGACGTTGAGGTTGGCGACCGTCTGGCGCAGGTGTTCGGGGTCGGCGTCCTTGAGGCGGTCGGCGGTGCGGGCGAGGAGGCTGCCTTCGGCGGCCCGCTTGGCGCGCAGTTCGCGGCCACGGTGGACCTGCTCGGTGACGTTGGCGAGGTGGAAGTAGGTGGAGAAGGCGCGGACCAGCTTGGCGGCGGTCTGCAGTTCGGTGCCGCGCAGGAGTGCGGCGGCGGCTTCGCCGTCCTCGCGGGTGAGGCGGCGGACCTTCTCGACCAGTTCGAGCAGTTCGGGACCCTCCTGTCGGACGAGGGTCTCGCCGAGGAGGTCGCCGAGGCGCCGGATGTCGGCGCGCAGTGCGCTGCTGGTCGAGGTGGTGCTCGTGGTCAGGTCGTCGGCACTGCTCACAGGTGCGGCTCCTTGCAGTGTTGAAGCTCGTCTGGGAGGGAACCCGGAGGGCGGCCTCGGGCGGCGGGGTGCCGCATACGGGGCCGGGCAGCCGGGAAGGATGGTGAGCGGACCGCGCTGTCCGACCGACACAAGGATAGGTGTCCACACGGAGGCGCAGGCTGGCGGCCTCTTGCCGTCGGACGCAGCACTGCCATACTTACGATGCCGTAGGTTACGGAACCGTAGGAAATACCGCGCGGTTCCGTCGACCCGGCGTCTGTCTGAATCCCAGAGACCCTCACAGGGGACGCGCATGACCTCGAGCTCCGACGTGATCGAAGACTCTCCGAAGGCGACCGACGACACCTCCACGCACTCCGCCACCCTGGGTGGCGAGCAGAAGCGTTCGATCGAGCAGATCACGCTGCTGCTCTTCATCACCGTCCCGTTCCTCGCGCTGCTGGCGGCGGTGCCGCTGGCGTGGGGCTGGGGGGTGAGCTGGCTGGACCTCGGCCTGCTGGTCTTCTTCTACTACCTGGGCTGCCACGGCATCACGATCGGTTTCCACCGCTACTTCACCCACGGTTCCTTCAAGGCCAAGCGGCCCCTGCGGATCGCGCTCGCGATCATGGGGTCGATGGCGGTGGAAGGGCCGCTGGTGCGGTGGGTGGCCGACCATCGCAAGCACCACAAGTTCTCCGACGCGGAGGGTGACCCGCATTCGCCGTGGCGGTTCGGCGAGACGGTTCCGGCGCTGATGAAGGGCCTGTGGTGGGCGCACATCGGCTGGATGTTCGACGAGGAGCAGACTCCGCAGGACAAGTACGCGCCGGATCTGATCAAGGACGGGGCGATCCGGGCGATCTCGCGTCAGTTCATCGCGTGGACGTTCCTCTCGCTGGCGCTGCCCCCGCTGATCGGCGGTCTGGTGACGATGTCCTGGTGGGGCGCGTTCACCGCTTTCTTCTGGGGTTCGCTGGTGCGGGTGGCCCTGCTGCACCACGTGACCTGGTCGATCAACTCGATCTGTCACGCGGTGGGCAAGCGCCCCTTCAAGTCGCGGGACCGCTCCGGCAACGTGTGGTGGCTGGCGGTCCTGTCCTGCGGCGAGTCCTGGCACAACCTGCACCACGCCGACCCGACGTCGGCACGGCACGGGGTGGAGCGGGGGCAGCTGGATTCCTCGGCACGGCTGATCCGCTGGTTCGAGTTGTGCGGCTGGGCGTACGACGTGCGCTGGCCGTCACGCTCGCGTATCGATTCGCGCCGGAACACGGGTGAGGACGGTTCCCGAGGCAAGAGGGAGACGGCCGAGGCGGCATGATTGACGCCGTGGCGACCGACTCCAGCAGCACCCCGAGCAATGAGAAGCCGCGGCGTGCGCGTCGCACCCGGATGACCGGTGCCGAGCGCCGTCAGCAGCTGCTGGAAGTCGGTCGCACCCTGTTCGCGGCGAAGGGTTTCGAGGGCACGTCGGTGGAGGAGATCGCGGCGAAGGCCGGGGTGTCGAAGCCGGTGGTGTACGAGCACTTCGGCGGCAAGGAGGGGCTGTACGCGGTGGTGGTGGACCGGGAGATGCGCCGGCTGCTGGACATGGTGACGAGTTCCCTCACGGCCGGTCACCCTCGCGAACTGTGCGAACAGGCGGCGTTCGCGTTGCTGGACTACATCGAGGAGTACACGGACGGTTTCCGGATCCTGGTCCGTGACTCCCCCATCCCCCAGTCGACGGGCACCTTCGCGTCGCTGATCTCGGACATCGCGACCCAGGTGGAGGACATCCTGGGCCGCGAGTTCAAGAGCCGCGGCTTCGACCCCAAGCTGGCCCCTCTGTACGCGCAGGCCCTGGTCGGCATGGTCGCGCTGACCGGGCAGTGGTGGCTGGACGTGCGCCGCCCGAAGAAGTCCGAGGTCGCGGCGCATCTGGTGAACCTGGCCTGGCACGGGCTGGACGGGCTGGAGGCGAAGCCGCACTTGATAGGTCGCCGCAAGAGCTGACTGGGTCACTCTTTGTGATGACCCGTGCGGATTGAGCCCGCTACCGTGGTGCCGCAGGCCGAGAATCCCGTCCATGGGAGGAACCATGACCGCCGAGCCGACCGCCAAGCACGGCTGCCGCTGGCCGGTGCCGCCGCAGGACGGGTACACCGTGGACGACCTGTTCACGCTGCCTGACCTCCCGCCGCACACCGAGCTGATCGACGGGAGCCTTGTCTTCGTGAGTCCGCAGCGGATTTTCCACAGCCGCATGATCGACCTTTTGCTGGCCGGCCTGCGTGGCGCGGCCCCGAAACAGCTGAAGGTCCTTCGCGAGATGACCGTCGTCCTTGACCGGCGCAACGGCCCCGAGCCCGACGTGTCCGTCGTCCGCGCCGAGGCCGTCACCGGCCTGGAGCAGACCCTGTTCGAGGCCGCCGACGTGCTGCTCGCCGTGGAGGTCGTCTCCCCCGACTCCGAAGCCCGCGACCGGGACACCAAGCCCCACAAGTACGCGGCTGCCGGCATCCCCCACTTCTGGCTGGTGGAGATGGCCGGAGAGAGCGGGCACCCCGTGGTGCGGGTCTACGAGCTCGACCCGCTGTCGAAGACGTACGCGCTGACCGGCATCCACCACGACCGGCTCAAGCTCGGCGTCCCGTACGACCTCGACCTCGACATCACGCTGGACGCCCTCAAGGAGCTTTGACCGGCTCCGGGAACGTGGTCGACGGCGGTGATCATCAGGCCTTCTTCCGTGCCACCGCGAAGATGCGCCGGAACGGGAACGGTGTGCCGTGGGCGCCGGCCGGATACGCCTCGCGCAGAGCCGCCCGGTACTCGGCGACGAACGCCTCCCGCGCCTCGGGGTCGTCGGCGAGGGCGGTGAGGACGGGGCGCAGGCCGGTGCCCTTCACCCAGTCCAGCACCGGGTCCTCGCCTTCCAGGAGATGGATGTACGTCGTCTCCCAGACGTCCGCCGAGCAGCCGAGGTCGGCGAGCTTCTCCAGGTAGAGCTGCGGGGCGTGGACGGCGTAGGCGTGGCGGAGGGTGTCGGACAGGCGTGCCTTCCACCGGGCGGAGAGGGTGAGTTCGCGCATCAGCACATGGCTCGGGGAGTCGAAGTTCCCCGGCACCTGGAAGGCGAAGCCCCCGCCGGGCTTGAGCCCCGCCACCCAGTCGGCGAACCGCTCCACGTGCCCGGGCACCCACTGCAGTGTGGCGTTGCTGATGATCAGGTCGTACGGCTCGGCGGGCGTCCAGGTCCGCACGTCGGCGTGGGCGAAGCCGAGGTGGCCGCCGCCCGGGGTGGGGCCCTCGTGTTCGACGTGGGCCTGGTCGAGCATCTCGCGGGAGTTGTCGTACCCGGTGATGCGGGCCGTGGGCCAGCGGGCGGCGAGCAGGGTGGTGACGTTGCCGGGGCCGCAGCCGAGGTCGGCGATGCGGGGCGGGTCGGTGGGCAGCTCCGGGACGCGGGCGAGGAGGTCGGTGAAGGGGCGGGCGCGGTGGCCGGCGTGGCGCAGGTACTGGGCGGGGTCCCAGGTGGGGGTGGACATGAGGCCTCCTCGGCGTGATCTTCGACGACAGGTCCACCTTGACGCGACCATCTCTCGCGGTCAAGAGTCTCGACGTCAAGAGACTTCACATCGACACAACCACTACACTGATCGTCATGGAGGACGAGGTCGATCGGCTGGTCGCAGCGTGGCGCCGGGAGCGCCCGGACCTCGACGTGGAGCCGCTGGAAGTACTCAGCCGGGTGAGCAGACTCGCCCGGCATCTGGACCGGGCGCGCCGGCTGGCGTTCGCGGAGCACGGTCTGGAGCCCTGGGAGTTCGACGTGCTGACCGCGCTCAGGCGTGCCGGGTCGCCGTACCAGCTCTCTCCGGGGCAGTTGCTGACGCAGACCCTGGTCACCTCGGGCACGATGACGAACCGTATCGACCGGCTGGCGAAGAAGAGCCTGGTGGAACGGCTGCCCGACCCGAGCGACCGGCGCGGTGTGCTGGTGCGTCTCACCGAGGAGGGCCAGGACCGCGCGGACCAGGCCCTGGCCGGGCTGCTGGACCAGGAACGCGCGATCCTCGCGGAGCTGTCCCGGGCCCAGCGCGGTGAGCTCGCGGCGCTGCTACGCCAGCTGACCGCCCCGTTCGACAACATCCCCGGCTAGGTCCACGGGACCCACGCCGGCCCGCCGGGCCAGCGCGACGGCGGCCAGGGTGGAGTGGACGCCGAGTTTGCCCAGCACGTTCTGCATATGGGTGCGCACGGTGTGCGGGGACAGGAACAGCCGTTCGGCGACCGCCTTGCGGCCGAGGCCGGCGACCATGCAGCGCAGGACCTCCCGCTCGCGCGGGGTCAGCGACTCCACGAGCCGTTCGCTCTCGGTGCGGTGCTTGCGGGCGGCGGTGAGCTCCCTGAGCACCCCCGTGAGCAGCGCGGGCGGCAGATGGGTCTCGTCGCGCAGCACACCCCGGATGACCGTGAGCAGCCGGGACAGCGAGCAGTCCTTGGCGACCCAGCCGCAGGCTCCGGCCTGCAGGGCGAGCGCGGCCCGCCGCGGGTCGTCCTTCTCTGCGAGCACGACGGTCCGTACTCCGGGCTGTGCGGAGCGCACCCCGGCGACCAGGGAGATACCGTCGACGATGCCGTCCTCGCCGACCTCCTTGACCGGCACCGCGGGCCGGACGCCCGGCGCGGCGCAGCCCAGGTCGGCGTCGACGAGCAGCACGTCGAAGCGGCGCCCCTCGGCTGCCGCGCGTTCCAGACTGCGGACCGCGGCCGGGCCGCTGCCCGCCGCGGAGACGTCCACATCGGGCTCGGCGGCCAGGGCGGCGGCGAGCGACTCGGCGAAGATGCGATGGTCGTCGACGACCAGCACTCGGATACGAACCACGAAACCCCCTTCCCCAGGCTCCTGAAGAGCAGGGGATACCCCAAAAGGTCGGAGAACGTCGACGGAGCGCGGATACGACGCCTGGGGATGCCACAACCGCACGGCCGCCGCCGTGCAGAAACCGCTACCCCCACATCGGGCGTCGTACCCGGCTGTCTCGCCCCCTGATCAGCACCGGCCCCCACCGGTGCTGTTCATCAGAGTACGGGCGGGGGGCTGGAGCGGAAGGCAATTTGCAGAACTGGCCGTCCGACGCGTTTATGGTGAGCCGCATGTTTCGTATCGAGACGGAAGTCGACAAGGAGCGGCGCGATCTGCTCCGTGATCGGCTGCGGGAGACGAACACCGCCGTCTCTCCCGTCCTGCGCGCCCTGCGCTCCACTCCCGGCGCACGCGAGGTTCCCCTCCACGTCTGGGCGCTGGACGGTACGGGCGCCCTGGCCGGCGGTCTGGTCGGGCACACCTGGGCGACCTGGCTGCATGTGACGTATCTGTGGGTCGACGAACGGTACCGGGGCGCGGGGCTCGGCTCGCGGCTGCTGGCGCGGGCGGAGCGGCTGGCCCGCCGGGAGCGGGGCTGCGCGGCCGTACGTCTGGAGACATGGGAGTTCCAGGCGCCGCGGTTCTACCAGAAGCGGGGCTACGAGGTGGTGTGCGTGATCCCCGACTATCCGCCGGGGATCACGGAGTACACGCTGGTCAAGCGGTGGGGGTGAGTCAGGGGGCGTCGGCCGCCCGGTGGGTCTCGGCCACCGCCGCCGCCATCAGTTCGGCTTCGAGGACCGAGGCGTCGGCCAGCAGTGTGGCGGCACTGTAGGAGTTGAACAGTGTCTTGGTGACACGCAGTGCGGCGGGTGGTCGGCGGATGATGGGCTTGGCCCAGGCGGCCACGGCCGCGTCGATCGCTTCGGCCGGCACGACTTTGTGCAGGAGCGAGAGGGACAGGGCTTCTTGGGCGTCGACGGCACGCCCCGTGAGGACGAGGTCACGGGCGCGCGCGGTGCCGACCTCGTTGATCAGTCGAGGCAGGATCCCGGCCCAGGCCGTGGGCAGTCCGAGCGCGAGTTCCGGCAGCCGGAAGCTCGCGTCCGGACTGCCGACGCGCAGATCGCAGGCGAGCGCCAGGCCGAGACCGGCACCGACGGCCCGGCCCTGGACCCGGGCGATGGTCACCGCCGGATTGCCGGTGAGGGCTTCGTAGACGCGCCGCGCCTTGATTCCGGAGATGCGCACACCCTCGGCCGCGGGGTCCGTCGGCACGAACTCGGAGCGGTCGCCGCCGAGACAGAAGTCGTCCCCGGCACCGGACAGCACGACGACGCGCACCTGCGGATCCTGGTGATCCAGGACGGCCCGCAGGTCGTCGAGCATCATGTCCGTGACGGCGTTGCCCTGTTCAGGGGTGCTGAGTTCGATGGACAGGACAGCCCCCTGCTGGTGGACGCGCAGGGTCTTCAGCGAGAGGCCGGGGCGCGGGAGCGGCGGCAGGATCGTCATCTGTGGTCACTTTCAGGGATGTCACGCGGCGGAACACCATACGAGGCGCGTAGGTGGGGACGGACACCGGGCGCAACGTCTCGAAACGGTTCAGCAGCGCGGTCAGGAGCGAACGGCCTTCGAGCCGGGCGAGGCCCGCTCCGAGGCAGTAGTGGATGCCCCCGCCGAAGGCCATGTGACTGCTGTTGCGCAGGATGTCGAAGCGGTATGGGTCCTGGTGGCGCCGCGGGTCGTGGGCGGCCGCGCCGTACATGACGTGGACCATCTGGTCCTTGGCGATCGGCGTGCCGGCCAGGACGGTGTCCGCGGCGGCGATCCGGCTGTTGACGTGGACGGGAGGGTCGTAGCGCAACGTCTCCTCGACCGCGTCCTCGATGTGCTCGGGGTGCTCGCGCAGCCAGTTCCACGCGGCGCCGCCGTCCCGAGTCAGTAACCAGACCGCGTTGGTCATCAGGGTCGCCGAGGTCTCCAGGGAAGCGACCCCGATGAACATGACCAGGTCGAAGACGGTCTGGTCGGCGGCGGCCTGGTCGTCCGGGAACTGCTCGTCCCAGTAGCGGATCCAGTCGGAGACGGGGTCGTCGCCCGGGTTCGCCCGGCGTTCCCTGATGAGATCGGTGAAGAACACCCGCATCTCCTCGGTGGCCTGGGAGGAGATCGCCAACTCGGTTTTCGTGGGCAGGAGTTCCTGCGAATGGACCTGCCGGTGAGTGAAGTCGAGCATGTACGCGTGGTGTCGCGCGGGGATGTCGAGCCACTCTCCGGTGGCGAGGACGGGGAGCTGGTCACCCACGACGGTGACGAAGTCGGCCTCCCCGTCGTCGCGTATTCGCTCGGCCAACTCGTCCACGATCCGCCGGGCGTGGACCGCGACGCGAGGCGCCAGGGACTCGATGGTGTTCCGGTCGAAGAGATTGCCCAGGCTCCGGCGTTGACACGTGTGGTCCGGCGCGTTGAGCCGGAACAAGGTCCGGCTCATCGCCTGGGCGGCGGGCGCCTGCCAGCGCTCGGACGCGGGCTGCCTGCCCTGCCAGGCGAGGTCCGGTACAAGCCAGTTCCGGCCGCGCAGGACCTGGTCGCAGGCGTCGTATCCGGTGATGAGGTAGCCGCCCCAGGGAGCGGGGAGGACGTCGCCCAGGGTGCGCAGTTGCTCCCACACGGGCCAGGGATTGCTCTGGCCCTCGGGGGAACGCAGGCGCCGGAGAAGGGAGATGACGGCTCGACGGTCGGTGGTGGTGCCGCTTATGTCGCCAACAGCGGTCACGCGAAGCTCCTTATGGCTGGGCGTACCGTTACTGGCGGAATCTACCCTTCCCCTCTCCGGTGTCATGCGCACTGTCAGGCGCCCCTGCGTGTTGCTCCCGTCACATGCAGTGCGATTTTCAACGAGGAGCGTCAGACGCGGAACAGGTCGACCAGGGTGCTCCAGAACCCCCTCTTCTGCGTCGGCGGCGTCTGCGGCGCGTGCTCGGGGTCGGCCGTCGCACCCGGCTGCTCGGCCGCGTGCCGGGGTGCCGAGGTCTGCGGCGCCGACACCACGCGGGTGGCCGGGGTCGGGCTGAACCGCACGGGCAGCGCGGCCAGCGCGTGCTGGAACGGCCCGGGACGCCACTGCAGGTCCCTGTCCTCCACGGCCAGGGCGAGGTCGGGCAGCGCGTTGAGGATCCGCTCGATCGCGGTGATCGTGATGACCAGCGCCGGGTCCTTCGCCGGGCAGGCGTGCGGGCCCGCTCCCCACGCCAGGTGTGCGCCCTTGTTGCGGTTCTCGCGGGCTTCCTTGAGGGCGGGGTCGCTGTTGGCGCCGGCGAAGCTGATCACCACCGGCGAGTTCGCCTCGACGATCACCCCGCCGAGGTCGACGTCCTGCACCGGGAAGTGGGTGGCGTAGTTGGCGAGGGGCGGGTTGTTCCACAGGATGTGGTCGACGGCCTCCTCGACCAGCATGCCGGAGCCGCCCGAGCCCTCTTCCTTCAGCAGCAGGTGCAGGGAGTGGCCGATGAGGTTGCGCTGGGGTTCGAAGCCGGCGCCCATCAGCACCACGAGCTCGTCCTTCAGCTCCTCGTCGGTGAGGCCCGCGGGGTGCTGGATGAGCCAGGTGGTCATGTCGTCGCCGGGCCGGCGGCGCTTGACGGAGATCAGCTCCATCAGGGCGGCGGAGAGCTGCTCGTTGGCACGCTGCACGTCGATGCCGTCGAAGAGGGCCGACAGCGAGACGGTCAGGGTGTCGCCGATGTCGGCCGGGCAGCCGAAGAGCTTGTTGAACAGCAGCAGCGGCAGCATCTTGGCGTATTCGTTGATCAGGTCGGCGCGGCCGCGTTCGCTGAACTGGTCGATGAGGAAGTCGGCGATCGGCTCGACGTCCCGGCGCAGCCGGGTGGTGTTGAGCCGGTCGAAGCTCGCGGTGATGGCCTGGCGCAGCCTCAGGTGGACGGCGCCGTCGGTGAAGAGGCAGTTGGGCCGGTAGGCCATCATCGGCAGGATGGGGCTGTCCAGGGGGACGCGGCCCTCGTTCAGCGCCTTCCAGCGGCGGGAGTCGCGGGCGAACAGGGCGGGGTTCTGCAGCACCCTGAGGGCCGTCTCGTGCTCGACGACCAGGGTGGCGTCGACGCCGGGGGCCAGTTCCACCGGTCCGGCCGGGCCGTGCGCCCGGACGTACTCGTAGATCCGCTGCGGGTCGGCGGTGAAGGTGCCGTCGAACATGGGGCATCTGGCGCCGGAGGAGGCGGGCGAGTGGTGAGTGTCCACGGGGGAGTCCTTTGCGGGCCGGGGCCTCGCGGCCCGGCCGGGGAGGGAGTGGATCAGGCCGCGCGATCGAGCAGGTGGCGGACCAGGGCGATCAACGCGTTCGCGGACGACCGCTGGTCGCGGGCGTCGCAGTAGACGACAGGGGTGTCGGGCAGCAGGTCGAGGGCCTCGCGGATCTCCGCCTCGTCGAAGTGCTGGGCGTCGAAGCTGTTGACGGCGATGGCGTACTCGAGCCCGTACTCGTCGATCAGGTCGATGACCGGGAACGTCTCCTCCAGCCGGGCCGGGTCGACCAGCAGCAGCGCGCCGAGCGCGCCGCGGGCCATGTCCTCCCACAGCTGCATGAAGCGCTGCTGTCCGGGCGTGCCGAACAGGTAGAGCACGAGTTCCTCGGTCAGGGTCAGCCGGCCGAAGTCCAGGGCCACGGTGGTGGTCACCTTGTCCGGTACGCCCCGCAGGTCGTCCACCTGGATGGACGCCTGCGTCATCTTCTCCTCGGTGCGCAGCGGCGTGATCTCCGACAGCGAGCCGATGAAGGTGGTCTTGCCCACCGCGAAATGACCCACGACCAGGATCTTCGCCGCGGTGGTCACCGCGTCGGAGACGTAGATCGTGCCGTTCGCGGCCGTCCCGGACGCTGTCCTGGGCGTCTCAGACGATGAGGGTTTCGAGTCCATGCAGAACCTTCTCGAGGGTCTCTCGGTCAGCGAGCTGGGCGCGGGCGGGTTCGGAGCGGCGCAGCAGGTGGCCCTGTTCGAATAAATCCGTCAGCAGCAGCCGGGCCACGCCCACCGGCAGCGAGAGGTGACCGGCAACTTCGGCCACGGACAGGTAGCCGCCGCCGCACAGCTCCCAGATGGCCCGGACCTCGGGGCCGGCGCCGAGCGGCAGTTCACGGTCGGGGGCCAGGGTGACCAGGGTGTGCAGCGCCAGGTCGTCCGCCGACGGCAGCGTGCGTCCGCCGGTGATGACGTAGGAACGGACGAAGTCGCTGGTGACCGGAGCTTCTTCGCCGGGCCCGTTCATGCGTCGGCACCGGCGTTCAGTCGAGGCGCCGCGCTCATCGCCTCGCGCAGCGCGCTCACGGTCTTCTGCATCCGGAAGGACATGGCTTCCATGTCGACGTCCAGGGCCGCCGATACGGCGAGATAGGCGCCGCTGCCCGCGGCGACGAGGAAGATCCAGCCGCCGTCGAACTCGACCAGCGTCTGCTTCCAGAGCCCCTGTCCCCCGCCCACGAAGCCGGCCACGGCCCGGCACAGGGACTGGATGGAGCTCATCGCGGCCGCGTTCTTCTCTGCCTCGTCACGGCTGATGTCGTCCGAACGCTGCATCAGCAGGCCGTCGGCGGAGACGAGGATCGCATGGCGGGCCCCGCGCACCTCGAGCACGCCGTTCAGCACCCACGACAGGTCGGGATTCACTGGTTCTGGGATCCTTCCGTGTTGTTCGAGACCCGGCCGAGGTGCGTTCCGCGGGCGAACGCACCGATACGTGACGCCGTCACTTCGCTGGCGTTGTCCCCGTCGTTCTCCGACCGGGCGGGTGCCGCCCCGTCGGGCTGGGGAACCACCGAGACGGGCCTGTTGCGCCGCCTGCGCCGGGGCAGACCGCCCGGCGTGGTGCCGACGACCAGCGTCGGGCCGGGGGCGGGCACCGCGGCACGGGGCCGCTCGGGCTGCTCGTCCTCGGCCGCGTGGTCGTCCTGCGAGGCGGCGGGCTGGGGGGCGTCAGTGGTCAAGAGGCCCTCCGGCACACGGATCACGGCGCGTACTCCGCCGTAGGGGGAGACCGAGTCGACGGACACCGAGAATCCGTAGCGGGCGGCGAGCATCCCGCACACGGCGAAGCCGAACTTCGGCGGGTCGCCGAGCCCGGTGATGTCGACGGCGCCGTCGGGTGACAGCAGGGCGGCGGCGCGGGCCTTGGTCTCCTGGCTCATGCCGACACCGGCGTCGTCGACCACCAGGCAGACCCCGGACGGCACGGCCAGGATGTTGATCTCCACCGGGGACTGGGGCGCGCTGTACTTGGTCGCGTTGTCCAGGAGCTCGGCGAGGACGACGGCGACCGGTTCGACGGCCTTGCCGGTGATGGAGATGTTGACCTGGGCGTTGACCCGGACCCGGTTGAAGTCCTTGATCCGGCCCTGGGCGCTGCGGGCCACGTCGTACACGGAGGCGCTGACCTCGCGCCGTCCGAGCCAGCCGCCGCACAGGACGGAGATGCCCTTGGTACGGCGGCTGAACTGGCTGCTGGTGTGGTCGACCTGCATCAGGTCGGCCAGCACGCCGGAGTCGTCGCCGTACTCCTTCTGCAGGTTGTCCAGGAGTACCTGCTGCTCCTCGGCGAGGGACTGCAGGGTGCCCATCGCCGACTTGAGGACGGACTTGGTGGCCGATTCCGCGTCCGCCCGGACCTCCGCGAGGTCCTCCACGTGCCGGGCGGAGAGGGTTTCGTAGCCCGTCTGCACCTGGCGGAGCTGGCCCTGTACGGCCACCAGGTTGCTCTGAAGGTTGTCGTTGTTGCGGCGGAGGGCCATGTTGGTTCTCCGCGCGCGCATCACTGCGAAGGCCGCAGTGACGACCACGATGAGCAGGATCCACAACCACGGATCCTGGATGAATGACGTCATGAGACTCTCTTCAAGTCGCCTCGTGCCGGCGGCCAGAGCAACAGCCACTCCTTCACGATGGGGCCCTAGAGACTGTCCCCCGTCGCGTTCATGACGCGCCGTCAGCCTACTGAAAAGTTCGATGATCGTACCAGCAGCAACAATGTCAACACACGTTCCGGACAGTCTGTTTGAGGACCTTCACAAAGACCACCCCCGCGCGTCGGTCTCCCGTCGTTTCCGCTGACTGGACGTCAATTCCGTTGAACAGACGTCAGTTTCAGTTGAACAGACGTCAGCCCCGCGCTCGGTCGGTAGCACGGGGCTTACGGATGCGTACGAGGGCTCAGTTCAGCCGGCGCGCCCCCGCCGAGGGCACCGCCTCGAACACCCGCGGCGCGGTGAAGCCGACGGCGGCGAAGGCCTCCTGGACCGCCTTGGTGATGGTGTCGACGTCGGCGGCCTCCGCGAGGACGATCGCCGAGCCGCCGAAGCCGCCGCCGGTCATCCGGGCACCGAGCGCGCCGACGGCCAGGGCCGTGTCGACGACCAGGTCCAACTCCGGGCAGGAGATACGGAAGTCGTCACGCAGCGAGGCGTGCCCCGCCACCAGCACCGGACCGATCGCCCGGGTGTCACCGGACTCCAGCAGGGCGACCACCTTCTCCACCCGCTCGTCCTCGGTGACGACGTGGCGCACCAGCCGGCGCACCTCCTCCTCGTCCCCGAGCCGCTCCAGCGCCGCGTCCAACTCCGCGTACGGCACGTCCCGCAGGGCGTCCACACCCAGCAGGGCCGCGCCCTTCTCGCACCCGGCCCGGCGCTTGCCGTACTCGCCGTCGCTGTGGGCGTGCTTGACCCGGGTGTCGACGACCAGCAGTCGCATGCCCTCGGCGGCCAGGTCGAAGGGGATCTGCTTCTGGGACAGGTCCCGGGTGTCGAGGAACAGCGCGTGACCGGCCTCGCAGCACGCGGACGCGGTCTGGTCCATGATCCCGGTCGGGGCACCCACGTACACGTTCTCCGCACGCTGGCACAGCCGGGCCAACTGCCACCGCTCGAGACCGAGTTCGTACAGGTCGTTCAACGCGAGCGCGACCACGACCTCCAGCGCCGCCGACGAGGACAGCCCCGCGCCGGACGGCACCGAAGAGGTCAGGTGGATGTCCGCGCCGGTGACCGGGTGTCCCGCCTCGCGCAGCGCCCAGACCACGCCCGCCGGGTACGCCGTCCACGCCCGGTCCGACTCCGGCACCAGGTCGTCCAGGCGCAGTTGGACGACGCCGCCCTCGATGTCCGACGAGTGCAGGCGCAGCACGCCGTCGTCGCGCCGGGACACCGCCGCGACGGCGATGTGCGGCAGCGCGAACGGCATCACGAAGCCGTCGTTGTAGTCGGTGTGCTCGCCGATGAGGTTGACCCGGCCCGGCGCCGCCCACACCCCCTGCGGACCGGCCCCGTACAGCTCCTCGAACCGCTCCGCGACAGCCCCTGCGACAGCCTCGCTCATTGCCCTGCCCTGACCTTTCCGTACGTACCAGTCGCTCCTGCTCGCTCCTGGTTGCTCCTGGTCGCCGCCAGTCGCTCCTGTGTGCTACTGGTTGCCGCGCCGCTGCGCGAAGTCCCACGCGTCCGCGACGATCCCCGCGAGGTCCGCGCGGGACGGGTTCCAGCCCAGCTTCTCGCGCGCGGCCGCGGCCGACGCCACCAGGGCCGCCGGGTCGCCGCCCCGGCGGGGGGCCACGACCTCGGGGATCGGGTGGCCGGTGACCTGGCGGACGGTCTCGATGACCTCGCGGACGGAGAAGCCGTTGCCGTTGCCGAGGTTGCAGATCAGGTGCTCGCCGGGGGTGGCGGCCTGGACCGCCAGCAGGTGCGCCTCGGCCAGATCGGCGACGTGGATGTAGTCGCGCACGCAGGTGCCGTCCGGCGTCGGATAGTCGTCGCCGAAGACGGAGATGGCGTCCCGCCGCCCCTGCGCGACCTGGAGCACCAGCGGGATCAGGTGCGACTCGGGATCGTGCCGCTCGCCGTACACGCCGTACGCCCCCGCCACGTTGAAGTACCGCAGCGACACCGCACCCAGCCCGTGGGCCGCGGCCTCGCCGGTGATCATGTGGTCGACGGCGAGCTTCGAGGCCCCGTACGGATTGGTCGGCCGCGTCGGCGCCGACTCCACGATCGGCACCTCGGCCGGCTCGCCGTAGGTGGCGGCCGTGGAGGAGAAGACCAGCCTGCGCACCCCGGCCTCACGCATGGCACCGAGCAGCGCCATCGTGCCGCCGACGTTGTTCTCCCAGTACTTCTCGGGCTTCACGACCGACTCGCCGACCTGGGAGAAGGCGGCGAAGTGCAGCACGCCGTCGAAGGAGGAGTCGAGCCACTTGCCGGCGTCCCGGATGTCGCCCTCCACGAACGAGGCACCGGCCGGCACCCCCTCGCGGAAACCGGTGGACAGGTTGTCGAGGACGACGACCTCGTGCCCCGCCTCCAGCAGATGCTGGGCGACGACACTTCCGACGTACCCCGCACCGCCCGTGACCAGATACTTCCCGCTCATGAACTCGCTACCTCTCGCAGTCGCTCGGCCGCGCGCTCCGGCGGCACGTCATTGACGAAGACGCTCATACCGGACTCGGAACCCGCGAGGAACTTCAGCTTGCCGGACGTACGGCGGATGGTGAAAAGCTCCAGGTGCAGCGCGAAGTCGTCCCGGCTGACGCCCTCGAACTCCTCCAGCTGCCCGAAGGGCGCCTGGTGCCAGCCCGAGATGTACGGCGTCGGAGACTCACCCTCCCCGAATATCCGGTCGAAGCGCCTCAACAGTTCCAGATACACCTTGGGGAACTCTGTGCGCGCGTCCTCGTCGAGACCGAGCAGGTCGGGCACGCGGCGCTTCGGGTACAGGTGCAGCTCGTACGGCCAGTGCGCGGCGTACGGCACGAAGGCGACCCAGTGCTCGCCCTCCAGGACGACCCGCTCACCGGCGAGTTCCCGCTCCAGGACGGCGTCGAAGAGATTCTCACCTCCCGTCGCTTCCTTATGAGCCGCCAGAGAGCGCAGCATGAGCGCGGTGCGGGGGGTGGTGAACGGGTAGGCGTAGATCTGCCCATGCGGGTGCCCCAGGGTCACACCGATCTCGGGGCCCCGGTTCTCGAAACAGAAAACCTGCTCGACGGAGGGCAGATGCGACAGCTCCGAGGTCCGGTCGGTCCACGCCTCCAGGACCAGCCGCGCCTGCTCCTCGGTGAGGTCCGCGAAGGACGCGTTGTGGTCGGAGGTGAAGCAGACGACCTCGCACCGGCCGGAGTCGCCGGCCAGCGAGGGGAAACGGTTCTCGAAGACCACGACGTCGTACCACGAGTCCGGGATCTCACTCAGCCGGTCCCCCTGCGAGGGGCAGAGGGGGCACTCGTCGGCCGGCGGGTGATACGTCCGCCCCTGCCGGTGCGAGGCGATGGCCACCGCGTCCCCGAGCAGCGGGTCCCGCCGGATCTCGGAGGTGGTGACGGTCCGCTCCAGCGGGCGCCGGTCGACCGCGTCCCGGACGGTGTCGTCCCGCAGGTCGTAGTAGATGAGCTCGCGACCGTCCGCCAGCCGGGTCGAGGTCTTCTTCACTGCGGACTCCCTATTCGAGCCACTCAATCTTCAAACAGAACCAAACACATCGAAACACGACTCCCCAGGCAAGTCAACATCACAATCAAACAAAAACCGTCAGCACGAGTGTTCAAACACTGAAGTCGGAGGCGTAAGTTCCGCTCTGGATCAGTTCACGCAACGAAGCGAGTACATATGCAGACCCCCACATATGCACCGGTGAACCTGGCAGCCGAACTACGGCTCCCGACCAACTGGCTCGACTACACGATCCTCGGCATCTACTTCGTCGTCGTCCTGGGCATCGGCTTCGCGGCCCGCCGCTCGGTGAAGACCAGCCTCGACTTCTTCCTCTCCGGCCGCTCCCTGCCCGCCTGGGTCACCGGTCTCGCGTTCATCTCGGCCAACCTGGCCGCCACCGAGATCCTCGGCATGGCCGCGAACAGCGCGCAGTACGGCGCGTACACCGTGCACTGGTACTGGATCGGCGCCATCCCCGCCATGGTCTTCCTCGGCCTGGTCATGATGCCCTTCTACTACGGCAGCAAGGTGCGCTCGGTCCCGGAGATGCTGCTCCTGCGCTTCGACAAGTGGGCACACCTCCTCAGCTCGGTCCTGTTCGCCTTCGCCGCCATCCTGATCGCCGGTGTCAACCTCTACGCCCTCGCGATCGTCGTGGAGGCCCTGCTCGGCTGGCCGCAGTGGGTGGCGATCGTCGTCGCCGGCGCCTTCGTCCTGGCCTACATCACCCTCGGCGGCCTGTCCTCGGCGATCTACAACGAGGTCCTCCAGTTCTTCGTGATCCTGGCGGCCCTCATCCCCATCGTCGTCCTGGGCCTGAAGAAGGTCGGCGGCTGGGACGGCCTGACCGACTCCCTCACCAAGACCCACGGCGCGAACTTCACCACGGCGTGGGGCGGCACCGGCATCGGCAGCGTCAACCCGCTGGGCGCCAACTGGCTCACCATCGTCCTCGGCCTCGGCTTCGTCCTCTCCTTCGGCTACTGGACGACCAACTTCGCCGAGGTCCAGCGCGCCCTGTCCGCCAAGAACCTCTCCGCGGCCCAGCGCACCCCCCTCATCGCCGCGTTCCCGAAGATCTTCATCGTCTTCCTCGTCATGATCCCGGGTCTGGTGGCCGCCGTCCTGGTCCCGAAGATCGGCACCGCCGACTCCGGCCTCCAGTACAACGACGCCATCCCCTACCTCATGGAACAACTGCTGCCCAACGGCGTCCTCGGCATCGCGGTGACCGGCCTCCTCGCCGCGTTCATGGCGGGCATGGCGGCGAACGTGTCGTCCTTCAACACGGTGTTCACCAACGACATCTGGGGCCGCTACGTGGTCAAGGGCCGCGAGGACGCGTACTACGTCCGCTTCGGCCGCCTGATCACGGTGATCGGCGTCACCGCCTCGGTGGGCACGGCGTTCCTCGCC
Organism: Streptomyces sp. NPDC050287; assembly: GCF_044459385.1. Classification (NCBI taxonomy): domain Bacteria; kingdom Bacillati; phylum Actinomycetota; class Actinomycetes; order Kitasatosporales; family Streptomycetaceae; genus Streptomyces; species Streptomyces sp. NPDC050287. Next base: position 200,585 of record NZ_JBITIY010000013.1, on the reverse strand, counting down.
TCGTCCTTCTCCAACATCATGAGCTACCTCCAGACGCTGTTCTCCTTCTTCAACGTGCCGATGTTCGTGGTCTTCATCGTCGGCATGTTCTGGAAGCGCGCGTCCGCGAAGTCCGGCTTCTGGGGCCTGCTCGCCGGCACCGTGACCGCGATGGTGAACTACTTCTGGATCTACAAGCAGGGCATCATCGACATCCCCTCCGACCAGGGCGCCAACTTCGTCTCCGCGATCGCCGGCTTCGTGGCGGGCGCGGTGGTCATGGTCGTCGTCTCCCTCTTCACGGCCCCGAAGCCGGCCGAGGAACTCCAGGGCCTGGTCTACGGCACCCGCTCCCCCGGCATGGACGAACCGCCCGCCGTCGGCGACGACGCCTGGTACCGCAAGCCGGCCCTGCTGGGCTGGGGCGCGGTGATCCTGGCGGCCGCCTGCTACATCCCGTTCTCGATCTGAGCGCGGGAGGATTGAGAGACCATGTCTGAGCACTTCGGATACTCCGAGAAGGACGTCCATCGCGAGGTCTCCGAGCTGGAGACCAAGTCCGCGACAGCCGCCCGTCTCTTCGACATCCGCCGCATCATCGGCGGCCTGTTCGTCCTCTACGGCATCATCGTCACGATCGCCGGCCTCACCGACGACGACGCCGCCATAGACAAGGCCCAGGGCATCAACATCAACCTCTGGACGGGCCTGGCGATGCTGGCGCTGGGCGTGTTCTTCCTGGCCTGGCTGAAGCTGAGGCCGACGGCTCCGCCGCCGCCGGACGCGGGTGCGGGGGACGAGTCGAGGGACTGAGGACCGGGAACGGCGCGGGCGGTACGGAGTCGCGGTACCGCCCGCGCCCCCGCCGGCTGTCCTGTCCGTACGGCGGTGACGGCGAAGGTCACCGGACGCCACCCGCTCCCCGTGAGGTGTCGGCAAGCACCTCCGCCCAGAGGGTCAGACCCCGTCCGCCCGGGCGGGCCGTGGAGGTCGGCCACGACGTAGTTGCATTCCGCCCAGCCGGGTTCCGGGCCTACAGCCTGCTCGCCCCATGGACGACGACACACCCATGACTGCGCCCGGAAGTGCCGACCCGCTGTCCCCCGACCCGAGCGCCTCGCGACCTGGCGATGAGCAGCGTGTCGGAGAGAGCGTCCGCCAACTGCTCCGCCGGCACTCCCAGTTCCCGGTCCCCCACTCCTCCCGCCGCAAGCAGGTCCTGAGTCCGGCCGAGAAACCGGTCGGCGAGGCCGAGCTGCACGCTCTCGATCCGATCGGCGAGCCGGGAGGCGGACCCGTCACCATCCGTGAGCAGAAGGCAGGGGATGTCCTCGCCCAGGCGGCCTACGCGGTTGTGGCGATGCCGCCGTCGACGGGGATCACGGCGCCCGTCAGGTATGCGCCTGCCCGGCTGGCGAGGAACACGGCGACACCCGCCATGTCGTCGTCGCGGCCGATCCGGCGCAGTGGGGCCGACGCCGCGATCGCCTCGCCGAACTCATCGAGGGTTGCAGCCATCATCTGCGACGGGAACGGTCCCGGCGCCACGGCGTTCACGGTGACGTGCTGCGGTCCTAGTTCCCTGGCGAGCACTCTGGTGAGTTGATGCAGTGCGGCCTTGCTGCTGGAGTACGAGTAGTTGGGCCGCTGGGGGATGTGGATGGCGGCGATGCTGCCGATGTTGATGATCCGCGCGGGATCGTCGGCGGTGCCCGCCCTGCGAAGTGCGGGCAGCAACGCCTGGACCAGCCAGAACGGCGACTTCAGGTTGAGGTCGACGACCGTGTCCCAGGCCGCGTCTGGGAACGTCGCCAGCGGCTCGTCCCACATGGCGCCCGCGTTGTTGACGAGGATGTCGAGACGCTCCGAGTCGGCGGTGACGAGGTCGGACAGTCGCCGACACTCGTCGTGGCGGGACAGGTCGGCGGGGATGGCCCGCACCTCACCGAATTTGGACAGCTGTTCCTGCGCCTGAGCGCACGCTTCTGCGTTGCGTGAGCTGATGACCACGCGGGCGCCCGCCTGGAGAAGGCCACGCGCGATCATCATCCCGATGCCTCTGGTGCCACCGGTGACGAGCGCGCGCTTTCCGCGCAGATCGAATAGTTCTGCATGCGTTGTGAATTGGTTGTCTACCACTTGGTTGTCTACCACTTGCCGCTTCCCGTTGGTCGTGCGGGATGTTGCGTCGACGCGTCGGGTTTTCGGTTCAGCTGTCTCAACGCTATGGCCTTGGAGTGCACTGCAAGCAAGCGGATCAGGTACGAAATCGGCAGGGCGCTCCCACGGGGCGGCGGACGCACACCTGGGTGCTGCCGGGCCGCGGGCCGACAGATCGCGAAGTGCCGCGCCTCGTTCAGCGCTGAGCCCGCCCTGCCACCGTCACTCCGCTCGGGGTGCCCTCCTCGGCGACTTGAGTACCCTCGTCCCGATGGGCCGCCTCGGGCTTCCCGAGGAGATCGCCAATGGTGCGCTGTTTCTCGCCTCGGACGAGAACAGTTTCATGACAGGTGCAGAACTCTGCATCGACGGCGGTATGGCTCAGGTATAGCCCGCTTCGGCTGCCCTGACCTCGCGCTTTCACGAAGCGGACCGCCCGACACAGATTGATCCCCATGGCCCCTCCTTCGGTACCGGACACCGAAGGAGGGGCCATGTGTACGTCAGGAGCTACTCGGCGACCCGGGCGGCCAGCGGACTCTTCGCCCCGCTCACCGCGAGGTAGAGCACACCGGCGACCAGCACCCCGATGAACCACGAGTACGGGCCGAGCGTCGCCCCGTATCCCGAGGGCCCGTACACCGGCAGGATGCTGGAGAAGACGGCGCCTATGCCGCCCGCCACGAAGGCGCGTACGTTCCAGCCGCCCTGGAAGCGGAACTCCCCGTCCTCCTTGTAGAGCTCGGGGATGTTCAGCTGGGCCTTCCGCAGCAGGTAGTAGTCGACGACGATCACGCCGAAGATCGGGCCCATCGTCGAGCCGATGGCGTTGACGAAGCTCGGCGCGTTGTCCCACGGGTGGAGGGGGTAGAGGCACAGCGCGACGACGGCGGCGATGAGGCCGCCGCGCCGGAAGGTGATGTGCTTCGGTGCGACGTTGGCGAAGTCGAAGGCCGGGCTGACGAAGTTGGCGACGACGTTGATGCCCAGGGTCGCCACCGCGAAGGTGAGGGCCGCGAGCAGGACCAGGGCCGCGCTGTCGAACTTCGCGGAGATGGCGGCCGGTTCGAGGATGACTTCGCCGTAGACCTTGCTGGCGGAGGCCGTCGTCAGGGCGGCGACCAGGGAGAACAGGATCAGGTTGACCGGCAGGCCCCAGACGTTGCCCTTGCGCAGTGTCTTCTCGTCGGGCGCGAACCGGGCGAAGTCGCCGAAGTTGAGGAAGAGGGCGGCGAAGTACGTCACCCAGGTCGCGGCGATGGCCGCGATCGCGGCGAACGAGCCCGGACTCACGTCCAGGCCGGTGGCGTTCTTGGCCAGCGCCGCCAGGTCCTTGGCGGGCATGTCGACGGAGAAGGAGAGCGTGCCGGCCTTCACCGACAGGGCGACGGCCAGGATCAGCATCATCAGCCAGACCGCCGGGCCGGCGAAGTCCTGGAAGCGGCGGACCGTCTCCATGCCCTTGCTGATGATCAGCAACTGGGCGGCCCAGACGCCGAGGTAGCAGATCACCTCCAGGCCGCTGTGGCCGAAGAGGTGACTCGTCTCGTGCAGGTGCTTCGGGCCGTCGTACCGGATGAGGAAGGCGACGACGGCGCCCGCGGCAGCGCTGGTCTGGGCGCCGTACCAGAAGGTGGCGACGACAGCCCGTACGAGAGCCGGGACGTTGGCGCCGAAGGTGCCGAAGGAGGCGCGGGCGAGGACGGGGTAGGGGACTCCGGTCTTCACGCCCGCTTTGCCGATGAGGGTCATCAGCCAGTAGATGATCAGCGAGCCGACGCCGATGCCGATGAGGAACTTGAAGGTGTTCCCGGCGACGAGGAACAGGCTGGCGGCCAGGAAGTAGCCGTACAGACTGTGTACGTCGGAGGTCCAGACGTTGAAGATGCTGAAGGCGCCCCATTTGCGCTCGGTGGCCGGGGCAAGGTCCTCGTTGTAGAGCCGGGGTGAATACTCCTCGGGGACCGGCACGGCCGTCGTCCCTCTGTTCTCCGTATCCGTCATCGCGTTCTCTTCCTGCGCGGGCCGCCACATCGGCGCTCGATGGCGTACAGAGAACGGCCCGGGCGTTGCTCCGTGATGCCGCGCAGGTAACGGGCTGGTCAACGGAAATTCTCTTCCGCTCGCCGGATGCCCGGCTTCGGCCGACCGCGTCCCGCCCGGCGGCACCACCCGTCGGTTCAGCGAGCCGCGCGAGACAGCCGACGTCAGCGCGGAGACACAGGGCAGGGCCGTTCACCGAGGGCCGGCATTCCCTGCGGCGGCGCCTTCTCGGGCGCCGAGGGCACCCAGGGGGTCAAAGCCGAGGCCGAGGCTGCGACGTACGGCGGCGTGCGGCCCGGGATCGTGTACGACGCCGGCCATACGCCCGCTCCGTCCGTACCCCGAACCCCTCCATGCGGGCTCCGGCCCCAGCGGGTCCGCCCGCACCGCCAGAGGTGCCGGCGCGACGAGGCGGACCGGCACCTTCGCGGTAGGGCTCCGGCTTTCCGCGACGGAGCCCAGCGCACTCGCCGACGGCCGGCAAGACGTCCGCTAGGACGCCGGCCCCGACGACGCCCCCGCCTCAGGCAATGAGCCCGACAACGGCCCCGCCCGGTCCAGCAACCCCGTCCGCGCCGCCAGCGCCGCCGCCTCCAGCCTCGACCCCACCCCCAGCTTCATCAGCACCCGCTGCACATGCGTCCGCGCGGTGGACGGCGCTATCCCCATCCCCGCCGCGATCAGCCGCGTGTCCTCGCCGTCGGCCACCCGGACCAGCACCTCGACCTCCCGGGGCGTCAGCATCTGCAGCAGCCGCTGGCCCTCGTCGTCCGGCTGGGCCGCGGGGTTCAGCAGTTCGCTGAACGCCCCTTGCAGCAGTTGCGGCGCCACCGCCGCCTCCCCCGCCCGGGCCTTCATGATCGCGCGCTCGACCCCCTCGATGCGCTCGTCGTGCCGTACGTAGCCGGAGGCGCCCGCGGCGAAGGCCGCCGCGATCCCGCGCGGGCTCGGGACCGGCCCCAGCACCAGCACGGCGACCTGCGGCCGCTCCCGCTTGATCCTCACCACCGGATCGAACATCCCCGGCTCGGCCGGCGTGGCCGTCCCCAGCAGGCACACCTCCGGCGCCCGGCTGATCACCAGCTCCGCCGCACCCGCGGCAGGCGCCGCGGCGGCGAGCACCCGGTGCCCCCGCAGTTTCAACGCCGAGGCCAGCGCCTCGGCGAGCAGTCGGTGGTCGTCGACCACCATGAGCCGCACTCCCATCGAGCAACCCCCCAGTCCCCCCAATGGATCTCCGTGGACCGACAGTGGCTGCCCACGGTGGGGGCCCACTGTCGATGCCCCACTATGGATGCCCACACTGGTCCGAACGGACAGAAGCCCCCTCCCGGCTCCCCCGCCTTCATGCCCCCGGAAGCTACACGCTTGTTCGACGTCGCGCTTCCCCTACCGGTGATAAGTGCCCCGGATCGACGGAATTTCTGGCTTTCCCGGCATTCGAGGGTGATGCGCGGTACGCGACCGGCCCCGCCCCTGAGCAGGGACGGGGCCGTATCCACAGGGCATCGGGCAGGTTCAGCTCGCGCCGAACGCAAGCACCAGATACTCCTTGTCCTCCGAGCCCCCGAGATCACTGGCGAGCACCGAGGACATGTACAGATGCCCCTGCCCGTACCGGAACTCGGAGTAGTCCGGCGACATGCGGGTCTCCGCGTCCCGCACCGACTCCGTCGCAGGGTTCTCCAGCAGCTTCGTCTCCTTGAAGGAGCCCCCGTCGATGCTGACGATCTGACCGCCCTTGTCGTACGGCGGACGCTTGTACGCGAGGAGGTCGGTGCCGTCCATCCGCAACGGCATGATCGTGTAGTCCTCCCCCGCGTCGGCGCGTTGACCGGTCTGCTTGCCGGTGGCGAGGTCGATCGCGACGATCTCGTTGGTCTGGCTGAGCGCGCCGCCGCTGCCGTCGTGCTCCTCGGTCGGCAGATAGAGCCGGTCGTTGCCGACCGCGATCTCGTGGCATTCCTCGACGTCGGTGATGTCGCCGCAGCTGGCCGCGTACTGGTCGCTCGGCGCGGAGATACGGGTACGCAGCTTGCCGGTCCTGTTGTCGATGGAGAAGAAGTCCGAGATCCTGCTGCCGTCCTTCGCGGCCTCGCCGACGTCGGCGGCCACCACCAGCGGATCGGTCGACACGACACTGGCGTACGCGATGCCCTCGGACATCTTGTACTCGGAGATCACCTTGCCGGACTTCGGGTCGATGGTCTGGATGTGCAGCTGGGGCGCGTCGTACGAACCGCACCGCCGCACCGCCACCAGCTTCGCGCCGCCCGCGTACCCGGCGTCGTAGCAGGTGTCGGTCGGCTTGGGGGCCCACAGCTGCTTGCCGGTGGAGAGGTCGAACGCGGCGCCTCCGTTGCCGCTGCCCACGGCGACCGTGTTCGCGCTGACGGTGACGTTGTCGAAGCGGATCGCCTGGTCACCGGCGGTGGCGGTCTTCGTCCACAGCTTCCTGCCCGCGTCGAGGTCGATCGCCGCGACCTGGCTGCAGCCGTGCGAGGGCTCCGCCTTGGTCGGCATCTCGGGCTCGTAGACGATCGCCGTCCTGTTGTCGTTGGTGGTGTGGGGGCTGGCCTGGCACACCGGCCCGGGGAGCTTGATCGTCCACAGTTTGGTGCCCTTGTCCGGGTCGTGGCCGACGATCTCGGCGATGCCGCTCTTGGCGTACACCTTGTCGGTGAGCCAGGAGCCGGCCGTGGCGATCGTGGTGTCCTTGGAGACCGGGGGTTCCGGGACCTGGAAGAGGACCTTGGAGGCGGTGTTCGCGGGCACCTTCTCCACCGGGTCGGTGGCCGTCGTGGTGCCGCCGCCGGTGCCCTTGCCGTCGTTCTTGCCGCCGGAACCGGCGGAGCCGCCGGTGGAGTTCGCGGTGTCGTCCTTCTTGGCGCTGTCGTCACCGGAGGAGGAGGCGTACCAGACGCCACCGCCGACGATCAGCGCGATCGCCACGACGGCGGCGGCGATGATCGCGAGCTGCGCGTTGAGCGACCCCTTGCCGTCCTTGCCGCCCTGCCCGGGCTGCGGCTGCAACGGCATGGTCGGCTGCGGATAGCCGTAACCGGGCGGCCGGCCGTACGGGTCGGGCGCCTGGCCGGGATAGCCGTAGCCGGGGGGCGCCTGCGGAGGCGGCTGTTGCGGGTAGCCGTATCCGGGAGGCGTCTGCGGAGCCACCGGAGGTGTCTGCGGCGGCTGGCCCTGAGGCGGCCCGAACCCGCCCTGCTGCGGTGGCTGATTGGGAGGCGGAGGAGGCGGCTGAGTCATGACGTGGGTACCTCGATGGCGGGGACGACGGCAGACAGAGGGCGACAACGAACGGGAAGGAACGGTCACTTGCCGTAGGCGAGCATCAACTTCTCCTTCGTGTCCTCGTTTCCGGACAGCCGCTTGGTCGAGAGGTAGAACCGCCCGTCGACCCAGTCGATGTCCTTCGAGTAGAAGCCGCTCTCGATCTGCGCGGTCCCCTGCGGGTTCTGCAGCAGCTTGGCCGGCGTGTGCCCGCTGCCGCCCGTCGCGATCGACACGATCCGGCCGCCCGCGGAGTACGACGGCTCCACATAGGCGATGAGCTTGCCGCCCTCGACCTTGACCGGGAGCATCGACTCGTCCGTCGGCGACTTGACGCGCCACTTCTCCTTGCCGGTGGCGAGGTCGACCGCGACGATCTCGTTCGGCCCGTTGGTCGCCTCGGTGGGCAGGTACAGCGTGTTCGCGTCGGCCGCGACGCCCTCGCAGCCCTGCAGGTCACTGGCGAGGAGGGCCAGGCCGCAGGAGGGGGCGAAGTCCTCGTCGAAGCGGACCTGGGAGCGGAAGGTGCCGGTGGCGGTGAGGGTGGAGATGTTCCACGCCTTCTTGTCCTCGTTGGTGCTGTAGACGATCAGCGGGTCGACGGAGTAGATCCGCGAGACCGTCCACCCCTTGTCGAACTTCTGGGTCCACTTGGCCTTGCCGGTCACCGGATCCAGCTCCTGGACCTCGTCGTGCTCGGTGGCCTGGCCGGCGGCGCAGGACGAGACGGCGATCAGCCGCGCACCGCCCGCGAACGCGCCCGGGAAGCAGGCGCTGCCGTACCTCTTCTTGTCGAACAGCTTCTTACCGGTGCGGACGTCGTACGCGGTGCCTGACTGGGAGCGGCCGACCATCAGGGTGTTGCCGCTGACGGTCAGTTCGATCTGGAGGGTGCTGTCGAACAGCGCGCCGTCCTCGACCTTGCCGGTCCAGCCCTTCTTCCCGGTGTTCAGGTCGATCTGCTGGAGCAGGTTGCACTTGGCGCGGTCGCTGGTGCCGCTCATGTACGCGACGACGATCTTGTCGTCGGACGTCTTCTGCGGTGTGACCCCGCAGATCTTCTGCGGGAAGGTGATGGGGTCCCAGGTCGGTGCGCCGTCCCCGACGTTGTAGGCGACGAGCTGCTTGTACGCCGCCTTCACCGCGGTCTTGTCGGTGATCCACATCCCGGGGGCCTCGGCACCGTCGGCGGGCGCGTCCGGTGCCTCCTTGTACCAGAGCACCTTCGCCTCGCCGGCCTTCCGGCCCTCGTTGAGGTTCTCCGGGTCCTCGCCGCCGGCACCGCTGCCGTCACCGGGGTTGACCGGGCCGTCGGTGCCGGTCGCGGTGGGCTTGGAGTCGTCGCTCTGCTGAGCGACCGGCTTCTTGTCGTCGTCACCGCCTCTGGTGGCCACGAACACGGTCCCGCCGATGACCAGCAGTGCGGCCACGGCGGCCCCGATGACGAGGGCCGTCCTCCCCTTGGGACGGCCGCCGGAGCCGGCCGGCGCGGTGCCGGGCGCGCCCGGGAACCGGGGCTGCGGTGGATAGCCGTATCCCTGCGGCTGCGCGTACGGACCCGGCTGCTGCGGATGCCCGTACGGACCGGACTGGCCGTACGATCCGGGCTGGTCGTAGGGACCGGGCTGGGGCGCACCGTACGGACCCGGTTGGGCGTAGGGCCCCGGTTGCGCGTAGGGCCCCGGTTGCGCGTAGGGCCCCGACTGCGGGGCGGCGGGCGGCTGTTGGGGATACCCGTAACCGGGCTGCGGGCCGGCGGAGGGCGGTGGCCCCTGCGGAGGCATCGGAGGCGTCGGGGCCGGCGGTGCCCCGAAACCACTGCCTGGCGGCGGCACTTGCCCCTGCGGTGGTTGCTGTGGCTGCGGCGGTCGGTCCTGCGAGGCTTCGGATCCGCCGTGTGGCGGTGGGTCCTGCGGCGCTCCGAAGCCGCCCTGCGACGGCTGGTTGGGCGGCTGCGTCATCAGCGTGTTCCCCCGTTCAATCACTGATTTTTAGCCACGCCCTGAGGTACGTAACGGACTCAGAGTCGTACTCAGAAAGATCTCAGACGGCCCTTTGTATCACTCGGGACCGACAACGCACCGGGCCGGTTCAGCCCCTGTTCCCAAGGGAGAACCGGCCCGTGATGCCGTCGTTACGCGCCTTCACGCGCCCTTCACGCGTCGTCGGCGAGTTCCAGCCACCGCAGTTCGAGTTCGTCCCGCTCGCCGGCCAAGTCCCGCAGCTCGGCGTCGAGTTCGGCCACCTTCGCGAAGTCGGTGGCGTTCTCCGCGATCCGTGCGTGCAGCTTGGTCTCCTTCTCGGAGATCTTGTCCAACTGCCGTTCGATCTTCTGGAGTTCCTTCTTGGCGGCGCGCTGGTCGGCGGCGCTCTTCTCCGGGACGCCACCCTTCTGGGCGACCGGCGCCGGAGCCGAGGCGGCGGCCGCGGCCTCCTCCATGCGGCGGCGCCGTTCCAGGTACTCGTCGATCCCGCGCGGCAGCATCCGCAGCGTGGCGTCGCCGAGGAGGGCGAAGACGCGGTCGGTGGTGCGCTCGACGAAGAACCGGTCGTGGGAGATCACGATCATGGAGCCGGGCCAGCTGTCGAGGACGTCCTCCAGCTGGGTCAGCGTCTCGATGTCGAGGTCGTTGGTGGGCTCGTCGAGGAAGAGGACGTTGGGTTCGTCCATGAGGAGCCGAAGGAGCTGGAGCCGGCGCCGCTCACCACCCGACAGGTCGCCGACCGGCGTCCACTGCTTCTCCTTGTTGAACCCGAACGTCTCGCACAGCTGCCCGGCGGTCATCTCGCGCCCCTTGCCGAGGTCGACCCGCTCACGCACCTGCTGCACGGCCTCCAGCACCCGCAGGCCGGGGTCGAGTTCGCCGACCTCCTGGGAGAGGTAGGCGAGCTTGACCGTCCTGCCCACCGAGACGCGGCCGCCGACGGGCTGGGTCTCGCCCTCGGTCCACGCCGCCTCGGCCATGGCCCGCAGCAGGGAGGTCTTCCCGGCGCCGTTCACCCCGACCAGGCCGATCCGGTCGCCGGGGCCGAGCTGCCAGGTGACGTGCTTGAGCAGCACCTTGGGGCCGGCCTGGACGGTGACGTCCTCCAGGTCGAACACGGTCTTCCCGAGCCGCGAGGAGGCGAACTTCATCAGCTCGCTGCTGTCCCGGGGCGGCGGTACGTCCGCGATGAGCTCGTTGGCGGCCTCGACACGGAAGCGCGGCTTGGACGTCCGGGCGGGGGCGCCGCGCCGCAGCCAGGCGAGCTCCTTGCGGACCAGGTTCTGCCGCTTGGTCTCCTCCGTGGCGGCGATCCGCTCCCGCTCCGCGCGCGCGAAGACGTAGTCGGAGTAGCCGCCCTCGTACTCGTGGACGACGCCCTTCTGCACGTCCCACATGCGGGTGCAGACCTGGTCGAGGAACCACCGGTCGTGGGTGACGCAGACGAGCGCGGAGCGACGCTCGCGCAGGTGCCTGGCCAGCCAGGAGATGCCCTCGACGTCGAGGTGGTTGGTGGGCTCGTCGAGGACGATCAGGTCCTGCTCGTCGATGAGCAGCTTGGCGAGCGCGATCCGGCGGCGCTCACCGCCGGAGAGCGGCCCGATGACGGTGTCGAGCCCCTGCGGGAAGCCCGGCAGGTCCAGCCCGCCGAACAGCCCGGTGAGTACGTCCCTGATCTTCGCGTTTCCGGCCCACTCGTGGTCGGCGAGGTCCCGGATGACCTCGTGCCGGACGGTGGCGGCAGGGTCGAGGGAGTCGTGCTGCGTGAGCACGCCCAGGCGCAGTCCGCCGGAGTGCGTGACACGGCCGGTGTCGGTCTCCTCCAGCTTGGCGAGCATCCGGATCAGGGTGGTCTTGCCGTCGCCGTTGCGCCCGACCACGCCGATCCGGTCCCCCTCGGAGACGCCGAGGGACACGCCGTCGAGGAGGGCACGAGTGCCGTACACCTTGCTGACGTTCTCGACATTGACCAGATTGACGGCCATTTCTCTCCTGACAGGGGGGACGATCGACCCTCCAGGGTAGTCGCCGGGGCAGGCGCACATCCCCGACCCGTTCCCCCACCCACTCCCCGGCCGCTCCCCCACCCGCTCCCCGCCCCACTCCCCGACCGGCAGCGGGCCGCGAGCGGGAGGCCGGCCCGAGGCCAGGTGGGCAGCCGGCCCGAGGCCGGGCAGGAAGCCGGCGGGAGGCCGGCCGGCGGTCAGGGCCCCGTCGGCACGGTCGCCGCGCCCTGGGTCACCACCGTCGCACCCGGCGCCGGCCCGCACGCCGTACGCACCGTCCGGCAGGTACCCGACGCCCGCAGCGCCTCGGCCACCTCCGCCGCCGACTCGGCCTCCCGCGCGAGGAACGCCGTGGTCGGCCCCGAGCCGGAGACCAGCGCGGCGAGGGCACCGGCGGCCCGGCCGGCCGCGAGGGTGTCGGCGAGCTCCGGGAACAGGGACAGGGCGGCGGGCTGGAGGTCGTTGGAGACGGCGGCGGCGAGCGCGTCGGGGTCGCCCTTGGCGAGGGCGTCGAGCAGTTCCTGGGACGCGACCGGCTCGGGCACGTCAAGGCCCTCGGCCAGCCGGTCGAACTCGCGGAACACGGCCGGCGTCGACAGTCCGCGCTCCGCCATCGCGAACACCCAGTGGAAGGTCCCGCCGACGTCGAGCGTGCGCAGTTTCTCCCCGCGCCCGGTGCCGAGCGCCGCCCCGCCGACCAGGCTGAACGGCACGTCGCTGCCCAACTCGGCGCAGATGTCGAGGAGTTCCTCGCGGGAGGCGTGCGTGCCCCACAGCGTGTCGCAGGCCAGCAGCGCCCCGGCGCCGTCCGCGCTGCCGCCCGCCATGCCGCCGGCCACCGGGATGTCCTTGGCGATGTGGAGGTGGACGGCGGCTTCCCGGCCCTCCAGTCCACGGCGCTCGGCGAGCGCGAGCGCCGCCCGCGCCGCGAGATTCGTACGGTCCAGGGGCACCTGCCCGGCGTCCGGCCCCGCGCAGGTGACGCGCAGTTCGTCGGCCGGGGTCACCGTCACCTCGTCGTACAGGCCGACCGCGAGGAAGACGTTGGCCAGGTCGTGAAACCCGTCGGCCCGGGCGGCACCCACCGCGAGCTGGACATTGACCTTGGCGGGGACGCGTACGGTGACGCTCACGCTCACTGACCGGGCTCCTCGCGCTGGGCGACACGGTTCTCGGGGGCGCCGCTCTCCGTGACGCCGTTCTCGGGGCCACCGGCATCGACGACCCGGTTCTCGGCGCCCCGCTTCTCGGCGACCCGGCTCTCGGCGACCCGGCTCTCGACGACCCGGTTCTCGGCGATCCGCGCGAACTCCTCGACCGTGAGGGCCTCGCCGCGCGCCTGCGGCGAGACACCGGCGGCGACGAGGGCCGCCTCGGCCGCCGCGGCGGAACCCGCCCAGCCGGCCAGCGCGGCCCGCAGGGTCTTGCGGCGCTGGGCGAAAGCTGCGTCCACGACGGCGAACACCTCGCGCCTCGACGCCGACGTCTTGATCGGTTCGGACCGCCGCACCAGCGAGACCAGCCCGCTGTCGACGTTCGGCGCGGGCCAGAACACGGTGCGGCCGATGGACCCGGCCCGCTTGACCTCGGCGTACCAGTTGGCCTTCACGGACGGGACGCCGTACACCTTCGAGCCGGGCGGCGCGGCGAGCCGGTCGGCGACCTCCGCCTGCACCATCACGAGGGTGCGCTCGATGCCCGGGAAGGTCTCGAGCATGTGCAGCAGCACCGGTACGGCCACGTTGTACGGCAGGTTCGCCACCAGCGCGGTCGGGGGCGGGCCCGGCAGCTCGGTCACGTGCATCGCATCGGAGTGCACCAGCGCGAACCGGTCCGCCCGCCGCGGCATCCGCGCCGCGATCGTCGCGGGCAGCGCGCCGGCCAGCACGTCGTCGATCTCGACGGCGACGACCCGGTCGGCCGCCTCCAGCAGCGCGAGGGTGAGCGAGCCGAGTCCCGGGCCGACCTCCACCACCACGTCGTCGGGCCGGACACCGGCGGTACGGACGATACGGCGGACCGTGTTCGCGTCGATCACGAAGTTCTGACCGCGCTGCTTGGTGGGGCGCACACCGAGCGCACCCGCGAGTTCACGGACGTCGGCGGGACCGAGAAGGGCATCGGGGGCGGGGCTGCTGCTCACGGGACAAGGGTACGGGGGTGTACTCGGCGGGCTTCACCAGCTTGCCCGGAGCCGGGGCCGGAGCCGGAGCCGGGGCCGGAGCCGGTACGACGGCCCGCGGCCAGGGCCTGCAACAGGCCCTAGGCCGCTCACCCATGCAACCGCCCCCCGCAATGCGGCCAAGGACTGGCCCCCCGCCGCGCATAGAGCTTCTTCGCCCGGTACGTCTGCTCCGCCGCCGACGCGTCCTGCGGCCGCCCCTTCCCTCCGAGGCTCTGCCAGGTCTGCGTGTCGAACTGGTACAGCCCGCCGTACGTCCCCGACGAGTCGACGGCTCCCGGCCGCCCACCGGACTCGCACGCCGCCAGCCCCTGCCAGTCGAGATCGTCCGCCCCCCGCACGGACGAGGGGAGCGGCTTCGTGCCCACCTTGACCACCTGCGGCCGCGGCTCCCGCACCAGCTCCGTCCGGAGCCACCGCGGCTTCTGCCGCACGCCGTTGACGGTCCGCAGGGAGTACGTGGTCCGCCGCAGCCCCGGCTGCCCGGCCCGCTCGACGATCTCGGTGCCGCGGAACAGCCCGGGATCCTCGGTCCGTTCCACCGTGAACGGGATCGACTCCTCCCGGACCTCCTTGCTCCCGGTGATCCGCAGCACGGTGACGGTCTGCCCGTCGCGCGGGAAGCTCTCCGGCGTCACGGACGTCGTGTCCTGTCCGCGCAGGGTGATCCCGGCCTGCGCGACGGCCTCGCGCACGGTCGCCGCGTTGGTGCGGATCGTGCGGGCCCGGCCGTCCGCCATGACGGTCACGGCACGCTCGGTACGCACGTCCAGCGCGAGCCCCCCGTGTCCGATGCGCCGGGAGCGCGAGGCGGACAGGTACGCGCCCTCCGCACGCACCCCCAGCTGTCGCAGCGCCCCCTCCACCGTGTGCGCCGTCGTCCACACCTCGCGCCGCTGGCCGTCCAGGGTGAGGCGGACGGGGCGGCCGTAGTGCACCGCGACCTCGTCGCCGTTGGCCAGGGCCTCGCCGGGAGCGGGCGCGACCACGTCGTGCGCCCCGACCCGCACGCCCTCCTCGGCGAGCAGTTCGGTGACGTCGTCCGCGAAGGTGTGCAGGGTGCGCGGGGTGCCGTCGACGCTCAGCTCGATCGCCTTGTCCTTGGCGACGAACGCGGTGGTGCCGCCGGCCAGGAAGGCGACGACCAGCGCCTGCGGAAGCAGCCGGCGCATGGTGCTGTCGGTGCGCTCGGCGGACCGCGCCCGGCGCCGGCGCGCGGCCCGCCCGCTCACCTGACTCGCGCGGGCGCGTGCGACGGGCGCGGGCATCTCCGGCACGCCCTGCCACGGCACCTCGGGTCGGGCCGTCTCCGGCACCTCGTAGGCGGGCCGGTACGTGTCCTCGTACGCCGGTGGCGCCAGATCCCCGTACGCCGGTGCTGTCGGGTCCTCGTACGCCGGTGGCGTCGGGTCGTCGTACGCCGGTGCTGTCGGGTCCTCGTACGCGGCCGGTGTGCCGTACGCCGTCGGCGCCGCGTCCACGCCGTAGGCCGGCGTCTTCGCCGTGCGCAGACCGGTGCGCAGACCGGTGCGCAGACCGGTGCGCAGACCGGTGCGCAGACCGGTGCGCAGACCGGTGGGCAGGCCGGGGCGCGGCTCGGGGGCCGGCTCCGTGCCGTACGTCTCGAACGTCTGGTACTGCGAGTTGCTCACGCCGACACGCTCCAGGGGCCGAGGGGTCCAGAGGGGGTCCGGATCGAGCCCCAGAACCTAGCGGAGCGAGAGTAACTCTCCAAAGCGACTCGACTACTCAGAGTCGTGTTCGAGCAGGGTGATAACGGCACAGCAACGGGGTCAGTAGCCGAAAGCGCGTGCGGTGTTGGCGGCGAGTGCCGACGCCAGCGCGTCCTCCCCGATGCCCCGCACGGCCGCCATCGCACGCACCGTGACCGGAATGAGATACGGGGCGTTGGGCCGTCCGCGATACGGCACCGGCGTCAGGAACGGCGCGTCGGTCTCCACCAGCAGCAGTTCCAGCGGGGCCACGGCCACGGCGTCCCGCAGGTTCTGGGCGTTCTTGAAGGTGACGTTGCCTGCGAAGGACATGAAATACCCGGCGCCGGCGCAGATCTCCGCCATCTCGGCGTCCCCGGAGTAGCAGTGGAAGACGGTGCGCTCGGGGGCGCCCTCCTCCTTCAGCACGCGCAGCACGTCGGCGTGGGCGTCGCGGTCGTGGATGACCAGGGCCTTGCCGTGCCGCTTGGCGATCTCGATGTGGGCGCGGAAGGACCGCTCCTGCGCCTGTTTGCCCTCGGGCCCGGTGCGGAAGTAGTCCAGTCCCGTCTCACCGACGCCCTTGACCTGTTCCAGGCCGGCCAGCCGGTCGATCTCGGCGAGCGCCTCGTCGAGCCCGGCCTCGCCGCCCGGCTGCCGCGCCCCCTGCCGGGACCAGCCGTCCGGGTCGCCGTGCACGATCCGCGGAGCCTCGTTGGGGTGCAGCGCGACGGTCGCGTGGACGGCGTCGTACCGCGCGGCCGTCTCGGCGGCCCACCGCGAGCCGGCCACGTCGCAGCCGACCTGCACGACCGTCGTCACCCCGACCGACGCGGCCTTCGCGAGCCCCTCCCCCACAGTCCCGGCCTGCATGTCGAGGTGGGTGTGGGAGTCGGCGACCGGCACCCGGAGGGGCTCCGGGAGCGGCGGGGCCGCGTTCTTGTCGCGCTTGTCTGACGTGCCGGAGGCGGCGTTCGAAGGCATGCCCCGATCCTACGAAAGGGGCATGCCGTCACCGGTGCCGGAGCGGGTCAGCTCGCCTTGCGCTGGAACGGGTGCAGGATGTCGGACAGATGCCAGTGGTGGGGCTCCTTCTGACCGCCCTGCCCCTGGCTCTCGCCCGCGCCCCTCGGCGCCTCCACCGGCCCGGCCGGCGGCGTCTCGTGCTGCCGGTGAGCGGCTTCGCGGGCCGACGCGACCCGTCCCGGCCGCATGATCCGTACGACGTGGTTGTCGCAGTTCGCGCAGGAGGGCCTGGAGAGCGGAGAGGGCACGACCTGACCGTCCACCACGTACTGCACGAACTCGCGGCCGTCGGCGTCCACGTGGTGCTCTATCTGGTACGACTGCTCCCATCCGTGCCCGCATCGCATGCAGGCGAAGGAATACGACTCGTGGACCACGGCAGTCTCACTCATGCCAGCTCCTCTTGTCCGCCGGAGGAAGGGACAAGCGTCCCCGCACCCCAGTGGACGCCTCCGCCCGCGTGAACGCATCGGCCCTGTCGAGTGTTGGAGGCGATTTGGACGATGCTTGCCAAAACAGCCTCACTGAGCGGGCTGGGCTTTGCTTTTCCCGCCCGCCCTTTACCCGGCGATGGGGCGCTCGCTCAGAGGAGATACGCCCTGCTCAGAGGGCATCGTGCGCCCGCTCACAACGCCGCCTTCACAGTGCCGCTTTCACCACGTCGCCTTCACTGTGCCGCGTTCACAAGACCGCGTTCACAACACCGGTTCGCTGGGCCGCGTTCACAAGACCACGTTCACAGCGCCGCGTTCTTCGCCGCCACCACCGCGTCGAACACCTCACGCTTGGGCAGTCCCGCTTCCGCGGCCACCGCGGCGATCGCCTCCTTGCGCCGCTCCCCCGCCTCCTCGCGCACCCGCACCCGCCGCACGAGTTCCGCGGCGTCGAGCTCCTCGGGCCCCTTGTCCGGCGCGCCCTCGACGACGACGGTGATCTCGCCGCGCACACCCTGAGCCGCCCACGCGGCCAGCTCGCCGAGCCCACCGCGCTTGACCTCCTCGTACGTCTTGGTCAGCTCGCGGCAGACGGCGGCCCGCCGGTCGGCGCCGAACACCTCGGCCATCGCGGCGAGGGTGTCGTCGAGCCGGTGCGGGGCCTCGAAGTAGACGAGTGTGCGCCGTTCGCCCGCGACCTCCCGCAGCCGGGACAGCCGTTCACCCGCCTTGCGCGGCAGGAACCCCTCGAAGCAGAACCGGTCGACGGGCAGCCCGGACAGCGCGAGCGCGGTGAGCACGGCGGAAGGTCCCGGTACGGCGGTGACGCGGATGTCCTTCTCCACGGCCGCCGCGACCAGCCGGTACCCGGGGTCGGACACGGACGGCATGCCCGCGTCGGTCACCAGCAGCACCCGCGCGCCGCCCACCAGTTCCTCGACCAGTTCGGGCGTCCGGGCGGCTTCGTTGCCCTCGAAGTAGGAGACGACCCTCCCCTTGGGCGTCACACCGAGCGCCTGCGTCAGCCGGCGCAGCCGCCGGGTGTCCTCGGCGGCGACGACGTCGGCACCGGCCAGCTCCTCGGCGAGCCGGGGCGGGGCGTCGGAGACGTCACCGATGGGAGTGCCGGCGAGGACCAGGGTTCCGGGCGCAACTGTCACGTTTCCATCCTCGCAGGGGCCGAGAGGCAGGACTCACACAGCCCGGTTCCCTACGATGGCGCGGTGACCAGTACCGCGTCCTCCACGGACACCCGGCAGGACCAGGCCCCCCAGGACCAGCGGCCCTCGTGGCAGCAGCGGCTGCGCCGTTTCGGCTACCAGGCCGGGCCCAGAGGCGACGTGCGCGAGCAGCTGGTGCCGCCGTACGTGAAGCCCAGCCCGCGGCTGTGGCAGGTACTCGGGGTGTCCGGGCCGATCGCCGGCCGGCTGACCCGCTGGTCCGGCTGGGGCGGCCCGCTGCTGGTGACGCTGTTCGCGGGCATCCTGCGCTTCTACCACCTGGGCAGCCCGAAGCGGGTGATATTCGACGAGACGTACTACGCCAAGGACGCGTGGGCGCTCGTCCACCGCGGCTTCGAGGTCAACTGGGGCAAGAACGTCAACGACCTGATCCTGGCGAACAACGGGAACGTGCCGATCCCGACGGACGCGGCGTACGTCGTGCACCCTCCGGTCGGCAAGTACGTCATCGGGCTCGGCGAGCTGATGTTCGGCTTCAACCCGTTCGGCTGGCGGTTCATGACCGCGCTGCTCGGCACCCTGTCGATCCTGATCCTGTGCCGGATCGGCCGCCGGATCTTCCGCTCCACCTTCCTCGGCTGCCTGGCGGGCGCGCTGATGGCGGTGGACGGCCTGGCCTTCGTGATGGCCCGCACCTCGCTGCTCGACGGCGTGCTGATGTTCTTCGTGCTGGCCGCGTTCGGCTGTCTGGTCATCGACCGCGACAGGACCCGCGCGAAACTCGCCGCCGCGCTCGCGGTGTCCGCCGGGGCTGAGGGGGACGGCCGGGCCCGCCCCGACCCGCACATCGCGGAGACCACCCGCTTCGGATGGCGCCCCTGGCGCTGGCTGGCGGGCCTCACGCTGGGCCTGGCGATCGGCACCAAGTGGAACGGCCTCTACGTGCTGGCCGCGTTCTGTGTGCTGACGGTGCTGTGGGACGTCGGCACCCGCAGGGTCGCGGGCGCGTACCGCCCGTACGCGGCGGTGTTCCGGCGGGACCTCGGCCTCGGGTTCCTCGCCACCGTCCCGGTCGCGCTCGCCACGTACGTCCTGTCCTGGCTCGGCTGGATCCTCTCCCCCGCCAACGGCAAGGGCGGCTACTACCGCAACTGGGCCACCACCCCCGACGGCAAGGACAGCAGCTGGTCCTGGCTCTTCCCGGACTGGTGGCGCAGCCTGTGGCACTACGAGCACGAGGTCTACAAGTTCAACATCAACCTCTCCTCACCGCACACGTACCAGTCCAACCCGTGGAGCTGGCTCGTCACGGGCCGCCCGGTCTCGTACTTCTACGAGTCCCCCGCACCCGGCAAGGACGGCTGCCCGGCCGACGCGGGCGAGAAGTGCGCCCGGGAGGTCCTCGCCATCGGCACGCCCCTGCTGTGGTGGGTGGCCTGCTTCGCGATCCTGTACGTGCTGTGGCGCTGGTTCTTCCGCCGCGACTGGCGCGCGGGCGCGGTCGCCTGCGGTATCGCGGCCGGGTACCTCCCCTGGTTCCTCTACCAGGACCGCACGATCTTCTTCTTCTACACGATCGTCTTCGTCCCGTTCCTGTGTCTGGCCGTCACCATGCTCCTCGGCGCGATCATCGGCCCCCCGGGCTCCACCGACACCCGCCGCGTCGCGGGCGCCACCGGCGCGGGCATCCTCGTCCTGCTGATCGCCTGGAACTTCATTTATTTCTGGCCCCTGTACACCGGCACCGCGATCCCCATCGACCAGTGGCGGTCGCGGATGTGGCTGGATACCTGGGTCTAGCTGCGCAGACGTTCCAAGTGGGCACGGCAATCTGCCGAGCCCACTTGGTCGTTGTCGGTCGTTAGCGGCCGTCGTCGGCCACCCTCGGACGGCCCGGAGGCGGCCCAGTGCCGGCGCCCCGACCGTCTCCGAAGAGACCTCAGGAGATGACGTCACGGGAGGCTCCGGTCACACAAGGGCTCCCGGAGGGCATCCCCGCCGGAGCGGAAGGCCCGTGATCCAGGAGCTGGTGCCCACAGGCCAAGCACTTCAACGCGCATGTGTACAGCAATCTGGCAGAAGCATCGGCAAAGCAGTCGCGGGGACAAGTCGTGACCCTCGATGACGTACTCAGAGAGATGGAGGACCAGGCGAAACAGGAGGCGCGGAGAAACGACTGACGGTGTCCAGGTCGGTCACGCCCGTACGCTTCCGGGGCGTCGAGCAGTCTGTAGACCTGTCCGGTAACGGACAGTCCATGGGACTCAGCTCAAGCCGCAAATGGGAGCCGTTCGGGAGCTGGGGTGCGGTCCGTGAACCCATGAATTGCTGCCCGCGCACAGCGCTGGGCGAGCCACCCAGAGACTTCCTAGTACTCCAGCCGTGCCCGTAGATCGTTATAGCGAGTGAAGTGTTGCTTCTTGGCGTCGGCAGTGGCTGGTGCGGGCTCGGTGTTGGTGGCATCGGCGCCAGATCGACCAGGCGTGGGCGAGCATCGCGAACACCGGCCAACGACGCCAGGAGGTCCAGCGGCGGACCTGGTGCTCGTCGAGTCCGGCCGGATTTGCCAGGCACCGAGGACTTCGCGGAGGGGTCGCGGCGCTCCAGGCCAGGCCAGGCAAGGCGGATTTCACCGGCAGCTGGACGGTCGGGCAAGCCGGTCGGCGTCGGTAAACTAGGCGTTCGGCACCAGACGAGGGGCGGCGGGCGTGGACTACGGCGACAAGCTCTTCTGGCTCTCGGTCCTGATCCAGCGGAGGTACGCGCAGATCTGCGCCGAGTACGACCTGACTTCCTCACAGGCCACGCTGCTGTGCGCGATCAAGGACGAGCCGCGGCAGATGACGTACCTCGCCGCCTCGCTCGGCATGACCAAAAACGCGCTGAGCCAGCTCGTCGATCGCACCGAGCGGCGCCACCTGGTCAGCCGAGCGAGTTCAGAGCAGGACCGGCGGGTCATCATGCTCAGCGTGACGCCCACGGGGAAGGTGCTCGCCGAGGCGGTGTTCGCCGAGACCACCAAGCGCCTGCCCGACGTCGCGGAGAACCTCGACGCCGACGACCAGCGCGACCTCGAACGCCTGGCCACCGCCATCGTGGACGCGTCGGGCGTCTCGGCGTCCACCTCGTCCTGACATACCGCGCAGTCCTCCTGGGCACCCTCATGCCTTGCGTCAGTTCATGGCATGAACTAGTTTTGTTCATGCCATGAACTAGTCAGGGTTCATGCCATTCCCTAGGGAGAGGTGACGACATGGTCACGCGGGAAAACGGTGCGATCGCGGTCTTCGGTGCGACGGGACAGCAGGGCGGGGCGGTCGTCGACGCGCTCCTGGCCCGAGGAGCGCGGGTGCGGGCCCTCGTCCGCACCCCCAAGTCCGATCGAGCGCAGGCGCTGGCCGCCCGAGGCGTCGAGCTGGCGACCGTCCGGATCGACGACCCGGCGTCAACGATCGCCGCGCTGGAGGCGGTCGACGCGTTCTACTTCATGACCCCGGAGGCGAACAGCCTCGAGGAGGTCGAGGAGGAGGTCCGAGTGGGCACCGCCCTCGTCGATGCGGCGGCCGCAGCGCGCGTGCCACACGTCGTGTTCAACTCGGTCTTCGGAGCGGATCGCGAAACGGGCGTGCCGCACCACGACTCGAAGCACCGGATCGAGGAATACCTGAAGCTTTCCGGTCTGAGGACCACGATGGTTCGCGCGACCGCCTTCATGGAGAACTTCGCGACCGTGATGGCGCCGAGCCTGGAGGACGGAACGATCGTGGTGAGGCTGCCGCTGCCGAACGACATCGCCCTGAAGATGATCTCGGTCAAGGACATCGGCCAGGTCGCCGCCGCGATCCTGCTCGACACCGCGGACGTGCCCGGCGGAGCCATCGAGGTCATCGGCGACGAGCCAACGGGCCCCCAGATCGCCGCCGCGTTCGGGGCGCGCGCCGGGCTACCGTCACGCTACGAGGCCCTGCCACTGAGCGTCCTCGGCAACGACCTCGACAAGGCGATGTTCCGCCAGTTCGCCGAGGCGTCCGAATACCCGTCAGACCTCGCAGCAGTGAAGGCGATCGTGCCGACCACCTGGGATCTGGCCGAGTGGATCCGCTCCACCGGCTGGACCGCGCCCGCGGACCGGGTCCGTTCCTGATACTCCAGCCGTAGGCCGTGATCTTGCCGGCGTGGCGGTCCCGGACTGGCCGTGGGCCACAGAGTAGAACCTGACCGTTGGCCAGCCGAGACCGACAGGCTGCTCGCCTTGATCGCCGCCAGGTTCGGTCGGATCGAGACTCGCCGCCGCGCCGCCCGGTTCCTGGTCGGGCTGCTGGCCGACCAGCCCCGGAAGAACTGCCGAAGTCCTGGACAGGCGCCCCCGACCGGTGCGCCGAAAGCTGGGGTGCCCGCCGACATCGAGTTCCTGACCAAGCCCGCGCTGGCCACGGGCATGATCTGCCGCGCCCTGAACGCTGGGGTGCCGGCGCGATGGATCGCCGGGGACGAGGTATATGGCGCGGATCCCGCCCTGCGGGACGAGCTGGAGATCCGCCGGGTCGGGTATGTGCCGGCCATCGGCTGCGATCGTCGCGTCCCGACCGCGTTCGGGCTCATCCGCGCGGACACGCTCACCGCCAGCCTGCCGAAACGAGCGTGGCAGCGGCTCTCGGCTGGGGCCGGGGCGAAGGGCGAGCGCTACTACGACTGGGCCCTCTTCACGTTGAGGGTGCGTGGCTCGCCCGACTACGACGTGACGTCGGCCCAGCACTGGTGATCAGCTGCGGTCTTCGACGCTGCTGTCGATGATCTCTCGGAACAGCTCGCGAGCCTGATCGCGGATTTTTCGACATCCGCGATGTCCGGCTCGTCACCGTCCGCCAGCATCCGGGCCTGGAGTTGCTCGGAGCGCAGCCCGCCGTAGCGGTCTCTACGACACGAGCGGTATCGCGCAGCAAGGGGCCGGGTTCCGCCGCTGCCGTGCCGTCGAGCTCCGCGACAGCCACGACGCTGGATACCCGGGTCTGGCCCCGCCTGTCACAGGCGCCCCGTACAGTGCGAAGGACCAAGTGGGGTACGGGGAAACGGGAGGGGACAGTTCCATGGCCAGGGGGGTCAAGGCCGCCGTCGTGGGTGGTGTGTTCGTCGTGATGGTGGGCGGGGCGGGGTACGGGGCGTACAACTTCGTGTCCGCGTTGAACGGGGACAGCAGCGGCAGCGCCGGGCCCGCGGCCGTCAGGAGCGGGCCGCCCGGCGCGGACGAGGTGAAGGAGACGTCCGCCAAGTTCTTAGCGGCCTGGGAGAAGGGGCAAGCGACGCAGGCGGCGGCGTACACGAACAACGCCGCGGCGGCCGGGCCGCTGCTGACGGCGTACAGCCAAAGCGCCCGGATCAGCGATGTGAAGATCACCCCGGGTACGGCGTCCGGCGCGAGCGTGCCCTACACCGTGCAGGCGAAGGTGACCTACGACGGGACGTCCAAGCCGCTGGCGTACAAGAGCCGGCTGACCGTCGTGCGCGGGGTGTCCACCGGGCGGGCCCTGGTCGACTGGCAGCCCTCCGTGATCCACCCCCAGCTGCGGCGGGACGACACCCTCGTCACCGGGGAGGCGGCGAACCCGCCGATCGAGGCCGTGGACCGCGACGGCACCGTGCTGACGAAGGAGAAGTACCCCTCCCTCGGCACGATCCTGGACACCCTGCGCGCCAAGTACGGCGACAAGGCCGGCGGCACCCCCGGTGTCGAACTGGTGATCAGGCACGCCGACGAGGGCGACGCCGACACCTCGCTCCTCACCCTCACCGAGGGCAAGCCCGGAAAGCTGCGGACCACGCTCAGCGCGAGTGCGCAGGCCGCGGCCGAGAAGGCGGTCAAGCTGTACGCCAACTCGTCGGTGGTCGCCGTGAAGCCCAGCACCGGTGCGGTGCTGGCGGTGGCCAACAACCGCGAGGACGCCTTCAACGCGGCCTTCGAGGGCACCGTCGCGCCCGGCTCCACGATGAAGATCATCACCGCCGCGATGCTCATCGACAACGGTGTGACCTCGATGAACGGCCCGGCACCCTGCCCGGACACCGCGGTCTACCGAAGCCAGACATTCAAGAACCTCACGAACATGAAGGCCAACGAGAGCGCCACGCTCGCCAACAGCTTCCTGCGGTCCTGCAACACGGCCTTCATCAAGCTGATCGACGAGAAGCCGCTCACCGACGAGTCGCTGACCACGGAGGCCGAGACCCGGTTCGGCCTCAACCAGGACTGGAAGACCGGCATCGTCTCCTTCGACGGCAAGGTCCCCGCGACGGACGGTCCGGACCGGGCCGCCAACGCGATCGGCCAGGGCCAGGTCCAGATGAACCCGCTGAACATGGCCTCCGTGACGGCCACCGCCATCACCGGCGCCTTCCGCCAGCCCTATCTGGTCCCGGCCGGGCTCGACGACCGCCAGATGGCCACCGCCAAGGGCCTGCCGTCCGGCACCGCCGCGCAGCTCAAGCAGATGATGCGACTGACCGCGACCCAGGGCACCGCCGCGAACGCGATGGCCGGGCTCGGCGGGGACATAGGCGCGAAGACCGGTTCCGCCGAGGTCGACGGACAGACGGTGTCCAACAGCTGGTTCACCGGGTTCCGCAACGACGTGTCCGCGGCGGCCATGACGGAGGAGGGCGGCCACGGCGGCGACGCGGCCGGTCCTATTGTCGCAGCTGTGCTACGAGCTGCCGGCTGAAGTCACCCGCGAAGGACGGGACTCTAGGCTGGTGCCGTCGTTGTGGTGAACGAGGGCAACGGTGACCCTGGGATTTCGCGGAGGAACGAAGGCTGTGGGCAACAGAAGGCGCGTCGCCGAGCGACGGAAGACCAAGCCCGCCGTGGTCGGCGGGATGATCGCCGTGGCCGTCGGCGGCGTCGCCTTCGGCGCGTACGCGCTGTACGGCGGTGGGGCGGCGGCCGACGACCGGACGCAGACGACGTCCTCGATCGCCGACCAGAAGGCCAAGGACATCCCGAGCGGCCCGCTGTCGGCGACCGAGGTCACCACCACCGCCCGGACGTTCCTCACCGCCTGGCAGCAGGGCAGGGTCCCGCAGGCGGCCGCCGCCACGAACGACACCGCGGCGGCCACCAGCCTGCTCACCGGCTACGCCAAGGACGCCCACCTCAAGGGCGTCACCCTCACCCCGGGCGCCCGCACCGGCGACAAGGTGCCCTTCTCCGTGAAGGCCACGGTGTCGTACAAGGGCACCGAGAAGCCGCTGACGTACGCCAGCGCGCTGACCGTCGTCCGCGACACCACCGACGGGAAGCCGCGCGTCGACTGGCACTCCTCGGTCGTCCACCCCGACCTCCAGGACGGCGACACGCTGGTCACCGGCGAGTCCGGGACCCCGCCGGTCAACGCGTTCGACCGGGACGGCGGCGAGATCACCACCGCCAGGTACCCGTCGCTGGGCCCGGTCCTGGACGGGCTGCGCGAGAAGTACGGCAAGACGGCCGGCGGCAAGGCGGGCATCGAGCTCAGGGTCGTGCGCGGCAAGTCCGCGAAGTCGTCGAAGGCGTCGGACAAGACGCTGCTGGAGCTCAGCAAGGGCACGCCGGGCACGGTGAAGACGACCCTGAACCCGACGCTCCAGGCGGCGGCGGAGCGGCAGGTCGCCAAGAAGGCCAGGTCGTCGGTGGTCGTGCTGCGTCCCTCGACCGGCGAGATCCTGGCCGTGGCGAACGCCTCCCAGGGCTTCAACACCGCCTTCCAGGGCTCCCTCGCCCCCGGCTCCACGATGAAGGTCATCACCTCCTCGCTGCTGATCGAGAAGAAGCTGGCCTCGCCCGACAAGGCGCACCCCTGCCCGAAGTTCTTCACCTACGGCGGCTGGAAGTTCCAGAACGACGACAAGTTCGAGATCAAGGGCGGCACCTTCAAGGCCAGCTTCGCCCGCTCCTGCAACACCGCCTTCATCAGCCAGGCGCCCAAGCTCGACAACGGCGACCTGACCCAGCAGGCCCAGCAGGTGTTCGGCCTGTCCATGAACAACTGGGCCATCGGTGTGCCCACCTTCGACGGGTCGGTGCCGGTGCAGAGCGCGGCCCAGAAGGCGGCCTCGCTGATCGGGCAGGGCGGGGTCCGGATGAACCCGCTGAACATGGCGTCCGTGTCGGCGACCATCGAGTCGGGCACCTTCAAGCAGCCCTACCTGGTGTCCCCGACGGTCGACAACCGCAAGCTCGCCACCGCCTCCCGCACGATGTCCTCGGACACGCTGGCGAAGCTGCGGGAACTGATGTCGTACACGGCGTCCGCCGGTACGGCGGCCGAGGCGATGTCCGGGGTCACCGGCAACGTGGGGGCGAAGACCGGGTCGGCGGAGGTCGACGGCCAGAAGAAGCCGAACGGGTGGTTCACCGCCTACCGGGGCGACCTCGCGGCCGCGGGCGTGGTCCAGCAGGGCGGCCACGGCGGTGACACGGCGGGTCCGATCGTGGCGTCACTGCTGAAGATGGGCGGCTGACTCCCGGAAGGCGGCCGGGGTGGCCGTGTAGGTCCGCCGCAGGAACCTGAGCAGGGCCTTCGTCTCGAACTGCACCACGGAGACGCCCTCGTCGGAGTGGAACTCGACCACGGCCTGGACGCGCCCGCACGGCCACACGCGGACGTCGCCGCTGCCGGCCGGGGCGCGCAGGCCCTGTTCGAGGAGCGAACGGGAGAAGGTCCATTCGGGTGCACCGGGCAGCCGGACCCGTACCGAACGCGGGTCTGTCTCGGGGTCGTAGCGCAGGATGACCGGGACGGCCTCGTCTCCCTCTTGCGGGATATCGGCGTCCGTCACGATGTGAGCTCGCGCATACTGTTCGACCAGAGACATCGTGACCGCCCTCTCACGCTGCGTAACCTGTGCGGAACCTGTCCGTTCCTCCCCTTTTCAGGCTCGCACATTTCCGGGATCACGCCTCCGGGAGCGAAGATGCTCTTCCTCACGCCCGCACCATGTTTCCCCGCCCTGTTCCCTGCTCGGCGTCACTCGCGTCCTTGCCGGCTCCTTCCGAGGAATCGCAGGCGCCTCCGGCTTGTTGCGCGTGTTGTCGCAGGTGATCGGACGGGAGTACGGGCGTGGAGACGGACGTGGACGTGAACGGCACAGCCGCCGAGGGCTTCGAGCCGGTCAGGGACGCGTTCGTACGGAACTTCGCGGCACTCGGGGAGAGGGGCGCGGCCGTCGCCGTGTACCGGGACGGGCGCAAGGTCGTCGATCTGTGGGCCGGCGCCAAGGACGTCGACGGGACCGAGCCGTGGCAGCGCGGCACCGCTCAGGTGATCCGCTCGGCGACCAAGGGCGTCGCCGCCGCCGTACCCCTGCTGCTGCACCAGCGCGGGGAACTGGACCTGGACGCGCCGGTGGGCGAGTACTGGCCCGAGTTCAAGGCGCACGGCAAGGACCGGGTGCTGGTGCGGCACATACTCGACCACCGGGCCGGGCTGCCGCTGCTCGACCACCCGATCACGCCGGAAGAAGCCCTCGACCCGTACCGGGGCCCCGAGGCGGTCGCCGCCCAGTCCCCCCTCTGGGAGCCCGGCACGGACCACGGGTACCACGCGCTGACGTACGGCTGGATGCTCGACGAACTGGTGCGGCGTGTGACGGGGCGGAGCGCCGGCGAGTGGATCGCGGACTCGATCGCCGGGCCGCTGGGCCTGGACCTGTGGCTGGGGCTGCCGCCCGAGGAGGAAGCAGCAGGCCGGGCCGGCCGGGTCGGCCCACTGGACGAGGCCCCCGAGCCCGCCCCGGGGCCGGGACTGCGCGTCCGTCCGAAGCGCGCGGTCAGCGAGGCCTACGACGACCCGGGCTCCGTCACCCGCCGGGCCTTCGCCGCGATCACGCCCTTCCCCGACCAGAACGACCCGGCGTACCGCGCGTCGGCCCTGCCCGCGACCAACGGCATCGCGACGGCCGACGGGCTGGCCCGCTTCTACGCGGCCCTGATCGGCGAGGTCGACGGCACACGGCTGTTCGACCCGGCCACGGTGGAGGCGGCCCGCGCCGAGGAGTCGGCGGGCCCGGACCGCGTCCTGGTAGTCAACACCCGCTTCGGCCTCGGCTACATGCTGCACGGCAGCGCGTCACCGCTGCTCGGCCCCGGCTCTTTCGGCCACCCGGGCCGCGGCGGCGCCCTCGGCTTCGCCGACCCGGAGACCGGCATCGCCCTCGGCTATGTCACCAACGGCTTCCGCAAGACCGTGACAGCGGACCCACGGGCGCAGGCGCTGGTCAGGGCGGTAAGGGCGGCCCTGGCCGGGTGACTCACACGTTGATCGGGTGGGACGTCCGTCCGGACACCTGGTCGATCTCGCCGTGCGCCTTGGTCAGCAACTGCATGGCCAGTTCGTTCAGCGCGCGGGCCGCGGCGATCTCCTCGCCCACCCTCGGCTGGTTCGGGTCGATGCGGTGACGGCTGGCGTGCCCGTGCGTGCGTACCTCGGTACCGTCGGGCAGACGCAGCATCGCGGCCGCCCGGGTGCGCTGATCATCCTCCTGGAACTCCAGCTCGATGTGCCATCCGACAGTGCTGTGCGTCATGACGATCACCTCCGGAACACCTGCTTCCAGAGTGCCCCTCGAAAACCGCGGGCGCACCCCTCGGGCACACGGTCGCTCTCCCGGGAAGCGAACCGGTGGAAGGGCGGTCGTGGAAGGGCGGTCGTGGAAGGGCGGTCAGTGAACGGCGGCCGGTGAAGGCCGTCGGTGGAATGGTCCGGCCCGCGCGGGACGTTCACCGGGCATGACCCGTGACCAGCGCACGATCACGAACCCGCCCGCCCTGCACGATCCGACGCCGTTCGGCTACAGCCACGCCGTCTCGGCGCCCGGACAACTCGTCTTCATCGGCGGCCAGTACGCCTCGGACGCCACCGGCGCCCCCGTCCCCGGCGACTTCGCCGCGCAGGTCGACCTGGCCTTCGACCGGCTGCGCTCGGCCCTGGCAGGCGTGGGCCTCGGATACGAACACGTCGTCCGGCTCGGCACGTTCATCGTCGACCACGACCCCGGCAAACTGGAGATCCTCGGCAAGGCACTCCACACCCGCTTCGGCGACCGCCTCCCCGCCCAGACCCTGAGCGGAGTCGCCTCCCTCGCCCTGCCGGGGATGCTGTTCGAGGTGGACGCGGTGGCGGTACGGCCGTAACGCCTACCCGGCGTGCAGCATCAGTCCGATCCCCACCACCAGCAGCCCCGCCGCGGCGATCCGCGGCGCACCGAACCGTTCCTTGAAGAACACGGCACCGATCGCGGCGCCGACGATGATCGACGTCCGCCTCTGAGCACGTTCGAGACCGCTGCTGGACCAAGCCCGGCCGGGTAGCTTGATCGCATGGACCAGGGGCGGGTAGTTGAAGCGTTTCGTCTTGAGGCTGGGCAGCTCGCACGGGCGATGGCCGGCGTCTCGATGGCTGAGTGGCGACTGCCGACGCGGTGTGCGCCGTGGACGGTGAGCGAGTTGCTGGCGCATGTCCGGGTGGTGATTGCATGGCTGCCGGGCATGCTGGCCGCGCCGGCGCCGCCCCGTGCCGAGATCTCGGCGGTGGAGTACTACCGGCCCGACGACCGTTTCGCTCCGGACACCAACGCGGCTCGGATCGCTCTGGCCCAGGATCTTGCGGCCGAGCAACTCAGCGGTGCTGCGCTTGCCGAGGACTTCAACGTCACCTGGCAGCAGGTGGACCGACTGTGCCAGGCCGAGCCGGAAGGTCGTGTAGTTCGTACCCGGCACGGGGATCCGATGCTTCTGTCGGAGTTCCTGCTGACGCGGGTGGTCGAGGTCGCCGTGCACGGCTTGGACCTGGCCGACGCCCTGAGGCGCGAACCATGGCTGACTCCCCAGGCCGCAGATGTGGTGCAGGACCTTCTGCTCGGTGGCGCGGATGGGGCGGCGGCGCTGGAGAAGTTGGGGTGGAGACAGCTTCGTTTCCTGCGTAAGGCGACGGGACGCGAGCCGATCACCGAAGAGGAAGCGCTGGACGTCAGCCGCCTGGGCATCCGCTGGCTCACACTGGGTTAAGAATACTCAGCGGCAGCCTCGCGCGGGTGGTGCCGCCAGGCCCGAGCTTCCCTTCTGAACCTCTTCCCGCGATCCGGGCGCCATTCCCACAAGGACGCTGTTGGCGAATTGGCCCGACCTGCCAGAACGAGTCGGTGCTGAGCGGCGGTGGGGGCATGCGCGTCGTACCTCAAGGCTGGATGTCCAGAGCTTCCTTGGCCTGCCTCCGAAACTTAGCAATCAGCGACGCATAGGTCGTGATCTCCGCGCGACCTCACACCCGGCCCGGAACGTGCTGATTCGGCCACCACCGGCCAACAACACCAGGAACGGTTCTCCGCCGGTGCCGCCACCTCGGAGGGCCTTCAGGACAGTAGCCATGTACCGTACCCGGCGTGAGTGACACTCCCGCCCCCCTCGGTCCCACCCCCGGCTACCTGGTCTGGCGGCTGGCCAACAAGTGGCGCACCGCCGTGGACCAGGCCCTGGCGCCCCTGAACCTGACCCACGCCCAGTACGTGGTGCTGGCCTCGCTGTCCGGGATGGAGCGGTCGGGCCGGCAGCCGAGTCAGCGGGAGCTGGCCGACCACACGGGACTCGAGGCGCTGTACGTCTCCAAGCTGGCCCGTTCCCTGGAGGCGGCCGGGCTGGTCGGACGGGCCCGGGACACCGAGGACACCCGGGTGGTGCGGCTGGCGCTCACCGATGAGGGACGTACGACCGTGCGGCCCGCCATCGACGCCGTACAGGTGCTCCTCGACCGGTTGCTGACCCCGCTGGGCGGGCTGGACGACCGGCGGACCGAGGAGTTCAAGCGCACCCTGATCACCCTCCTGGACACTCCCCTGGGCCCGGCATGAGAGAGCCGGTGAGGGCTCCCCGTCCCCACGGGGCCCTCACCGGCCGGTCTGTTTCAGCTCGGGGCGCGCGTCGGGCGCGCCTGCCGGTCTGTTCAGCTCAATCCGCGCGTCAGGCGCGTACGAGCTCCTTCTTCTCGTCCGAGTCGGGGTCATGGTCGCCGCTCGCGTTCGCGTCCCTGTCGGCCTGGGTGCGCAGGCCCTCGCCCTCGACGTCCACGTTCGGCAGGGCGCGGTCCAGCCACTTCGGCAGCCACCAGGCCTTCTTGCCGAGCAGCGCGAGCACCGCCGGGACGATCGCCATGCGGACGACGAACGCGTCGAAGAAGACGGCGATCGCGAGGCCGAAGCCGATCATCTTGATCATGGCCTCGCCGGCGCTGATGAAGCCGCCGAAGACGGCCATCATGATGATCGCGGCGGCGGCCACGACCCGGGCGCTGTGCCTAAAGCCGGTGACCACGGCCTGGGCCGGCGTCTCGCCGTGGACGTACGCCTCCCGCATGCGGGTCACGAGGAACACCTCGTAGTCCATCGCGAGGCCGAAGACCACGCCCACCATGAAGATCGGCATCATCGACATGATCGGGCCGGTCTCCTCGACGCCGATCAGCCCGGACAGCCAGCCCCACTGGAAGACCGCGACCACGGCACCGAGCGCGGCGAGCACGCTGAGCAGGAAGCCGAGGGCCGCCTTCAGCGGGACCAGGATGGAGCGGAAGACCGCGATGAGGAGGAGGAAGGCGAGGCCGACCACCAGACCCAGATAGGGGATCAGCGCGTCGTTGAGCTTCTGCGAGAAGTCGATGTTCATCGCGGTGGTGCCGGTGACCAGGACCTTCGCGCCCGTGTCGGCCTTGATGCCGGCGCCCTGGTCGCGGATGGCGTGCACCAGGTCCTCGGTCTGGACCGAGGACGGCTTGGAGCCCGGGATCACGGTGATCGTCGCGGTGTCGCCGGCCTTGTTGAACGCGGCCGGGGTCACCGTCGCCACGTCCTTCAGGCCCTTGATCCCGTCGGTCACCGTGGTGGCCGCGGTCTTGGGGTCGTCGCTGTTCTTGGCGTCGACCACGATCATCAGGGGGCCGTTGAAGCCGGGGCCGAAGCCCTCCGACAGCAGGTCGTACGCCCGGCGCTGGGTGGTGGACGTCGGCTGGGAGCCGTCGTCGGGCAGCCCCAGTTCCAGCTGGGAGGCCGGGAGGGCGATCGCCCCCAGGCCGACCACGCCGAGCAGCAGCACGGCGGCCGGACGGCGGATGACGAAGCCGGCCCAGCGGGCCCCCATGCCGGGCTTGGCCTGCTGCTTCCGGGTGTTCTCGGAGGTGTCGCCGCCGCGCGGCCGGCGCTTCTCGCCCGCCGCCCTGACCTTCCTGCCCGCGTATCCGAGCAGCGCCGGGACCATGGTGAGCGCGATGAGGACGGCGACCACGACCGTGCCGGCCGCCGCGAGGCCCATCTTGGTCAGCATCGGAACGTTGACGACCGCGAGGCCCGCCAGCGCGATCACGACCGTGAGGCCCGCGAAGACCACCGCGGAGCCGGCGGTGCCGGTGGCGCGGCCGACCGCCTCCTCACGGTCACGGCCCTCGGCCAGTTCGCCGCGGTAGCGGGAGACGATGAACAACGCGTAGTCGATGCCGACCGCGAGACCGATCATCAGCGCGAGCGTGGACGTGGTGTCACCGAGGTCGAGCGCCTTGGCGAGGGCGGTGATGGTGGAGACGCCGATCCCGACGCCGATGATCGCTGTCAGCAGCGGCAGTCCGGCCGCGACCAGCGAGCCCAGGGTGACGACGAGGACGACCGCGGCGAGGGCGAGGCCGACGATCTCGCCGGCCGCCCCCGGTTCGGCCCCGGCCTGAAGGGCGTCACCTCCGACGTCGACGGTCAGCCCGGTAACCCGGGCCTCGTCGGCGGCCGTCTCCAGGGCGTCCCGGGTCGCGTCCTTGAGCTCCATGCCCGGAACGTCGTACTTCACCGACGTGTAGGCGACCGTGCCGTCCTTGCTGACGGCGTTGGTCTTGAACGGGTCGGTGACGGAGACGACCTCGGAGCCGTCGCTCAGCTCCTTGACGACCTTGTCGACGGTCGCCCGGTTGCCGGCGTCCGTCATCTTCTCGCCGTCGGGCGCCTTGAAGACGACGCGCCCGGTCCCGCCGTCCGCGCTGGCTCCGGGGAAGCGCTGCTCCAGCAGGTCGAAAGCTTTCTGCGCTTCCGTGCCGGGGATGGAGAAGGAGGTGGTTCCGGCGGCGGGGGCGCTGGCCGCGCCGACGCCCGCGAGCGTCAGCAGGGCCACCCATATCAGGGCGACGACATGCCGTCGCCGGAAGGCGAGCCGGCCCAGTTTGTAGAGGAACGTGGCCACGAAGGCGTACTCCCGGTCAGGTCGTGGTGTGGTGCGGGAAGGGGTGATCAGCCCGGTGGGTGGCAGGCGTGATCGTCCCGACGACGTGAGCGGTTACGTCAGGTGGGGTCCAGCTGTGGGGACTTGCTAGGGGATGTCCACGCCGAGGGCGGGGAGGACCACGGCGTCGGTGTACGAACGCAGGAAATCCTGCGTGGGCGGCCTGTCGTCGATCAGCGTGCGGGTGGCGAACGCGCCGACCAGCATGTGCACGACGTACTCGAGCGCCGGGCAGTCGGCCCGGATCTCGCCTCGGTCGACCGCGCGTTGCATCACCCGCTGAAACTCGGCCATCTCCGGTTCGACGAGCAGTTCCTTGAACGCCCGCATCAGATCCGGATTGGTGTGCGACGCCATGGCGAGCGCCCGCATCAGGTCGGAGTTCCGCTCCATGGTGCAGTCGTCCTCGCGCGCGAGGAGGGTGTGGAGGTCACCCCGGATGGTTCCGGTGTCGACATCGCCGATCCGGCCAGGCTTGTTGTGCCGCATGGCCTTCACGACCAGCTCGGGCTTGCCGCCCCACTGGCGGTAGAGCGTGGCCTTGCTGGAGCGTGTACGGGCGGCCACGGCGTCCATCGTCAGGGCGTCGTAGCCGACTTCGCGGAGCAGGTCGAGCACGGCCGAGTACAGCTCGGCCTCGCGCTCGGGCGTGATCCGACTGCGACGCGCCGTTGCGACCTCAGTCATGACTCTCACCTTCCCCGGCTCCGAACGACACGGTTTCGTACGTGACGAATGTAGCGCATCCACCAAGCGAAACGAAACTGTTTCGTTCGTGTCGAGCGTCACCTCGGTCGACACCTGGCGTGAAACCGTGCCCGACTTTTCATAAGTTGCCCCGGTCCATTCCCAGGAAAAGCATGGGAAGGTGAGCTATTTGCGCCTTCCGCATCTGAGCGGCGACCTGCTGTGCTTCGTCGCCGAGGACGACCTCTGGCTGGCCCCCCTCGACGGCCCGGGCCGCGCCTGGCGGCTCACCGTCGACCGCACCAAAGCGGGCCACCCCCGCTTCTCGCCCGACGGGAGCCGGATCGCGTACACGAGCTGGCGCACCTCGGTCCCAGAGATCCACCTGGTCCCGGCCGAGGGCGGACCGGGCCGGCAGCTGACCCACTGGGGTTCGCCGGACACCCGGGTCTGCGGCTGGACCCCCTGCGGGGAGATCCTCGCGGTCGCCTCGCACGGTGAGCCCTTCTCGTACTTCACCTGGGCGTACAAGGTCCACCCCGACGGCGACCCCGGCCGCAAACTGCCCTGGGGCCCGGTCTCCGACATCCAGGCCGCCGACCTCCACGGAGAACGCAGAACGCTCCTGCTCACCGGCACCCCTCCGCACGAGCCCGCCGCCTGGAAGCGTTACCGGGGCGGAGCCATGGGCCGCCTGTGGCTGCACGGCGAACGGATCCTCGCCGACCTGAACGGCCACCTGCACTCCCCTCTGTTCGTCGGCGGCCGGATCGCCTTCCTCTCCGACCACGAGGGCGTCGGCAACCTCTACTCCTGCGCCCACGACGGCTCCGACCTGCGCCGGCACACCGACCACGACGCCTTCTACGCCCGGCACGCGGCGAGCGACGGCACGCGGGTGGTGTACCAGTGCGCGGGTGACCTGTGGATCGTCGACGACCTCGCCGCGGACTCGGTGCCGCGCCGGCTCGACGTCCGGCTGAGCGGGCCGCGCGCGGGACGTCGTACGTACCAGGTGCCCGCGGCCCACCACGTGGACGGCATCTCGGTGGACGAGACGGGACGCGCGAGCGCTGTCGTCGTCCGCGGCAGCCTGTACTGGCTCACCCACCGCGACGGCCCCGCCCGCACCCTCACGGACACGCCGGGCGTACGGGTCCGGCTCCCGGAGATGCTCGGCTCGGGCGGCCAGGTGGCGTACGTGACGGACGCGGAGGGCGAGGACGCGATCGAGATCGCGTACCTGCCGAGGGCGACCGGGGACCGGGCACCGCGCCGGCCGGCGGCGGGAGGGCTGGGCCGCGTGCTCGAAATGGTCTCGGACCCGCGGGGCGAACGGCTGGCGATCGCCTCCCACGACGGACGGCTGCTGCTCCTCACGGTGTCCGACGGCACGGGTACCGAGGACGGCGTCGGCGAGACCGTCGAGATCGTCCGCTCGGTCAACGGCCCCGTGCGCGACCTCGCCTTCTCCCCGGACGGGGCCTGGCTGACCTGGTCGCACCCAGGTGTCGGCCGCACCCTCCGCCAGATCAAGATGGCCCGCATCGCCGGCACCGCACCGGGCGGCCCGCTGATCGTCGACGTCACGGGCGGCCGCTTCGAGGACGAGAACCCGGTCTTCACCAGGGACGGCCGCTACCTCGCCTTCCTGTCCTGGCGGGGCTTCGACCCGGTGTACGACGTCCACACCGGGGACCTGTCCTTCCCGCTCGGCTGCCGCCCCTACCTGGTCCCTCTCTCCTCGGCCACGCCCTCCCCCTTCGCCCTGAACCCGGAGGGCCGGCCGGCCGCCGGGGGCCTGGACGCCGCGGAGGAGGACGAGGGCGCCGACGGCACGGTGACCGTCGAGGTCGAGGGCTTGGAGAGCCGGGTGACGCCCTTCCCGGTGACCGCCTCCAAGTACTCGGCGCTGTACCCCGTCACCGGCGGCGGACTGGTCTGGCTGCGCTGGCCGATCTCGGGCGCGCTGGGCGAGACGTTCGCGAACCCGGACGACACCAGCGGCCGTCCGACGCTGGAGCACTTCACCATCAGCAAGGCGAAGAAGTCCGAACTGGTCGAGCACCTGGACTGGTTCGCGGTCAGCGGCGACGGCACCCGGCTGGTGGTCGTCGACGAGGGCGACCTGCGCGCCGTCCCGTCCAACGAACCCGGCGACAGTGACACGACGGTCTGGATCGACGCCCGCCGCATCCTGCACGAGGTCGACCCGGCCGCCGAGTGGCGCCAGTCGTACGAGGAGGCGGGCCGGCTCATCCGGGCGTACTTCTGGGAACCCGGGATGTGCGGCATCGACTGGGACGCGGTGCTCGCCCAGTACCGCCCGCTGGTCGAACGGGTCGCGTCCCCCGACGAGTTCGCGGACCTGCTGCGCGAGGTGCTGGGCGAGCTGGGCACCTCCCACGCCTACGTCTCCGCCGCCCGCCGCAGCGAGGGCCCGCCGCACTACCAGCGCCGGCAGGGCCTGCTCGGCGCCAACTTCGCCCGCCGGGACGGTGGTTGGGTGGTCCGGCGGATCCTGCCCGGCGACTCCTCCGACTCCAAGGCCCGGTCACCGCTGGCCGGCACGGGCATCCGGGAGGGGGCGCTCCTGACCCACGTCGACGGCCGCCCGGTCGACCCGGTCGCGGGCCCCTACCCGTTGCTGGCGGGAGCGGGCGGCACGACGGTGGAGCTGACGTTCGCGCCGGCCGAGGGCGAGGGGCCGCCGAGGCGGGTGGCCGTGGTGCCGCTGATCGACGAGCGCCCCCTTCGCTACCAGGACTGGGTGACCAAACGCCGGGCTGTCGTACGGGAGTTGAGCGGCGGCCGCTGCGGCTATCTGCACATCCCCGACATGGGCGGCTCGGGCTGGGCCCAGTTCAACCGGGACCTGCGCATGGAGGTGTCCCGGCCCGCCCTGATCGTCGACGTACGCGGCAACGCGGGCGGCCACATCAGCGAACTGGTCGTGGAGAAACTGACCCGCACGATCCTCGGCTGGGACCTGACGAGGGGCGCCCAGCCGGTGTCGTACGCCTCCACCGCCCCGCGCGGCCCGGTCGTCGCCCTCGCCGACGAGGCGACCTCCTCCGACGGCGACATGATCACGGCCGCCTTCAAACTCCTGAGGCTGGGGCCGGTGGTCGGTCAGCGCACGTGGGGCGGAGTCGTCGGCATGACCGGCCGTCACCAACTGGGCGACGGCACGGTGATCACGGTGCCGATGAACGCGGCCTGGTTCGACGCGTACGGCTGGTCCGTGGAGAACCACGGCGTCAGCCCCGACCTGGAGATCCTCCGTACCCCCCTGGACTGGGCGGAGGGCAGACACGCCCAGTTGGCCGACGCGGTGCACCTGGCGTTGGACCTCCTGGAGACCAACCCGGCGGCGACGCCTCCGGATTACCGGCACGTACCGGACAGATCGCGGCCGAAGCTGCCGCCGCGCCGTTGACAGGGACTGGGGCACAAAAACGCGGGGCGCCCTCCCGTCGAAGGGCACCCCGCGCTCACAGACCGAAGCCGACCGCGACGTCAGACTTCGTAGTCCGGGTCGAGGCGGTCCTGCTCCTCGCGCTCGCGGCGCATGCGCTCGTTCTCCTCGTCACGCATACGGTCGTCACGCATGCGGTCGTCACGCGTCCGCTCGCCCGGCCGGCCCTTGGGCTGACCCTGCTGGCCGCGCTGCTGAACCTTCTCGCGGGCCTGCTGGGCCTTCTGCTTGGCCTGCTCCTGCCACTGCTCCGACTTGTCCTGGAACTGGTCCTTCATACCCATGTGGGTTCACTCCCGTAATGAGTGGGGGGTTGGGCCCTCGGGTGGGGCCTCGACCAGATTCACACGGGCCGTCACGGTGCGCATGTCGATCAACCACGGTGCGTAGCGCGAGCCTCCTCGTCGGCCGCCCCACCTGCGCCGACGAGCCCGGAGCGGATGCCCTCGAGCCGGGACCCGAACCGCCGCATCTCCCGCGGCCCGACGGTCCCGATGATCCCGGGTAGGTATCCCCGTACGCCCTGCGTCCCGCGCAGCCACCACTGGCCGTAGACGTGGCTCGACCGCCGCTCGATGCCGGCCACCAGCCGGTCCACCGCCGGTCCCAGGGGGTAGGTCTTGTTGGACGGCCAGGGCAGCCGCTGCCGCAACTCCCGCATCACGGCGTCCTGGTCGGCCCCGCGCACCATGTCCGTGTCGGTCCACGACAGGTACCCGACCCCGACCCGCACGCCCTGGTGACCGACCTCGGCCCGCAGGCTGTGCGCGTACGCCTCCACGCCCGACTTGGACGCGCAGTACGCCGTCATCATCGGCGCCGGGGTGATCGCGGCGAGGGAGGCGATCTGGAGCAGATAGCCCCGGCTCTCCAACAGCGGCGGCAGGAAGGCCCGGGCGGTCACCGCGGACCCGATCAGGTTGACCTCGATCACCCGCCGCCAGGCCACGGGATCGGAGTCGACGAAGGGACCGCCGGTGGCGACCCCCGCGTTGGCGACCACGATGTCGACCTTCCCGAACCGTTCCTCGACCTCCCGGGCGACCCGGGTCATCGCCTCGTGGTCGGTGACGTCGGCGTACCAGTGGCCGCTGTCGCCGTGCAGCCGCGCGGCGACCTGCTTGAGCGCGTCCGGCTCCAGTCCGACCAGCGCCACCGTCGCCCCGCGCGCGGACAGCTTGCGGGCCAGCAACTCCCCCACGCCGCGCGCCGCTCCGGTGACGACGGCGACCTGTCCCTCAAGGCTCACCCTGGTCATGCGCCCTCCTTGATCTGCGCGTAGGTCGTGACGAGTGTCCGGATCTTCCCGGTGACCAGCTCCGGTGCCTCGACCGGTGTCATATGGCCGACCCCGGACAGTTCGGTCAGGCCCACGCAGTTCGGCAGCGCGGCGACCAGCGCGCGGGCCTGCACCGGCGGCGTGAGCCGGTCGGCCGAGCCCACGACGACCTCCGTCGGCGCGCTCAACTCCCGTACGCCGTGGTCGAGATCGAGCAGGCCGAGGACGTGCGACCAGGCGTGGCGCACCGTGCGCGGGCAGGCGTGCACGACACGGGCGCACGCCTCGACCATGTCGGGGGCCGAACCGGGGCCCATCGTCCCGTACTTGAGGATCCGCCGGGCCAGTGGCGTGACCGGTCCGAGCGGGGCGCGGGAGCCGAGCAGCCGCCTGGTCAGCCAGGTCCGCGGCCGGCCCGCCCGGATCGGTATCACCAGCGACTCGGCGACCAGCCGCGACGAGGCCGTGCCGCACAGCAGGACGGCCGCGGTGTGCTCACGGAACCCGGGCCTGGCGGCGGCGGCCATGACCGTCATCCCGCCCATCGAGTGACCGGCGATCACCGCCTTCTCGCCGGGCGCGAGGGTGGCCCGCAGTACGGCTTCGAGGTCGTCGGCGAGCCCGTCCGTGGTGCAGGCGGGGCTCGCGGGGCTGCGGCCGTGGCCGCGCTGGTCGTAGGCGATGACCCGGTGGTCGACGGACAGGTCCCGGATCTGCGCCGCCCAGAAGGCGGTCGAGCAGGTCCAGCCGTGCGCGAGGACCACGGCGGGCGCCTGTTCGGGTCCGTGCACCTCGACGTGCAGACGGGAGCCGTCGGCGGAGGCGGCGGTGAGGACGCGCGACGGGACGGGCGGGGCGTAGGTACCGGAACAGACGTGCGTCGGGCGGCTCACGCGACGGCCTCCGCGCGCTGCGCCGCGGGCACCCGCAGGACGTCGTACTCACCCAGGTCCACCCGCCGGGTCGCCCGCCGGAACTCGGTCGTCGTTCCCGGCCAGATGGTGGTGTTGCGGCCGTTCGCGTCCAGGTACCAGCTGGTGCAGCCGCCCGTGGCCCACACCGTGCGCCTCATCCGTTCCTGCACCCGGTGGTTCCAGGCGCGTACGGCGCCGGGGCGGGCGTCGAGGGCTACCCGGCCGCCGAGGACGTTCAACTGCCGCAGGAAGTCGGCCAGGTAGTTCAGCTGGGACTCGATGATGAGGATCATGGAGGAGTTCGCGAGGCCGGAGTTGGGCCCGATCACGGTCAGCCAGTTGGGGAACCCGGCCGCCGAGGTGCCGCGCAGGGCCTCCATGCCGCCCTTCCAGGACTCGGCGAGCGTCCGCCCTTCCGCGCCCACGACCCGGTCGGCGATCGGCATGTCCGTCACATGGAACCCCGTCCCGAAGACGATCACGTCGGCCTCGGTCTCGGTGCCGTCGGCGGCGACGAGCGTGGATCCGCGGATCTCGCTCAGCCCGCTCGCGACGACGTCCACGTTCGGCCGGGCGAGCGCCGGGTAGTACTCGCTCGACAGCAGGATCCGCTTGCAGCCGATGCGGTAGTCGGGGGTGAGCTTGGCGCGCAGGGCCGGGTCCTTGATGTGGCGGGCCATGTTGAGCCTGGCCACCCGCTCGACCAGGCCGAGTTCGTCGGGGTGCTTGGTGAACGCCTGGACC
Source organism: Streptomyces sp. NPDC050287 (assembly GCF_044459385.1). Taxonomy (NCBI): domain Bacteria; kingdom Bacillati; phylum Actinomycetota; class Actinomycetes; order Kitasatosporales; family Streptomycetaceae; genus Streptomyces; species Streptomyces sp. NPDC050287. The sequence goes on along the minus strand of NZ_JBITIY010000013.1, from coordinate 160,210 downwards.
TGCAGCTCCCGGATTCCCCACAGCAGTCCGCGCCGGGCCTGCGTGGTGAAGGGCAGCGCCCGGTGCAGCGCGCGTTCGGCGCCGCTGATCGCCCGGTCCACGCGGGGCAGCACCCACGGCGGGGTGCGTTGGAAGAGGGTGAGCCGCCCGGCGAGGGGCTGGACGGCCGGCACGATCTGGATCGCGGAGGCGCCCGTCCCGACCACGGCGACCCGCTTGCCGCGCAGGTCTTGGTCGTGGTCCCAGCGGGCGGAGTGGAAGACCCTGCCGGGGAACGACTCCAGCCCGGGGATGTCGGGGATCCTCGGGTCGGACAGCGGCCCGGTGGCGGAGACGACGACGTCGGCGGACAGGGTGCCGCCGCCGGTCTCGATGTCCCAGCGGAGCTTCTCGCCGTCCCACGTCATCCGCCGCACCTCGGAGCCGAAGCGGATGTGCGGCCGGAGCCGGAAGACGTCCGCCACGTGCTCCAGGTAGGCGCGGATGTCCTCCTGCCCGGAGAAGGTGCGCGGCCAGTCGGGGTGGGGCGCGAACGAGAACGAGTACAGATGGGACGGTACGTCGCAGGCGCACCCCGGATAGGTGTTGTCCCGCCAGGCGCCGCCGACACTGCCGGCCCGCTCCAGCACGACGAAGTCGGTGACACCCTCGCGTCGCAGCCGTACGGCGGCTCCCAGCCCGCCGAACCCGGCCCCGATCACCGCGACCCGCACATGCTCGCGTTCGTTCTCGTGTTCGTTCCCGTGTCCGTGTTCGTGCTCGGCCATCCCGAAGCCTCCACGCGTCGCGCTGAACCATGCCAGTGAACACTGGCGCAATGGGGAGAGTAGAGCAGCTCCGTACTGAGGGGTAGGGGGCGCGACCACGAAAGTTACCGGGAGTACGACATAGGGTGCGGGCGTGGCAGACACGCGTGAATACCGCATGGAGGAGCTGGCCAGGCAGGCCGGGATCACGGTGCGCACCCTGCGCTTCTACCGCGAGCGCAAGCTGATCCACCCACCGCGCCGCGAGGGCCGTATCGCCTGGTACGACGACAGTCACCTGGCCCGCCTGCGCACCATCTCCGCGCTGCTGGAACGCGGCCACACCCTCAGCGGCATCGCCGAACTGGCCGAGGCCCTCGACCACGGCCGCGACGTCGCCGACCTCCTCGGCGTCGACACCCCCACCGAGGAGGAACCGGTCCGCCTCACCCCCGAGGAACTCGCCGCCCGCTTCGAGGGCCAGGTGACCCCCGAGAACCTCGCGGCCGCCCTGGACCTCGGCTACCTCGGCACCGACGGCGACGAGATCGTCCACATCAGCCGCCGCCTGCTGGACGTCTCCGCCACCCTGGTCCGCGAGGGCATCCCGCTCGCCGAGGTCCTCACCGCGGGAGCCCGCGTCCGCGAACACGCCGACGCCCTCGCCGCGCTCTTCACCGACCTCATCCTCCGCCACGGCCCCGAGGAGAACCTCCGGCGTCTGCGGCCGCTGGCGCGGAGTGTGGTGGAGGCGGAAATGTCCTTGGCGTTGGACCGGCGGTTGCGGCGCGATCAGAGGTCGTAGACCACCGTCACCGGAGCGTGGTCGGACCAGCGCTCGTCATGCGTGGCCGCCCGCTCCACGAAGGCCTTGACCGCCTTGGCCGCGAGGCCGGGTGTCGTGAGGTGGTAGTCGATCCTCCACCCGGAATCGTTGTCGAAGGCCCGCCCACGGTACGACCACCAGGTGTACGGCCCCTCCACCCCGGGATGCAGCGAACGCACGACGTCGACGTAACCGCCATCCGCCGGTTCGAGGACCCGGCTCAGCCACTCCCGCTCCTCCGGCAGGAACCCGGAGTTCTTCTGGTTGCCGCGCCAGTTCTTCAGGTCGGCCTGCCGGTGGGCGATGTTCCAGTCGCCGCAGACGACGACCTCGCGCCCATCGGCGGCGGCGCGCTCGCGCAGGGCTTTCAGGTAGGCCAGGAACTCGCCCATGAAGCGCACCTTCTCGTCCTGGCGCGCGGTGCCGACCTCACCGGAGGGGAGGTAGAGGGAGGCGACCGTGACACCCGGCAGGTCGACCTCGACGTAACGGCCGCTGATGTCGAACTCCGCCGACCCGAAGCCGATCCGGACCCGGTCGGGCTCGCGGCGGGTGTAGAGGGAGACGCCGGCGCGGCCCTTGGCGGCGGCGGGCGCGTGCACGACATGCCAGCCGTCGGGGGTGCGGACGTGCTCGGGCAGCTGCTGCGGCTCGGCGCGCACCTCCTGGAGACAGAGGACGTCGGCCGCGGTCCCGGCGAGCCACTCCACGAAACCCTTTTTCGCGGCGGCACGCAGCCCGTTTACATTCACAGAGGTCACAGTCAGCACCCGGGCACGATACCGGCACACTGGACCGGTTCCCGCCTTGGAATGAGAGGCGGGTTGGTCACTATTTGGCAGGAAGCATGGATATTCGTCACGTCCCCTTCGACCACCCCGACGCCGTCAAGCTCAACGACGAGGTCCAGGCGGAGTACCACGTCCGCTACGGCGACGGCGGTGACGCCACCGAACTGGCGCCGGAGGACTTCAAGCCCCCGAACGGCGTGTACCTGATCGCGTACGACGAGACGGGCGCCCCCGTGGCCAGCGGCGGATGGCGGGCGCAGGACGCCAATGACGAGGGCAACCTGGACGGCGACGCCGAGCTCAAGCGGATGTACGTCAATGCCCGGTTGCGCGGCCGGGGCATCGCGCGACGCATGCTGGCCGCGCTGGAGGAGGACGCCCGCGAGGCCGGCCGGATCCGCATGGTCCTGGAAACCGGCACCGAACAGCCGGAGGCCATCGCCCTGTACACCTCCAGCGGTTACGAGCCGTGCGCGAAGTTCGGCTACTACCGGCACCACGAGTCGAGCCGGTGCTTCGCGAAGAAGCTCAGTTCCTGAGGAGGAAGTTCAGCTCCTGAGGTAGGCCAGGACCGCCAGCACCCGCCGGTGGGTGTCGTCCGCCGGCGGCAGGTCCAGCTTGGTGAGGATGTTGCCGATGTGCTTGCCGACAGCCGCCTCCGACACCACCAGCGCCCGCGCGATCGCGCTGTTCGACTTCCCTTCCGCGATCAGCGCCAGCACCTCCCGCTCGCGCGGGGTGAGCCGGGCGAGCGGATCCCGGCGTCTGCGCAGCAACTGCCGTACGACTTCCGGGTCGACCACTGTGCCGCCGGCGGCCACATCCCCGAGCGCCGCCACGAACTGCTCCACCTGACCGACCCGGTCCTTGAGCAGATAGCCGACGCCGCTGCCGTCCCCGGAGTCGAGGAGCTCTGCGGCGTACGCCCGTTGCACGTACTGACTGAGCACCAGCACCGGCAGCCCGGGCCGCTCCTCGCGCAGCCGCACGGCCGCGTGCAGCCCCTCGTCCTGGAAGCCGGGCGGCATGCGGACATCCGTGACGACGACGTCGGGTTCGTGCTCGGCGGCAGCGGCGAGGAGGGCGTCCGCGTCACCGACGGCAGCCGTGACCTCGTGACCGAAACGGGTGAGCAGGCCGATGAGGCCCTCGCGCAGCAGCACACTGTCCTCGGCGAGGACGATGCGCAGGGGGTGGTCAGTCGACAAAGGTCCGTCCGTCGTCAGGGTCGGTCAGAGGTCAACGGGAGGTCAGGGGCCAGAGGCCAAAGGTCAGAGGTCAGAGGTCAGAGGTCAGGGGACGTTCAGTGGTCAGTGGTCCGTCCGTCGTCCCGGCCGGCAGGGAAGCTCCACACGCAGCACGGTCGGTCCGCCCGGCGGGCTGGACAGGGAGAGTCTGCCATCGAGCACCGACACCCGGTCGGCGAGCCCGGTCAGCCCGGTACCGGCGGCCTCGTCCGCCCCTCCGTGTCCGTCGTCGCGGACACACAGGACGAGCCGTCCGTCGTCGTGGCCCCCGCTGATGTGGACACGGTCCGCCCCGCTGTGCCTGGCGACGTTCGCGAGAGCCTCGCAGACGACGAAGTAGGCGGCCGATTCGACGGGTTGGGGCAGGCGGTCCGGCAGTTCCAGGTCCACGTCGACCGGGACCGGACTGCGGTCGGCCGCGTCGGCTACGGCGGCTTCGAGGCCGTAGTCGGCGAGGACCTTCGGGTGGATGCCGTGGACCAGCTCACGCAGTTCCGCGAGGGCCTGCCCGGCCTCCTCGTGGGCCTTGGCGAGCTGGTCGGCGAGGGGCCCCGGCGGTGCGTCCAGGCGAGCCAGGCCGAGGGTCATGGTGAGGGCGACGAGCCGCTGTTGGGCCCCGTCGTGCAGGTCCCGCTCGATGCGCCGCCGCTCCGCCTCGAAGGCGTCCACCAACCGCACCCGGGAGCGTACGAGTTCGGTGACCCGTTCGCCGTCCTTCGAGGTCAGCAATGCCCGCGTCAGCGCGGCCCGCCCCGCGGCCACAACTCCCAGCGCGTAGGCGCCCATGCCCAGCAGGAGCACCCCCAGTGCGGCCGTTGCGCCCGCTCCCGCCCAGCTGTCGACGGTCCACAGCTTGGCCACCTTCGCCTCGCCGTCGACGGCGACCAGCACCGGTACGGCGACCATGGCGAGCGGCACCCCGGCCGCGAGGACGACGGCCAGCGCGTCGAGCGGCCACAACACGAACGCGAGCAGGAGGGCGTACGCCAACTCCCGCCAGGTGGCGGCCTCCTGCAGCCGCGTCGCAAGCCAACTCCGCAGTCCCGGCTGTCGGGGCACGCGGTGGCCGTCACCGGCGGCCGGCCCCGCCCCGACCAGTCGCAGCCGCCACCCCTCCACCCCCGCCACCGGAATCCCGGCCAACGCGGTCAGCACGAGCAGCGGCAGCCCGACGAGGACGACCGCCAGCGCACTGCCGACGACCGCTCCGCCGAGGATCCCGACGAGGACGACCACGCCGAACAGCGCACCGCTGCCCAGATAGACGACCGCGCGCCAGGGCCAGGCCGATCCCAGGTACCCACGGCCGCCGAGGGCCTGCCAGAGACTCATGGAGATCACCGTAGAAGCCGAGCGGGCGGAGCGGCCATGGGCCGGGGCGGAGGGTCGGTGGTATGCCTGGCCCTACCCCAAGTCTCGTTCCTGCCGCACTGCCCCGGCCCGGGTCGCGCGGTTGTCTGGGTCCTTCGACACCGACCAGCGGGAGCAGAGCCGAAGATGAGACCCGACGCGATCCAACTCCGGTCCGTGAGCAAGCGGTACGGCACGGACGGCAACGCCGTGAACGCCCTCGACGACATCACGCTCGCCTTCCCCGCCGGCACCTTCACCGCCGTGATGGGGCCGTCGGGCTCGGGCAAGTCGACGTTGCTGCAGTGCGCCGCGGGGCTGGACCGGCCGACCTCGGGCTCGGTGCGGCTCGGCGACACGGAGCTGACGGCGCTGGGCGAGCGCCGGCTGACCCTGCTGCGCCGCGAGCGCATCGGCTTCGTGTTCCAGGCGTTCAACCTGCTGCCGTCCCTGACCGCCGCACAGAACGTCGCCCTGCCCCTGCGCCTGGCGGGCCGCCGCCCGGCGCGGTCCCGGGTGCGCGAGGTGCTGCACCAGGTCGGCCTGGGCGACCGGGCCGGTCACCGCCCCTCGCAGCTCTCCGGCGGCCAGCAGCAGCGTGTCGCCCTGGCTCGTGCGCTCATCACCGGCCCCGAGGTCCTGTTCGCCGACGAGCCGACGGGGGCGCTGGACTCCCGGACCGGGCGCGAGGTGCTGGCCCTGCTGCGGGACCTCGTCGACACCGGCGGCGGCACGGTGGTGATGGTGACCCACGATCCGGTGGCCGCTTCGTACGCGGACCGGGTGGTGTTCCTCGTGGACGGCCGGGTGAGCGGGGAGCTGAAGGAGCCCTCCGTGGGTGAGGTCGCCACGCACCTGACCACGCTGGAGGCAAGGGAGGCCAGGGAAGCGAGAGAGGCCAGAGAGGTCGGAGAGGCCAAGGACGCCAAGAAGACCGGAAAAGCCGGAAAGTCCGGAGCATCCAGGGAGGCCGCCCCGTGCTGACCCTCGCCCTCCACACCCTGCGCACCCGCCGGCTGACCTTCGCCGGGACCTTCCTGGCCCTGTCCCTCGGTGTCGCGCTGCTCACCGTGATGGGCCTGGCCCTCGCCTCCTCGCTGGACGCGCCGCAACGCAAGCCGGAGCGGTTCGCGGCGGCCCCGGTCGTGGTGAAGGGCCAGGACACCCTGCGCGTGCTCACCCCGACCGGCGTCCGCGTCAAGCCACTTGCCCGCCCCCGCCCCCTACCGCACCGCACCGTCGCCGCCCTGCGCACCCTCGGCCCGGTCGTCGAGGACCGCACCTTCGCCGTACGAGCCACCAGCGCTTCCGGAGAGCCCGGCGTGGTACCCGGCGCCCTGGTCGGCCACCCCTGGTCGACGGCCGCGTTCGCCCCGTACCGCCTGACCGCGGGACGCGATCCGCGCGCCGTCGACGAGGTCGTGGCGACCGGCGCGTGGACGGCCGTGGGCAAACGCCTGCACACCGACACGGGTACCGTCCGCGTGGTCGGCACGGTCGGCGGTCCCGCCTTCGAGAACGCCCTCTTCTACCCCGACTCCCGCGCGGCCCGCCTCGCCCCGGTGAGCACCCAACTGGTCGTGGACGCGGACGCGTCGGCGGTACGACGAGCGGTGCACGCCACAGCCGTACAGCGGCCGACGCAGCCAGGACCGACGGTCCTCACCGGCGACGCACGCCGGCTCGCCGACCCCGGTCCCGACCGGGACCGTGAGGCGCTGACCGCGCTGAACGCCCTGTTCGGCACGGCCGGCGGGGTCGCCGCGTTCGTGTCGGTGTTCGTCGTGGCGTCCACGTTCGCCTTCGCGGTCGCCCAACGGCGCCGGGAGTTCGGCCTGCTGCGCGCGGCGGGCGCCACGCCGGGCCAGATCCGTCGGACGGTGGTCGCGGAGGCCCTGTCGGTCGGCGTGCTCGCGTCGGCGGTGGGCTGCGCGCTGGGCGGATACGCGGCCCCGCACCTGGCCGCACGGATCGTGTCCGACGGCCTGGCACCGTCCTGGTTCAGCATCGGCGACCATGTCTGGCCGTACCATCTGGCCTTCTGGACCGGCCTGTCGGTATCACTCACGGGCGTGATCGCCGCGTCCTGGCGGGCGGGCCGAACCGCCCCCGCGCAGGCACTGCGCGAGGCGTCCGTCGACACGGCGGCGATGCCCCGGGGCCGACTGCTGACCGGTGCGGCCCTGCTCCTCACCGCCGCCGCGACCCTGGCTCTGGCCCTGCTGACCGACCCGGGCGACCTCCTGCACCGCAAGACGTACGTGAGCCGTCCCCTGCTCCTGATCACCGCGGTTGCCCTGCTCTCCCCGCTCGTGGTGGGCCCTGTGACCCGACTGCTGACCCGCCTCCCGGCCACCCGCCTGCCCGGCGCCGCCGCCATGCTGGTCCGCGAGAACGCCACCGCCCACGTCCGCCGCACCGCAGCCGTGGCGGCCCCCGTCCTGGTCACGATCGCCCTCACCGGCTCCCTGCTCGGCGCCACGGCGACCCTCGGCGAGGCCAAGACGGCGGAGATACGGCAGCGCACGATCGCGGACTTCGTCGTGGCCCCGGCGACCACCGGTACCGGCGTGGACCCGGCGACCGTACGACGTCTGCGAGCCGTCCCCGGAGCCGATATCTCCGTGACCGCGGCGAGCGAGATCCACACCCTGGAGGACGGCGTGGCCCTGATCAGGTCGCAGGCCCGCGCGGTCGACCCGGAGGCGCTCGCCGCGACCGTACGACTGCCCCTCCTCGCCGGCCGGATCACCGCCCTCGACGACGACTCGATCATCGTGAACGAGGAGTGGGCCCGGCACACGGTCGGCGAGCGTGTGCCGGTCTGGCTCGGCGACGGCACCCGCAGGTGCCTGCGCATCGCCGCGGTCATGCCCACCGGCACCGGCGACAACGGCGTCTACGTCACTCCGGCGAACGCACCGAACGCAGCCCCCGCGGACCGGGTGGACATCACCGTGGCGAAGGACGCGAACGCGGGGCCGGTGGAGGCGGAACTGCGGCGAGCGGCGTCACCCACGGGCGCCCGGGTCCTCACCCGCGAGGAATGGATCCGGACCGTGTCACCCCACACCGACCGCACAACCCGGCTCGGCTTCCTCCTGGTCCTCGGCCTGGCCCTCCTCTACACGGGCATCTCGTTGGCGAACACCCTGGCCATGGCAACCGCGGACCGGATACGGGAGTTCGCCGCACTCCGACTGGCAGGAGCCACGCACGGACAACTCCTGCGCCTGGTCACCGCGGAGGCCCTGACGACCGTGACCGTCGGCACCCTCCTCGGCCTCCTCGTGACCGCCCTCAACCTGCTCGGCCTGTGGGCCGCACTGGGCCTGCAGTCCGTCTGGATCCCGCTCCGACTCCCCTGGACCCCCCTGGGAATGGCAACGGTCACCTGTGCCCTCCTCGCGGTGACCTCGGCGCTCATCCCGACCGCCTCGGCCCTCAGACGACGGGCCGCGCGGGCGGCGGGGGCATGAGCCTCTACGACCGGAGACCCGGCCGCTCCCGCCGCACAGGTCTCGGAAACGACGAAGATCCCGACCGATCATGAAGATCGGCGGGATCTCGTCAACCGCTCCCGAGCTGACTCAAGAACAGTCGTGCGTGGACCTGAGGGGATTCGAACCCCTGGCCCCCTCGATGCGAACGAGGTGCGCTACCGGACTGCGCCACAGGCCCTTGCAACGAGTGAAACTCTAGCATCCCCGTCCCGGTGCTTGGAAATCCGTTCCCGGGCTGGTCAGGCTGCCGTAGGTCACTCGTTGGCGGCGCGGGGGCGGTCGCCGTCCTCGTACTGGTCGAAGAGCGGGGTGCGGCCTCGTTCGCGGGCGCGGCGGGCGGAGGCGGCGCGGCGGGCGTCGGTGCGGCCGCCGTCCGCCGACCTGTCCTCCGCCTCGGCGGGCTGCTCCTGAGGTCCTGCGTCCCGTGCGACGGGCTCCGCCTCCTGCTCGGGCGTGACGGCGCTGGACCGCGCGGAACTCCACGCGTCGGGCGCTCCCAGGTCCACATCGGAGGTGGCCCGGGGGGCGACCGGGGCGGTCACGTACGTCGGCAGCGGCACCGGTACCGGGTCCCAGCTGTCCCCGTGCCCGGGGCGCTGCTGCCGTTCCCGCTGCTGGTCGACCCACTCGGCGTGGTCGGTCTGCTCGACGAGCGCGCGCCGGTCCGCGGCGAGCGCCGACAGTCCGGGGTCCGTCGCCGGCTCGGGGCCTTCCTCCGGCTCATCGGTGTCGGCGCCCGCGTCGACGGAGGCTCGGCGGCGCGGCTCGCGGGCACGCTCGCGCAGCCGCTGCGCGGCGGCCTCGGCCATGCGCCGGTCCATCTGGTAGGCGAAGCGCCGGCGCTCCTGGGAGCGCAGGTGGGCGATGTACGCGCTGAGCAGTATGGCGGGCACGCCGGGCGCCCACAGGAACGCGAGCCCTCCGACCGCCGCGACGATCGCGCCCAGCGTGAAGGCGAGGAACAGCATGACCGTCGTACGCCGGCGGCGCGCGAGCACCTTCATACGCCGGGCGCGCGCCGCTGCCGCCTCCGAGGAGGCCGCGCGCCGGGCGGCCTGCGCCCGCTGCGCCGCCACCCCGGCCCGGGATTCATGCGCCGAGCCGCCCGCGTCTTCCCGCCCGGGCCCACGGGCCGCGTCCCGTGCGGAATCACGGGACGCCTCACGCGACGGCGCCGCCTCGCGGACAGGCTCGCGCGCCGGTTCCCGCTGCGGTTCCGCCCTCCCCGGGCTCTGCTCCTGGACCGCCGCCCGTGCCTGCGGACGGATCGGAGGCATGGCGAAGGCGCGGACGTCCACCGAGTCGGTGACGGCGTCCGTGTCACCGGCGCCGGGCTCCCCCTCCTCGGTGGAGCGCGCCCGCAGGTCCTTGGCGTATCGGCGCTCCATCCCCGCCCGTCCGGACAGCAACCGGATGGCTGTGCTGAAGCGTTCCGTCGGACGGGCCTCGTTCAGCTCGTCCTGCCTACGGAGCCACATCGGCACCAAGTAGGCGGCCCAGGCCCCGACAATGACTGCGTAGATGAGGCCGCTGCTGCTCACGCCTCACACGGTAGAGGGGTTTGCGTGAGGCCATCTGCCAATTACGCCGGTGTGTCGCACGATCTGGCTGATATTTCGAGCTTTTTTTGCGACCGATGCGATCAGCAGACCACTGTGGGCGTGAATTCAGCGCTCCGAGATGGTCATCCACCGATCATTTTCGAACACATATTCAATTTCCTAAGCCACGGTCACCCGCACGCGCTACGCGGGATTGTCGTGCGGTGTGCTCCTGGAGCGTGCCCGCTGCCAGCGCCTGAGCAAACCGTCCGGCACCTCTTCCGCAGTGAGCGCGAAGACGAGGTGGTCGCGCCAGGCGCCGTCGATGTGGAGATAGCGCGGGCGCAGCCCCTCCTCGCGGAATCCGAGTTTCTCCACCACCCGGCGGCTGGGCCCGTTCTCGGGGCGAATGCAGACCTCGATGCGGTGCAGTCCGACGGTACGGAAACAGTGGTCCACCACGAGCGCCACGGAGGTCGGCATGACACCGCGGCCGGCCACCGACTCGTCCACCCAGTAGCCGATGTGCCCCGAACACATCGAGCCCCAGGTGATCCCGGCGACCGTCAATTGCCCGACAAGCCGGCCCTGGTACTCGATGACGAACGGCAGCATCCGTCCGGCGTGCGCCTCGGCCCGCAGATGCCGGACCATCTGCCGGTAGGTCGGCCGGTGCGCGATCGGTCCGCTGGGCGTGGGCGGCGGAATGGTCGCCTCCCAGGGCCGCAACCAGTCCCGGTTGCGCCGGTTGACCTCGCGCCAGGCCCGCTGGTCGCGCATCTTTATCGGCCTCAGGACGACATCGCCGTCCGCCAGTACGGCAGGCCAGGATGGGCTGTTCAGCTCGCACCCCCACGGCCGGCTTCGGGTCTTGGATGGTCGCCGCCGCGGATCTGGTCGACGGCGTGTGCCAACAAGGGCTCCAGGACGGCCAGTCCGTCCTTCACCCCGCCTGAGGAGCCCGGCAGGTTGATGATCAGCGTGCGCCCCGCCACTCCGGCCAGGCCGCGGGAGAGGGCAGCCGTCGGGACCTTGTCCCTTCCGTACGCACGGATCGCCTCCGGGATGCCGGGCACCTCGTGGTCGATGACCTCGCGGGTCGCCTCGGGGGTGCGGTCGGTGGGCGAGATGCCGGTGCCGCCGGTGGTGACGATCAGGTCGTACCCGGCGTCGGCTCCGGCGCGCAGGGCGGCTTCGACCGGGTCCCCGTCGGGCACCACCTGCGGGCCGTCGACGACGAACCCGAACCGCTTCAGGCCGTCGGCGATCAGCGGGCCGCCCTTGTCCTCGTAGACCCCGGAGGCGGCCCGGTTGGAGGCGGTGATCACGAGTGCGCGATACGTCATGCCCGACTCCAGTCGCCCGACTTGCCGCCCGCCTTCTCCTCGACCCGTACGTCCGTGATGACCGCTCCCTTGTCGACCGCCTTGACCATGTCGATCACGGTGAGCGCGGCGACGGAGACCGCGGTGAGCGCCTCCATCTCGACGCCCGTGCGGTCCGTCGTCCTCACCGTGGCCCAGATCTCCACGGCGTCGTCCGCGACCCTCAGGTCCAGTTTCACACCGGACACCGACAACGGGTGACAGAGCGGGATCAGATCCGGGGTGCGTTTGGCACCCATGATGCCCGCGATCCGTGCGGTGGCGAGGGCGTCGCCCTTGGGGACCCCTTCGCCGCGGAGGAGTTCGACCACGCGGGGCGAGACCAGGACCCGGCCGCTGGCGCGGGCGGTGCGGGCGGTCACGTCCTTCCCGGACACGTCGACCATGCGGGCCGCGCCCGCCTCGTCGACGTGGGTCAGTCGGTCCTGCTCAGGGGGTCCGGGGGTGTGCCCCCGGGAAGGCTCAGTCATGCGGTGTGGCGCTCCCGGTCGGGGGCCCGGCGCGGTGCGGCGCGCGGGCCTGTCGTGCGCGACACGGTACCTCCAACCAGGAGGACTCAGCGGAGCAGGACGACCTCGACCTCGGTACCGGGCTCCACGGACTCCACGTCCTCGGGGACGACGATCAGCACGTCCGCGTGCGCGAGGGCCGCGACCAGGTGCGATCCGGCGCCGCCGACGGGGGTCACCGATCCGTCGGCGTACGTCCCGCGCAGGAACTGCCGACGGCCCTTCGGCGAGGTCAGCGCCTTGTTCCCGGTGTGGGTCGCGGTCGTCCGGGGGCGGTGGACGTCGTCGAGGCCCATGAGCGTGCGGATCGCGGGGCGGACGAACAGTTCGAAGGAGACGTACGACGACACGGGGTTGCCCGGGAGCGCGAGCAGCGGGGTGTGGTCGGGGCCGATGGTGCCGAAGCCCTGGGGCTTGCCGGGCTGCATGGCCAGCTTGCGGAACTCGATGCCGCTGCCGGCCTCGTCCTCGTCGCCGACGTACGACAGCGCCTCCTTGACCACGTCGTACGCCCCCACGCTCACCCCGCCCGTGGTGACCATGAGGTCGGCGCGGACGAGCTGGTCCTCGATGGTGGAGCGGAGGGTCTCGGCGTCGTCGGCGACGGCGCCCACCCGGTAGGCGATGGCGCCGGCGTCGCGGGCGGCTGCGGTGAGGGCGAAGCTGTTGGAGTCGTAGATCTGGCCGCTGCCCAGCTCCTCGTCGGGCTGGACCAGTTCACTGCCGGTGGACATGACGACCACGCGCGGACGGGGGCGCACGCGTACCGTGCCGCGTCCGATCGCGGCGAGCAGGCCGATCTGCGGCGGGCCGAGGATCGTGCCCGCCTTCAGGGCGCGGTCGCCGGCCTTCACATCGCTGCCCGCTGCGCGCACGTGCGCGCGTGCCTCGGCGGATCGGTACACGTGCACGTGCCCCTCCGCGCCCTCCGGGGCCAGGGCGCGGGCACGCATTCCGGTCACCGGGCCCTCCCCGAGCCCGCCGTCGGTCCACTCGACCGGGACGACGGTCTCGGCGCCGGGCGGCAGCGGGGCGCCGGTCATGATCCGGGCGGCCTGGCCGGGGCCCACGTGGAGCAGCCCTGCCTGGCCCGCAGCGACGTCCCCGACCACATCGAGGACGGCGGGGTACTCCTCGCTCGCGCCCGCGACATCCGCGACCCGCACCGCGTACCCGTCCATGGAGCTGTTGTCGAACGGCGGCAGGGACACCGGCACCGTGACGTCCTCGACCAGGACGCAGCCCTGGGCGTCGAGGAGTTGCAGCTCGATGGGTTCGAGGGGGCGGACGGTCTCGAGGATGTCCTCCAGGTGCTCGTCCACCGACCACAGGCGGTCGGAGCCGGTGGGGCGGGGTGCGGCGCTGCTCAACGTTGCTACATCTCCTCGGCTACGTAACTGCGAAGCCAGGCCTGGAAGTCCGGGCCCAGGTCTTCACGTTCGCATGCGAGTCTGACAATGGCACGCAGATAGTCGCCGCGGTCGCCGGTGTCATAGCGGCGGCCCTTGAAGACGACGCCGTGCACCGGGCCGCCGAGCTTTTCGTCCTCGGCGAGCTGCTGGAGGGCGTCGGTGAGCTGGATCTCGCCGCCGCGGCCGGGCTCCGTCTTGCGCAGTATGTCGAAGATGTTCGGGTCGAGGACATAGCGGCCGATCACCGCGTAGTTCGAGGGGGCGTCCGCCGGGTCGGGCTTCTCGACCAGGCCGGTGACCTGGACGACGTCGCTGTCCTCGGTGGTGTCGACGGCCGCGCAGCCGTAGAGGTGGATCTGCTCGGGCGCGACCTCCATGAGCGCGATGACGCTGCCGCCGCGCTGCTCCTGGACCTCGACCATGCGCTGGAGCAGCGGGTCGCGCGGGTCGATCAGGTCGTCGCCGAGAAGGACGGCGAAGGGCTCGTGGCCCACGTGCGGGGCGGCGCACAGGACGGCGTGACCGAGGCCCTTGGGGTCGCCCTGGCGGACGTAGTGCATGGTCGCGAGGTCGCTGGACTCCTGCACCTTGGCGAGCCGGCTCGCGTCGCCCTTCTTCTGCAGGGCGGATTCCAGCTCGTAGTTGCGGTCGAAGTGGTCCTCCAGGGGGCGCTTGTTGCGTCCCGTGATCATGAGGACGTCGTCGAGGCCGGCGGAAACGGCCTCTTCGACCACGTACTGGATCGCCGGCTTGTCGACGACCGGCAGCATCTCCTTGGGAGTGGCCTTGGTGGCCGGCAGGAACCGGGTGCCCAGGCCTGCTGCGGGGATGACAGCCTTGCTGATCCGAGGGTGCGACTGAGTCATGTCCGCAACCTTATCCGCTGGCTTTGATAGGAATCTGAGGCTCCGGTTAATTGGCTCTCATATGAGGCTATTGGAAGGATACGGGTGCACCCTTTGAGTCACGTCGGGCGTCCGGCCGAGCCTGACAAGCGAATGTTGCGGCGAGAGTTCCTCGCGGTGAGAAACAGGTTGACGGCCGATGACGTGCGGGAAGCGGCCGCCGCGCTGGCCGGGCGGGCACTGGAGCTGCCCGAGCTGGCGCGTGCGCGCACGGTGGCGGCGTACGTCTCCGTGGAGAGCGAACCCGGCACGCTCGCGCTGCTGGACACGTTGCGCACGCGGGGCGTGCGCGTCCTGCTCCCGGCACTCCTGCCCGACCATGACCTCGACTGGGGCGCGTACACCGGCGAGGGCTCCCTGGAGCGCGTCCAACACGGCGGAAAGATGGCCCTCTTCGAGCCGGCCGGCGAGCGCCTGGGACCGGACGCCGTGACCGCCGCCGACGCGGTGCTGCTGCCGGGGCTCGCGGTCGACGCGCGCGGGATGCGGCTGGGACGCGGCGGGGGCTCGTACGACCGGGTCCTCGCACGACTGGAGCGCGCGGGCGCGCATCCGGCGCTGGTGGTGCTGCTGTACGACTCCGAGGTGGTCGAGCATGTGCCGGCCGAGGCGCACGACCGGCCGGTGCAGGCGGTGGTGACGCCGTCGGGCGTACGCCGCTTCCCCGGGACCTCGTGAAGCCGTTCTGAACACGAGCCGGCCCTCCTGAACACGAACGGGCCCTCCACGCGCGCGTGGAGGGCCCGTTCGCTGCCGTCCGTCGGACGTCAGCGGCTCACGGTTTCAGCACCAGCGAGTCGCTCGTGCTGTCGTCGACCGCCTTGTCGGAGAAGGACCAGTCCAGCAGTTCGCCGTCGGCCCACTTGTCCGTCTGGTCGACGTAGTGGGCGCTGTAGGCGTGCCCGGAGGCGCCGGAGAGGTTGATCCACTTCGACTTGTCGAGATCGCCGAGGTTGACCACCATCCGCATCGACGGCACCCACACGACGCCGTAGCCGCCCGCGGCGTTCCAGCCGGTCGCGTTGACCGCCGCCTCGCCGCCGCTGAGCTTCCAGGGGCCGCGGTTGAGCACGTACTGCAGGAAGCCGGGGCCCTCGGTGCCCAGGGTCTGGTTCTTCAGGAACAGGCGGTGCAGTCGGCCCCAGCTCCAGGTGTCGATGTCCTTGCCGAGCTTGGCGGTCAGTTCCCAACGGGCGTCGATCATGGCCCGCTTGAACAGTTCGTCCCGGTTGGTCGCCAGGGGACGGGTGCCCGAGCGGGGCGTCTTCCACCAGTCGCTGTTCTCGTCGTTCATGAGCTGCCGCACGACCTCGAACCAGCGGTCGCCGCCGTCCGGCTGCGCCTGGTCTGCCTCGCGCTCGCCGCACTCGCGCACCTTGCCGGTGTCGTCGACCGGCCCGGTGGTGTTGACCGGGTCCACCCACAGGCACTGGCCCTCCACCCGCAGCTCCTTGGGCAGCTTGTTGCCGAAGGCGAGCTTGAGGATGTTGCGCCAGACCGCGTTGAAGTAGGCGGCCGCCGCCGAGTCGGCGTCCTGGGTGTAGTCCCAGCCCTCCAGCAGCTCCTGGGCCTCCCGGACGTCCTTGTCGCCGACATCGATCTTCAGCATCCTGGGCACGAGCAGCTTGGCGATCTCGCTGCTGTTGTCCAGCTGCATCTGCCGCATGTCGTCGGTGGAGATCTTGCCGCCGCCCTTGATCTTCTGCTCGATCAGGTCGGTGATCCGCTGGCTGCGGGTGCCGTAGCCCCAGTCCGTGGTGAGCGTGTAGGGGTACTCGTCCTTGTCGACGACGGCCTGGTTGGCGGTGACGATGTAGCCGCGCTTCGGGTTGTACTCGTAGGGCAGCCGGTCCTGCTTGATGTACCCGGTCCACTTGTACTTGGAGTTCCAGCCGGGCGCCGGGATGGAGCCGTCGTCGCCCTTCGCGCGCGTGGGGATCCTGCCGGGCAGCGTGTAGCCGATGTGGTTGTCGGTGTCGGCGTAGACCAGGTTCTGCGACGGCACGTCGAACAGGGCGGCGGCCTGGCGGAAGTCCTTCCAGTCGGTCGCCTTGTCCATCGCGAAGACGGCGTCCATCGCGGTGCCCGGGTCCAGCGCGGTCCACCTCAGGGCGATGCCGTAGCCGTCGCCGCGGTCGGGGGCGGAGGTGTCGACGGCCGCCTTCCTGCCGACCTTCACCAGCTCCTTGTCGCGGTCGGACAGCAGCGGCATCCCGTCGCCGGTCTGCCGGACGACGATCTTCTTGGGCGAGCCGCCGGCGACCTTGATGGTCTCCTCGCGCGTGGTGAAGGGCTTGACCTTGCCGTCGTACAGGTAGCCGTCGCCGGTGAGCTTCTCCAGGTAGAGGTCGGTGACGTCGACACCGGAGTTCGTCATGCCCCAGGAGATGTTCTGGTTGTGGCCGATTATCACGCCGGGCATGCCCGCGAAGGTGTAGCCGGTGACGTCGTACTGGCACTTCGCGGAGACCGTGCGGCAGTGCAGGCCCATCTGGTACCAGACGGACGGCAGCGAGGCCGCCAGGTGCGGGTCGTTGGCCAGCAGCGGCTTGCCGGTGATGGTGTGCTGGCCGCCGACCACCCAGGAGTTGGAGCCGATGCCGTTGCCGTTCACGCCGACGGCCGTGGGGACGTCGTCCAGGACGTCCTGGAGGCGCGAGAGCTGGCTCCCGAGGGCCGAACCGGCCGTTCCGGCCGTACCCGAGGTGCCGCTCGTGCCCGAGGTGCCGCTTGAGCCGGAGGTTCCGCTCGTGCCCGAGGTGCCGCTAGTCCCGCTCGCGGCCGAGCCACTGCCGGACGAGCCGTCACCGCCGTCGAACGTCCCCGTCAGCTCGTCGTACTGGCCGGACTGGACGATCGCCTGGTTGCGGCTGTAGGGGTACTCGGGGTAGAGGTCGGCGATCTGCTTGGGGCCCAGACGGCTGGTCATCAGGGCGCGGTCGATCTCGTCCTGCATGTTGCCGCGCAGGTCCCAGGCCATGGCCTTCAGCCACGAGACCGAGTCGACCGGGGTCCACTGCGCGGGCTTGTAGTCGTTGGTGAAGCCGAGCGCCGCGTACTCCAGGGAGAGGTCCTTGCCGCTCTTGCCCTTGAGGTAGGCGTTGACCCCCTTGGCGTACGCCTGGAGGTACTTCTTCGTCGAGGCCGACAGCGTCTTGTCGTACTCCTGCTTGGCCACCCGGTCCCAGCCCAGGGTGCGCAGGAACTCGTCGTTGTCGACCTGGCCCTTGCCGAACATCTCCGACAGGCGCCCGGAGGTCATGTGGCGGCGCACGTCCATCTCGTAGAACCGGTCCTGCGCCTGGACGTAGCCCTGCGCCATGAACAGGTCCGCGTCGGAGGACGCGTAGATCTGCGGGATGCCGTAGCCGTCGCGCTTGACGTCCACGGGCCCGGACAGGCCCTCCAACGTGATCGAACCCTTGGTCTGCGGGAACGACGCCCGGACGGTGCTGATGGACCAGTACGCCCCGTACGCCACGCCTCCGATGATGGCCAGCACGAGGACAAATACGAACAGACGGGCTTTGCGCCCCTTCTTCCTGCCGGACTTGCCGGGCTTGTGACCCGATGAGGCGGTGGTGGTGGGGGGCATCGCTGTCCTTGCTGTCCTAACGCGAGCGGCAGGGCGGGCTGTGCTTTTGACTGAGCGCTGGAGCAACCATAGGCGCAGGGCCCGGTGCCACTTGACGCGGAGTCGGGAACCCGGACGGACGGGCGTTCGATCTTGCCGTGCCGAGCGTCAAGAAATCGTCAAGAGTTAGGTAAGGTAATGAAGTACTTGGATGCGAAACGATTCACCTTCGTGTCCGATGTATGTGAGCCCACGTGCGCGCTCTGCCCGCGGGCCAGGGAAGGGAACGGCCGCTGACTGTCCACCACCTCAACCAGCTCCTGCTCGTCTGCTCGCTCGTCCTGCTCGTCGCCGTGGCAGCGGTCCGGATCTCCTCGCGCAGCGGGCTCCCCAGCCTGCTCGTCTACCTGGGGATCGGCATCGCCATGGGCCAGGACGGCATCGGCGACATCCACTTCGACAACGCCGAACTGACCCAGGTCATCGGGTACGCGGCCCTCGTCGTGATCCTGGCCGAGGGCGGTCTCGGCACGAAGTGGAAGGAGATCGAACCGGCCCTGCCCGCCGCCTCCGCACTGGCGCTGGCAGGGGTCGCGGTGAGCGTCGGGGTGACGGCGACGGCCGCGCACCACCTGAGCGGGCTGGAGTGGCGGCAGGCGTTGATCGTGGGGGCGGTCGTCTCCTCGACCGACGCGGCGGCGGTCTTCTCGGTGCTGCGCAGAATCCCTCTCCCCGCGCGCGTGACGGGCACGCTGGAGGCCGAGTCCGGCTTCAACGACGCCCCGGTGGTCATCCTGGTGGTCTCCTTCTCCACGGCCGGCCCGGTCGACCACTGGTATGTGCTGCTCGGGGTGATCGCCCTGGAGCTGGCCATCGGTGCCGCCATCGGGCTCGCGGTGGGCTGGCTGGGCGCCTGGGGCCTCAGACACGTCGCCCTGCCCGCCTCCGGCCTCTATCCGATCGCCGTGATGGCGATCGCCGTCACGGCGTACGCGGCGGGCGCGATGGCGCACGGCAGCGGCTTCCTCGCCGTCTACCTCGCCTCGATGATGCTGGGCAACGCGAAGCTGCCGCACTGGCCCGCCACCCGGGGCTTCGCCGAGGGACTCGGCTGGATCGCCCAGATCGGCATGTTCGTCCTGCTCGGCCTGCTGGTCACCCCGCACGAGCTGGGCGACGACATCTGGCCGGCGCTCGTCATCGGCCTGGTGCTGACGATGGTGGCGCGCCCGCTGAGCGTGGTGCTGTGCCTGACGCCGTTCCGGGTGCCCTGGCAGGAGCAGACCCTCATGTCGTGGGCCGGGCTGCGCGGTGCGGTGCCCATCATCCTGGCGACCATCCCGATGGTGGAGGGCGTCGAGGCCAGCCGCCGGATCTTCAACATCGTCTTCGTGCTGGTGGTCGTCTACACCCTGATCCAGGGCCCCACCCTGCCCTGGCTCGCCCGCAAGCTGAGCCTGGGCGGCGACCCGGAGGCCGCCGACCTCGGCATCGAGTCGGCACCCCTGGAGCGGCTGCGCGGGCATCTGCTGTCCGTCGCGATCCCCGAGGGCTCGAAGATGCACGGCGTCGAGGTGGCCGAGCTGCGACTGCCGGCCGGGGCCGCGGTCACCCTTGTCGTCCGGGAGGGAAAATCGTTCGTTCCGCTGCCCGCGACGGTACTGCGGCGCGGCGACGAGCTGCTCGTGGTCGCCACCGACCCCGTCCGCGACGCGGCGGAACGACGACTGCGCGCGGTCGGACACGGCGGCAAGCTGGCCGGGTGGCTGGGCACGAACGGGGCCGGGACGGGCCGTTGAGAGCGGCGGTTAAGGACGTGTTTCGTACGGTTCACACCCACGGCAATCGCAGGTGTAGGTGCCTATGGTGCTCGTTTTCACAGGTGGCACCGGCCTTGATGCCTGTACGATGAAGGCGCATTCTGATCGAACCAACTCTGCCTGACGCAGTGCTGGCGCGACCGTATGGCAGCCGGGACGCCCCTTCACTGGGCGCCGGTATCCACCGCGGTCCGCGCAAGAGGACAGCTCTCGGCGCCCCTGCCCCACGCAAGGGGCCGCGCTACCAGGCGGCAGAAAGGCACGGGCCGTGGCATCCACGGTCACCTCCGAGCCGTCGGCGAACTCGTCGGCCCCCTCGCGCCCGGGATACGGGCAGTTGCTGCGCACCCGCGGCGCCTGGACGTTCCTGCTCCCCGGCTTCGCGGCACGTCAGCCCTTCGCGATGCTCACCGTCTCCATCGTGCTGCTGGTGCGGCACACCACCGGCTCCTACGCGGCGGCGGGCGCCGCCGCGGCCGTCACCGGTGTCTCCATGGCCCTGTTCGCGCCCTTCAGCGGCCGCCTCGCCGACCGCTACGGACAGCGTGCGGTACTGATCCCGGGCGTCGTGGCGCACTCCCTGTCCGGCCTCGCCCTCACGGTGCTCGCGCTCTCCCACGCCCCTCTGTGGGCGCTGCTCGCGGCGGCTGCACCCACCGGTGCCTCGATCCCCCAGATCGGGCCCATGGTGCGCGCCCGCTGGGCCGTCAAGCTCCAGGACTCGCCCCTGATGTCCACCGCGGCGGCCTTCGAGTCGGTCACGGACGAGCTCACCTTCGTCGTCGGACCGCTCCTGGCCACCGCCCTGTGCACCGCGCTCGACCCGGCCGCCGGCCTGGTCACGGAGGCGTCGCTGACCCTGGTCGGCGGTCTGCTGTTCGCCGCGCGGAAGAGCACCCAGCCCTCGGTCGGCGTTGTCGGCGGGCACGCGCGCGTGGAGCATCCCTCCGCTCTGCGCATCCCGGGAGTACGCGTCCTGATCGTGGCCTTCCTCGGCATCGGTTCCGTTTTCGGCGGCATGCAGGTCTCGCTGGCCGCGTTCACCGAGTCGATCGGCGAACCCGGCCTGAACGGCGTCCTCTACGGCACCTTCGCCGCCGGCAACATGCTCTCCGGCCTGGTCTGCGGCGCCCTCGCCTGGAAGGTGGCCCCCAGGCGGCGCCTGCTCGTCGGGTACGCCGCCCTCGCCCTGACCGCGTCCGGGCTGTGGGCCGCCCACTCGGTGCTCGTCCTGGCCGGCCTCGGCCTGCTGGTCGGCATGTGCATCGCGCCCGCCCTGATCACCGGCTACACCCTGGTCGAGGGCCTGGTCCCGGCCGGCGCCCGCACCGAGGCCTTCACCTGGCTGACCGGCGCGGTCGCACTCGGCCAGGCGGCGGCCGTCACCATCGCCGGACAGCTTGAGGACCGCTTCTGGGGCGGTGCCGGATTCCTGGTGCCGATGGGCGGCACGCTGCTCGCCCTGGCGACCCTCCTGACCCTGCGTGCGCACCTCGCGGCACGGCCCCGCAGCCGGACCGTCGCACGTGGCGTGGGTCACCGCGTGCCGGTGGCAGTGGACTGATCCTCAGGAATACGTCAGTATGGATGCTCGTTAGCACTCAATGAGTGAGAGTGCCAGGAGGAAGACAGTGCCGACCTACCAGTACCAGTGCACCGAGTGTGGCGAGGGCCTCGAGGCGGTGCAGAAGTTCACCGACGACGCCCTGACCGAGTGCCCGAACTGCCAGGGCCGCCTCAAGAAGGTTTTCTCCGCCGTCGGCATCGTCTTCAAGGGCTCCGGCTTCTACCGCAACGACAGCCGCAGCTCCTCGTCGAGCAGCTCGCCGGCGTCGTCCTCGAAGTCGTCGACATCGACGACCACCTCCGACGCGAAGTCGTCGAGCTCCACGAGCTCGTCCTCGACGTCCTCGGACTCGAAGTCGTCGAGCACCGGCACCTCGTCCAGCAGCAGCTCCGCCGCGTAGGTCCGGCTGCCGCGCGGACGCGCTTCTTAGGGGACCCTGTCGTCGTCCGACGGCGGGGTCTTCGGCGTTCGAAGTGACGGTTAGGGTGCGGGCATGGCGAACAAGGCGAACGCAGAGATCGGCGTGATCGGCGGCTCCGGCTTCTACTCGTTCCTCGAGGACGTGACCGAGCTCCAGGTGGACACCCCCTACGGGCCGCCCAGCGACTCCCTCTTCCTCGGCGAGGTCGCCGGCCGGCGGGTCGCCTTCCTGCCCCGGCACGGACGCGGCCACCATCTCCCGCCGCACCGCATCAACTACCGGGCCAACCTGTGGGCCCTGCGGTCCGTGGGTGCGCGCCAGATCCTCGGCCCGTGCGCGGTGGGCGGTCTGCGTCCCGAGTACGGGCCGGGCACCCTGCTCGTGCCGGACCAACTGGTCGACCGGACCAAGTCCCGGGTGGGCACGTACTTCGACGGACTGCCGCTGCCGGACGGCACGGTGCCGAACGTGGTGCACGTGTCCCTCGCCGACCCCTACTGCCCCGCCGGGCGGGCGGCCGCGCTGAAGGCGGCCCGCGGGCGGGACTGGGAGGCGGTGGACGGCGGCACGCTGGTCGTGATCGAGGGCCCGCGCTTCTCGACCCGTGCCGAATCGTTGTGGCACCAGGCGCAGGGCTGGTCCGTGGTCGGCATGACCGGACACCCCGAGGCCTCCCTCGCCCGCGAACTGGAGCTCTGCTACACGTCCTTGAACCTGGTCACCGACCTCGACGCCGGCGCCGAGACGGGCGAGGGCGTCTCCCACGACGAGGTGCTGCGGGTGTTCGCGGCGAACGTGGACCGGCTGCGGGGCGTGCTGTTCGACGCGGTGGCCGCACTGCCGTCGACGGAGGAGCGGGACTGCCTGTGCGTGAACGCGCTGGGCGGGATGGATCCGGGGTTGCCGCTGCCGTAGCGGGGATGCGGGGCGACGCGAGGCCATACGGAGGGCAATCCGGGGGCATACGGGGGGGCGGAACGTCCCGTTCGGGTGAGGGAGTTTTCCACAACCCGCGAGTAGTCCACCGGCCTCAGCGGGAATCGGCGCGAAGCCGCATCGTGGCATCGCAAGCCGATTCCTCGTCGCAGGTGGTGTCCCATGTCGTCCTACGCTCCCGCACCGTGGCCCTCGCCCTCCCTCCCGCTCTCGTCCTCACCCCCGTCGGGCGTGGACGCTCCCCCGACCTGCGAGGTCCCGCACTTCGCCCCGGTCCGTGTGCGTGGCGGGCGCTACCAACTGCAGCGCCTGGTACGGCATCGAAGGCGAGCCATGGCGGTCGGTCTCTCCGTGACCGCGGCCGCCGTCCTGGCGGCGGGGCCCCGGGAGACGGAGCAGGTCCCGGGCCATCCCCTGGCGGATCCGGTACGGGAACACCGTGCCGTCCAGCTCGTGACGGCGCCGGTGCGGATCGCCGACGGGGCCACCGTGCGGCTGCTGCGGCCCGGTGACCGGGTGGACGTCATCGCCGCCGAGCAGACGGCGATGGGCGGCGGCGCCCGGGTGGTCGCGCGCGGGGCACTGGTGTCGAAGCTGCCGGAGGCGATGGAGACACCGGAAGGCGCGGACGCGGGTGGGGCGTTGGTGATGCTGTCGGTGCCGCGTTCCACCGCGGCGCGTCTCGCCGGCGCGAGCACGACGGCACGGCTGGCGGTGACCCTGTGCTGAGCAGCAGCATCCGCATCCCATGGACAATCCCGTCAAGTCGCTCCTTGGAGCCATCCGCTTGGACAGGGGCACGACACCCTGGCGTAGGTTGCGGAGCTGTTCGTTCCACAACCAGCGCAGGCGAGGAGAGTCCCCAAGGTGAGCGAGAAGAAGCCGAGCATCCTGCAGGGCTTCAAGGCCTTCCTGATGCGTGGGAACGTCGTCGATCTGGCCGTAGCGGTGGTCATCGGCGCGGCCTTCACCAACATCGTCAACTCCGTGGTGAAGGGCATCATCAACCCGCTGGTCGGCACGATCGGCACGCAGAATCTCGACAACTACAGCTCGTGCATCAAGAGCTGCACGGGCGAGCACCCGACCAGTGTCCGGATCCTGTGGGGTTCCGTACTCGGCGCAACCCTCACCTTCCTGATCACGGCGGCCGTCGTCTACTTCCTGATGGTCCTGCCGATGTCGAAGTACCTGGCGCGGATGGAAGCCCGCCGGAAGGCGAAGGAGGGTACGCACGAGGTCATGGAAGTGACCGAACTGGAGGTGCTCAAGGAGATCCGCGACGCGTTGCTCGCACAGCAGCGGCGGAGCGGTTCCGGCCACGACGAGCGGTAGCGGCAGCGCGGTTCCGGCCACGACGAGCGGTAGCGGCGGCGCGATTGCGGCCACGACGAGCGGTGGCGGCGGTGGTCTGCGGGGCTCGGCGGGCTCAGATGTGGTGGGGCGGCTTCTCGTCGAGGAAGCGCTTCAGGTCGGCCGCGCTGTCGCCGCCGGCGCCGGGCCGCTCGCCCCATCCCCGGTCGGTGTCGTCCGAGGACTGCTGGTCCAGCGGATCGTCGAAGATCAGCGTCGGCTTCGGCTCGCGCGGCTCGGGGTCGGAGGCGGTACTCATCCGTCCAGGGTACGGCCCGCAGGCGACCCCATCGCCTGTGGAGCCCTGCGCGGGAATGCGGGCGGCTCATCTGCTCTGCTGGACCCATGACGTCCAGTCCCCCTCCCGCTTCCCCGCCCGTCGACCAGGGCGCCTCCGAAGGCCGTGGCCCGCTGCGCAGACTCACCGCCCGCGGTCGCCACGAGGCACACCGCGTGGCCTCGCCGCTGGAGCTCTTCTTCGACCTGTGTTTCGTCGTGGCGATCGCCCAGGCCGGCATCCAACTGGTGCACGCCGTGGCCGAGGGGCACACGGGCGAGGGCATCCTCAACTACGCGATGGTCTTCTTCGCCATCTGGTGGGCGTGGATGAACTTCAGCTGGTTCGCCTCGGCGTACGACAACGACGACGCCCTCTACCGGGTCGTCACCCTGGTACAGATCGCCGGCGTGCTGGTGCTGGCGGCCGGGATCTCCCGGGCGTTCGAGGACCACGAGTTCCTGGCCGTCTGGCTGGGCTACGTGATCATGCGGCTCGCCATGACGGCGCAGTGGCTGCGGGCGGCGCTGTCCAGCGAGGGCCCGGAGCGGACGACGGCCCTGCGGTACGCCGGCGGCGTGCTGGTCTGCCAGGTCGGCTGGCTGGGTCTGGTGGTCCTGCCCGAGGGTGCCAGGCCCTGGGTGTTCCTGGTGATGGTGCTGGTGGAGTTGTGCGTGCCGCCGTACGCCGAGAAGGACCACTCCACGTCCTGGCATCCGCACCACATCGCGGAGCGGTACGGGCTGTTCACGATCATCGTGCTCGGCGAGACGATCGCGGCGGCGACGGTCGCCGTGAAGTCGGGTATCGACGAGAACGACGCGCTGGGCGAGCTGCTGCCGATCGCCGCGGGCGGGCTGCTGATCATCTTCGCCGCCTGGTGGATCTACTTCGTGGTGCCCATCCACGGCCGTCTGCGCACCAGCGGGCAGGCGTTCCTGTGGGGTTACGGCCACTACCTGGTCTTCGCGTCGGCGGCGGCGATCGGCGCCGGGCTGGAGGTGGCGGTGGAGCAGGCCCTCGGCAAGGCGCACATCTCCACGCTGTCCGCGTCGGCGGCCGTGACCCTGCCGACGGCTCTCTACCTGCTCACCGTGTGGGCGCTGCACGCACGGTATTTCAAAGTGGGCATCACCCAGCAACTGGTGCTGCCGGCCACGGCGCTCCTGGTGATCTGCTGCACCTTCCTGGGCGACTGGGCGGTGCTCACGGCAGGCATCGTGTCGGCACTGTCGGTGGCGGTGGGCTCGGCACTGACGGGACGAGGGGTGGCGGGAGAAAGCAGGGCGGCGACGCGGGCTGCCTGAGCCTTCTGAGCCACTTGAGCCTTGTGAGCAGCCGCCCGCGCCCGGAGGAAGGGCGCGGGAGCGGTCCAGGCCCCAGCGCCTGGACAAGACTGGGCCCCATGACAGTTGACGCATTGACGGACGTCGCCGGTGTCCGGGTGGGACACGCCACACGTACCGGCGGAGGGTGGCTCACCGGGACCACGGTCGTGCTCGCTCCGGAGGGCGGGGCCGTGGCCGCCGTGGACGTACGCGGCGGCGGGCCCGGAACCAAGGAGACCGACGCCCTCGACCCGCGCAACCTGGTGCAGAAGGTCGACGCGATCGTGCTGACCGGCGGCAGCGCGTACGGGCTCGACGCGGCCTCCGGCGTGATGGCCTGGCTGGAGGAGCGGGGACGCGGAGTGCGGGTCGGGGCGGACCCGGCGCACGTCGTCCCGGTGGTGCCCGCGGCCTGTGTCTTCGACCTGGGGCGGGGCGGCGACTTCCGGGCCAGGCCGGACGCGGCCACGGGGCGCGCCGCGGTGGAGGCGGCCGCCTCCACCGCGTCCGGTGCGCCGGTCCGGCAGGGGTGCGTGGGCGCGGGGACGGGCGCCACGGTCGGTCCGCTCAAGGGCGGTGTCGGCACCGCGAGCACGGTCCTCGGCTCGGGTATCACGGTGGCCGCGCTGGTGGTGGCGAACGCGGCGGGCGCGGTGACGGACCCGGAAACGGGCGTGCTGTACGGGGAGTTGTTCCAGGGACGCGTGCGGTACCCGGAGCCACGTGTCCATGAGGCCGCACTCCGGCACCTCACCGAGGCGGCCGGGCGGAACACCCCTCCCCCGCTCAACACCACCCTCGCGGTGGTCGCCACCGACGCGGACCTGACGAAGGCGCAGGCCCAGAAGATGGCCGGAACGGCACACGACGGCATCGCACGCGCCGTGCGCCCGGTACACCTCCTCCACGACGGCGACACGGTCTTCGCCCTGGCCACCGGCACCCACCACCTCGCCACCACCGATCCCGACAGCTCTGTCCCCGACAGCCCCGTCATCAACAATCCCCTCGCCCTCAACGAGATCCTCGCGGCGGCCGCGGACACCGTGACCCGTGCCATCGTCAACGCCGTCCACGCGGCGGAGTCGGTGGAGGGGCCGGGCGGTGCGTGGCCGTCGTACGGGGAGCTGTACGGAGACGTGCCCGAGGAAAGGGACGGTGAGAGGGACGCGAGGAGGGACGGGGAGGTGGACGGGAGCCGCTGAGCGGGCGCGGTAGCGGGGCAGGCCGACGGTGTGGGCGGGTGATTGTCCCGGTTCTGTCACGTGATGGCGTTCACGCCGGACGCTGGGAACCCGGCCCGTCCGCGATCCCCTCTTTCTTCACGGACTGGAGCGGATCACCCACATCGCATGAACCTGGAGCAGCTCGTGACAACGCCGGACACAGCAACACGACGCGCGCTCGGGATCGGTGCCGTCCTGATGGCCGGCGCCCTGACCCTGACGGCCTGCAGTGGGAGCGAGAACACCGAGAACACCGAGAACAAGGACGGCGGCTCGTCCCCGGCGTCCGCCGCGAAGATACTCATCTCGGCGAAGAACGGTTCGACCGGCGCGTCGATCAACTCGACCGGCGTGCAGGTCAGCGACGGCCGGTTGACCGAGGTGAGGATGACGGTCGCGGCGACGAAGCAGTCCATACCCGGAGCGTTGTCCGCGGACGGCGGCAGCTGGAAGCCGAAGGAACAGTTGGAGCGCGGGACGAAGTACGAGATATCGGCGCGGGCGGAGGACTCGAAAGGCAAGGCCGCCGCCGCGGACTCCGTGTTCACCACCGTCTCCAAGGCGAACAGTTTCATCGGCACGTACACGCCTGACAACGGGACGACGGTGGGCGTCGGAATGCCGGTGTCGTTCACCTTCGACAAGGCCATCAGCGACAAGAAGGCCGTTCAGTCGCACATCTCGGTCACCTCCAGCAGCGGGCAGCGGGTGGCCGGGCACTGGTTCGGTGAGCAGCGGCTCGACTTCCGGCCCGAGGAGTACTGGAAGGCCGGCTCCAAGGTCACCATGAAGATCGACCTGGACGGGGTCAAGGGCGCGAACGGCGTCGTCGGGGTGCAGAAGAAGACGGTCACCTTCACGATCGGGCGCTCGCAGGTGTCCACGGTCGACGTGAACACGCAGACCATGACGGTCGTGCGGGACGGCAGGACGCTCAGGAAGGTGCCGATCTCGGCGGGCAGCCCCGAGTTCACGACGTACAACGGGCAGATGGTGATCTCCGAGAAGTACCCGGAGATCCGGATGGACAGCAGGACGGTCGACCTCGCCAACGCGTACGACATCCCGGACGTCCCGCACGCGATGCGGCTGACGACCTCGGGGACCTTCATCCACGGCAACTACTGGTACAACAAGGCCGACCCGCCCTTCGGCCGCCAGGGCACCAGCCACGGCTGCGTGGGTCTGCGGGACGTCCGGGGTGCCAAGGGCGACACGACCGCCAAGTGGTTCTACGACAGCTCGATGCTCGGGGACGTGGTGATCGTCAAGCGCTCCCCGGACAAGACCGTGGCTCCCGACAACGGGCTCAACGGCTGGAACATGGGCTGGAGCGAGTGGGTCGCGGGCAGCGCCACATGATCGCCGGAGGTACCCGTAAGCAGCTTCTGACCGGCGGTTTTTGACGAATCATCCGGCCGCGTGGGAACTTTCCCCGCGGCCCGGGCGTTTTCCGGGCGTACGTTTTCTCGGTTCCCGGACATGATGTCCGACCGAGGGGCTACGGTATGCACCCACAAGGTGACATGCAGCAACGCCGGGAGAAACCTTGAGCGTTCCGTACGAGACGGCAGCGTACGAACCACCCGAGTCGCCCGAGTCTCCGGAGGAGCACCTCGCGCGGCTCCTCGGCCGTGCCCTGAACTCCTTCGAGTTGCCCGACGAGACACTGGCCAGACTGGACTGCTCGCTGGCGCACGACAGTTCGCTGCACTCCGCGCACCACAGCGCGGGGCTGCACCGCGAGACGTACCGGCACACCTGGCTGCTCGTCGACGGCTCGGCGCTCACCCTGTGGGAGCTCGTCCACAACACCGCCCCGGGCAGCGTCCCGCAGCACGAGGTGTACGTCGACGAGGAGGAGCTGCGCACCGCCACCGCGCGGCTGCCGCTGCCGCCGGACACACCGGACTTCGAACTGCCGCTGACTGCCCCGCTGTCCACGGTCTCCACGCCTGGCCACGCATACGCGCCGGACGACTCGGCGGACCACGCCCGCCGGCTGCTGCGCCGCGCGGAGAACGCGGACCGGCCGGGCGCGGACACGGCCACCATGCTGGCCACGGCGTGCGCCCATCAGATCACCCAGGCCTTCGGACGCCCGGGCCGGACAGGCCGGGCCGGGCTGTGTATCTCGCTCTACGAACACGCGTTCCTGCTGTGCGACGGCGAGGAGGTCTCCCTCTGGGAGGTCGAGCACACGGCCACCCCCGACGGCCGGCACATGTGCGAGGTGTACGTGAGCGAGGGCGCGGCCAGGGACGCGATGGAGCGGCGGGCGGCCCAGGTCTCCTGAGCACCTCGGATCCGCTGAACGCCGTGGGCCTGCTGAGCGCCGTAGGCCTGCTGAGCGCGGTGGTCAGTGGCCGGCGCTGAGGCGTCGTACCAGAACCGCGAACTCGTCCTGCTCCGCCGGGGTCAGCTCGACGGACTCCCGGTGCGGGCCGACCTTGCGCTGGTGCGGCAGCCCGGACAGGGTCCCCGTGCGTCGGCGGGCGGTGTCGGTGCGGACGCGGCGCAGCATCACCGCCAGACCGATCCCCCAGGCGACGGTCACCAGGACAAGGAAGGTCATACCGAGCAATTGGTAGACCGAGACGTGCTGAGGCATGCGCTCCAGTAGACACCACGGTCCGGGACCGAAGTCCCGGACCGTGATGTATCTCGCATGTGCCGTGAACGACTCACAGCGGATCAAAGCCCCGTGCGGCCGTTCGGCTGCGCCGCTGTGGCCCCTGTGCCGCAAGGGCTTCTATGCCGCGACCGGCTGCTTCGTCTCCGCCGTCGCCGCCGACGGGCTCTGGGCCGCTTCCTCGGTCACCGTGCCCGGTGCCGGCTTGCGCATGCTCTTCAGTGCGACGACCAGGGCCGTCGTGACGCACACGCCCGCCGCGATGGCGATCAGGTAGAGGAAGGGGCTGCCGATCAGCGGGACCACGAAGATGCCGCCGTGCGGGGCGCGCAGGGTGGCGCCGAAGGCCATCGACAGGGCGCCGGTGACCGCGCCGCCCGCCATCGAGGCCGGGATGACC
Source organism: Streptomyces sp. NPDC050287 (assembly GCF_044459385.1). Taxonomy (NCBI): domain Bacteria; kingdom Bacillati; phylum Actinomycetota; class Actinomycetes; order Kitasatosporales; family Streptomycetaceae; genus Streptomyces; species Streptomyces sp. NPDC050287. The sequence goes on along the minus strand of NZ_JBITIY010000013.1, from coordinate 130,461 downwards.
CGCAACGGGTCCGCCGCGGCGAACGGGATCGCGCCCTCCGAGATGAAGGAGGCGCCCAGGACCCAGGCGGCCTTGCCGTTCTCGCGCTCGGTCTGCGTGAAGAGCTTCTTGCGGACCGTGGTCGCCAGGGCCATGCCCAGCGGCGGGACCATGCCCGCGGCCATCACGGCGGCCATGATCTTCATCGCCGAGTCGCTGGGGTCCGTGACGGCGATGCCGGCCGTGGCGAAGGCGTACGCGACCTTGTTGACCGGTCCGCCGAGGTCGAAGCACATCATCAGGCCGAGCAGGATGCCGAGCAGGACGGCGTTGCTGCCGGACAGGCCGGAGAGCCAGTCCGTCATGCCTTTCTGGGCCTTGGCGATGGGCTTGCCGATCACGACGAACATCAGGAAGCCGACGATCACCGAGGAGATCAGCGGGATCACGACCACCGGCATGATGCCGCGCAGCACGGGCGGGATCTTCACCCGCTGGATCCCGAGGACGACCCCGCCCGCCAGCAGACCGGCGACCAGGCCACCCAGGAAGCCCGCCGCGATCTGGGAGGAGATCATGCCGCCGACGAAGCCGGGGACCAGACCGGGGCGGTCCGCCATGCCGTACGCGATGTAACCGGCGAGGACCGGGATGAGGAAGCCGAAGGCGACCCCGCCTATCTGGAACAGCAGGGCGCCCCAGCTGTCGATCTCCGTCCACGAGAAGTGCTTCATCACCGAGGGGGCGCTCGCGATCTGCCAGCCGCCGATCGCGAACCCGAGAGCGATCAGCAGACCGCCCGCGGCGACGAACGGGACCATGTAACTCACGCCGGTCATCAGCCACTTGCGCAGCTTGGTGCCGTAGCTGTCGCCGGCCTCACCGGCCCGCTCGACGGGCGTGCCGCCCTTGGCGCCCGCGGTGACCTCTCCGCGCTCGGCCCTGCCGCGCACGTCGGCGATCAGTTCGGCGGGCTTGTTGATGCCGGCCTTCACGCCGACGTCGACCGTGGGCTTCCCGGCGAAACGGTCCTTCTCGCGTACGGGCACGTCGTGGGCGAAGATCACGCCGTCCGCCGCCGCGATGACCGCCGGGTCGAGCCGGGTGAAGCCGGCCGAGCCCTGCGTCTCGACGACGAGCTCCACGCCCGCCTCGCGGCCGGCGTTCTCCAGCGACTCGGCCGCCATGTAGGTGTGGGCGATACCGGTCGGGCAGGAGGTGACGGCCACGATCCGGAAGGGACGCTCCTCGGAAGCCGCGGCGTCCGCAGCGCCCTCGGGGTTCCCGGCGTTCCCGGCGTCGTCGGTACCCGTGGCGGCGCCGGCGGAGGCCGCCGCCGGCGCCGCCACGGAGTCTTCGGAACCGGCCGCTGCTGAGTCTCCGGAGGCGACCGCCACGGATTCCTCGGAACCGCCCGCTGCGGAGGGCTGTTCCCCGCGGATCAGCGCGGCCGCGGCCGTCGCGTCGCCCACCGAGCGCAGGGCGTCGGTGAACTCGGCGTTCATCAGCTGGCGGGCCAGCGAGGACAGGATCGTCAGGTGGGCGTCGTCCGCACCGGCCGGCGCGGCGATCAGGAAGATCAGGTCGGCGGGACCGTCCGGCGCACCGAAGTCGATGCCGGCGGCGCTGCGCCCGAAGGCGAGCGTCGGCTCGGTGACATGCTCGCTGCGGCAGTGCGGGATGCCGATGCCGCCGTCCAGGCCGGTCGGCATCTGCGCCTCACGGGCGGCCACGTCGGCGAGGAAGCCCTCCAGGTCGGTCACCCGGCCCAGGGCCACCATGCGCTCGGCGAGGGCACGCGCCGCCGCTTCCTTGCTGTCGGCGGACAGGTCGAGATCGACCAGATCCGCGGTGATCATCTCGCTCATCGCGGGCTCCTTCGCACGCGTACCGCCCGGGGAGTGAGGTGGGCGGGGGTGGGGACGAAAGTGGGGACGGGGGTGCAGTGGGGGTGTGCGGGGATCGTGGCGGCGAGGGGGCCGGGAGACGCCCGCCTCGCCACAAGGGCCGGGAGGACCGGGCGGTCCTGCCTCCCGCCGGCCGCGGCGAGTAACGGGGAGTCCCGCCGCTCCGGGGCCGGTCCGGTGAGTGCGGATGCCTGTGCGCCGAGCACGACGGGGCGCGTCAGAAAGGTCATGACACCGGCTCCTTCAGTACGCGGTCCACCGGGATCTCGCTCGTGACGGTCACCGCCGCCGGGTCCAGGTCCGCCGGTGTCGGCATCACACTGCCGGGCAGCTGGACGGCCGCGGCGCCATGGGCGACCGCCGAGGCCAGTGCCTCGGGCCCGCTGCCGCCGGCGATCAGGAAACCGGCGAGGGAGGAGTCGCCGGCGCCCACGTTGCTGCGTACGACGTCCACGCGGGCGCTCGCGAACCAGGCGCCCGCGCCGTCCACGAGCAGCTGCCCGTCGGCGCCGAGGCTCGCGAGGACGGCGCGCGCGCCCATCTCACGCAACTCCTCGGCCGCCTTCACCGCGTCGCCCACCGTGGACAGGGGCCGCCCGACGGCTTCCGCGAGCTCCTCGGCGTTGGGCTTCACCACGTCGGGCCGCTCGCGCAGGGCGGCGAGCAGGGCGGGCCCGGAGGTGTCCAGCGCGATACGCGCGCCCACGGCGTGCGCCCGTGCGACCAGCTCGGCGTACCACTGCGGCGCGAGCCCTCGCGGCAGGCTTCCGCAGCAGGCGATCCAGTCCGCGTCCCGTGACTGCGCGCGGACCGTCTCCAGCAGCGACTCCTGCTCGGCCGACGACAGTTCGGGGCCTGGCGCGTTGATCTTCGTGAGGACGCCGTCCGACTCCGCGAGCGCGATGTTCGAGCGGGTGGCCCCGGCGACCGGCACCGGCGCGACCTCGATGCCCTGCGCGTCGAGCAGGGCGGCGACGAGTGCGCCCGGCGCACCACCCAGGGGCAGTACCGCGACGGTGCGCTGCCCGGCGGCCGAGACCGCGCGCGAGACGTTCACGCCCTTGCCGCCCGGGTCCATGCGCTCGCCGGTGGCGCGGATGACCTCGCCGCGTTCCAGTGCGGGGACCTCGTACGTACGGTCCAGGGACGGGTTCGGGGTGACGGTGAGGATCATGCGCGCACTACTTCCGTGCCGCCGTGCTCGATCGCGGCGGCGTCTTCGGGGCTCAGCCCGCTGTCGGTGATCAGCAGGTCCACGTCGCTCAGGGCACCGAAGCGGGCGAAGTGCTCCTGGCCGTGCTTGGCGGAGTCGGCGAGCAGCACCACCCGGCGGGCCGCTGCCAGCGCCGCGCGCTTCACCGCGGCCTCGGCGAGGTCGGGGGTGGTCAGGCCGTGCTCGGCGGAGAAGCCGTTGGCGGCCACGAACAGGACGTCGGCGCGGATCTCGCCGTACGCGCGCAGCGCCCACGCGTCGACGGCGGCGCGCGTACGGTGCCGTACGCGCCCCCCGACGAGGTGGAGCTGGATGCCGGGGTGGTCCGCGAGGCGGGCCGCGATCGGCAGGCTGTGCGTGACGACGGTGAGCGCGGCCTCCAGCGGGATGGCGGCGGCCACGCGGGCGACCGTCGTCCCGGCGTCGAGGATCATCGTGCCCTCGGTCGGCAGCTCGGCGAGGGCGGCCTTGGCGATACGGTCCTTCTCGTCGGCCGCCGTGGTCTCGCGCTCGGCGAGGTCCGGCTCGAAGTCGAGGCGGCCGGCCGGGATGGCCCCGCCGTGGACCCGGCGCAGGAGGCCGGCGCGGTCGAGGGCCTTCAGGTCCCGGCGGATCGTCTCCGCGGTGACCTGGAACTCCTCGGCCAGCGACACGACATCCACTCGGCCGCCGTCACGGGCGAGCCGGAGGATCTCCTGCTGCCGCTCCGGTGCGTACATGTCCGTTCGCCTCCGACCTGTGCCCGAACCTGTGCCCGGACTTGTGCCCGAACTTGTGGTTTCGCCACGGAGGCTACGCTCGGATTTCCGGAAAGTAAACAGGTTCGGACGTCATTCGGGCATGAACGGACTTCCGAGCGGAAACGAAGGGCCCGGCACCGCTCCCGGCGCCGGGCCCTTCTCATCTCCGGATCAGGACACCCACTCGGGCTCCTTCACCCCCACCACCAAGCTCGCCCCGTCCCTGTTCCCTTCCTCGTCCCTGTTCCCTTCCCCGTCCCCTTCCACATGCTGGGCCGGCCGCTTCGGCAGGGCGAACATCAGCAGGAAGATGACGCCCATCACGCCGGCCACCCAGCCCAGCGCGTGCGGGAAGGCGTGGGCGAAGGCCGGGCCCACCTTTGCGGGCAGCAGGTCGTCGCCGATCTCGCCGAAGTAGACGACCGACACCAGGCCGAGCCCCAGCGCGTTGCCCATCTGCTGCACGGTGTTGATGAGACCCGACGCCGAACCGGAGTGCTCGCGCGGCACGTCCGAGAGCACCGCGTCCGTCAGCGGGGCGACGATCAGCCCCATCCCCACGCCCATCACGACCAGCGGCAGTGCCATCTGCCAGGACGCGATACCGAGGCCGTAGCGCTCGGACTCCCAGATGTAGATCAGCACGCCCGCCCCCATCACCAGCGCGCCCGCCTGCAGCACCTTGCGCCCGAAGCGCGGGACCAGCTTCTGGACCGACAGACCGGCCGCCGTCGACACGGCGATCGAGAACGGGACACCGGTCAGTCCGGCCTTCAGCGGGCTCCAGCCCAGGCCGGTCTGCATGTACAGGGTCCACACCAGGAAGAAGATGCCCAGTCCGACCCCGAAGACGGTCTGGACGGCGATACCGGCGGCGAAGCTCTTCACCCGGAACAGCGACAGTTCGATCAGCGGGGAGCCGTCGCGTGCCGCCTTGCGCTTCTCGTACGCCACCAGCGCCCCGAACACGCCGAGCGCGCCGACCATCGAGACGTATCCCCACAGCGGCCAGTTCAGCTCGCGGCCGCGGGTGAGCGGGTACAGCAGCATCAGCAGGCCGACGATGACGAGGGCGACGCCGACGAGGTCCAGCTTCAGCGCCTTGGGCGCCCTGGACTCGGTGATGAAGCGGCGGCCGAGGACCAGGCCCGCGATCCCGACCGGCAGGTTGATCAGGAAGATCGGCCGCCATTCCAGTCCGAACAGGTTCCACTCGGTCAGCAGCGCGCCGAGCAGCGGGCCGGAGACCGCGCCGAGGCCGACGATCGCCCCGAAGAGACCGAACACCTTGCCGCGTTCGTGCGCCGGGAAGGTGGCGTGCACGATCGACAGGACCTGCGGCACCATCAGCGCCGCCATGCCGCCCTGCAGGATGCGGGAGGCGACCAGCATCTCCGGGTTCGCGGCGAAGCCGCACAGCGCGGAAGCGATCGTGAAGCCGCCGATACCGATCAGGAACAGCCGCTTGCGGCCGTGGATGTCGCCGAGCCGTCCGCCGGTGATCAGGCCGGCGGCGAAGGCGAGCGCGTACCCGGCCGTTATCCACTGGATCTGGCTGACCGAGGCGCCCGCGTTCTGCTGGATGGACGGGATGGCGATGTTGACGATCGTGACATCGACGAGGTCCATGAAGGCCGCCGTCATCACGATGGCGAGGGCGAACCAGCGGCGGCGGTCGGCCGGAGCACTGAGTGGAGCCGGAGCACTGGGCGGAGGGGTCTCGGTGGAGGTCATGTCCCCAAGCTATGAGCGTATTAGGTCAGATCATGTCCTATTTCTGCGGCATCCTCGAACTCATGGAACTCATGGAACTCATGACGGAGAACTCATGACGACGGACACTCCGGCACGGCTGCTGCAGCTTCTGTCGATCCTCCAGACGCCCCGCGAGTGGCCGGGCGGTGAGCTCGCCGACCGGCTCGGAGTGTCCCGCCGTACGGTCCGGCGGGACGTCGACCGGCTGCGGGAGCTGGGCTATCCCGTGCAGGCGACCAAGGGCGCGGACGGCGGGTACCGGCTCGTCGCCGGGAAGGCGATGCCGCCGCTCGTCCTCGACGACGAGGAGGCGGTGGCGATCGCGGTCGGGCTGCGCGCCGGGGCCGGGCACGCGCTGGAGGGCGTGGACGAGGCGTCGGTGCGGGCGCTGGCCAAGCTGGAACAGGTCCTGCCCTCCCGGCTGCGCCACCGCGTCTCCACCCTCCAGGCCGCGACCACGCCGCTGGTCAGCGGGGACGGGGCGAGCATCGCGCCCGAGACGCTGACCGTGATGGCCTCCACGGTGGCCGGGCGGGAGCGGCTGCGGTTCGGCTACCGGGCGCGGGACGGGATCGAGTCGCGGCGCGTGGTCGAGCCGTACCGGCTGGTGTCGACCGGACGGCGGTGGTACCTAGTCGCGTACGACCTCGATCGCGGCGACTGGCGTACGTTCCGGGTCGACCGGGTGAGCGCCCCCTTCGCCACCGGGGCACGGTTCGCTCCGCGGGAGCTGCCGACGGGGAGCGCGGCGGAGTATCTCCGGCGGTCGATGTACGGCGGCCGGCAGGAGACGTACGACTTCACGGTCACGTTCGACGCACCGGCCGAGGCGGTCGCCGCGCGGGTCCCGAAGTCCATGGGGGTCCCGGAGGCGATCGACGAGGGGCGATGTGTGCTGCGAGGGACTGTGGGCGACTCGACGGACTGGCTGGCGGTGCGCCTGGCGATGCTCGGCTTCGAGTTCGACGTGCGGGAGCCCGAGGAACTGGTGCGGTGTGTCCGGGAGTTGGGCGGGCGGCTGGTCCGAGCGGGGGGTGGGGTGAGTGGTGGAGTCGGGTGAGCTGGGCCGACGAGGTGGCGGTGAAGGTGCGGGGCGCGATGCCCGTGACCCGGGCGATGTCCTGCGCGCGGGCGGCCCGCACCCGGTGTCGTACGAAGCAGGCATCCGCCGAGCGGCGGGGCCTGTGGTCCGGCTTCGCGCAGGCAGCCCGCGCCGGCAGCCCGGCCGCCGCTCGGGCGATCTCCGTCCGTGTCCCGGCCTCGCGCCGTTCCGTGAGGGAGAGGGATGCCGTCGGCGGAGACGGCCGGGGAGCACCGCTCACCTTCGGCGGGCCGTGCCCATGTGACAGAATCTGCCGTTCGCGGGCCACCCCGGGGTTCAGGTGCGGGGTGGCCCGCCTCTTCAGCGTGCCCGGGGACGACACCGGGCGAACGAAATGAGCCGGACCCCGGCGCCCGGGGGGAGGGGCGCCGAAGTCCGGCTCGGGGAAAGTCCCGGCGCCGGGGGGAGTGCGACGGGACGTGGCTCAAGGGTCCGTGGGACGTGGTCACAGACGTGGTCCTGGACTCGAACTGCTGGACCCTGAAGTTTTGTTCCCGGGGCCCAGCAGGTTGAAGCGGCGTTCCAACGCCATGTTTGCGCTGTCTTTCGCCACCCGGCGTACGCGGGCGGCTCGTCACGCCGCCGCGTCGAAGCCCGTGCTGCGGGCCAGCTTCTTCAGTTCCAGCAGGGCGTGCTTCTCGATCTGGCGGATGCGTTCCCGGGTGAGACCGTGTTCCTTGCCGACCTCGGTGAGCGTGCGCTCCCGGCCGTCCTCGATGCCGTACCGCATCTTGATGATGGAGGCCGTGCGCTGGTCGAGGCGGCCGATGAGGTCGTCGAGCTCCTCGCTGCGCAGCAGGGTCAGCACGGACTGCTCCGGGGAGACCGCCGAGGTGTCCTCCAGGAGGTCGCCGAACTGGGTGTCGCCGTCGTCGTCCACCGACATGTTCAGGGAGACCGGGTCGCGGGCCCAGTCCAGCACGTCGATCACGCGCTCCGGGTTCGAGCCGAGCTCGGCGGCGATCTCGGCGGGCTCCGGGTCACGGCCGTGCTCACGGTTGAACTCGCGCTGCACACGCCGGATCCGGCCCAGCTCCTCCACCAGGTGGACGGGCAGTCGGATGGTGCGCGACTGGTCCGCTATCGAGCGGGTGATCGCCTGCCGGATCCACCAGGTCGCGTACGTCGAGAACTTGAAGCCCTTGCGGTAGTCGAACTTCTCGACCGCGCGCACCAGGCCGGCGTTGCCCTCCTGGATGAGGTCGAGGAGCGGGAGGCCGCTGCGGGGGTAGCGGCGGGCCACGGCGACGACCAGGCGGAGGTTGGAGCGGATGAAGACGTCCTTGGCACGCTCACTCTCGTCGACCAGGGCCTGGAGCTCCTCGCGGGAGGCGTCGGCCTTGGACTCCTCGTATCCGTCGAGGACCTGTCGCGCGAACACACCCGCCTCGATGATCTGGGACAGCTCGACTTCCTTGGCGGCGTCGAGCAGCGGTGTGCGCGCGATCTCGTCGAGGTACATGCCGACCAGGTCGCGGTCGGCGATCTCGCCGCCATGGGCGCGAACACTGCCTGCCGTGTCGGTCCGGCCGGTGGCGGACTGACGACGGGCGACGGCACGGGTTGCCATGCGTGCTCCCTTGCGATGGTGGGTCAGCGGGTGGTTCCAGACGCTGGGCACTCTCCTCGGGTGCCCTGCTTCCGAACGAAACAACGACTGGAATCCGGACAGAATTCCCAACCCACCCCACTATTTTTCTGATCATGCAGTACCCTGTCGGGCCACACAGGAGGCGTGATGTTGACAGAACGTTTAGAGGTGCAGGTCAGGCCAGGGGTCGAGAGTGACCTCGACGCTCTCACGGACCTCTACAACCACTACGTACGCGAGACGCCCATCACCTTCGACACCGCGGTCTTCACTCCTCAGGAGCGCCGCCCTTGGCTGCTCTCCCACCCTGAAGACGGCCCGCACCGGCTGATGGTTGCCACGGGGGCCGGTTCCCGAGGAACCTCACAGGAGATCCTCGGCTACGCCACATCCAGCCCGTTCCGCCCCAAGCCCGCGTACGCGACCTCGGTCGAGGTCACCGTCTACCTCGCCCCGCACGCCGGCCGCCGCGGCATCGGCACCCTCCTCTACGAGGCCCTCTTCTCGGCTCTGGCCGAGGAGGACGTGCACCGCGCCTACGCGGGCATCGCACAGCCCAACGAAGCGTCCACGCGGCTGCATGAACGCTTCGGTTTCCGGTACGTCGGCACGTACGGGGAAGTGGGCCGCAAGTTCGGCCGCTACTGGGACGTGGCCTGGTACGAGAAAGAGCTCCAGTGCCCGTAGCTCGCCCCGGGCCGTCTCAGCCGAACTGCACCGACCGCTTGGCCATGCCCAGCCAGAACCCGTCGATCACGGACTTCTGCGTGTCCAGCTCACCGGCGACCTCCGCCGCGCCCATGGTCACGAACAGCGGGGCGAAGTGCTCGGTGCGCGGGTGGGCGTAGCGGCCGGCCGGGGACTTGTGGAGGAAGTCCAGCAGGGCGTCCCAGTCGCGGTTCTCCAGCGCGCGCCGGCCCCAGTCGTCGAACTCGGAGGACCAGGTCGGCACTCCCCCGCCGGTGTGCCGCAGGGCGGCCAGGTTGTGGGTGAAGAAGCCGGAGCCGACGATCAGCACGCCCTCCTCGCGCAGGGGCGCGAGCTTGCGGCCGATCTCCATGAGCCTCACCGGGTCGAGGGTCGGCATGGAGATCTGCAGGACCGGGATGTCGGCCTTGGGGAACATCTCGACCAGGGGGACGTACGCGCCGTGGTCGAGGCCGCGGTCCGGGATGTCCTGCACGGGGATGCCGGGGGCGCGCAGCAGCTTGCGTACGGACTCGGCGAGCGCGGGGGCGCCGGGGGCGCCGTACGTCACCTGGTAGTAGTGCTCGGGGAAGCCCCAGAAGTCGTAGACGAGCGGGACCGGCTCGACGGCGCCGAGGGCGAGCGGGGCCTCCTCCCAGTGGGCGGAGACCATGAGGATCGCCTTGGGGCGCGGCAGGGCCGCGGACCAGGCGGCGAGTTCGCCGGGCCAGACCGGGTCGTCCGCGAGTGGCGGGGCCCCGTGGCTGAGGTACAGGGTGGGCATGCGCTCCTGTGTGGCGGCGGACATGGTGCGACTCCTCCGGAGGTCGTTGCGTGCCTGAAGCTCCACGTGCTTCAACGCGATCGACTGCGCTGGGCGACCTGCACGACCGCCCTGGGACAACATGTTTCAACTTTAAAGCTTATGCAGAAGACTGTACGCCCCATTTGTTTAAGATTCAAGGAGAGTTCTCGTACAGTGGAGTACATGAACACGGCATCCGCACCCGCTGAAGAGCCACGCTGGCTCACCGACGAGGAGCAGCGCGTCTGGCGTTACTACATGCACGCCACGACCCTCTTGGAAGACCATCTGGACCGCCAGCTGCAACGTGACGCCGGCATGCCGCACATCTACTACGGCCTCCTCGTCAAGCTCGCCGAGTCCCCGCAACGCCGGCTGCGCATGACCGAGCTGGCCATGCACGCGAAGATCACCCGATCCCGTCTCTCGCACGCGATCGCACGCCTGGAGAAGAACGGCTGGGTGCGCCGCGAGGACTGCCCCTCCGACAAGCGGGGCCAGTTCGCGGTGCTCACGGACGAGGGCCGTCAGGTGCTGCGGCAGACCGCGCCGGGCCATGTGGCGGCCGTACGCAACGCGATGTTCGACCGGCTCACCCCGGAACAGCAGAAGTCCCTCGGCGAGATCATGGAGATCGTCGCCGAGGGACTCCAGCCGAACGAAGCCGGCGCGGACCTGCCCTGGCTGCGCTGAGCGCGACCAGGGCAGGTCCTGAAGGACGTACGTACGGGGCGTCCCCTTCCCCGTACGTACCGATCGCCCGAAGGGGTACGACCTGACGGGAGCCGTCAGACGGGCGCCGTCAGTGGGCGATCACCGGCACGGCCAGCTCGTCCTCGGCGCCCTCGACCACGCCCTCGCCGGTCACCGGGGTCGAGCCCGGGCGGCCGGTGTTGATGAGGGTCGCGGCGACCGTCGCGGCCAGCACCAGGATGCCGACGGCGAACCAGATCGCGTTGGTGTAGCCGTGCACCTGGCCCTCCAGCTGGACCAGCTGCTGCTGGGCCTTGGAGCCGGCGCCACCGATGTGGTCCTTGATGTACGAGGTCGTCGCCGAGGCGGCGATCGTGTTCAGCAGGGCCGTACCGATCGCGCCGCCCACCTGCTGCGAGGTGTTGACCATCGCGGAGGCGACACCGGCGTCACGCGGCTCGACACCGTGCGTGGACAGCGACATGGCGGGCATGAACGCCGTACCCATGCCGAGGCCGAGCAGGATCATCCCCGGCAGGATCGTGCTGGCGTACGAGGAGCCGATCTCCAGCTGGGTGAGGACCAGCATGCCGGCCGCGGCGACCAGGAAGCCCGGAGCCATCAGAAGGCGCGGCGGGACCCGGGTCATCAGGCGGGTGCCGATCTGCGTGGAGCCCACCATCATGCCGCCGATCATCGGCAGGAAGGCGAAGCCGGTCTTGACCGGCGAGTAGCCCTTCACGATCTGCAGGTAGTAGGTCAGGAAGAGGAACAGGCCGAACATCGCGATGATCGCGAGGCCGAGGGAGAGGTAGACGCCTCCGCGGTTGCGCTCGGTGATGACGCGCAGCGGCAGCAGTGGGGCCTTGACCCTGGACTCGACGAGGACGAACGCGGCGAGCAGGACCGCCGAGGCCACGAACAGGCCGACCGTCGTCGAGTCGCCCCAGCCGTCGGACTCGGCGCGGGTGAAGGCGTAGACGAGGGTGACCAGACCGAGGATGGAGAGGATGACGCCCGGGATGTCGAGCGGCGAGCGGTTGCGGCCGCCGGCCGGCTCACGGATGACGTAGTACGCGCCCGCGGCCGCGATGATCGCGAACGGGATGTTCACGAAGAACGTCCAGCGCCAGTCGAGGTACTCGGTGAGGACACCGCCGAGGATGAAGCCGACCGCGCCGCCGCCACCGGCGATGGCGCCGTAGATGCCGAACGCCTTGGCACGCTCCTTGGGCTCCGTGAACATCACGGCGAGCAGGGAGAGCGCGGCGGGCGCGAGCAGTGCGCCGAACGCGCCCTGGAGGGCCCGGGCGCCGAGCATCATCGCCTCGTTGGTGGCCGCCCCGCCGAGCGCGGAGGCGCCGGCGAAACCGATCAGACCGGCGACGAAGGTGCGCTTGCGGCCCCACAGGTCGGCGATCCGGCCGCCGAACAGCAGCAGACCACCGAAGGCGAGGGCGTAGGCCGTGATGACCCACTGACGGTTGCCGTCGGATATGCCCAGGTCCTGCTGGGCGGACGGCAGGGCGATGTTCACGATGGTCGCGTCGAGCACGACCATCAGCTGGGCGAGCGCGATGAACGTCAGCGCTTTCCAGCGGTTGGCGTCCGGGACGCCGGGAGCCTTGACGGCTGTTTCAGACATGGGGATACCCACTTCGGGACTTCGGGACGGAAAAACGTGTCGTGAGGGACGGCTCGTCGATGCGTCGTTGCTGACGAGGCCGGACGTTCTGTGGAAGCTCTGGGAGAGTTGACTGGTCCGGGGGCCTGAACTCATCGGTGAAAACGGTCGGGCCCGGACTCAGTGGTCAGGTCGATCGGTCAGTCGGTCAGGCCGGTCGGGCCCGGCGGAGGTCCTCCATGGTCGTGGCCGTGCCGGGGAGGGTGGAGCGGGCCGGGGCCCGCAGTCCGTCCAGGAACAGCTGCAGATGACGGTGCAGGAAGCGGTCGGCGTTGACGCACGCGGTTCCGGCCGGGGGCCGGCTGAGCTGGGCGACGGTGACCATCAGGTCGCCGACACCCACGTCGGTGCGCATCTGTCCGGCCGCCTTGGCGCGGTCCATGAGCGCGTCGACGGTCTGCTCGAGGCGCTCACGTGCCGCTTCCAGGTCCGGGTGGTTCTGGTCGAAGGTGGTCGCGACCATCGGGCACAGCGCGCTGACCCGCTCGTCGGCGGAGACATGCACGAAGCGCTCCAGCGCCGCGAAGGCGTCGCCGCTCTCGGCGAGCGCCTGTTCGGCCGCCTCCGAGGTGCGGTCCATGACCGAGCAGACGACCTCGCGGACGAGGGCGTCGCGGTCCGGGAAGTTGCGGTACACCGTGGCGTTGCCGACGCCGGCCCGGCGGGCGATCTCGTCGAGCGGCACGTCGGGGCCGAACTCGGTGAACATCTCCCGGGCTGCGGTGACGATCCGCTCCCGGTTGCGCAGGGCGTCGGCACGGGGCCGGGCCACCTTGCGCTGCACGGGGGTAGCGGTCTGCACGGCGTACTCCTCAGGTTCTTGATGCTGATGGGCGACGATCCGGGGAAGGCCTCCCCGTTTCGCTCGGACACATGGCTAAACGGGGAAACGGTCCCCGGTTATTTCCCGCCATGCGGAAGAATCCTTGTGACCTGAGTCACATCCCCTCGGACGGGAAAAACCCACGTTCGGTCTCCTTCAGATCGCGCCCGCCACCCCCTCGCCACAGGGTGATCGAAGGGGCACGAAAGGGCGCAGCCTTCAGGTCGGCGGCTGCCGCGGACCGAAGGGGCCATCCATGCAGCCGCAGCCTGGGAGACGCCGGGGGGACACGCGCGGGTCCGCGGTTCCTTCCGGGGTTCCTTCCCGGGTTCCTTCCCGGGTTCCTTCCGGGGTTCCTTCCCGGGTTCCTTCCGGGGTTTCTTCCGCGGTTTCTTCCGGGGTTCCTTCCGCGGTGCTGCACCGCCGTCGCATACGCCCGCGCCGCATGGCCGCTCTCGCCTCCGTGACCGTGCTGACCCTCGCGGTCAGCACCTCCGCCGGCATCGGCCACCTCCCCCCGCCCCTCACCATGGCCGGCGCGGGCCCCGTCCCTCCCGCCCGCTCCGCCGCCCACGGCCCCTGCATGATCAGCGGTGAACCCACGGTCCAGATGTCGGAGGGCGTCACCACCCCCGGCGGCTACTCCCGCTCCACCGGCACCGTCCACGCCCTCACGCTGATGGTCGACTTCTCCGACGCGCCCGGCCAGGGCAGCGCCCAGAGCCGTTTCCGGGAGTTCTTCCCCCAGACCCAGCAGTGGTTCGGCACCAGTTCCTACGGCCGCCTGGACTACCGCCCCGAGACCCCGATCCCCGGCTGGCTGCGCCTGCCCAAGCCGTTCCGTTCCTACGGCATAGAGCGCGGCGCTCCCTTCGACCCCGGGTACCGGCAACTGATCCAGGACATCGTGGCCGCGGCCGATCCCACCGTGGACTTCCGGTCGTACGACTTCCTGAACGTCCTGATGACGCCGAACGTCGGCCCGTCGGCCCTGGACACGGTCCTGTCGGTGACCTTCGCGGGCAACACGCAGGCTCCGGTCGCTGATGGCGTCCCCGTCGCGAACGCCTCCTTCGTCTACTCCCGCCAGGACGACGGCTCCGGCGCCTACGACCGGACCGGCTACCGCGTCCTCCCCCACGAGAACAGCCACGTCTTCGGACTGCCCGACCTCTACACCCAGGAAGGCGGGGGCGCCGTCGGCCACTGGGACATCATGAGCGAGGACTGGGGAGCCAACAACGACCTGCTCGGCTGGCACAAGTGGAAGCTCGGCTGGCTGGACGCGACCCAGGTCGCCTGCGTCGCGGCACCGGGGACGAGCGAGTACACGCTCACACCACTGGGCCGGGCGGGCGGGTCCAAGCTGCTGGTCGTCCCTCTCGGCCCCAACACCGGCTACGCCGTCGAAGTGCGCACCCGCGAGGGCAACGACGAGGTCGTGTGCCGCCCGGGCGTCCTCATCTACAAGGTCGACGCGAACGTGGAAACCGGCCAGGGCCCGATCAGGGTCTACGACTCCCACCGCGACAGCGGCGGCTGCACCCGCACCCCCAACGTCCACGCGGAACTCTCGGACGCCCCGTTCGCCCCCGGCGAGGAGTTCAGGGACCTGAGGAGGGGGATCCGGGTTTCGGTGGTGGGGGCGGATCTGTCGGGGTCGGGGGGGTATCGGGTGCGGGTTACTCGGGGGGCGGGAGTGAAGGGGGCGGGAGTGAGAGGGCCGGAGTGAGAGGGCCGGAGTGAGGGGGAGGGTTTCGGTGCGCGTGCGAGTGGGGCGGGGGTAAGGGCCGGGCCGCCGGCACGGGCGGCCGGCACGGGCGGCCGGCACGGGAGGCCGGCACGGGAGGCCGGCACGGGAGGGGTCCGAAGATCAGCCCGCCGGATTACGGTAGGCCTGCCGCGATCGCCGTACCGGAGAGCCGATGCCCGCTGAGACGTTCCTTGGACGAGAGTCCGACGACAGGCCGACGACTGCCCGCAGGGGCGCGCTGTGAGGTGGCCCGGCGGCGCCGACGAGTCGGGGGACGGGTCGGCTGATTCGGCCGGCGGGCCGATGAGCGGGGCGGCCGGTGGGGCGATGGCCGGGTCGGCCGGCGCGGCGGCGAGCGCGTCGGCCGGTGAGCCGATGCGCGGGGCGGCCGTCGCGGCAGCCGCCGTACCGGCTGGGGAGGTCGTACCGGCTGGGGAGGTCGTACCGGCCGTTCCGGCCGAGGCGGTCGCGCCGTTGATCCGGGGCGTCTCCGTGCTGCGGCGACTCACCGACGCCGGGGGCACGTTGAGCCCGAGCGC
Source organism: Streptomyces sp. NPDC050287 (assembly GCF_044459385.1). NCBI lineage: Bacteria > Bacillati > Actinomycetota > Actinomycetes > Kitasatosporales > Streptomycetaceae > Streptomyces > Streptomyces sp. NPDC050287. The sequence goes on along the minus strand of NZ_JBITIY010000013.1, from coordinate 115,190 downwards.
GCTTGAGAGGGCCACCGGTCTCGCCCGCTCCACCGTGGACCGGATCACCTCCACCCTCGCCGCCATGGGATACGTATGCCTCGACGGCCGGGACGTCGTCCTCGCGCCCCGCCTGATGGAACTGGGCAACGCCTACCTGGCCGCCCTGCGCCTGCCCGCCCTCCTGGCCGCCCACGCGGACGCCCTCGCCGACGAGTTGGACGAGTCGGTCTCCCTTGCGGTCGGCGACCTCGACGGCATCCGCTTCATCCACCAGGCCACCCGCCGCCGCGCCATGTCCCTGAGCTTCCGCATCGGTGACCTGCTCCCGGCCGAACGCACCGCCCCCGGCCCGCTGTTCGCGTCGGAATGGACACGGGAGCAGTGGCGGGCGTGGCGGGAGCGCCGGGCGGCGGACCCGGAGGACCGCGGCTTTCCGGCCGTACCGCCACGGGAACGCACCTCCCCGGAGGCCGCCGCGGACTCCGCCGACTCCGACTTCGACTCCGACTTCGAACGGCGTGCCGCCCGTGCGCGCCAGAACGGCTGGGCGCTGGACGACCAGTTGATCGAACCGGGGCTGGTCGCCGTCTCCGTACCGGTACGGGATCCCGGTACCGGCCGGATCGCCTGCGTGGCGAGCGTGGTGAGCCACACCAGCCGCCACACCGCGACCGACCTGCGCGACACGCTGCTTCCCCGGCTGCGGACGGCGGTGGCGGAGATGGAGGGGGTGCTGCGGGATACGGGCGCACCGGAGCCGGTGTCCGGCGAGCCGACGGGCCTGGCAGCCTGGACCGGGGCGTCGAAGCAGAGGCTGGGCAGGGAGTTCATCGAGTCGCTGGCCCGTGGGCTGACGGTCCTGACGGCGTTCGGCGAGGGCAGGCCCGCGCTGACCCTGACGGAGGTGGCGCAGGCGACCGGCCTGGCGCGCGCGACCGCACGCCGGGCGTTGATCACGTACGAGCACCTGGGCCTGGTGGCCCCGGGCCCGCACCGCACGTTCGCCCTCACCCCCCGCGTCCTGTCCCTCGGCTTCCCGCCCCTCTCCCGCACCTCGCTCCCCCGCATCGCCGACCCGCACCTGGCGGAACTGGCCGCCCGGCTCCACGAGTCGGCGTCACTGGCGGTCCTGACCCCGACGGGCGAGGAGATCCAGTACACGGCCCGGGCAGCCGCGGACCGTGTGATGAGCGTGGACATCACGGTCGGTACGCGCCTCCCGGCACCGGCGACGTCACTCGGCCGTGTGCTGCTGGCGGCGCGAGAGGAGAAGGGGACCTCTTCCGTACCTCCCCAGGTACTGGAGGACGTACGAGAGCAGGGTTACGCCCTTCTCGACGAGGAGTGGGAGGACGGTCTGCGCTCGATCGCCGTACCGATCCACGACCGCACCGGCACGGTGGTCGCCGCGGCGAACGTGGCCCTGCACGCGGCCCGCCGCACGGCGGAGGAATGCGTCCAGGACATCCTGCCGGAGCTGAGGACGACGGCGGCACGCATCGAAACGGAGTTGGGAGTGGCGGGACGGTTCGTACGGCTGAAGCTGTACTAGTTACCGTCTGGCTGCTGGCCAACAGCCGTCTGACTGCCGTCTGGCTGTGTCACAGGTACCAGTTGGGCTGGACTCCCGCCTCACCCCGCGTACGCCCGGGCGGTCCGCCCCTCCCGCAGGGTGATCCCCCACCAGGCGAGCTGGTCGAGCAGCACGGCGGCCGCCTTGCCCACACCCTCCGGGTCCCGTGGCCGCCCCCGTTCGTCGAACTGCTCCCAGGCCATGTGAAAACTGACGGTGTCCCGGACCGTGACGGCATGCAACTCGGCGAAAACCTGCCGCAGTTGCTCCACGGCCCGCTGCCCGCCGGCCATCCCCCCGTAGGACACGAACCCGACCGGCTTGGCCTGCCACTCACGGTGGACATGATCGAGTGCCAGCTTCAGCGCGGCCGGATACCCGTGGTTGTACTCGGGCGTGACGACGACGAACGCGTCAACCTCACCGATCCGCTGCGCGAGCCGCGGAGCGTCACGGGATTGACCACCGGAGTCTTCACCGGAGTCCCCACCTGAGTCATCACCGGAGTCCCCACCGGAACCCCCACCGGAATGATCACCGGATCCGTCGACCCTCAGCCCCAGCTCGGCGGCGAGGGCGGGCTCGGCCAAGTCGATCACATGGATCTCCATGTCCTCCCGCTTCCGAGCCTCGGACACGAACCAGTCGGCGACCTTGTCGGCGAACCGCCCGGCCCGAACACTGCCGATGAGAACGCCGATCTTGAGCGGATGTGTATGCATGCAAGGAACGTAAAATCTCAACCTAACTTGAGGTCAAGCCCACACCGGCCCCCTGGCCACCGTGTCCTGATCCTTTCGGACATACGGGCAGCGATCGGGCACATCCCGGGCGGCTAGCAGGCAGCGACCTCCGCGCTCCAGCGCCCTCCACCGCGTCAACCAGGGGATCCACACTCCGAAAAACGGGCATATTCGGTCACGAACCGCGTCGCGGCGAACCTGGCCAGTAACCGCAATCGACTAGTAGAAATTTGGCCACCAGAGCCCGCCGGGCCGGGCTCCGGAACGCAGCCCACTCGGGCGCGACTTGCGGAGCCGTGAAACGGAGGTGTCGCCGTGGACACCGAGGAACGAAGACGCGGAATCCTGGAAACGGCACGCCGTGAGGGATCTGTCGATGTAGGAGAACTCGCCGCCGAACTGGGGGTCTCCAAGGAGACCGTGCGGCGCGACCTGAACGCACTGGAGAGACACGGGCTGGTCCGGCGCACCCACGGCGGTGCCCATCCCGTGGAGAGCGCGGGCTTCGAGACCACGCTCGCCTTCCGTACCACCATGCACATCCCCGAGAAGTCCCGGATCGCTGCCGCCGCGGCCGCACTGCTCGGGGACGCCGAGACCGTCTACCTCGACGAGGGCTACACCCCGCAGCTCATCGCCGCCGCCCTCCCCCGCGACCGGCCACTGACCGTGGTCACCTCCTCGCTGGCCACCGCGGGTGCCCTGGCTCCCGCCGAGAACATCGCCGTGCTGCTGCTCGGCGGGCGGGTGCGTGGCGGGACGCTGGCCACGGTCGACCACTGGGCGACCCGCATGCTGGCCGACTTCGTCATCGACCTGGCGTACGTCGGCGCGAACGGCATCTCCCGCGAGTACGGACTCACCACCCCCGATCCCGCGGTCGGCGAGGTGAAGGCCGAGGTCATGCGGGTCGCCAAACGCCGGGTGTTCTCCGGCGTCCACACGAAGTTCGGTGCCGTCAGCTTCTGCCGGTTCGCGAACGTCATGGATTTCGAGGCCATCGTCACCGACGCGGGGCTGCACACCTCCGAGGCCCACCACTACGCACTGCTGGGTCCCCAGGTCATCCAGGCCTGAGCCGCAGTTCCTCTCCCCATTCCACCCCCCGTAAGGCCGGGGCCCTGGTTCCCCATGCCCTCGCACACTCCTGGAGTCAGTCATGCCATCGACCAGATATGTCCTCCTCGCGGGCGCCGCCGCCACGGCCCTGCTCGCCACCGCGTGTTCCGGAGCCGGGGCCGGCGGGTCCTCCGGCGGCGGCAAGAGCATCAACGTGCTGATGGTCGGCAACCCGCAGATGGAGGACATCGCGAAGCTGACCAAGAGCACCTTCACCAAGGACACCGGCATCAAGGTCAACTTCACGGTCCTGCCCGAGAACGAGCTCCGCGACAAGGTCACCCAGGACATCGCCACCCAGGCCGGCCAGTACGACGTCGCCACCATCGGCGCCTACGAGGTACCCATCTGGACCAAGAACGGCTGGCTGCACGAACTCGGCTCCTACGCCGACAAGGACACCGGCTTCGACAAGGCCGACCTCCTCAAACCGATGGTCCAGTCCCTGTCCGGCTCCGACGGCAAGCTCTACGCCCTGCCGTTCTACGGCGAGTCGTCCTTCCTCATGTACAACAAGGACGTCATGAAGGCCAAGGGCGTCACGGTGCCCGAGCACCCGACCTGGCAGCAGATCGCCGACATCGCCGCCAAGGTCGACGGCGCCGAGCCCGGCATGCGGGGCATCTGCCTGCGCGGCCTCGCCGGCTGGGGCGAACTCGGGGCCCCGCTGACGAGTGTGGTCAACACCTTCGGCGGCACCTGGTTCACCAAGGACTGGAAGGCCCAGGTCAACAGCCCCGCCTTCAAGAAAGCCACCACCTTCTACGTCGATCTGGTCAAACAGCACGGTGAGGCGGGCGCGCCGCAGGCCGGGTTCACCGAGTGCCTGAACGCGATGAGCCAGAAGAAGGTCGCGATGTGGTACGACGCGACCAGCGCGGCCGGCTCGCTGGAGGACCCCGCCTCCAGCAAGATCGCCGGCCATGTCGGATACGCCTACGCGCCCACCGTCAAGACCAAGGCCAGCGGCTGGCTGTGGGCCTGGGCGTGGGCGATGCCCAAGACGACGAAGAACGCCGACGCCGCCTCGAAGTTCATGCTGTGGGCCTCCAGCAAGAAGTACGAACAGCTCGTCGGCGACAAACTCGGCTGGGCCCGCGTCCCGGCCGGCAAGCGGGCCAGCACCTACGACATCCCCCAGTACCAGAAGGCCGCCGCCTCCTTCGGTGACCTCACCCTGAAGTCCATCGAGGCGGCCGACCCGGCCAACCCCGGCATCCAGCCCCGCCCGACGGTCGGCGTCCAGTACGTGGCCATCCCCGAGTTCCAGGACCTGGGCACCAAGGTCACCCAGGAGATCTCCGCCGCCATCGCCGGCAAGACCAGCGTGGACACCGCACTCGACGACGGCCAAAAACTCGCCGAGACCGTCGCGAAGAACTACCAGAAGTGACCCTCAGCGCCCGGCCGGTGCTCCCACCGGCCGGGCGTCACTTCCCCGACCCCGGCCGTCACTGGCGGAGGAACCCTTCATGACCACGCTCACCGCACCCCCCGACACAGCACCACCACCCACCCGTGTCCAAAAGTCCTCCGGCTTCAGCAAATGGAAGCGCCGCGCCCCACTGCTGCCGGCGCTGATCTTCACCATCGTCGTCACCCAACTCCCCTTCGTGGCCACGCTGGTGATCTCCACCTTCCAGTGGAACATCCTCAAACCGGGCCAGCGCCACTTCGTCGGCCTGTCCAACTTCCGGTTCGTCTTCACCGACGAACGGCTGCGCACCGCCGTCCTGAACACCGTCGTCCTGACCGCGTCGGTCGTCCTCATCAGCGTCATCCTCGGCCTCGGCCTGGCCATGCTCCTCGACCGCAGGTTCTTCGGCCGGGGACTGGCCCGCACCCTGCTCATCTCCCCGTTCCTCGTCATGCCCGTCGCCGCCGCACTCTTGTGGAAACACGCCATCTACAACCCCGACTACGGCCTGCTCAACGGCACCCTCAACGCCCTCTGGCGACTCTTCGGCGCCTCCAACGGCCCCACCATCGACTGGATCTCCTCCTACCCCATGCCCGCCGTCGTCGTCTCCCTGGTCTGGCAGTGGACCCCGTTCATGATGCTGATCCTCCTGGCCGGCCTGCAGGCACAACCCGGCGACGTCCTGGAAGCAGCCCGCATGGACGGCGCATCCGCGACGGCCACCTTCCGCCACATCACCCTGCCCCACCTGCGCCAGTACCTCGAACTGGGCATCCTCCTCGGCACCATCTACGTCGTGCAGACCTTCGACGCCGTCTACACCATCACCCAGGGCGGCCCCGGCTCCCAGACCACCAACCTGCCCTACGAGATCTACCTGACCATGTTCCGCAAATACGAGTACGGCCAGGCAGCCGCCGCCGGCGTCGTCGTCGTCCTCGGCTCGATCGTGATCGCCACCTTCGCCCTGCGCACCATCGCATCCCTCTTCCGCGAGGAGGTATCCCGATGACCGCTCACGCAGCAATCGCCGCCCCAGGGGCAAGGTTCAAGAAGCTCCTGCGCCAAGGCGACGACCAGGGCGGTGCGCCTCGGCTGTCGCCGCTGTGGACGTTCGTCGCCTGGCTCGCCACCCTCGCCTTCTTCGCACCCGTGGCATGGATGGTGCTCACCTCCTTCCACCAGGAGGCGGACGCCGCGACCAACCCGCCCACCCCCCTGGCCCCCCTCACCCTGGACCAGTACAAACTCCTCTTCAGCCGGGACATCACCCCCTTCCTCCTCAACTCCGCCATGGCCAGCGTCATCTCCACCCTGCTGGTGCTCGCCCTCGCGGTACCGACGGCCTACGCGCTGTCCATCAAACCGGTCCGCAAATGGACCGACGTGATGTTCTTCTTCCTGTCCACCAAGTTCCTCCCGGCCATCGCGGCCCTCCTGCCGGTGTACCTGATCGTCAAGGACGCCGGGATGCTCGACAACGTATGGACGCTGATCGTCCTCTACACCGCCATGAACCTCCCGATCGCCGTGTGGATGATGCGCTCCTTCCTCGCCGAAGTCCCCAAGGAGATCCTGGAAGCCGCCGAGGTCGACGGAGCGGGCCTGCTCACCGTCCTGTGGCGCATCGTCGCCCCCGTCGCCATGCCCGGACTCGCCGCCACCTCGCTGATCTGCTTCATCTTCAGCTGGAACGAGTTCATGTTCGCCGTCAACCTCACCGCCACCCAGGCCTCCACCGCACCCGTCTTCCTCGTCGGCTTCATCACCAACGAAGGCCTCTTCCTCGCCCGCCTCTGCGCCGCCGCCACCCTCGTCTCCCTCCCCGTCCTCATCGCCGGCTTCGCCGCCCAGGACAAACTCGTCCGCGGCCTGTCCCTAGGAGCAGTCAAGTGAAAGCCGCTGTCATCGAAGCCCCCGGCAAGGTCAACGTCACCACGGTGCCCGATCCCACTCCCGGTCCGCGCGAGGTCGTGGTCGACGTGGCGGCCTGCGGGCTGTGCGGTACCGATCTCCACATCCTCCAGGGCGAGTTCGCGCCGAGACTGCCCATCGTCCCCGGTCACGAGTTCGCCGGGGAGGTCGTGGGCCTCGGCAGCGAGGTCACCGAACTCGCGCTCGGCGACCGGGTCGCCGTGGACCCCTCCCTGTATTGCAACGAGTGCCGGTACTGCCGGGCCGGCCGGAACAACCTCTGCGACCGGTGGCAGGCGATCGGCGTGACCGTGGCCGGTGGCGCCGCCGAGTACGCCGTGGCACCCGTCGCCAACTGCGTACGGCTGCCGGACCACGTGGACGTCCAGGACGCGGCCCTGATCGAGCCGCTGTCCTGCGCCGTACGCGGTTACGACGTGCTCAACAGCCGGCTCGGCTCCCATGTCCTCATCTACGGCAGCGGAACGATGGGCCTGATGATGCTGGAGCTGGCCAAGCGCACCGGTGCGGCCTCGGTGGACGTCGTCGACGTCAACGCGGAACGGCTGGCGACGGCCGAGAAGCTGGGCTGTTCACAGTCGGCATCGTCGGCCGACGAGTTGGGACGACCGACGGGCTGGGACGTGGTGGTCGACGCGACCGGCAACGCCGCCGCCATCCAGGACGGCCTGGACCGGGTCGCCAAGGCGGGCACGTTCCTGCAGTTCGGGGTCTCCGACTACGCGACGACGGCCACCATCTCGCCGTACCGCATCTACAACCAGGAGATCACCATCACCGGCTCCATGGCGGTGCTGCACAGCTACGAGCGCGCGGCGGAACTCTTCGCAACGGGAGTGCTCGACCCCCAGGTCTTCATCAGCCACCGCCTGCCCCTGACGGAGTACCCCCAGGCACTGGACCGGTTCGCCGCCGGCCAGGGACGCAAGATCGTCGTACTGCCCTGACCTCGCCACTCCCCGCCTGGACGGGGCCCCGTTTCAGGACGGACTACGGGACAGATGGCCGGTCCGCCCAGGTCGGCCTGTAGTGCGCGGGCACCAGGACACGTGAGTGGCTGGTCCGGGTGCACCAGGGGAAGACGGCAGCTGGGGACGATGCCCGGCGGGGCGCCGGAGTGAAGGGTTGGAGGCGCGTGAATCTCACGCCTTCCCCTTGCCTCACGGCGTCTGGAGTGATCAGCACATGGCGACATTTCCTTACCGGATCGGACGGTTGGCCTTCCGGCGGCGCCGGCTCGTGGGTGGTCTGTGGCTGGGTGTCCTGGTGCTGGCCGTCGCCGCCGCCGCCATGGCGCCGGCCGGGGAGGAGGACCTCTCCATGCCCGGCACCGAGTCGCAGAAGGCTTTCGACCTGCTGGACGAGCGCTTCCCCCAGAGCAACTCCCAGGGTGCGGAGGCCCGCTTGGTGTGCCGGGCCCCGGACGGGCAGCGGGTGACGGCCAGGCAGAACAAGGCGGCCGTCGAGGACACGCTCGGCTCGCTGGACGGAGGCGATCAGGTCGCGTCGACCACCGACCCCTTTGAGACCGGCGCGGTCAGCGAGGACGGCACCATCGCCTACTCCACGATCACCTACACCGCGGACGCCATCGACCTGACCGAACCGACGAAGAGCGCCCTCGAGAACCGGACAGCGGCACCGACCGCCTGCCGTAGCGAAGTCCGAGGCGGAGGCACTCTTGAGAGTGCGCGGGCGGGGGCGTGCCCGAAGTCAACGGCATTGTGGTCGGGCACCAAGCTGAGTGCGGTTGCCGTATCAAGACCGTTTCCAGTGTGGTGAGGCGGCATCCGGCCACGGAGCCTCCGCGAAAACCCGTTGGCGGACCACGGCGACCGTTGCTAGCCTCCCGGAGGCCGTGCGAGAGAACGAGGAGGTGGTACCCGTGAACGCAGTATCGACATGGGTGCTCCCCTCCGGGGTCACGGTCGGGCGATAGGTCGTCCGGGAGCGCCGTTCAGGAGCACTCCCGAAAGGCACGACCATGCGATTCACTTCTGAAAAGGGCCTCGACGACGGCGTCCTCGAGCGCGAATTCACCCTCGGCGAGATCCCCGGCACCCTGTGGACGCCCGGATCCGCACCGGCCCCGCTGGTCCTGATGGCCCACAACAACGGCCTGCCCAAGGCTGAACCCCGGCTGGTGGCCCGGGCCCGGTACACCGCGGCGCGCGGCTACGCGGTGGCCACCATCGACGCCGCCGGGTGCGGTGACCGTCCCCGCTCCGCCGCCGACGATCAGGCCCGTGCGGAACTCCGGCGGGCGATGCAGGCCGGCGAACCGGTCGACGAGATCTTCGAGTCCTTCATCGGCCCACTGGTCGAAAACGCGGTACCGGAATGGCAGACCACTCTGGACGCCCTCCTCGAGCTGCCCGAGATCGACGGCCCGGTCGGGTACTCCGGGGGATGGACCGCCCTCGGCATCCGGCTGGCGGTGGTCGAGCCGCGCATCGCGGCCGCAGGCTTCTTCGCCGGGGGGTACGTGCCCCGCGCCCAGCGCGAGGAGGCCCGGCAGGTCACCGTTCCGCTGCTGTTCCTGCTGCAGTGGGACGACGAAGGGAACCCCCGGCAACGGGCCCTGGACCTGTTCGACGCCTTCGGCAGCAAGGAGAAGACGCTGCACGCCAATCTGGGAGGCCACACCGGCACCCCGTCGTTCGAGCTGGAGGACGGATGCCGGTTCTTGGACCGACACCTGAAGTGAGGCCGGGCCGTCCGGCGGGCAGCAGACGGTAGGCGGTGCAGGCCAGGATGCCGTCATCGAGGACAGGTCACGGCCCTCCTCGATGGCGGTGGCCGGCAGATGCACAACCGCCCCGATCGCTGCGGTACCGGACATTGGGGGTACCGGACATCGGCGGTAACGGCCATCGGGGGTACCGGCCGGTCGGGGGTACCGGCCGGTCGGGGCGGCGCTCGGTCAGCAGCGCCTCCATCAGCTGGGACCACGCCATGTTCAAGGCCCGGCTGAAGTGCGCCGTGCTGCGGAAACCCCAGCGGGCCGCCACCCCCACGAAGGCGGCCCCCTGCACCGAGGACGAACGCCTCATCTGACCTGCACACCCGACAGCCAACATCACCAACCTCCAGCCGACGGCGCGCCAGCCGCTACACTGTGGGCGGTGGCACAGCTGCAGGCCAGCCCTGCCATCGCAACACTGTCGGCATCCTGTCTGCTTGAGGCCGGCCCACCTGGGCACCAATTTCAGACACGGTTTCCGACAGATCCCCGCCTTCGTAGCTCAGGGGATAGAGCACCGCTCTCCTAAAGCGGGTGTCGCAGGTTCGAATCCTGCCGGGGGCACAGCAAAACGCCAGGTCAGAGGCCCTTCCGTCCATCGGACGGGAGGGCCTTCGTACTCGCAGCACACATATGGCACACATGCGGCTGCGGGCAGAGGTGGGGAGCTGTGCGAGATGCCCGCGAAGGACGAGCTGGCCCGGCGCCGGCACGACAAGCTGGTTGACCGCTTGGAGAGCCTGATGCGGGCTTCACTGAAGCCTCGCCACCGGGGCTACCACGGGCAGCTGATCCTGAGCAGCGGCGATCTTGAGGAGATGGGCGAACTGAACGACGTCCGCCGTGCTGCACGCGAGGCGGGCCGTCGTCTCGGCTGGCAACCGAAGACCCACGTCGTCGACGCAAGACTCTTCGTGTACGACGACCGCGAGGTCCCCAGAGAGATCAGCGAGCTGGCCGCGAGGGATGCTGCTGACGCCGTCGACGCAGCACTCCGAAGAGGCGAGTAGAAGCAAGTACGGTCGGCCCTCGCCGCCCCACCTTTGCCGAAGGGCCTGCGCAGCATGCCGGAAATCTGTCGAACCCGACCCTGTGGTGGCTCTATCCTTCCCGCATGGCCCATGCCAAGACCTCGTACGTTTGCCTGCGCTGCCGGGCCTCGTACAAGCAGCCCTACCCCGGGTACCACGACCACGACCGGATCTGTCCACGCTGCACCGAACCACTGATCCACGTCGGCTCCGCCTTCGCGGCACCCAAGAGGCGGGACACCGCCGCCTGGCGCACCCTCTCCGTGCTGCTGCACGCCGGTGTGCGCTTCCACAAAAGCTGCTGCGGCGGCCCCGGCTACCGCCCACGCACCCTCAGCGAGGTACGCGAGCGGATGGCCTACGCCCGGGCCACCGGTGAACCGTTCGCTCAGGCGTTGGTCCGCCGCGACCTGCCCTAGCAGCCCGAAAGCAGGGGTCGCTCCGCCGCGCCGCCGAAGCAACCCCTGCTGTCATAGACAGCACGGATAAGGCACACATCACGCCGCGGGATCCTCCAGGACGGCCACAGCCTCGGCAGCCTTGCGGGCCTTCTTCTCCGCCTTCTCCAGCTTGGCCTTCGCCTTGGCCAGTTGCTTGGAGCGGCGCTTATGCATCTTTTTCGAGACCTCGTCCAGACGGTCCGGGAAGAGGTGCCCGTACGTGTCCAGGGTCAGCGTCGCGGACTTGTGGCCCAGCATCGTCTGTACGACGTTGACGTCCGCGCCGCTGGCGATGGCGAGCGAGGCTGCCGTGTGCCTCAGCTTGTGCGGGGTGACCTTGAGGTGTCCCAGTCCGGCCTTCGCGACCGCCGGTGCGAAGAACCGCTGGCGGAAGTTGCGGGCCCGCAGTGGCCCGCCCTGCGGGGCGGTGAAGAGCAGGTCCTCATCTCCCCGCCCCTGGACGTGAGGCTTCAACTCCTCGGCCAGGAACCGCGGGATCGGTACCGATCGGCGCTCGTGGTTCTTGGGGGTGTCGAGGTAGAGCTTGCCGTTGTCCTCGGCGTACGCCTCGACGATGTGCGCCCGGCAGGCATCAAGGTCGACGCGCCCTACCTTCAGCGCGGACCCCTCGCCCCAGCGCAGGCCGGTGTAGGCCAGCAGCAGGATGAACACCCGGTAGGCGCCTGACGCGTTGGCCAGCGCGTCGACCTGCATGTCGTCGAGGTAAACGTGGTCGGCCGGCATCGCCTTCGGCAGGGGCACACCGACCGCAGGGTTGACCACCAGACGACGCGCCTGGACCGCGTAGCCGAGAACGCGGCTGAGGACGACGTAAGCCTTGCGGACCGAGCGAGGGCTGAGCTTCCTGCCGCCGGTCGCCTCACCGGACAGCAGGTCCGCGAGCCACTCGGCGATGTCCTCGAAGTGGATGCGGTCCAGCGGGGTGGTGCCCCACTTGGGGATCACGTGGACGTCGAGAACGCCGCGATAGCGGACTCGAGTTGAACGCTTGAGATGGATCTGCGCAGACAGCCAGGACTCGGCTACCTCTGCGAACTTCACTCGCGCGGCGGCCGGATCGCGGTAGGAGCCGTCGTTGAGACGGGACTCCATCCTCGTTCGCTCCGACTCGGCGTCGACCTTGCGGGTGAAGGTCTTCATCTTCGGCTTGCCGTCAGGGTCGTACCAGCGCACGCGGTAGCGCCCCGGTGGCGTACGGCCCGCCCGCTTGGCTTCCGCGACGGACCGTGCGTACGCCGCGTGCCCTATGCGGTCCTCAATCCAGACCCGAGCCAACTAGCACCCCCTCCGGTCATCACTGGACACCGACGGGAGCGGCAGGAGCAGGGTTGCGGGAGGGACGCCGAGCGCAGTGGCGATGGCGACGAGATCGTCTACGTCGCAGCGCCGGTGGGCGCGTTCGGTTCGGCTGAGGGCGGTGTTGCTCATCGGGCGGCCCAGAGCGGTGCAGCGGGCGGCGAGCTGGTGCTGGGTCAGACCGAGCACGAGGCATAGGTGCTCGATGGCGCGGGCGGCGTGGAGGCCAGCGGGGCCTATTTCGACAGGTCGGTTGGGCATGACAGATAGCTGTAACTTGCAGTCGGCCGTTATGGCAAGAGTTAGTTCTTAAACTCTCCAAAAGTCGTTCAGGGGCGAAGTGGTGTTCGTCTCGTCGAATTCCGGTACATCACGAGCCGTTTCCGCAGGGAGGTTGTGCTACCTTCCCTCCGCGGCAAAGAAGTGGGCGATTTGAGCACCTATTGGATGCAGTGTCCGGCGGGCTGGCCGCGTCACTCCTGACCGCAGGACGCCACCTCTGAGCTGCCGAGGTACCGGATTCCGGCACCTCGTCCGGTTGCTTCTTCGCAGAAAATTTCGGCTTCCGCGGGAGCGATTTCGGCAACCGGCGATCCGCCCTTACTGTTTTGGTCTTCCCCGGCCACACCGAGGGAAGTAACGGGGCGTTTCAGAATTCACTCTGGACGCTCCATGGGTGGTGTGGCTGTGTTGCCCACGCCTGCCATCCAAAACCCTGATTCCGATATGGAGACCTCATTGCCGAACCACTCCCCGCGCCTTGCCGGCGCCGAGCGTGACCAGCTCGCCACTCCCACCGACGTGGCCGCGTATCTCGGGGTGCCGGTGAAGACGCTCTACCAGTGGAAGTACCGGGGCATCGGCCCCAGGGTCCACAAGGTCGGCCGTCACCTGCGCTACCGCTGGCGGGAGGTGGACGCGTGGCTGGATGCCCAGACGTCGTACGACCTCACGGCCTGACCCCGCGTCTGGCGCGGACAACGAAGCGGCCCCCGGCGCGCCAACGCCGAGGGCCGAAGACTTCCCAACTGATCGCCCATCCCTGAACGAATGAGCTGGTGAGGGGCGGGACCTTGCCCGTCCTGCCTCTCACCGGAGAGGAACGCCTATGGAGGACTCTACGTCCCCCAGCTCCACGAACACCTCCCCGACCGGCTGGCCCACTCCCGCCGTCCCCGGCGAGGGCGTCCCCTGGCGCCGCAGGGATCAGGCGGACACACGGTCCCCGGCGTCGGGCACCGTCGAGCACTCGGCGGATGTGGAAGCCCACGGAAACCGTCCCCAGCCGCCTGCAGATGCTGCCGTTGGGGACCGTCCCCGCGACGTGCCCGCTGCTCGGTCCCCGCACGTCCCGGTCCCCGTATCGACATCCGGCGCAAACCCGCAGGCCAGCGGCCTGAAATCGGGGACCGGTCCCCAAGAGGCTGCAGTTGCACCAGGGGACCGTGAGCACGGTCCCCGCCAGTCGCCGGGCACCCACACCCTCGTGGCGGACACCGTCCAGCAGGAGGGGACCGGTCCCGTCGACGCACGGGGACCGGAGCACGAGGTCGGTCCCCGGCCTCCTCGGGGGCCGGCAGACCCTGGGGAAAGGGGGTCCGGTGAGGGTGCGGAACTGCTGGATGAGCTGCGGGCGGCGATCGGCAAGTACGTCGTGCTGCCCAGTGACGAGGCGCTGACAGCGGCCACCCTGTGGGTGGCGGCCACGCACATCCAGACCGCGCTGCAGCACGCGCCGCGTCTGGCGGTCGTAGGCCCGACGAAGGGCGGCGGCAAGTCCCGGGTCCTGGACGTGCTCCACGAGACCGTCCACCAGCCGATCATGACGGTGAACATGTCCACGGCGGTGCTCTTCCGCATCATCGGCAAGAACCCGCGCACGATCCTGGTGGACGAGGCCGACACCATCTTCAGCAAGGCCGGAGACAACGAGGAACTTCGCGGCCTGCTGAACGCCGGACACCAGCGCAACCGGCCCGCCTGGCGTATCTCCGGTCCGGAGCACAAACCAACCCCGTATCCAACCTTCGCCATGGCCGCACTGGCCTCGATCGGCGACCTGCCCGACACGATCACAGACCGGGCGGTCGTGCTCCGCATGCAAAAGCGCAAGCCGAGCGAGAAGGTGACCCCCTTCCGCTCGCGCTACGCCACACCGGAACTGAACGCACTGCGGGACGAGTTGGCCGCCTGGCTGGGAACCCTGCGCGGCACGGCCGGCCTCATGGCGCCGACCATGCCGGTGGAGGACCGGGCGGCAGACACCTGGGAACCGCTGGTCATCATCGCCGACCTGGCCGGCGGCCACTGGCCCGCCAGCGCCCGTGCGGCCTGCGTGGCGATGACCCGGTACGAGGCCGTCCAGGACGAGCAGACCAACCTGAAGACACGGCTGCTGCGCGACATCCACCGCATCTTCGAGGCACACGGCAACCCCGAGGCCCTGTCCTCCCTGGATCTGGTCACCGCCCTGCTCCAGGACCCCGACGCCCCCTGGGCGGAGCACGGCACCAACGGGCTCAACGCCTATCACCTGGGCAGAATGCTGCGGGACTTCGACATCCGCCCGGCCAACTACCGGTTCGACAAGGGCAGGCAGGCCAAGGGGTACGCCCGTAACCGGTTCCTCGACAGCTGGGCCCGCCACTGCCCCGACCTCACCGAGACGGCGCCCGCCCCCGCGCACGACGCCACACCCGCGCGCCAGGCTCAGGGCAAGCCACCCGCCGCCCCGGCGGGCCAGCTGCCCATCGGCCCGCCCGGCGGACCCGCCGGCCCCCAACGCGCCCGCTGACCCGCCTCCGCCTGGGTCCGTATCACTGCGTCGCATCCGTCCCCGCGCAGGTCAGCGCGGGGACGGATGTCCTCACCGGGACGGACTTCTCCGTACCTCCTCGAGTGTCCGTACCTGTGCTGACCAGGCATGGGACGGATGCGACGCACCTGACGCACCTCCCGCCCCCTCAGCACCGGAGCACCACCATGCGCGAACAGCACCACGAACTGCCCATACCTCAGGAGCAGATGCACACCACCTCAGCCCCAGACAGCGCAGCAAGGTATCCCGCTGGACCGTCCAAGGGTCGGCTCAACGGGGATCCCTCCGCCCCGGGGGTGGCGGAGGGGCTCGGGCACCAAGGGGCGCCCAAGGGGAAACAGCCCGCAGGCACCGCCGTCGCCCAACTGCCGCGTGCCGCTGACGTCGCCGCGCTGCACCGCGTCGCCCGTCGCCGCCAGCGCGAAGCCGTGCAACGCAAAGAACGCGTCGATGTGCGCTACAGCGTCGACGAGAAGGCCGACATCCTCCGCGAAGCTCGCTTGCTGAACATCGCCGGCGCCCACTACGTCGGCGCCGTCGTCATGGCCCACGTCCATGGTGATCTCGCCATGCCCGGCCAGCGCACCGAACTCGACGACTACATCGACGAGCTGACCGCCCTCCGCAGCGAGGTTGCCAAGATCGGCCATAACATCAACCAGATCGCCAAGAAGCTCAACTTCGGCGGCCATCCACAGCCTGGGGACACCGCCGTCCTGACCCAGGCCGAACGCACCCTGACCGCGGTCGGCGCCACCATCCGCCACATCGCATCCGCCGCGAACCAGGCTGTCGCCAAGAAGGCGGCCCGATGATCGCGAAGATCAGCAGCGGCAAGGAAACCGCCGGATTGATCCGGTACCTGTTCGACACGAAGAAATCCAAGGACCACACCGACCCGCACCTGGTCGCCTCCTGGGACGGCTTCGCCCCCGACCCCGGCCGCACCAACGACTTCGACGCCACCACGAGGCTCCTCGTCGCCGACCTCGACCTGCACGTCAAGCAGGCCCGGAGGCTCGGCCGCGCCCCCGAGAAGTACGTGTGGCACTGCTCCATACGCGCCGCCCCCGAAGACCGCATTCTCAGCGACGAGGAGTGGGCCGCCATCGCCCGCCGCGTCGTTGCCGCCACCGGCATCGCGCCCGACGACGACCCGGACGGCTGCCGCTGGGTCGCAGTCCGCCACGCACCGGACCACATCCACATCGCCGCCACCAAGGTCCGAGCGGATCTGCGCACCGCGCGGCACTGGAACGACTACCTCACCGCCGACCGTGAACTCGCCGCCATCGAGAAGGAATACGGCCTGCACAAGGTCGTACGCGGGGACCGCACCGCCGCCAAGCGGCCCACCCGAGCCGAGCAGGAGAAGGCCCTCCGCGCCGGCCAGGAGAAGCCCACCCGCGAACGGCTGCGCACCACCGTGCGCACCGCCGTGGCCGCCGCCTCCAGCATGGAGGAGTTCATTCACCTGCTCAGCCACCTCAACGGCGTGCTCGTGGAAGTCGTGTATTTCCCCTCCGGCGATGTACGCGGCTACAAGATCGCGGCCGAAGACACCACCACCGCCGGCAAGGACCCCGTCTGGTTCTCCGGGTCCGAACTCGCCCCGGACCTGTCCTTCCCCAAGATCCGACAGCGCCTGGAGGCCATCGACCGGCAGCCCGCCGACCAGCCGGGCCGGCGCAGGCCCAACCCCTGGCACCAGGCCACCGCCGCCGCCGAACGCATACCCCACCACCTCGACCAGGACGACGACCAAGCCTCCCAAGCCCACCTCGCTGCCTTCGGCGAAGCCCTCGACGCCCTCTCCCTCCTCACGCCCCAGACCCTGAGAACTCAACTACGGGAAGCAGCCACGGCGTTCGAGCGCGCCACGCGCTCCCGCATCGGGGCTGCACACCACCACACTCGCGCTCTGCGCGGCGCCGTGCGGGCGATGGTCCGCGAGCCCGCCCCCAAGGACGGCGCCATCCTGGCGATGTTCCTGGACGCCGCGATCCTCGTCGCGATCGCCGCCTCCCGTTGGCACGAGCTGCGCCACCACGACCAGCAAGTCGCCGCCGCCCAAGAAACCCTGCACCACCTCCAAGCCGCCTACGACCAAGCCTCGGCCGAGCCCCTGGCCGCCCTCGCAAGCCGTCGGCCCCCTCGGCAGGCCGCAAATCGGCACATCCGACAACTACGCCAGGTAGTACCCGAGCACGTCGATCAGATCATCGAAGACCCCGCCTTCGACGCCCTCACCACCGCGCTCGCCGCGGCGGAGGCCGCTGGCCACAACGCGTCCACCGTCCTCAGCGAGGCGCTCACCCAGCGCACCCTGGACGACGCCCACAGCCCCGCACGAGCACTGACCTGGCGCATCCACCGTCTCGCCGACAGACACGTACCAGGCCCACGCACGCAGGCAGTAACCCGTGCGCATCACATCGCAGTGCCTTCCACGGCTCCGCGACCGGAGCGGTCTCGGGCTCGGCGGCGCTGATCACCTCTGTGCTGGGCCCCCACCGTCCGAAGTGGGTGACTGGGGTTTGCGGTGCTTGCCGGTGCCGGAGCCGAGCGGCTTCGGCACCGGCCCGGTCGGCGTCGGCTCATTGACCTCGGGATGCAGGAGGCCTTGGCCTCCGCCAGGTTGGCGACGAAGCCGTACGGCTCCCACGTATGTCCGTTCCAGCGCTCGATGGCTCGGGGTGCGTCCGGGTTCAGATGGGATGCCTTGGGGCCATCGCCGGAGACGACAGGTACGGCGCGGAGTCGGCCGATCTTCGAGTCACGGCGTTCCGCCCAGTCCTTCAGCGGCTCGTCGTCCATCCTGCGTTCCTCGCGTCGGCGGTGGTGGCTGTGTCAGGAGGGTAGCCGCCACTGCGGACCGCTCGGGTTTCCGAGCCAGACGACCTGTCCGTCGCGGGAGACGGTCACTCCGAACGCGGCGGTGCTCGGCGCGCCGTGCTCCTCCCAGGTGGCGATGGCCGACTCGATCCCGTCCCAGAGACGCCGGGGGCCGCCCTGCCGGACCTCCCAGCCGCTGTCGGCAGCGGTGAGTACGGCGAAGGAATCGGTGACGCTGTCCAGTACGAACGTGCTGAGCGGGCTGCCGTCGACCGCCATGGAGAAGAATCGGGCGTCCGGTGCGGCGAGTTGTGCCATGAACGCCGGCCCGGAGTCGGTAAGTGCCTCCGGTCCGTACGCGGCCTTCCGCTTCGTTCCGTCGGCAGGTCCCGGGACCATGCCGAGGCTCTCCGGCGCATCCTGCTGGCGGGCGATCATGAAGCTCGGGTCGTCCTCGCTGAACCAGCCGCTCGCGCTGTTGCCAGCGGCGATGAGTTTGACCAGGCCGAGGGAGCGCATCCAGCCGCGCAAGGTGGTGAGGATAACGCCGCCCGGCCGTACCTGTTCCAGCCAGGAGGGTGGGATGTTGCGGAAGCCGCAGGTGGCGATCAGCCGGTCGTAAGGCGCTCCGTCCGGGTGGCCGACGCGGCCGTCCCCCACCAGCAGGTGAGGGCTGTAGTCGGCACTGGCGAGAGCCTCACGGGCGCGTCGGGCCACGCCCTCGTCCGTCTCGATCGAGGTCACTCTGCCGCTGTCGAGCCGGTGGCACAGCAGGGCCGTCGAGTAACCAGTACCCGTGCCGATCTCCAGCACGTTCATGCCGTCGTGCACGTCCAGGTCTTCGAGCATCCGGACGACGAGGCTGGGCAGGGTCGATGACGAGGTCGGGGCCGCGTTGCTGATCGGCTTCGGGTCGGTCCAGTCGATGTCGTGGCCGTCGAACTGGGTCATCCATGTCTCGTCGGTGTAGACGAGCCGGAGCCACTCGTCCTGGTCGACAGTCTCCGGCGTCACGGGCTCCCAAGTGGTTACGCCAGGTGCGTCGCTCTCCCGGTAGAAGCGCGGGACGAACACGTGGCGAGGCACCGCTTCAACGGCGGCTCGCCACTGTGGCGACCGCAGCCGGCCGTCCTCCTTCAGCTGGCGGGCGAGCCGAAGCCGTAGATCGGCAGCGGCCGTCTCGATATCGGGCTCACTGGCCATGGACACCTCCTTCCAGGAGGTCGGCGAGTGCGGCGGTCATTGGCAGACCGGTGGGCGGCTCCATCCATGCCCACTGCCCGGAAGGATTGCACTCGATGAAGATCCACTCACCCGAGTCGGTCAGGGCGAAGTCGAACGCCCCGAAGACGAGCCCGAAGTGCTTCAGGTAGGCGTGCATCGACTGCTCCACCGCGGGCGGGGCCGCAAGCGGCGTGTACGTGTGAGTGCTGTAGTCAGTCCGCCAGTCGAGGAGACCGGAGTCGATCTGCACGGCGAAGATCTGCTCGCCGATCACCGTGACCCGGATGTCGGCGACCTTGTCCACGCGCTTCTGGAAGAGGTGCATGGTGCCGGTCACGGAGTTATCGATCTCGTTGGCACTCACTTCGGTCACCGGGACGGTCTGGGCCTGGCCGTCGACCAGGTAGAGCGGCACCGAGATCGGCTTGAAGATGGCCGGGCCGTACTCCTTGATGAAAGCCCGTGCGTCGTCCGGGACGTTGGTGATGACCGTAGGCGGCACCTTGAAGCCTGCCGCCGCCGCTGCCGCGAGGCCGGCGGGCTTGTACTCGGCGTCGCCGATGCGGTTGGGGTGGTTGACGTAGAGGCAGCCGGGCAGGGAGGTCAGGATGCCGCCGAGCCCGTAGCGAGCTTGGGTCACGGCAAACCGCGCATCCTGCTGGTCGAGGTGAGGGAAGGCGAATCCGGAGGGGCGCCGGTAGTACATGGAGCGGACGGCGCCCAATTCGGCATGTCGGCTCGGGGTCTGCACGCTTCCCCGCCAGCCGTCAGTGTCGCCGCCGATGGCGGCCGAGCACGACAGGGTGGCTGGGAAGTCACCGGAGTCGAACCGCACGACCGGGACACCCCGGTCGTGCAGCTCGGCAATCACGAAGTCCGCGGTCGGGTCGTCAAGGTTGGTGACGACCAGGACCGGACGCTCGTCGTTCGTCACCACAGTCACTGGTCGGTGTCGTTGCCCGTATCGCTGTCCGGGGAGTCGCTGTTGCGGTCCCCCTGGCCGGTGGTGCCGGTCTTGGGGTTCGTACCGGAAGATGTGCCGTGGCCGGGGGACATGGTGGGCGCCCCGGAGGCGTCGAAGTACCGGGCGGTCTGCGTCGCCGGGTCCAACTTCACCGTCGCGTAACCGGAGTCCTCGACGGGCGGGTACGGGGCGATCCGGCGCAGGCCCCATGGGACGGCGGTCAGGTGTCCCTGCGGCAGCGGGCTGCCCGTGGGAAAGCGATCCATGTGGTTGAACACAATCTTCCTTTCGGTGGTGGAAGTACCTGTGTGGTGACTGTCTTGCTTGCCCGCCGGCCACCTGCGGCTTTCATGTGCCCAGCGGGAGCAGTGAGTGCCGGTCGGCGCCATACGGGATCAGACCGGCGCGAGCACTTGCCGTCGAAGGCCCTCAAGCACACGCGTGAGCAGGGCTACTTCCGGCTCCCTGGCCTCGACGGCGGCTCGGCCCTCGGCGTACCAGCGGCCGAGATGCCGCTGCCATGCGTTGTCCGCTCGACCGACCTCGGCGCATATCTCCCCGAGCGCCAGGTCGGACTCCATATGCAGCTGGAGGAGATCGGCCGGTGTGATGCGCAGCGGCTCGGCGAACATCGACGAATCGCAATCGTCTGCCAGCTGGAGGGGCCCGAGTGTGACTTCCACGCAGGCGTCCGGGGCCGGATCGTCCACCAGCTCGTCTGCCCGCATGAGCCGTAACGAAATGCGGGGCCTCAACATGCGACCGGTGCTTCCGTGCCCGGCACTTCCAGCTCGGCCCACACGACCTTGCCCCAGCGCTTACGGTCGTAACCCCATCTCCAGCTAAGGGCTTCGACCAGGAGCAGGCCGCGCCCTCCCTCCGAGTCGTCATCGAGGTTGCCCGGCTCGGGAGTGTCCCGGCAGCTGTCGGCGACACCGATGCGCACCACGCGCTCGGCCGGCCGCGTGACCCGGACCCGGACGACACGGCACCGCGTATGACGGACCACGTTGTTGACCAGCTCGGCGACGACCTGGGCACCGTCCCCAGCCAACTCACCTATGCCCCAGGTATTCAGAGCAGCGGAGACGAGCAGACGGGCCCGGCGAGCGGATTCCGGCTCACACGGCATCGTCTCGGTGTACCCGGGCGCGCCGGTCGCAGTAGGTCGAGCTGCGGTCATGGTCACGAGAACATCACTCCGAGGGTGGGACGCCCGCCCCGCCGACGGGGTGACGACGGAACGGGCTCTTCTCCATGCCGCCGAGAGGAAGGGGGAATCGGAACCTCCCGACGGGCGATGACCAGTCAACGACCCGGAAGGGGACGGGAACAGGAAAGGTCGCTCCCTCGCCGGTCGCCTCGAACCGGAAGACTTTGCGGTCCCGTGATCTGAGGGCTGGTTCGCTCGATGCTGTCGGTCTACCGTCGGAGACATGGCAGCGAACGCCATCCTCAAGAGCCGGATGGACGAACTCGGTCTCACGCAGGAGGAATTAGCAGGCCGGATGAACACCGCACTCGCGGACATCACCGGCCGACCCGGCGACGTCTCCGCCCGAACGGTACGCAACCTGCTGAACGGAACCTCGCGCCGGCCCATCGGACGCACATGCGCCGCTCTGGAGCGGGTGTTCGGCTGTCCGGTCGAGGACTTAGGGTTCAGCGCACCACGCACCATGCACCACCCGCAGGAGGAGGATCCCGTGCGGCGTCGCACCTTCATCGCCTCGGCCACCGGGACCGCAGCTGTAGCCGTCCCCTTGGTGGCCCAACGCCGCGCCGTCGGCATGTCGGACGTGGCACGCGCCGCCGCCGGAATGAACGCACTCGTCGAAGCCGACGACCGCCAAGGCGGTCACTCCGAACTGGAAAGGGCAGCCGCCGCGGGCCGCGACGGCGTCCTGGAGCTGCAACAGCGCAACGCCAGTGAACGCGTCCGCCGCGCCCTGTATGCACTGGCTGCCGAGTACACCACCATCGCGGCCTGGTCCTGCATCGACGCCCGCAACCTCGACCAGGCCCAGAATTACCTGAACGAATCCGCGACCTACGCTGGCCTCTCCCAAGACGGCCCCACCGAGATGCGGGTATGGGTCAACCTCTCCATGCTCGCCTACCAGCGGCACAACTGGCCCGAAGCACTCGCGGCGGCACAAGCGGCACAAGCCTCCTACGCAGCTCGCCGGGACCCCTTCTTCGACTCACTGGGCCGGGTCCGCGCCGCCCTCGCATACGCGGCCCTCGGGGACAGGCGGGCCGGCCTGCGGTCCCTGGGATCTGCCCAGGACACCTACACCAAGACGGCGGAGCGCGAACGCCCTCGCTGGACGGCCTTTTACGGCCAGGCCGAACTCGACCACCTCGCCGCCATCGTGCAATTCAACAGCGGACGCCCCGCCCACGCCGAGGCCATGGCCCACCGCGCCCTGGCCAAGATCCCGGCAGCTTTCCGGCGCAACAAGGCCCTCGCCACCGCGCAGCTCGCCCTCGCTCAGCTCCACCAAGGCGAAGCCGAGCAGGCCACGGTCACCGCCTCCGACGTCTTCGCGATCATGGACGGCGATCCCCTGCCGGGCCGCATGCGCACGCTCATCGGCGACTTCCACCGGGGCCTGTTCGTCCGGGCTCCCTCCACCGCCTACGCACGAGACTGGGCAGACCGCATGCGCACCGAATGGAGTCGAGCGTGACCGACCTGCGTCACTTCCAGCACGGAAACCTCCCCGAGGGCTTCCGTCAGATGCTCATCGACGTACACGCTGACGCCTACGCCGACCAGATGGACGACCCCTTCCACCAACGCTTCGCCTGGTTCGCCGACCATTGGTCCGGTATGGACGGCTTCTCCTGTGTCGTCGCCTACGACGGAGAAGAACCGACCGGCTTCGCCTACGGCGCTCCGCTCGCGCCCGGCCGCGAATGGTGGCGCTCCACCGGGTACCGGCCGAACAATGGCTACTTCTCCACATACGCCGTGTCTGAGGTCATGGTGCGCCTCCACTGGCGCAAGCAGGGAATCTCTGAACGACTCCACGAAGCGCTCCTGAAGGAGCGAACGGAGGACCTCGCTGTACTCCTGGTCGACGTGACCCACCCCAAGGTGCAGGCGCTCTACGAGTCGTGGGGGTACGCCAAGACCGGCGAGCAGCAACCGTTCGCAGACTCACCGGTGTACGCCGTCATGGTCAAGCAGCTCCGAGCCTGACGCAGAAATCCGGGGAGACGCGTTGGGCGGCCCCAACTACTGGCGTACGCCCAAGCACACCGTCACCTGGCAGGCTGCCTGAGCCCAGCGGCAGGCACGGGCAGCGCCTTCAGTCCCGATGGCGCTCCCTTCCGTCGTCGGCACCCAGTAGATGGGACGGCCCAGCCAAGCTGGTCGGCCGGGCCCGTAGACGGGCAGCAGTTTCTTCACGCGCCCAGGCTCATGTCGGCTCCAGCAACTCCCCACCGGCGAATGCGGAAGGGCCACAATTGGACCATGTCACAACGAGATGATCTGCTGCAGGAAATCCGTACGCTCTCCGAGGCGGAGGCCGTTCGGGCGCTGACGGCACTGGTGGAGGATCGCGGGCTCATTTCCTCAGCCAACGACATGCCCGCGAAGGACGACGAGTTGAGAGTCGCCGTAGACACGGAGGAGACGGCGGAGTACCTGCAGTCGATCAGCTCTTCGGTCGGCGAGGGCGACTTGGCGCGCCTCGCGCTGGAGTACGCAGCAGCGCACGAGGACTTGGTGGACGTGGTCGTTGAGGCCGTCGAGTACGCACGGTCGCCGAGTGACCGTTTCGACCCTGTGTCCCTCTCCGTCGGTGTTCTGGCCGTCACGCTCCTCCAGACGGAGGTCATGGTCAAGCGGGATGCGCGCGGCAGATGGAGCCTAACCGTGCACAAGCGAGCCCTGCGGGACTCCACACTGAGTCGTCTGCTGACAGCGCTCCTGTCCCACCTCACCAACGGCAAGTAGTGGGAAGCCGGGGATGACGGTTTCGGTGAGGGCGCCCTACTCGTGGCAGTGCGAGGAGTGCGACAGGGAGTGCCGGGTCCCGGTGTGGCACATCGTCGACGGCCGTGAGCGTGCCGACGTCCTCGGAAGCCCTGGCGCTCCGGATGCTTTCGGCCCCGGCGTGTGGTGGGTGGACTGTCCTGGCTGTGGCACCCGGACGTACATCGAGGCGCCGCTGTTGATCCTGCGCCCAGGGGTGACGCCACCAGCGCTGTACGCGACTTCCATGGCGGAGCTCCAGCAGGATGGGCCGGTGGGAGCAGCTGTTCTGGTTGACCAGGCCGAGCGCGCCGGGGCGTTCCGCAGCGACTTCTTTGCCGGGCAGGTGATTCCACTGCCCCGCAGACTGTTGCCGTTCGCTCTGACCCGCGACGTTGACCGGGACCTGGTGGATCCCGAGAGAGCATGCCAGGAGCTGGTGTCGTACGGGGCGCCGACAGTTGCCAACTACCGGTTCTTCCTGGAGTGCGTGGCGGAGGACCAGGACGAAGAGCAGGCCAGGAAGCTGTTGCGGGCGATCATGGGAAGCCCGCCGGACCAGCTCGCTGACCTGGTTCGCGCCCACCCTGAGCTCACCGGCGACACCCGGGTGCGCGACGCTGGGATGGAGGAGCTGCGCTCGGCGGCCGGCACCCCGGTGGAGGCTGCGCTCCGCATCCGCCACGACCTGCTGGACGGCTTGTGTGGCGGCCGAGTGCCACTGGGGGTGGCGGTGGACCGCTACTTCGCGTCTTTGGCCGCCTTCGGTGACGACCTGCTGGCCCGGTTGCACGCGATGTACGTCGAGGTGCGTACCAGCGACAGCCTGGAGGTGATCCCGCTGGCCCGCGACGCGCTGGAGCTCGCCGAGCAGTTGGGCGAGGAGGAGGTAGAGACGGAACTCGCTGCCCGACTCGGCGAACGTTTGGTGGTCGCCGTACGCACCGGGCTGGATGCCGATCTGTCCGAGGCGCTGCGCGTCCTGGAACGCGCTCTGGTTCGGTTGCCCGAGGGCAGCCTGCAGTGGGTCGAGGTGGCGAACAACCTCGCTGCCGCCCAGCACCTTCGTGACGACGGCGACCGGCTGGAGTGCTGGGAGGCCGCCCGCGACCTACTCGCTCGCGCCACCACTCTGGACCGCCGCTCCCACCCAGAGTTCTGGGCGCGGATCCAGACCAACTACGGGCTGCTGCTCGCCGAACGCCCGAGCGGCGACTCCACTGACCTCACCCTGGGCATCGGCCACGTCAGGGCAGGGCTGAGGAACGGTCCCCCGAGCGCGGCCGAGTCGACTGGGCATACTCCATGCTCAACCTGGGACTGCTGCTGTATCGACGCGCCGAACCAGCAGACGTGCGGGAGGCGGAGCAGTGCTACCGGGACGCCCTGCGACACCTGCGCCCGAGTGATGACCCCGTGCTGTGGTCGCAACTGCAGTGCAACCTGGCCGACCTGTTGCTCTCCCACGAACCTGCGGACCCGCGCGGTGCCTGGGAAGCGGCTACCGCCGTGCTCGAGTTGGACTCCGAGCGCCCGGGCCTCCTCGACACCAGCCGAATCACCTGGCTCCTGGCCCAGGCCACCGACCTCCTCGACGGGCCAGGCAGCGTCGAGAGCGTGCGGCTGCGCCGCGCAGCCCTGGCTACTGCATCACCGCACGTCTCCCCATCCCTTCACCTCGCCATCGCCCGGGAAGTACTCAACGCCCTCGCCACGGCCGAGGACTGGGCCGGAGCTGCCGACGTCGCGTCGGACATGCTGACTGCCGTCCACGCGATGTACGACGCCCAGGTCACCGCCGCCGGCCGCCGGAGCGTGCTCGCCCAGGCAACCGGGATCGCCCGCTGGGCTGCCTTCCTGCTGGCCCGTGCGGGGCGCCCGGAACGCGCCATCGAAGCGATCGAACGAGGTCTGGCCTGCGAGCTGTCGGTGGTGGCCGGGCGAGGCGCGGTGGACCTGGAGGCGTTGAAGCGCGTCGACCCCACCATGGCCCGCCGCTACCAGCAGGCCCGCGAGCGGTACCGGGCCCTGGTCGCGGAAGCACCCGCAGCCTCACCCGGTGGCCCGTCCGTAGGAGCGGCGGACGTGCAGGCAGCGGCGGAACGCGCCATGCGCACGGTGATCGAGGAGATCCGCGCGATCCCCGGCTTCGAGGGCTTCCTGCGCACCACCGAGCTGACCGACATCGTGCGTGCCGCTGGCGGCACGCCGCTCGCATACCTGGTGAACGCTCCCTGGGGCAGTTACGTCCTTGTGATCCCCCGCAAGCCCGACACACCTGAAGCAAGCGGCGACATGCCCAGTGCGGCACTGGGGGCGCCCGCCGTACGGACCATCTTCGTCCCCGAGGTGAGCAGCACTTCGATCGTCCACCTCCTGGCCCTGGACCCGGACGATGCCGCCATAGGACTGCTCTTGGTCCAGCAGGCTGGGGTCCTCAAGCGCCGCCGTCTGCTCCCGACGGCCCTCGAACGCCTCCGGGGCCTCGCCCCGCTCCTGCGCCCCATCGCCCGGCTCCTCGCGGAGGACCCGCAGCGCGAGGTCGTCGTCGTGCCAACCGGTCTGCTGGGGCACGCGCCACTGAACGCCGTACCGTTCGGCCCAGGAACGGACGACGTATGCGACGCCATCGGGACGCTGATGCTCGCCCCGTCGGCGGGCGTGTACGCCGCCTCCCGTGCGGCGGCTGCGCGAACGCCGACTTCGGTGTCTCGGCTGGTGGCCGTCACCGACCCCGACGGTTCGCTCCCAGGCGCTCGGAGCGAGTACGCCGAGATTCGGGCGCTGTTCGAGCCATGGGGCGAGACCGTTTGCGCGGTGGGGACTGATGCCACCGTGAGCTGGTTGCTCGACCATCTCTCCGAGGCATCGCACCTTCATCTAAGCTGCCACGGGGGCGCGGACATCGTCAGTCGGGGCGCCTCATTGGCCCTCACCGACGGCCCTCTTAGCATGGACATGCTCATTCAGCGTCAACTCCCGCACTGCCGCCTCGTGGTGGCAAGCGCCTGCCAGTCGGGACACTACGAGATCATCGAGGCACCCGACGAGTTCATCGGACTCCCTGCGGGTTTTCTCCAGGCTGGAGCGGCCTGCGTGGTCGCCAGTCTGTGGCAGGTGGACGATGTGGCGACCGCCTTGCTGATGACGCGCCTGTACGAACTGCTCGCACCCACCGGTGCCACGCCCGGCGCACTCCCAGCACCCGCGCTGCGCCACTCGCGTACCTGGCTGCGCCATCTCACGTGGGATGACCTCGCGCGGTACACCGCCGCCCACCCACACCTGGCCGACCTGGCCAGGAGGTACGTCCGGCCTGCGAACGCCGTGGACGAGCGGCCTTTTGCCTCGCCCGTCCACTGGGCGGCGTTCACTGCGTGGGGGGTGTGAGCACGCGAAGACACGCGAGCCTGGCCCTCAGTGTCATCGCCCGCCGGAGTGGGCTGACCGGAATCCAGCTGTACCTTCGCCTTCCAGGACGCCGGGCTTCGTGCGTGCCCGATGCGTGAGCTGACGGTCCAGCGCAGGAGCAAGAATTTGACCCAACTCCGGCTGCTCGCAAGGCCGGACGCGGAGCGGCCCTCTTAACCTGCTCCAAGCACTCGGAGACGGCTCCCAGGATCCCCCAGACTACTCGGCGGGCGCAGAAGGCCGGGCAGACTTACCCGCCGAAGCTGCGAGTCACGTACACCAAGTGACCACTCTGTGAAAGAAAAGGCACTCGGATGACGTATGCCTCATGCGAGGTTAGGAAATCTCGGGCGCCATCCGAACTGCCTGAGTCCGACTCTGTCAACGACGACGGCATGGTGCCCCAGTCTCAAGGTGAACGCCTCCTCGGAATAGTGCAGGCCCCGCTTCGGCAGATCCGGACGCTTGAGCATCTCCACAACGCTGCGAAGCGACGGCGGGTCTCCGGCCTCGATGAGATAGCGCAACGAGGTCGGGTAGATGCCCTGCACGGAAATCGGCCGTAGACAGAGCTGCTGGGGTGTGCCCACGCCCCAGGTCATCTCGATCTCACTGAGCTGGGGCCATCCGTCCGACAGCTCGGCCACGGCAGTCCCTGACTCCAGTTCGCCACGCACCCTTCCCAACTGGTCTGCGGCAGAGGTGACCCAGTTCTCCACTTTACCTACTTCCCGCCGCGTGACAGCGTCGATGGGCCACTTGATTTCGAGGCAGATTCCCAGCTTGTTCTCGGCGTCGACAGCTATGACGTCCAGGTCGCCCGCGCGTTTTCCATCAGCACGCAGCACCTTCACACCGCTCCGGGCTACTACCCCCGGAATCGCGGCAAACCAGTCCTCCCACTCTTTTGCCCGTTTCCCCAAGGTATGCCCCACCCGACCGAACCGACTCGCATCTTGAGCCGCCGTTCTCAGCGCAATGACATCAACCGCCCTCGAAGTGATGAGAGGAGGACAAAGAATGATCTTCTCTCCACTCTCAACCAGAGGCGCGGTCCGGGCCGAACGGCCCACCCGATAGGTCAACCGCTCAAGCAGGTCGTCGATATGCGCGGGCGGAACTTCTGGGCACAGCTGGCTCAAGGCATCGACCATCACCTGCCGATCCAGATGAGCAAGCGTGCTCTCCAGTCTCACGGCAGAGCGTGCCGCAAGTTCACAGAGGTCGGCAAGCCCCATGATGCCGGCCAGGAGAACCGCGGCTTCCCTCATAGTGAGTCCGTTGCCGAGGGCGAAGGAATCGGGCAAGTATCCTTCCGGCGCAGACTTCCTCCAAGCGTCAATAGACACCATTGCCCGATCTGCGGACGCCTTCAAAACCTCGAACGGCGGCCCCTCGCGCGAGTCGACGGGGCGAGCCCGCGCCCACCTCCGTTCCACCTCGGAGAGCGGTGGTAGTTCTCTGGGGCGTGCTCGTGATTCCAGATACATGTCGGCTGCCTCAAGGGCCACATCCCAGGCGTGGCGAACTCGAAGATCCCTGCCTCTTCGTCTAACCGAGTAACCACCCATGCGGATACTGTGTTCTATCTGCTCCCACCGTGAGAACTCGATAGCGGAGGTGAGTACTTCGAAAGCCGCCTCCTCATCACATTCACCGTCACCAAGCGGAAACTGGTGATGCCACTCAACCAAGAACTCGAAGAGAGTTTCCCAGGGAACATCAGTCTGCATCCCGGCGTCTATCTCCCTGGCCCTGAACTCGGCCGCCTTCCGCAGTAGCGCGTAGATGCGTCCCTCTCCCGCACTCCATGCACGGTGTAGCCGCAGTGCTGACCTCTTCCTGGAAATCTCCTCCAGAAGCTCTTCCGCCGGTTTCATGTCTCTCCCCCCCCTCACCATCCGAGACCCTCGGCATGGCATCAGTCAGATACCTGGACGCATCCAAGCGCAGACCACGGTCTTGGTCCCCATGTGATCCTCGTACATCAAGCAGTACGACACCACCAGATTGCCAGCACCACATGCGTTAGGCCCCCCGCCCCAGGTGACCCTCCATCGGTCAAAAACGATCACTGCATGAAAGCCGAGATCAGCTATAGACGGTCAATCCGACCTCACCCCGAGCACCGCCGATCGCTTCGGCCTGGACGTCCGTACCGGCGGCGGGCAGCACACCCGCATTGGCTACGACACCACAACCGGCGAGGTCTACATCGACCGCACCGCCTCCGGCGCCACCGACTTCGACCCCACCTTCGCCGGCGTCCAGCGCGCTCCCCTCGACCTGCACGGCGGTCAACTGAGCCTGCACGTCCTCGTCGACGCCTCCTCCGTCGAGGTCTACGCCCAGAACACGCCCGGCGAACAGGTGGTCCTCACCGACCAGGTCTTCCCGAACGCTTCCAGCACCGGGATCTGTGCGAGACCGTCGTTGACGTGCTGAGTTAGACGGTCCGGAGAGCCACGGGGCTCGCCTCCGCCGTGCAGCGGGGGCGGTGGCAGCCTCTCGGGCGCCCCCCAGAACGGATCCAGCACACATGAGGACGGGAAACCCCGTGAACATGCGAGAACCGCAGAGGGCTCTTATCCCAGGCCAGACGCCCTGAAGTACGCATCTCCGCAGGTCACAGCCCCGCCCAGGGAAAACTCCTAAAGCGGGTGTCGCAGGTTCGAATCCTGCCGGGGGCACCAGGCAAAAGGCCCCGGACCGATCATGGTCCGGGGCCTTTGACATCCACTTCTGACATCAACGAGGGCGGTCACTCACAACCGGCCGCCGCTTGAGCAGCCGGTCCATGTGGCTGATGGCCTCGCGCTGCGTGTCCTGAACGACGTGCGTGTACACGTCCGTGGTGATGCTGATCGACGTAACCGGACTCGTGCCACTGCTCCCCCGCCTTGGCCCGAGCCGCCGTCTGCCGCATCCGGTGCCAGCGCAGGGGCGCGATGGACAAGGCAAAGGAGCAGGCCAGCTCGACAAGGCGTAGCCCTGGGGCCCCGGCTGTCGGCGGGCCCCGCTAGCATCGCGGCTCGGCAGCGCGACGATCTGGGGAGAGACCGTGCAGGAAACGAGCACCGTGGAGTTGGCCTACGTGCCGACGACCGCGGACGCAACGGGGGCACTCCGCGCGCGGATGCGGGCCACACCGGCGGGGCGGCTGCAGAGCGGGATTATCCTCGCCAGCGCGATCGTCGTGCTGGGCGCTCTTGTCGTGAGCCTCACGTTGCCGAAGGGACCGCACCTCGGGTTGACGGTGCTCTGCCTCGCGGCGCTGGCCCTGTGCATCGGTGTGTACGTGCTGGTACCCGCCCTGCAGGCCCGGCAGGTACACCGGATGGTCGCCCCGCAGGGGGAATTCCGGGCTGTTGTGGGCGAAGCCGGGGTGCGGCTGACCTCGCAAGACAGCGAGACGACGTTCCGGTGGCCGATGATCACCCGGTACGCGGAGACTGACACGCTCTTCGTGCTGATGACACCCGACAAGCACAGCGTCGGCATCGTCGTCCTCCCCAAGCGCGGCGCCGCGATACCGCCGGATGTCGACCGCTTGCGGGCCATCCTCGACCGGAACGCCACCCGGGTCTGATCCAGGGCATCGCCATACTGCAAGGCTGCCAGTGCGGGCTCACGGTCACCGCGCTCGTGCCAAG
This sequence comes from Streptomyces sp. NPDC050287, assembly GCF_044459385.1. Lineage (NCBI taxonomy): Bacteria > Bacillati > Actinomycetota > Actinomycetes > Kitasatosporales > Streptomycetaceae > Streptomyces > Streptomyces sp. NPDC050287. The sequence continues at coordinate 83,994 of NZ_JBITIY010000013.1, read as the reverse complement.
CTCATCCAGGCGTGCCCGCGACGTGCCCGAAGCGCGGGGAACCGAAGGGAACAGCGGGGAATCACGGCCACGGCAGCGACAAAGCCCAGGTCACTGGAGTCCCAGCTCAGGCCCCATCTGCATACGCGATCTTCCAAACCGGTGCTCTCGCAATGCTGGCGGCCCGCTCTCTGTAGGCTCGCCGGCACGCGGTACGGACGAGGAGCGTCATGGAGTTGTCGCCGTCGACGTTGAACCGGCTCGCGAACAGCGGCCTCGGAGCCATCCCGGCAGTTGTGGGCGTTGCTTATGGGACTCAAGCCAGTGACGGGTCCCAGCGGCTCGTGGCTTGGGGCGCCGTGATCGGGTTGGTGTTCATCGCTGTCCGGGGATATCGACTCGGTGTCACCTGCGACAGCGATAAGGCGACGATCCGTGGCTACTTGCGCACGCGAGTGATCATGAGAGAGCACATCACCGCGGTCTCGGACTTCCCTGCCATCAGGTGGACGACTGGCACGGGGCGCAAGCGATGGACACCGATCACGGCGTTCATGACAAGCCCGAGCGAGACCGCAGGGACCCGACTCTCGAAGGAGCGCATCACCGCGAAGCTGCGGCGGTGGGCAAGGCCCTAGGTGCGCTGTCCCGGGACGTTGGTGGTTCGGTGTGGATTGCGACATCTACAACCGGCAGCCAGGAGGCCCTCGTTGTCCCACCGTAACGCCCCGCGTCCCACCGTAACGCCCCGCTGACCCCGGAAGCGGATGCGGATTGACACCGGCCTGTACCGTGAGCGCCGCAGGCCTCGGTGAAGGATTGAGTGAGTGTCCATGCAGGTGATCAGACGTGTCGTTGCCGGCGCTCTCCTGCTCTGTGGTGCCTTGCTCAGTGTGCGGGAATTCCAGCGGCAGGCTTCCAGCCGCAACGGGAAGAAGAGCCTGATGTGGCTTGCATTCGTCCTGTGCGCTGTCGGAGTGCTGATCAGCCAGGCATAGCGGAACTCCTCGTCGGTGAACCGAGGCCGGCACCCACCCGCATACGCGATCTTCCAAGCTGGTGGTGGACAGCGCATCGCCGCCATCGACGCCGCGCGTGGCGGCGCTCCATGGGCTACGAGCCGAACAACGGCCACACCCCCACGGACGCCGTGTCCGAGGTGAGGGTGCGTCCGGGCCGGCGCGAGCGCGGCATCTGCGGGCGGCTCCGCCAGGCGCTGTTGAAGCAGCGAGCGGAAAACGTTGCCGTACTCCTGGTGGGGCCCCATGGACCAGTCCCGGCGGCAGGTGCATAAGGGCTGGTGAACGAGCCAGTGGCGCGGTGTGCCCGCGCGGCGGGGCAGGAAGGCTGGGATGCTGGGTGAGGGAGCGCTGCCCGTGACGTGGCCCTGACGGACGGGGATGGTGAGCGGCGTGGCCGAGACCTATGAGAACGCCCGAGGACCGACTCCTTCGATTCCGATCGTTGCGTCTGTTCCGTCCGTTCCGCCTGTTCCGTGTGCCGATCCGCTGGGAGACCCGTTTCTGCGCACCCGGTTCGCCGTCCCCGCGAGGCCCGCCACGTTCCTGCGGCGGCAGCGGCTCGTCCAGCACCTCGACCAGGCTCTCGGCACGCCGTTGACACTGGTCAACGGGGCGGCCGGGGCCGGCAAGACCCTGCTGGCCGCCGACTGGGCCGACGGGCTGCGGCCGCCGGTCGCCTGGCTCACCGTCGAAGTGGGGGACCGGCGTCCCGGCGTGTTCTGGGCGTACGTCCTTGAGGCACTGCGCGCCTGCGGTGCGTCGGCGTCCGACGTGGTCGGTGCCCCCGCGGACGCGACCGGGGTGGACCACAAGCTGCTGGCGGCGCTCGCCGCCGAACTGAACGACCGCGACCGGCCCGTGGTCCTGGTGCTCGACGAGTACGACCGCGTGACCGCTCCCGAGGTCGCGGAGCAGCTGGATTTCGTCCTGCGCCATGCCGGGAGGGGGTTGCGCCTGGTCCTCGTCACCCGCACCGAACCGCTGCTTCCGTTGCACCGTTACCGGGCGGCCGGCGAGCTGACGGAGATCCGTGCCGCCGAGCTGGCCTTCACGCCGGAAGAGGCCGTCGTACTCCTCGAACTGCACGGACTGAGCCTGCCGGTCCACGCCGCGGGCGCCCTGGTGGACCGCACCCGGGGCTGGGCCGCCGGACTGCGCCTGTCCGCCCTGGCCGCTCTGGAGAGCGCCGACCCGGAGCTCTACCTGAAGGAGTTCGAAGCGGACCGCAGTACGGTCGCGGACTTCCTGCTGGCCGAGGTCCTCAAAGGACAGCCGGAGGAGACCCAGGGTCTCCTGCTGCGTGTCAGCGTCCTGGAGCGTTTCTGTCCCGATCTGGCCAACGCGCTGACCCTCCGGACCGATGCCGGGCCGATCCTCGCCGGGCTGCACCGCGACAACGCGTTCGTCGAGCACCTCGGGCACTCGTGGTACCAGCTCCACCCGCTGTTCGGGGAGATACTCCGGGCCCATCTGCGCGAGCGCCTGCCCGGCCTGGAGCCCGAACTCCATCTGCGGGCCGCGCGGTGGCTGCGCCGTTGCGGATTCCTGCCGGAGACACTCGCCCACGGCGCCGCCGCCGGCGACTGGAATCTCGCCGCCGGCGCGCTCGTCGACGACCTGGCGATCGGACAGTTCTTCACCGGCCTGCGCTCGGGTGACCTGGCCGAGTTGTTCTCCCACATGGGGTCTGAGGCCAGGAGTCCAGCGACGGGCCTCGTGCACGCGGCCCGCGACCTGTCCCGGTACGACGTCGACCGCGGACTGACCCGCCTGCGCCACGTGAAGGAGCATCTGGCCGACGCCGCGCCCGATGCGGCGCCCGAGTCGGCGGCCGTCCGGCTGAGCTGTGCGCTCCTCGAGGCACTGGCCGCCCGTCTGACCGGATGTCCCTCGCAGGCCGAAAGGGCCGCCGAAGCGGCCGACGAGCTGCGGCACGAAGTCCCGGCACACCTGCTGGACAGTCATCCGGAACTCACCGCTCTCCTGCTGACCCATCTGGGCTCGGCCCGCCTGTGGGCCGGGCGCTTCGAGGACGCGCGCGCCGCCCTGACCATGGCGGCCGGCGCTCCCGGCGGGGCCTCCACCGCGCTGCCCCGGGAGGACTCGATGGAACACCTGGCCTTGCTCGACTATCTGAACGGCTGGCCCGGCCGGGCGGAGCGCAAGGTCCTGGCGGCGGTGTCCGAGGCGGAGCGGGTCGGTCTTCCCCAGCCGTCCGGCTCCGGCATCGGAAAGCTGGTCCTGGCCGCCGTGGCCGTCGACCGCCATGAACTGGGCCGGGCCCAAGCCCTCCTCGACGAGACGGCCCGACTCCTGTCGGGAACGCGTGATCCGGTGATGGCGGCGGGACGAGCCCTCGCCACAGCTCGTCTCCTGCTGGTGAAGGGCAGGGCACGCGCCGCCGTCGAGGCGGCGGACCCGGCCGTCTCCGCCGCCGTGGCCTCACCCTGGGCGGCGGGCAACGAAGCGCTCGTCGCCTCCGCCGCCCACCTGGCCGAAGGACGCCCGGACGAAGCCGCCGAGGTGCTCCAGGGTGTGTCCGCCGACCAGCCGGCGTGTGCGGTGGAGGCCGCGGCGATCCACGTCGCCGCAGGTCGCACCGGGGCGGCCATGGACCTGCTCGACAGCATCCGCACCGGAGGTCCGGCCGGGCCGGCGGTGACCGTGCGGGCAGCGCTGGTGCGGGCTCGGGCCGCGGAGGGGGCGGGCGACACCGCCACCGCCCGCAGGCTCGTGGCCCAGGCGCTCCTCGATGCTCGGCGGGAGCGGCTGCGGCGTCCGTTCCTCGACGCGGGAGCGTGGATCCGGCCCCTCCTGGCCACGGCTCCGCTCCACGAGCTGGCAGCGGGTTGGCTCACGCCCGGCCCGCCACGACACGGTGGGCAGCCCCGGCCGGAGTCGATTCCCCCGCCGCTCGTCGCGGTGGAGCTGAGCGGTCGCGAGCGCGACGTCCTGGAGCGGCTGGCCCGGATGATGTCGACGGAGGAGATCGCCGCCGACCTCTACGTGTCGGTGAACACGGTGAAGACGCACCTCAAGAGCGTCTACCGGAAGCTGGCGGTGAACCGGCGAGGCGACGCGGTGCGCCGCGCGCGCGACCTGAGACTGCTTTGAGTCGCGCGTCGACGAGAGCGTCCGGCGCCCACCCTCCCCACCAGCAGGACGTCACGGGAATGCCGCCTCCCCACCCGCAGGACGCCACAGGAATGCCGCCTCCCCACCCTCAGGACATCACAGAGGCGCTGTCGTTCCCCCGTGGCGGGTGAGGCACGAGGCGCCCGCTTCGGTTGCGATGGTCGGGAGCGGCGGGGGCGTGTACCGGCCAGTGCCCGGCCGACTCCGTCGGCGTACTGGGGCGGACGGCGGACGACTCGGCGAGGTGGACAGCGTGAAGCGGTGGCGGGCTCTGATCGTCCTCGGTACGGCCCAGTTCCTGATGGTCCTGGACACCTCCGTGATGAACGTGTCCATCAGTCAGCTGGTCGAGGACTTCGACACGGAGGTCACCGCCATCCAGGCCGTCATCACCCTGTACGCGCTGGTCATGGCGGCGTTCATGGTCATCGGCGGCAGGTTCGGGGACATCCTGGGGCGTCGCCGCATGTTCCTGCTGGGGCTGATCGTCTACGGCGTGGGGTCGGCCCTGACCGCCGTGGCCCCCACGCTGTGGGTCCTCACGCTGGGCTGGTCCGTCATCGAGGGACTCGGAGCCGCCATGGTGCTGCCCGCCATGGCCGCCCTCGTCGCGGAGTCGTACCGCGGGCGGGACCGGGCCGTCGCCTACGCGGTCATCGGCGGGCTCGCCGGCGCGGGCATCGCGGTCGGCCCGCTGCTGGGCGGCTGGGTGACGACGTACCTGACCTGGCGGCTGGTCTTCGCCGGCGAGGTCGTGGTCGTCGTGGCCGTCCTGCTGTGCCGCCGGGTGATCGCGACGCCGGCTCCGAGCGGCCCGCGCCCCCGGCTGGACGGGGTCGGTGCGGTGCTCTCCGCGGCCGGACTGGGGCTGGGCGTCCTCGGGGTGCTGCAGAGCAGCACCTGGGGATGGGTGCAGCCCCGCAATCCTCCCTTCACTGTCTTCGGCTTCGCCCCGACGCTGTTCGTCGTCGGCGCCGGGGCGGCCGTCCTGGCCGTCTTCCGGTACTGGGAGCGGCGGCGGGAGGACGCGGGCGCCGACCCCCTCGTACACCTGTCCCTGCTGGGCAGGCCCGTACTGCGGTCCGGCCTGCTGACGCTGCTGAGCCAGAACCTCATCCTGCTGGGGCTGTTCTTCACCATCCCGCTGTACCTGCAGGTGGTTCAGGGGTTCGACGCCTTCGAGACGGGGCTGCGCCTGCTCCCGGTGTCCGCCACCATGCTGGTGACCTCGCTTTCCGCGTCCTCGCTGGGGCGGGTGTGGGGGCCGCGCAGGGTGGTCCGGCTCGCCCTGGCGACCCTGGCGGCGGCCATCGTGTGGCTGCTGGCCACCATCGACCCGGTCATCGACGACGCGCAGTTCGCCGGAGCCATGGCCCTGCTGGGCGTGGGCGTCGGTCTGCTCGCCTCGCAGCTGGGCAACGTCGTGCAGTCCGGCGTCGGCGAGGAGGAACGCAGTGAGGCCGGAGGACTCCAGTTCACGGCACAGAATCTGGGCTCCGCGCTGGGCACCGCTCTCATCGGGTCGATCCTCATCGGTGCGCTGGCCCACGCCTTCACCTCGCAGGTGGCGGACAACCCGCAGCTGTCCGCTGAGACCCGTGAGCAGGTCGGTGTCGCTCTCGAGGCCGGGATCACCTTCGTCCCCACCGATCAGATGCGCTCGGCGGCGGAGCGTGCCGGGTTGCCACCGTCCGAGGTCGACGCCGTCGCGGATTCCTACGCCTCCGCGCAGCTGGACGGCCTGAAGGCGGCGATCCTGGCCACCGGCGGCATCGCGCTGGCCAGTTTCCTGGTCACACCACACCTGCCGACTGCCCGGGACAGCCGGCAGCGGCAGCCGGACGCCGACCCTCCCGCCGGAGTGACCGGATCGACGCGTTGAGTCCGGAGGGAGTCACCGATGCCCAGGACCAGAGTCCGGACCGGCCCGGCCACGGCCCGCGCGGAGCGCCGTTCAGAGCGCCGGGCCCACGCGGACTACACGGGCGGCGTGTACGGATCCATGCTCGCGGCGTCCGTGGTGATCGGCGCCGGCTCGCTGGGCTCGTTCCCGCGCACCGAGCTGGTACTGCTGCTGTTGCTCACCGGCGTGGTGTTCTGGATCGCGCACGTGCATGCCCAGCTGTTCGGGGCGCGCCTGGCGCGACAGGCTCCGGACCGCCGGGTCGTGCTGCACGTCTGCCGCGACGAATGGCCGATCGTCAAGGCCGCCGTCCCGCCGGCCGCCGCGGTGGCCGTCAGCCCGCTCCTGGGCCTGGACGTGCTCGGTGCCCTCTGGCTGGCTCTCTCGGTCGCCGTGGCCGGACAGGTGGGCTGGTCCATGGCGGCGGCACGCCGCGCCGGTGCTTCGCGGCGGCTTCTGGCCGCCACCGCGTCGGTCAACCTGCTGCTCGGCCTGCTGATCATCTCCTTCAAGATCGTTCTTACGCACTGAGGACGCGTTGAGAACACGTTGATCCGTGGTGGCCGTCGCCGGGCCACGGGTCACCTGTACGGGGTGAGGACCGAGGAAGCGCGGAGGCGCACGATCGCAGTGAAGGGCACCGTCCGCCTGTCCAGGCAGTCCACGGGAGGACAGCTCGTGCGCTACGAGATCCGAGTCGAGGGACACCTGTCGGAAACGCTGGCCAAAGCCTTTCCGGAGCTGGGCCACGTGGTGATGTCCGGCCAGACCGTCCTGTTCGGCCCCGTCGTGGACGAAGCACACCTGTACGGGCTGCTGGCACGTTGCCAGTCACTGGGACTGCGTGTCATGGAGATGCGGCAGCTGCCGGAGTGACGGGACCGGGTCGGTGGCCGGGACCGGACGGTGCGCGAGACCGTCCGGTGCGCGGGACCGGATGGTGCGCGGGACCGGATCGGCTTTGACGAGGGCTACAGCAACTCGACGAGGGCTACAGCAGCTCAGAGCCTCTCCGCCCTGATCCGGCCGGAGGGGCAGGCGGCTTCCAGCGCCTCGAAGTCCCGCTCGTTCTGGTCGGCGTAGGACTGGGCGAACTCCGTGAGCGCGCGGTCGAAGCGGTCGCTGCCGCCCAGGTAGGTGGCGAGGGCGACGGGATCGCCCGAGCGGGCGTGGGCCCGTGCCAGGCACGCCCCGCACAGCCGGCCGAAGAGGGTGAGCAGACCCGGCCCCATGGTCTCGGGCTGCGCGATGCCCTTCCAGTCCCACAGCTGGCGCACGTAGAAGTCCCGGCCCTGCCCGTCGAGGCCCACGACGTGCGTCCAGCCGAGGAAGATGTCGCCGGCCGTCTGCATCAGGCGTTGTCCCGTCACCACGCGGCGGCCCTGGTTGTCGTAGCGTTCGCCGCCCGTGTGGGCGGCCAGTACCGACTCCTGGGCCTCCTTGGCCTGCAGCAGCAGTGGGTCGTCGTCGTCCCTGCCGAGCAGGAGCAGCACCCAGCAGCGCGTACCGACGCTGCCGACGCCGACCACCTTCCGGGCCATGTCCACCAGGTGGTAGTGGCGCAACAGGTGCCGGCGTTCGGGCGGCAGGGTCCGCGCGTACCCGTCCAGGAGGGTCTGGAGTTCCTTCTCCCGCCCGGTCTCCGACGAGTCGGTGGCCGGCAGTTGGCCGAGCGGGGTGATCAGCGGTGGGTCGGGGGCGATGCGCCGGCCCTCGGACGTGACACGGGTGAGCTTCTCGAAGGCCCGGAGGTGCGTACGCGTGCGGGCCCGCGCCGTGGCCTCGGCGGTACGGCGCCTGGCCTCCCTGTCCAGGGACTTGGACCTGTCGTTCGACGACGCCAGCAGTTCCCGCAGCCGGTCGGCGTCGTCCTGGGCATACCAGATGTCCAGGGTGCGCATGCCGGCGAACTGGCGCATCCGCTCCCGGTAGGCCCGCACGCAGGCCCGCACGGTGCTGTTCTGCTCCTTCAGCGAGAAGCCGTTCGCCCTCCCCGCCGTCACGAGACCGGCCGCCAGCCGCTTGACGTCCCATTCGAAGGGCCCGGGCAGGGTCTCGTCGAAGTCGTTGATGTCGAAGACCAGGCGGCGCTCCGGCGAGGCGAGCAACCGGAAGTTCAGCGGGTGGGCGTCCCCGCACAGCTGCACCTGCAGCGCGGTGCTGGGGAGGGGCGCCAGGTCGGCTGCCATGATCGCGGCAGCGCCGCGGTAGAAGCGGAACGGCGACTCGAGCATGCGGCCGTAGCGGATCGGCACCAACTCCCGTACCCGCTCCTCGGACTGACGCTCTATCACCTCGATCGGGTCGGGTCGCCGCTGCGCCGTCTCGTACCAGCCGTGGCACGAACGCGGCGCGCGTCTGCGCGCGTTCCTGCCGTACGCCGCTCGCTCGGCCAGGGACAGGGACGCGGTGAAAGCGCTGGGTACGGTCATGGTCCGGCCTCCCGGTCCGGCGTCCCGGCGTCCGTGCCGGAACGCGGCTGAGCCGACGGCTCCCGACGCTGCCGGCGCAGCCCCGTCTGGACCGCGCTCGCCAGCACCCGTACGGCGATGCTGACGAGCAGCAGCCCTCCCACTATCTGCAGCATCGTCAGCACGCGCCCTGTCTGGGAGTGTGCCGTGAGGTCACCGTAGCCGACGGTGCTGAAGGTGGTGAGTGTGAAGTACAAGGCGTCCGTCCTGGTCAGCGGCTCGCTGAAGGAGCCCGGGGTGGAGCGGTCCAGGAGGTAGTAGGCGCCGGCGAAGAGGACCAGGAACAGCACCAGTGTGGCGGCCAGTGCCTCCACGGCCTTCAGGCGCGGGTGGGGTGAGCGGGCGATGACCCGCACCTCCCACCAGAACACCAGCAGCACCGCCGCCAGGCCGCACACAAGCAGCGCCAAACCGCCGGCCGTACCGCTCTTGTCCAGGGGCAGCAGGTAGTAGGCGGTGACAAGGCCGACGGCGATGAGCACGGCGCGGGCGACCGAGACGACCGCCGACCACCGGCGGGCGCGGAGCCGTCGGCGCCACCGGTGGGCGTCCGGCCCGGGCCGGACGCGGTCCGTAGGGGCAGTGCTCGGATCGCTCATCTCGGGTCTCTTGGTTCCGTCCGGCCGGAGGGCGGGAAGCGGAGGGGTCGGTGGGCCGGTGGGCCCGGTGGGCCGGGCGCCCGTGGAATACCCACTCCACCGCTTCGGCGGGGCCGGCGGATCACCCGTGGTGGGTGACCCCGGCACCGGGCGACAGGCGTGACCCTGGAGCGGTCAGGTCCTCGCACACCGCGCCCTCATACAGCGCCCCGGGCCCGCATCGCCGCGGGGATCGTGGTGCACACGCTGCGGGCCGAGTCGGTCCGGGCCCTGACCCGGCTGCTCGGCCTGTGGCCCGTCCTGCTCGGCCTGGGCGAGGCGGCGGTCGCCCTGGCGTGGGCGGCCGCACTCCGAAAGGGGCGCCTTACGGGGCCGATTCCCCCGCCGAGACGGCCTGATACCGCACTCGCCGCTCGGGCGGGCGCGGCAGACACACCGGACCCTGCGGTCGCCTCGACCACCGTCCCCCCGAGCGGCGACCGTCCGTCCTCCCGAGCGGCGACCACCGTCCTCCCGAGCGGCGACCGTCACGACGGCAGCGGCGCACACGGAAAGGAGCACCCATGAACCCGGCCGCGACCCCGGATTCGCCGGACTCCGGCGGAGACTCGCACCAGAAGCACGTCATGACCGCCGAGGAGCGAGCGGAATACGACCGACTGCGCCGGCACGCGGCGGTGCGCCACCGGCGGGTACGTCAGGCAGGCTCCTCCGTCCTCCTCCTGCTGGCCCTGCTGCTCGCGCCCCTGGCCGTCGCCGCGGCCTGGGTCCAGGACACGGTCTCCGACACCGACCGGTACGTGGAGACCGTCGCGCCGCTGGCGTCCGACCCGCACGTGCAGCAGGCCGTGATCAACCGGCTCACGGACCGCGTGGTGGCCAACGTGGACGTCAAGGCGGTGACGGACTCGCTCAGCAGGACTCTCAAGGACGCCGGGGCACCGCCCCGCGTGGTGGCGGGGGCCGAGTCCCTTGAGGGTCCGCTGCGCGAGGCGGTCAGGACCGTCGTGGACCGCACCGTGACCCGCGTGATCACCAGCGACGCCTTCCAGCAGGTCTGGGAGGGCGCCAACCGGCGGTCGCACGCAGCGGTGGTGAACATGCTCACGGGTGACAGGGAGGGTGCCCTGCGCGCGGAGGGCGACACCGTCCAGCTGAACGTGGGAGCGATAGTCGACCAGGTACGGCAGCGGCTCGTCGACGCGGGCTTCGAGAAGGCGGCCGCCATCCCGGACACCGACCGGACGATCACGCTGTTCGAGACCCAGCAACTGGGCAAGGCGCAGGACATGATGCGGCTGCTGGACATCCTCGGCACCTGGCTGCCCGTCGTGACCGTCGTACTCGCCGCGCTCGCCGTGTGGACCGCTCCGGCGCACCGGGCGATGCTGGTGGTCACCGCGACGGGTGTCGCCGTGATGATGGTGGTGCTGCTCGTGGCGCTGGCCGTGGCGCGACGGGTCTATCTGGACTCGGTCCCGCCCACGGCGCTGCCCAGCGACGCGGCCGCGGCGATCTACGACACGTTCGTCCGCTTCCTGCGCGACAGCACACGCACGCTGCTGGTCGTCGCGGTGATCACGGCACTGGTGGCGTACCTGTACGGTCCCGGGCGCCCCGCCCGCGCCGTCCGCACGGCTGCGGATCGGGGCACCACGGCCGCCGGCCGGGGGCTGCGCCGCGTCGGAGTGCGCACCGGGTCCACCGGTCGCTGGCTGACGGACCACCGGGCATGGACCACCGGTGGCGTCATCGCGGCCGGAGCGCTGGCGCTGCTGCTCTGGAACCACCCCTCGGCCGGAGCTGTGGCGCTCGTTCTGGGCATCGCCGTGGCCGTCCTGATCGTGGTGGCGGTCCTCGCGGCCGCCGCCGGCCCGACCGCCGGGCACGAGGACCGGGCGGCGGCCGTGTGAGCCATGGAAAGGAAACCCGGCCCCGTCCCGGCGTCCCGCAGGCGCACAGCAGCGGAACGGGCCCTGACGAGCCTGCGGACCGGTCCGATGGCCCGGCTGCTTCCCCGCCTGGCGGCGCTCAACATCGTGGAGGGCTCCGTGCGGCTGGCCGCGCAGGCCTTCATCACCGCGCTCCCGCTGCTGATGACCGTCGCGGCGTTCGCCCCCCACGGGGTTCAGGACCTGCTGACCGACTCCCTCCGTTCGGTTCTGGGGGTACGCGGTGACACGCTCCGCGAGGTACGCCGTGCCTTCACCGCCACCGGCACACCACGGGACGCCACCGGAGCCGTGGGCGTGGTGGTGACTCTGATGTCCGCCACGGCCTTCAGCCGGGCGCTTCAGGCGGTCTGCGAGCGGTGCTGGCACCTGCCGCGCGCACCCTTGCGGGCGGCGTTCTGGCGCTGGCTGCTCTGGCTGCTGGTCTGGCTGGGCGTCCTCCTGGTCCAGGCACCGCTGCGCGGCGGGTTCGGCGGCGGCGTGGTGATCGGCGGGGCGCTGTCCGTGCTGTCGGCGACTCTGCTGTGGTGGTGGTCCCAGCACCTGCTGCTGAGCGGCAGGATCGGCTGGCGGAACCTGCTGCCGGGAGCGCTGCTCGCGGGCACCGGCACGGTCGTGCTGAGCTGGGCCGCCGGCCTGTTCGCGCCCACGGTCATGGAGCGCAGCCTGCATGACTTCGGCCCGCTGGGGCCCGTCTTCACGTTCCTGTCCTGGCTGATCGCCGTGTTCCTGGTGGCCGTCTCGGGCCTCGCCCTCGGCCAGTACGTCGCCTCCTCCGACTGGTACCGGACAGCCTCCGTCCCCCGCCGTACGCGGGACGGACCCTGATCCTGCCGCGCAAGCGCATCCCTCGGGTGCCGAGCCGCCCGCAGGGTCACCCGCGTCGGGTGAGGCCACCGGGCCGTGACCGTGCCCACGCTGAAGACAGCACGCAACGGCGACCGGGCGAGCGCCCGGGACGGAGAAGTGACATGAGCGCGCAGACGTACCTGGCGTACGACTATCCCTTGCTGAGCGTCTTCTGGAGCATGCTCCTGTTCTTCCTGTGGATCATGTGGTTCGTCCTGCTCTTCCGCGTCGTCGTCGACATCTTCCGCGACGACGAGATGAGCGGGTGGGCGAAAGCCGGCTGGCTGGTGTTCACCATCCTGCTGCCCTTCCTGGGCGTCTTCGTCTACGTGATCGCCCGCGGCAAGAACATGGGCCGCCGGGAAATAGCGCAGGCCCGAGCACAGCAGGAAGCCTTCGACGCCCACATCAGGGAGGCCGCGGGCGGCACGGGCCGGCCCAGCAACATCGACGACCTCGCCAAGCTGTCCGAGATCCGCGCCCGCGGCGACATCACGGACGAGGAGTTCCGCAGGGCCAAGGAACTGGTCCTGACCGGCCACGGCCCGTCGGAGCCCGGCGGCTCCACCGCCGGCACCTCCGGTCGCTGAGCATCCACACCCGACGAATCGAGGCGCAAGATGACCACGACACACACCCGGCCGGCACACACGGCGAAGCAGGAATGGGCAAGCGGGATGACGGCCTTCGCGGCCGTGATGCTCTTCCTCGTCGGCCTGCTCAACATCTTCCGGGGCATCATGGCCATCGCCGAGGACGACATCTTCCTCACGACGCGCAACTACGTGTTCGAGTGGGACCTGACCGGCTGGGGCTGGATCCACCTCGTTCTGGGCGCGCTCGCCGTGATCGTCAGCATCGGACTGCTCAAGGTCTCGGTGTTGGCGCGCGCCGCCGGCGTGGTCATCGCCGGACTCGTCATCATCGCCAACTTCCTCTCGCTGCCGTACTACCCCGTCTGGTCCGTGGTGATGATCACGATCTCGGGCTTCATCATCTGGGCCCTGTGTGTGGTCAAGCGCGACAACCTCTTCGACCTGTCCGAGGAGCGCCCGTCGCACAGGGCGTAGGCGGGAGAGAAGGGCCGGCAGGTGGGACCACGCAGCGGCGGAGGGAACGCGAGCGGACTCGGCGAGGCAGGGACCGTATCGGTACGCGAGGGCAGTGCCGTACGGGCTCGCCTCGCCGTGCTCGCCCTGCTGGGCAGCATCCTGGTGCCGCTCGTCACCGCCGGTCTGCGGAGCGCACTGTGGGCGCTGGCCGGCATCGGTGGACTGGCACTCGCCGCCGTCGGGGTGTGGTGGGCCCTGGCGCACACCGGTGCGCTCCGTGCCCTCGGGGCGGCTCTGTCGGTGATCGCGCCCGTCGCTGTCCTCGCCCTGTATGCCTCGTTCGGCATGCTGGGGCCGGCCTTGCTGTCCCTGGGCCTGTGGCTGCTGGCCGTCATGGCGGCCCGTACGGCCGTGGCACCTGCCGGCCGCACCGCCTCGGGACAGGCTGTCGGGGCGCCCCACGCCCCCTGGGTCCTCATGAATCCGCGCTCCGGCGACGGCAAGGTGGGTCGTTTCGATTTGGTGGAGAGGGCCCGGGCCGCGGGCTGCCGGGTGGTCCTGCTCGACGTGGGCCGGCACCAGGACGTCACCGAACTGGCCCGGCAGGCCGTCGCCGAGGGGGCCGACCTGCTGGCGGTGGCGGGCGGCGACGGCACCCAGGCGCTGGTGGCCGAGGTCGCGGCGTGCCACGACGTTCCCTTCGCGGTGATTCCCGCCGGTACGCGCAATCACTTCGCCCTCGATCTCGGCCTCGACCGTGACGATCCGGCAGCCGCCCTCGCGGCCCTGACCGATGGCGTCGAACTCCGTGTCGACCTCGGGTACGCCGCGGACCGCGTCTTCGTCAACAACGCCTCGTTCGGCACGTACGCGTCCGTCGTCACCGACCCCGCCTACCGGGACGCCAAGACCCGCACGACCCTGCGCACCCTCCCCGGGCTCCTCACCGGCGAGGACGCGCCGAGGCTGCGCGCGCGGGCCGGCCGGACGTACGTCGACGGGCTTCAGGCACTGCTCGTCAGCAACAATCCCTACGGACGTGCCGTCGACGCGGCCCGACCGGGGCGCAGGGAGCGGCTGGACTCGGGGCTCCTCGGTGTGGTGTGCGTGCGGGTCGGCAACACCGCTCAGGCGGCGCGCATGGTGCGCGGTCCGCGCTCCGGGGTGCTCATCCGGTTGAACGCCGCGGTGGTCGTCGTCGAGACCGACACGGACAGCCTCCCGGTCGGCATCGACGGAGAACACGTCGTACTGCCGTCACCCGTCGTGTGCCGCAGCGCGCCCGGGGCGCTGCGGGTCCGCGTGCCGCGCCGTCGCCCCGGTACACCTCGGGCGGGCGGGGCGGCGGCCGACTGGCCACGCGTGGCACGGCTGGCGCTGGGCCGTCCGCTCCCGGGCCGGGGGCAGCAGGTCACGGTGGTTTGAGTCGTCTGGTCCGGCTCCTTCTGTTCGAGACGGTGCCAGATGAAAGCCGGCCTGATCGTGTCGTGAGACCTGTTCCCGTCAGCGGCTCAGCGTCTGTCGGAGGCCGTGGGACCCGTCCGGTTCGTCCCGCAATGGAAGTTCAGACAACTCGCAAAGGCCATCTGGGCGAAAAGAGCTCGTACTAATCTGATCACCCTCAATGGCTTTTCGAACCACTGAACAGGCGAAAGGTGACCGGTGATGTCACTGAGCCCCGGCGATCCGGAGTCCATAGGCGGCTATGCGGTCGTCGACCGGCTCGGCAGTGGCGGCATGGGTGTCGTCTATCTGGGCCACTCGGAATCGGGGCGGCGGGTCGCGGTCAAGGTCGTGCACGCGCAGTACGCGCAGGACGAGGAGTTCCGGACGCGTTTCCGGCAGGAGATCGCGGCGGTCCGCCGGGTGAGCGGGGCGTTCACGGCCCCCGTCGTGGACGCCGATCCCGACGCCGTACAGCCGTGGATGGCGACGCTGTATGTGCCGGGCCGCACGCTGTCGGACATCGTGACCAAGGACGGCCCTATGCGCGGACGCGAGTTGCGCACGCTCGCGCTGGGCCTTGTCGAGGCGTTGCGGGACATCCACCGGGCGGGTGTCGTGCATCGTGACCTGAAGCCCAGCAACGTCCTGATGGCCGAGGACGGACCCCGTGTCATCGACTTCGGCATCTCGCACGCCGTCGACAACGAGGCCCTCACGGTGACCGGGCGGCTGATCGGCACCCCGCCCTTCATGTCCCCGGAGCAGTTCGCCACACCGCGGGACGTCACCACCGCCTCGGACGTCTTCTCGCTGGGGTCGCTGCTGGTGTACGCGGCCACCGGCAACCGTCCGTTCGACGGAAGCAGCCCATATCTGACGGGCTATCAGGTGATGTACGAGACACCGGACCTGGACGGAGTCGCCGAACCGCTCCGGAGCATCGCCGAACGCTGCCTGGACAAGGACCCGGCCGCCCGGCCCGAACTCGCCGAACTGCAGGGGATGCTTCGGGGGTTGCCGGATTCGGTCGCGCCGGTCGCGCCGAACGCACCGAAGGTGCAAGTCGCTCCAGTCGTACCAGTCGTGCCGAACGCGGCCGTCGCGCCCGAAGTGGTCGACGCGGCAGAAACCCACCTCCAGGTTTCCCGTCCGCCCTCCGATCCTCGGGACCCGGCCACCGCAGCGGGGGCGAGGGGAACGCACAGGGCCCGCACCGGAAACAGACGCCGAGGGCGGCACATCCTCGTCGGTCTCGCCGCAGCCGTGGCCGTCACCGGGCTGAGCATCGCGGCCGTAAGACTCGGGTCGCACCAGACCGGCGACTCTCAGGCGCCCACTGACCACACATCCACGTCCGCGCCCGCCACCGCGGTCGTCCTGCCGCCGGAACACGTGCCGTGGGACTACCAGATCGGCGGCGCGTACCCCCTGTCGACCGGTGTGCGGGTGGTCAGTCGCAGCCACGAGGATCCGGCCGCGCCGGGTGCGTACAACATCTGCAACATCAACGCCTTTCAGGCGCAGGAGCACGCGGAAGGTGACTGGGATTCCGACCTGCTGCTGCGCGACGCCAACGGAGATGTCGTCTACGACAAGGACTGGGGCGAGGCGGTCCTCGACATCCGCACGGACGCCAAGCGGCAGCGCATCGCCGCCAAGCTGAACAAGTGGATCGACGAGTGCGCGGCCAACGGGTACAAGGCCGTCGAGCCTGACAACTACGACTCCTTCAGCCGCTTTACGAAATACCTCACAGCCGACCAGGCCGAGGCGCTCATGAAGCTGCTGGTGACACATGCCCACGAGAAGGGTCTGGCCGTCGCCCAGAAGAACACCGCGGAACTCGTGCGCGACCGAGCGTCGGTGGGCCTGGACTTCGCCGTGGTCGAGGATTGCGGCCAGTGGAACGAGTGCGGCGAGTTCGCGGAGGCGTTCGACAACAACGTGCTCGTGGTCGAGTACACGGCGAAGGGCATGTCGAAAGCGTGCTCCAGCTGGAGCAGCCGACTGAGCATTGTCCGCCGCGACCTGGATGTCGCGGCCAAGGGCGCGAGCGGCTACCTCCGCGAGACCTGCTGACCAGAGCCCGTCGAGCCGACGGAACACGTCAGCGGGAGCGTAGGCCGGCCGCGGGCTCGGCAATCACCGGGTCCGCTTCGGGCAGCAGGCTCATGCAGGCGCCGGTCGCCCTTGGGTGGGCGAGATGGCGGCTTTCCTCGGTGTGCCGGAGAGGGCACCGCCTTCCGGCGTGGAGAACCGCCGCCGGTGGCCGCGGCCGGGGATCCGGAGGCCGCGGTCGCGTTGTTCTCGATCAGGACGAGAACGCGCCTCGACGGGTCAGCGCCTTCCGGCGACGCCCGTTGCCGAGAGCGCAGCCGCGAGGTCGCGGCTCGGCGTCACCGTGAGTGCGGCTGGCTGTGCGTGCGGGACAGGAGGGAGGAGGGAGGAGGGACGAGGGAGGAGAGAAGGGTGAGGTTGAGGGGCCGAAGCGTTCGTGGAGCCCGGTCCGTCCTGCGCGGATGCCGGGAACCTGGGAAACAGATACGCCTGCCTCGCGGCCACGTCAAGGGCATCACGGCAACTCCCCTGTCCGCGAGATGCCGCGCGGAAGGCACCCGAAGACCGTGCCCGATACATCTCGGCAACACCCTTGCCATCCGGCGTCGCCGTCTGCATCATCATGGGCATCATCAGGGTTCCTGATATCCGGCGCACTGCCGGCCCTACCGGGACACGAAGGAACCCGCCACTTCTTCCTGTCGCCGACTCCGGCTTCCCCGGCGGCTCCAGCCGCCCCCTTCCGGCCCCCTCGCAGCCTCACCTGCCTTCACTTACGGCTCCCCCGCGGCCTCACCGCCTTCACTTCCGCTCCCTCGACGTGCCCGGAGGCATTCATGAGCACACCCGTCAACGCACCCGCGAACGGCGATTTGTCCCGAAGATCCGTTCTCCGGGGGACTGCCGGAGCCGCCGGTCTGGTCACCGCAGGCGGTCTGCTGACCGCCTGCGGCGGCATCAAGCAGTCCTCGGCACAGACCGATTCGGTGCTCCGGATCGGCTATGTCTCGCCCGACACGGGCCCGGCCGCGGGATTCGGCGAGCCGAACGCGTTCCTGATGAGGAAACTGCGGACCACCTTCAAGAACGGGCTGAAGATCGGCGGCAAGAAGTACTCGGTCGAGATCGTCGACCGCGACAGTCAGTCGAATCCGCAGACCGCCTCGCAGGTCGCGACCGACCTGATCAACAGCGAGAAGATCGACCTGATGCTCGTCACCTCCACGCCGGAGACGGTCAACCCCGTCGCCGACGCCTGCGAGGCGGCCAAGATCCCGTGTCTGTCGACCGCCGTGCCCTGGGAGGCCTGGTACTTCGGCCGCGGTGCCACCCCGGAGAAGCCCTTCGCGTACACCTACCACTTCTTCATAGGTGTCGCGGAGATCCATGCCGCGTACATCTCCCTGTGGACGAAGGGCGGGGTGGAGACCAACCGGCGGGTCGGCGTCATGTGGCCCAACGACCCCGACGGCAAGGCGATCCGGCAGGGGCTCGGGCCGCAGCTGAAGAAGAGCGGGTTCACCATCGTCGACCCAGGGGCGTACGAGGACGGGACGAACGACTACTCGGCACAGATAGCGGCGTTCAAGCAGGCGGACGCGGAAATCTTCAACACCTTCCCGCTGCCGCCCGACTTCGCCACCTTCTGGAAGCAGGCCCGGCAGCAGGGCTACCGGCCGCGCATCGCGTCCATCGCCAAGACCGGTCTCCTCCCGTCCCAGATCGAGGCCCTCGGCTCCCTCGGCCACGGCCTCAGCGCCGGCTTCTGGTGGTCGCCGCAGTTCCCATTCACGTCGACCCTCACCGCCCAGACCGCCCGGCAGCTGGCCGACGACTACGAGAAGTCGACGGGCAAGCAGTGGAACCAGGTCATCGGGTCCAACATGGCGCTCTTCGAGGTCGCGGTCCACGCTCTGAAGGCGACCTCCGACCCCAAGGACCGCAAGGAACTGGCGGCCGCCCTCGGCAAGGCCAGGCTCACCACCGTCGCCGGGCCGCTGGACTTCACGTCCGGGCCGGTGAAGAACGTGTCCACGGAGCCACTGGTCATGGCGCAGTGGCGTGCGGCCACGGGGGGCAGCAGGTTCGCCGTCGAGCCGGTCATCGTCGACAACGGCGCCTTCCGCGACATCCCGCTCGGAGGCGAACTTGAGCCCCTCCGCTGACCCCGTGACCGGCACGGCGGAGACAGGGGCGGCTGCCCCGGCAGCCGTCCCCGCCCCGCCGGTACTCGCGGCGAACGGCATTCACCGGCGCTTCGGCAGCCTGGTCGTCCTCGAAGGCATCGACATCGCGCTCGCCCCCGGCGAGGCCCTGGGCATCGTCGGCCCGAACGGCGCCGGAAAGACGACCCTGCTCGACATCCTCTCCGGGGCCCAGGCCCCCTCCGAGGGCAGCGTCACCTTCCAGGGTCAGGACGTGACCCGCTGGAAGGTCGACCGCCGCTGCCGCAGCGGCATCGGGCGCTCCCACCAGGTGCCGCGCCCCTTCACCGGCATGACGGCCTACGAGAACGTGCTGGTCGCCTCGGTGCAGGGCGGCTCGCACCGGCGCCGGGCCGCGCAACAGCACGCACTCGGCGTACTCGAGCGCTGCGGCATGCTCGGCCAGGCCAACCGGCCCGCGGCCGCACTCACCCTGCTGGAGCGCAAGCGGCTGGAGATGGCGCGGGCGCTGGCGACCGATCCGCAGGTGCTGTTGCTGGACGAGATCGCGGGTGGCCTCACCGACGCGGAGACGGACGAACTCATCGTCACCATCCGGCAGTTGCGCGCCGACGGTATCGCCATCGTCTGGATCGAGCACGTCATCCACGCGCTTCTGCGGGTGATCGACCGGCTGGTCTGTCTCGCGCAGGGCCGGGTTCTGGCCGAGGGCGAACCGGACGCCGTCATGTCCGACCCCCGGGTCGTCGAGGCCTACCTCGGGAGCGCGGCATGAGTCTGCTGTCGGTCGAGAACCTCGAAGTACGGCACGGTCTGCTGCGCGCCGTCCGCGACGTCTCCTTCGCCGTGGACGAGGGCGAGGTCGTGGCGGTGGTCGGGGCCAACGGTGCCGGAAAGTCGACCCTCATGCGGGCGGTCGCCGGAGCACACCGGCCGGCCGAGGGCCGTATCGGCCTGGACGGTGTGGATGTGACGGCCCGCCGCGCCCACGACCGTGTCGCGGCCGGGATCGCGCTGGTCCCGGAGGGGCGGCGGCTCTTCGCCGACCTCACCGTGGAGGAGAACCTGCTGGTCGCCTCCCGGGTGCGGCGCCCCGGACGGTGGGACCTGGCAGCCGTCGTGGCCGCCTTCCCGCTGCTCGACGGGCTGCTGAAGCGGCGCGCCGGCAACCTGTCGGGCGGCGAGCAGCAGGCCGTGGCCATCGGCCGGGCGCTGATGACCAACCCCCGGCTGCTGCTGCTCGACGAGGTCTCGCTGGGCCTCGCGCCCATCGTGGTCGACACCCTCTACGACTCGCTCGGCACGATCCTCTCCGGCGGCACGACGGTGCTGCTGGTGGAGCAGGACCTCGGCCGCGCCCTGGGGGTGGCCCGGCGCGTGCTGTGCATGCTCGAAGGCCGCGTCGTCCTGGACGAAGCCGCGGACGCGGTCACCCGCGAACAGGTCGTCGAGGCGTACTTCGGGCTCAGCCGCGCCGCGGCCGCGACCGTACGGGAGGAGCCGGCATGAACTGGATCAACGCCGTCGTGCAGGGCGTCATGCTCGGCGGCCTCTACGCGCTCTTCGCCTGCGGCCTCTCCCTGATGTTCGGCGTGATGCGGACCGTCAACCTGAGTCACGGCGACCTCTCTGTCCTCGGCGCGTTCCTGGTCGCGGTGCTGGCCGCCGCCGTCGGCATCAGCCCGTTCTTCGCGGTACTGCTGGTCCTGCCCGTGATGGGCCTGGCCGGCGTGGCGTTGCAGCGGGGCATCCTCAGCAGGGCCCTGCGCACCGGCGAGATGTCGTCGATGCTGGCCACCTTCGGTCTCGCCATCGTGCTGCAGAACGTACTGCTGGAGATCTTCAGCGCCGACTCCCGCTCGCTGGACGTCGGTTCGCTGTCCACGTCCGGTCTCCAGCTCGGGTCGTCGGTGAGCATCCCGTACCTCGGCCTGCTCACCGTGGCGGTGGCCATCTCGCTGCTCGGCGGGCTGCAGTTGCTGCTGGCCCGTACGGGCGTCGGCCGGGCGATCCGCGCCACCGCCGCCGACGCGGACACCGCCGAGCTGGTCGGGATCGACAGCCGCCGGGTGTACTCCTGGGCCGCCGCCATCGCCGTCGCCACCGCCGGCCTGGCGGGAGCGTTCTTCGCGATGCGGTCGTCTTTCAGCCCGTCCACGGGGCCGACGCAGCTGCTGTTCGCCTTCGAGGTCGTCGTGATCGGGGGGCTCGGTTCGCTGTGGGGGACGCTCGTCGGCGGGATGGTCCTCGGCGTCGCCCAGACGGTCGGCGCGCAGGTGGATCCGCGCTTCTCCATCGTCGCCGGACACGTGGTGTTCCTCGCGGTCCTGGCCTTCCGTCCGCAGGGAATGCTCGGCATGAGAAGGAGCCGCACATGACCACCGCGTCACCGGTGGCGCCCGCCGCCACCACCGTCACCATCCACCGGTGGACCCCCGTCTCCCGGACGGCGTCCAGTGCCCTGGCCGCCCTGCTGCTCGCCCTGGCGTTCGCGCCCTTCGTCTTCACACCCGAGGCGACCGCGAAGCTGACGACCCTGTTCGTCCTCGTCATCCTCGCGGCCATGTGGAACGCGCTGGCGGGCTACGCCGGTCTGGTCTCCGTCGGCCAGCAGGGCTTCATCGGCCTCGGGGCGTACGGAGTGTTCCTCCTCGTCGACCGAGGCGTCAGCCCCTTTCTCGCGGTCGTCCTGGCGGCCCTGCTCGCGGGTGCCGTCGCCGTACCCACCTCGCTGCTCGCGTTCCGGCTGACCGGTGGGCAGTTCGCCATCGGCATGTGGGCGATCGCGGAGTTCTTCCGCCTGGTCGTGGTGAACACGCCTTCGCTGGGCGGCGGTTCCGGCCGCTCGCTCACCGATCTGTCGGCCACCGATCCGGCGGTACGGCAGGCCCAGGTGTACTGGCTCGCCCTGGCGCTGATGAGTGTGCTGCTGCTGGCCGTGTTCGTGCTGCTGCGCAGCAGGCTGGGGGCCTCGCTGGAGGCGATCCGCGACGACCCGGTGGGCGCGGCCTCCGTCGGGGTACGGGTCACCTCGGCGAAGCGGCTGGTCTTCGTCCTGGCGGCGGTGGGCGGTGCCGCCGCCGGTGGCCTCACCCTCACCAGCACCCTGCGCGTGCAGCCGGACTCCATCTTCGGGGTCCACTGGTCCGCATACATGATCTTCATGGTGGTCATCGGCGGCCTCGGCACCTTCGAGGGACCGATCATCGGGGCGATCGTGTTCTTCCTGGTGCAGGACTGGTTCGGCGACAGCGGAGGCACCTGGTACCTGATCGGGCTCGGCGCCCTCGCCATCGTGATGACGCTGTGGATGCCCCATGGGCTGTGGGGTACCGTGGCTCGCCGACGTGACCTGGAACTGCTGCCTGTCGGCTACCGGGTGAAGACACCGGCCGTCTGACCTCGACGACGGCCTCGCCCGACTCCCCGACGACCGACCAAGAGGTGCGAACGATGGCGGAGGCAGCCGACCGGGATCCGGACCCGGCTGAAGGTGCGGATCCCGATCCGGGCCCCGAGGGCCACAAGGGCCCGCTGACGATCTATCTCGTCAAGCAACTCGAACTGGCCATCCGCTCCTTCATGGATGAGGCCCTGCGACCGTACGGGCTCACGACGTTCCAGTACACGGCCCTGACCGTGCTCCAGCACCGAGGCGAGCTCTCCTCCGCCCAGTTGGCCCGCCGCTCCTTCGTCAGACCCCAGACGATGCACGAGATCGTGCGCGCGCTGGAGGAGCGCGGCCTGATCGAGCGCGCCCACGCCCCGGGCAACCGGCGGATCATGGGGGCCCGGCTGACGCAGAAGGGGGAAGAACTGCTGGCGGAGTGCGCGCCGGCGGTGCAGAAGCTGGAGGACCGGTTGCTGCTCGACATGCCGGAGAAACAGCGGTCGGCGTTCCGTCAGGGCCTGGTGGACGGACTCGCCTCTTTGACGGGGCGGCAGCACGGCTGACGACCTGGATGGGCGGGTTGCCGCCCGGCCCGCCCCGCTTCCACGCAGCACCAGTCCCGGAACTCCGGCGGCCCGTCGAGGATTTGCGAGCGAAGACGAAAAGCGGGTGTGCCCTCGCCGCTGCGGGAATCCGGGATGCCGCCCGCGGTCGTCCATCCCTGCCTGATCAGTGCGCCGCGGCTGACGTGCCGTGCTTCTTCAAGCTTCTCTGCACCAAGCTGAAGATCGCGGTCGCTGTGGGTGGTGCGTGGTGAGCACCGGAACGGCTATCGAGTGGACCGAGGTCACCTGGAATCCGACAACCGGGTGCGATCGCATCTCGCCAGGCTGCGACCACTGCTA
The DNA here is from genome assembly GCF_044459385.1 of Streptomyces sp. NPDC050287. Classification (NCBI taxonomy): domain Bacteria; kingdom Bacillati; phylum Actinomycetota; class Actinomycetes; order Kitasatosporales; family Streptomycetaceae; genus Streptomyces; species Streptomyces sp. NPDC050287. The sequence goes on along the minus strand of NZ_JBITIY010000013.1, from coordinate 61,067 downwards.
TGCGCTGACTTTGGCGAAGCGGCTCAAGGCAATGGGCCAGGCGAAGTACCAGCGTGACGGTGATCTGCGGACCAGCGGACCCGGTTTTGGGGTCACGGTGCACGAGAAGGCCTTGTTCGAGCCGCTGCGGTGGCGTCGGCCGCGGAAGGTCTTCGTGAACTCCATGAGCGACATCGGCCATGCCCATGTCCCCACGGAGTTTGTGGCCAGGACCTTCGCGACGATGGCGCTGGCGCCGCAGCACCAGTTCCAGGTACTCACCAAGAGGCCCCGGCGTCTGCGTCGTCTACTGGCATCGCAAAAGTTCGTGGACGCGGTCTGGACCGAGATGGAACGGTTGTCAGAGGACGATGCTGTTCCGCTGGCCAGGCCTGTGCGCGAGGACGTGCGCAAGCGTGTGGCCAACTGGAACGCCTTGAGTTTCTGGCCGCTGCCCAATGTCTGGATCGGCACGTCGATCGAGTCGGATGAGTACTGCTGGCGGGCTGATGAGCTGCGGGGCATCCCTGCGGCTGTCCGGTTTCTGTCGCTGGAGCCGCTGCTTGGGCCAGTGCCCTCCCTGGAGCTGTCGCGGATCGACTGGGTGATTGTCGGTGGTGAGAGTGGCCCGGCTCACCGTCCGCTGGACTTGGCCTGGGTCCGTGACATTCGAGATCGGTGTGTCGATCTTCAGGTGGCTCTGTTCTTCAAGCAGGTCGGCGGGGTGACCCCGAAGGCTGCCGGCCGCCTGCTCGATGGCCGGACCTGGGATGAGTATCCCGCCACGGCGGACGTGATGGGTGCGTGAGGCCCTCGGAGTATCGGAACGCTGATAGCCCGCGGGCCCCTTGCTCAGAGGTGGCCCGCCGTTACGCCGCTCCCTCCTGGCTGGCCTGTGAAGCTCACGCTGCCAGTCGCGACGACATGTTCGGCAGGTGCGGTGAGGTGCCCGGCTGTCCAGGGTTTCTCGGATGCGCTGGGTGAGGGGGTGTCGGTCGGCCCGCATGCGTGATCACCAGACACACGCGGGTTGCCGGTTACTGTGACTGAATACGCTAGTTGGCGTGCTCAGTCACAACCCTGACCCACGCTCCTAGGGCCCGTCGTTTGGATCATCCCGGCGTCGCGGGGCCTGGCACGCACATCTGCCGCGTTGTCGTCACTCGCCGACGCTCCGCGTCGACTCCCTCCTCCGCCTTGCAGCTGCACGCACCAGGCCCCGCTCGGGTAGGCCGAAACGCACCGCACCTCACAGCCGGCCTGATCCAAACGACAGGCCCTAGCCGATCGGCGTTCGAGATGCCGTGAACGACTGAGCGATCTTATGTCAGTGGCGGGTGGGGCGCGCCGGGTGGTCGTCGCGGCCGACGGACAATTGGGCCGGGTAGTACGGGACATACGCCGCGCCGTCCAGACCGAGCGCGGTGGCCGACCGCTGGAGCGCGGCCGGAGTCGCGACGTTGTCCCAACGGCCGGTGCTGACGCGGTGTTCGAGCGCGTGCAGGGCGGCCACGGTCTCTGCGGTGGTGAACGTGCAGTGGCCCTGTCGCTCGACGAACGCCTGCCGCAGCAACGCACCGTCGCCGGAGGCGCGCACACGGGCGGCGAAGCGGTTCTCCTGCTCCACCGGAACCAGGTTGTCGCCGGTGGTGTGGATGTCGAGCAGGGGTACGTCGAGTCCTTGGCCGGCGGAGGACGTCTGCTGCGCTCTGCGGACGGCGGCGGGATCGGCGGTGATGGTGGCGCCCTTGGTCAGCGCGCTCAGGTCGGCCCGCAGGTCGAGGCCGGCCGCCTGGTAGAGGGCGTGGACCTGGGGTGCGTGTGGGGAATTGGCGAACAGGCCGGCGTAGTCCACGCCTTGGTTCCAGGAGTTGTTGCCGCCGACGGACTGCTCCATGGCGTACCGGGGGATCTCGAGGAAGGTCAGGAGGCCCTGCGTGAACCAGTCGTACTGCTGTGCCTCCTGCCCCGCCCAGTCGGTCGCGGCGGGCCGGTCCTTTCCGGGCGACCAGCCGGGCAGGTTGAGGTAGGCGGCGGCCAGCGCGATCCGGGCCCGGCCCTGCGGTGTGGCCTGGGCGGCGGTGACCGCCTTGGTGAGCAGGGTGGCGGTGGCGGTCGCCTCGTCGGCGGAGCCGAAGCGGACCAGCTTGACGTCCTGCCCGGGCAGGAGCAGCTGGGCGATGGTGTGTTCGGCGTCGAGCTGGTAGTTGTCCAGGTCGGTGCCGCCCGCGACCAGGCCGCACTGGTCGAGCGCGCCGTCGATGCGCCCGCCGCCGTCCCGGGCGATCTGCGCGTTGATGAGCCCGCCCATCGAATTGCCGATGGCCAGCGTGCGGCGTGGGGTGCCGATCTGCGAGGTGACGGCGTCGAGTGTGGCGAACTGGTCGCGTTCGGCGCTGTTCAGGGCCCACAACGAGCCGTTGGGGTCGTACGACGACCCGGCCATCGCGTAGCCCTCGGCGAGCAGTTCGGTGCGTACGGCGTCGGTGGGGGCGTCCTGGGCGGTGAGGGTGCCGAAGCCGTGGCTGAACAGCAGCAACGTGCCGTTCCAGTGGTCGGGTACGTCCGCGACCCAGGTGGCGTCGTCGGAGAGGGTGCCGGTGAGGTGGGTGGTGGCTGGCGTGTCCGCCTCGGCGGCCGACAACGGAATGGAGACGAGGGCGACGGATGCCAACGCGGCCAGGGCGATACGCAGGCGGGTGCGGCCGACGCGAGGACGGATGCTTGCAGACATGGAACAGCTCCTTGAGAGCGGCTGCGGAAAGGGACACGGGCTGATACTCAGTGCACTGAACGAAGAGGCCGAGGAATGTTGGGCTTGTTTCTTGCAGCCCTCAAGAAAATGCACAACATTGTCTCGTCTGAGGGCAGTTGGCCCACTTGGCGCCGTTGTCGGCCACATAGCGGACCGCGTCGATCATCTGCCTGCGGCAGAAGCCCTTGGGTCGGCCGCCCCGCCCTTCCAAGCAGGCAGGAACTGGCAGCACGACCCGGATGACCTGCCACTCCGCCTCCGTCATGTCGGAGGCATGGGACGGGGTGCAGTCCGGCCGGTCCGCCCGTTGCCGACCTGTACGCGAGGCAGTCACACGACAGGGACGGAGAGTTGGACTCCACGCACACGGGCACGAGAGGCTGCGGCAACAGGACAGCCTGGGGATCGGTTTGGTTTGCACCCCCGAGCTACCAAGAGGCCCTGCTGTCATGCGCCGGCCCTTGCACGATCACCCGATCAGGAAACCTGTCCGGCCAGGCCGGCCCCGTGATCGGTAAGCGGATGGCGTCCAAGCGGCGGCTGGCGCAGCGGCACGAGGTCGGCTGCGTGTAGCCGCTGAGGCTCCGCTCGGCGAGTGCTTCTAACGCCGTCGGGTCGACTGTCAGACTTGGTCGTGGCTGCACATAGCCGACGACGACTTCTCCCCATTTCTCGGCGCGGGCGCCGATCACGGCGGTCTCGAGGACCGACGCGTCACCAGCCACCACGTCCTCGACATCCTTGGGGTAGAAAACCGCTACTCATCAGCTTTTGCGAAGCTGAGCCGTGGTCGGCGCTGAGCTCGATTGCCTTTCCGGCAAATGGGGGTGTGCCCTGCGCGTCATCGCCTTTCTGGTCCGGCGATCAGAACAGGCCGTTGTCGTGCGGCAGGGTGTCCGGGATGGGGGCGACGATGTCCCAGTGCTCGACGATCTTGCCGTCGGCGACCCGGAACAGGTCCCAGTACGCGACCGGCACATCGAACACGCCCTCGGTGACCACCAACACGAAGTTGCCCTCGGCGATCACCCGGTGAGTCGTCCCGTAGGCGATCTTCTTGCCCTGCTCGGTCCACGCGGCAAAGGCGGCGCCGAGCCCGGCAAGCCCGTCAGCGACCTCCGGGTGGTGCTGGTCGTACTGCTCGGTGGAGATGAAGTCGGTCACCACGGAGAAGTCACCACCCTTGAGGATGTTCTCGACGAACCCGAGGACCAAGGCGCGGTTGGCCTCGGTCTTGTCGAGGTCGGTGACCTCTGCCGGGCCGTCGACCTGCGTGCGGCCCGAGACAGTCTTGGTGGCCTGGGGGGTGAGCGCGTCCCAGTGCTCGGCGAGCTTGCCGTCGGCGACGCGGAACAGGTCGAGGGCGACCAGCGGGTCCGGACCGAAGCCGTAGTAGACGCCGTGGACCGCGACCAGGTCGCCCTCGGCGATGACCCGGGCGACCTCGTGACGGACGTCGCCGCTGAGGGACTCGATCAGCCCCCGCAGGCCTTCGGGGCCGTCGGGCGCGGCCGAGCTGTGCTGGCGGTAGTCGGCGGCGACCCACCGGTCGACGGCGGTCACGTCCTTGTCGCCGAAAAGCTCCTTGACCGCGGTGAGGACGGTGGTCTTGTTGTCGCTCATGTTCGTCATTCCCTCGTGCTTGTGGCCTGGTGGGCGGCTTGTGGTTCTGGCATCAACATTGGGCCAAAATTCGGTCGGTGCTGCGGTAGATTCTGGTCTCGTGATGGTGAATTTCGGACAGAGCACCGGCATCCTGAGGGTGGACTTCGACGCGGGCGTCGGAACTCCGGCCGGCGTCGAGGTGATGTCACTGGCCGAGTTCCGGCGGCGTGGGGCCGTCAGGTTCACGACACCGCAACGCCCCGATTTCCACCACCTCATCGCCGCGGTCAGCGGGACGCTGAGGCAGGAGGTCGACTTCACCACCTACGAGGCGACCCCCGGGAGCTGGTTGTGGGTCCGTCCGGGGCAGGTCCACAGGTGGGGAGACCTGCGCAAGGTCGAGGGGCATCTCGTGCTTTTCGAGAGCGACTTCCTCGATCCGATGGTCGCGGCGCGCTTGGAGACGCCGGGTGGTCCGGTGCTGTACGACGCCGTCGACGACCATGCCGTCGATCTGGCGATCGAGCACCTCTGTCACGAGTACGGTGCCGTCGGCACGAGTCCGCTCGACGTGCACATCGCCATCCTGCGGCATCTGCTGTCCGTGCTGGTGCTCCGGCTGGCCGACCGGCCGGGTGGGCTTCCCGGCCCTACGGAAGACAGCGAGACCTTCCGCCGATTCCGCGAGGCAGTCGAGCGTGACTTCACCAAGACCCATCAGGTCGCTGACTACGCGAGAGCCCTGGGCTACTCCCCGCGCACGCTGAGGAGGGCAACCGCATCAGCGGTCGGCACCAACGCCAAGGAGTTCATCGACGAACGAGTCATGCTGGAAGCCAAGCGCCGCCTGGCCCACAGCGACGAGACCGCCGCCCGCATCGCCGCACACCTCGGCTTCAGCAGTGCCACCAACTTCAACAAGTACTTCCAGTCCCGAACCGGACAGAGCCCGATCCAGTTCAGGAACGCGGCCCGACATCCACGAGGTGGGGCCTGACGCCGCGAACGGCACTCGACAACGCGACCTCGGCACGGCCACGACCACCGGAGCGACCGGTCCCCACGGCCGCACCGCAGTCCCGCCCAAACCACTCAGCCGCAGATCCGCAAGATCGTGCACCTGGAAGCAGCGGCTGGCCCCGGTACCAAATCGCCGGGACGGCTGAGCATGCCCGCCTCAACACCGCGTGCAGCAGGGCCGCGGAGGTCATGCGCCGTGGCCGGAGCGGTGCCGGGACCGTGTGGGCATGCCCAGGTCCACGCCGGCTGTGGCGGCGGCTCGGTGGGCCTGGGCGCGTTTGCTGCGCAGGAACCTCAGGGTGAGGTCGAGTCCTTCGACCTCACCGCGCCAGCCTTCGTCGATCGCGCGTTGGCGGCGGGCCAGCAGGTCGGCCTCCAGCTCGTCGAGCCGCGGCAGCATCTTGGGGTTGATCGACAGCATCGGGCATCGAATGCAGGCGTGCTCGTGCGCGCAGGGCGTGCCGTAAGGGCGTCCGCAGGATCCGAGTTCGACCTTGCGCTTGTCGAAGTGCTCCTGGAAGTCACTCCACTCCTCGCCAGTGGGTCGGCGGTACTCCGTCGGGGGCCGCTTGGTCCGTCGGCGGTCGAGGAATTCGGAGTAGTGGGCGATGACCTCCTCATCGAAGACGGCCACGTAGCCGCGCGTCGACGGTGAACTGCTCGCCGAGTCGGGCTTGTTTCGCCGCGTCCAGCAGGGTGCGCAGGCGGTGCCATTCGGTGGTGACGTGCTCGGAGAGGATCGCCAGCAGCGGCTGACGTTCGCGGGTGCGGTTGGCCATCCGCTCCTGCAGGCGGCGCCGGCGGATGTGGAACCAGCGCAGATCGGTGTCCCGGATCGGGCAGGGAGCCACCCAGCGTCCCCAGCGTTCGGGCTCGGCCGCCGACCAAGTCTGCAGGTCCAGGTAGAAAGCGCGGACGGCCAGGAACGGGCCGTCGATGTGCTGACGGGGCGTGCCGTCCTGGCGGACGAGCAGCCGTTCCTTCCAGGCTTGGACGATCTCTTCGCTCAGCCGCAGGTCGGCCTGGTCCGGGTTGATCTCTTCGACGATCTTCCAGAAGTAGCGGGCCAGGTTGCGCACCAGGTTGTCCAGCGTGCCGTAGTCAACCTCGACGGCGCGGCGGCGGATGTAGTCGACCAGTAGGTCACGGACCTCGCGGTTACGCAGCTGGTGGCGGTCGACCAGGTCATCGACGGACTGACGGCCGCGAACCCTGGCGTCCTGCAAGGTCCGCGGGACCCAGGCCGGCAGTACACCCATGTCCCGCAACAGCGGCCAGGCACCGGTGATCCCGCATCCGGGATGGGCGTTGGCATAGTGCACCAGAGCGCCCGGGGTCAGGTAGGCCAGGCCGATCCCGTAGACGGTCAGGGCCCGGGACAGATGCCGGATCGCGCTCTTGCGTCCGTCGGCGCTGACCGGGTGCCGCTGCAGCCGGGTGCAGAACTCCTCCAGAAGCGGATCACGGCTGAGGGCGAGGAACTTCTCGGTGTACTGCGGAGGGCTGGTCGCCCGAAAGGCGTCCTCGGTCGGCTGGATCAGCCGCATGGCGAAGGTGATCCCGGCAGCCCGGGTGAGCCGACTGCGCCACTTGGGGTCGCCGTCGGCGAGGTCGGCGACGGCCCGGCCGGGCTGGTTCAGGCCGGCCGCCTCCCATCGTTCCTGCCAGGTCTGCCCCGGCTCGGCGGCCAGCTGCTGCAGCAGGCGGCGCATACCGTGCTTGTAGTCGGCCTGGGCGTTGCGGTTGACGTAGGTGAACTCCTCGGCGACGAGCGCGACGATCTGGTCGATCGGGGCGGACGACAGCTCCCCGAGCGGACGTGGCGGCCGGTCCGGGACTGGCGGCGGCTCCGGCGCGATCTGGGTGAGATGCCCGTCCGGCAGCGAGGTGGCGGGCTCGGCGGCATGGCGGTGGATCCGGTTCGAGGTCAGGTGTGGGCGCATGTTCGGCCCGACGGCGCTATCGGTCACCGAAGACCGCCGCAATGTCGTCGGCGTCGTACGTCGCTGACCACCGGGCCGGCTCTGTCGGCCGCCGGTAGTGCTCGGCGAGCTGATCGAGCAGGTCGTCCAGGCGCACTGCCGTGTAGAGGGCCGTGGTGCTGAGATGTGCGTGCCGCAGGATGGTCTGCACCTCCACCAGCGTCAGCGCCGGGTCACGCGCCATCCGGGTCGCCGCGGTATGCCGAAGATCGTGCAGCGTCCAGTTCGTGCCCAGCTGCTCGTCGGCACGCTGGAGGATCCGTCGCGCCGCCCAGTAGCTCAACGGCCTCGGCTCGCCTCGCCGGGTGCGCCAGACGGGATCGCCACCTGCGGGCAGGCCCGCTTCCTCGAGGTAGCCGGCCAGGTAGGTCAGGGCCTCCGGGGAGACGGGGACCGCCTGCCGCAGCCGGGTCCCCTTGGAGATCACCCACAGCTGGCCCCTGGTCCATTCGACGTCTCCGAGCTGGACACCCAGCAGCTCCGAGGCGCGGGCACCGGAGGAGACGTAGCACGCCAGCAGGGCCCGGTCACGGACACAGCGCATCGCGGCGAACAACTCCTCCCACTGCGAATCGGGGATCGCCCGCGGCTGCCGGGCCGGGACCTTCGGCCGCAGCCGCGCCCGCCGATGCGGCCTGGCGGGCTCGATCGGCGACACGTGCGCCAAGGCCCGTCGGCGGGATCTGCTGTCCGGCACCGGATTGACGACAGGTCCCCGGCCGAAGTGCAGGTGGAAGGCGTAGAAGCCGTGCACCACCGACTTCTCTGCACCAAGTCTGAGGTCGCGGCCGCTGTCGGTGGTGCGCGGTGAGCACCGGGACGGCCATCGAGTGGACCGAGGTTACCTGGAACCCGACGACTGGGTGCGACCGTATCTCGCCGGGCTACGACCACTGCTACGCGTTGACTTTGGCGAAGCGGCTCAAGGCGATGGGGCAGGCGAAGTACCAGCGTGACGGTGATCTGCGGACCAGCGGACCGGTTGTCAGAGGACGAAGCTGTTCCGCTGGCCAGGCCCGTGCGCGAGGACGTGCGTAAGCGTGTGGCCAACTGGAACGCCTTGAGTTTCTGGCCGCTTCCCAATGTCTGGATCGGCACGTCGATCGAGTCGGATGAGTACTGCTGGCGGGCTGATGAGCTGCGGGGCATCCCTGCGGCTGTCCGGTTTCTGTCGCTGGAGCCGCTGCTTGGGCCAGTGCCCTCCCTGGAGCTGTCGCGGATCGACTGGGTGATTGTCGGCGGCGAGAGCGGCCCGGCTCACCGAGCGCTGGACTTGGCCTGGGTTCGCGATATTCGAGACCAGTGTGTCGATCTTCGGGTGGCCCTGCTCTCCAAGCAGGTCGGTGGGCTGACCCCGAAGGCTGGCGGTCGCCTGCTCGATGGCCGGACCTGGGATGAGTATCCCGACACGGCGGACATGGTGGCTTTGTGGCCCAGTCATGAGAAGAGCCCCTGGGGGGATCTTGAAGCTCTGACCAGCCCGGCGTCAGAGCGCCTGGCCGAGAGGCCGGGTGCCGCGTGTACCTGACTGCGCGCAGCAGGGGCAGTGGACTGGCGGCCGCTGAGAGGGGTCTCTCGCCTTCCAGCAGCGTCAGCCCCTCAACCCTTTGACCAGCGCCGGAACACCACACCGCCAGACCGGCAACCACTGAATCTCGCCGCCCCCGACACCGAACCGGGAACCAGGGCTTGCCTGTCGGCGAAGCTTCGGCGGGCGGTGAAGGGGTGTTCGTCTTCGATCGTTCGGAAAAATCTTGCCCACACATATGGACGCCGCGTTCATTACGAGCTTATATGTACGTAGCGTTCATTTGATGGTTCGGAAGGAGAACACCATGAGTACCCCAGTCACCAACCGCGTCGCGTTGATCACCGGCGGCTCGGGCGGCATCGGCCGTGCCGTGGCCGAGCGGCTCGCCCAGGACGGTTTCGCGGTCGCCGTGCAGTACGCGGGCAACAAGGCCAGGGCCGAGGAAACCGTGTCCGCGATCACCGCGGCCGGCGGCCGGGCCCTGGCAGTGGGAGGCGATGTCGCCGACGAGAGCGCGATGAGCGCGGCGTTCGAAGCGGTCGAGGCGGACTTCGGCGGAGTCGACGTGGTCGTGAACACCGCCGGCATCATGATCCTGGGCCCGATCGCGACGTTCGACCTCGCCGACCTGGACCGGATGCACCGCACGAACATCCGCGGCACCTTCGTCGTCTCTCAGCAGGCGGCGCGCCACGTGCGCCCGGGTGGCGCGATCGTCAACTTCTCGACCTCGGTGGTCCGCACCCAGCTGCCGGCCTACGGCGCCTACGTCGCCAGCAAGGCCGCCGTCGAGGGCCTGACCCTCACCCTGGCCCGTGAGCTGCGCGGCCGGGACATCACCGTCAACGCCGTCGCGCCCGGCCCCACCGCCACACCGCTGTTCCTGGACGGCAAGGACGACGCCACGATCGCGAAGTTCGCCCAGGCGACCCCGCTCGAGCGGCTGGGCCGGCCCGAGGACATCGCCGAGGTCGTCTCGTTCCTCGCCGGCCCCGCGCGCTGGGTCAACGGACAGGTCCTCTACGCCAACGGCGGCCTCGCCTGACCCCTGCCGCACACGCAGAAGACCCGCCCCCGCCATCACTGCTGAAAGGAACCACGTCCATGTCCACCACCGGCAACGTCATCGTCATCACCGGCGCCTCGAGCGGCTTCGGGGCTCTGACCGCCCGCGTCCTGGCCGACGCCGGCCACACGGTCTACGCCGGCATGCGCCAGACCACCGGCCGCAACGCGCCCCAGGTCCAGGCCGCCGCCGACTACGCCCACGAGCACAAGGTCGACCTGCGCTCCATCGAGCTCGATGTGAATTCCCAGGACTCGGTCGACACCGCCATCGCACGGATCGGGGCCGAGCACGGTCGCATCGACGTGCTGATCCACAACGCCGGGCACATGGTGACCGGGCCGGCCGAGGCGTTCACCCCCGACCAGCTCGCCGAGCTCTACAACGTGAACGTGCTGTCCACCCAGCGCGTCAACCGCGCCGCGCTGCCGGGCATGCGCCGGCGTGGACAGGGCCTGGTGGTCTGGGTGTCCAGCACGAGCGTCAAGGGCGGCACCCCGCCCTACCTCGCCCCCTACTTCGCGGCCAAGGCGGGCATGGACTCCCTCGCGGTGTCCTACGCCGGCGAACTCGCCCGCTGGGGCGTGGAGACCTCGATCGTCGTTCCCGGCTCGTTCACGAGCGGCACCAACCACTTCGCCCACTCCGGCCGCCCCGACGACACCACCGTCGAGGCCGAGTACGAGACCAGGTACGCCGGCCTGATGGATCAGGTGGCGGCCAAGCTCGCCGCTCTCGCCCCGGAGGGCGCGTCCGCGTCGCTGGTCTCCGACGAGATCGCCCGTATCGTCGCCCTGCCCGCCGGAGAGCGCCCCTTCCGCGTGCACATCGACCCCGCCGACGACGGATCCGAGGAGGTCTCCGAGGTCGCCGACCGCATCCGCCGTGAATTCCTCACCCGCATCGACCTCGCCGACCTGCTCACCGTCCAGCGCTGATACCCCGGGCCCGGGACGGGCGAGGGACGTCAGCCTTCCCCCCGTCCCGACTCCCCTCACCACCGAGGCAATCACCATGACCACCATCGAAACCCCGGCCGCCATCCAGACGTTCATCGAGGCGACCAACCGCGGCGACGCCGAGGCGTTCGCCGCCGCGTTCACCCACGACGCCGACCTCAACGACTGGGGCCGCGCGTACCACGGCCGCGACGGCGTGCGCGCCTGGGACCGCACCGACAACACCGGCGTCCAGGCACACTTCGACCTGGATGCGATCCAGCCCGGCTCGTCCCCCGACACCTACGTCGCGACCCTGACCGTGACCGGCAACGGCCACAACGGCACCGGCCCCATGACCTTCCGCCTGCGCGACGGGCTGATCGCGAGCCTGCGGATCACCCCGTGACACCGGCCGCAACGGAAACTGACCTGACCCCCGGCAACCGATCAGGAGCACACGTGGCGAACAAGGCGAACGGCCCCACTGCCAAGGAAGGCACCGGTCGCGGACGAGGGCGCCGGCCCGCGGACGAGGTCCGAGCAGACGTCCTGCGCACCGCAGGCGACCTGCTCCTCACCGAAGGCATCGCCGACCTCACCTTCGAACGCATCGCCCGGGCATCGGGCGTCAGCAAGACCACCCTCTACAAATGGTGGCCCTCCAAAGGAGCACTCGCCCTGGACGGCTACTTCCACGCCGTCGAGGAAACGCTCGCCTTCCCCGACACCGGAGACATCCGCGCCGACCTGCTCACCCAACTTCGTGCCTTCGCCCACGTGATGACCCACACCCCAGGCGGGCGCATACTGACCGAGCTGATCGGCGAGTCACAGACCGACGAGGACCTGGCGACCGCCTACCGGAAGCTGTACTCCTCGCACCGGCGCCGGCTGGCGGCGGAACGCCTCCGCCGGGCTCAGGAACTCGGCCAGATCCGCACCGGCATCGACGTGCAGGTCCTCGTCGACCAGCTCTGGGGCGCCGTCTACCACCGACTGCTCATCCCCGACGAACCTGTCACCGACGACTTCGTCGTCGCGCTCGTGAACAACCTCCTGGACGGAGTCCGCCCGAAGTAGGGCGGTCGTGACCGCGGTGAACGCGGTGGTGATGGCGGCGCGGTGGCCGATCAGCCACCTGCCCGGACCGTCGTCCAGAGGCTACGGACCACTGTGGCCGTCATGTTCCGGCAAGGGCGGTGACCGGGGCCCAGAACAGAACAGCGGGTAATCGGCCTGGGGCTACGGGCATAAACGGATCAGGAACAGCGCTGACCAACGTCGGCCGGCTACGGCACTCGGTTCCTTGATGACTGAACCGGCCCACCACATCGCACTGCCAATGGAGTACCGGGTCCTGATCCGCGCTCCAGGAACGGCCGCTGAAACTGCGGAAGTCATGCGCCGTGGCCGGGGCGGTGCCGGGACAGTATGGGCATGCCCAGGTCCACTCTGCCTGTCGCGGCGGCCCTGTGCCAACTGATCGCCAGCAGATCAACCAGATAGTGCAGTCAACGGAGCAGTGGCGTGCGTGGGCGCCTTCCGGCGTACCTGTGCCCGGTGCGGACCGGCGAGACGTTCGGCCAGGAACTCTCGCTCGGCCTCGTTCCCGGCCAACTCCAGCGCGTGGCGGTAGGCGATCGAGGCCTCCTCCCAGCGGCCCAGCCGCTGCAGCAGGTCCGCCTTGATCGCCGGCAGGTAGTGGTATCTCGTGAGCCGGCCGTCCTTCTCCAACGCCGCAACCTCTGCCAGCGCCTGCGCCGGCCCGGAGACCATCGACACCGCCACCGTACGGTTCAGCGCCACCACCGGCGAGGGCCACACCGACAGCAGCTCGTCGTACAGGGTCACGATCTGCGGCCAGTCCGTCTGGTCGTAGGACGGTGCCTCGGCGTAGAGCGAGGCGATCGCCGCCTGCAGGACATAGCGGCCCGGCCGCCCGCCGCACAGCCCGTCCACGATCAGGTCGTGCGCCTCGGCCATCGCCGAGCGGTCCCAGAGCGATCGATCCTGGTCCTCCAGACGTTGCAGGCGACCGTCGGCGTCGACCCGGGTGGCACGCCGGGCGTCGGTGACCAGCAGCAGGGCGAGCAGCCCCCGCACCTCCCCCTCGTCGGGCATCAGCTCCCGCAGCGTCCGGACCAGCCGCAGCGACTGGTCCACCAGGTCGCTACGCACCAGCGATGCGCCGGACGGCGCGGTGTGCCCGGCGGTGAACAGCAGATGGATCACGCCGAGCACCGCACGCAGCCGATCCGGCAGCTCAGCCTGTCCGCGCCTCCGGATTGTTCGGGATCCCCTCACGTGCCCAGCTCACCAGGGCCGCGGCATACGCCTCCTGCACGCACTCCTCGGCCAGGTCCAGGTCGCGCGCGACGCGCGACGTCGCGGCGAGCACCAGGGCCCACCCGCGACGGTGCGCGTACGCGACCGCCGTTTCGACGTCTGGCAGGGACGTCATGCCGCGGCGGGCCCCTCCGCGATGAAGCCGCCTTGGACAGGCCGCACCTCGACACCGCCGCCCTGCTGGGTGGCGGGATTGGCCCGAGCGATCTTCAAAGCGGCGTCCAGGTCGGGCGCCTCGATGATGGCGAACCCGGCGATGACCTCCTTGGCGTCGACGAACGGGCCGTCCGTGATCACGTCGCCGCGGATCGAGGTTGCTGTGTCTGCGGCGGGCTGCAGCGCGAAAGCCGCGACCAGGGCGCCGGCCTGCACCATGTCCTGGAAGTGGCGGTCATGGGCCTCCCGCGCCCCGGGAACGACCTCGGCCTCGTCGACGTGGGTCTTCGCGTAGATGAGGATCGCGTACTGCGCCATGTGGCTGTCCTTCCAGGTGGTTGCTGTTGCCTGACACCCCTACGTCGAACGGCCGGCCCGGATTCGACAGCCCTGCTCGAGATTTCTTCGGCGAATACCCCGCGGCATTTCTTCGGCCGATACCCCGCGGCGTGAGTGGCCCCGTCCCCCTTGTCGTGCGAGGGCGCACTCGTCCTCCGCACCGTCGCTGGGCAAGCAGTGTGCCAGGCGCCATCACTGCGTTGCCACGCCTCGGGAATCCGCCAGACGGGGCGGGAATCCGGTATTGCTCGCCGGTCAAATGGCGGCCGGGGCCTTCTTGTACCAGTCCGTGATCACCTTGGTCAGGTGCACGACGTTCTGCTGCCGCATGATCGGGGCGGAGGCGTTCGGCTCGAAGTCCTCGTTCGCGTCCGTGGTACGCCAGATGCTGTCCTCGGTGACCGGGGCGGTCATGTGCCGGTCGAGCCGCTTGAAGAACTCCTGGACGTCACCGTCCTCGGCTCCGGCCTCCCGCAGGTTGCGGTAGACGCCGCCCAGGACGCGGAGCATGCCCACCGAGCCCAGGAGCGAGGACTCGCGCAGCCCCATGGCCTTGGTGGGGGGCGCCGGCGGCTCGTTCTTCTTCTTGTCGGAGAGCGAGGGGTCGTAGTTGTCCACGTCCTCCTCGGTGATCTCGGCGAGCGCGGTGAAGGCGATGGAGATGACGTCCAGGAAGCCGCGCACGCTCTCAATGACCTCGTTGTCGGTCAGCGATTCGACCTTCTTGCTGACGCGGCCACCGGGACCGGCGATGACGGCCCGCGTGATGTCGGCGACGTGCTTGGCGCCCATCAGGTTGCGGTTGGTCAGGGTCATCCGGTCTCGCTCGATGTCGATCTTGCCCAGGAACAGGGGGTGGGTGACGATGTCGCTGAGCGTGCGGTTGGCGATGCGCGAGGTGTCGAAGCGGGCCCGGACGGCACCGGAGATGCCCTTGGCGTTGTCCGCGACGTCGACGAACATCTGCTGCCCCTGGACGCCGTCGGGCTCCACGTAGATGTCGATGCCGACGAACTCGTCCTTGAGTCGCTGCATTCGGCCGATCAGAGCCTCGCGGTCCTGCTCCAGCTTCGCCTTCCTGGCCTCGTTGGCACGGTGGATCTCCCGGTCGATGCGGGAGACCTCGTCCGTGATGCGCTTCTTCTCCAGGTGGACGCCGAGAATGCGGTGCTGGCCGTCGATCGTGATCAGGCGTCCGATTCCGCCGATCGACCACGGGACGGTGAGGTAGCCGACCGAGCCGTCTTCGCTGATCGGCTCGAAGCGGCAGCCGCCGGTGTCGCGGATGAGGAGGGCCGGAGCCACCCAGCCGGGATTGTCGGCGAGGTACTGGCCGAAGCCCTTGGCGTGGGCGATGTCCACCTTGCGGTTGTCCGGGTCCGGCTTGGCCGGGTCCGGGATGGTGAGGATGACCGAGAGGTCGGCCAGCGGTATGCGCGTCGTGTAGACGGTCCGGCCGCCCTGGCTGGTGCGGATCGCCAGGTAGGTGGACTCCTCACGCACCAGGGAGAGGCGCGACGAGTCGACGGTGATGGTCATGGATGACTTCCTTTCCGAGCAGGTAGCCCTCGGGGGGCAGCGGGAGCGGAGGTGAGCAGCGCGTGACGCCCACCGGGTGGGGCGTGCAGGTCAGGCGCCGGCGACGCCAGGTGGGTGGACCTGACCGTGGACGGTGATGAACAGCTCCGGGTCGGCGCGTGGTTCGGGTGGGGCGTGACCGGAGGCGAGGCGGTTGCGCCCGGTCGGAGCGACCCTCCGTATGGCCGTCTGTCGCCGTTGCCGACTTCGGCGGGACGCGGGCGGCGGCAGGGAGAGGGGAACCGCCGGGTCCGGCAGGCAGGTGCGGGACGGCGTGGGTTCCGGCTACAACGTCAGTAGTTGCCGTTGCTCAGGATGTCGCCGCCGGCGTTGTAGACGGTGACAAGGCCGTTCTTGCTGGCCTTGCCCCGGCCGGCCTGGAAGTCGGCGAAGGCCGAGGCGAGCAGCTTGGCGTTACCGGTGTCCGCGCTGGCCAGGTCCCCGGTGTAGTCCGTGTAGATGTCAGCCGTGTCCAAGATGTCGTTGTTCTCGTCGGCGCCCTGGACCTTGGTGACATGCGCCGCGGCCTCCCGCGTCTTCGCGGACTCGTGCTTCTTCACGTACGCCTTGAAGGCGTCGACGGTGGACTGCCGGGGCGCGGCGGTCTTGGAGGAGTCGTCGGTCTTGGACGAGCCGTCTGTCTTCGAGGAGCCGTCGTTCTTCGAGGAGCCGGTCGCCTTGGAGGAGCCGGCAGACGCGGCGGAGTTCGCGGCACTGGACGAGGAGTCGCCCGAGCCGGACCCCACCGCGGCCGCGATACCACCGATGACGAGCGCGGCCGCCAGGACGCCACCGCAACCGAGGCAGCCCAGCTTGGCCTTGGACCGCTTCTTCTGCGGCAAGGGAGGCGGCGGACAGCCCGGCTGCTGCGGATAGCCGGACTGCTGCGGGAAGCCGGGCTGCTGCGGGGGCTGGGTGGTCATCTGGGTTCCTCCTGTTGCGAGCGCGAGGTGCGGCGAGTGGCGAGTGGCGACCGTGACGCGGGATGGACGCGGGATGGACGCGGGCCGGGAGCGACCCCGCCTGTGGCGTTGCGATGGAAGTGATCGGCAGGGGTGCGTAGAGATCGGATGCGCGGAGCGGTACGGCGACGAGGGTCCTCAGCGCGGTGACCCGGCAGCCGCTTCCACTCGGAAGCAGGATCAGATAAGCACGTCACTGAAAGCACTGTCAAACGGATTGACGGACTTGACGACCGCTGTACGGTGTTAACCATCCACTGTCCGACTGGCCCGAGAGGTGCGGAACCCCACGCCATGCCCCAGCAGCCACCAGCCCAGCCGGCGCCCTCCGCGTATGTGACGGCCGCCGAGATCTCCCGCATCGCAGGGGTCACGCGCGCCACCGTCAGCAACTGGCGCCGCCGCCACGACGACTTCCCGGCCCCCAGCGCGGGCACGGAGACCAGCCCGCTCTACGACCTGCCGGCCGTCCAGGCTTGGCTGCGGGGACGCGGGCACACCTCCACCGCCTCGCCGACCGAGGAACTGCGCACGGCGCTACGGCTGCTGGGACCCGGCTCGGGTGTGGCCGCGCGACTGTTCCCGCTGGTGGCTGCCGCGTCCCGGCGCACGCCGAAGGAGCTGGCAGACCTCGCCGCCGTGCCCGACGACCAGCTGATCGCCCAGGCGGAGAAGACCGCGGGCGAGCTCCCGGTCGCCGTACCCGAGGCCGAGCCGGTCCGCTACGGTCCGGACGACGTGGGCGCGGTCCGCGCGCTGCTGGGTTGCGTCCGTGAGGCGGGGGCACAGGCCGCCGTGGACGTCCTCGCCGAGCGCGAACTGGACGAGGGCGCCGTCAGCGGCGTCTACCAGACCCCGGAGGGCCTGGCCCGGCTCATGGCACGGCTCCTGCCCGCCGGCGCGTCCCGCGTCCTCGACCCCGCCTGCGGCAGCGGCACGCTCCTCGCCGCCGCCGCCCGGCAGGGCGCACGGGAGCTGTACGGGCAGGACTCGCTCCCCGTCCAGGGCCGGCGCACCGCGGTCCGGCTGTTGCTCGCCGCACCCGAGGCCGAGACGGCGATCCGCGTCGGTGACAGCCTGCGCGCCGACGCCTTCCCCGACGTCACCGTGGACGCCGTCCTGTGCAACCCGCCGTTCGCCGACCGCGACTGGGGTCACGACGAGCTGGCCTACGACCCGAGGTGGGCGTACGGGCTCCCGCCGCGCTTCGAATCCGAACTGGCCTGGGTGCAGCACGCTCTCGCGCACCTGGAACCCGGCGGTTACGCGGTCATGCTGCTGCCGCCCGCGCTCGCCTTCCGCTCCTCCGCCCGCCGCATCCGCGCGGAACTCATCCGCAGCGGGGCCCTGCGCGCCGTCGTCTCGCTCCCGGCGCGTGCCGCGTATCCGCTCCACATCGGCCTGCAGATCTGGGTGTTCCGACGCCCCGAGCCGGGCGGCCCGGACCGTACGACGGTGCTGTTCGTCGACGGGGAGAGCGAGCAGCGGGACGGAGCCGCGGGCACGCCGTCCGCCACCGACACGGCCACGGCCGGCGCCGGCACCCGCGGCGGCTCACGCCCCCGCCGATCCGGCTTGTCCTCTTCCGCCGCCTCCTCCGCCCCCGCCTCGTCGCCCTCCGCCTCCTCCTTCGACTGGGCGGGGCTGACCGACCGGGTCCTCGCCCAGTGGTCCACGTTCACCACCGCCTCCGACGCCTACGCCGACGAGCCCGGCGTCGCCCGCGCGGTGCCGCTCGTCGACCTCCTCGACGACGTCGTCGACGTCACCCCGGCCCGCCATGTGCGGGTGACCGCGGCCGACATCGACCCGGCCGCCCTGGCCCGCCGCGTCCACGACCTGCACGGTCGACTGGCCGAGCAGGTCGCCGCCCTGACAGCCGCCTCCGCGTCCGGCGGATGGCGGCCGTCCGGGGCCTCGGCTCGCGAGTGGCGTACGGCAACCGTCTCCGACCTGGCACGCGGCGGGGCCCTGACCGTGCTGCGGGCGGCGACGCCCGGCACCCGAGGCTCCAAGGGCGGCGCCACCCCCACCATGGACCGGCCGGTCATCACGGCCCAGGACATCTCCGCCGCAAATCCCCCGTCCGGCGGGCCGGTTGACGTCCCCGCCGACGCCACGCAGCCGGTCGCCGCCGGGGACGTCCTCGTACGCGCCGTCGCGGGCGGCGGCGACGGGGCCGCGATGACCCGGGTCGCGGACGAGCGGGACGCCGGAGCCCTGCTCGGTCCGCACATCCACCTCCTGCGCCCCGACCCGGCCCGCCTCGACCCGTGGTTCCTGGCCGGATTCCTCGGCGCCGAGGACAACATCGCCTCCGCGTCCACCGGTTCCACCCTCGTGCACGTCACACCGGGCCGCCTGCGCGTACCACTGCTGCCCCTGGAGGAACAGCGGCGCTACGGGGAGGCCTTCCGCCGCGTGTACGAGCTGCGCGCGGCCGTCCGCCGGACCGCCGACCTCGCCGCCGACACCGCGGCCACCCTCACCACCGGTCTCACCGCCGGCGTACTCCTGCCGCCGGACGCCCCAAACAGCCCGGACACTCCAGACCACAATTCCGCCTGAAACGCCCCACACGTCCCACCGCACACGACCACACTGGATCCCTGCCGTCCCCGCCCGGACGGCGCTCTTCGAAAGGAAGCCGGGACCTCTTGAACAGCAGCAAGCACACGGAGTTGGCGAACCACGCCTGGTCCGTCGCCGATCTCCTGCGCGGCGACTACAAGCAGTCCGACTACGGCAAGGTCATCCTGCCGTTCACCGTGCTGCGCCGCCTTGAGTGCGTCCTGGAGCCGACGCGCGACAAGGTCGTCGAGACCGTCGCCAAGTTCGCGGGCCAGGAGATCGACACCGACCACTTCCTGCGCAAGGCCTCGGGCCACTCGTTCTACAACAAGAGCGACCTCACGCTGCGGAAGATCGCGGCCGACCCGCAGAACGCGGCGAAGAACCTGCAGATCTACGTCGGCGCCTTCTCCGACAACGCCCGCGAGGTCCTCGACAAGTACGAGTTCAACCAGCAGGTCAGGAAGCTCGACAGCGCGAACCTGCTCTACCAGGTCATCGGCAGGTTCACCGACCTCGACCTGCACCCCGACGTCGTGCCCAACCACAACATGGGCTACATCTTCGAGGAGTTGATCCGCCGCTTCGCCGAGCAGTCGAACGAGACCGCGGGTGAGCACTTCACCCCGCGCGAGGTCATCAAGCTGATGGTCAACCTGCTGGTGGCGCCCGACGCGGACGCACTCAGCCTGCCGGGTGTCGTCCGCACGGTCATGGACCCGGCCTGCGGCACGGGCGGCATGCTCAGCGCCGCGGACGACCGCATCAAGGCCCTCAACCCGGACGCGACGGTCGAGGTGTACGGGCAAGAACTCAACCCCGAGTCCTGGGCGATCTGCCGGTCCGACCTCATGATCAAGGGTCAGGACCCGGAGAACATCCGCTTCGGCAACTCGTTCTCCGACGACGGCCACGCCCGCCGCAGGTTCGACTACCTCCTCGCCAACCCGCCGTTCGGCGTGGAGTGGAAGAAGGTCAAGGACGAAGTCGAGTACGAGCACAAGTCGCTCGGCGACGCCGGCCGCTTCGGCGCGGGCCTGCCGCGCATCAACGACGGCTCGCTGCTCTTCCTCCAGCACATGATCTCGAAGATGAAGCCGGTGGACGTGAACGGCGGGGGCGGCTCCCGCATCGCCATCGTCTTCAACGGCTCCCCGCTGTTCAGCGGCGCGGCGGGGTCTGGTGAGTCGGAGATCCGACGTTGGATCCTGGAGAACGACTGGCTGGAGGCGATCGTCGCCCTGCCGGACCAGCTCTTCTACAACACCGGCATCTCGACGTACTTCTGGATCCTGACCAACCGCAAGGACGCCGACCACAAGGGCAAGGTCGTCCTGCTCGACGCGCGCGACCAGTGGCAGAAGATGCGCAAGTCACTCGGCGACAAGCGCAAGGAACTCGGCGACGGGACGAACGGCCGTCCCGACCACATCGGCGACATCACCCGGCTGTACGCGGAGGCGCTGCAGGTCGCGGGCGACCCCGAACACGCTCTGCACGGCAAGGTCAAGGTCTTCTGGAACGAGGACTTCGGCTACCAGCGCATCACCGTCGAACGCCCCCTGAAGCTCCGCTTCGAGGTCACGGAGGAGACGTTGGCGGCGCTGGCGGAGGCCAAGCCGGTCGCGAAGCTGGAGCGGAGTGAGGAGTTCGTCGCGGCTGTGCGTACGTTGCTCGGCTCGTCCTGGACGACGAAGTCCGATGCTTTCATCGCCCTCAAGGACGCCGTGGTCGCGGCCGGGCTGACGTGGCCGTCGGGAGCGCCGTTCGCTAAGGCGGTACGGGAGACGATCGGCGTCCGGGACCCGGAGGGCGAGGTCCAGAAGATCAAGGGCACGCCGGAGCCGGATGCGGACCTGCGGGACTTCGAGAACGTTCCGCTGGGGGAGGACGTCGAGGAGTATCTGAAGCGTGAGGTGCTGCCACACGTGCCGGACGCGTGGATCGACCATACGAAGACGAAGATCGGGTATGAAATCCCGTTTACGCGGCACTTCTACGTGTATCAGCCGCCGAGGCCGTTGGCGGAGATCGATGCGGAGTTGAAGTCACTGGAGGCTGAGATTCAGGTTCTGCTGGGGAAGGTTGCGGGATGATCGACAGCAACGAACTTCCTGGCGGCTGGGCGATTCACCCCTTGCGTCGACTCCTTTCGAAGGAGAACCGAAAGCCCTCGACTGATCAAGGGGTAGTTACGGCATATCGAGACGGGCAAGTGACGCTTCGGTCGCATCGACGAGAGGATGGCTACACATTCTCGGACAAGGAGCAAGGATATCAAGGCGTTGAAGTCGGCGACCTTGTTTTCCACGCCCTTGATGGATTTGCCGGTGCCGTTGGAGTGTCCGATTCGAAAGGTAAGTGCTCACCCGTCTACCATGTATGTTCCCCAAATGGTAGGAGCGACCCCGGATTCGTTTCCTATGCTCTGCGAGCCATGGCGCATTCCGGTTTTTTGGAGCTGCAGGCGGGTACGGTGCGACAGCGTTCAGTCGACTTTCGCAGCTGGGAAACATTTGCGCGTTTGCCAATTCCAACGCCGCCACTGGAGGAGCAGCGCCGCATCGCCGGCTTCCTCGACGCAGAGACCGCCCGCATCAACCGCTTGGCCGATAGTTACCAAAAGTTGTCAGATTTGGCGGTTGAACGGGCGCGAGCAGTAATCGACAAAACTTTGACCGGGCTCTCCGCGGAATTTTCCGTCCCGGCATCTGCTGTCTGTAGCGCAATTGTGGACTGCGTGAACAAGACAGCCCCGACATCGACGGAGGTGACGCCGTATAAAATGATCCGAACATCCAATATTCGGAACGGAGAAGTGGATCTGTCCGAGACTTTCTCCGTGGAGCGTCGAGTCTTCATCGAGTGGAATCGTCGCGGCACCCCCCGAAACGGAGACATCCTCTTCACACGCGAAGCCCCACTCGGGCAAGTAGGCATGTTGCGCACGGACACCTCGGTCTTCCTGGGGCAGCGCATCGTACTCTATCGGGCAAATGAAAATGTAATCAAGAAGGAGCTGTTGCTCTACAACTTCTTGGGATCACACATGGACAGGCAATTGCGGCTCCTCGGCGCAGGTTCGTTGCATGCGCACATGCGTGTTGGAGATTGCCTGAAGCTGCGCATTTACTGTCCGCCACGTACACAGCAAGACGAACTCGTGGCAGAAATTGAGGCTGGAAGGGCACAGAGTCTCCGCCTCGCCAAGCTCGCAAAGCGGCAGCTTGCTCTCCTCGCTCAACGCCGCCAGGCACTGATCACCGCCGCCGTAACCGGCCAGTTCGACGTCTCCAGCGCCAGCGGACGCAACGTAACGGACGGAGTGAGCGCGTAGCCATGAGCCCGATCCACACGGAGTCCGCTTTCGGTGACGCCATCGTCGCCGCCATGGTCGAGCGCGGTTGGCGCGAGGCCAGCCCGCAGGATTACCGGGCCGATCTCGGTCTGGACACCAACGAGTTGTTCACCTTCATCGGGGCGACCCAACCCGACGAGTGGACCGAGCTGCTCACCGTCTACGGCGGCGACCCGAACGAAGCGCAGCGTGGGTTCGCCGGCCGTCTCGACCAGGCCATCGCCACCAACGGGCTCCTCGATGTCCTCCGCAACGGCGTCAAGGACCGCGGCGTCCTCCTCCGCGTCGCCTACTTCAAGCCCAACCTCGTCGCCCACGACTCCGTGCTGGACGGATACCGGGCCAACCGCCTCACCGTCGTCCGGGAACTCGCGTACGCGACGAAGCAGGCCGACTGGGGCAACCGGCTCGACCTCGTCCTCTTCCTCAACGGAATCCCGGTTGCCACGGCCGAGTTGAAGAACCCGCTGACCAAGCAGGGGGTGGAGCAGGCCAAGGAGCAGTACCGGACCGACCGCGACCCCACCGAGCTGATCTTCACGCGCCGGGTCGTCGCGAACTTCGCCGTGGACCCGGACCTGGTCTTCGTCGCCACTCAGCTCAAGGGCGAGAAGACCCGCTTCCTCCCGTTCAACACCGGCTCCAACGGCCCCGGTCAGCCGGGCGGCGCCGGAAACCCGGCCCCCACCGCCTACGGCACGTACGCGACCTCCTACCTCTGGGAGCAGGTCTGGCAGCCGGACAACTGGCTGGACCTGCTCCAGCGGTTCGTGCACCTGCACAAGAGCAAGACGCCCGGCGGCGGCACGACGAAGACGATGGTCTTCCCGCGGTTCCAGCAGTGGGACGCGGTCAAGAAGCTCACCGCGCACGCCGCCACGCACGGCGCGGGACACGACTACCTGGTCATGGCCTCGGCCGGCTCGGGCAAGTCGAACACCATCGGCTGGCTCGCGCACCGCCTCAGTGACCTGCACACCTCCACCGACCCCCGAGAACTCGACCCCGAGGCCATAACCAAGGGCCTCAAGCCCGGCGTGCCCGTCTTCGACAAGGTCATCGTCATCACCGACCGCCGCAACCTGGACGCCCAACTCCGGGAAACGGTCGGCAATTTCGAGCAGACCGCAGGTCTTGTCGTGAAGATCGACGAGAAGCACGGGGCGAAGGGCGAGCAGTTGGCCAAGGCTCTCTCCCGCGACACCGGCAAGATCGTCACCGTCACCCTGCACTCCTTCCCGGCGCTGCTCGACTACCTCCAGCGCAACCCCACCGAGATCCAGGGCAGCAGCTTCGCGATCATCGTGGACGAGGCGCACTCCTCTCAGTCGGGCGACGCCGCCACCGCCGTACGGGCCGCCCTGCGTGATCTCGGCCTGGACTCCGACTCGGAGGACGCGGGCGCGACCACGGTCAAGGCCGACGCCGCAACCCTCGACGAGCAGCTCAAGAAGAGAGCCGAGCAGCGTTCCCGCGCCGCGAACCTCTCCTACTTCGCGTTCACCGCCACGCCGAAGGCCAAGACCCTCGAACTCTTCGGCACGCTGCAGGACATCGACGGCAAGGCGACGTACCGGCCCTTCCACACGTACTCCATGCGGCAGGCGATCGAGGAGGGCTTCATCCTCGACCCGCTGCGCAACTACGTCACGTACAACACGTACTGGAAGCTGGTGAACCAGAACCCCGACGAGCGGGAGGTCGACCCGTCGAAGGCGAATTCCCTGCTCGCCCGGTACGCGCTGACCCATGACTCGACCGTCGCCCAGCACGCCCAGGTGATCGTGGAGCACTTCGTCGCGCACAGCCGGGGCCGCATGGGCGGCCGGGCCAAGTCCATGGTGGTGACCCGCTCCCGGCAGTCCGCCGTGCAGATGGCGCGCGCGATCAAGAGCTACATCAAGGACCGGGACTACGACACCAAGTACCCCGACCTGGGTGTCCTGGTCGCCTTCTCCGGCTCGCTCACGATCGACGGCGAGGAGACCACCGAGCCGAAGGAGAACGGCGGGCTGTCGGAGAGCGCGCTGCCGAAGGCGTTCGCGTACACGCGCGCCGACGACAAGGCCGCCCGAGCCGGCGGTGCGGGCCAGCGCGAGTACAGGATCCTGGTCGTGGCGGAGAAGTACCAGACCGGGTTCGACCAGCCGCTGCTGACCACGATGTACGTCAACAAGCCGCTGACCGGCATCTCCGCCGTCCAGACCCTGTCCCGGCTGAACCGGACCGCCGAGCGCAAGACCCAGGCCGACCTGGCGGTCCTGGACTTCGTCAACGACGCCGAGGACATACAGGAGTCCTTCCGCCCGTACTTCGAGGAGGCGCACACCCTCCCCTCCGACCCCAACCTGCTCTACACCGCGCAGAGCCGGGTCATGCAGGCATCGATCCTGTCCGGGCAGGAGATGGACGAGTTCGCCGCCGCGTACTTCGCCGCCAAGGAGAAGGCGGCAGGCTCGCAGTCGAAGTGGGAGAAGCTGCACGCCGAGCTGTACCGGCTGCTCTCCCCCGCCGTCGCCCGCTTCACGCACTTCCTCGAAAGCGAGGACGAGGACGACCAGGAGACGGCGGAGGGCTTCCGCGCCGACCTCAACGACTACGTCAGGAAGTACGGCTTCCTCGCGCAGATCGTCCCCTACCAGGACGCCGAACTGGAGCGGCTGCACCTCTACGGCCGCTACCTCCTCAACCGCCTGCCACGCCGCGCGGACGGCGGCGTGGACATAGGTGAGGTCGACCTCAGCCATATGCGGGTGGAGAAGACGGGCGAGTACGACGTCTCCCTCACGGCGGAGGGTCCGACGACAATGCAGGGCTTCGGCGACGGCTCGGGCGGCGCGAAGGAAGCGGAGAAGTCGCTGCTCTCGCAGCTGATCGACAAGTTCAACGAACGCTTCGGCACGGAGTTCACCGAGCAGGACGTCATCCGGCCCTTCGAGGAGGCCAAGGCCGACCCCAAGGTGCGGGCGGCGGCCGTCGTCAACGACGAGGACAACTTCGGCCTCGTCTTCGACAACGTCTTCGCGGACAAGATGGCCGACCACATCGACACCATCGCGGGCATGGGCCGCCAGTACTTCGGCCCCGACAAGGGCTTCAAGTCCAGCCTGGACCGCAGCGCCCGCAAGGCCGCCTGGCGGATGATCCGCCGCGAGGAGGGTCTGGACGACGACGTCTGATGCGTACGCCCTGGCTGGACATGCTGGCCGGGGCACCCTTTGGAGGACATCGTGAGCACACAGCCGGACCACGGCACGGAGCTGGTCCCGCGCCCCGAACCTGAATGCGTATACGTTCGCCAAGTGACCTGGATCTGATCCCTGCAAGACTTGGGGCCCAGCCGCCTGTGCGACTGGGCCCCACGGGGGTACGAATGTACGGCTCAGACGGTCTGGTCGGCGGCCAGCCGGACGAGCCCGGACCACGCCTCGGGGGCGACCATCAGAACCGGTCCGGATCGGACCTTCGAGTCGCGGATGTGTATGCCGTCGACGGCGGCTGCGATCTCGACACACTCACCACCCCCGCCGCTGCTGTAGCTACTCGTGAACCAGGCCGACACCGGCACAGTCGACTCGGTGTGCTGAACACTCATTTCTCTCCCAGCAGTTCCTCGATGAAGGCCAGCGACTCACACGGGGTGAGTGCCTGTGACCGGAGAATGCCATACCGGGCTTCGAGCTCACGGATCTTTCCGGTGCTGGTGTACAGGCGGCTGTCGTCCTGTACCTCGGTGTACGCGATGCGTCGCCCTTCGGCAGTGTCGATCAGATTGAAGGGTCCGCCCAGCCCTGCATGGTCTTCTCGCTCGGTTGGCATCACCTGAATCTCCACGTTGCGGTTCTGCCCTACGAGCAGGATCTGCTCCAACTGCCCTCGGAGTACCGCACGTCCACCGATTGGCTTGCGCAGCACCACTTCCTCGATGATGAAGCTCAGCAGCGGTGCCGGCCGACGAGTGAAGATGACTTGCCGCACCATCCGAGCCTCCAGACGCTGTTCAATGACGTCGTCATCGAGTAGCGGGCGCTGCATGCGGAAAACAGCCCTCGCATACTCCTCTGTCTGCAGCAGGCCAGGCACAGCATGCGTCGCGTACACGCACAGGCCGACCGCGCCTGCCTCCAACCGCGCCGCGTCCCGGAAGAACGCCGGATACTGCGCCCGCCCCACCTCCTCCTTCAGTGCCTTCAGCACGCCCCTGGCGTCCAGCACCTCGTCCGCGCGGTCGATGAACCTCGGCGGGGGAATCCGCCGCCCCTGCTCGAAGGACGCGATCGACTGGGCCGCGTAGCCCGTGAGTTTCCCGAACTCCGACCGTTCCAGGCCGGCCCGTACCCGCAACAGCTTCAACTGCCGCCCGAACGCCGTGACCACGCCGGATCCCGGCTCGTCCTCCGGCCTCGGCCCGGCGTCTTCCCGCGCTCCCTCGGCCTCGCCCTGCTCCACCGACCCCATCGGCTCCACCGCCTCCCCGGCCCAGTTCCCCGGCCCAACGCGCCCACCCCGAGCCGGTCACGCGGCGCGCCTCGTACACCTCCCGCCCCGTCGCGTACAACCGGCACGCGACGGCGCGTCACCACTGGTCACGCTACGCCACTGCCGGAAGCGTTGAGGGCATGAACAATGAGATCGCCGCTCCTTCTCGTATCGGGCAACCCGTCAGCCCCACAGGGCACTTCGCGATGCGGTTCAGCTCCACCCCGCGCGGCGCGCGGCTCGCCCGGCGGCTTGCCGGGCAGCGGCTCGACGCGTGGGGCATCCCCTACGACTGCGACGCGCACCACGCGCTGACGCTGATCGTCGCCGAGCTCGCCGCCAACGCCGTCCGGCACGGCCGGGTCCCCGGCCGCGACTTCCACCTCGCGTTGGCCTACGACGCCACGACCGTACGGATCGAGGTCACCGACACCCGTACCGAAGGCGTACCGGTCGCAGCGACGCCCACGGACCTCCGCGACACCGGCCGCGGCCTGCTCCTGGTGGAGCACCTCGCCGACCGCTGGGCCTGGCACCCGCGCCGGGACGGCCCCGGCAAGACGGTCTGGGCGGAGTACGTCCTGCCGGGCAGAGGTTGACCAGCCACAGCACCCTCCCACCCGTCACCCACCCCAAACTTCGCCGCAGCGTTCACCGACGGGAGGTAGTACCGTGTACTACATGGAGACGACCGCGCGTGAGTTCAACCAAAACGCCTCAAGGATCCTCGCCGCTGCCGAACGTGGCGAGCGCATCACGGTGACCAAGAACGGACGGCCCGTGGCCGTACTGGCCCCGGTGGGCGACCAGGGCGTCGCCCCGTACCCGACGGACCCCATGGGCCCGGACGATGAGGCTCCGGTGTTCCACAGTGGTTCGGCCGTGGACTGGGACGCGGGACGCAACGACTATCTGCGGGGCTTCGGCGCGTGACCGTTCTGATCGCCGACACATCAGGGCTGTACGCGTACTACGACGGAAGCGACTCGGAGCACCAGCGGTGCCGCGAAGCAGTGGCCGCCGCCGCCCACGTGGTGGTGTCGCCGCTGGTGTTGGCGGAGCTCGACCATCTGCTGAGTTCGCGGATCGGCCCCGAGGCCGCGCACGGGGCACTCGCCCACGTTCGCGACCGTGTCGCCGCACGGCGGTATGCGGTGCCCGAGATCGAGCCGCACCTTTCCACCGCTTTGGTGACCATGCTGCGGTATCCGCAGATCGGCATCACCGACACCATGAACGTGATCATGGCCTCCGAGTACCTCACGGATTCGATCCTGACCCTCGATCGCCGGCACTTCCGAATGGTGCGCCCGCTGACCGGGCACACGGCGTTCCGTCTGTGGCCGGACGATCTCTGAGCCCTTCCGGAGCCACACGTCTGCGCGGAGTACGTCCCGCCGGCGGGAGGCTGACGGGCCGCCGCACCCTGCCCGTCGTCCATTGACAGCCGCCCACAAATCCATGTCGCACCGCGAGCCCTGGACGGCAGATCGACACAGCGGTCACACTTGACCCCAGACCGTGACTGTTCATCACGCACACCGGGGGCAAGGTGCCGCAGGAGGCGATCTCCGACCGTTACGAACTCCTGGAGGAGCTCAGCCACGGCGGCATGGGCGACGTGTGGCGCGGTTACGACGCCGTCCTCGACCGGCCCGTCGCCGTGAAGCTCATCCGGCAGGCGTCGGTCACCTCCCCGCGGCTGGCCGAGGAGTTCGCCAAACGCTTCCGTCGCGAGGCCCGCATCACCGCGCGCATCCAGCACCCCGGCGTGCCGCAGGTGTACGACGCGGTGCTCGACGCGTCGTACGAGCGGCTGTTCCTGGTGATGGAGCTCGTCGACGGCGTACCGCTGTCCACCTACCTCGACCCCGGCCGGCCACTGCCGGTCAGCTGGGCGGCCGCCGTCGCCGCGCAGGTCGCGACCGTGCTGTCGTACGCGCACGACGTGCCGGTGATCCACCGGGACCTCAAGCCGGGCAACATCCTCGTCGCCCGTGAC
The DNA here is from genome assembly GCF_044459385.1 of Streptomyces sp. NPDC050287. NCBI lineage: Bacteria > Bacillati > Actinomycetota > Actinomycetes > Kitasatosporales > Streptomycetaceae > Streptomyces > Streptomyces sp. NPDC050287. The sequence continues at coordinate 32,397 of NZ_JBITIY010000013.1, read as the reverse complement.
GGCACCGTGAAGGTACTCGACTTCGGCATCGCGGCGATTCTGCGGACCGACGTCACCAAACTGACCGCCACCGGCAGCCCCATCGGCACCCACCAGTACATGTCGCCGGAGCAGGTCCGCGGCGGACGTATCACCCCGCAGACCGATCTGTACGCGCTGGGCTGTGTGCTGCACGAACTCCTCGGCGGACGTGTCGTGTTCGAGGCGGAGAACGAATACCTGCTGATGTACCAGCACGTCAACGCCGCCCCCACCCCACTGCGGCAGTTGCGGCCCGACGTCCCCGAGGAGCTGGAGGAGCTGGTCCTGCACCTGCTGCGCAAGGCGCCCGAGGCACGGCCCGCCGACACGCAGGAGGTGTACGCGCGGCTGCTGCCGTTCCTCCCGCAGGTAGGCCAGGAGCCCGGCGCGGCCGATGCCGGGCCGGCCGGCGCCCCCGACCCGACGGGCGTGTTCCGTCAGCCTTTCGCGCCCCACGCCCGCGCCCAGGCCCCCGCACCCGGTGGTTCGACGCCGACAGCCGTCCTCCCGGGGCCCCAGCCGGTGCCCGTCCCCGCCCAGTTGCGCGAGGACATCAAGGCGGCGTACGCCCACTCCGACGCCCTGCTGGAGGAGGAGCGGTTCGCGCAGGCCGCCGAGGTGCTCGGCGAGGTCATCGAACCCGCGGCCCCCGCCCTCGGTTCCGAGAGCAAGCAGGTCCTGGCGCTGCGCCGGCGGCGAGCGGCGATCCGCCTCCTCGGGGGCGACTTCCGGGCCGCCCTGCCCGAGTTCGACGCCCTCGCCGACGCGTACGCCCGCATCGCCGGAGCCACCGGTGAGCAGGCCCGCGCCTGCCGCGCCCAGGCGGCCCGGTGCCGGGCCGAACTCGGCCAGGTCACCGACGCGCTCGCCGCGCTGCAGGGCGTGCTGAACGTCGTGCGGGCCGTCGACAGCGACGTGAGCGAGGAAGCCGTGGAGCTGCGGCACAACATCGGGATGCTGCTGCTCGCCCAGGGCCGGGCCGCGGAAGCCCGACAGGTCCTCGAACCGCTCCACCAGGACATGTGCATGGTGTTCGGCCCCGACGACGAGATGACCGTCGAGATCGCCGATGCACTCGCCGTGATCCGCCTCGGCCTCGACGGTCCGGCTTCCTGACCCCATTCCTCCAGAAGCGGCAACAGCGGTCGACCAGCAGAACCGCTGATCACCCACGGCCCGGACATAGAGGCCGCCGTCCGGGTGCTTCCGGCCGTGGCTCGTCATCCCCGCGGCGAGTCCGCCCTTAGCGTGCTGAGCACTCCCGTCTCCGGAAAAGGGAAAGAAAACGTGCTCAAGGGCTTCAAGAACTTCCTGATGCGCGGCGACGTCATCGTGATCGCCGTCGGTCTGGTCACCGCGCTGGCCTTCTCCACTCTGATCAAAGCGTTCACCGACTTCGTCATCAACCCGATCGTCGCCCGGTTCCAGGGCGGTGGCTCCGCCGGACTGGGCTGGCAACTCGGGAAGGAGGGGAACGACGCGACGTACCTCGACCTCGGGCAGTTCATCTCGGCGCTGATCTACTTCCTCATCTTCATGGCCGTCGTGTACTTCCTGATCGTTGTGCCGTACAAGCATTCCGAGGCTCGCCGGGGTGTCACCGTGTTCGGGGACCCGCGGCCGGTGAAGACCTGCCCGGCCTGTCTGGCCGAGGACATCCCCGAGGCGGCGAGCAAGTGCCGTTACTGCGCCACCCAGCAGCCGCCCGCGGGTGCGCCCGCCTGACAGGGCCCTCGTTCGAACGGTCTCGGGACACGCACACTCCGCTGATCAGGCCGTGCAGGGCGGCCCCTGAGCCTCGCTCGACTCGTCCTGACGGTAGGCGCCGCAGGCAAGGACGGCCTCCGGGAGGTTCCCCGACTGGCGAAGCAGGACGAGGGTCTTGTCGTGGGGCGGGGCGTTGGCGCCGTCGTAGGAGACGTATCCCGTCGCTCCGTCGAAGGCGATGCCGCTGCCGAGGACCAGCAGGACGGACTTGCGGTCGATGTCCGGGTCGTGCAGTCCGGCCTCGCGTACCGCCTGCGACAGGACGTGGAAGGCGTCGTACGAGACCGCCGAGTGCCCGTCCTGCCGCCAGGGGTCCGTGCCCTCGGTGGTGGCCTCCACATAGGCGTCGTACTCGGCCACGAACTGCCGGGTCCTTTCGCTCGCGCCCGGAGCGTCGGCGGGCAGCCGGTGCGCGGAGTAGTACAGGCGCAGCCAGTCCTTCTTGGCGAAGGCCCCGGTCTGCGCCACGTTGGTCAGCTCGTTGCCGCCGAGCACGGTCAGGTCGCGCGCGGTGCATGTCCCGGCGGCGTCCATGGAGTTGATGAGTGCGGTGAAGTCCTTGGCCCGAGCCGACCAGTACACAACCGAGTCCGGCTTGTTCTTGAGCGCGTCGCACAGCGCCCGCGCCAACTGGCCGGCATCGGGCTGGCTGACGGCGCCGCTCAGCGGAGCGGGGCCGAAGTCGCCCTCCTGATTGAAGTCGAACACCTCGTGCGTGCCCTTGAACGCGTTGACGAACTGGCCGGCGAGGCTGTGGCTGTACAGGTCCACGGAACTCTCGATCACGATCGCGTGCCGGGCCGGGGTGCAGACGTCCTCGGCACCCGGCTCGGTCACGATGTTCTCCGTGTACGCGAAGTCCGCCTCGATGCCGGCCTCGCGCGAGTTGAGCGGCGTGGACGGCCAGTAGGTCCGGGTGGCCGGGCCGGAGAGCATCTCGTCGGCGGTCGCGGTGGTGCCGATCGTGGGGATGCCCGCCTCGCCGAGCACCCGGAGGGCGGCCCGGGTCTCGTTCCGGCTCTGCGCGAAGGCGAGGACGCCGACGACCCGCTCGCGCGCCGGAACGCTCTTCTCGTGCGCCATCTCCGCGACGAGTTTCCTCGCCTCGCTCTCGGCGTCGCGGAAGGCGACCCCGGCCTGGCGTACGTCCACGCGCAGGGGTATCAGGGAGTCGTCCGCGGCAGCCTCCTTGTTCAGCCTCTCCTGCCACATAGCGATGCCGCGCAGCTCCGGGATCGTGCCGTCGAAACGCGTCTCGGCGTCGGTCTTCGGCGGGGCGGACACGAAGGCGACGACGGTCCGCACGGTCCGGCCCTGGCCGGCGTACTGCGCGACCCGCTTGTTCTGCTGCGCGATGGTCCGCACGGCCGCCTGGTACCAGCCGACGGTATCCACCTGTATCGGCTGCGCGGGGGCGGACTCCGCCACAGACCCGGTGCCGCCGAGGCAGTGGCGGGCAGCGGCGAAGACGGGCGGGAGCGTCAGCCCCAACGCGAGCAGGGCCAGGACGGTCACCCCGCTCGCGATCGAGGTCGGGACATACCGGCTGAATCTGAACGTCCGTAGGTTCACGGGCGGGACGGGTACGCCGCGCGCCGCGAGGGCTCCTTCCAAGATGGTGACCAGGACCGGGGGTTCGCCGGCGGAGGCGTTCTCGGCGAGCCGCACGCTCGCATCCGGAAACGTACTCTCGGACGGATTGCCCAGATCGGCCAGCAGGGTGTCGGAGGGCACGCCCACGGCGATGACGAGCGGGCCCGGCGGCTTGACCGTGCCCTGGGCCCGGTACAGGGAGCGCAGAAAGCGCTCCGCGGCCCGGGCGCCGGGCTCTCCCGCCGGAGGGATCCTCACGAGCAGGACCGGGCGGCAGGTCCGACGGCGCCTGCCGGGCAGAATCCGCCCGATCGCGGGTCTGCGCAGGTCCTCCAGGAGGGCCCGCAGGACGAGCCAGTCGAACTCCTGCAGCGCCTCCTCGTCGGCAGGGTCGTCCACGAGCTGCACGGAACGCACCGCGGCCACCTGGTCCATCACCCGGAACAGGTTCTTGCTGCCCTGCGCCACCCGCTCCGCGCCGAGCCAGCTCCGCACGACTGTGCGGGAGATGCGGTTGGCCCAGACCCGCCGGGGCAGCAACTGGACGAACGACAGCCAGCTGAGCTTCGTCAGGAAGCTGGCAATGCCGCCCCCGTCGGCCGGGCCCTGCATCCTTGTGAACGCCAGCAGACCGCCCCGCTGGGCCCGTCGCTCACCGGCGTCCTTCCGCAGCGCCGCTTCCATGTCATCGGTGGTGGCCGCCCACTTGCCCGGGTTGGACCTGACGTACTCGACAAGGCCGCACATGACGTTGAACTGCGGGAAGCGGTCGGGCGTCATGTTCTCCGGAGCACTGCGGAACAGCTGTCTCCCGGCATCCACGGAGAGCAGAGTGGAGTCGGGGGCCGCCCTGGCAGAGCCGGCGTCGTCCCTGGTCCCGGCGGGCAGCTGGGCGTAAGGCACGCGCTGGCTGAGCGCCCCGGCCAGGGCCGCTACGACGCGGTTCACGCCACTCTGGTACGACGCCTGCGGCACGCGCAGGAGGAACAACGGCGGACTCGTCTCCAGCTTCGCCCGGTTCTCGTACCTGGGGGCCACAGTCGTCTGGAACTCCCGCACGAAGTCGGTGGCCTGGTCGTTCGGGAATCCGGGGCTGTCGAGAGGTGCGGTCATGAGGAACTCCCCTGGTCATCCTGACGGATCGCGCCACGAGACGACACTGACTCCTGGCCAACTTGGCGTACTGCGAAGGAAGTTGCGGAAGGGATGCGGAGAAAGGGAAGTGAAGGGTACCCGCGGTGTGGGCGGGGTCACAATAGGTTGCCGGAAGCGCTTCGACACTCTTCGCATGCGCCCCCTACGCACTCCCCGCGCGCCCCTCCGGCTCAGGGGCTGTCGGGGTGTGGTCTCACTTGCCGGATCATGATCGTCGGACAACACGTCGTCATGGACTGTCCGACGGGGAACGGGAGTTCGCCCGTCCGCCGATGTCGGCCCCCACGATGACGTGCCCCGTCCGGCGCTCCGCGCGGATCACGGCGCGGGCCGCGGCGAGGACCTCCTCGTCCTGCTCCACCCCGGAATCCGTCAGGACTTGGAGCAGCCGGGTCCGCCAGACGTCGGGGTCCGTCTCGTACGCGTCCAGCACCCGGACGCCGTAGCCGCCGGCACTGCCGTAGCGGCCGACACCGCCGTTGCCGCCGACACCGCCGTAGCGGCTGACACCGCCGTTGCCGCCGTCCCCGCTGGGTGCACCTCTCCCGCTGTGTGCGCCGCCCCCGCCCAATCGTCGGCGTACCGCCTCTCTCAGCTCGGTGTGAAGGTCGTGGACGGTTCCGCATGCGGAGCCCGTGAGTCCGGCCGCCGTCCCTGTGGCCAACGCGGTGGCCACCAACTCCACTTCGGTCACTCGGTCCCCCTCAAGTTGTGCGGGTTGTGCGATGTCGCGTCCGTCACCATGGCCTGAGGTGCTGCAATGCTGATGAAATTCCGATGAAGCACGGAAGCGGGGGCTCGGGGTGGGCGGGACATCTCCTCAGCGGCTTCGGATCGAGGTGCTCGGTCCGTTACGGTCCTGGCGGGGCGAAGTACCCCTGGAGCTGGGGCCTCTCAAGCGGCAGGCCGTGCTGGCCGCGTTGCTGCTCCGCCAGGGGGCTGTGGTGAGCCATGAGCAACTGCTCGACGGGGTGTGGGGGTCGGAGCCACCCGCATCGGGAAACAAAGTGCTGGCCAGTCACGTCAACCCGCTGCGCAGGACACTCGACTCCGAAGGCACCCGGCACACGGAGTCGGTGATCCGCAGCGGCAAGGGCTGGTACCGCTTCGTCGCCGACGACGTCCGGCTCGATCTGTCGGACCTGGCCGAGCGAGGCGATGAGGCGCTGCACACAAAGGCGTCCGGCGATCTGGCCACCGCGACGGACCGGTTGTCCGCGGCGCTCGCACTGTTCCAGGGCGAGCCCTTGGCCAACGTGCCCGGACCGTTCGCGCAGGCCGAGCGGGAGCGGCTGCTGGAGCGTCGGCGAACGCTCAGGACGGCCCGGCTCGAATGCCTGGTTCTGCTCGGCAGGTTCGCCGATGCCCTGGACGACCTGGCCTGCCTGCCCGAGTCGGATCAGTACGACGAGTCGCTGCTGGCGTTGCGGATGAGAGCCCTGTACGGCTGTGAGCGCCAGGCGGAGGCGCTGAACAGCTATGAAGACATGCGCGTACGGCTGCGCGACGAGCTCGGCGTCGATCCCGGTGAGGAACTCCGCCGGGTGTACGAGGCGGTGCTGCGCCAGGACGACGCCCTTCTCGTCGGTCCGACGGCGAGGCGCTCAGCCGCTCTTCCTGACCGGTCACGGCCCCGCCCCACGATCAATCAGCTGCCGGGCGACACCGGGCAGCTCATCGGGCGTGAGGACGAGCTGGCGCTGTTGGCGGCGCCCTCTTCGCCGGACTCCGTCTCCGTCGTGGCGGTGGACGGTCCGGCCGGGGTCGGCAAAACCGCCCTCGTCGTACGCGCGGCCCATCGGATCCGCGGTCACTACCCGGACGGCTGCCTGTTCGTCGAACTGCACGCGTACAGCACGGAGCGTCAAAAGCTCTCGCCGCAACGCGTGTTACGGCGATTGTTGCGCTCCGTCGGCGCGGACGGCAGCGAGGTGCTGGACGACCTCGACGAGCTCATGACCGTCTGGCGCGCGGTGACCAGTTCCCTGCGACTGCTTCTCGTGCTGGACGATGCCCTGGATACACAGCAGATACGGCCGCTGCTGCCCGCCGGGCCGGGCAGCAGGGTGATCGTGGCCGGTCGACAGCGGCTGGCGGGACTGGACGCCGATCGACGGGTCACCCTGGAAACCCTCGGCACCGGCGACGCCACGTCCCTGCTCCGGCACATCGTCGGGCAGGAGCGCACGGACCACGAGCCCGAGGCGACGCGGGAGTTGGTCCGGATGTGCGACGGACTGCCCCTGGCACTGCGCATCGCCGGTACGCGGCTGCAGACCCGCCCCGCGTGGACATTGGCGTACCTGGTGGACCGCATGGCGGACGACAAGGACCGTCTCGGTGAGCTGAGCGCCGGGGACCGCAGCGTGGAGGCGGCCTTCCGGCTGTCGTACGACCAGCTCTCAGCGACACAGCAGCAAGGGTTCCGTGTGCTGGGCCTGGCGCCGACGGTCGAGTTCGACCTGCGGACACCGGCGGCCATGCTGGGCTGGTCGCCCCGCGACGCCGAGCAGATCCTGGAAAGTCTGGTCGACACGAGTCTGCTGCAGCAGCCACGTCCGGGCCGCTACCGGTTGCACGACCTGGTTCGGGTCCATGCCCGGCGGCTGGCCGAAGCCGCGCCCGCTGAAGCCGGCACGGCACGCACGGCTGCCTTCCGCCTCTATCTGGACGCGGGCCGGGTCGCCAGCGAATGGGGCTACGGCGGTTTTCCGACCGGCCCGCAACCCGACGGAGCACCGTTCACGGACTGGAGGGACGCGGCGGTCTGGCTGGACGCGGCCGGCGGAGAGCTCGTGGACGTCGTCGGTCACGCCGCGGCGGCCGACGAAGCCGACCACGCCTGCTGGATCGCCGAGGCGCTGACAGACCACTTTCTCGGCCGGGGCCGCTACCACGAGTGCCAGACCGCCATCGAGATCGCGCTCGCGCACGCGGACCGGGCCACCGACCGGCGGATGGTCCTCGCACTGCGGAACTCCCTGGGTCTCACCCTCATGCACCGGGCCCGGTTCCAGGAGGCGTTCACCTGCCTCAGCCACACGCTCGACCTCAGCCGCGAACGCGCGGACCGGCACGAAGAGGCCCGAGCCCTGATCGGGCTGGGAACCATGATCGGTCTGGGAACCACCGGGCTGAGCACGGACCGGGGCGAACGTGGGGCCTCCCATCTCAGCGCCGGCCTGGAACTGGCTCAGCGGTGCGAGGATCACTGGCTCGTCGCGATGGGGTCCTTCGCCCTCGGCCTGGTCCGCCACAGCCAGGGGCGGGACGAGGAGGCGCTGGCCTGCTTCCGCGTCGCGCATGCCCGCGGCATGGCGACCGGCCGCCCTCGCGCGATCAGCAGAGCCCTGACCTCCAACCTCGACCTCCACCTCCACGTCTACCCCGACCACCCCGGGGCCGGGACTCTGCTCCGCCGGGTGGCAGACCTCATTCAGCAGACCGGGGACGTCCTTCTGCACACGCTCACCCTGGCCCGGCTCGGCACCGCGGAGCACAGCGCGGGAAACCTGAGCGCCGCCGCGGCCCTCTATCAGCAGGCTCTCGCGCAGCACCGGACTCTGCCCCCACTCGCCGATCCCGACTACGGCCGCCGGGAGATGGACATCCGCTGCCGACTGGGCCGCACCTGCCGCGCGGCGGGCAAATTCGCCGAAGCGAGGGCTCAGTTCCGGACGGCGCTCGCCGTACCCGGCGCGGAGATGTACCCCAAGGAGCACGCGCAGGCGGTGGAGGGCCTCAGCGCCTCCGGAGAAGACATGTTCGGCTGAGGGAGCCGTGCTCGTGGTCACCGGCAGGTGCCTCGGTCACCGAAAAGTGCGTTCTTCCATGTCAGCGGCCACTCTCTTACAGTTCCCGAGTAACCATCAGAGACCGGCGAGGAGCCGGAAGAACAAGGAAGTGGACGGCATGGCCATCACCCTCATGAACTCGCCTGGACTGCCGGAGATCGATGTCTACCGGCAGGTGTCCGTCGCGACCGGCTCGAAGCTGGTATTCATGGCCGGGCAGGTCGCCTGGGACGCCAAGGGGGTCACGGTCGGCGAAGGGGACCTCGCCGCTCAGGTCGAGCAGAGCTACCTCAACGTCGGCACCGCACTGGCCCAGGCCGGGGCCTCCTTCCACGACGTGGCGAAGCTGACCGTCTACGTCGTGGACTGGACTCCGGAGAAGCTTCCCCTGTTCCTGGAGGGAGTCGCCCGGGCGTCCGCAAAGCTCGGGGTCACCCCGGTGCCGCCCGCCACACTGATCGGCGTTGCCGCGCTGCACGTACCCGAGCACCTGGTCGAGGTCGAGGCCGTCGCGGTCATCGACTGAGGGTGCCTGCGCCTACGGCCACCGCCATGGGCGAGGGGCGAGGGGCGAGGGGCGAGGGCTAGCATCCGAGCATGACGACTGCAGACAGCAACGGCAATTCTCCCCTCTCTCCCCTCGACACCGAGATCGGCGCTCTCAAGGGCGGTTCCGCGGACCTTTCGCAGTACGCCGGGCAGGCCGTGCTCGTCGTGAACGTGGCCTCCAAGTGCGGGCTGACCCCGCAGTACAACGGGCTGGAGCGGCTGCACGAGCAGTACGCCGGGCGCGGCTTCACCGTCCTCGGGGTGCCGTGCAACCAGTTCATGGGACAGGAGCCCGGCAGCGCCGACGAAATCGCCGAGTTCTGCTCGGCGACGTACGGCGTGACCTTCCCGCTGACCGAGAAGGTCGAGGTCAACGGCGAGGGCCGGCACCCGCTCTACGACCGTCTGGCCGGCTTCGCCGACGCCGAGGGGCACAGCGGCGACATCCGCTGGAACTTCGAGAAGTTCCTGATCGGGCGGGACGGCGCGGTCGTGGCCCGCTTCTCCCCGCAGACCGAGCCGGAGTCGGCGGAGGTCGTGGCCGCGATCGAGGCGCAGCTGGCCGGTTGACCTGCCCCTGAGCACCCGGAGGGTCCGGGGAGCGGAGCAGTACCGGGCAGAGCCGAGCCCTCTCGGCAAGGACGGCGATCTGGTCGAGAGGGCTCCTGACATGGCGCTGTGCAGTTGTCTGTGCAGTTGTCTGTGCAGTTGTCTGTGTAATTCTTTGTGTAATTGTCTGCGTAGTTGCCGGTGACGCATTTCGGCTACGGATGAGGCCAGTGGGAAGTTCTCCCCTACGCCTTGACCGAGGCCACGAAGGCGTTCCACGCGTCCGCGGGGAACCTCACCTTGATTCCGTCGGGGCCGACCTTGGTGTCCCCCACGTCCAGCGACGCGTCAGTGGTCGACCGGACCATCACGCAGGCGCCGTTGTTGTTCGTGTACGAGGACGTCAGCCACGTTTCCGTGACACCCAGGCGAATTGCCATGTTGTTTACTCCGTTGGGCAGTAGCGCTGTTCGGTTTCCGCCAACCTTCACTGATCGCTGGCGTGATCGACGCTACTCGCCGACCCCTCCTTTCGGAGCAGCCGTTCACTCTTCCGTGCGGCATATTCCAGGTGAGACTTCCAGGCGAGGCATGCCGCAGTGTAGGATCCGGCCCTTTCGCTCGGAAGGACTCAACGGCCGTACTCCCGGGCGTACTCCCGGGCATACTCCTTCGCCACGTCCTCGATCAGCTGGCGCGACTGGTCGGCGTTCAGCGCCTGGGCTCGCAGGTGCTCGTACATCACCGTGTACTTCTGCACGTCATGCGCCTTCTCCAGGTACAGGTCGCTGGTGACACCCTCGATGTACACCACGCTCGAATCGGCGGCGTCGGCGAACTCCAGGATCGAGTACTGGCCGTTGATGCCGGGATGCGCGCCCACGTCGAAAGGCAGCACCTGCACGGTGATGTGGGGCCGTTGGGACATTTCAGCCAGGTACTCCAGCTGTTCGCGCATCACCTGCCGGCTGCCCACGACCCGGCGCAGCGCCGCCTCGTCCAGAACCACCCACAGTCTGAGCGGCTCCCCCTCGACGGCAATACGGTCCTGCCGTCGCAGCCGGACCTGCGCGCGCTTGTCGATCTCGGCGTCCGAGGTCTCCGGCGAACCGCCCCTGATGATGGCCTCGGCATAGGCCCGGGTCTGCAACAGCCCGGTGATGATCTGGGGTTCGTAGACGCGCAGCGACTCGGCGTCGGTCTCCAGGCCGATGTACACGCTGTACGGGATGTCCCCGAACGCGTGCCACCATCCCTGCTGCCGCGAGTCCTTGGCCATCTGCATCAGGGACTCGACGATGCGCTGGTCCTCGACCTCGTAGACCCCGCACAGGTCGCGGACGTCGCGCTGGCTGATACTGCGCCGCCCGTTCTCCAGACGGCTGATCTTCGACTGCGAGACCAGCAACCGCTCGGCGACTTCCTCGGCTGTCATGCCCTTGAGCTCACGGAGCCGGCGCAGCTCCTGGCCCAGCCGGCGCCGCCTGACGGTGGGATTGACATTGGACGCCACGGGACGTGCACCTCCGGCTGCGTGCCTCATACTTGCCACTTTGTGTATCTGCTGTTGAGCAGACTGCCACCAAGGGGCTTCCTACCGCTGGGAAACGGTGGATATGCGCTGCCCGCACGGGTGCTGACGGTTTTTCGCCACACGTCGCCGCACGTCTGCCCCACGTCGTCACACCTCCCCGCACGCCGTCACATCTGGCGAACAAGGCGCTGATACGTCGTCACACCTCCCGGGCATACGGCCGCGCGGGGCGACGGGACCGTTTCTTCGTCCGGTGGCCCGGACTACGGTCCCGTCACCCCGCGCGGACCAGCGGCTCCCGTACCGGTCTTGGGGACTGCGGTGCGGCGGCTCGGTACAGCGTGGTGCGTGGTGCCCTGTGGTGCGTGGTGCCCTGTCGTGCGTCGTGCGTGGCGCCGTGGGACTGCGGCTCAGTGGGCCACGGCGCGCGCCATGGAACCGCGGCGCGGTTGCATCGGAACGCCACGGGCGGGTTCCGACGCGGACCTGGCTCCGGGAGCGGCCTGACGGCCTGCCGCCGGTGCCGGGCTGCGGCGCGGCTGGGCCGCCACGCCGTTCTGGACGTCCATCACGGCGTGCGCGACAAGACCGCCCATGGGGTCGTGCCTGATCAGATCCCTGAGCCGGGAGCGGGAGGACCGCCCCTCGTTCCCGGGGTACAGATGCTTGCCGAGGCCGACCGCGTGCGCCAGCGCGGCGAGCGCCGCGGTCCGCGGGTCCGGCGGTACGCCGGTGCGGATCGCGGAGTCCAGTCGGGTTCGGATCTCCCGGCTGATCTCGGTCTGACTCGCCTGATAGCGAGTCGTCGGCAACACCCCGCACATCTGGCCCGCCACGGCATGCACCATGCCGCACCGCTCCAGATGCGAGAGGTAGGTCTGGCGGAGCCCGAGACGCGGCCCGCCAATCCAGTTGACCGCCCGTACGGGAGCGCCACGCCTTCGCAGCAACTCCAACGCGCAGTCCAGTGTTGGATCTCCAGTCGGCCGTGGGGACACCACGGCGATACGATCCCCGTCTGGGGCTATCCGTCCGGCCAGCGCCAGCTCCACTAGCTGCGCTCCGGCCAGACCAAGGTCGAGCGACTGCGGCTGTGCGGTGGTACCCGTGGTCGGGTCCAACGCCAGCAGTAGAAGCTCCTCCGGAATACTTCTGCGGCTCCTGCCCATCCATGCCTCCCCGCGTGGATGAATGACAGGGTGACCCCTCTCACATTGGTCTGTCGAGGGTGCGTGACCTGTTTGTAAGGGAACCGGTAGGTATGTCGTTCTCGTCTACCGCTGTAGCCAAGCCCGCACACAGGACACTGGTACATGGTTCGGACATCGCTTCCTGGCGGTGTCCCGGGCGGCTTTTCACGGTTCGGTAGCCGCGCGGAGGTCGTGTGGCGCATGGAGGAGGCATCGGTGGCGGGCGAGTCCCCCGACAGGTCGAAGCAGCACGAGTCGTCGGCAGAAGCGACGTCGGGGAGCGCGGGTCCGGTTCCCGAGGCCAGGAACGAGACGAGCGCGCCCCGCGACCCCCGGCTGGCGGTGGCCCGCGAATCGTCGCCGAGGTCGACGTCGGCCTCGCGGGGAGGCGTCGATACGGCGACGAGGGTGCTGTCGGTGCGCGAAATCGCGGAGGCGACGGAGCGCTCCGGGGAGGCCGGGCAGGCCACGGACGCGGACGCCGACGCCGACGCGGAATCCGCCGAGGGCGGCTCCGGCGCGGCTGACGCGTCCGGCGACGGCCCGGACGCTTCCGACGCGCGGAGCGGGGACGGGGACGGCGACGGGGACCAAGACCGTCGCGACGCGGAGGCGGCTGCCGCTTTCGAGGCTCCCGAGGCTCCCGAGGCTCCCGAGGACAACGATGGCTCCGAGGGCCAGGAGAAGGCTGCTGCGGGCGGGGACGACCGGTTGCGGGAAGCTGTGGCCGCGTGGGTGAAGTCGGCGGACGAGAAGCCGACGGCTGCGGCCGAAGACGCCGACGAGGCGGCCGAAGGGGCTGTTGAGGGCGAGCAGGAGGGTGCTGGAGCCGCTGAGGGCGCCGGGGAGTCCCAGGAGGGCTCCAGGGAGCCTGAGGGCGCCCAGGACGCCGTAGCGCCCGCGGAGGACGGTGCGGGGTCCGGGGCCGAGGACGCGCGGGGCGCCGACGCGGCATCGGACGCCGACACGGACGCGGGTGAGTCTCCGGCCGAGGGCGCCAGGAAGGTCGCACCGGCACCTGCGGCTGCCGACTCGGCGAAGGCCGAGGGCGAGGCCGACGCGGAGTCCGAGTCGACGCCCGATGCGGCTGCGGGGGCCGACACGCCGGATGAGGCGGAAGCCGCGGCCGAGACCGACGCCGAGGACGAGGACGACACCGACACCGACGCCGGGACTGACGCTGCGGACGACGCCTCCGCCGAGACCGGGGACCGAACGACCTCCCCGGCCGACGCCAAGAGCAGCGCCGTGACCGAGGCACCCGCCAAGGACCCCGAGACCAAGACCCCGGCCGACGACTCCACCGACACCGACACCGCCCCCGAAGACGAGGACGAGGACGAGGACGAGCCCGGCCATCGGGTACCCAAGGACTCTGCCTCCGCCGGCACGGAGGACGCGGACGCAAAGATCGCCGACGCAAAGACCACCGCCGCCGTCGACGACGCCGAAGGCACCGAAGGCACCGAAGGCACCGAAGGCACCGACGCCACCGACGCCACCGACGCCACCGACGCCACCGACGCCACCGACGCGAAACCTGCCGAAGACCCCCGCGCCCCCAAGGACGCTCCCTCCGACGCCCCGCCCGTCGATCAGCCCACCGCCGTCTTCAAGGCGCCCCGGCCCTCCGCGCCCGCCGTGGATCAGCCGACGACCATGCTGAAGTTCGGTGGGGCGGGTACGGCCGAGAAGGGCCGCGAGTCCGAGGCCGAGGCCGAGCGGACCAGCAAGTTCGTCGCCTTGAAGCCGTTGGACGATCCCGCGACGCGCAAGCCGAAGGCGGCCGACGCCACCACCGCGCTGCCGCGGGTGAAGCGGACGCCCGACGTCGCCTCGCCCGTGCCGCAGGTGGGCCCGGAGCGGACGACCCAGCAGCCGTTGCCGCCGAAGCCTCCGCTGGATCTGCTGGCGGAGCTGACGAACACGCCGCCGCCCCCGGACACACCGGTCCGTACGGCGATCCGCCGGGTCAAGATCTGGACCCCGCTGGTGCTGCTGCTGGCGATCGTCTTCGCGGTCGTACAGGCCGTACGCCCGCTGCCGACCCCGGAGCTCCAGCTCACCGCCGAGGACGGCTACACCTTCGAGGGCGCCAAGGCCGACCTGCCCTGGCCGGCCGACGGGCAGGCCGCTCTGGACGTGCAGGGCATCGGCAGCTTCGGCTCGTCCGGTGAGCAGCGGCCCGTTCCGATCGCCAGTGTCGCCAAGGTCATGACCGCGTACCTCATCCTGCGTGAGCATCCCCTGAGGAGCGGCGCCGCAGGGCCGAAGATCCCGATCGACCAGCCCGCCCAGGACCAGTCGACGGCGGGCCAGGAGTCGACCGTCGACGTGACCAAGGGCGACTCCCTCTCCCAGCGCGAGGCCCTGGAGAGCATCCTGATCGCGTCCGCGAACAACATCGCGCGCCTGCTCGCCCGCTGGGACGCCGGGTCCGAGAAGTCGTTCGTGAGCAAGATGAACGACGCCGCCAAGGACCTCGGCATGACCAACACGACGTACACCGACCCGTCGGGCCTGAACAACACCACCGTCTCCACCGCCGTGGACCAGGTGAAGCTGGCGAAGGCCGCGATGACGGAGCCCGCCTTCCGCGAGGTCGCCGCGATGATGTCGTACGACGACTACAAGGGTGTCAACCACTCCAACTGGAACCACCTGGTCGGCAAGAACGACGTCGTCGGCATCAAGACCGGCACCACCACCTCGGCCCTCGGCAACCTCGTCTTCGCCGCGAAGAAGGAGGTCGGCGGGGAGACCCGGACCATCGTCGGCGCGGTGCTGCGCCAGCCCGCGGGCGGCACGGACAACACCATCCTGGGTGGCGCGCTGGACGCCGGTGACAAGCTCATCCGGGCCGCGCAGGGCGAGCTGAAGTCCGCGACGATCCTGAAGAAGGGCGATGTCGTCGGGTACGCCGACGACGGGCTCGGCGGCCGGACGCCGGTCGTCGCCACGAAGGACGTCACGGCCGTCGGCTGGGCCGGCCTGACCGTGAAGCTGACCTTCGCCGCCGACGACCTTCCGCACACGGCGAAGGCCGGCACCAAGGTGGGCTCGCTCACCGTCGGTGACGGGTCCGGCAGCGCGGTCAAGGTCCCGGTCACCCTCCAGCAGGACCTCGTGGAGCCGGGCTTCACGGACAAGTTGACGCGCCTCGGCTGAAACGGGTGAAGAAAGCCCGCCTCGCACCCCGTCGACCGGAACCCGTCCCGGTTCCGGTCGGCGGGGTGCGTGCTAGCGTCACGAAACGGGGCAGTAGCCGCTGACGGGACGCGGTCACCGAACCGGGAACACGCAGGCGGCCGGCACCACACGGGGAACGGGACACGGCCGAGAACAGACGGGACACCACGGGGAGTGCCTTCAGGTGGCCACAGCGGAGCCGACACGCGCCGACGACACCGAACCGGGCCCGGGAACCGGCCCGCGAATACGGATGTCCGCGGCCCGTAAAGACGACAGCGGCACCGACAGCGCCGACAGCGCCTGTGTCGACAGTGCCGACACAGGTAGTCCCGACGCAGGTAGTCCCGACACAGGTAGTCCCGACACAGGTAGCGCAGATATCGACAGTGCCGATACCGGTCACGGCCATACCGGTGAAGCCGATACCGGCAGTGCCGAGGGCGCCCCGGCGGCCTCGGGATTCGTCGCCGGGCGGGTCGCCGCGTTCGCCGCCGCGTTCGCCGGCCTCCGCGCGTGGGGGCGAAGCCATCCGGTCCTCTTCCTCACCGCCCTCTCCGGCGCGCTGCACATCGTCTGGTTCTTCACCTTCGCGAACAGCGGCGGCGATCTCGCCGCACAGGACGCCTGGGCGGAGTTCGTCGGGCGGCACCCGGACTCGGCGTACAACCTCGCCTGGTACGGCGGGATGCACCCGGTGTCGTACAGCGTGGTGTCGCCGTATCTGATGTCGGTGCTCGGCGTCCGTACGACGATGATGATCGCGGGAACGTTGTCGGCGACCCTGCTGATGCTGATCCTCGTGCGCAGCAAGCCGGTCAAGAAGCCGCTGTGGCCCGCCCTGGCGGGCGTGTTCGCCTTCCTGGGCAACGCGGTGTCCGGGCGGGTGACCTTCGGGCTGGGCACGATGTTCGCGCTGGGCGCGGTCGCCGCCGTGTTCTGCTGGCCGTACCACTTGCGTTACAAGCGCTGGGCCAAGGCGTGGTGCGCGGCGCCGCTGGCCGCGCTGGCCACCATGTCCTCACCGGTCGCCGGCCTGTTCGTGGGGCTGGTGGCGGTCGCGCTGTTCCTGCAGAAGCGGCGGCCGGGCGCCTGGGCGCTGGGCCTGGCGCCGGCCGTCGTCGTGGCGGTGTCGGCCTGGCTGTTCCCGTTCTCCGGCACCCAGCCGATGTCGTTCTTCACGGCACTGCTGCCGCTGGCGTACGCGGCCGCCATCTTCGCCCTGGTGCCGCGCGAGTGGACGACCGTCCGGATCACGTCGGCCGTGTACGGGCTGTCGGTGCTGCTGGTGTGGCTGATCAGCTCCCAGATCGGCTCGAACATCACCCGGCTGCCGATGCTGTTCGCGGGGGTCGCGCTGATGGCGGCGCTGCCGTTCACGGTGCCGCGCTCGCGCAAGTGGTACGCGATCGTGGTGGCCTTCGCCGGGTTCGTCGTATGGATCGGGGTCAAGTCGGTCATCGACATCATCCACACGACACCTGCGGCGTCCTGGGCGCGTGAGCTCGCGCCGCTGGTCAACGAACTCCAGCAGGTCGGCGCGGAGAAGGGCCGGGTCGAGGTGGTGCCCGCCCGCTCGCACCGCGAGGCCTCCGCGCTCGCCCCGTACGTGAACCTGGCCCGCGGCTGGAACCGGCAGGCCGACATGGAGCGCAACCCGCTCTTCTACGACGACACCCTCAACTCCGCCAACTACCACGACTGGCTGCAGCGCTGGGCCGTGCACTTCGTGGTGCTGCCGAAGGACGAGCCGGACGGTGACGGCGGCGAGCGGGAGCGGGAGCTCGTGCAGCGGGGGATGCCGTATCTGCGGCAGATCTGGGGCGACGCGAACTGGCAGCTGTTCCGGGTGACCGACCCGGCGCCGCTCGCCGAGCCGAACGCGGTCGTGGACCGGGCGGCGCAGGGTGAGCTGACCATGGACGTGAAGAAGGCGGGCCGGATCCGCATCAAGATCCCGTACTCGCCGTGGCTGAGCATCGTCGACGTGGAGGGCAACAAGCTGAAGCCGCCGCAGGAGACGAAGGCGTCGAAGAACCGTCCCGACGGTTCCGTGAAGACGTACGACAACGTCAACGGGTGTCTGATGGAGACGGAGGAGGACGCGGAGGGGGATCGGTGGACGATGCTGGTCGCGCCGAAGGCGGGGACGTATCGGCTGGCGGCGCCGTACACCTTGCCGCGGGGCACTCCGTGTCCGGACGAGTTGAAGTGACCGTACGCCGGGGACGGGCCTCGCTGGGAGGCCCGCCCCCGGCCGTTCTCAGCCCTTCCCCGCCCTTCCCCGCCGCCGCAGATCCGACTCCCCCACCGCCGTCTCTCCCAATCTGACGCGTAGTCAGCTAGACCGGATCCATGACAGACGACGCGACGCACACAACGGAAACCCGCAGCGATCTCAGCGACCTCAGCGACCTCTATGCGGAACTGGCCGCCGTCGGCCCCTACGGAGCCGACCTCGGGCACGCGCTCATCACCATGGTCGAGCCGCACCTCGGCCGGGAGCGTGAGTACAACCGCTGGTACGAAGACGACCACTACATCGCCGGTGCGATGGCGATGCCATGGATGTACGCGGGGCGCCGCTGGGTCGCCACACGGGACCTGCAGCTGCTGCGCTACCCCCGGAACTCCTCGGTCGCGCAGCCGGTGACGGCAGGATGCTACATATCCGTCTACTGGATGACCGCCGGCCGCTACGCCGACCACATGCGGTGGACCGTCGGCATCAACAAGCGTCTCAACCGCGACCACCGCGTCTTCCAGGATCGCACCCACGTCTTCACCGCCTTCCAGGACCATGCGGCGACCGTCTACCGCGACGGCGACCACGGTCCGCGTGACATCCACGCCCTCGACCACCCCTACACCGGGCTCGTCGTCCAGGTCATCGAGGCCAACTCCCCCGAGGGGCGCGGAGAACTGCTCGCGTGGCTGCGCGAGGACCACCTACCGAAACGGCTGGCGGGCTCCCCCGCGGCGATGGTGACCGTCTTCACGCCGACGCCGCTGCCCTTGGACCGGATGACCTACGTCAAACAGGTCGAGGGGGTCGGGACCCGGCTGACCCTGCTGTGGTTCCTCCAGCACGATCCCCGCGACCACTGGCTCGACCACTTCGCGGACCTGGACACGGCGGTGGCGGCTTCGGGGCTGGGCGACGTGCGGTTCGTCGCACCGTTCATACCAACTGTGCCAGGGACGGACCGCTACGTGAATCAGCTGCGTTGACTTGCCCCTCGGGCTGAAGCCCGGGGATTCTGGCCTTCTCGATCGTTGCTGTGCCGCTACGCGGCACGGGGTTCGGTCGGGAGTCCGTGGCTTCCTGTTTCTTCGCGCTGTGCCGGGATTGCTCCTGGTCTTACCGGCGCTCCGCAGGCCGATACCGCCAGTCCGGCGGCCGTCTTCACGTTGATCGCGGCGTTGATGTCCCGGTCGTGGACGGTGCCGCAGGCGGTACAGGTCCATTCCCGGACGTTCAGGGGTTTGGGTCCGTCCTTGATACCGCAGGTGGAGCAGGTCTGGGAGGTCGGTGTGAACCGGCCGGTCTTGACCAGGGTGCGGTCGTACCGTTCTG
This sequence comes from Streptomyces sp. NPDC050287, assembly GCF_044459385.1. Classification (NCBI taxonomy): domain Bacteria; kingdom Bacillati; phylum Actinomycetota; class Actinomycetes; order Kitasatosporales; family Streptomycetaceae; genus Streptomyces; species Streptomyces sp. NPDC050287. The sequence goes on along the minus strand of NZ_JBITIY010000013.1, from coordinate 13,479 downwards.
CTTTGTATTCCAGCATGCTGATGAACGATGCCCATCCGGCGTCGTGCACGGACTTGGCCAGCTTCGTGCGGGCCAGTCCCGCCACCGACAGGTCCTCCACGGCGATCCCTTGGTTCTCGGAGATCAGTTTCGTGGAGAGCTGGTGGTGGAATTCGCGGCGTGCGTCAGCGACTTTGGCGTGGGCGCGGGCGACCTTGAGGCGGGCCTTGGCGCGGTTCCTTGATCCCTTCTGTTTGCGGGACAGCTCCTTTTGGGCCTTCTTCAGTTTCTTCTCCGCGCGCCGCAAAAAGCGCGGTGAGTCGATCTTCGTGCCGTCTGAGAGGACCGCGAAGTGGGTGAGGCCGAGATCGATGCCGATGGTGCGGTCGGTCTGAGGCATCCGTGTCGTGTCGGCGGCGGGGTCGGTGTCGATGACGAAGGAGGCGAAGTACCGCCCGGCCGCGTCCTTGATGACGGTGACGGAGGTGGGGGTGGCGGGCAGCGTGCGGGACCATTTCACCTTCACCGCGCCGATCTTCGGCAGGTTCAGACGGCCGCTGTCGGTGATGTTCCAGCGGGCGTTGGCGGTGAACCGGATCGACTGTCGCGTGTCCTTACGGGATTTGAACCGTGGTGCTCCCAGCTTCGGTCCCTTACGCGTGCCCTTGAGAGAGGAGAAGAAGTTGCGGTAGGCGCTCTCGGCGTCCCGCAGGGACTGCTGGAGCACCACCGCGGAGACCTCACCCAGCCAGTAACGCTCGGCTGTCCGCTTCGCCTCGGTGATCAGCTTCCGGGACAGCTGACCGGCCGTGGGGAACGGCTGCTCGGCCTTACGGGCGTCTTCACGGGCGCGGACCGCGTCGTTGAACACGACGCGGGCGCACCCGAACGCCTTCGCCAACGCGGTCTGCTGGCCGGTGTCCGGGTACAGGCGGAAGCTGTACCTGAGCTGCATGACCGTCACGCTACATACTGGGTTATGGGTGAGATGCAGGAGATCAGAACTGGTCGGCACTGTGCTTTCGTGATGCATGTGCACTCGGTCTTCGTGACCAAGTTCCGGCACAAGGTGTTCACCGATGCCCACTTGAGGCGGATGGAGGAGATCATGCGGTCGGTGTGTACGGACTTCGAGTGCGACCTGGTGGAGTTCAACGGCGAGGACAACCACGTCCACCTGCTGGTGAACTTCCCGCCCAAGGTCGCCGTGACCAAGCTGGTCAACTCCCTCAAGGGCGTCTCCTCCTGTCGGCTGCGCCAGGAGTTCCCCGACCTGGTACGCCACTACTGGCGGGCCAACAAGCTCTGGTCCGGGTCCTACTTCGCCGGCACCGTCGGCGGCGCCCCGCTCTCCGTGGTCAGGCAGTACATCGAACAGCAGAACCGGCCCGTGTGAGCACCACCCGGCTCCGCCGGGACCAGCCCTCACGGCGCTCCGCGCCGCAAGAAAAGAACTGGGGTGTCCGGCTCCGCCGGACCTGAATCCGCGACGCTCCGCGTCGCGACCATCAGATTCGCTTCACCACCGGCCAGAAGGCCGATGCACTGCGAATGAATTCCGGTAGCCCTGGAGCGGACTCGAACTGCAGCCGGCGAACAACTGGGCCGCAGAACGCAGTTGGCGTCGCCGGGGGCCAGGCGCCCGGCGCCATCGGCGGACCCGTCTTTCCCTGGCCGTCGCCGGTCATCACAGGAAGTGATCTTCGCCACCCATCTTTGCGGGGCCGTGACGTTTCGCGACCGGGCTGCGCTGGCAGTACGGGCCATCCGTGTGACGGATGTGCCTTCTGTGGCTTCCTTCTGCGGCCTTCCCGGCCTTCTTTTTAAGGTGGATCGTCTTGAGTCGGCGTACTTCGCGTGCCTACAGACCGCTGAGCATGAAACGGCGGGCCTGGCTCACACTCGGAGCGGTGATCGTGGGAGGCGGGGGCCTGGTGACCTACGCCGTCGCCAGTCCCTCCGCCGATCCCGGTGCGACAGGCCGGGCCAAGCGGCCTGTGAAGGTCTACGACCTGTCCCTGCAAGGCACCACCGGCGACAAGCGGGAACTGCCGCGGACGGGCACCCGGCAGTTCTCGATGCTGGGCGTCTCCTGGACGGGTGCCGGCAAGCAGCTCGACGGCACGGTGCGGGTACGTGTCCACAGCCGTGACACCGCCGAGTGGAGCGCATGGCAGGACCTGGAACTGGACGTCGACCCGCTCGACAAACCGGGTCCTCGGGTGCGCGGGGCGTCCGAGCCGCTGTGGGTCGGTCCCTCCGACGGCGTCGAAGTGCAGGTCGCCCGCAAGAACGGCACCACCCGCTCGCTGCCCAAGGGGCTGCAGGTCAACCTGGTCGACCCGGGTGTGGTGACCGACGCCGAGGCCAAGGCCGGCGGCAGCGGTGCCGAGCCTGCCGCGTTCGCCGCCGACGTGAGCCCGGACACCACGGCCACCGCACCCACTGACTCGCCCACACCCACGGACTCCCCCGCACCGACCGACGCCACCACCGCCACACCGACGGACGGCCAGAGCGCCACGTCCCCGGCGCCGACCGACACGACGCCCGCGGCCACCCCCACGGCGTCCGGATCCGGTTCGCCCTCCCCGAGTACGTCGGCCAGCGCGTCGGCCACGCCGCCCTCCGCGCCGCCGTCCACCGTGCCCGAACCGCCGATCACCTCGCGCGCCGGCTGGGGTGCCGACGAGTCGATCAGCTCCGACCCGTCGGAGTACAACGCCGACGTGAAGGCCGTGTTCGTCCACCACACCGACGGGAGCAACGACTACTCCTGCGCCGACTCGGCGTCGATCGTGCGCGGCATCTACGCCTACCACGTGCAGGTCAACGGCTGGAACGACATCGGCTACAACTTCCTGGTCGACAAGTGCGGCACCGTCTTCGAGGGACGCAAGGGCGGCGTCGACCTGCCGGTGCTCGGCGCCCACACCTACGGCTGGAACCGCGAGTCCGCCGGCATCGCGGTGCTCGGTGACTACACCTCCACCGGCGCCTCCAACGCCGCGCTGGCCTCCATCGCCCGCGTGGCGGCCTGGAAGCTCGGCCAGTACGGCGCCGACCCGGCCGGGACCGTCCAACTGAACGCCGGCGCCGGCCAGACGAACTACTTCGGCACCAAGTTCACCGCGGGCACCAAATACACGTTCAACCGGATCTCCGGCCACCGCGACGGCTACAACACCCAGTGCCCCGGCAGCTCCCTCTACGCCCAGCTGCCCACCATCCGCTCCTGGGCGGCCGGCCCGGTGCAGGGCCTGAAGGTCACCTCCGTCAGCGGTGCCGCCCTGTCGGGTACGACGTACTACACCAAGGGCGCCATCACGGCTCGCTGGACGGCGACCACGCCCGCCTCGCTCATCTCCCGGTTCGAGCTGCTGGTCGACGGCAAGGTCGCGGCCACCGCCTCCGGTACGGCCACCTCCGCGAACGCGACCCTGGCGGCGGGCAGCCACACCGTCGCCGTGCGGGCCGTGCACCAGTCCGGCAAGACCGCCACCAGTGCCGCGCTGACCGTCGTCGCCGACACCACCGCACCCGCCTTCACCACCACGCCGAAGCTTTCCCTGCGCACCGGCACCGTCAACACCACCGCCGTCCCGGTCTCCCTCGGCTGGAAGGCGACCGACGACAAGGCGCTGCGCGAAGTGAAGCTGGTGTCCCCGACGGCTGCCACCTTCGGCCCGACCACGACGGCCTCCAACCGCACTGCCAACTCCGGGACGGCCGCCACTTGGTCGATGCAGGCGTACGACTACGCCGGTAACTACCGCACCGCGTCCGCCTCCTACACGCCGGTGATCCTGCAGGAGACCTCGGCGGTCAAGTCCGGCAGCTGGACCACCCGTTCCTCCACCAGCTACCTGGGCGGCAAGTCGTACTCCAGCGGGTCCAAGGGCGCCAGTCTCACCTGGACGTTCACCGGCCGCTCCGCCTCCTGGGTGGTCTCCCGCGCCTCCAGCTCGGGTCAGGCGTACGTCTACGTCGACGGCGTCAAGGTCAGCACGGTCGATCTGAAGTCCTCCACCACCCTGTACCGGCAGGCGATCTGGACCAAGACCTGGTCCAGCAGCGCCAAGCACACCGTCAAGATCGTCGTGGTCGGCACCAGCGGCCGCCCCACCGTCACCACCGACGGGCTGGTCTACATCAAGTAACACCTGAGGAGCCTGGTCACCGCGCGGTGCTCGTCGACCGTGCGGTGGCAAGGCCGGCGTGCGTCTCGCTGCGGGTGTCCTCGGTCATGGGCGCTTCCCCTCCCGCTGCCGCGTTCCCTTCCCCTCCGCGTTCCCTTCCCCTTCGGCATTCCCCTCCGCGTTCCCTTCGGCTTTCGCGTTCCCTTCCGTCCTCCTGCGGTCGCCCCTATTCTGACGATCCGTCAGATAGTGCGCCAGAGCTGAGGAGGCCATCGATGTCACTGCTCGCGGGCAAGACCGTCGTCGTGTCAGGGGTCGGGGCCGGGCTCGGTCACCAGGTCGCGGCGGCCGTCGTACGGGACGGGGGGAACGCGGTGCTGGGGGCGCGTACCGAGGCGAACCTGGCGAAGAGCGCGGCCGAGATCGATCCGGTCGGGACGCACACGGCGTACCGGGCGACGGACATCACCGACGAGGGGCAGTGCGAGGCGCTGGCGGGGCTCGCGCGGGAGCGGTTCGGGCGGGTCGACGCGGTGGTCCATGTGGCGGCCTGGGACAGCTACTTCGGCGGGCTGGAGGACGCCGACTTCACCACCTGGCAGTCGGTGATCGACGTGAACCTGCTGGGGACGCTGCGGATGACGCGGGCCTGTCTGCCGGGGCTGAAGGCGGCGGGGGGCGGAGCCGTGGTGTTCATCGGGACACAGTCGGCGGTGGCGGCCCCGTCGCAGGTGCGGCAGGCGGCGTACGCGGCGTCGAAGGGTGCGTTGACGAGCGCGATGTACTCCCTGGCGCGGGAGTTGGGCCAGTACCGGATCCGGGTCAACACCGTGCTGCCGGGCTGGATGTGGGGACCGCCGGTACAGGCGTACGTGCAGTTCACCGCAGTGACGGAGGGGGTGCCGGAGAGCGAGGTGCTGGAGCGGTTGACCGGGCGGATGGCGTTGCCCGAGCTGGCCTCGGACGCGGATGTGGCGGACGCGGCGGCATTCCTGGCCTCGGACCGGGCGCGGGCGATCACCGGGCAGTCGTTGCTCGTCAACGCGGGCGAACTGATGCGCTGACCTGACCCTTTTCAGTCAACCCGAGGGTCGGGCAGCGGCTTGGCATCGACTCCCATTTGTTCATGTCTGTGAACATGGGACACCACACCGAACTATTTTACTACCTCTTGACCTTCCTCTTCCTTGCCGTGAGCATGCCCCCCAACCCAGAGTTCACATGCCTGACCCTGGCGGCGGACTCTGGAAGGAGGCCCATGAACAGTCTCGACTGGGCCGTGCTCATCGGCTACTTCGGCGTGATGGTCGCGATCGGAGTCTGGTCGCACAAGCGCGTGGACAACGTCAGCGACTTCTTCACCGCCGGCGGCAAGATGCCCTGGTGGCTGTCCGGCATCTCCCACCACATGTCGGGCTACAGCGCGGTCATGTTCACCGGGTACGCGGGCATCGCCTACACCTATGGCGTGACCTCCTTCGTCACCTGGTCCTTCCCGATCGCCCTCGGCATCGCGATCGGCTCGAAACTGTTCGCGCCGCGCATCAACCGGCTGCGCTCGCGCCTGCATGTGGCTTCCCCGCTCGAGTACCTGAAGAACCGTTACGACCTGAAGACCCAACAAGCACTCGCCTGGTCGGGCATGTTGCTGAAGATCGTGGACGTGGGCGCCAAGTGGGCCGCGATCGCCACCCTGTTGTCCGTGTTCACCGGGGTGTCCCTGAACCAGGGCATCCTCATCACCGGTGCGATCACCGCCGTCTACTGCACCATCGGCGGCCTGTGGGCGGACGCGCTGACCGAACTCGGCCAGTTCATCATCCAGTTGCTGGCCGGCGTCTCGATGTTCGTCGCGGTCGTACTGAAGCTGAACGACAAGGGCATCGGCTTCTTCGGCGCCTGGGACGAGCCCGCCCTGCAGGGCCACGGCAAGCCCCTGGTCGGCCCCTACGGCACCGTCTTCCTGCTCGCCTTCCTCTTCATCAAGCTGTTCGAGTACAACGGCGGCATGCTCAACCAGGCCCAGCGCTACATGGCGACGAGCAGCCCGCACGAGGCCACCCGCTCGGCCCGCCTGTCCGCCGCCCTCTGGCTGATCTGGCCGGTCGTCCTCTTCTTCCCGATGTGGATGTCCCCGCTGCTGGTCCACGCCCAGAAGCCGGACGGCTCCGACTCCTACGGCCTGATGACCGAACAGCTCCTGCCCCACGGCCTGTTGGGCCTGGTCATCGTCGGCTTCTTCTCCCACACCATGGCGATGTGCTCCTCCGACGCCAACGCGATCGCCGCGGTCTTCACCCGGGACGTGGCTCCGGTGGTGTCGGCGCGGGCCCGGGCGTGGGGCCAACGCTCCGGTCTGATCGCGGCCCGCGTGACCACGGTCGTCTTCCTCGGCCTGTCCATGGCGGTGGCGACGCAGGTCAACTCCCCCGCGTTCAAGGACATCATCACCGTCGTCATCAAGTGGGTCGCCGGTCTGATGGGCCCGATCGCGATCCCGATGATGCTGGGCCTGCTGCGCCCGTTCCGCCGCTCCGGGCCGACGGCGGCGCTCACCAGCTGGTCGATGGGTCTGCTGGCCTTCTGGCTGGTCAACTACCCCATCAACTGGAACGTCGACGGCGGAGTACCGCTCGAGTACCAGGTCTCGATCCCGCTCGCCGTCTCCCTGGTCCTCTACATCCTCGTCGGCTACCTGAAGCCGGAGGACACCCCGAACCGCCTGGCGATCATCGAGAAGGTCAACACGGACGGCGACAGCAGCGCCGCGGCGGCGGTCCCGACGCCGGCCCCGGCGGGCGACGACGTGGTGGGGACGACACCGGTGAAGGACTGACCACCGGGTTCGGACTTCGGGAACCTCGAACTCCCGAACGGCCCTCCTCCCGGCCTACCAGGCCGGGGGGAGGGCCGTCTCACCGTGCGGGGCGCCGGGGGTTCGCCGCGGGTGCGGTGCGCTGGGTGAAGGCACCGGGGCGCGGGACCGGTCCGGCGGACCCGACCCGGCCGTCAGGCCCGCGGATAACGGGCCAGCCACCCCGGCGACGACCCCGCAGGCCCGTGCAGCGCGGGTCCCTGGGTCATCTCCATCGCGAAGTCGTCGGCCAGCTCCAGCAACGTGGGACGGCCCTCCAGCTCGGCCAGCCAGGCCGGCGGGAGGGCCGTCTCACCGTGCAGGGCGCCGAGGAGGCCGCCGGTGAGGGCGCCGGCGGCGGCCGAGGGTCCGTCGTGGTTCACGGCGAGCCGCAGCCCGTGCCGTACGTCCTCCCCGACCAGCGCGCAGTACACGGCGGCCGACAGCGGCCCCTGCGCCGTACCCTCCGCGAGAAGCTCCTCGACCCGGCCGGGGGTCGGCATTCCCTGCCGTACCGCGCCCAGCGCGTGCTGCAGGGCGTCCGAGACGGGCTGGTGGCCGGAGCGGGCGGAGAGCAGGGCGAGTGCCCGCTGGACGGCCGTGTCCAGGCTCTCGCCGAGAGCCAGCGCGTGCACGATCACCGCGTACGCGCCCGCCGAGAGGTAGGCGGTGGGGTGGCCGTGGGTCTGCGCGGCGCACTCCACGGCGAGCTGGACGACCAGCTGCGGCTCCCAGCCGACGAGCAGCCCGAAAGGCGCGGACCTGGCGGCGGCCTCGGGCCCGGCCTCAGCAGGGTTCTTCGGTGACTCCAGCGTGCCCATGGCCTCGTCGCCGAGCCCGAGCAGGAGCGAGCGGGCGGGATCCCGGCGGGCGTACAGCCACTCCTCCCGCGCGAGCCACCCGTCCTCCTTGCGCCGCTCGTCGGGCCCCCAGTCGTGCTGGGTGGCCGCCCAGCGCCGGTACGCCCGGTGCAGATCGGTCGGCGGGTGCCAGGCGCCGGTGTCGCGGCGGACCTGGGCGCGTATCAGCCCGTCGACGGTGAACAGGGTGAGCTGCGTGAGGTGGGTGACGGCACCGCGCCGCCCGTACCCGAACCCGAGGTCGACGAGCCCCTCCGCCCCGTACGTCTCCCGGATCTCCGCCAGCCCGAGCCCGTCGACCGGCGCGCCCAGCGCGTCCCCGACGGCCGCCCCCAGCAGCGTGCCGCGCACCCTGCTCCGGAAGTCCTGCTGCTCGGCCCGCCCCCAGACGGCCCCGGCTGTCGCACCCACCAAGACCTCCCACGGCACCGTCCGGACGTACGACAGCAAAGAACTGTAATCGAACGGGGACGGTGGGTTCAGGGGGAGAATCGGTATGCGAGGTGTGGGACAAGTGGTCGCGGGCGGTCCAAGATGGTCGCAGGTGATCCCGTCTGCCGTCCTGGCTGGCCCTGACTGGCCCTGACTGGCCCTGACTGGCCCTGACTGGTCGAATATCAGCCGAACCAGGTCACATCGCGGACGTATTGCGCACGCGTGCGTGCCGCACTCGACGCCCGGCCGTGGCGCCAGGGCCAGTCCATGGTGGAATACAGATCGGTTGACTTCGGAACGTGTTCCGAAGTAGCGTGAGGTCATGTCCACTCCCACCGTCGCGTTCTCCGAACTCTCGAAGAACTCGAAGCGCGTCGCCGAGACCCTTGATCGGACGCAGCGTGTGCACATCACGCGTCGGGACGGCGAGGATCTCTATCTGACGACAGCACGTCACGACCAGCAGCGGGAAGAGACGGCGGACATCACGGCACGTCTCCTCGCCGCCCTTGTACGCAGTGATGCCGGTGAGCGAGCGATACTGCGCGCACTGCCTTCGGTCTTCCCGTGGGTGCGTCATCTGTCTGCAGACGAGCTGAAGCAGTTTGTGGCCGAACTCATCGATGCCACGCACGACGCGGCCCAGCTGGATGTTCACGCCAATCTCCACCGAGTCGTCGTCGAATGGCGCGCAACAGCACGTGTCCTCGCCGACCCCGACCTCACCGCACAGCTCACCCGCCGACTGCCGGACGAGGACCACGGCGACGTGACCGCACCGTGAGCCCAAAGCGCGGCGATGATGTCGCTCCACCGCTGGTGGGCGAGGAATGGCGGCTGCGATTCGCTACGAACGAGGCGGCGAAGGGGTGGGGTGAGCTGGGCGCGGAGGCCCCGGGAAACACCCGGCGCTGCTTCGAGGCACTGCGCAGCGCCCCTGAGTCCCGGGGGGATCCCGACAGACAGCACCGGCTGCGCGGTCGTCTGGCCGCAGGCAATCTCGGTGGTCGGGAGTATCCCCAGTGGGAGTACGAGGTGACAGCGGGTGGTCGTGTGCGCTATCTCATCGACGAAGCACGGCGAACAGTCCATATCGTTTACGCGTCCACCCGCCACCCCAAGGACACCGAATAGCCCCAACAGCGGCCAGTTTCCGGCTCATTGGGTACGGCACACCGTCCTGCCGGGTGGAAAATGATCGGCATGTCCACGACCCCCCGCACCCCCCGCAGCGCCCTGTTCCTCGGCGCCACCCTTCTCACCGCCACCGTCGCCCTCTACATGGCCCTCGTCGCCTTCGGGAACATCACCGACTTCGGTACCAACCAGCAGTTCGTACGGCACGTCCTCGCGATGGATACGACGTTCAAGGACGACGACCTGATGTGGAGAGCCGTCACCAGCAAGGGACTTCAGGACGCGGCGTACATCGCCATCATCGTGTGGGAGACGCTGGCGGCCCTCGTCCTCGTCTACGGCACCTGGCTGTGGGCGCGGCGCGACCAGGACCGTGCCCGCCGGTTCTCCACGTACGGCCTGGTCATGGTCATGCTGCTGTTCGGCGCCGGGTTCATCGCGATCGGCGGTGAATGGTTCTCGATGTGGCAGTCGAAGGACTGGAACGGACTGGACGCGGCGACGCGGGCGTTCCTGTTCAGCGGGGTCGTACTGCTGGTGATCAACCTGCCGTTCGGGCAGCCGGGCAAGCAGTCGGCTACCTGACCACCACGACCGTCGTCCCGCTCTCTCCGAACGTCCACAGCGCCGACCCGTCCGCCTTGCCCATCCGGATGCCACTGGTCTGGATGCCCGAGGCGGGCGGGGGCGAGGAGCCGTCCACCGCGTTGGAGAAGGCGATCCACCGGCCGGACTTGGAGGCGAAGTACAGGATGTGTTCGATCTGTACGCCGTCGGAACCGGTGGTGGCCTCCGTACGCTGGGAGATCTTGTAGCTGCCGGGGTCCGGGCCGACCGTGCCCGGCCACACCGTGAAGCTCCGGCGAGAGACGTCGCTCGCGTCGACCAGCCACACCCGCTTCTGGCCGAGGGAGTACACGACGCGCCGCCCGGTGCCGGAGTCGTCCGGCACCGCGGTGGGCCTCGCGGACTTCGACGCGGAGGGCTGCGGGCTCGCCGAGGCACTCGGCCGGGTGGCCGTGACGGTGGGGTGCGGACCCTTGTCCGCCTGCACGGTCAGCACGACGACCGCCGCCACCGCGCCCGCCGTCAGACCGGTCACCCAGACCCACGAGGGAAGCCGTCGGGCAGGCACGGGCACGCATCTCCTCAGGTACGAGACCCCTCACACGAGAGGTCCGATCATCGTACTGTGAGCGGCCTGAGCTCCTCTCCGCCGTCCGGATCAGTCCAGCACCGGCAGCAGTTCCGGCAGATGCCCGTCCGAGATCGTCGCCGCCCGCTGCCGCTCCTCCGGGACCTCTTCGTACAGCGTCGTGCGCGGCCTGGCCGGCCGCCCCGCCGCCTCCGCGACCGCGATCAGGTCCTTGACCGACTTGTACGAGCCGTAGGAGGAGCCCGCCATCCGGGAGATGGTCTCCTCCATCAGGGTGCCGCCCAGGTCGTTCGCGCCCGAGCGGAGCATCTCCGCCGCGCCCTCCGTGCCCAGCTTCACCCAGCTGGTCTGGATGTTGGGGATGTGCGGGTGGAGCAGGAGTCGGGCCATCGCCGTCACCGCCCGGTTGTCCCGCATGGTCGGGCCGGGGCGGGCGATGCCGGCCAGGTACACCGGCGCGTTCGTGTGGATGAACGGGAGGGTGACGAACTCCGTGAAGCCGCCCGTGCGTTGCTGGATCCCGGCGAGGGTGCGCAGGTGGCCGAGCCAGTGCCGGGGCTGGTCCACATGCCCGTACATCATCGTCGAGGACGAGCGGATGCCCAGTTCGTGCGCGGTCGTGACGACCTCGATCCAGGTGGCCGTGGGCAGCTTGCCCTTCGTGAGGATCCAGCGGACCTCGTCGTCGAGGATCTCGGCGGCCGTGCCGGGGATCGAGCCGAGGCCCGCCTCCTTCGCGGCCGTCAGCCACTCGCGGATGGACATGCCGGTACGGGTCGCGCCGTTCACCACCTCCATCGGGGAGAAGGCGTGCACGTGCATGCCGGGCACCCGCTCCTTCACCGCCTTCGCGATGTCGAAGTACGCCGTCCCGGGCAGGTCCGGGTGGATGCCGCCCTGCATGCACACCTCCACCGCGCCCACCTCCCAGGCCTGTTGGGCGCGGTCGGCGACCTGGTCCAGGGAGAGGGTGTACGCGTCGGCGTCCGTGCGGCGTTGCGCGAAGGCGCAGAAACGGCAGCCGGTGTAGCAGACGTTGGTGAAGTTGATGTTTCTGGTGACGATGTACGTGACGTCGTCGCCGACCGTCGACCTGCGGACGTCGTCCGCGATCCGGCACAGCGCGTCCAGCGCCGGGCCGTCCGCGTGCAGCAGCGCCAGCGCCTCCTCGTCGGTGAGCCGCGTCGGATCGTCGGCCGCCGTCGCCAGGGCCTGGCGTACGTCCGTGTCGATGCGCTCCGGCACCATGCCGGGGGCGGCCGCCTCGCGCAGGGCGCCCCAGTCGCCGTACACCTCGTCGAAGTCGTCGCGCCGGTCGGAGGTCCGGCCCTCGGTGTCGATGGTGCGGTGCAGGTCGGTGCGGCCGGTCGACTCGAAGACCTCTTCCGGTTCCTGCCAGGGGTGGCCCTCGACGACGGCGTCGGGAAGCGCCAGGCCCGTCTCCGGGTCGGCCAGCGCCGTCACGTGCGGGCGCAGCCGCGGGTCCAGCCAGGGCTCGCCGCGCCGCACGAACTCGGGGTACACGCACAGACGTTCCCGCAGCTCGAAGCCGACGGCCGCGGAGCGGGACGCCAGTTCCTCGATCTGCGGCCAGGGGCGCTCCGGGTTGACATGGTCGATGGTCAGGGGCGAGACGCCGCCCCAGTCGTCGATGCCCGCCCCGATGAGCCGCTCGTACTCGGAGTCCACGAGGTTCGGCGGGGCCTGGAGGCAGGCGGAGGGGCCCATGATGTGGCGGGCCACGGCCACCGTCGCCACCAGCTCGTCGAGTTCCGCGTCCGGCATGCCGCGCATCGCGGTGTCCGGCTTGGCGCGGAAGTTCTGGATGATCAGTTCCTGGATGGAGTGGTAGGCGCGCGAGATCCTGCGGAGCGCGAACAGGGACTCCGCTCGCTCCTCGTACGTCTCGCCGATCCCGATCAGCAGCCCGGACGTGAAGGGCACGGAGGAACGGCCGGCGTCCTCCAGGACGCGCAGGCGTACGGCGGGCTCCTTGTCGGGGGAGCCGTAGTGCGGACCGCCCGGCTCCGACCAGAGCCGCTCGGCCGTCGTCTCCAGCATCATGCCCATCGACGGGGCGACGGGCTTCAGGCGCTGGAAGTCGGTCCACGACATGACGCCCGGGTTCAGGTGGGGCAGCAGGCCCGTCTCCTCCAGGATGCGGATGGAGATGGCGCGGACGTAGGCGATGGTGTCGTCGTAACCGTGCGCGTCGAGCCACTCGCGCGCCTCGGGCCAGCGGTCCTCGGGCTTGTCGCCGAGGGTGATCAGGGCTTCCTTGCAGCCGAGGGCGGCGCCGCGCCGGGCCACGTCGAGCACCTCGTCGGGCGACATGAACATCCCGTGCCCCTCCCGGCGCAGCTTGCCGGGGACGGTCACGAAGGTGCAGTAGTGGCATTTGTCCCGGCACAGCCGGGTGAGGGGGATGAAGACGCTCTTCGAGTACGTGATGACCCCGGGGCGGCCCGCCGCGTCGAGGCCCGCGTCCCGCACCCGGGCGGCGGACGCGGTGAGGTCGTCGAGGGCCTCACCGCGGGCCTGGAGCAGCACCGCCGCCTCGGCGACGTCGAGGGTGACGCCGTCCCGGGCGCGTTTGAGGGCGCGACGCATGGAGTTCTCGGTGGGGCCGGTTCCGGGGGTCGCGGTGCTCGTCATCCTTCGAGCATACGGAGAGGCTCCGCCGGTTCAGCGGGGACGGGGGGTCTCGGGGGCTGCGGTGCGTTGCGGGATGCGGGCTCGTCGTAGCTGGTCGCGCCCGGGCGGCGGAGCCGCATATCGATACAGCCCCGCGCCCCCGGGTCGGCAGCCCGGCCGCCCGGCTAGATGTACTGCCCAGGCAGGTTGGTCAACCTGGTGATGGGCGGTTTGCCGCCGGTCGCGGTGTGGGGGCGGTGGTGATTGTAGTGATGGAGCCAGGCT
>NZ_JBITIY010000012.1:85533-283311 GCF_044459385.1 Streptomyces sp. NPDC050287 | reverse complement strand
CGGCGGTTGCCCTGCTGGGTGATTACACCCGGTTCAGCGGAATGTCCCGCTACCTGGTCTACCGCTGGTTCACCGACCCGGCGCAACGCAGCCTCTATCCCGTCGAGGACCACGCCCTGCGGGGCAGGGTGTTCACCGTCGATCTCCGAGCGGCGTACACGGCGGACCCTCAGGGCAGGGCCGGCGAGATCGTCGCGGCACTGCTGGAGGTCAGTCCGGAATTCGCCGACCTCTGGAAGTTGCACGAGGTGGACGTCACCCACCACAACGACCTCAAACGCTACCTGCACGGGGAGTTGGGCGAGCTGGAGCTGTACTGCCAGCGGCTGGTGGACCCCGACCAGGCCCAGGAGCTGCTGGTCTTCTCCGCCGTACCCGGCTCAACGGACTACGAAAAACTCCAACTCCTCGCAGCCGTAGGCGCTTAAGACGTCGTTTCTGATGGTGCGCTTTGCACGGTTGTGACGACCATCGGGAAGCATCATGGAGGGGTGCGGATTCTCGAGATGTTTCAGCGGGGTCGTTGGGCTTGGCCGACCAGTCCTCCTCCGACCGTTCCTCCCGCCGGACCGCCGTCGTTTCACTGCCCACAGTGCAAGCGGACCGCACCCGCCGGGCTTACGGTCTGCGGCTTGTGCGGCCAGGCGCTCCAGGACGGCCGCGTAGCACGGGAACAGTTCGGCTACAGCGACGAGGACGCTTCGCGGTAGGCCTGACCTGCGGCGGGGTGATCGACGTCCTGGTCACCCCGGTCCGTGGAGACGCGCCGCACCGGCGGGTGTTCGAGACGGCGCTCTCGGCCGACGCCGGTGGCGAGACGGCCGCGGGCCGCCCGCGTGGTCCGGGGCCCGGACGAACTGCTCGGCCGCGCACTGCTGGTCCGCGCCGACGGGACGTACGAGGGCGGTCTCGGCGGCGATCCGCGGCTGGACCGGGCGGCGGCCGCCGAGAACCGCGCGCTGCTGGACACCGGTCGCACCGGCACGGCCGACGTCTCGGAGGACGGCTCGCACTGCCCGGGCGGTGTGACGCTGCTCGTCGAGTCCAGTGTCGAACCGCCCCGCATGATCGTCTTCGGGACGATCGACTTCGCGGAGGCGCTCGTGCGGACGGGCAAGTCCGTGGGATACCACGTGACCGTCTGCGACGCTCGCATCCGCTCGAGACGTTGGTCCGAAAGGGCGCTCGCCGCCGGCAGCGGGCATGTCCGTGAAGTGCCGGGAGTCGCCTTGTCGCCGGCGACGACCAGCACGGGTGCGGTCATGGTGGAGAAGTCGACGTTGCCGATGACACGAAGTACGCGGCAGGGTCTTCACCGCCGAACTCCGGGCGGCCTACACCGCAGATCCCAAAGGCGGGCCCGCCGAGATCGTCGCGGCCCTGCTGGAAGCCAGCCCGGAATTTGGCGAGGTCTGGCGACGACACGAAATAGACGTCACTCACCACCACGACCTCAAGCCCTACCTGCACCCCGAACTCGGCGAGCCCGAGATGTACGCACAACGGCTGGTGGACCGTGACGCGGCACAGGAACTGCTCGTCTTCTCCGCGACGCCCGGCTCCCCGAGCCATGAGAAACTCCAGCTCCTGACCGCCGTACGGAAGTAGCCCGTCGGGCTTCCCGGATGCCGCGGCGCTGGGTGGTCCGCCGTCTCGCCGCCCCCTGTCCGTCTCTACCGCATCGCATGCTTGACCACGGACAACTTGTCCGGGGTCAGGCAGGACCTTCATCCGGATTCCGGTCGACGACATGCTTGATCAGTCGAACGCGGCGACGCCGAGCAACTGTCGCGGCTGGTGGCGCTGATCGACGTCCGGTGAGCTGCGCGTTGATGCGGCGCAGCGAGTGCCGCTGGCGGAGATCGGCCCGCGACGGCTCGGCCAGCCATCAGCCTGTTCTGCCACTCACCCCACGCAGCGAAAGACCGAGATCATGACACTCGAATTCGACCCGGAAGTAGCCGACGTCCTGGCCCAGATGGGCGGAACCGACGCATTCCAGCCCCCACGTGACGACGTCGAGGGGCGGCGAGCCTTCTGGGAGCCGATCCTCGCAGCCTCCAGCACCGCTCAGCCCTTCCCCGAAGACGTCCGGATGAGCGACAGCTACGCCACCACAGACGACGCCACCCGGATCCAGATGCGCTGGTACACCAAGGAGGGCGCGACCCCGGGTCCGGCGGTGGTGTACTTCCACGGTGGCGGATACTTCTTCGGCCACATCGACCACTTCGACGGCACTCTCGCCCGCTACGTCTCCGCCAGCGGCGTGCCGATGCTGTCGGTCGAGTACCGCCGCGCCCCCGAGCACCCCTTCCCGACCCCGCTCGAAGACGGTTACGCGGCGCTGCGCTGGCTGCACGAGCACGCCGCAGAGCTCGGCGTCGACCCCGGCCGGATCGGCGTGATGGGCGACAGCGCCGGCGGCGGCCTGGCCGCAGCCGTGGCAATCCTGACGCGAGAGCGCGGCGGCCCGAAGATCGCCCGGCAGATCCTCATCATGCCGATGCTCGACGACCGCACCGGCGCCCCCGACCCCCACCTTGCGCCCTTCATCTACAACTACGGCGACCTTGTCACCGGATGGCGGACCTTCCTCGGCGACGCCGTCGGAGGGTCCGACGTCCCGGCCACGGCGGCCCCGGCCCGGCTCGAGGACGCGACCGGCCTGCCGCCGGCCTACATCGAGGTCGGCCAGCTCGACCTGTTCCGCGACGAGGACACCGCCTACGCCACCAAGCTCAGCCGCGCCGGCGTGCCGGTGGAGTTCCACCTGCACCCCGGCGTCCCGCACGAGTTCGACTCCATCGCCTTCACCTCCGACGTCGCGCGGCGTGCCATCGCCGACCGCGTCCGGGTGCTGAAGTCGATCTGAGCCGCGACCACCGAGCCATCCACTGCACGGAAAGAATGTGATGACTCTCTGGACCCCATCACTGTCGGCGCCATCGAGCTGCCGCACCGCCTCGCCATGGCTCCGATGACGCGTGACCGCTCCCGGCCGGACGGCGTCCCCACCGACCTCAACCGCGCGTACGACCGTCAGCGCGCGTCGATGGCCCTCATCATCACCGAAGGCACCCAACCCTCCGCCGACGGCCAGGGTTACCTGCTGACCCCCGGCATCTGCACCGAGGCACACATCGCCGGCTGGCAGGAGATCACCAGCGCCGTGCACGCCGCCGACGGGCGCATCGTCGTCCAGCTCATGCACACCGGCCGCATCTCCCACCCCGACAACACCCCCACCACCGCCGGCCCGTCGCCCCCTCGGCCATCCAGCCCAAGGGCGCGATGTTCACCACCTCCGGCTTGCAGGACATGCCCACCTTCCGGGCCTTGGCCACCGACGAAGTCGCCGACGTGGTCGACGAATTCCGCCATGCGGCCTCGGCCGCCATCGCAGCCGGCTTCGACGGAGTCGAGATCCACAGCGCCAACGGCTACCTCGTCCACCAGTTCCTCGCCGGCAACACCAACCAGCGCACCGACCGCTACGGCGGCCCGCTCGAAAACCGCATCCGCTTCGCGGTCGATGTCGCCTCCGCGGTGGCCGACGAGATCGGCGCCGACCGCACCGGTCTGCGCCTCTCCCCCGGCAACCCCTACAACGACATCGCCGAACACGACACCCGCGACCTGTACCCGGCACTCGTCACGGCCCTGGCACCACTGAGCCTCGCCTACCTCCACCTGATCCACGGCGGCGACGAGGAACTCCTGCGCACGGTCGGTACCACGGCATTGGCCAACCCCGACCTCCCGGACCGCATCCGCTCCGGCGCACCGCTCAACCAGGCCGACCCGGCCACCTTCTACGGCGGCGACCACCACGGCTACACCGACTACCCCACCCTCGCCGCGACGTTGGTCTGACAAGCACTTCCGACAGGAGAATTCCGATGTCCCACGACAACGTGGTCACGGTCCTCGGCGCGACCGGTACTCAGGGAGGTGCGGTCGCGCGTACGCTGCTGGCCGACGGCGCCTTCACCGTACGGCGGGAAACATGTTCCAGTACTACGCCGAGTTCTCCGGGTCCTACCGTGGCCTGCGTGAGCGCGAAGCGACACGCGCGTTCAACCCGGATCTGTTGACCCTGACCGACTTCCTGGCCGCACACCGTGCCGAACTCGAAGCCTGACCGACTGCTCGGCGACTCAGAGGAATATCCATGACCAGCTACGACAGCAGCCTGTTCAGTCCCCCCGGAACCCCCGGCTACGCGGAAGCGGACTCCTCCTTCCAGCGTTTCGCGGCTCCTGCTCTGGATCCGCGGCTCGACCTCACCGGGCGGACTCGCCCCGGGCAGGTTCAGCGGCCGATCTTGTCCAGCTCGGCGAGTTCTTCCTCGGAGAGCGAGAGTCCCGCGCCGGTGACGTTCTCGCGCAGGTGGGCCACCGACGAGGTGCCGGGAATGAGCAGAATGTTCGGTGACCGCTGCAGCAGCCAGGCCAGGGCGACCGACATCGGCGTCGCATCGAGCCGGGCGGAGACCGCGGTCAGCGCCGCGGACTGCAGCGGGGTGAAGCCGCCGAGCGGGAAGAACGGAACGTAGGCGATGCCCTTGGCGGCAAGGTCGTCGATCAGTTCGTCATCCTGACGGTAGGCGAGGTTGTACATGTTCTGCACGCACACGATCGGCGCGATCGCCTGCGCCTCGGCGACCTGCTCCGCCGTCGTGTTGCTCACTCCCAGGTGCCGGATCAAGCCCTCCTGCTGGAGTTGGACGAGAGTCTCGAAGGGCTCGGCGAGCGAGCCGGGCCGGGGGCCCTGGGCGTCGCCGAGCCGGAGGTTGACCACGTCGAGAGCGTCGACTCCGAGGTCCTCAAGGTTCTCGTGTACGGCGCGGCGCAGCTCCTCGGGCCGCCGGGCAGGGGGCCAGCCGCCCTGCTCATCGCGGACCGCGCCGACCTTCGTCACGATGTGAAGTGATGCGGCATAGGGGTGCAGTGCTTCACGGATCAGCTGGTTGGTGACGCGTGGACCGTAGGCGCCGGAGGTGTCGATGTGGGTGATGCCCAGGGCAGCGGCCTCACGCAGGACGGCGAGCGCGCCGTCGGGATCGGCGGGCATGCCCATGACGCCGGGGCCGGCGAGCTGCATAGCGCCGTACCCGAAGCGGTTGACGGTCAGGTCACCCAGGGTCCAGGTGCCGCCGGGCAGTGACGGGGAGGGTGTGTTCGTGGTGTCGCTCATGCCGTCGATGGTCACTCCCGGACAGGCATCGCATCCAATACCGATACGGTGCCCTGTCATACCCAGTGGGTATCACGGAGGTACGCTGGGGTCATGGACACCTTGGAGACCCGCGAGCTGAGGTACTTTCTGGCCGTCGCCGAGGAACTGCACTTCGGCCGGGCCGCCAAGCGCCTTGGCATGGCGCAGCCACCGCTGTCCCGGGCGATTCAGCAGCTCGAGCGGCGCCTCGGCGTCGCCCTACTGCAGCGCAACCGCCGCGGCGTCGCCTTGACCGACGCCGGAGAGATGCTGCTGCACGAGGGCCGCGCGGCCCTCGACGCGACCACCGCCGCCGCCCGCCGCACCCGCCGTGCCGGCGGCGCCGACCGTCCGGGCAGCTCCCGCAACCGCCTGGTACTGGCGGTGAAGGCCGGCTCATCCCACGAACTGTTGCACAAACTCCTCGACGCCTACGCGGTCGAGCCCGACGCCGCCGAGATCGAGGTACTGCCGAGCGGCACGTGCGAGCAGGGCGAGATGCTGCGTGACGGCCGCGCCGATGTGGCGCTCATGCACGCGCCGTTCAACTCCCTCACCGGGTTCGACAGTGAGGAACTGATGACCGAAGGACAGATCGCCATCTTGCCCGCCGGGCACCCCCTCGCCACGCACAGGACACTGTCCCTCGCCGACATCAGCAACATCCCCGATCTTCCGCTCGCCCGCTGGGCCCACGACGGTGTCTACCCACCCGGCCCGGGCCCCGAGATCCGCGACCAGACGCAGTTGGCCCAGTTGATCGCCCTCGGTCGCACCGTGGCCGTCTTCCCCGACTCCGCCCGCTCCTGGCTGTGGGCCGAGCACACCGCCGTCCCCCTGACCGACGCGCCCCCCGTCGTCACCCACATCGCCTGGCCCGCGCACAGCCGCTCCCTCGCCCTCGCCGGGCTGATCCGCACAGCCACCCGGCTATGACCGGCCTCGGAGACCGTCGGATGACTCATCACAGCGTTCCCCTTTTGCTTGCATGGGACTGTGAAAATTCAATGGCCCTGTTCGGCAGTCGGCAGCGCACCAGGCAGTGGACGCCTTGCCGAACCGTGCGAAACGGCGTGACGTCTCCGCCTTGGGTCTGGCATTACTGAGGTTGAACTCGTGATGGCGTAGGGGCTGATGGCTCGTCGTCCGTGCGGTATCACCGGGGCATGCGGTATCCACAAGGAGGCGGGCTGGCTGCCGAACGGCGGGAGTTCCGCGAGGAGTTACGGCTCAAGGCGGCCGAGCGGTTCGCCCAGGGCGAGGCGACCTCGGTCGTCGCCAAGGCCCTGCGCGTCAACGTCCGCTCGGTACAACGGTGGCGGCAGAAGTGGGAGGAGGGCGGTCCGCGGGCCCTGCGGTCGCAGGGGCCGGCATCGCTTCCGAGGCTGAGCCAGGAGCAGTTCGCGCGGCTGGAGGCGGAGCTGGTCAAGGGGTCGGCCGCGCACGGCTGGGAGGACCAGCGCTGGACACTGGCGCGGATCAAGACGGTGATCGGTCGGCGCTTCCAACCAGTCGTTACGCGCCGGCAGTTTCCGCACGCCCTGGATCGTGCAGGCCATGCCTGGCAGGTCCCGGCCCGACGGGCCATGGAGCGGGACGACGAGGCGGTGGCCGGGTGGGTCAAGGAGGTGTGGCCCTGCGCGGAAGACTCGCGGCGGCCCGTGGAGCCTGCCTGTCTTCGAGGACGAAGCCGGATTCTCCATGACGCCGCCGCACACGAAGACCTGGTCACAGCGCGGCCGGACCCCGGGTGGTGCGGGTCCGCGGCCGCTCCCGCAGGCGGATTTCCATCGCCGCGCTGACCTGCTGCAAACCCGGTCACCGCTCCGGGCTCATCTACCGGCCCCGCCATGACGACGGCCGTCGCGATGGGCGCAAGAGCTTCTCCTGGCGCGACTACCGGGACCTGTTGATCGCAGCACACCAGCAGCTCGGTGGCCCGATCGTGCTCGTCTGGGACAACCTCAACGTCCACAAGGCCGCCGACCTGCAAAAGTTCGCCGAGGCCCGGGACTGGCCGGCCATCTGCCAACTGCCGCCCAACGTCGCCTTCAGCACCCCCGAACACATCGTCCAGCGCATCCGGCGCGGCCTACGGCCCATCCAGTACCGCAGCGAACTCATGGACGGCTGCCTGCCGAGACCGGCCTGACAGTCAGACCCACTTGAGCAACCCGGCCACATCACGAGTTCAACCTCAGTAACGCAGGGCGACCGCGAGTGCCTCGGCCAGGGGCACGGGCGGGCGGCCGATCAGGCGGCGCAAGTCGCCCGAGTCGGTGTACATCTCGCCGCGGTTCATGCCGCGGTCAGCGTCAGCGAGGACCTCCGCCAGCTCGGCGGGTAGGCCCGCGGCGGCCAGTACCTGGGCGAAGTCGGCCACCGGGAGGTCAGCGTAGGCAACCTGCTTTCCGGCCGCAGCGGAGATCGCGGCGGCGAGCTCAGTCAGGGTGAAGGATTCGTCGCCGCCGAGCTCGTACACGGCGCCGGTGTGGCCTTCAGCGGTGAGGACGACCGCTGCGGCCTCGGCGTAGTCGGCGCGGGACGCGGCGCTGATCCTCCCCTCGCCTGCGGCGCCGACGACCGCGCCGTTCTGCAGGATCTGCGGCAGTTGGCTGGTGTAGTTCTCCAGGTACCAGCCGTTGCGCAGCAGCACGCTGGGGATTCCGCGGTCCCGCAGATACGCCTCGGTCTCGCTGTGTGTGGCACCGATGACGGTGGTGGCCGTGTCCGCGTGCGTCGTGCTCGTGTACGCCACTAGCGACACGCCTGCGGATGCCGCGGCGTCGATCACGCGGCGGTGGTTGGCGACCCGCTCGCCCACGGGGACCGAGGCCGAGATCAGCAGCAGCCTGTCCGCCCCCGCGAACGCCTCGGCCAGGCCGTCGGTGTCCGCGAAGTCGGCGCGGCGTACCGTGATGCCTCGGTCGGCCAGGTCCTTGATCCTGGCGATGTCCCGGCCGGTCGCGATGATGTCCGCGGCCGGGATCCCGCGCCGCAGCAGTGCCTCGATGGTGAGCCTGCCCAGCTGACCGGTGGCTCCAGTGACGACGATCGGCATGATGGTCATTCCTTCCTTCGCGCGTGCCTCGCACGCCTGCCGCGGTCCGTCCGCAGTGGGGTGGAACACAGAATGACCTGGACACTCTCTCTTGGTGAGTAGCCACTTCTTGGTATGGTACTTACCGAACGGATAGCATGGAGGTGAGCCGTATGACTGCTGTCGAGAACGTGACCGGGCCCATACCGTCGTTCGATCCGTACGAGCGCGGCTGCCCGTCGCGGGACCTGCTCGACCAGATCGGCAGCAAGTGGGCGGTCCTCGTGCTGGGCGAACTCGGCCGGAACGGGACCTCCCGGTTCGGCCAGCTCCGGCAGGCACTGGCGGGCGTGAGCGAGAAGATGCTCACCCAGACGCTGCGCACCCTCGAACGCGACGGGCTGGTCAGCCGGACCGTCTACCCAGAGGTGCCGCCGCACGTGGAATATGAGCTGACTGCGCTCGGCCAGACGCTACGGGAACCACTGAAGGCGCTCACGGAGTGGTCCGTCCTGCACATCGAAGAAGTCATCACCGCCCGAGAAGAGTACGACGACCGCACTGAGCGCACCCGGTAATCGGCGGCGGCCGGCGGTCTGTTCATAGACGGCCGCCTCGCCGACACCGGCCCGCCGATCAGACTCACCTGAGCAACCCGGCGACATCACGAGTTCAACCTCAGTAGACGCAATGCCGTGACTCTGTTAGCGGTACGGAACGGTACGTTGATCCGGCTGAAGGTCGGGCACCTGCCCGGTGACCGCGACTGGAACCCGGTGTGGCCGTGGTCCTCGCGCACCGGGATGACCGGTGCAGACGTCGACCTGCGCTTGCAGGCGTTCCTCCGCAGATTCGATCTGGAACGTACCTTCCGGCAGTTCAAGCAGACCGTGTGCTGGACCGTCCCCAAGGTCCGCAACCCGCACATGCTGACCTGTCGGCCTGTCGGCCTGTCTGATCATCGCCGCCCACACCCAACTCCGCCTCGTCCGACCCCTCGCCGAGGACCTCCGCTGCCCCTGGTAATGGCCCACCGAACCGCGCCGGCTCATCCCCGCCCGGGTCCGCATGAGGTTCCGCCACCTCCGCGTGAGGACCGCCCGTCCCGCCGACGTGCCCCGACCCTCCAAGCCCGGCCCTCGACGCCCACCCGGCTCGAAGAACCGCAGGCCAGCCCCACGTCACGAGCCGGGGAAGACCGTGAACCGAAACGTTCGGTCTGGCAAATACACCAACGATGCTTTGTTGTCCATACCGCCGCCTGCCCCACATCCCGGTAGCCAGGGGGTTAGCTTGTCCTGACCATGATCTTTACGGTCGACTTGTGTCTTCGAACAATTCCCCTCGCAACGGTCGGCACCGAGGCCACCGTGTGCGCACACTGCCTGCCTTGGTTGCCGCCGCCGCGCTCGGTGTCGGCGCTGTAACCATCATGATCCAGTCGGCCGAGGCGACAGCGATGCATCCATCCACGCTTAAGTGGGGCGCGTGCCCCACGGACGCCCCGGCCCCGCAGCAATGCGCCAGGCTCAAGGTGCCGCTGGACTACAAGGATCCGGAGGGACAAGGGATCGCGATCGAAGTGTCCCGGATCCCTGCAGCCGATCCGAAGAAGCGCAAGGGCGTCCTGATGCTCAACGGCGGGGGCCCCGGCTCCAGCCTGGACGTTCCTACCGCGATGGGCAGTCTCCTGCCTGAGGCAGTGCGAGACAGCTACGACCTGGTCGCTTTCGACCCTCGCGGCATCGGGCACAGCACTCCGATGAACTGCGGCCGGGACGCCGATGAACTCGTCCGCGATGAGCAGCTGGAGGTGCTCTCCTTCCCAGGCGCGGACGGTTCGATCAACGCCAACGTGGCATACGCCAAGCGGATGGCCCACCAGTGCGCAGCCAACTCAGCTGAACTGTTGCCGCACTTGACCACTGCGAACGTCGCCAGGGACATGGACCGGATCCGCAGCGCGCTCGGAGAGCGCTCCGTTTCCTACTACGGCATTTCCTGGGGCACCTACCTGGGTTCGATCTACCGAGCGCTGTTTCCCGAGAATGTCGACCGAGTGGTGCTCGACAGTTCGGTCGACCCCAACAAGCGCGGCTACGACGACTTCCGTACATTCAGTGAAGCCATGGAGGACCGCTGGCCCGATCTTGCCCGATTCGCGGTCGCCCATGAGGACACAGTCGGTCTCGGCAGCACGCCCAGTGACGTGCGGCGAAACTACCTTGCCCTGGCGGCCGAGCTCGATCGTCGGCCCGTCTCGCTGCCGGGCACCAAGGCCCCGATCAACGGCAATCTCATACGCTTCTTCACCTGGCAGCTCTCGTACAACGACGCGAGCATGATCGCGACGAAAGAGTCGCCGGCGCCCATGCTTGCCCGGCTGTGGCAGGCCGCAGTCGGCGTCGCAGCAGGAAATCCCAGCGACGCCGACCGTACCTTCCTCACGGAACTGACCCACGACTTCGTCGCCAACGGCACGATGCAGGGAGTTCCGCAAGACAATCTCTATTCAGCGGGCTGGGCGATCAGCTGTGGGGACAAGGCCTGGCCACGCAACATCAGGACTTATGCTCACAACACCGCTGTCGACCGGGCGAAGTTCCCACTCACGGCGGGTGCTCCGGCCAACATCACGCCCTGTTCGGCCTGGGTCTCGCAACCAGCCGGCCCTGAGCCGAAGGTCAAACCCATTGGAAAGCGCAATGTACTGATTCTGCAGAATCGACGCGACCCGGCCACTCCGCTCAGTACCGCTCGTGGCATGCGCCAGGCAATGGGTGGTGATGCGGTCTTGGTGGACGTCGATGCAGGGGGCCACGGAGTGCTGGTTCATCCTGAGCCGAATGCCTGCGCTATAGGCGCCTTGGAGGCCTTCTTCGTCTCGAGTGAACTACCGCGTGGCGACACGTCCTGCACGTAAGCTTGGTGTTTGACCTCGACCGTTCACCTGATCCGCTGATCTTGATTCGTTCCCGGGACGGCCGAGTGCACGTGGTGGTCAACAACGCGGGAGTGATGCCGCTCTCGCCGCTGGAAGCTCTGAAGGTCGACGTGTGGGACCGGATGATCGACGTGAATGTGCGGGGGGCCTGCACGGTATCGCCGCCGCCCTGCCCGTGATGCGCGCTCAGGGCGGCGGGCACTTTGTGAACATCGCCTCGGTCGGCGCGTACGAGGTCTCCCCCATCGCAGCCGTCTACTGCGCCACCAAGTTCGCCGTCCGGGCGATCTCCGAAGGACTGCGCCAGGAGTCCACCGGGAACATCCGGGTCGTCCTCGTCTCCCCACGCGTGACCGAGTCCGAACTCGCCGACAGCATCTCCGACCCTGCCGCCAGAGAGGCCATGAAGACCTACCGCGCCGTGGCATTGCCCGCCTCAGCCATCGCGGAGGCCATTGCCTACGCCCGCCCGCGCTGCGAACGTCCTCGGGCGGTGGTCGCAGGTGTGGTCGAGGCCGGCCGCTCGCCTGGCGCGGCTCCGGATGGGAGGGGCGCCGCACACGACTGGGCCAAGGGCGAGGCGCTGCCCTTGTACGACGAGATCAGCCGTGTGCGTTGTCTGTTCAAACGCGTCCGCGAGGAACTCGCGGCAACGCGGGCCGCCAACAGGGAGCTGACCCGAGCCTTGAACCATGAAGGCCGGTAAGAACGGTGCCGCTCGAAGGGCGACCTCGGAAATCGACACCTCGGCGAGACCGGCGTCAACAACGACACGACCTCATTCAGCCAACATGCGTAACGCCTGACCTTTGCCGTCATGTCAGGGAAGGGGTTGCTGATCCACTGGTTGTGTCCTCCGCCTCACCAGCGAAGGCCAGGATCCCATGCACATGGCACACGGGGTAGGCATTCCTCGTACGGTTCGCAAAATCATCCAGCAATTGGTAGCCGGCAACAAGAACGACCTCGTTCCCCTGATATGACTCCAGGTTGATCACCGCAGCCTCAAGAAGGCCGATCTCGTCGGCTAGCAACGGAATGCTGCGGCGCCCTCGGATTGAGGCAAATCCGGCTCGCGCGTAAAGTATCGGTATCAGACTGGATCCGCTGGCCCTGGCGAGGGTTTCTTTGCCTGCCTCACTCAGCTCGACAATACGAGAATGAGCGTGCTCAAGAATCTCTATAAGGGTTGCTGTTTCCTGGATCGCGATCGCAATCGCATCTGGGAGGGCTGGCGTCAAGGGCTTGTGAGGCTGGTCACGGTGACGTCGGCGCATCGATCTGCTCCCGGAGGAAGGGGCTGCATGAGGGGGCTGAATGCCGCTCGAGACCTAGCCGTTCCGCACCGCAGCCGATAACGCAGGAGTCAAGTGGTGTCCAAAGTGTAGCGTAAGCACTTTCATCGTCTGGCATCCCCGGTCACTCTTTGCCTCAACTGTGACATTAATTTCACAAAAGGGGTTCAATTGGATATCCGGTACGCGGAAATCCTCGGGAGGAGTGACCTTCAGGGAATTATGTCGCTCGCTCGCCGACCGCGAGGCACGCATGGCGAGCTGGAATGGAGCCGGTGTGGAGAGTCGGTCTTGCAACCGACTCTCCACACCGGCCTGTTCCTGCCCATTGACCTCAGAGTGGGAGGTTTTGCTTCCTCCGGCGGCGGCGCTCAGCGAAGGCGCTCAGGGTTCCGATGACCCAGAGAACACCGAACGAGATGAAGATTCCACTCGGATCGCCGTAACCGTAGAAGGCTACGAAGAGGAGTACTGAAATTACTCCCGCCGCCCATCCGACGAGAAATGGATGCTGTGCTGACCAGCGGTTCGCTGTGTCTCGGCGGGACGTCATTCCGTCATCACCACCTGTTCCATCGACTGTAGGTACGCCATCCGCTTCGGAATCCATTCCGATAAGCCCTGCGAATGTACTGAGGGCGATATCTTCCGACGCGTGTTCTGTAATGGCCGGAGTATCGGTTGATGAGGTGGTCCTGAAGCCCTCGCTTTCCGCCGCGCCATGTGGCGGCCCAGTAGCCACCTATGTGCCGCTTCTTCTTCGGGGTCGACCAGCGGTAGTTGAGAGCACCGATTGCGGCTCCGGATCCTGCGGCGCAGGCAAGTGTCCCCCATCCACCGGTGACGAAGGAGCAGCCGATCGTGAAGCCCCATGTGGCGACGGTCACCCGGTGCTTTCGCCACCACTTGCGGAAGCCGAACTTGCCATCGAGGTCGTACCCGTTGAGGGGATCGCCGTTGACGTAGTCGTAGGCGTTGGCGTTACCGCCCAGGATGGGGTCGACGGAGAGGAAGCGGCCCGTGGCCGGGTCGTAGAGGCGGACGCCCATGAGGGTGGCGCCGCTGGGAGTTTCGGTGGAGCGTTGCTTGCCGCCGAGCCAGCCGTAGCGGGCGGGGTCGGTGCCGGGCAGCAGGTTGCCGTACTCGTCGTAGGCGTTGACCACCGGGGTGGTGCTGTCCACGAGCGGGATCCGGGTGGCGATGTCACCGTGCAGGTTCGACAGTTGCAGGACGACGTCGCCGGTCGCGCTGGTGGTGGCGATCAGGTTGCCGGCCAGGTCTTCGATGCTGCGGCTGATGCCGTTGCTCGCCGCGGTCCAGTCCGGGCTGTCGCCGTCGCCGCCGTAGTGGTTCGTCGTGGTGGTGGCTGTTCCCCAGGTGCCGTCCTCTGCCTGTTCCTCGTTGGCCCAGGAGGCGAGGCGTCCGCCGGCGTCCAGGCTCCAGGTGGTGCGCTTGGAGTTGGCGGTGATCTGACGGACGAGGTCGTTGGCGTAGTAGGCGTTCTGGGTGCCGACGGCTTGCGTGGTGGTGCGGCCGAAGGCGTCGTAGACGGTGCCGGTGGTGATCAGCCGGTCGGCGCTGTCGTAGGTGGAGTTGACAGTGTTGGCAGTGGGATCGCCTCCGTCGACGTCGTCGATCGTGGTGGTCAGGGAGGTGCGGTTGGTGTTGTCGTCGAAGCCGTACGCGCGGTGCGTGGTGACACCCGCCTGGGAGTCATCCACCTTGGTCAGGCGGCCCGCCGCGTCGTAGGTGTACTCCTGGTAGGCGCCGCCTCCGGTGTAGGTGGTGCGGGAGACAACCTGTTCGTGGATGGAGTCGCTGGTGGACTCGCCCTGGACGGTCCAGCCGGACTCCCAGTGCCAGTAGCGGGAGGTCTCACTGCCGGTGGGGTCGAGGTTGTATTCGACGTCCATGTTCCACGGCAGCACCTGCTTGTAGAGACGGCCGTCGGAGTCGTAGGAGCCGGTGACGTCGCCGATGGTTCCCATCACCGAGTCGTGGACCCTGCTCGGCAGGCCTGCGGGGTTGTCGTAGTCGTAGGTGACCGTGGACGGGGCCGAGTCGGTGACCCTGACCTTGCGGTCGCGGTTGTCGTACTCGGTGCGGGTGACATTGCCCGCGCCGTCGTCGTAGGTGATCTCCCTGCCGAGCAGGTCGGTGGAGTGGCGGATGGTGGCGGAGCCGTTGGTGACGGTCGCCACGGAGCCGTCGTCCGGGGAGTAGGTGGTGGTCTGTGCCGGTACGGCGGTGCCGATGCCACCCGTGATCTGTGACTGCTTGAGACGACCCGCGGCGTCGTAGGTGTTCTCCGTGGTGCGCGTGACGCCGTTGGCGGTCTCGGTGACCTTGGCCGGGTTGCCCCAGCGGTCGTACTCGGTGGTCTTGAGCGGGAGTTCGGCGGGGTTGGAGCCCCCGCCAGTGATGTTGCCGCCCGGGCCGGTGGAGCAGACCAGGTCGGCCCATTCCGGCCGTCCTTCGCAGGTGCCGGTGCCGGTGGCGGCCCAGTAGCGGGTCACCGTGGCTCCGGCGTCGGTGCCGTTGGACTTGGGCAGCGTGGTCTTGGTGATCCGGCCCTGGGCGTCGTAGCTGGTGGTTTTGGTCAGCTTCAGCCCGTTCGGGTCGGTGATCTCACTGGTGGGCAGACCCTTGACCCAGTCGTAGACGGTTGTGCTGGTGCGCACGTCGCCATCGGTGGGGTAGCCGTCGAGCGCCGCACCGACCAGGGTGGCGGTGATCTGGTCGCTCACCGTGGCGGTGCCATCGGTGGGCCGTCCCTCGTCGTAGCGGTTGACGGTGTGCTGGCGCGCGGCGACCTGGACTCCGGCCTGGAGGTCGGGACTGTCCTCGTCTCCATCGAGGGCCCGGGTGAGGGTGACCAGGTGCAGCGGCTCGGACTCTTCCAGTTTGCGTTTGCCGTCGGAGGAGTAGACCGAAACGGTGCCGAGCTTGCGGGCACGTTCGGCAGTGGAGTCGGCGAGGATGCCTGTCTCACTCTGGGTGTTGACCTGGTAGTCCTCGTTGCCCAAGGCGAGTTCGCGGTTGGTGGCCGTCAGGTCGAACACCGTGTTGCCGAACCGATCGTACTGCTTGACCGTCAGGTGCCGGCCGGGCAGGCCGGTGTTGACCTCGCGGCCGGAGGCGTCGGTGTAGGTGATGGTGGCCTTGTCGTAGTCGGCCGCCCCCAGATCACCGCCGGTGTGGGAGGACGGTACCTGGTCGGCGGGAAAGACCGCGGTGGCGTCCGTCGGTGCGTCCGTCTGACTCCACTTCGCGGCCTCGGCGGGCGCGACCTGGTGGGGGGCCTTCGTGTCGGACAGCGGCACGTCGTAGACGACCGAGGTGGTGGCCTTGCCGCCGTCCTGCTCGTCCTTGGTGCCCGCCTTCAGCGTCGGACGGGAGACCGCCAGCAGCATGCCGTCCCCGGCCACCGCGCTGGAACCGGCCTTGCCGTACTCGAACGCCCACGGCAGTTCGCCGGGCGGGGTCAGGGTGACCACGCGGCCGGCACTGTCGTAGGTGTAGGCGGTCTTCAGCGCCGGGGAGATCCGCGGGTCCCACTGCTCGCGCAGGCGGCCCTGGCTGTCGTAGGCGTACTGCGAGACGACCGTGGCGGTGGAGGTCGACGCACCGGGGTCGGTGGTCCACAGGCGGATCTGCGTGACCTGTCCGGTTATGTCACCGAGGGTGGTGCCGCTCGCCGTGGTGGCGGCGGCGTACTGGTACTCCAGGATTCGGCAGCCCTTGGTCGACGGCGTGCCCGCGCAGGTGGCGGCGGAGACAGCCGAGGACGGTGCAATGACGTACTTGGGCCGGGCCAGGGTCTTGCCGTCCACCGTGACCTTCTCCGAGATCACGGTCGTGGTGGAGTTCTCCGTCGGCAGGAAAGTCCTCGACAGCTGCCAGGTGGTGGCTGCCGTGTCCACCTTGGCGAACACCGACGTGGTGCCCTCCGTGTCCTTCAGGGTGAAGGAGCCCGTCAGCGTGCCGGTCAGCGTCAGGTCCTCGGCGCCGGTCTCCGGCTTCCAGCTGCCGCCCGTGGCCGCAGTGAAGCCGATCTCCTCGCCGTCCACGTCGACCACCGCCACCGAACTGGCCGAGGTCGCGCGCACATAGGCCCAGTCGCTCTCGGAGAGTTCGGCCAGGGTGCCCGCGGTCCACTGCGGGCCGAAGATGGCCACCTGCCCCTCCTGCTGCGAACCGTTCGCCGGGCGGCGGGAGGAGAAGGAACGCGTGGCGGTCAGGTCGAACCCGGAAGCGTCGGTGGCCGACAGGCCGAAGTCACCGGTGAGCGTGTTCACGCTGCCCGGGCCGACCTCCTCGCTGGGTGCCTCACCGGCGTTGCGGTCCACCGTGATCGTGGTGGCCGGGGAGGCATCACTGGTGCTTCCGTCGGTGAACACCGCACGGACGTCCACCGGGCCGTCTTCGCTGAAGGTGTCGGTGACGTTCCAGAACAGTGCCTCCGCACTGCCGCCCGTGACCTTCGCCGGCCACGCGGTCAGCGTCGAGCCGTCGGCCTTGCGGCGAACGTCCTTGGCGGGGATGTCCTTCCAGGTGTCCGTCTCACCGCGGCGGTACTGGTAGCGCACCCCGGTGTCGCTCGCCTTGCCCTCGCCGGTCAGCTCGGTGCGGCGGGCGGGACGGTCCCCGTCGTTCGGGGTGAGCAGAGCGGCGCCGGAACCGGCGTAGAAGGTGTGGGCCGTCTCCGCCGAGACGTTGCCGGCCGCGTCCCTGGTGCGCGCGGTCAGAACGTGCTTGCCCGCGCGGAAGACCGGCTTGCGGCTGACGGCCGTGCCGGCCGTGGCGGCCGACTGCCAGGTGCCCGAGTCCAGCTTCCACTGGACTTCCTTCACATCGCTGGTCGGCGGGGTGAAGGTGAACGTGCCGGTGAAGTCACCGTTGTCGTCGGGCGTACCGGACCACTGGCCGGCCGGGAAGTCGGTGGAGGACACCTTCGTCGTCGCCGGTGCCGTGGTGTCCACCGTCAGCGTACGGAAGGCTGACCAGGCGCTTGTCGCCGAACCGTCCGAAGAACGCGCACGCCACTTGTAGGCGCCCGCCGGCAGCGCCGTGGGCTTCCAGGACGCCTGCGCGCCGGAGGCCACATAGCCGCTGGCGCCGGAGCGCAGCGCGGCGGTGCCGTTCGATGCCCAGACCTCGAAGTCGAACTTGACCTGCGAGCCGTCGCCGTCCAGCGCCTTCGCCGAGAGGGTGGGCGTGGTGACGTTCGTGGCGGCCGAGGCCGCCGGGGCTATCAGGGTCGGGACGTCGGGGATGGAGTTGTAGGTCACCGACAGGTAGGGCGTGTTCGAGGCGGCGTTGCCGGAGTTGAACCGCTTCCAGCCGTACGGGTCGGACTCGTCGGCGGCGCGCAGCCCCAAGTGGTTGCTGCCATTGCCGTTACTGGCCCACGACTTCACCAGCGAGGTGACGTCCGCGTTGACCCAGCCGTCGTTGCAGGAGCTGGAGAATCCCTTGGTCTGGGTGCTGGTGGCGTACGTGGCGCCCCAGGTGGGCTGGCCTGTCCAGCGGGTGCTCGTGCTGGCCGCCCCCGTGCTCACCACCTCCCAGCCCTTGGCCGTGCAGGACCAGGAGTGGAACTCGAACAGGTTCAGCTTCGCCGCGTTGATCTGCTTCCCGGTGATGTTCTTCATCGGGAAGGACAGGAACGAACGGGCCTTCTGCCCTGATCCGTTGTTGCCGACCTTCAGCTCCGTGGCGGAGGACTGGTCGGTGGTGTAGCCCTCCTGGACGAAGGTGTCGAAGCTGGCGCCGACGTTGATGGTCGGGTCGATGGTGACCGGGAACTGGGTCTTCTCATCGGCCAGGAAATCGGCGTCCGGGGTCAGCGTGATGGTGATCGTGTCGCCGTCCTGCGCGACCTTCACCCCGACCTTCGCGGTGTGCGTGTGCTCACCGGAGTTCTTGTCGGTACGGGCATCCCACATCACCGGCGACGGCAGGACCCCCGCGGTCTTGCCCTTGGCATCGGTGAAGGTGATCGAGCCGTCCTCGTGCGCCTTCGCGGTCAGTCCCTTGGCCTTCAGGCTGTAGGCGACCTGGCCGGTGGCGTCGACAGCGGAACGGTTCTTCAGTTCCAGGAACTGCTCGTAGCCGGTCCGCGTGGACTCGATGAGCAGGTCAGTCGCCGCCAGCACGTCCTTGTACCGGGCGACCGTGTCCTCGGGGCCCTCGACCGTGGGCGTGGGCAGAGCGCCGTACCAGCCGAGCTGCATCTGCCGGCCCGCACGGTCCTCCATGCTCACCAGCGGCACCGGCGCCGACGCGCTCTTCGCGCCGGCCGTCTTCAGGCCCTTCGGAGCGGCCTTCCTGCCGGCGAGAGCCAGCCCATGGGGGTGGCCCTTCGCGCTGATCGAACCGTCTTCAGCCTGTGTCAACGAGGCGTCGACGTCATGCCACGCACCGTCGTCACCCTTGAAACGGATCGGCCCGGCATATGCCTCCTCCGTGACCGTGCCATCGGAATTCACGTAGGTGGTCGAGGTCTCCGTACGGGCATCGGTGACCTCGATCCGGCGGTTCTGAATCCTGGCCTTGAGCCGCGCGGCCGCCGCCGAAGCAGCGGTTGCGGGACCCAGGTTCTTGAGGTTGCCGGACACTTTCGCGCCGTCGGTTACACGTGACAGTGCGACGGCCTCGCCCGTGGACGCGACGACCACGGCCGCATCGACCGCCATCAGCAACGTCAACGCCAACGCCACGGGCCGCAAACGCCCCATGGACGGCAGCGGCCGGAACGGCAGCTCCGGATCGGCGGATCCGTGCCGCCTGTCTCTGTGGAAGAGAGATGACATGTGAAGTCCTTACCAGCGCAGTTACGCTCTGCACCAGCCGCAGATCTTCACACGGAACTCACAACATGTCATAACCCTCCCATGGTGATGACTTGAACGAACCCAACCCGTGCGCCAGGCCATTTGCCTGCCAAGTCCCGTTTGCGGCAGTGAAGTCATCACTCTTTGTGAAGTCAAGGTCGGACATCGGCGCCGAAATGGTCACTAGTTGAACTTTCGCGCCGTGAATGAGATTTTGCAAAACTTGACGAGCGGCATAGGTGACTTCCGGCCAGGAGTGCTCTAGTTTGCGCCACCTATCCCGCGTACGGACTCGTGCCTGCCTCCTGGCGTGGCCGTCTACTGACCTCGGCGTCATATCGGCAGGGTCCTCGTCGGCCCTGGTGACAGGGCCCGTCTTGGCTGATAGCCCTGAAGTACGCGGTACCCGGACGGGGGCGGGCTGACCGCCGAGCAGCGCAAGCGCCGAGAAGAGGTACGCATACGGGCCGCAGACCTCTTCGAGGAGAACGTGAAAGTCCCGTGTGCCGCCCGGGAGTTATGGGTGAGCGAGAAGTCGGTCTACCAGTGGCGCCGTGCCTGGGTGTCGGGCGGGCGGGAAGCTCTGCGCTCTCAAGGACCCACGGGCTACGACTGTCGGCTCGACCCCGACCTGCGGGTCCAGCTCTCGACCTGGCCGGAAGAAGGGCCGGCCGCGCACCGCTGGGCGGACGAGCAGGTGTGGACCGCCGCGAGGGTGCGCACTCTGATCGGGCGGACGTTCCACCTCTCCTACGGCGCCTCCGAAGTGACCCGGCTGCCGCACCGCATGGGCTCCAGGGTGCAGATGCCCGCCCGGCCCGCCGCCGAACGGGACGAGGACGCGGTCACCGCATGGCAGGAGGCGGCCTGGCAGGAGGTAAAACCGTCCGGGCGGCGACCGGCGCGTTGCGGCACGGTTCTCACCGCCCTGCTCATGCCCGGCTTCTGCGGCCCGCCGCTGAGAGACGGGCCCGCTCGGAAACCGTGGCCCGCTCAGAAGTCGTAGCGGACGTAGGCGCCCTCGGGCTCGCGGGCGCTCCGGTCCGAGCCCCAGCAGCGGAGCATCGGCCCAACGCGGTACAGGACCGCGCCACCGGCCGGCGGGACAGGGACAGCGAGCACGGCCGAGACGATCCGCATGGCGGTCATCCGCCGTACGAGCCACCAAGCCCCGGCGACCGCAAGCGTCCCCGCTCCCCCTCGTGTGGGTCGCTGTCGGCGTCCCAGGTGCCGCGCCAGTGGTCGCGGGCGAGGTCGCCGATCTCGCGCGCGTCCTCCCCTGCATGGCGGCTGCGCCTACGTTCTTCGTGAACACCGTGGCCACCGGCGGGTAGCTCCTCACCCGGCGATGCCGGCCACACGGTGCGCCACAACGGCAGCTCACGGCCGGAGAGCGTGACCCGGCGGGCGGAAGAACCGCATACAGCGTTCGGTCTTGTCCGCGACGACCAGCGGACCCTCAGGTGGTGCCCAGCGCATCGGTTCGCTTCGTCGATGTCCAATGCTGTGACCGCATGGTCCGCCGGATCAGACGCCGCAGGTGGCTTCCGCTCTGGTTGGATGCAAGAGAACTTGGCCTCGCCGCTGTGGCCGCGAGAGACCAGGGGGTCAGCCCAGCGAAGATGCGGAGGAGCCTGGGTGCATGGAAGTGAGAACAACGAGGGACGCCCCGGTCGGCGAGCGGGCGTTGTCCGGCGGGTTCAACTCGCCCTGTTCGGTCTCGTTGTCCTACTGGTTGGCATTCGTGTCTGGGAACGACACCACGGTGGCGCCTCGAACTCGATCCTGTTCGGTCTGATGGCCGTATCAGCACTTTCCCTCGGGGTTCTGGAGCGCTATCGGGCGAGGATGAGCAAGGAACGTCGCTGATCAGTGCTGTGATCGCGTAGGTGCGCCGGGTCGATCGGGCTGCGGATGCGAGGGGGCGTCCGCCCCGGCGGATGCCCTTCTCACGGCGGATGCGGGTGCGTTCCTTGCGTTGGGCGGCGAGTATCGCGGGGTGGCGGGGTTCGGTATGTCAGGCTTCGAACTCTATGAGAGATTCATGGCACTACGCACCCGCGACGGTGGCCTCGTCACGCCGAACGCATGGGACGGCGTCCGGCGCTGATGCCGGCCGATGCCGACTTCGAGGAAGAGCGGCTCGTCAACAACCTGGGCGAACGATTCCACGACAACGGCGAGAAGATCCTGAACGCGTCGCACACCATCATCCTCACCACCGAGAGGGTGTACACGAACCCGATCTCGCGATTCGACGCCGCCCAGCTGTTCACCTTCATCCGAACACCCACCCGGAAACCAAAACGCACAACCCATACGAGGAAGGGGACAATCTCAATGAAAGCCATTGTGGTGACCGACCAGGCCGCGGGAACGGCCGGGATGACGCTGACGGAGCGGCCTGAGCCGACCGCAGCGATCAACGACGTCATCGTTGAGATTCATGCGTCGGGCTTCGTCCCGACCGAGATGGAGTGGCCATCGACCTGGACCGATCGCGCCGGCCGTGACAAGACACCCTCGATCCCCGGCCACGAGCTGGCCGGAGTGGTCACCGCCCTCGGCTACGGCACGACGGGGCTGTCAGTCGGGCAGCGGGTGTTCGGCCTCGCCGACTGGCACCGCGACGGCACCCTTGCGGAGTACGTGGCGATCGAAGCACGCAACCTCGCACCACTGCCCGGCGACGTCGACTTCACGGTAGGCGCCTCCCTGCCCATCTCAGGTCTGACCGCGTGGCAGGGGCTGTTCCAGCACGGCCGCCTTCAGGCCGGCCAGACCGTCCTCGCCCATGGCGCAGCCGGGGCAGTCGGGACGATGGTGACCCAGCTCGCAAGTGAGGCCGGCGCTTACGTCATCGGCACCGGACGCGCCGCCGACCGTGAGAAGGCACTCGACTTCGGCGCGCATGAGTTCGTCGACCTCGAGAACGACGCGCTGAAAGACGTCGGCGGCGTCGATCTGGTCTTCGATGTCATCGGTGGCGACGTTCAGAAGCGGTCCGCTGCTCTGATCAGGGCCGGAGGAACGCTGGTGTCCATCGTCGGCCCGGTCGAGGCGCGGCCCACTGACGGCCTGGCCGTGGACTTCGTTGTCGAGGCCGATCGTGCCGATCTTGGTGAGATCGTGCAGCGGGTGCGGGACGGACGGCTGCGGACGAACATCCGTGACGTCGCGAGCTTCGACGATGCCGTTGGTGTCCTTAACTCGACCACGCGACGCAGCGGGAAGACAGTCATCCGCGTACGCCCGTAGGGAGTGGACGGCCACAGTCCGACTGGCGGGTCATCCACGAACAGCAGCGGTACCAGGTCGTGCCCGGGCGCGGCAGCGAACACCATGTCAGCGCGCAGGGAGCCGCGGGCCGGGGCGGGGAACGTCCCGCCGGTCGCCGCTGAGGAGCCATGCGGTGCCTTCACCCACTCCGGTGCCGAGTTCGAGGATCCGGCCCGCGGGCCGGGCGGCGGCGAGTGCTGCCAGGAGGCTTCCTGTGCGGTCCTCGCTGGACATGACGAAGCCCGCGTCGCGCGCCTTGGCACGCAACGCGTGCCAGTAGTGCAGAGCACGGACATCCTCGCCCGGCCGCAGCCCACCAGAGCAGCGGGCCTGCCCGCGGCTGGGGTCCTGGACGGCGGCAAACCGGCGCGAGGACTATTCCGGTACCGGTACCGAGCCGGATACCGCGACGCCGGCCTTACGGAAGTCGTTCAGCGCGGCAGCGGTGGTGCGCGGCGCGACCCCGACCGAGTAGTCCAGACGTACGCGTGCGCGAAAGCCGGCCGCGACGGCATCCAGAGCGGTCGCCCGCACACAGTGATCCGTCGCGATGCCCACCACGTCTACCTTCTTGACCCCACGGACGCGCAGCCAGTCCGCCAGCAGGGTTCCCTCCGCGTCCGCGCCTTCGAAGCCGCTCTTGGAGGCACTGTGGGCGCCCTTGAAGAACACGGCGTGCACCTTGCCGCCGGTGACGACGGGCGCGAAGTGGGGATGGAACTCGCTTCCTTCGCCTCCTGCCACGCAGTGGACGGGGAAGCTGTCCTCGAAGTCCGGGTGTTCGGAGAAGTGGCTGCCTGGATCGATGTGATGATCCCTCGTGGCCACGACGTATCGGTACTCACGCCCCACACTGCGCTCCACCAGGTCCGCGATCGCCGTGGCGATCCGCGCCCCACCCTCGACGGGGACGCTGCCACCTTCGCAGAAGTCGTTCTGCACATCCACCACGATCAAGCTTCGGTTCATCACACGCACCCCTTCCAGATCTGTCGGACAGGAGAGGAAGCCGCTTCGAACAACTCTTCCGATGCTGGGCGAGCACGGCCGGCAACACCCCACCGGTTACGCCGAACGAGTGACCCCCGTGCCGGACACCAGCGTGTACGGGCCCGGCAACAGGACGGGCGACCACCGCCGTCGGCGCGGGACATGCGCATCTGCGCATACGAAGGGGACGCAGCATGGCGCCTCATCGTGGCTGCGGGCATCTGGCTCTTGCAAAGAAATCTCAAAGCGGCTGGTCCCATGCCTCGGGCCGTCGCCCGCCGGGACGGCGGCCCGGCCCGCGCTGACGGGTGAGAGCGTGTGCATGGGCATCGTCGAGTAGTTCCCGCAGCCTGGAGGTGGTGGGTGCGATGGCGGTGGCGAGCAGTGCCGGGCCGCCTGCCAGCGGTGCGAGGACGGCGCACCCGTCCTTGGCGCCTTCACCGAGCAGTACGGGGTTTCGCCGGGCGTCAAGGCGCGGGTCGACGATCAGGAGCTGGCCGACGGCGCGGTGTCCGTTCAGGACGGCCGGGCCGTCCCAGCCGGGTTCTGGGGCCCCGAAGGCCGTGTGCTGGTCCAGTAGCGGGCGCCCGGCACGGTGGACCAGGATGCGGGTGACGAGGTGGCCTGGTTCCTCGTCGGCCCGGCCCAGGAATTGCTCTTCTCGCAGTGTCAGCCGTGAGGTGGCGGCGAGTTCGACGGTGTACGTCTGGCGCAGGTTGCTGCCGGCGGCGCTGATCAGGGGCTGTGGCAGCCAGCGCAGATGGGCTTGTTCTCCGGCGGTGAGGCGCACGTCGTAGGTGGCCGCGCCGGTGGTGGGGCCGCGCAGGGCGAGGGTTGCGGCGGCTGTGGTGACCTCCAGCTCGGCCCGGTCTTCGGCGGTGATGTCGAGGGTGAGGGCGTCGCCACCGAGCGGGGCGCTCATCGCGCTGATGATCCCCACCGTGGCGGCGTCGCCGCGGGTGTGCAGGCGCCGCAGGTGGAAGGGGCCGTCGCTGTGCAACTGCGGGAGGGTGGTGACGCGTCCGTTGTGCGCGGCGCGGATCCGGGCCGTGGCTCGCACTCCATCAGGGTGTCCGTCGGGCTCCTGGGCAACGGCTGGAGGAAGGCCGGGGCCGGACGCGGCACGGGCGGCAGCAAGTCGGGAGGAGGGGTTCATACGGTGGCCCCGGTGCGCCACTGGGTGAGGTGGCCGGTGACCCAGCCGGCGACGTCACGGATGCCGTCGTCGGTGGTGAGGCTGGTGAAGATGACGGGGAGGTCGCCGCGCTGTCGTTTCGCGTCGGTGGCCATGGTGTCCAGGTCGGCGCCGACGTGCGGGGCGAGGTCGGTCTTGTTGATGATGAGGAGGTCGGCGCCGGTGATGCCGGGGCCGCCCTTACGGGGAATGTCGTCGCCGCTGGCTACGTCGATGACGAAGATCTGCACGTCGACGAGGCCCTTGGAGAAGGTCGCGGTCAGGTTGTCGCCACCGGACTCGATGAGCACGAGGTCGAGGGGGTGGAGTGTTGCTTCGAGTTGCTCGACGGCTTCCAGGTTGGCGGAGATGTCGTCGCGGATCGCGGTGTGCGGGCAGGCCCCGGTCTCGACGGCGGTGATGCGCTCGGGTGGCAGGACGGCTTCGCGCAGCAGGTACTCGGCGTCCTCGCGGGTGTAGATGTCGTTGGTGACAGCGGCGATGGACCAGCGGTCGCGCAGGGTGCGGCAGAGCGCGGCGACGGTCGCGGTCTTGCCGGAGCCGACGGGGCCGCCCAGGCCGAGGCGCAGAGCACGGCGGCTGCCGTCGGGCCGGGTTACCGAGGCGCTGGGGCCGTGCTGGTGAGGCAGAGAGTGGTCGAGGTGCATAGCAACTCCGTTTGAGAACCTGGGGGTTCGGACGAGGTCAGGAGGCGAAGAGCCGGGCGGTCCAGGCGGCGTGCTGTTCCCCGGTGATGTCCAGCAGGGGTGAGGAGGCTGACGGCAGGGCGTTGAGGCCGTCGGTCATGGCGCGGGTCGCGGCGGCGGCCGCGGCTCGTGCGACGTCGTCGGTTTCGGGGCCGAGGCGGGCCAGCAGCCCCGAGGCGTCGAGCGGGTCGAGGCTCAGCAGGCGCACCGCTGCGGTGGCCGGGCCACCGATGTTCTCGTACGCAGCGACATAGGCGGCGTCCAGCGGGGTGAGCCCGGCGGCGTGGGCGGCGAGGCCCAGAACGATGGGCTGGTGGGCGCCCTGGGGCCGCGCGGCGGCCAGGTTTTCGAGTTCGGTGGACGGAAAAGTGGCACGGGCGGCGCGCAGCATCTGCCGACCGAGCCTGCGGGCGACGGCACGTAGTGCGGAAGAGGGAGTGCGCGCGTCGGCGGCGTCGTCGAGCAACAGCGGGTCACATCCGGCAGCGGCAGCGGCGGCGAGCCCGGCCGTCGTCAACCCGGTGGTGTGCAGGCGCCCGCGGCAGAACGCCTCCAGGCTGTCGGTGTCGTGTACGGCTCCGTGGGCGACGGCGGCTTCGACGCCGCCGGAGTGGGCGTGCCCGCCGGCGGGGAAGCGGCCGTCGGCCAGGAGGAGCAGGGCTGCGCGGCTCATGGGCGAGCGGCTGCCTTTCACAGAGGTCGGATGGTGATGCGGTGGTCCGGGCCGACGCACAGGTGCCGTCCGGTGCCCGGCCGTAGCGGCGGCGGCCGGGGGCTCCGGTCAGAAGAGGAAGTACCGCTGTGCCAGGGGGACTTCCGTGACGTAGGAACGCGGTACGGTCGCACCGTCGATTTCGGTGCGGGCGTCGCTGGTGGTCGCACCGCCGATGGTGACCTCGAAGCTGTTGTGGTCGACCTCGAGACTCCGGGGAACCGTGTCGTTCAGTTTCATGTCGGCCTTCGTGACGTGCCGGGTACTTGCAATATCCACGAAGTCCTTGTCGAGACGGAGCCCCGGATTACTGCTGGTGCCGTCTCCGTTCAGTTTCCCGGCCACGCCAGGAGCCACGAAGTTCACCGAGTTGCGTCCCGGGGAGCGGCCGGTGGAGCCCCAGACCGGGCGCGGCAGGTAGGGCTGCGGCGTGGTGATCGACGCGTTGGCGTCACCGACCTGCGCGTAGGCGAGCTGACCGCCCTTGAGGAGCATGTGCGGTTTGACGCCGAAGAACTTCGGCTCCCACAGCACCAGGTCGGCGAGCTTCCCGGTCTCCACGGAGCCGGTGTGGCCGTCGATGCCGTGCGTGATCGCCGGGTTGATCGTGTACTTGGCGACGTACCGGCGCGCGCGGAAGTTGTCGTTCGGCTGCAACTGCTGGTCGTTGAAGGAGTGGTCTGTGTCATCGGTGATCCTGCGGACCTTCGCGGCTTCGAGGTCCTCCTTCAGTGGCCCGTAGCGGCACTTCATGACGTGCGCGGTCTGCCAGGTACGCATGATCATCTCGCCGATGCGGCCCATCGCCTGGGCGTCGGAGGACATCATCGAGATGGCCCCCATGTCGTGGAGGAGGTCCTCCGCCGCCATGGTGGACGGCCTGATCCGGGAGTCGGCGAAGGCCATATCCGCCGGGATCTCCGGGTTGAGGTGATGGCACACGATCATCATGTCGACGTGCTCCTTGACGGTGTTGACCGTCAGGGGACGCGTCGGGTTGGTCGAGGCCGGCAGGACGTTCGGATCCTTGACCAGCTCGATCATGTCCGGCGCGTGACCGCCGCCGGCGCCCTCCACATGGAAGATGTGGATCGAGCGTGCCTGCTTCGCCGTGAACTTCCCATCTGCGTCCCTGGCGTCGCCTGTGAAGGCTGCCCGTGTGCTCTCCAAGAATCCCGACTCGTTCAGTGAGTCGGCGTGCAGAGCAAGCTGGACACCGCGCTCTTCACAAACGTCCAGGGCCCGGTCGATCACCGCAGGCGTGGCGCCCCAGTCCTCGTGGACCTTGAAGCCACAGACACCGGCGTCCACCTGCGCGTTGAGCTCGTGCTTGTTCATCGTACTGCCCTTGCCGAGCAGGCCGATGTTGACCGGGAACTCATCCAGCGCCTCGAAGAGCCGCCTGATGTGCCACGCGCCCGGTGTCACGGTGGTCGCCGTACTGCCCTCGGCCGGTCCCGTGCCGCCGCCGATCAGGGTGGTCACACCCGCGGCCAGAGCCTCCTGGATCTCCCCGGGGCAGATGAAGTGGACATGTGTGTCCACACCACCCGCGGTGAGGATCCGCCCGTTGCCGGAGATGACCTCGGTACTCGGCCCGACCACGAAACTCACCGGCGTCACCGGAACCTTCACCGCGTTGCCGGCAGTCGTACGGTCCGGCATCTCGAACCTGTTGCTCGGAATCGGATCCATCGTCTCGGGATTGAACGCCTTGCCGATGGCCGCGATCCTGCCGTCGAGAATGCCGATGTCGGCCTTTACCACGCCCCACCAGTCGAGGATCAGCGCGCCCGTGATGACGGTGTCCACGGGCCTGTGGTCCGTGGCGTCGCCTCTGCTGTTCCGCCCGTCCCTGGCCAGGTGCGACATCCCCATCGACTCGCGGATCACCTTGCCGCCGCCGAAGATCATCTCATTGCCGCTGTACGAAGGGCCGCCGCTCCAGTCGGCCTCGATCTCCAGCGTGAGGTCGGTGTCGGCGAGCCGGACCCTGTCCATCGTGGTCGGCCCGTACAGAACAGCGTAGTCCGCCCGCTTCAGCACGTTGCTCGGCCTGTGCTGACCCGTCTGCCCCGGCTGGCCGCTCATCGGACGACCCCCTCGCGCAGTCCCTGGATCTTGCCGGCGTCGTTCTTGGCGTCACCCTCGATCGCCACCAGTTCAACGCAGCACTCGTCTCCTGGCTCGAACCGCACGGACGTACCCGCGGCGATGTTGAGCCGCCGCCCCTTCGCCTCAGCACAGGTCCACAGCTTGTGGTCGTTCACCGGTGTGCCGACCGGGTTCTCGATCACCTCAAGGCCCGGGTTGACCTCGGCGAAGTGGTAGTGGGAGCCGACCTGGACCGGGCGGTCGGACACATTCTTGACCTTGATCGTCTTCTTGTCGCTCTGCAGGTGCTTGTTGAACGCGATCTCCTGGTGCCAGGACGCGGCGTCCTCGCACCCGTCGCAGCAGGCGGACGAGTCGGTGCCCTCGCAGTCGACCGGGCACTGCGGCGTGCGCGCCGGCTGGGGGTGCTCGACCTTGCCCGGGTAGACCTCGGGTTCCTGTGTGGCCTCCGGGATGGGGTCGTGGATGGTGACCAGCTTGGTGCCGTCCGGGAAGGTCGCTTCCACCTGGACGTTTTTGATCATCTCCGGGACGCCGTCCATCACGTCGTCACGGGTGAGCACCAGCCGGCCCGAGTCCATGATGTCGCTGACCGTCTTACCGTCGCGCGCCGCCTCGAAGACATGAACGGTCAGCAGGGCCATCGTCTCGGGGTAGTTCAGACGCAGGCCCCGGTCGCGGCGCTTGGCGGCCACGTCGGCCGCGACGTGGATCAGCAAGCGTTCTTGCTCATGTGGAGTCAAATGCACGGTGACTCGTTTCTGTTGTGCGGATTCGTGCGGGCGGCCGGACATGCCCAGGTCGCGGACACCGCTCCCCCGGACGGCCACGGACGCTCTACGAGCATCAGCGGGGCAAGGACGGCGAAACGGCCGAACGGCGATTGCTCCACACCATCTGATGAATCCACGGAGCACGCCGTTTTCTCCCCGCCAGGCGAGGAAGAAGCCGGCATGGAGCCCTGCGCCATGGCGTACGGGATGGACGTCGACAAGCGGCTGCCCAAACAGCGTCATCACACCGTGTAGGCCGGGCTGATGGACGGGCACCGCGAGCGCCTGGAGCGCTCGGCAGCACGACGTCGGCCCGAGGAGCCCGTGAAGCCGCCCACGACTCCCTTGCGAGCCTTCGAACTGGACGCGATACCGAGCGCTCAGGTCCACCACCGTCCGGCGACCACGGTTGTCAGGCCTACGACCACAGGCCCGACCAGAGCAGGTCACAGTGAGGGCGGCCCTCACATCTATGGTGGCCTGGCCTGTCCCGACCTGGCGTGATCAGCCTGAGCGGTGATGTGCTGACCCGCAGTTGAGATGAACTCCAAAGCCGTGCGGGGTTTTCTGTCCTTCTGTCCGATCACGTCGCGATGATCCGTGGCTCGCGTCTCGCGCGAGGCGGGGCGTCGGTCAGCCGGGCGGGAGGCGGAGTGTGGCCGTCGCGCCTCCGTCGGGCGCATTGGCGAACTCCAGGCGTGCCTGGATGACTTGTGCCTGGCCCAACGCGATCGTCAGCCCGAGGCCGTGGCCCTGGCCGCGCTCGACCGCTCCGGTTCGGAAGCGTTGCGGCCCTTGGGCGAGCAGCTCCGCCGGGAAGCCCGGGCCGTGGTCCCGTACGACGACGGTGGCGCCGTCCACCGCCACGGTGACCGGTGCCCGCCCGTGCCGGTGGGCGTTGCCGACCAGGTTCGCGAGGATCCGGTCCAGCCGCCGTGGATCGGTGCGTACCGTCCCGGCACCCGACGCCGACACCCGCACCGTCAGCCCGGTGCGCCGTACCGAATCCTCCACCAGCTCGCCGAGCGGAACGGTCACCGGCTCAGCCTGTTCCGCGCCCGCGTCCAGCTTTGACACCTCCAGCAGCTCCTCAACCAGCGTGCGCAGCACCCGGACCCGGTCCCGCACCAGATCGGTCGCCTCGCTCGGGGGCAGCAGTTCCGCCGAGGTGACCAGTCCCATCAGCGGGGTCCGCAGTTCGTGTGCCACATCGGCGGTGAACCGCTGCTCGCTGCGCAGCCGCCGCTCCAGGCTGCCCGCCATGTGGTCGACGGCCACCGAGATGTCCGCGATCTCGTCCCTGCCGCGCCCCGGGCCGCCGGTCCGCGCGTCCAGTTC
Source organism: Streptomyces sp. NPDC050287 (assembly GCF_044459385.1). Classification (NCBI taxonomy): domain Bacteria; kingdom Bacillati; phylum Actinomycetota; class Actinomycetes; order Kitasatosporales; family Streptomycetaceae; genus Streptomyces; species Streptomyces sp. NPDC050287. The sequence continues at coordinate 252,888 of NZ_JBITIY010000012.1, read as the reverse complement.
ACCTTCGGTGATGCGGCGCGCTGTGGCGGCGACCCGGCGCAACCTCCGGACCAGGAGTTCGGCAGCCAGCGCTGACAGCGGAAGCACTACGGCCAGCGCCGCGATCGCCGCGTACGCCATGTGCCGGTCGAGTGCCTTACGGCTGAGCCAGTCGAGGTCCATGTGGACGCGGACGCCCGTCCATCGGCCTTCGGACTCCTGGGCGGCCCACATCCAGGGCACATGTGCCACACGTGTGTCGTACCAGGTCTGGGATCTGCCGTCGGCCTTGCGTACCTGCTCGCGCAGAGTACGGGGCAGTTCGTGGGGGCTTGTGATGACGGCGTCGGCCGCGCCGGGCTTTCGTTGCAACGCGTCGGCGAGTTCGCTGAGGGCCCTGGTCTCGCCCTCCGCGATCGAGCGCTCGTACGTCGCCCTGTGCACGAGGACCCCGATGACCAGTGCGACCACGCAGCAGGCGGTGCCCACCAGAGCGGTGATCTTCCAGAGCAGCGAGGCGAAAGGGCGTGTCATGTCAGCGCACGAGCTTGTAGCCGAAGCCGCGGACCGTCTCGATCCGCTCGGCGCCGATCTTCTTTCGCAGCCGCTGCACGCACAGGTCCACGACCCTGCTGTCACCGTCCCAGCCGTAGTCCCACACATTGCGCAGCAGCCTCTGCCGCTCCAGCACCGTCCCCGGATGCGCGGCGAACTCCAGCAACAGCCGCAGCTCGGTCGGCGTCAGGACCACGGGCTCACCGGCCACCCGCGCCTCCAGTCCGTCCGTGTCGAGCGTGAGGTCTCCGAAGGTGAGCACCGGCTGGCCGTCGACGGTCGGCTCGGCGCGGGTGAAGGTGGCCCTGCGAAGCAGCGCGCGTATCCGCGCCACCAGAACCGGGGACTCGACGGGCTTGACGACGTAGTCGTCCGCGCCTGCCTCCAGTCCCCCGACCACGTCGAGCGAGTCGCCGCGCGCGGACATCATCAGGATCGGCACCAAGCTGGTCTCCCGCACCCGTCGGCACAGTCCGATCCCGTCAAGGCCCGGCAGCATCACGTCCAGGAGCAGCAGGTCGTGGCCGCCCGCGCGGAACAGCTCCAGCCCTGCCAGACCGTCCTCCGCGGATGCCACCGTGTAGCCGTAGCGCTCCAGCACGAGCCCCACGGCCCTGCGGATCACGGTGTCGTCCTCGACGAGGAGCACGTTCACGGACTCGGACACCTGCCTCACCTGCTCACCTGTCACACGCGCACGATTCAACAACACCAGGCACCACCCGAGTAAGAAGGAAGAAAGCCATCAGAGGTTGACCGAAGCGGCGACCGGGCGATGATCGCTCCCGGTACGCGGCAGCGTCCATGCCGCCACGGGATCGACCCCTTGTGTGAACACGTGGTCGATCCGCACCACCGGCAGGGCGGCCGGCCACGTGAATCCGAGCCCCGCGCCCGCCACCTGCTGCGCCGACCGCATCACCGAGGTCACCGGGGTCAATCCGCGGTCGTCCGGGGACCCGTTGAAATCGCCCATGAGGATCCGCCGCCGCTCTGGAGCACGGTGGACCGCGTCAGCAAGCCGCACCACCGCGTGATCACGCCAGTTTGTGGTGAACCCTTCGGCCGGCCGCACCCGCACCGACGGCAAATGGGCCACGAAGACCGCGACAGGTCCCTTCGGTGTCTCGACCGTCGCGCGCAACGCCCGCGTCCACGCCATGATCGGCACCGGCCGCACGTCCCGCAACGGCCGTTTGCTCCACAGCCCGACGGTGCCCGCCACATGGTGGTACGGATAGGCGTCGGCCAGTACCCGCTCGTAGGCGGGGACGTTCGCGTCGGTCAGCTCCTCCAGCCCGATCACATCTGCGCCGGAGGCGGCCAGCCCACGGCCGGCCGAGTCCGGGTCGGCGTCACCCACGTTGTGGCTGACCACGGTCAGGTCACCGCCCGTGCCGCGTTTGTCGGCGAGTGTGCCGCCGAAGAGGGACACCCACGTCACGGCCGGCAGCAACACGGAGACCAACGCCGTCGCCGACCGCCGGACCAAGGCAATCACCAGCAGAGGGAGCACCGCTGCGCCCGCCCAGGGCAGAAAGTTCTCGACGAGGCCGGTGGGCCGGCCGGGACCGTTGGGTATCCGGCGGTGCAGCAGGAGCACGGTGGTGCACAGCAGCGCGAGCGCCGCCGTCACCCGCCCGCGCCGCCACGACCACGGCGCCGCAAGCCCTTTGCCCCGGACTCTGGCCCCTGCCTCACCGGCGACCGGTACCGGCGTCGGCTCGCCCCGCGTCCCGAGGCCGCGCAACCCTTCGGCCTCCACGCTCGGCCGGCCGTCGTCCGGCCACGGCACCTCTGCGGCGAAGGCGGAGAGGGCCGGGTCGGCCGCCGCGTTGCAGCCGTTGCCGGACCCGAGTCGGCCGACCCTGATGGTGACGGCCGCGATGGCCGGCAGGGAGGTGAGCGCGATCCACGGCGGCGCATGGCGCAGCCGTCGGCCGGCCTGGGTGTGCGGCAGCATCGGACAACCTCCGAACGGTTGGAAGTGGGATGCCGCCCACAGTCCGGCTCCCGTGTATCGGGAGCACGGTGACCGTGTATCAGCCGCCGCTGAGGTGTGTATCGGTTGCGCATGCCTGCATCCGGCCGCGACCGTTCCACGGCGCGCGCCCCAGGGCTGACACACAACTGAGCGGCTGCCGCGACGCGCCTGATACGCGGGTGAGACCAGCCGGAAGACTGCCGGGCCCAGGATCGAGGCCGGACGGGACGGCCGGATGCTGTTCCTCCGTACAAGCCCGCCGGAGCTGGTGCCCGGCGGCGGACGAAAGGGGAGTCGCTCATGCGCAAGGGAACAAGCCGAAGGGCGGGCGCCGTCATGACGACGGGGGTCGCGGTGACCGCGACCCTGATGGCCGCCTTACCGGCGCAGGCCATCGTGGGTGGCACCGAGTCGACCCACGCTTACTCGTTCATGGGCTCGTTCCAGCCGTCCTTTCCCGCGCCGCCGCGCCCGGACGGACACGGCTGTGGGGTGGAGGTCCTGGCGCCGCAATGGGTTCTGACCGCCAGTCACTGCGCAGGCAGGAACCCGACGGGGGCGAGGGTGGGTGTCCCGCGTGACTGGAAGGTCCGGGTCGGGTCACTGGACACCACGTCCGGAGGTGAGGTCGCCGAGGTCGACCATTATTACCGGCTGGCGACCAGTGCCGATGAGGGCGGGTTCTGGGGCCGCGACCTCGCGTTGCTGCACCTGCGGACCCCGGTTCGGGCCAAGCCGGTGCGGATCGCCTCGACCACACCGCCGGACAACACGCCCGTCCGCATCATGGGCTGGGGCATGACCTGCGACGACACCGACAACGCGGCGTGTTTCCCTACGCGGTTGCGGGAGGCCGACACCGTGGTTCAGCCGATTTCGACGTGTCCGTCAGCCGCGCCCGGCGGAGAGTTGTGTGTCGGTAGCGAGGACGGCAGTGTCGCCGCGTCGAACATGGACTCCGGCGGGCCCGCGCTGGTCCGCGACGGCGACCGGTGGGCCGTGGCCGGTGTGGTCAGTGGCCCCGACGAAAGCGGCAAGACGCTGTACACCGATGTCACCCGGCACGCCGCCTGGCTGGGCGGCATCATCACGGGCACCGACGTGCCCCCCGACGATCTCATCCCGGACGTGGAAGGCTCGGTGGATCTGAGCGGCTGTGCGGGCTCAGTGGTCCGCACCCCCACCTCCCGGCCGCAGGACCCGGCTCTGTTGCTGACCAACGGTCACTGCGTGCAAGGGCAGCGGCCCGCGCCCGGAACCGCGCTGCTGGACCAGCCGGCCGACCGTGAGGTGCCTGTCGCCGACCGCCAGGGCTACCCGCAGACCACCGCACGTGCGAAACGGCTGGTGTACGCGACGATGACCGGCACCGACATCGCGCTCTACCGCCTGGACAAGACCTACGGGCAGTTGAGGGCCGAGGGCGCGAAAATCTTCCACCTCACCTCCACTCCCGTGCGCGCAGGCGACCCGCTGACCATGGCCTACACCAGCCGCCGCTTCAGCTGCACCGCCGAGGCCGTGGTCACGCACCTGCGGGAGGGCGACTACCAGCAGGACGACTCCATCCGCTACACCGCCGGCGAAGACTGCGCCCCCTGGCACGGCACATCCGGTTCGGCGCTGCTGGCCCCCGACGGCACCGCGGTCGTGGGGATCCACAACACCCACAACGATGCCGGCGAGCACTGCACCGACAACAACCCCTGCGAGGTGGGTCCGGACGGAGCCGTGACATCCGTTCAGGGCCGTGGTTACGGCCAGCAGGTCTACATGATCACGGACTGCCTGGCCAAGGGATCGAAACTCGACCTCTCCCGCCAGGGCTGCACCCTCACCGGTGCCATGCCCCGCCCTGACGACCACGACGGCCACTCCGGTGACCACAACCGACAGCGCCGCCGGCTGTAGCCACGGCAGGCATGATGATTGGGTTTGCGGTGATCTGGATCAACGACCTCCTGAAGCCAACTGGTTGATCACAACCACACAGGTCCTGGACGGTCCGCGCAACGCATGCGGGTGAGCGCCCACGTCATGGGACCGATGGCGGCGAGTACAGCACCACCTCGCTCACCCGCGCGAAACCCAGCCGGCTGTAGACAGGCAGCCCCTGGCTACTGGCCTGCAGCGTGCAGACGGACATCCCGTGTTCCCGTCCGATCGCCATTGCGGCTGCGGTGAGCGCCGCACCGATGCCTCGCTCGCGGTAGGCGGGATCGGTGCCGATCCAGTAAAGACCGGCTACGCCGTTGCTGACGAGCACCGCCGAGGTGGCCACCGCGCGTCCGTCGATTCGCCCCACCAATCGGATGAGGAGACCGAGGTCAGTACGCAGACCGGCTTCGGCGTCGATGACCGCGTCCCGCAGGTCGGGGCCTACGCCGAAGGACGACGCGTAGGCATCGACGTAGTCCGCCAGGCACTCGGAGGTATCGACACGCTCGACGGTGAGTCCAGCCGGGAGAGGCGACTCGGGCACCTTGTCGAGCCGGGCGGCCATGATCGGCATGCTGCCGATTCGGGCGTAGCCGCGTCCCTCCAGCACGTCTGCCACGCCGGGGTCGCTGTCCGGTCCTGTCCACCAACGCCACGGCAAGCCGCTCAACTGCTCCTCTGCCTCGGCTGCCGCGTCTTCCACAGGGCACTCGCGCACCCTCAGGACGCCGTTGAGCAGTCTGTGCGGGAGGCCGCTGCGGTAAAGGGTCCGGTCGGCGTCGAGTCCGCTCGAACTGCCCCAGGCGAGCCAATGAGCCCGGAGGTTGGCCATCTGCGGAAGGAGTTCATGGATGGACGTAGCGACCGGTTCGGCAGACTTCATGCCGGGATTGTATTCCGCGGCGATCTCCCGCCATGCGCTCGCGGTTCCTGGCAGTTGGGGGTCCGTCCGGCCAACCGCGCCCACCGCCGTGCCGCCGACGGCTCACTGCCCGACTGCCGGATCAGCGGGGCGCGTACGTCGGCGTACACGTCGCATGCTGCGCGACGACGTATCGGCGAGCGGTCAGCTGCACTGGCTTGATCGCATCGCTCGCCCGCTGTCGGCCTCTCCTCGACAGACAACCCACAGACACCCCTCCCCCGTCCTAGGTGACGCGAGAGGCGCCCGGGACCGACGGGACGTCTGCGCACGGGGCTTTGAGGAGAGGACCATTGATCCGTGCCCGGCAAACATGTGTGACCGCCGTGGCGGTGCTGGCGGCCCTGGCGGGCTCGCCCGGACCGGCACAGGCTGAACAGCCGCCCGAATCGCGGCTGTTGAGCACGACGGACGACAACCCCCTTCCGCCGGGGTGGCGGATCGACGGGGAGGACGGGACGACTCAGCTGGTCTGGCGTGCGCCGAAGGCCGTGCCCATGGGGGATGCGCGGGTCGAGTTCCGTACCGGGGACCGGCTGCTCGGGGCGCCGAAGCCGGCGAGGGACGGGCGGACCTTCCGGCTCGCCCTCGGCGAGACGCGGCCCGAGCGGCTGACGGACCTTCAAGTGACGGCCGCGGGACGCCGGCTGGACGCGGCGGCCGACGACACGCACAGGTCCGGCTCGCGCGTGGCACGGATGCCCGCGCGGGCGCCGGCGAACGGCGTTGATCCGGGCAGACCCGGCTCGTACCGCACGGTCACCGGGAAATACGACCTCGACCCGGTGCGCCTGCCCGGGTTCGCCACCCCGGTGGAGATGACCGCCGAGGTGGTGGCGCCGAAGGGTGCCACCGGCAGCCGGCCGCTCGCGCTGTTCCTGCACGGCCGCCACAACACCTGCTACAAGCCGGGCTCCGAGGACGAGGTGACCGGCGACTGGCCCTGTGCGGACGGCTACAAGCCGATCCCGAGTCACCTGGGCTATCTGCGCGACCAGCAACTACTGGCGTCCCAGGGCTATGTGACGGTGTCGATCTCGGCGAACGGCATCAACGCCCAGGACTGGGAGGCCGAGGACGCCGGCGCGCAGGCGCGTTCCTCGCTGGTACGGCAGCACCTCGCCCGCTGGGCCGACTGGACCGCCCATCGTTCCTCGGCCCCGGCCGTCGTACGCGAGGCGGCGAAGGCGGACCTCTCCCATGTCCTGCTCGTCGGCCACTCGCGCGGCGGCGAGGGCGTCAACCGGGCCTCCATGGACAGCCTCTACCCGCCCCCGGCCGCCGAGGACGGCTACCGGGGCCCGGTGCGCTGGAAGGTGCGCGGGACTGTGCTCATCGGACCGACGATCTTCGGCCAGAATCCAGTCGCCGACGTGCCGTCCGTGACGCTGCTGCCGGGCTGCGACGGCGACGTGTCGGACCTGCAGGGAGAGGACTTCGTCGACGGGACACGCGGGATCAGCCGGGGCACGGCACTGCACAGCGCGGTCTACATCGTCGGCGCCAACCACAACTACTTCAACAGCGAGTGGACCCCGGGCGAGGCCGTCGCACCGGCCAGGGACGACTTCGGGACCGACCCGGAGGAGGAACCGGACCCGGTGTGCACGCCGGGTGCCGCGACCCGGCTGACCGCCGCCCAGCAGCACAAGGCGGGCTCCACGTACATCGCCGCCGCGGCCCGGCTCTTCCTCGCCGGGGACGAACGGGTGCGTCCGCTGCTCGACGGTTCCGGTAAGCGGGCCCCGTCCGCGGACCCGGCCCGGGTGCTGACCCACGCGGTCGGCGGCCGCCGCAGCGGTGGTTTCCTGCCGGACGGCGGGGCGAAGGTGACCGGCGCACGGCTGTGTTCGGCGATCGACCCCGACCCGGCGGTGGCCTGTCTGGACCCGGAGAGCCTCGGATCGTCACCGCACTTCGCGTCGTGGGAGACGGAAAAAGAGACCGGCCGCAGCGCGGTCGACCTGAAGTGGTCCGCGCCGGGCACGGCCGCGCGTATCACTCCGGCCAAGCCGCTCTCCCTCCGCGACTCCCAGAAGCTCGCGCTCCGGGTCTTCGTACCGCCCAACACGACCGGCACGAAGTTCGACGTGTCCGTCACCGACTCCTCCAACCGTCGGGTGACGCTGGGCTCGGTCCAGGTGGACGGGCTCCCGGGCTCCGCGAACACCGCCTCCTACTGGGCTCAGGAGCTGCGCGTCCCGCTGACGGCGGCGGCCCGGGCCGGGCTCGATCTCAGCCATGTCAAGTCCCTTGGGCTGACGCCCCGTTCGCAGTCCGGGAGGGCCTGGCTGATGGATGCCTGGGGCTGGGCACCCGGCACTTCGGCGGAGAAGGCGGCCGCACTGCCGCGTGTCGACGTGGGCCGCACGATCGTCAAGGAGGGCGACTCGGGCTCCCGCACCTACCGGATCCCGGTCGAAATCTCCGGGCACGGCAACGGGCAGGTCCGTGTGTACGTCCTCGACCCGGACAGCGGCCGGGCCGAGAACCGCCTCGTGACCGTACGGCCCGGCAGCGACGCGATCGACGTGCCGGTCGAGGTGAAGGGCGACACGGTCTACGGCGACGACGTGCAGCACGACATCGCCGTCAAGGCCGTCCGGGGCACCGTCGTCGGCAAGCACCGGGGCGGGCTCACCGTCGAGAACGACGACCCTGAGCCGGTGATCACGCTGTCGCCGGTCGCGGACCGGGTGACCGAGGCAGAGACGCTGACCTGGCGGCTGTCCGTGGACGCGCCCACGGCGGTGGACATCTGGACGCCGGTGCGGGTGCTTCCGGTCACCGAGGGCGCCGAGCTGTCCACCAAGGACGTGGACCCGCAGTGGCTCAAGGACTGGTCCGGTGACGTGCCCGACCCCGAGCGGCCGCTGTCCGACGCGAACCTGTGGGTGTGGCTGAACATCCCGCCCGGGAGCACCAGTGTGGACTTCGTCGTGCCGACCGTGCGGGACCAGGTGGCCGAGCCGACCGAGTCGATGCGCCTCGCGCAGACCGACCGGAACGCCGAGCCGCTGCCCGACAGGCCGGTGCTGACGGGGACGGTGCTCGACAAGCCGTAAGCACGATGTACGAGGGATCGTGCGCACCCTCTTGTGCGGGGTCCGGTCTGTCCGGGCCCCGCACTTCACAAGGTCACGCGGATCCCGACCGTCCCGTCCAGCCCTCGGCGCGGCCTGCTGCCGAAGAGCGTGAGCCGGCCGAGGATGCCGTACTTGCGGGCCGGGAGCTGCCGGTAGCGGCGGTGGGCGCCGCGTCGATCGGTCCACCCGCACGGCCAACGGTGGGTCACCCACCGAGACGTACGGGTACGGTGTCCGGCCGCCACCAGTAGCCCTGTCGCAGCGCGAGCTGCCGCGGCAGAGCCGGTCCGCCGGGATGAGGGGTCTCACGTGTTTCGGCGACGAGCGAGGCCACGGACTTGGCCCACCGCGCTACAGGGCGATCAGTCCGGCTGCCGTCTCCTTGAAGCCACAGGTATTGAGATAGAAGGGACGCAGGTGCTCCTCGAAGTCGACGTGAAGCCACTCGCACTTCGCGGCACGGGCTTCTTTGGCCGCAGTTGCGACGAGCGCGGCTCCGACTCCGCTCGACCGGCGATGCCGCGCGACCACCGTGTCCAGGATGAAGGCATGAGCTCCGCCGTCCCAGACCACGTTGACGAAGCCGATCAGAGAGCCGTCTTCCCGTGCACAGACCCAGCCGAGGCTGTGGCGCTCAAGTCGTTCTCGCCAGTCGGTCTGAGCGACCGGGTGACCGAAGCCGTCGGCGTGCAGAGCGTTGAGGGAGGCGTTGTCGAAGTCGCCCCGCCATTCGTACTTGATCGTCACGCCCTGCGCATGTCCATCGAGCGCGGCGACCTTGACTGGGAGGCCCGCGTGCGCGCCGCCCACCACCGCCTGGACCGCACAAAGGCGTACGTGCCGGAGGAAGGCGAGTACTACAGCAGCGCTTGGTCCGAAGCCCACCGGGTCTTCCACCGCACCCTGCTGGAGGGATGCGGCAACCCCGTCCTCTTGGAGACGTTCGACCGCATGTGGACGGCGAGCGAGCTGGCCCGCCGCTGGTCTGCGCACCGCAACCCCGGCAGGGACGGGGCCCTGGAGCATCGCCGGCTGGAGGAGGCGGCGCTCGCCCGCGACGCCGACATCGCAGCCGAGGTCCTGGTCCAGCACCTCACCCAGACCGCGGACGCACTGGCCGACCGCATCCCCGCGAATCCGTGAACGAAGACTGATACGCCTCGCCGCCCTGGTACAGGGCGGCGCCTGGAGCGGCGATTCGGTGGAGCTGTGCTGCTGCTTCCCTGAGCATCCACAGGCTTCAAGACCACCGACTGCTGCCCGAATCAGCGGACAAACGCTGCCGCTGCTGCGGCCCTGGATCTTCGTCCTCACCGGCATCACTCATCCGGCGTCCTGGGCCGGGGACTGTGGCACAATCCGCGCACAGCTCGCAGCGCGTCAGGAGCGTGATGGACAGTCCCATATCCCTGCCATCGCCCAGGCCGTCCGCGGCCCGCGAATGGTTGCTCATCACGGCCATGGTCACGGTCGCCTGGCTGCCTCTGATCGGTCTCGGTCTGGTGTTGCTCATCCTGGGCGTTACGTTCGGTATCTGGCAGGTGGCGGTGGCGCCGGTGATGTGGGTGCTGATCGGTGTCTCCAGAACGGTGCTCGGCCGCGATTCCGTGCCCGGACGCGCGGTCCGCCCCGGCGACGAACCGGAACTGGCTTCCCTGGTCAACGATGTGGCCGAGCGGCTTCGCTTCACCGCGCCGCTGTTGGTCCGGATTGTCCCGTGGCCGGATGCCGCGCTCGGACGAGCGAAGGTCGCGGGCGTGAGAAGCCACGTCCTGCTGCTGGGCCTGCCCCTGCTGCGGAACCTGAGCGCGGCGCAACTGGCGGCTGTGATCGGGCACGAGCTGGCACATGAACAGCACATCCACGATCGGCGGACGTCCTGGCTGCACGACGCCCGGGCCCTGCTCGCCGAGCGGCTGGAGGGTCGGTTCCGCCCGCTGGCGCCATTGGCCACTCCCTTGCTGCGGGCCTCTCAACCGCGGGTGTGGCAGGCCGAACGGTCGGCCGACGCCGACGCCGCCCGCATCGCCGGTACCGAAACCACGCGCCAGGTTCTGGAGCTGGTCGCCCTGTTGGTCGCGACGTTCGACGGTCTCGGTGAGCAGTGGCTGACTGACTTGGCCGTGAACCACACCTATCCGCAGGACTTCTACGACGCCTTCGACGCCGCACTGCAGGACCCGCTCGTACGGCGCCGCTCGGCCGGCGCCGCGGCCGAGTACGACGTCCTCGACCCGTACCACACTGCCAACCACCCACCCGTCGCCCAGCGCATCGCCGCGCTGCCCCAGGCCGACGGCTGCACCTCACACGGCTCTGATCCCATCAGGCTGCGCGGTGCCGCGCTGATCGCGCAATGGTGCGTCCAGCAGCTCGCAGGAGTGGATTCGCTCCCCGAACCACGCGGCACACAGGCCAGGACCAGTGAGGACGACCGGCGTGCCCGACGCCGCGGCAAGGACCGGTACGACGACCCGCGGCCAGTGCACATCCTCGGCCTCGACGCCGAGCAACTCCACGCCCCCTCCGAGGACGGTGGTCCCGAGGCTCTGCTCGCCGCGACGCGCACCCAGGCACCCTTGCGGGCGGTGTCCGCCGCGCTCGATGCGGTCGCGGACGGCAGCTGGCCGCGCCTGGCCCGCCGCATCGAACCCCAACTGCGCCGGCTGCCCCCCGTCGAGCGCCCCACCGCCACGCGCGACGTGCTGGCCGGTGCAACCGGCGCGGCACTGGTCCCCGTTCTGCGCGAGGCGGGATGGACCTATGCCAGCCGCTGGATGAGGACCGTGCTCACCACGCCGGGCGGCACGAACGTCGACCTCTACGATCTCCTTGTCACCGCCGTGGACATGGGCGACCCGGCACCCGTGCGCTTTCTGCTGGAGGCGGCCGGCACGGAAGAGGTCCCGGCATGAGACGCCCGGGGCCCGCCCTGCGCGTCGGCCTGCTGGGCGTGACCAGCACCCTGATGGGATGCGCGTTGCTCGCCGCCTGGCTGGGCTGGCACGCCTACCAGTACGACAGCGCCCGCGACCGGGCCACGGCCAGATCCAACGGCGTGGTCGTCGAGGACGGCATCGGCGACGAGGACGACATCCGGGTGCGGTGGACCGACCAGACCGGCCACGAGCACGTGCAACGCTTCGGCGTCTACGACAACGACCGCTACACCAAGGGCCGCCGCTTCCCCGTCGCCTACGACCCCCACAAGCCGGATCCGCGGGGCTTCCCGGCCGACCCGGACGAGACAGCGGCCGAGGACGACCTGCTCGTCCCGATCGGCCTGGCCGGAACGGTGGCAGTCGGCTTCTGCGCCGCGTGGGCCTGGCGTGGTCTGCGGTTCCGCCGGACGGCGCGGAAAACCGGCCGGCCCATGGTGGCATCGGTACGCCGCGGCGAACGGACCGGCACTGCGACGTGGCTGTCCGACACCACCTGGCTGGCCTTGGCGGAGCCGGACCAGCCCGACAGGCCGGTGGCATGGCAGCGGGTGATGTGGCACCCCGCTGTCGAGGACTGGTCCGGTCCGATCGCGGTGACGGTGCACGGTTCAGCGCGTTCACGCGGCCCGCTGGTGACGCAACTGCCGGGCGGCACCCGCCTGGTACCGCTGCGGCGCCTGCTCCATCACCCACCGCTCCACGCACTCCTCGACGACCAGGACGCTGTCCGGGCTGACCCACGCGATTTCTTCACGCCGGTCGACACCACGACCCCACCGGCGTGGCCCTGGTGGCGGCCGGGTGCACAAGCCTTCGCGGTGGGCGCCGTCTTCGGGCTTGTCGCGGGCTTCCTCATCACCAACGGCAGCGTCGTCGCAGCAGTGAGCTTCGCCCTGAGCGCGGGGACGCTGTTCACCGCCTCCTGGGCGCTGTCCGCCCCGCAGCCGTAAGAGCTTGGCTCACGGCCGGAGCACGCAACGGCTCGGGTCTCTGGCGAGGTGGCGGGGGTGGGCCGGGCCCACCGCCGTCGGATCAGGCCGCGGGAACCGTGCGCTCCGGCGTGTTCCACCCGGAGACCCGCGCCCGCGGCTGGGAGCCGTGCAGATCGGCCGTCCGGTAGGTGGCGGTCAGGGTGACCGACTCGCCGGGCCAGAGACTGACCTCGTTGTCGGACCACCGCACCGGCAGCACCGGCTTGCCCGCCGCGTCCACCAGGTGCACGTCCGTCAGCAGCGACGGTGTTCTGCCGTCGTCCGTGTTGCGTACGGTGACCGTCGTGGTCGACGTGTCACCCGACGAGGTGGTCGACGCCGTCGCCGACACCGGCGCCTGCGCCATGCCGCTCAGCCCCTTCAGGTCCGCGTAGCTCGTCGTGGGCGTGTAGTACCAGTCGGTGTTGTCCCAGTCGAGCGTGTCGGGCTTGGTGGAGAGCCAGTAGACGTTGCGGCTCACCTCCTTGCCCGTGGAGTCGCTCAGGACCAGGCGCGCGAGGTACGTCGTCGGCAGACCGCTCACCGACGAGGGCAGCGTGAGCGCGGTGCCGCGCGCACCGTCGCCGCCCACCGTCACTCCGGTGACGGTCTTGTCGTACTTCTGCGTGCCGTCGGTGCTGAAGAGCGTGGCCCGGGCGGTGAGGCCGGAGGCGGAGGCGTGCCGGTTGTTGACCACGACGACCGACCGGTTGTCGTACGAGTACTGGACGTGCAGCGGCTCGTTCGCCTTCTTCGCCCCGAAGTAGGCGCCGCCCTGGTCGAGGTAACGGTCCATCAGCTGCCAGTGGAGGGAGGTCCAGCCGCTGTTGAACATCCAGTAGACGACCCCGGTCGAGGGTTTCGAGGAGTCGGTGGCGTTGCGACCGTACGCCTCGAACTGGGCGCGGACGTTCTCGTACTGGGCCAGCTGCGCCTTGCGTACGTAGTCGGTGAGGCTGCCGGGCGCGCCGTACCGTCCGGTCAGCGCGTCGTCGTAGAGCTTCAGGGTGCTGAAGGTCGACGACGGTGAACGGTGGTACTGCTTGGCGCTCGGGTTCTTCCACAGGGTGTCGAGTTCCGCCGGGCTCATCATGCGGCGCAGTGTGTCGAGCGTGGGGATGTCGGGGCCGGCGCTGGTCTCGGAGTTGAAGCCGGTGGCGCCGCCCTCGCGCTTGGCGTACCAGTAGTTCGGCGGGATCCAGTCGTAGGGGCCGGACATCTTCATGCCTGAACGTCCGCTGGCCGGTGAGGAGTTGTCGGAGGCGGCCGCGACCACCGGGGTGGGCCAGTCGGCGGCCTTCAGCGCGTCGAGGTAGGTCTTCTCGATCGTCGCGTCGGGAGCGAAGTCGCTGCCGATGAGGAAGGAGATGACGCTGGGGTGGTCGCGCAGCCGGGCGGCTTCGGCGGCCATCGACGCCCCCGCGACCGGGTAGTCCTCGGCGGTCCACTTGTCGCCCGGCTCGCCGCCGTTGACGTTCCCCTCCCACTTGTCGCAGCACTCCCAGCCGGGCAGCGTGAGGATGCCGTACCGGTCCGCGAGGTCGAAGAACTCGTCCGGCTCGATGTGACCTTCGAGGCGGATGGTGTTGAGGCCGAGGTCGAGCGCGTACTTCAGGCGGTCCTCGACGTATGTCCTGTCCCAGCGCAGGAACTCGTCGGGCGACCAGCCGCCGCCTTTGATGAGCAGCTTGCGTCCGTTGACGCTGTACTGCCGGGCGCCGTCGGAGTTGAGGGGGGCCTTCACGTCGCGGATGCCGAAGTTCTCGTGCGCCGTGTCCGAGACGGTGCCGGTGACTGAAGCGGTGAGGTCGAGGGCGTACAGAGGCTGTCCGCCCATGCCGGCGGGCCACCACACCTTCGGCAAGGTCAGGTGCAGTCCGGGGACCTCGGCCGGAGCGAAGGTGACCGTCTTGGTCGCGTGGGCGGCCAGGGAGACGGACTTGCTGAACGAGATCGCGCCGATGCTGCCCGAGACGGTGGCGGTGACGGGCGAGTCCGAGTCGTTGCGGGCCCGGGCCTTGACCGTCAGGTCCGCGGTGGACAGGGACGGCACATCGAGTCCGGTGACGACGTGCGCGTCGCGCAGGGCGACCGGCCCGCCGCGCCGCACCAGAACATCGCGGACGATCCCCATGTTCTCGTCGGGCGGCGGCTGCAGCCAGTCGATCCAGCCCATGGTGAGGTTCTTGCCGGGGTTGTTGGGCTGGATACGGAAGGCCACCGTGTTGGTGCCCGCGCGCACCAGCGAGGTGACGTCCAGCTCGTGGTGGGTGTACGCGCCCGCCACGTCGGCGGCCTTGGCGACCTGCTGCCCGTTGACGTAGACGTCGGCCGCCGAGATGACCCCGCTGAAGTCCAGATACGTACGCTCGGAGGTGTCGGCCACCGTGAAGTCCGAGCGGTACCACCAGGGAACCTGGAAGTCGGCCTTGGGGATCTGCTGCTGGTTGGTCGAGTAGAACGGGTCGGCGTACTTCCCGTCCGCCAGCAGTGCCGCGAGCACCGTGGAGCGGGAGCCGGCCGGATACCAGCCGCTCGCCGGATAGCCGGGAGAGGAGACGGCCGCCGCGGAGTCGGTGACCTTCGCGGTCGACTGGATGGCGTAGCCGGACAGCGCGGTGGCGCTTCCGGCGCGGGAGGGGACAGCGGTGGTCCGCGTGCGGTGAAGGGGCGGTGACGCGTCGCGGGCGCCGGCCCACGCGCTCGTGGAGAGCGTACCGAGCAGGCCCAGGGCGACGGCTGCCGTGGCGAGGCGGCGTCTGGCGGCAGGGCGGTGGAACACGTCTGTCTCCTAAGGAGGTGGGGAGCATCCGCGCTACGGCACTGCAAGTTAGGAAACTTTACTAACTGCGCCGCCTCAAGTTAGGGGCCCGGGCGAGACGTGTCAATCGCCGTTGCCAGTGTGCGAGTTGGTCAGGACACCGATCGGCGCTCGAACACCACGTCCCGCGCGGTCCCCAGGGCCGTGGCCACCGCGCCGAGCAGCACCGCGTCCTCGCCCAGCCGACTGGGCACGATCTTCGGCCGCAAGGGGGTGAGCGCACGCAGGTTCTCCCGTACGGGGCGCAGCAGCAGATCCACGCTGTGCCCCACGCCACCGCCCAGGACCACGAGGTCCGGGTCGAGCACGGCCGCGGCGGCCGCGACCGTGTGCGCGATCCGCTCGCTCTCCAGCTCGACCGCCTTGACCGCGGCGGGATTTCCTTGCCGGGCCGCGTCGAAGACCGCCTTCGCGGTGAGCTGACCGGTCATGCCGAACCGCCGCGCCGACTCCACGACCGCCACCCCCGAGACGGCGTCCTCCAGCGTCCGGACCCGCTGCTGCCCGGGCCACGGCAGGAACCCGATCTCCCCGGCACCGCCGTGCGCCCCGGTGAACAACCGGCCCTCACTGACCACGCCCATGCCGAGCCCCGTACCGATCATGATGTACGTGAAGAGCCTGCTGCCCGCGCCGACGCCGTACGTGTACTCGCCGAGCGCCGCCAGATTGGCGTCATTGTGCACCTCCAGCGGTACCCCCAGCTCCTCACGCATCCGGTCGACCAGCCCGGCCCGCCCCCAGCCCGGCAGATGCATCGCGAAGCGCACCCGCCGCCGCTCCGCGTCGTACACGCCCGGCGTGCCCACCACGGCGTGGGCCACCTCGTCATGGGCGACACCGGAGTTCGCGACCACCTGCCGGGCCGTGGTGACCACGAGATCGGCCAGGGCGCCGGAGGAGCGGGCCCGGTTGCGCACGTCCGCGCGGGCCACCAGCTCGCCGTCCAGGTTGGCGACCGCCACGCGCAGCCAGCCGCGCCCGATGTCGATGCCGAGCGCGTACCCGGCGGACGGGTCCGGGGCGTAGAGGACAGCGACCCGGCCGCGTTCCGGCGCGTGCGTGCCGACCTCGTGCACCAGGCCCGCCTCCGCCAGGGCCGCCAGCGCGCTGGAGACGGTCGGCTTCGACAGACCTGTCTCCCTGGCGAGTTGCGCGCGTGAAGCGGCGCCGGCGGAACGCAGCCGGTCAAGGAGCAGGCGCTCGTTGGTGCTGCGCAACCGCTGACGGTTCCACGGCTGATCCGGCTGCTCGGCGACGTCACTGGCGGGCATCGCACCATTCTCACGCATGTGGGACACCCTCTTGACGCATCTAGTAAGGCTCCTTAACTTTATCGCCCAAGCGAGAGTCCGTGCCTGAGAACGGGCTCTCAGCCTCGCCGGGCGAGCCAAGGGGAGCCCAGCGTCGGCCGGATACCCGCCGCCCTTGATCCGTCGGCCGCCGAGTGGCGTCGGTCGGCACGTCGTACCTCTCCCCGCGTCCCGCTTCAGGAGGACCCATGTCCGGTAGCCCGCCACCCGAGGGTGGCTTCGTCCGCCGTGTCGGCCTGTTCCAGGCGACGGCCATCAACATGAGCCAGATGTGCGGCATCGGGCCGTTCGTGACGATCCCGCTGATGGTCGCCGCGTTCGGCGGCCCGCAGGCGGTGATCGGCTTCCTCGCCGGCGCGCTGCTGGCCCTCGCCGACGGCCTGGTCTGGGCCGAACTGGGCGCGGCGATGCCCGGCTCCGGCGGCAGCTACGTGTATCTGCGCCAGGCCTTCCAGTACCGCACCGGACGGCTGATGCCGTTCCTGTTCGTCTGGACGGCGATGCTCTTCATCCCGCTGATCATGTCCACCGGCGTGGTCGGCTTCGTGCAGTACCTCGGCTATCTGGCACCGCACATGAGCAGGACGACCGGCGACCTGGTCGGCCTCGCCATGATCCTGGTGGTGATCGTCCTGCTGTGGCGGGGTATCGAGCACATCGCCCGGATCACGGCCGTGATGTGGGCCGTCATGATCACCTCGGTCCTGCTGGTGATCGTGGCCGCGGCCACCGACTTCAGCGCGGACCTGGCCTTCACCTACCCGGCGCACGCCTTCGACCTCACCAGCAACCACTTCTGGCTGGGCTTCGCCGCGGGTCTGACGATCGGCATCTACGACTACCTCGGCTACAACACGACCGCGTACATGGGCGCCGAGATCAAGGACCCGGGCCGTACGCTGCCCCGCTCCATCATCTTCTCCATCCTCGGCATCATGGCCATCTACCTGCTGCTGCAGATCGGCACGCTCGGCGTCATCGACTGGCACCGCATGACGGACGCTGGCGACATCGCCTCCACCTCCGTCGCCTCGGCGGTCCTGGAGGAGACCTGGGGCAAGGGCGCGGCCGACACCGTCACCGTCCTCATCCTGATCACCGCCTTCGCCTCCGTCTTCACCGGCCTTCTGGGCGGCTCCCGGGTACCGTACGACGCGGCCCGCGAGCGGGTCTTCTTCCGCCCGTACGCCAAGCTGCACCCCAGGCACCGCTTCCCCATGCTGGGCCTGGCCACCATGGGGGTGGTGACGGCGATCGGTTTCCTCATCGGCCGCCACACCGACCTGGCGACGCTGATCCAGCTCCTCACCACGGTGATGGTCCTCGTCCAGGCGCTCGCCCAGATCGCCGCGGTGACGGTCCTGCGCAGGCGGCAGCCGAACCTGCGCCGTCCGTACAAGATGTGGCTGTACCCTCTGCCCAGCCTGCTCGCCCTGGTCGGCTGGCTGGTGATCTACGGCTATGCCGACAAGAACTCGCCCGGCCGTCATCCCATCGAATGGTCGCTGGCCTGGCTGGCCCTCGGCATCGTGGCGTACGTGCTGTGGGCGCGCTTCGAGAAGGTCTGGCCGTTCGGACCGAAGGAGATCACGGAGGAATACCTCACCGCGCCGGTCCCGGACGCGGAGCCCGCACAGGCGTGAGAGAGGGGCGGGCGTGCGGGCGCCCGCCGGGATGGCCGGCCCGCCTGGGGTCCGGGCCGGCCATCCCCCTGTGCACACCTGATGACCGCGAGAAGTACGGGCTCGGCTGCTTGGCACAGCGCACCGCCCTGCGGATCACCGTCATCGGATCGCCCTCGTGGCACGGGCGCTCCGACGGCTCGACACCGTCCAGGAACTCCTGGCGGCGGACGGCGGGCAGGAGGTGGGCGAGCGGCTCGCGCACGTGGTAGCGGGCGGTGTGCACAAGGTGGGCGAAGGGCTCGGCGACCGCCAGGCGCGCCGGGTCGCTCCTGGAGACATGCCGGGTCCAGGCGTCACCCCAGGCGCGGGCGGCGGGCGCACGCACCGGCTCGGCCAGGAGGTCGTGGACCCGCAGTCCGTCCGCGACCGCCCTCGACCTCCTCGGCCGCGCCGGCCTCTCCCCCACCCCGGCCCGGTCGGCCGCCGCGCAGCGCACGCTCGCCGCACCGCCACGCCGCGCCCGCGCCCGTGTGCCGACCTCCAGCCCGCCGGCACCCGTTCGGCGGACCTGCGCCGGCTCGGCCACCGCCGCCCGGGTTCTCCGGGCTGATGTGTCTCTCACGAGACGCACACCAACACCCATCCGTGGGGGTGTACGTGCGGGGTTCGGATGCGGGATCGGTCAGTTCTGGCAGGAGCCTCAGCTTTCGAGGGTGTCCTCGACCGTCGGCGGAGGCGGCCGGCGTCGGGCTGCGAGGTCCTGGACGGCTTCGGTGGGCTACCCGGCGGTCGTGGTCCCGCTGACCGTGGCCGCGGGGCCGGTGCCCGCCGCCGTGACCGCGGCGACCGTCACGGTGTAGGCCGTGCCGGGCTTCAGTCCGCCGATCACCCGGAACATGCCCTTGGCGGAGGGCTGGGTGACCAGGACGTCCCGGCCGGTCACCGCGATCGGGTCGCGTCCGTCGGAGACGGTCACCCGGTAACCGACGATCTTCGCGTCGCCCGTACCGGTCGGCGGGGTCCAGGCGAGGGTGGCGGCCGTGGCCGCGGCGCGCAGCTTCGGGCTCGTCGGTGCGGCGGGCAGCGCGCTCGCGGCCGTCGGGCTCAGCGGTGCCGAAGCGAGCGAGGGAGCGCTGGTGCCCCGGTCGCTGCTCGCGGTGACGGTCACCGTGAAGGGGCCGCCGTCCAACGGTAGTCCTCCGATGCGCAGCAGGGCGGTGCGCTTGAACTCGGCGGCGGCGACGGACTGTTGGGCGACCTGACGGCCCGCGGGGTCGTACGCCCGTGCCGTGTAACCGGTCACCGGCGAACCACCGTCCGCGAAGGTGGGGTTGAAGGTCACGTACAGCGCGTCGGCGCCCGCCGTGCTGGTGCCGACCCGGGCCGGCGCCTCGGGCACGGAGACACCGCCGACGCGTAGGGTCAGCAGGTGCCGGTAGGCGGGTTCGAGTCCGGCGTTCGCGAGGACGTCCGGCGGTACGTCGGACAATCCGGTCATGATCTTGTTGCCGCTGGTCACCAGGCCCTTGTTGTCCCCGTCGGCCGTGCCTTCCTCCCACCAGTTGTTTTTGATCAGGGTGGGGTCGTTGTTGCCGAGGCCGTCGCGGTAGTCGGTGTGCCGGGAGGCGACGTTGGCGTAGGAGGCGCGGTAGAGGACATTGCCCTCGACGGTCTCGTAGGTGCAGCCGTTGTCGGTGTAGACGCTCTTGCCCAGGCCCCACTGGTCATGGATGACGTTGCCGGTGACCTTCTCACCGTCGGTCAGGGAGGTGCCGGTCAGGCCCTGGGTGTAGACGCCGCCGCCGTCGTCGAGCAGTTGCATGTAGTCGAAGACCAGGTTGTCGCGTACGACGTTGTCGTGGCTGGGATTCGGGGTCGCGGGGTCGCCGATCTTGTCGGGCCAGCCGCCCCAGCCCATCGAGATCGCCGAGTAGGCGACGTGGTCGATCTGGTTGTGGGCGATCGTGGTGTGCTGGGTGTAGCCGTTGAGGATGCCCACACCACCGTGGTATTCGCGGGGCAGCCCGTACAGGTGATTGTCCGTCACCCGCACGCCCGACGCCGGGGTCTGTCCGTCCACTCCGCCGATCTCCAGCCCGTTGCCGGACACGTCGGTGAAGACGCTCCCGCTGACCGAGGAGTCCGCGCTGCCCGCGCCCAGTTCCAGTCCGGAGGCGCCGAGATGGGCGAAGACGTCGTCGGCGAACTCCACGCGCTGGTCATGGACGAAGGAGACGTTGCCCGGCATCTTGGTCCAGGAGGCGAACGGGCAGGTTCCGCCCTGGACGTACTGGCACAGCCCCTGTGTGGCCCAGCCGCGGTCGCCGGTGATCGTGTAGCCGGCCTGGATCTCGGAGAAGCCCTCCGGCCGGGACGGAGTCAGCCAGGTCGCGTAGCTGAAACGGATGCCGCGGAAGGCGATGTCGTGGACGGGGGCGTCCGCGGTGCCGCGTCCCTCAAGCAGTTTCTCGGCCGCGGCTGCCTCGACGTCGGCGCGGCCGAGGTCCTCGCCCTTGCGGGGAAGGTAGTAGACCGTGTGGTCGCTCTTGTCGAGGTACCACTCGCCGGGCTGGTCGAGGAGTTCGTAGGCGTTCTCGACGTACGACGGCTTGCCGCCGTTGGTGAGGCGGCCGGGGCCGACCATGCTGACCGTGCGGCCGGGGATGTCAGGGAACTCGACCCGCTTGTTGGAGTTGTCCCAGCAGGGCTGCGCCATGGTGACGGTGGTGCCGTCGGCGGAGGCGATCGGGCAGCGCGGCTCGGTCCACTGGCCGAGCCCGTTGCGCTCGATGTTCCACAGGGCTTCGCCGCTGGTGTAGACGAACTCGGCGTCCTCGGGGTGCTTCCAGTGGGCGAGCGCGTCGGAGGAGGCGGTGTAGCCGGTCGCGGTCTGGGTCAGCGTGACCGGCACGGCCCCGCGGGCCCGCTGGGCGCGCACTCCGTCGACGTACAACTGCCGTGTGTCGGTGAGTCCCCGGGGAGCGGGAGCGGCCCACAGGCCCTTGTGTCCCGGGGCCCGGTGCCATCCGGCCACCCGGAGCCCGCCGCTGATGACCGTGTCGCCGGCGCCCTGCCAGATCACCCGGTGCCCGTTCGCCCCCGAGTCACGGGCGTCCAGCACGAGCGGGCCGGTCCGGCGATAGGTGCCCGGCGCCAGATGGACCGTCAGGTCGGCGCGCAGGCCGGCGGCCCGGGTCCGCACCAGGTCCCGGGCCCGGTCCAGCGTGCGGACGGGGTGCCGGGCGCTGCCGTCGGCGTGGTCGTCGCCTGCGGGTGTCACGTAGACGTCCGCGGAGGCGACGGGGCCCGCAGTGCCGAGCGCGTGAGCGGCGAGCCCCGGTGGGCCGAGGGTCAGGACGGCGGATACGAGGGTGACGAGGGCGGCTCTGCGGTGCATGGGCATGGACCCTTCCCGTGGGATCACCGAACTCAACCCAGGGAAAGGTAGGACCACTTGGATCTCAGGTCAATGCGCACGGCGGAATTACGGGCCTTGGGTGGATGCATCTCGACAATTCATCGGGTCACTTCAGTTGAAGCGAAGGGCGCCCCGGTGTTGTACGCCGAAACGGCGAGGTCGAGAGTGTGCACCGCGACACTCGACCTGCCCGTTCGGCAGAATCAAGCATTCCGCGCCGAACAGGCAGGCCGACGGTGTCGGAGGGGTGTGTGTCAGCCGGCGTAGACCTCGAACTCTCCGAGTGCCCAGCCGTACCCGTCGGCCGGCGCGCCCGTCTTGGCGGACGCCCAGCTGTTGACGCTCAGCAGCACATAGCGGGCCTTCGTCGGCGCGAAGGTGTACGTGCGCAGTTGACCGCACGTCGTGACGCCGTAGGCAGAGCAGGTGGCTGTGCCGCCACCGGCGGTTTCGCCGGCCACCGTGGTCCAGGTGGTGCCGTCCTCGGAGACCTTGACGTCGTAGGTCGCGGGGTAGTTCTCCCAGTCCGGATTGACCACCACGCGGCCCACGGTGGTGGCGGCGCCCAGGTCCACCCGTAGGCTCCACGGCGCGCCGCTGGTCGACTGCGCCTGGGTGGAGGGATCGCCGTCAACGCCGTTCCCGGCGGGCTTGCCCCAGTCGATCGCCGGGGTTCCGTTGACCATCTCGACCGGCTTGGACCGGGCGAGGTTCTGGGCCGCCGGCGGCGGTGTCGTCGACGCGCTCCAGGCCTGCGGTGCGGCGTTCATGGTGAAGTCGAGGCGGCCGCCGCCCGTCAGGTCTGCCTGGCTGAGGAAGGGCTTGGTGATGCTCTTGCCGTTCAGTCTGAGTGCCTGCACGTACGGACGGGACGCCGCGTGCGGGGCCGAGATGACGATCGGGCGCTGTGCCCCAGGGAGGTTGAGGGTGACCTTGTCGAAGAAGGGACTGCCCACGGTGTATTGACCCGAGGCCGGGTTCACCGGGTAGAAGCCCATGGCGGAGAACAGGTACCAGGCCGACATCTGGCCGGCATCCTCGTTGCCGGTGAGTCCGTCGGGGGTGTTGTGGTAGTTGGTGTCGGCGATCTGCCGTACCAGTTGCTGGGTCCGCCACGGTCGGCCGGCGTAGTCGTACAGGTAGGGGATGTGGTGGCTGGGCTCGTTGGTCTGGTTGTTGTGTCCCCCGGCGAAGTAGGTGTCGAGCCAGGAGGCGAAGGCGGAGTCTCCTCCCTTGAGGGCGATCAGGCCGGGGACGTCGTGGAGGACGTCGTTCGTGTAGACCCACTGGTCACCCTCGGTCCAGGCGCCGTCGGCCCAGGTGCCGTCGAGGTTGCGGGCCTGCATGAAACCGGTCGCGGCGTTGTACTGGTTCCGGTAGTTCTTGCTGCGCTTGAGGAAGTACGCGGTGTCGGAGGTCTTGCCCGCTGCTCTGGCGACCTGCGCGACGGCCCAGTCCTCGTAGGCGAAGTCCAGCGTGCGCGCGCCCGCTTCGGCTGTGCGGTCCGCCGCGACCCAGCCGTTCTTCAGGTAGGTCGTCAGACCCGCCCGGGCCTCGACAGGGGTGCCTTCCTGACGGTCGCCGTACCAGAGCGTGGTGTCGTCGTCCGGAGGTGTCATCGCGTCCTTGCGGACGGCCTGGTAGGCGAGGTTCAGATCGAAGCCGTGGAAGCCCTTGGCGATGTCCTCGGCGATCACCGAGTCGGCGTTCGTGCCCTCCATGATGTTGGTCTCGGTGAGGTTCTTCCACAACGGCAGCCAGCCGCCCTGCTGGTAGTCCTGCAGCATGGAGGTCACCATGCCGTTGACGCGCTCCGGCGCGAAGAGGGTGAGGAAGGCGTTCTGCGCCCGGAAGGTGTCCCACAGCGAGTACCCGGTGTAGCTGACCCCCTTGTGCACCTTGTCGTCGTACGCGCTGTAGTAGCGGCCGTACTCGGACATCTCAGAGGGGTACTGCAGGGCGTGGTACATCGCGGTGTAGAAGATGGCCAGTTGGTCGTGCGTGGCGCCGTCGATGTCGACCCGGTCCAGCTTGTCGGCCCAGGCGGCCCTGGTCCTGGCCACCGTGGCGTCGAAGGTCTGCCGGTCGGGTACCTCCTTGTCGAGGCTGGCCCGCGCCTGGTCGACCGAGATGAACGAGGTCGCGATCCGTACGGTGACGCTCACAGTGCCGGCCGGGAACCGCACGTAGGCCGAGACGTTCTGATCCGTGCGGTCGCTCTGCCGGTCGTACTGGGTGGCGCCGGTCGCGGTGCCGTAGCCGGCGAAGGAGGTGTCGAAGCGCGCCACGAAGTAGCCCTTGAAGCCGGACGCCTTGAAGGGCCCGAGGTTGCTGTCCTGGCGGTCGGGGTTGTAGCCACTGATCTCCCGCCGAGCGGGATCGATGTGCACGCCACCGGTGATGCCGGAGCGTGTCGCCTGCACCACGTAGTTCGCGGCCGTGTCCTGAGGGTATGTCAGTCGCTGAACGCCGACCCTTGAGGTCGCTGTGAGCTCGGCGCGGAGCGTCTGTCCGGCAGCGGGGTGCATGTTCACGGTGTACCGCTCGGGCGAGGCCGTCTCATCGCTGTGGCTGTACGGCAGTCCGCGGTCCGCCTCAGTGGTCTTGACGGCGCCGACCCCGGGCATTCCGACCACGTAGCCGGAGTCGCCCATCCAGATCGCCGGCTGATGGGTGCCGATGAAGCCCGTGATCTTCGGGTCGCCGAGGCGGTACGGCAGTCGGCTGACGTAGTTCTCGCGCGTCATCGGCGACCACCGCGTCATCCCGAAGGGCGGTGCGGTACTGGGGATCATGCCCCCGTACTCGGTACTACTGGTGCCGGTCGTCCCGATGAACGGGTTGACCTCGTCCACGTTCGACCGGACAGAGGTGTCGGCCTGGGCTGCGGCCGCGAGGTTCGCGCTGCCGAGCGGCGGGATGAGTGCGGTCAGCAGGGCGATGAGTATGAGGACGATCCGAGTCGGCGGCGTCGGCTGCGGTCGTATCCGATGCGACAACAAGGCCTGCGCTCTGGACCGGGTATGGCCCGTTCTGCCGTGCATGGGGCTCCAAAGGAAGTGTGTACGGAGGGACATGACAACGTTGCCATTCCATCGATACACATCTTGCCCGCGGTTGAAGCGAGACGAAAGAGGCGAGAGGGCCACCACGTCCGCGCGGGACTGGCCGAATGGGGCGGTATGACGCAGAAGTTGACGCTGCGCCATGAAGGGGGCCGGGTCAGAAGTCGATGTCACGCTGCGGACCGTAACCGCCGGCACGGACGTCGACACCGCCCCCGGATCGTCAGTTCCCCGGCCAGGCGATGCAGTTGGTCCGTCATACCAGTCGGCGTAGGGAACTGTCCTCGCAGGAGCTGTCGCCTGACCAGTCCCACCGGCTCCGGTCGCCGGGAGCGGACCGTACATCGCCCGGCCGCCGGGAGACACGACCCGAGCCGCCGCGCTCCTGCCTCTGGCCCGGCGAACCGTGTCGCGTGGCCGGCGCAGTGAGGTTCCGCGAAGAATATGGGGATGGGGATGGCATTTCCGACTTTGTTCGCGCTTCTGGCCGCACTCAGCAACGCGCTCGCCACCGTACTGCAGCGCAGGGCCGCGCAGAGCGTGCCACAGTCCCAGGGCTTCCGCCCTAGTCTGATCCTCGATCTCCTGCGACGGCCTGTATGGGTGGCCGGGGTGTCGACGGTGATCGTGGCCGGTCTGTTCCAGGCGGTCGCCCTGGCGACCGGACCGCTCTCCCTCGTGCAGCCGCTGTTCATCATGGAACTGCCTCTGGCCCTGCTGCTCGCTCCGGTCCTGCAACACCGCCGGCCGTCCGGCGCGCTGCTGCTGAAGCTGTTGGTCGTCGTCGCGGGACTGGGGCTGGCACTGTTGTCCGCCGCGCCCACCGGCAACCGTACGCAGGTGTCCATCGACCGCTGGCTTCCGGTACTGGCTGCCTCGGCGGGGGCCGTCGTCGCCCTGGCCGCCACGGCGATGAGGCGATCCCCGGGGAGATTCCGCGCTGCCTGTCTCGGCACGGCCACCGCGATCTGCTTCGCTCTCACGGCCGGCCTCATGAAGACGGCCGTGCACATCCTCGGCGAGGCCGGCCTCGGCGGGTTCCTCACCTCCTGGCAGACCTACGCCTTCGGCGCGAGCGGCGTCTGCGCCATGCTGCTCCTGGAACACGCTCTGCAGAGCGGCCCCCTGATCGCTTCGCAGCCCGCGCTCACTCTCGGCGACGCCACCATGAGCTTCCTCCTCGGCGTCCTGGTGTACGAGGAGCGCGTGCGAACCGGCTGGTGGCTGCTGCCGCTGACGCTCGGGATCGGGATCGTCATCGCGGGAGTACTCGCCCTGGTCAGGACGGAGACCGCCGCGCCGTAGACCACGCCTGCGCCGCGGACAGAGAGGTGGCGTGAGCAAGCCCTCCGCCGGCCGGATGACGGACCAATTGGCCAGAACCAGAGTGGTCTCGCTCCCTCGCCTCACCGACACGCAGGGAGAATGACGACGGGGATCAGTCGACCCGAGCACCTACCTGTTCCGCGAACGGCCTTGCCAGTTCACCGAGTCGGCCGGGTTGCGCTCCCATGCCTTGGTGCTGAGGAACTGGGGTGTCGTACCTCGAGGTGTACATGGACGTCGGCGACGTCCGCTGCGAAACTGTGCGACGAGCCGCTTCCAGGATGTCGACTCCGGTACGTCCGTTTCGCTGGTCGTGCGGTGAGCGTCACTTCCCGGGCTGGTGCAGGGCTGCGACGACCGGGCGGCACGTCGGCTTCGAGTCTTGGCCGGAGCGGGAACGACTGACTCTTGACCTTGCCCAAGGGTGAAGGCCGACAGTGTCTGCGGCAACCAAGCCGCGAGCTGAGCTGACTGGCACTGACCGAACCGGAGGAGAGGAACCTGCATGGATGACGACGTTCTCCTGGCAGAGCAGAGGGCCTACTACAGGGCCGGTGCGGCCGAATACGACCGGCCCTACGCGGAGTACGAAGCCCTGCACGAATTGCTGGCTGTCGTCGATGACCTGCCGATTGCCGGGGATGTGCTTGAGTTGGCCTGCGGAACGGGCCAGTGGACCCCGAGGCTTGCCGCAAGGGCACGTTCGGTGACGGCCGTCGACGCGGCAACCGAAATGTTGGCCCTCGCTCGTGCGCGCACCCACTCCCCCGCCGTCCAGTTCGTCGAGGCCGACCTGTTCGAGTGGCAGCCGCCACGACGCTACGACACCGTGTTCTTCGCCTTCTGGCTCTCCCATGTCCCACCGACGCGGTTGCGCGGCTTCTGGAACACGGTCGCGGCCGCACTCGCGCCGGGCGGCAAAGCGATCTTCATCGACGACGGCCCCGCCGCAGCCGCATACGAGGAAGTCCTCGCGAACCAGCCGACCCCGGCGGCGCTGCGTCGGCTCGACGACGGCAGCCAGTACCGCATTGTGAAGGTGTTCCACGATGCCCAGACCCTCACGGACGACCTCACCGCGCTGGGGTGGTCAGTCCGTATCCGGACCATGGCCGGGAACTTCATCGGCGTTGCAGAACCGCCGACCACCGCCGGCCCGAGGAGACACGGGGATGCTCGTGACCCGTCTTGAATGATCTGCTTCAGTGTCGGGCCGCTGACGTGCGGCGACCAGTCCGGTCGTCCTCGCCGGTGCTCACGAGGCCGGTCGAGCTCTGCGGTTCTGGGCCGCGCGGTCGAGCGTCACGTTCTGGAAGAACTTGCGCGTGACCTTCTCGGTGTCGCCTCCTCGTCGACCAGATCCTGCGGCCGGACATCGACGACCGCGCCGGTCCCATCGGCCAGCCGCGCGAAGCAGTCCGGGGGGTGCTCCCGCTCCCGGTCGCCATCGGGCCAGACCAGGCGGAACGGCTGGGAGGCCAGAGCCACGACGGCGGGTTCGAAGTCCAGGGCCATCGCCGCGTCCCGCTCGACCCACGACTCGTAGCCCACCAGGGAACGCAGCCGCAGTAGGTTTCCCCGGGGCCGGGCTGGGCGCGATGATCCGCACATGGCGGAACCGGCTGCCTCCGTCGGCCGCCGGGCTGCCGGTCGTCCGCAAGCGCCGGGCGGCCGGTGCCGGGCGGGAGATGGTCGCTGATCGTGCCCTCCGCCGGCGGGCTAACGCCTGCGGAACGCAGACGGCCGAGGATTTCGACGGGCAGGTCGTTCAGTAAGTGAGCGATGCGAGGTACGCCGTATCCGGCATCCACCACAACCAGACCTCAGGATCGCCTGGCGTCCACACCGACCGGCCCCGGTCGCTGCCGGCAGGCCTTGCCGCTGCCCCGCTTCCCGGACGGACGCCAGGTGCTGATGGTGGACTTCTCACCGTGGCTGCGGTCAGACGCTCCGTGTTCGCCGGACCGGCATTTCTGCCACCTACGGTCGCGCGAAGACAGCTCGCGGATGCGAGGTCACGCGCCTGGCCTTGGTGCTCCGGGACGTGCCGGTTGAACCCGTCGGGCGCATCCGCGGCGACCGCGTGATGCGGTTACCGAAACCGCCCCGGGTCTACGGCCCGAAGGGCGGTCGCCCGCCAGGGCACGGACAGCCGCCGTCCGGCCCGGCGGTGAAGTCATCGTGGAGAAACTCGATCCAGTGCCCGCAAGAGCAGTGGAGAAACCAGGGAAATCGACCGTGTGTTCCTGCATTCGCCGGGCACGAGGAGCTACGGAGGTTGATAACTATGGTTCCCCTGCTTCTCGTTCTTCTGCTGGCTCTGATCCTCTTCGGCGCGGGCTTCGCGCTGAAGGCGCTGTGGTGGATCGCCGTCATCGTGCTGGTCGTCTGGCTGCTGGGCTTCGTCATGCGCTCCGCAGACACCGGTGGCCGCAAGGGCCGCTGGTATCGCTGGTAACCCGCCAAGCAGCGACATGCCTGTGGGCCCCGGACACGTCCGGGGCCCACATCTCCTCCGGCCCCGGTCCAGCTCGATCGCGGCGGCGACCAGTCTGGACGCGGTGAGCCGGCGGACCTCCTCCCCCCTCGAGTGCGGCCGCCGCCGATGGACAGGCCGTGCCTGCGCAGATCATTGAGCGCGCCGAGGTGGGAGGCGACGGCGCCTCCTTCCGCGGGGCCGCCGTCTTCTTCTTGGTGTGCCGGTACGTGGGGTGCGGTGGGGACAACCGCAGGATCCGATCCGCCGTCGCGACCTTGAGCACTCAGAGCACGCCTGGCGGCACACAGAGCGATCCACGACAGGTCAACCGCGCACACTGGCAGCGGGACGCGCGGAAGAGCGTCTCCGACCAGGTCCCGGTCCAGCTCTGAGGCCACCCTTCGCCGACGCGCGCCGCACCGGCCTCCCAGGAAGTCCGACAGGGCGTGGCCTTGCCGTACCTCGCAAATCCCGGGCGGGGGCGTCACGGTCGAGGGACGGGTCGACGGCGTGCCCCGCAGCCCATACGGCGGCACGATGGAGGGGAGAGGGTGGATGGCGGCCCGATGACGGGAGGGACTCCCATGGCTCAGCAGACGACGCCGAAGGCACCGGCCAGGAAACCCGTCAGCACGGGCAGCGTCTTCTTCTCCTTCGCCCCGTGGATCATCTTCGGAGTGGTCGCCAGTCCCAGTACCTGGGAGTACGCGGCCCTCGCCGCGCTGGTCGCCTCGATCGTTCTGTCGGGGCAGGACCTCCTGCACGGCAAACTCCGGGTCCTCGACGTGACCGGCATCGTGTTCTTCGCCGTTCTGTCGATCCTCGGCCTGGCCCTGGGCCGCGGGCAACTCCTGTGGGTGGAGACGTACGCCCAGGTCATCTCGAACGGTCTGGTGGCCGTCATCGCGCTCGGATCGCTGTTCGTCGACCCGTTCACCGCGCAGTACGCCCGGGAGTCGACCCCACGTGAAGTGTGGAACTCGCCGGTCTTCGCGCACATCAACACAGTGCTGACGGCCGCGTGGGGCGCGGCCTTCGCCCTGATGACGGTCTCAACCTGGCTGGCCGTCCGCTTCCCGTCCCAGGACGACTGGTTCAACTGGGTCGTTCCCATCGTCCTGCTCGTGTGGGCCGTGAAGTTCACCCAGCGCTACCCGGAGTCGTACAAGGCGCGCATGACCTAGGCAGTGTCTTCACATGTCACGCCCACATCAGGAGTGATACGAGGGTGACGGCTGCCTCGTAGGACTGGGCGGTTTTGTCGTAGCGGGTGGCGATGCCACGCCCTCGCTATCGAGCTGTAGCCCTTGTCGCCCAGGACGTGATCGGGCCGGACGCGGGGTCGCCCGGGCCCGGGGTACTCGGATCGCTCCTGGTAAAGGACCGTGAACTCTGGCCGGTCAACGGCCCGGTGACCACTGGGCGCGCCGGGGTTCAGGCTGATGTCAGGCGCTCGGATCTGTGACTCCTACGCCTACGCTCCGCAGAGACGCTCAGCGCAGTCCCCATCCGGACGAACCGGCGTCTGGACATGCCTGGCGTTGCCGCCCGCCTGAGAATCAGGCGGGCGGCAAAGAGGTCACTCGAAGGCGCAGCCCGGGTTTGCGGCGTCCTCGGAGAAAGGTGCTCCGTGCGGAAGGACATAGAGAACTTCGAGAACGACGTCCGTGGAGCCCAGATTGCGGCCTATGTGGACGTTGCCTGACCCAGCCGGTTCCACGAGTGAACTGCCCTTCTTGTACGTCCCGTCGGACGCGCACGTCGCGTTGAAGTGGCTGAGAGTGCCGCTGGCGACGTAGCCGTACAGGGTACCGTCGTGGTAGTGCCAGCCGGTTGCCTGACCGGGGGGAATCGTGACTTCCCGGAGGATGTAGTCCTTGTCCCCCACCGTGGTCTGCGTGATGACCTTGCCCGTCACTCCTGGCCCCGCGGGAGTCGCGTGAGCAGGAACAGCGGTGAGCGACAGCCCGGCGAGCATGGCTCCGGTGATGCCTACGCGTGTCAAATGACGCATGATTCGTCTTTCAGTGATGGATTGGGTTTGCCTCACGGTGAGTTGCGCTCACAGCGGTAAGCGAAGCGGCTGGGCCACTCCCGCCGTATCGATGCGCATGGTGCTGGCCAGGTTGGTCGGTCACACCTGCCGCCGCCATCATCGTGCGCCCCAACTCTATAGATTTTTCGATGACTTGGGCATGCAGGGGCAGTGTGAGGGCGCTCCTTCGGGAGCCAAGAACACCAAGGTACGGCCCGGCAACCCCAATCTCGAAGGAGCTCTCGGCCGGGCCGCCTTCGGGGCGGCCGGAACCAACAACACCTACCTGCGGGCCCGCTACAAGCGACTCACCGCCCGGCGCGGCCCACCCAGGGCCCTGGTCGCCGTCGAGCACTTGGTCATCACCGCGATCTGGCACATGCTCACCGACAACGTCCCCTACCACGAGCTCGGCGGCACCTACTTCGCCCGACGCGACCCCGAACGAGCCACCCGCCGCGCGATCACCGCACTCAACCAGCTCGGCTGCACCGTCACCCTCAACCCGATCGAGGACGCGGCCTGACACCCAGAACCCGGACACCCGGCGACCACCATGGCGCCCATGGCTCGGCTGCCGGCTCGGCGCTGACACTTCACAAGGCCGAGGAGATCATCCCCGCCCTGCCAAGCCCTGGCTGCCAGGACCAACGCCGTGCGGACGAGTGTTCAAGCGGCGTGTGACGGTGACGGGTGCGGCTTGCCGGGTGTTGTGGCGGGCCGGGTGCGGGAGGCGGGGAGGCAGGCTGCTGCCAGTCCGCCCAGGATCAGCAGGCTGCCGAGGGCAGCGGTCGTGGTGAGGTGCTCGTGCAGGACGAACAGGCCGAGGAAGGACGCGGCGAGGGGTTCGGCAAGGCTGAGGGTGCCCACGGCGGCCGCGCTGGTGGACGGGATGCCGGCGGAGAACAGCCAGTACGCCAAGGCGGTGGTGACCAGTCCCAGCCAGGCGATCAGGTACAGCGCGGCGGGCTGGGTGAGTGCGGCGGTGTCAGTGACCATCCACGGCATCAGCGGAACGGCGCCGAGCAGCAGCGAGAGGGCGGACACGGCCGGCAGGTGGACGTAGGGGTGATCGGTGGTCAGCTGCTTGGCGTACACGGTGTACAGGCCGTAACAGATACCTGAGACCGTGGCGGCGAGCAGTCCGAGCACGTCGACGCCGGCGCCTGTGGGCGCGAGCAACAGGGCGCAGCCGGCCACTGCGGCGGCGGTGGAGACCAGCCAGGTCCGGGTCAGGCGTTCACCGTTGACGGACCGGGCGATCAGGCCGGTGGCGACGGGAGCTACGCCCAGAGCGACGACGGTGGCCAGCGCGGCGCCCGTGCGCGCGGCGGAGTACAGGAAGACAGCCTGAAAGATGCCGGTGGCCGCGGCGCAGATCAGCAGGGGGCGGGCCAGCCCCTGCCGTATCGCGGGAAACAGGGCCCGCAGATGGCGGCGGGCGAGCGCGCCCAGTACGGCACCCCCGACCAGTAGCCGCCAGCCCCCGAGGGCGGCGGGTCCGAGGGAGGTGCCGGCCAGGGCTTGGGCGGGGCCGACGGTACCCCACAGCACAGCGGCCCCCAGGATGAGCCCGGCACCGCCGGAGATGTACTTCTGTTGCCTCATGGTCCCGTAGATTAAGCATTGGTGCGCCTTGATGAGGCTCGCACCGAACTTCGTAAGGCAGGATGCTGAATCTATGGAACTTGATGCGGTGGACATGGCTCTTTTGCGGGAGCTGCAGAACGATGCACGGCAGACCAATCGGGATCTGGCGACGAAAACGGGGGTCTCCCCGTCGACGTCGCTGGAGCGGGTGCGGCTGCTGAGGGAGCGCGGCCTGATCACCGGGTACCACGCCGCACTGGACCTGGAGGCGGCCGGGCGGCCCGTGCAGGCACTGATCTCGGTACGGATCCGCCCCCCGGCCCGGCCGGTCATCGAAGGATTCCGGGAGTGGGCCCAGCAACTACCGGAAGTGATCGCCATGTTCGTCACCTCCGGCGCCTACGATTTCCTCCTGCACATCGCGGTACCGGATGTGAACGGCGTGTACGCCTTCGTCATCGATCGGCTCACCGAACGACGCGAGGTGGCCGACGTACAGACGACCATGGCGTACGAGCACGTCCAGTCACGGATCATCGAACCGGCCGGCGTCGCCCTGGATCGGACGGGGTATTCGAGGCGTCACCGGTGAACGCCACCCGCGCACCCACCGGCGGCAGGATGCCCGCAGCGGCCCGATGGGCGGACGGGCGCGCAACCGTCACGATTCCGCTTCCCGTCGGCAGCCCGGCGAGCACCGGGCGGACCCGACGCCGGCCGCGATCGTGCGCGGCTCCGTCCTCGACGCGGTGCGTGGGGAGCCACCAGGCGCGATGGGCGGGGCCACCCTGAACAGGTCGTCGAGTTGTCCACCTGTACGTGGAGCGGGTGATCGCGCCGAGGAGGGTCCGGACGGGACCTGATGGTGCCATGACGCCCGCGGAAGCGGCGGACACGGCGGCGAGGCAGGCCCTCCACCCCGTGCGTCGCCCTGCGATCTCTGGTCGCCGCAACATTTTTTGCCCGGCCTGTAAGAAGTCGGCCTTCACGCACATTGCTTGGTGAAGGAGCCGACACGAGGAGACGGCGCGTGACCCAAGCCCAACGCTTCCGCACCATGTACGAGGAGTGCTATTCGCGGGTACTCGCCTATGCCATCAGCCAGGTGGGGCGGCAGGTCGGTGAGGACGTCACCAGCGACACGTTCACCATCGCCTGGCGCCGGATACGGGACGTTCCACAGCCCGAGCTGCCGTGGCTCCTGGGAGTGGCCCGCAACCTGGTGCGGGAGATGCGTCGCCGCAACAGCCACCAGTACGTCCTGGCCGTCGAGGAAGCACAGCGCATCAGCAGCCGCGCCCGGACCGACGTGGGCGACGTGGCCACGGACGTGACCGACCGCGAGGCCGCGCTGCAGGCCCTGGCGAACCTGTCCGATGCCGACCGGGAGTTGCTGACGCTCATCGCCTGGCACGGGCTGAGCGCCAATCAGGCCGCACGGGTCCTGCGCTGCACCACGGCGACGCTGACCGTTCGTCTGCACCGCGCACGCCGCCGTCTGGAGAAGGCCATGGCGGACGTGTCCCTGCCACCGGAGCGGCCGCCGCGAGGAGCGGATCGCACCGAAGCACTCACCTGAAGAAATCCCACGAAGCACTCACCGGAAGAAGGGCAACGCATGAAGAAAAGGTCGCACGAACGGTCGCGACGGCCCGACGTGATGAAGGTGCTCGCGGACGCCCGGCCCGCCGAACTGGACCCGTCCCGGTTGACGGGCTCCCTGCGGTACCAGGAGGACTTGACCAGGATCATGGCGGAAACACCGGACAGCCGCCCAGCACGCGTCCACCTGCGGCCGCGCACCTGGGCCCTGCCGCTCGGGGCCGTGGCGGCCGTCGCGGCGTCCGCGGTGGTGGTGACCACCCTGGTCCAGCAGGAGCCCGTGGGGACCACGGACGAGGGCGCGAGCGCACATCCGCCGTCCGCCACCGCGACCCAGTTGAACGGCCGCCTCGAACTGCTGGCCGCGGCGAGGAAGTCGGAGGCGTCGGCCACCGAGGGAACCTACTGGCAGACCATCACACGGTCGCAGAACGTGGATGTCGTCGGAGAGCCGGGACAGCGTTACGCCGTACGGACCAGCGAGACCCAGCAATGGTCGGTGGGTGTGCGCCCGGGAACCCAAAGCCTGATGGTCACCGGTCTCGACGCCGAGACCGCGCCCCGCACCAAGGCGGACGAAGCACGCTGGCGAGCCGCCGGTTCACCCCACGAGGTGCAGATCGAGGCGGGGGCGGACGGTTCGCTCAAGCTGGCGCTCCCGATGGGAACCGACCGGCGGCCGCTGGTCATGCGGACCGACGCCCACGACGAGATCTACGCTCTCGGCCCGCATAACGTCTCCTACCAGGACCTGTTGCAACTCCCCACCGGCAGCGAGGAGTTGCGCCGACGGCTTGAGCGGCTGTACGCGGAGGACACCGCAGCCGAGACCGGCGCCGGCCGCACGGCCTGGATGATCCGCCAGGCGGCGGACCTCATCACCATGCCGGTGAAGCCCGCGGTACGGGCCGCCGCGTACCGGGTGATGGCGGACCTGCCCGGCATCCGGGCGCTGGGGGCCACCACCGACCCCGTGGGCCGCAAGGGCATCGGCATCGCGTTCCCCGGCACGACGCCGACCCCGCTGGGGAAAGTGGACCAGCAGTTGATCGTGGACCCGTCCACCGGCGCCCTGCTGTCGGAGCAGGTGGTGCTGGCCGAGCCGTCGGCCGCGGCGCGGGAGGCGGGTCTGGACGCGGGCGCGACGTTGAACTACACGGCGACGACCCGGATGGGCTGGGCGGAGCGGCAGATCGACGTGCCGGAGAACGCCCGGCGGTGAGCTGCGCCTCTTCGGGCATCGGTGGAGCGGCCGCTTGCTCCCCCGGCGTTCGAGAAACCCCGAACGGACGGGATCGGACGGACCCCGGAACAGCCGCCGGGGCCGCCCGGTCCCGGAACAAACTCCACGTCGGGCCCGGAACACGACATCCACGCCGGTCCGGTCCCCCAACAACCCCTGCCAGGAGCAGCCCACGATGACAACGACGACAACACCCGCACGGGCGTCCACCGCACGCGGTCTCCGCGTGGCCACGGCACTCGCCGCCTGCGCTCTCGCCCTCACACCGTGGGCGGCCCAGGCGCAGACCCCCGCGCAGGCCACTCCTGCCTCCACGACGCAGTGGAAGCTGGACTTACCGCTCTCCGCGACCGAGTCGACCCGCTTCTTCGATGTCGACGCGGCGAGCCGGACCGACGCGTGGGCGGTGGGTGCCCGGGAGGACGCATCCGGGTCGGTGGCGCCGGTGGCCAAGCACTGGGACGGCACCCGGTGGAGCGGTGTCCGGCTCGCCGACATGGCAGGAAGGCAGGCACGGCTCGAGACGGTCGCCGCCTCGGGCCCGGACGACGTCTGGGCCGCCGGTACGTACACCGACGTCGAGTTCGGCGCCGCCTCCTCGAAGGTGATGCCGGACCGCCTGGCGGACCGGGTCGGCCGCGGCGCCGCACTCCCCGCGGCCGACAGTCCCGTCGTGCTCCAGCACTGGGACGGCACCCGGTGGAAGCGGGTGCCGCGTCCGGCACCCGCCAAGGGGTACATCCGCTTCGCCGTGGAACTGACCTCGGTGGGGCCGGACTCCGTGTGGCTGACCACCTTCGACTGGAACTCGACCACGGGCGCATCCACTGCGCGACTGGAGCACTGGGACGGCCGCACCTGGCAGCAGGTGACACTGCCCCCGGCACCGGACGGCCGTACGGCCCAACCGTGGAACATCAGCGGCACCGGCCCCGACGACGTATGGGTCAGCGCCCAGTCCGAGACCGCTGACACCACAACGCCCCTGCTCTACCACTTCGACGGCCGGCGCTGGACCGCGCGCACCATCCCCGTTCCCGAGGAGTACGGCCCCGGCTGGGTGGCCAACCACATCGTGACGACCAAGCGTGGAACGGTCCACGTGTTCGGCAAGACCAACGATCCCCAGACACCCAGCGGGCTGCTCGCCGCGCGCTGGGACGGCCGTACCTGGCAGTCGTTGCCCTTGCCAGGGGTCGACGAGGTGAACGCCGCGGGCGACGACTCCTCGGGAGCCGTGTGGGTTGCGGGCCTGCCTGTGGGCAGCGCGCACGCCGTGAACTCCCGCTGGAACGGCACCACGTGGACTCAGGAGGACCTTCCCGCGGACCTCACCTCGACCAGCGTGGGCAGTTCAGTCGCTGCCGTCGACGGCGTTCCCGGCACGCGCACGGTACTGGCAGTGGGTGACGCCGGCTGTGAGAGCCCGACGGGCGTGTGCGGCCTGCTGCTCTCACGCGGCAACGGCTGACGGAGGAGGCGGCACCGAAACACACCGCCTGCGGCCCGCACCTGGCGCCGGCCGCAGGCGGTGTGACACGTATCCGGTCGCTGGCCGGCGCGGCGCTTCGGATACAGCCGCTGGTCCCGGACTCCTGGGACCACTTCGCCCCCCGGGTACGGTTCGCCGCGCGAACCCGCGAGAACGTCCGAGACACCGAGGAGGCGGTCATGACGGTCACGTGATGGGACAGCGGCCGTCGCCTGCCCCGACCTCCACCTCGTCGTCGTCAGCCGACG
Source organism: Streptomyces sp. NPDC050287 (assembly GCF_044459385.1). Classification (NCBI taxonomy): domain Bacteria; kingdom Bacillati; phylum Actinomycetota; class Actinomycetes; order Kitasatosporales; family Streptomycetaceae; genus Streptomyces; species Streptomyces sp. NPDC050287. The sequence goes on along the minus strand of NZ_JBITIY010000012.1, from coordinate 216,254 downwards.
ACCGGTCCTTCGTCCGGGCCGCGGTCAGGCGCGTGCACACCCGTCAGGTGTCGAAGCGGCGGCGGGCGGCCTCGATGTGGCCGAGGTACTGGTGGGTCCAGCCGCACATTCCGTCGACCGTGGCGCGCAGGGCCTGGCCCGCCTCGGTGAGGGTGTACTCGACGCGTGGCGGCACGGTGGGGTGCACCGTCCGCTCGACCAGGCCGTAGCGCTCCAGCATGCGCAGGTTCTGGGTGAGCATCTTGTGGCTGATGCCCTCGACCTCGGTGCGCAACTCACTGAAGCGCAGGGTGCGTTCACCGAGAGCTTCGATGATCAGGAACGCCCACTTGTTGGCCACGTCCGAGAAGATCTCCCGCGCCAGCGAGTCCGCGCGCCTGAGGTCCGCGTCGTCGGGCGAGCCTGTGAACTGCTTGGTCACCATAAGGTTCCTCAGTTGCCGAAAAGTGCGTTCTTCCAGTTCAGTGCCCACTCTCCTACGGTTCCTGAGTAACCGCAAGAGAGCGAGCGTCGGGGTGCTTCGACGGAACCGAACCCGCGGGCTCACGTGACCAGGAGGCAAGCAGCATGGCCAGTATCGACGTCTTCAACCACCAGATCCCTGCCGAGCCCGACTTCGGCTACTCGCAGGCGATCAAGTCCGACCACCTGATCCATGTGTCCGGACAGCTGTCGCTCGACGAGGCAGGCGACTTCCGCCACGCGGATGACTTCGCCGCCCAGCTCAAGCAGACGTACGCCAACTTCGACAAGGTCCTGAACCACTACGGCGCCACCCGCAACCAGATCGTCTCGCAGACCCTGTACGTGGTGAACCTGCGGCAGAACGCGACGGCGACGGCGGAAGGCAACCTGGCGTACTTCGGCGACCACCGCCCGGTCAGCACCGTACTCGGCGTGCCCGAACTGACCTTTCCCGAGCAGGTCGTCGAGATCAGCTTCGTCATCGACACCAAACTGCCCGCCTGAGGCCGACCATGACCGTCAGGCCGGGGTGTCGGCGGCTCGGACCTGGCCGGCGTCGGTCGGCATCCACCGTCACGGCCATGACTCGGCCACCGTCATCGGGGACCGGGACCGGGACAGCTGAGCCGACCGCGGGGTCCTGTTCGAGCCTCGGGTCGCGGCGTGGGACCACGCGTTGCGGCACCAGGGACGCCAGCGGCAGCGGAAGGGCCGTGTGACACGGCCGGACGGTCACGTCGAACACTCGTTGGCGTGCTAGTAGTGTTTCCCCTCAACGGCCGTTCGATGGCAGGGACATGGGAAGGGGGACGGCGATGTCGCTGAGCCCCGCCGATGCGGAGTCCATAGGCGGCTATGCGCTGGTGCGCCGGCTCGGCAGCGGCGGCATGGGCGTCGTGTATCTGGGACGCTCGGCCTCTGGGCGGCAGGTCGCGGTCAAGGTCGTGCACCCGCAGTACGCCCTGGACGAGGAGTTCCGGGCCCGCTTCCGGCAGGAGGTCGCGGCGGCACGCCGGGTGAGCGGGGCGTTCACCGCCCCGGTCGTGGACGCCGATCCGGAGGCCGAACTGCCGTGGATGGCGACGCTGTACGTGCCGGGTCGCACGCTGGCCGAAATCGTGGCCAAGGACGGGCCGTTGGGCGGGCAGGACCTGGCCAATCTCGCGCTGGGGCTCGTCGAGGCGCTGCGGGACATCCACCGGGCGGGTGTGGTGCACCGGGATCTGAAGCCGAGCAACGTCCTGATGGCCGAGGACGGTCCGCGCGTCATCGACTTCGGTATCTCGCGGGCCGTCGACAACGAGGCCCTCACCGTGACCGGACGGTTGATCGGCACCCCGCCGTTCATGTCGCCGGAGCAGTTCGCCTCACCCCGGGACGTCACCGGCGCCTCGGACGTGTTCTCGCTGGGCTCGCTACTGGTGTACGCGGCCACCGGCAACCGCCCTTTCGACGGCGGCAGCCCGTACACGACGGGCTTTCAGGTGATGTACGAGCAGCCTGCCCTGGACGGCGTGCAGGAGCCCCTCAGGAGCGTCGTCGAGCGCTGCCTGGCCAAGGACCCGGCCGCTCGGCCCGAACTCGCCGAACTGCACCGGATGCTCCGCGCGCTGCCGGGCACCGCCGCGCCGATGGCGCCGGGCACCACCGACCCGGCCGTGGCGCCCGGCACCGCCGACCAGCCCATGGCGCCGGCAGCCGCCGACCGAGCCGGATCCCGCCACCGAGCCGCCCCTGCGCACGCCGTCCCACGCCAGGTGGCCGCCGCCCCGAGAACGGGCGGAACGGGTGGAACGGACGGAACCGACGGGAGTCGAACCGGTCACCGACGGCGAGTGTGGCGCATCCTCATCAGCCTCGCCGCGACCCTGGCCGTGACCGGGCTGAGCATCACGGCAGTGAAATGGGGGCAGCACCGTGCCTCGGCCTCCCACCCATCCACCGCGTCCGCGTCGCCTACCGGCGGCCCGTCCACTCCGGAACTTCCCGCCGGCTGGCAGCCATGGCGGGCGAGCCTGAGCACCGCCGTCAAGGGCGAGCCAGTGGACGATCTCGCGTCCGGGTGTGTGCCGGACAAAAACGCCCTGTACTGCGCCGGAACGGGCTTCACGGTCGCCAAGATCGACGCAGCCACCGGCCGCGTGCTGTGGCGGTACGGGACCAGCCCACAGACGTCACGGCCCGTCGGTGTCCGGAACGGACTGGTCTACGTGTATGAGAAGCCGCCCGACGCGCTCTACGAGAACGCCACCTATCTGACCAGGCGGCTGGTCGCCCTGGACGCCGACACCAGGCAACGGCGCTGGTCACGCCTCGTCAGCGAGGACCGGCCGGCATACCTGTTCAGTCGTGGGGTGCTGACGATGTCGAAGGACGCCAAGAAGTTCGTCGCCTACGACGAGTCGGGCAGGGAACTGTGGACGGCGCCGGCGCAGGCGTCGGCCGGGAACACCTGCATACCAGGGGTGCTGGACGGCGCCCCGTACGGCCTGTGCACACCGGACGACCCCGCCAGGGGCTCGGTCAGCCTCCTGCGATTCGACCCGGCCGACGGTACGCGCCACGAGATAGCGCCGCTGCCCGCCGGTACGCAGCCGCTCGGCGTCGTCGGCGGACGGCCGCTGCTGCTGGTGCCGCAGGACGTGGAGTACGTATCGGACGGCGGAGAGGACGAGCCGTACAAGCAGTTGTTGAGCGTCGACCCGAGCAGCGGTGCCGTCGAGCGGATCCCGCTGACGGGCACGGCGCGCGGCAGCGCCACCCTCACCGGCGGGGTCGTGTACTTCGTACGGCCCAACGGAACGGTCACCGCCGTGCGGGCGGCCAATGGCAAGCGGCTTTGGCAGAAGTCGACGGACGGCGAGAACCTGTCGGCACCGGTGGCGTCCAGGAGGTACGGCGACCTCTACTTCACCAACCGCTACGGCCGGCTGCTGGCGCTGGACCGCGACACCGGCGCACCGACGTGGCACACGACCGCGCTGGAGAATCCCGGAGGCTCGGTGGAGGACACCACGCCGAGCGTGCTGCTCGTCGAGGACGCGATCGTGGCGGTGGTGGGCGAAACCGCCTTCTCCGTACGGCCGGACCGTCCCACTGCCCGGCCGTCCCTGGCCACCGCGGGCTGAGTCGCCTCTGACCGGGCTTCGGCCGCAGCCGCGGCGCCACGGCCACCGCCGGCGGGCGACTTCGCCCCGCGTCCAGAGCCTCTGGAAGGACGCGCCACGCCTGGCGCCAGCGCTCGGATCCAGCGGACTCTCCGGACTCCCCGCCATCGGCCGATCACCCCCACAGCCGCCACCCGCCTCCCCTGGGGACGCAGTACGGCAGCCTGACAACTCAAGCAGCGCCGAGCAGAAGAGCATACGGGCCGTGCCTTGACCGCGCCGCGTTGGGCGGATCGGTGCCCGACCCGGCGCTCAGCGCAGCCGTACGAGGAACACGTCCCCTCTGTCGTTGGTGTCCCCGGGAACCCAGTCGTCCTTCCATGACTGGAAGGCCGCCACGCGCGCGTGCCAGTCGTAGACGAGGGCGTTCATGCCGGCGTCGTCGGCCGGCAACCGCCGTGTGCGGCCCGTCCGCACGTCCCGCACGTACTCCTGGCCTCCCGCCGCGAGGACGTAGTCGCGGGTCGTGCCCAGGAATGCGCCCGCCCGTGTGGGTGCCGTCGGATCACCCGGCGCGTCGACCGTGCGCGTGCTGTGTGTGCCCAGGTCACGCAGGTAGCCGCCGGTGTGCCGGGCGCTGAGGACCATCCTGTCCGACGGGGAGTTGAACAGCACGTATCTGCCGTCGGGGCTGATCCCGGCGAGCCGCGAGGGCTTCGGAGAGGTGCCGCTGCCGTCGTAGGTGACGTCGACGCGCTCGGCCCCTCCGGTGGCCCGTCGCCAGGCGTAGACGTAGCCGACCGGCGGCCCGGACACATGGGGCACGTTCGTCGAGTAGGCGACAGCGCTTCCGTCCGGGGTGATGTGCGGCTCAACCGCCTCGCGGTCCCCGTCGGGGCCCGCCGCTGCGCTCACCCGCCGCGTCGTGCCGGTCTTCAAGTCCCGTACGTAGACGCGGACGTCGCCGTGCAAGCTCAGTGGAAACCACGGCTCCACCCCGGCCACGAAGGCCACGTACCGACCATCGGCACTGATCGACGGATCACGCGAGACGATACCGAAGCCGTCATCAAGGCCCAGGTTGACCTTCGCGGTGCGGCCGGTGCGCAGATCGCGGACGTAGACGTCGGACTGACGTCCCGGCGGCCCGCTGTGCACGGGGTAGGGCCATTCCGACGTGAACGCCACGTAGCGGCCGTCGGCGCTCAGGGACGGCTGATAGGCCTCGGCGCCGGCGGGGGCGCCCGCGCCCTGGGCGGTGACCCGCACGATACGGCCAGTGCGCATGTCCTTGCGGTAGACATCACGCAAGCCGTTGGTGTCGCCGGGCACGAGGTTCGTCGCGTCGGACTCGAAGGCGACGTACCGGCCGTCGGAGCTGACCGACGGGGCCATGGAGTCGCCGTCGCCCTGTGCGCCGTCGGCGGCGACGCTCACGCGTTGAGCGCGCCCAGCCGGCGCAGCGGCCATCGCCCCCGGCACCGTCACCGTCACCGTCACCAAGGAAAGCAGCGTCACCAGCGCGGCCCCGCCCGCCGCGCACAGGGCCCTGGTGGCTCTGGACATGTTTCCCCCCGAGAAACCGTCTCCCCCGGCCCCGCACCGAGGGCAATCAGGGATGCAAACGCACCTCTTGCCTCGAGTCAATCAGCCCGTCGGCGTACAACTCGTACGCGAGATCAACCGTCCGCGCACGGATGAGCAGCACGCATTATCCGGACATGGCTTCCGGCAGCAGCGAGTCCTCAACGAACTTCCGTACGCGCGCGGCCAATGCCGTCTCATCGCCGCCGCAGCGCACACATGGGCGAGCACGGCCGGCAGCGTCGGCAGCCGCTCCCCCGCCGCCTGCGACAGCGCGCTCGCCCCCCCCTGATACGTCCGCTTTGCCACCACGAGGTACGTCGGACTGCCTGCCTCCGCCTGCGACTTGCGTAACTCGCCCCGCGCGCCGTGCCACCGCCCCAGCGCTCGGATCGAGCGGAACCTCCGGGCGCCCGCTATTGATCAGGGTGGTGAAGTCAGGCTGCCATTCAATGCCCCAGCCGGAAAAGTCGAGTCAAGCGAGGTCGACGACCGGGGATGTTCCTGGCCGGGCCTCCTGGCCGAGTCGCCTGACGGCTCAGAGAGGAGCACTTCATGCACCTGATGCGAGGCGGCGCGACCGCCGCGGCAGTGGTTGCGCTCTCCGGCGGACTGCTGGCCTCCGCACCAGCGCTGGCGGTCCCGTCCTCTACTCCGGCCCCTTCTCAGCAGACAGTCGCCGCCGCAGTGTCCAAGGGCGCGACATGGCAGTGTTCCAAGGGCGGTTTCACCGGATACATCTACGTCAACTACACCCGCCAGTCGGGCAGGCCTGACAAGGTCAACTGGGTGCAGTACAAGATCGTCAAGGGGCGCAACCGCGGGGGTGACAAGGCCGACGTCACCTGGGCTGACGGGGGCGTGGCCCCGAGGCTCGTCTACAAGACGCACCGCGCCAAGCAGGACGGACAGTGGCACTGGCTGGGCGGGTCCTACGGCCGCGGCGGCGGTGCCTACGGGTTCTCCTTCATCTTCGACAAGTACCACGCCGGCGACCCGCGCTGCAGCAAGACGCCGGGGAGCCGACTTCCGTAACAACCCAGCCCTGTCCCTGGCCCAGCAGGCCCGGGGACGGGCACGTGCACGGGCTGGACGCTGCTGCGCGGACGCCAGTCAGCCCACAGCGCCTTAGCCGCAAACCCTCATGGCGGGCCGCAACCTCACACCAAGGCTGCGGCCCGCTCCGCTGCGGGAACAGCCAAACCGTCATCCCCAACGCACTCCCGTGCCTTTGTCGGTGATGTCGGCGGGGTGCTGACACCTGGGAGTCGTGAGCCGTCCGGCGTCTGGTTCCGGCGGGCGCGCTCCCGGTCACAGGAGGCAAAAAAACAGGACGGACGGTTTGTCACTGCCGAACTGCCCATCGCCCGGGCCGCATTCACGAACGCCAAGTCGTACCGCCCGGTCAGCCGAGGTAACAGGAGATCCCAGGACCCGCGACCTTTCCTCGGGCAGCCATGTCCGGTCCCCGGCGTCCAGCCCTCGAATCCGACCGTGGCGGCCACGACGCGGGCGCCGCGCCGTGGCCGCCACACCTTGGGGGAATCAGCCCTCCCGTGCGGCAGGGTGCAGCATCTCCGCGACCACCGCTGCCTGCGCCGCAACCGCTGTAATATACGAACTGGGCGGTATTTTCGGAGTGCTGGAACGCGTGTCAGCCGCACGACACATGGAGGCCGTATGGCCAAGCAGGACCGAGCCATTCGGACACGCCGGAACATCCTTCTGGCAGCAGCCAAGGTCTTCGAGGAGCACGGTTACCAGGCCGCGACGATCTCCGAGATCCTCACCTCGGCCGGAGTGACCAAGGGAGCCCTCTACTTCCACTTCAAGTCCAAGGAAGAGCTCGCACTGGGTGTGCTCGACGCCCAGGACAGCCAGTTCGCCGTCCCCGACAGGCCCTGCAAGCTGCAGGAACTTGTGGACGTCGTGATGCTGCACGCCCACCGGCTGCAGAGCGATCCCATGGTGCGTGCCGGCGTGCGCCTGGCCATGGACCAGACGGCGACAGGCCTGGACCGCACCGGCCCCTTCCTGCGCTGGGTCGAACTCAGCCGGGAGCTGCTGGAGAAGGCCCAGGCCCAGGGCGAACTGCTGCCCCACGTCGTACCGGCCAGGACATCGGAGGTGTTCGTGGGCTCCTTCGCCGGTGTCCAGTCCATGTCCCAGGCCTTCAGCAACTATCAGGACCTCATGGCACGGGCCAGCGAGTTGCTGCGCCACCTGCTGCCCACCGTCGCGCAGCCCTACGTGACCGCCTCGCTGCACCTGTCCGCCTCCCGGGGAGCAGAGGTGTACCAGGAGACCCAGAGGCTTGTGGAACAACGACCGCCGCAGCACGAGGAAGCAGCGGCGGTCGGCTGAACAGCAGGGCCGAGCCGACCGCCGCAGCGGACCGCTCCGGCCCACGCGCACAGGGCCCGGCGGCCAAGCCCGGTTCCGAGATGCCCGGCAGCTCACAGGCACAGCACCGGCTGCAGGAATCCCTGCGCCGCGTGCACGCCGGCCGGCATCCACGGCCGCGCATCGGATGTGGCCGGCCGCGAGGGGAGCTGAGACATGGGAACGCCGGCCGGGAAGACGGCGCTGTTCACCGGAGCCGGCCGCGGGACCGGCCGGCGCATCGCACGCGAACTGGCCCATGAGATGGCCCTGTTCGCGGTCACGACGGCAGGAACGAACAAGCCTCGCGGGACACCCCTTAGTTGATCAGCCAGGAGGGCGGGCAGTCCTTGCCCGTCCGCGCCGAACTGGGCTTACCAGGCGACATCGACCCACCTACGCCCAGTTGGAGAACGGCCTGACGAGACAGGGCTATGTCCTCACTCCTCTCCCCCGCCGGCACCGCACGCCAGCCCCCGCGACGGTCGGTCACTGGTTGAGCGCGATGTCTCCGGAGCGGGCCCGGACGGCGTCCAGGGCGGAGAGCGTTGCCTCGTCGAGCGTGACCGCTCCGGCCCGCACGTTCGCCTCCAGGTGTTCGAGGTCGGCCGTGCCGGGGATCAGCAACACGTTCGGGGCGTGGTGGAGCAGCCAGGCCAGTCCGACCTGTGCGGGCGTGGCGTTCAACTCACGCGCGGCGGCGATGACGGCCGGCTCGTCGGTCACCTTCGGCATCCGGTCGAAGGCGCTGCCGAGGGGGAAGTAGGGAACCCAGGCGATGCCTTCGTCGAGGCACAGTCGGAGCATGTCCTCGTCGTCGCGGGCCAGAAGGTTGTACGCGTTCTGCACACACGCGATGCCCGCGGGCAGGGCGCTGCGTAGAACGTCGAGGGAGACACTGCTGAGGCCGATCGCACCGATCTTGCCCTCGTCCCGCAGGGCGGTCATCACGGCGAGCTGGTCGTCGAGGTCGACCAGCTGATCCCCTGCGGCGCGCAGGCCGGGGCCGGTGTCCGTCCGGCGGAGGTTGACCAGGGCGATCTGTTCGAGTCCAAGGGTCGCCAGGTTGTCCTCGACACTGGCGCGCAGCTGTTCGGGGCGCTGCGCGAGGCGGAGAGGGAGCGGACCGTCGGAGTCGGGGTCGGCGCCGACCTTGCTGACCACCATGACGTCGTCCTCAGGGCGGACGGCTTCTCGGATCGCTTCGTTGACGAAGCCGTGGCCGTAGAACTGAGCGGTGTCGATGTGGTCTATTCCCAGCTCGATGCAGCGGCGCAGCATCCTGATGGCCGCCCTGCGGTCGGTCCGCAGGCGCTCCAGCTGCATCGCGCCGAAGCCGATCCGCGACACGGTACGGCCCGCGAGCCGTCCGGTGTCACCGGCGCGCAGCGCGCCGGATGCGGTGACCTGAGGAAATCGAGCGGCGGCGGCCATGGGCGTTCTCCTTCGGTGGGACCATAGACGAAACGGAGTGACTCCGTTTCGTTCACCGTAGCACTAACCGGAGGTCCTCCGTTTTGTCTGAGAGTGAGCCCACGGCCACTGACCGCAGCGCGCCGGCCACGAACCGGCCGACGCGCGCCGACGCACGGCGGAACCGCGACAGACTCCTCGCCACCGCCCGGGAGGCCTTCGCAGCGACGACGGACGCCGTACCGCTGGACGCGATCGCCCGAGCGGCCGGCGTCGGGATCGGCACGCTGTACCGGCACTTCCCCACCCGCGAAGCGCTCGTGGAAGCCGTCTACGCCGCAGAGCTCGACGAGGTCGTGTCCAGTGCGACGGCGCTCCTCGACGAGCTTGAGCCGGCAGTCGCACTTCGCGCGTGGATGACTCGTTACGCGGCGTTCTTCAAGATCAAGCGTGGCATGTCCGACACGCTGCGCGCAGGCTGGGCGTCGGGCAGCATCGCCACGCCCGCAACGCGGGAACGCATCACAGCCGTCATCGCCATGATGCTGCGCACCGGGGCGGAAGCCGGTTCGCTGCGCCCGGACGTCGATCCCCAGGACGTCACGATGATGCTCCTCGGCGTGTTCCTCTCGACAGCGGCGACCGACGAGCCGGACAAGACCGAACAGCTCCTCGACCTGGTCGTCGACGCCCTGCGCCCGGCCCTCGAGGCGGAGGGCCGGTAACGCCCTCCGACGCCACGCGCAGCACGGTGACCACCCGGGTGCTGTTGACTGCTCGGGCCGCAGCCTGCCCTGGGACGTCGTCAGCGGACGTCGCAGGGCAGCCGCTCGGCCGACCTGCCGGTCGGATCATCAGGTGCTCCCCGGTCGAAGGAATGAGGAAGGCAGGACGACCTGGGAAATGGCGCCGAGTCCGCGCATTCAGCTCGTCAGCCGGCCCAGGGAATTCGACCCGGAGCGCGGGAACAGTCCCCAGCGGGCCGAATGCAGCACGCGGATGACCGTATCCGCGCAATGGACCCGGCGTGTCGTCCTATCAACATCATGTCTTCATGTTCTGCTGCCTCTGAATATGGGCTCTCCGGCATTGCCGGAACGAACGGAAGCCCGCCCGCACCCCTGCTTCCCAGTGCTGCACGGAGCGCGCCTCGGATGGTCAATCGGCCGAACCGCGGGAAAGCCCTGTCATGCTGTCCGACCCCAATGAAGGCATGGTGATCAGATGTCGTCAGCCATGGGCGACACGCTCAGCCGCCATTTGGCCCTTTCCGCCGAGCAAGCGCCCGATGAAACGGCGTTCACCTTCATGGAATTCGGCGCCAACAGGGACGGGACTTCCGTCGAGCTGACGTGGAAGGAACTGGACACACAGGTTCGGACGGTGGAAGCAGGGCTTCGCCGGGCGGGTGCGGTTGGCGAGCGCGTAGCCATCGTGGCACCGCAGGGCCTCGACTACGTGATCGGATTCCTGGGTTCCGTCTGCGCGGGCGCGATCGCCGTACCGCTCTTCCCGCCCGACCTGCCGGGCCACGGCGAGAAACTGGCGGCCGTGCTGGCCGATGCGGCACCCTCCTTCGCCATCTCGGCCCCCGGGCAACGGGAAGCGGTGGCTGATTTCTGCACGGACCATGGGATCGATTCCGGTGTGCGCGTCGTGACCGTCGAGGCCCTGACGCAGACCGCAGCGACGGCGGGTACGGAGGCTCGGACAGACAGGGAGCCGCGGCCCGAGGACTGCGCCTATCTGCAATACACGTCCGGATCGACGAGGACGCCGTCCGGGGTGGAGATCACCCATGCCAACGTCTGCGTCAACGCACGCCAGGCGCTGGACGCGTATGGCGTGGGCGGAAGTGGCAACTGCGCCGTGAGCTGGCTTCCGCTGTACCACGACATGGGTCTGATGCTGGCGCTCGCCATGCCGGTCGTGGGCCGCATGGGATCCGTCATCATGGATCCGTTGGATTTCGTGCAGCAACCGGTCCGCTGGCTCCGCCTGCTCACGCAGTATGAACGGGCCCTCACAGCCGCACCGAACTTCGCCTACGACTACTGCGTTCACCGGGTGTCACCCGAGGAACGGACCGGCCTGTCCCTTGGATCGGTCGCGGGCATGATCAACGGCAGCGAGCCCGTCAGTCCGCGGACTCTCGAGCGCTTCCACGAAGCCTTCGCGCCGTCCGGCGTCCGCAGGACGGCCATGCGCCCCTCCTACGGCCTCGCGGAAGCCACCGTCTTCGTCGCGGCGTCGCCTGCCGGGGAGGAACCGACCGTCACCCCCTTCGACCGGGACCTGCTGGCGCAGGGGACCGCGCGTGTCGCTGAACCGGCCGACGGCGGATCCATCACCGAACTGGTCGCCTGCGGCCGACCGGCCGACCAGGAAGTGGCCATCGTCGATCCGGCCACCCGCCGCCCGCAGGAGGACGGGAAGGTCGGGGAGATCTGGCTACGGGGCCCGAACATCGGACGCGGTTACTGGGGCCGCCCGCCGGACGGGGAGTCCTTCGGCGCCGTCATGGAGGGCGGAGACCCGGCCGATCCGGCACAGCGTTGGCTGCGCACGGGCGACCTGGGGATCTGGCACGAGAAGCAGCTCTACGTCACCGGCCGGATCAAGGATCTGGTGATCGTCGACGGCACCAACCACTATCCGCACGACATCGAACTCACCGTGGAAAACGCACACTCCACCATCCGGCGTCACCATACGGCCGCGTTCGCCGTGTCCACCGACGAGGGCGAAAGGCTGGTCGTGGTCGCCGAGCACTCGCCTGCCGTCACCGACCCGGACGCACATCTCGACGAGGTGACCCGAGCCGTACGCGGGGCTGTCTCCGTCACCCACGGTATCGCCGTACACGACTTCGTCTATGCCCCACCCGGCGCCGTACCCCGCACCACCAGCGGCAAAGTGGCCCGCAGCGCCTGCCGTGCGCAATACCTCGCCGGCACCTGGACTGCTGTCAAGCACGCGGCACTGGAGGGATCCCGTACAGCATGACCACCACACATGGAGGGGACGCGGGATCCGAGCCGACGAGAACGGAGCACGCGTCTCCCCCGGGATCACCGGGTACCGAGACGCCGACCGCCGCCGAGGTTCGCTCCATGCTGCGTCGTCTGGTCGCGGATCTGTGCGGCGTACCCGGCGACGAACTCGACGGCGAACGTCCCCTGACCGAGTACGGACTGACCTCACGCGACGCGGTCGGTCTCAGTGGACGGCTGGAACAGCTGCTCGACAGGACACTCCCCGCCACCCTGGTGTGGGAGAACCCGAGCATCGAGCAACTGGTCCGCAGCCTGGCGTCAGGAGACCCGAGAGGACAGAACACCCGCACCCCGACCGCGGCCGAGCAAACCGACGCCACCGACCACACCAGCGTCGACGCGGTCGCGGTGATCGGTGCCGGATGCCGTCTCCCCGGCGGCGTCAGCGGACCTGACGCCTTCTGGGACGGGCTGCTCGCCGGTGCGGACGCAGTGGGCCAAGTCCCGGAAGACCGCTGGCAGCTCTTCGACGACGGGGCGTCCGAGACCGCGGCAGTACTGGCACGCACCACTCGCTGGGGCGCTTTCCTGGATGACATCGAGGGCTTCGACGCGGACTTCTTCGGGATCACGCCCGGAGAAGCCGACGTCATGGACCCCCAGCAACGACTCCTGCTCGAAGTGGGATACGAGGCCCTCGATCACGCGGGAATCCCGCTCTCGGCCCTCCAAGGCAGCGCCACCGGCATGTTCGTCGGTCTCAGCGCGCTCGAGTACGGACATCTGACCACAGCCGACCTGTCAGGGGTCACGCCGTGGACGAGTACCGGGGCGGCAGGCAGCATCGCCGCGAACCGCATGTCGTACCTGCTCGACCTGCGCGGCCCCAGCATGACGATCGACACCGCCTGTTCCTCGTCCCTGGTCGCCGTGCACCAGGCATGCCGCAGTCTCCGCGACGGGGAATGCGACACCGCTCTGGCCGCTGGGGTCAACGTGCTGCTCTCGCCGGCCATCACCGCCAACTTCGACCAGGTCGGAGCGCTGGCACCGGACGGCAGATGCAAGCCGTTCGACGCGAGGGCCGACGGCATCGTGCGCGGGGAGGGATGCGGCGTCGTCGTCCTCAAACGGCTCGCCGACGCCCAGCGCGACGGCGACAGGATTCTGGCCGTCATCCGCGGAACGGCGGTCAACTCGGACGGCCGCTCGGCCGGGCTCATGGCACCCAATCCGGTCGCCCAGGAGGCGGTGCTGCGCAGCGCTCTGCGTGATGCCGGCGTGGATGCGGCCGACATCGGTTACGTCGAGACCCATGGCACCGGAACGCTGCTGGGCGACCCCATCGAGGCAGGAGCCCTGGGTGCCGTCCTGGGCCGTGGCCGCCCGGCCGACCGACCGCTGCTGATCGGCTCGGTCAAGAGCAACCTTGGACATCTCGAGGGCGCGGCGGGGATCGTCGGCCTGATCAAGACGGTGCTCTCGCTTCACCACGGAAAGCTGCCTGCCAGCCTCCACTTCCACAGCCCCAACCCGCACATCGACTTCGCGGAACTCGGCCTGCGCGTCGTCGCTGAGCCCACTCCCTGGCCGACCGGACGCGGGCGCCTGGCTCTGGCCGGTGTATCGGCCTTCGGCTTCGGAGGCACCAACGCCCATGCCGTCCTCGAACAGGCGCCTCGGCCGGCTCCGTTGCCCGCCGAGACGCCCCGCCGCGTCCGCCGGGGCACCATGGCCGTGCGGGAGCAAACCCCCGAGGGCGTGCCGCACATCCTGGTGGTCACCGCACGTTCACAGGACAGGCTCGGCGACGTCGCCACCGGTCTCGCCCAGTGGCTGAACGCACAGGGCGGTGCTCTGTCGCTCACCGACGTCTGCCACACGCTGGCACACCGGCGCCGGGGACCGGCAGGCGCAGCCGTCATCGGCCGGGGGCTGCACGACCTCACCGCAGCACTCGTAGCGCTCGCCAAGGGCGAAACACCGACGTGCGTCGTGCCCCCACGGACGGCACCGGCGTCCGAAGCCGACCGGAGGACGCCACGCCGACCGGTTCTGGTCTTCTCCGGCTACGGCTCCCAGTGGACCGGGATGGGCCGCCGGCTGGCGCGCGAAGATCCCGTCTTCGCCGCTGCCGTAGGCGAACTGGACCCGGTCTTCGAGGCGGAGACGGGCACCTCCCTGACGGACCAGATCTCCCGCACGGACCAGGGAGCGAGCGTCGACCGCACACAGCCGCTCCTCTTCGGCCTGCAACTCGCCCTGGCCCAGGCGTTGCGCGCCTACGGTGTCGAACCCGCCGCTGTCATCGGACACTCGATGGGAGAAGTGACCGCGGCCGTGTTCGCCGGCGCTCTCGACACCCGCGACGGCCTGCGGGTGATCCTCGCCCGGTCCACCCGGCTCGCGGCCATCGACCAGGAGCAAGCCGGCGCCATGGCTGCCGTGGAGCTGCCGGAGGAAGCCCGCGCGAAGGTCCTCGGCCGCTACCCGGATGTCGGCATCGCGGTGTACGCCTCGCCGCAGCGGTGCACGGTCACGGGTCCCGGTGGACCGATCGCCCGTATCGTCGACGAGGTCGAGGCGCAGGGGCGACTCGCCCGCCTCCTCCCCGTCGGCGGCGCCGGACATTCACCGGCAGTCGATCCGGTCCTTCCAGCGCTGCGCGCCGCCCTCGACGGCATCAGCCCGCACACCGCGACCATCCCCTGGTACGGGACGGTCCTCGACGACCCGCGCGCCGACGTCCGCGCGGACGCGGACTACTGGTGCGCCAACGCCCGCCGGCCCGTTCGCTTCCAGCAGGCGGTGGCCGCCGCCGCCGACGACGGCCACGACCTCTTCCTGGAGATCTCACCGCACCCCATTGCTCTCGTCCCGATCACCGAGACGCTTGACGCGGTGGCCCCGGGGCACGGTCGCGTGCTGCCGACCCTTCGCCGCGACAGCGATGAAAGCGTGCACCTGCGCACCGCGCTCGCGGAACTCCACCTGGCGGGAGTGGAGGGTCCGGCCCGACAACTGTGGCCGGGCGGCGAGCGGGTGACCGTGCCGAGCCCTCCCTGGCGTCATGTCCCTCACTGGTTCCGTCGCGGCACCCCGGCGACGCGGCCGTCCCGTGCGGGCGGCCACTCCCTGCTGGGTGTGCGGGTGGAGGATCCCGGCACCGGCCGTGTCCTGTGGCACGGGGACATCGGCACCCACGGCTGGGACCAGCAGCCGGGCATACTGCACGGCAGGCGCGTTCTGACGCTGCCCGCGTGCGCGGAACTCGTGATCGCGGCGGCAACCGCCACGAGCCCCACGGACATCGATGCGGTACGCGTCGAGAACCTGGCGGTTCACCATTGGCTGCCGATCTCTGCCGGCACACCTGTCACGACCGTCTGGGAGCCGCAGGGACGCGATCAGGCAACCGTCGGCATCCACTCTCGATCCGCCTCCGGCGCCTGGCTGTGCCATGCCTCGGCCCGTGTTCTCACCAAACCCGAACCACTGACGCCTCGGGAACCGGGAGGTACCGCTGCCTTCGAGGTCGGCTTGCCCGTCCCCGCCGCCGAGGAACACGCACCGGACCTACGACCGCACGGACAGCTCCTCCACGCCGTCCTGCACGCACCGGCCCGTCGGGGCCGCACGGACAGCGAGGCAGCTGGGACGCACTCCGCACCGTCCGCAACGGAAGACGTTCCGGTCTCCGTCGGGTCGCTGCAGGTACGGCTGCAGGCTCCTGCCCCTGCCGAATGCCGGGTCCAGTGCCTGCCGCGTACCGGCGAATCGGCCACCGGGGACGCCGCCGGCCGATCGCCCCGTAGCGGAGTGTGGGACCTGCACGCGCAGGACGCCGGTGGACGCGAGTTCATCGTGGCCCACGAGATGCGGCTGAGGGCCATCGGGCCGGGCGAGGTCCCGAAGCCGCTCGAAGAAGCCACCTTTGAGATCGAGTGGGAGAAAGCACCTGTCTCCCTCCCCTCTCCCCCGACCCACGTCCTCCTGGTGACGGACCGGTCCGACAGCAGCACGAACCCCCATGCCACGCCCCTCAAGTCGGCACTCCAGGAACAAGGCGTTGAGGTCGCGGTCGCGGACTGCCGGGCTGATTCCTTCGACGGCCTGCTGGACGCTTGGCGCGCAGAGACACACAACGGGCGAGCCGCCCTGGTCATGCTCCTGACGGACGGCACCGAACCGCCCGGAGCGTGTCGCGAGCTTCACGCCGCCGCGTACGTCGCCCGCCGTCTGGCCGCCGATCCGCGGCAACTGTCGGTTCCCCGGCTGTGGCTCGTGACCGAGCGTGCCCAGTCAGTAGTTCCTCACGAGACGGGGAACCCCGACCTGGCCTCTCTGCGCGGTCTCGTGCGCGTATTGGCCCTCGAGCATCCCGCTCTGCGTACCACTCTTGTGGACATCGACCTGCAGCCCGGTCTCGTCGACGACCTGGCTCAGGAACTGCTCTGCGACGGCGATGCCGACGAGGTCGCCTGGCGCGGGGGTACCCGCTTCGTTGCCCGACTGGCTGCCGCGGATCCGGATGACGCATCCGTCAGAGTGCCCTTCGCCCGTCCCGACGGCGCCTACATCGTGACGGGCGGACTGACCGGCCTCGGCCTGGTGACGGCGCGACGGCTGGCCGAGCAGGGCGCCGGCCGCATCGTCCTGAACGGCCGGCGTGCCCCGGGCCCCGCGACGCAGGCCGTCCTCACCGAACTCGGCGAGCTCGGCACCTCTTTCGTCGTGGTGCGGGGAGACGTCGCTCAACCCGGTGTGGCCGCGCGGCTGGTCGAGGCGGCCCTGTCCGAAGGACATTCCCTGTGCGGGGTCGCGCACGCCGCGGCGGTACTCCACGACCGCATCATCACGGGCCTGTCATCGTCCGACATCGACAGGGTCGTCCGGCCGAAGGTCACCGGAGCCCTCCAGTTGGAGGCGGCCACGGCCGGGCACGCTCTCGACTGGTGGCTGGCGTTCAGCTCCGCCGCCGCGCTCTTCGGATCCCCCGGGCAGGCTGCCTACGCGGCTGCCAACGCGTGGCTGGATGCTCATGCCCGCCGCCGCCGGGCCGTCGGCCTGCCGGCGACCGCCATCGCGTGGGGCCCCTGGGCCGAGGTGGGCGCGGCAACGCTGAAACCCGCCGTGAACTCCGCCCTGGCTCTTGAACCCATCACCCTGACCGAAGGAATGGAGGCCCTCCAGGCCCTCGCCACCCGGGGCAGGACGCACACCGGCGTGGTGCATCTGGACATCCGCCGGGCACTGGAAGCCTTCCCCGGACTGGACGCGGTCCCGTTCTTCGCGGGAGTTCTGACCGGCAGTGGTCTCCCCGACGACTGGGACGGCCCGGGGCGCATCCAGGCGCTCGGCGAGGCAGCCCCCGCCAAGGTCTACGAACGTCTCGTCAGGCGTACGGCCGCCGTCATGGGACGCGCGGCCCAGGACCTGGACGAGAACACGCCGCTGACCGACCTCGGCCTCGACTCCCTCATGACCGTGCGGATCCAGAACGTCGCCAAGCAGGACTTCGGGGTGGCGTTGCCCGCTCCTCTCCTTCTGCGGGGTGCCAGTCTTCGCGCCCTCGGTGACGCGGTGCTGCGGGAGCTGGGTCTGGTGCGGACCGATCCGTGCGACGCGACGGCAGGCGAACAACCGGAGGACACCGGGCGGGAGGGCGTCAGCGCCGGGGCGAGCCCGGCGCTGCCGTCCACGCTCGATCCTCGCGATGCCGCGGAACGCCTGGTGGCCGGCGTCTGGAGCGAGATCCTCGGACGACGGCCGGCGGACGTCAACCAGGACTTCATCGCCGCCGGTGGTGACCGGCGCACCGCTCATGACCTGGTGGAGGGCATCCGTCGGCGCCTGGATGCCACCGCCCCGGGTCTCACCGCGGAGCGTGTTCTCGCCCACCCCACCGTCGCCACCCTCGCGGAGCTGATCCGGCCCGAGATGAACGGAACCGGCGAGTCCGTGCTGCGTGTCCTGCGCGACGTCCAGCCCGGCACGCACCGCCCCGCCCTGTTCACCTTTCACCCCGCCGGCGGTCCGACATCGGTCTACCGGCCACTCGTCCAACTGCTTCCGGCCACGCAGCCGGTGTACGGATTCGACCGCGTGGACTCCCTTGGGACGATGGAGGAGAAGGCCGCCCACTACATCGGTCTCATCCGGGAACTCCAGCCGCAGGACCCGTACCACTTGCTGGGCTGGTCCTTCGGCGGCTGCCTCGCCTACGAGGTTGCCCGCCAGCTCCGTGAGACGGGCAGCACCGTGGGCTTCCTCGGCCTCATCGACACCATCCTGCCGGCAGCTCTGCCGGGGCTGGAATCCGAGGAGATGCTCATCGAACGGTTCGGGCGCTTCGCCGAGTACATCGAGAAGACGTACGGGCGCAGACTCGACCTGCCCTACGAGGAACTGGCTGCCACGCTTGACGAGCAGCAGATCGACGTGGTCATGCGGCTCGTTGCCGAAGCCGGCCTCGACATGAGCCCGGGAATCATGGAGCACCAGCGAACGTCCTACATCGACGCGCGCGTGGGAGAGCGGTACGAGCCTCAGCGGTATCCGGGTCACATCGTGCTCTATCGCGCCCAGGAGGCACAGCCGCTGACCACGGCCCTCGACCCCCGCTACGTGCGCAGCGAGGCAGACCTCGGATGGGCGCCGTTGTGCCCGTCGCTCGAGGTCGTACCCGTCCCCGGTGACCACCTGTCGCTCATCGACCCGCCTCATGTCGAGGTCATCGCGCAGCACCTCACCAAAGCCCTCGAAGGACACGGCGACTGACAGGCGCGGCGAGCGACCGGTCTCGGGGCGATCGGCCGGCCCGCCCGCGGCCGGTCAACCGGCTTCCTCCGTGCTGTCGGAACGCGAGGAGGCATCCGTGCCTGGCCGGTGCCGCATCAGGCACTACACACACCTCGGTCGACGTGTGCCCGAACGCTTCAGTCCGCTGTCGGCCGTCTCCCGCCGAGGAGCAGGAGGCCGGGTGCCACCGTTCACCGGCCGCCCCGGCCACCTCCCGAAATCACATGAACCCGACGCTACGAAACCCAGGTCGGCTCACTGTGGAAGGCGCGCAGACGGTCCTCGCCCACTCGCGCCCTGGCCTGCGGGTCCGTCACCCCCAGCCCCGGGCGCGGAGCGAGACACAGAACACCCACCTTGCCGATGTGCTGATTGGTCTGAACACTCCTGACGGCCGTCGCGACCTCATCCAGGGTGTACGTCATCGACAGGGCCGGCAGCAAACGGCCCATGCTGAACAACCGGTTGACCTCCCACTGCTCATGCAGGTTTGCCCCGTGACTCCCGATGATCCTCTTGAGCCGCATCCACAAGTAGCGGTTGTCATAGGTGTGCTGGTATCCGGTACTGGAACCGCAGGTGACCACCGTCCCTCCGCGTCTGGCGAGAAAGACCGAGGCTCCGAATGTCTTCTCGCCGACGTGCTCGAAGACAATGTGCGGGTCGTCACCCACCGCGTCACGCACAGCGGTGCCCAGCTTCTTCCAACCCTCCGGCCGCTGCAGCAGGGTGGAGTCACCCTCGTCGATCTCCGAGCGGTTGATGACAGCCTCGCATCCGAGGGACCGCAACAGGTCGGCCTTCTTGCGGGAGTTCACCACGCCGACCGGAATGCCGCCTCCGTTGCGGACGAGCTGAACCGCGTAGGATCCGAGCCCGCCGGTCGCACCCCAGATCAGCACCACATCGCCCTGCTTCATCTGCGCGCCGCGATCGCTGACCAGCATGCGGTACGCCGTGCCGGCACACAGGGGATTGGCGGCCGCCTCTTCCCAGGTGAGCAGTGCCGGCTTGGGCATCAGCTGGCTGGCCCGCACGATCGCGTAGTGCGCCAGTCCGCCGAAGTTCGTTTCGAAACCCCACGCCTTCTGTCCGTGGCCGAGCATGCCGTCCCGGTGTGTTTCGTGGTCCTGGTCGTCGACGTACGCTGTCGCCACCACCACCTGGTCTCCGACCCTCCACTTGCGCACGGACGACCCCGTGCGCACGATGACGCCCGAGGCGTCCGACCCCACGACGTGGTAGGGGAGGTCGTGGCGCCGCTCCCACCCGCCGGCCTTTCCCATCTGTTTCAGAAACTGGAACGTCGGCAGCGGCTCGAACATCGCGGTCCACACGGTGTTGTAGTTGACGGAGCTCGCCATCACCGCGATCAGCGCTTCGTCCGGAGCCAGTTCGGGCATCGGGACCCGGTCCACGGACAGGGACTTGCGCACGTCCTTGTCGTCGGTGTCCTGGAACATCTGGATGTCCGCCAGACGCACCGTCGCCGCGGGGAACTGTTCGGGCAGGGGCAGCTTCTCCAGCGTGGCCCCGTCGGCACCCGCGATGACGGCTTCGGACATGGTCGTGCTCATCGAGTTCTCCCCATTTCCCGGGCTGCGTGAGCTGCCCTTCAGTTCGCCGGCTGATGGTCCCCGCCACTTGTACAAAGCAAGCTGCCTGCTTCGTCGCGCCGCAACCGCACAGTCCCTCATCTGACTCTCGTCCGCGAGGAAAACCCAGGTCAGCAACGGGTGGAACGGCATGCGCGCCGGTGCGCGAAGGGCGTAACGGCATGCCGGAGGACCGACCAGGTGTGGGGCGGAAGGCCGGAGCCTCGGTCGGAACGACGGTCACACGCGACGCGGCAGACGTCCGCCCTCTCCAGCCGACCCAGCGTGACAGTTGATCGTATTTACATAAGAACGGTGTGTCGGCTGGTATTCGATAGTCGATCTCGGCACGGTATGCACGTGTATGTCGATATTGCTCCTGATTCCCGCTGGTACAGAGAGCTTCGCTGCCGCCTCCAGGACACGACCGTCGAGCCTCTTCAGAAGGCATCGCGGCATCGAACGCGTTGCGCACGCAGCTCATCTCGTCGCAGCAGACCGGGACGCAGGAGGCCAAGACCCCCAGACATGCGGCCCGAGGAGTCACACAGCCCATGCCATCTGCCCGAACCACGTTCACCAGCCGGACACGCCTCACCGGCTGCTCGCTCCTGGCCTGTCTCCTGATCCTCACACCGCTGTACGGCACCGGGGCAGCCGCGGCCGGCAACGGCGCGGAGCAAGGGTCCCGGTCGGCCGACACCGGCGCCCGGATCACGGCCGTCCGCCAACTCGACGCCCGCACTCTGGACATGACCGTCCGGTCACGGGCCATGCGAAGCTCCGTACGGGTCCGCGTCATCCTCCCCAAAAGCTGGAGGAGCGAGCGGAGACGCACGTTCCCCGTGCTCTACATGCTGCACGGCGGGGAGGACGACTACACCTCCTGGACGCGCGAGACGGACGTCGAGGCACTGGCGGAGAACTCCGAGGTTCTTGTCGTGATGCCCGACGGAGGCAAACACGGCTACTACTCCGACTGGTACGCCGGCAGGCCTCGCTGGGAGACGTTCCACACCGTCGAACTGGTCCGGCTCATGGAGAGGCAGTTCCGCGCGAACTCGTCCCGTGCCGTCGTCGGCCTGTCCATGGGGGGCTTCGGCGCGCTCAACTACGCGGCGCGTCACCCGGGAATGTTCCAGTACGTGGCGTCCATGAGTTCGTACGTCGACCTCGACGAACCCTCCGTGCGTTTCCTGCTCGGGCTCACTTCCGCCATGGAGGGCACCGACCTCAAACAGGTCTGGGGCGACCCGAAGGAACACGACGACATCTGGCAGGCTCACAACCCGGCCGCCAGGCCACGCGCCTTCCTCGGCACGAGAGTGCACCTGTCCGCGGGAGACGGAACGCCCGGACCGATGGACGAGGGCCATCCACTCCCGGTCATCCTGGCGGGCTCGGCAGCCGAAACAGCACTTCCGGCATCGGTGAGGAAATTCGCCGAGTCGCTCCACTCGGCCGGCGTCGATGTCTCGACGGACCTCTACGAGCCCGGGACGCATTCCTGGCCCTACTGGCAGCGTGAACTGCACGAGATCTGGCCCACGATGATGGAGGAACTCTCGTAACGACCCCGGCCCTCCTCCGTGGGCGGGACGCGCTGTCCGCCTCACGGTCGTCCCGGCGGGGCGGTACGCGTACGACCAGGATCGAGGGAGGCATGGGCCGAACAGTAGTGATCTTCGCCGCAGGGTCGCGTGGGGACGTCCAGCCGTGCGTGGCCCTGGGCAGGGCACTGACCCGCCAGGGCGATGCCGTCCGTCTGCTTGCCAGTACCCGCTACCAGCAACTGATCACCGCGGCGGGACTGGAGTTCCGCTCTCTCCCGGCGGACCCCAGCGAGATCATCGACTCTCCCGAAGGGCAGGAACTGCTGGCCGGCCGACGCAACCCGGTGGCCTTCGTCCGCGGCATCGACCGGATCATGCGGCCACTGTTCTCCCGCTTGCTCGCACAGACCCAGGCGGGTGCGGAGGGAGCCGATCTCGTCCTGGCGCCCACGTTCGGTCTCCTCGGAGTCCACCTGAGCCAGTATCTGCGCATCCCGCACGCGATCATCCACTTCCAGCCCAGCCAGCCCACGGGAGCTTTCCCCCACCCGTTCACGCCGGCCGCGCGACTCCTTGGTTCGTTCGGAAACCGCCTCAGCTTCGAGGCGGTCGACCTGGGATCGTGGCTGGTGTGCCGTCGGTTCATCAACACGTGGCGCAGGGAGGACCTCGGCCTTCCCGCCCTGTCCCCCCTCGGCCCTCGCCGCCGAGTCCGCCGGGCCTTGGTGCTGTGTGCGTTCAGCCCCACCGTCGTACCCCGGCCGCCCGACTGGGGACCCAACGTCCACATGACCGGCTTCTGGCACCACGAACAGCCGCTGTGGAAACCGCCCCGGCGCCTGCTCGGCTTCCTGGACGACGGACCGCCGCCCGTGTACGTGGGCTTCGGCAGCATGCGGACCAGCGACCCCGAGGCCACCGACCGCGTCGTACGCGCCGCACTGCGACGCGCGGGACTGCGTGGAGTCCTGGCCGGAGACCCTTCCACGAGTGATGACGACATGCTCGTGGTCGAAGACACGCCCCACAGTTGGCTGTTCCCCCGTATGGCGGCGGTGGTCCACCACGGCGGTGCGGGCACCACTGCCTCGGCACTGCGTTCCGGAGTGCCGTCCCTGGTCTGCCCTTTCTTCGGCGACCAGCCCTACTGGGCCGACCGGGTCCACAGCCTCGGAGTGGGGCCGAAGCCCTTGCCGTCCCGGCAGTTCACCGTCTCCGCTCTCGCCGACCGCCTGCGAGCTGTCAGCGGGGACAGCGGCCATGCCGAGGCGGCCCGTCGGCTGGGCCGTGCACTGACAGCCGAGGACGGGGTCGGGCGTGCCTGCCACATCCTGAACCAGCTTGTTCGGTAATCCCGTTTTCTGGCCCCCAGGGAGCGCGCCGAACGAGGTGGCGGGCGAGTTCACGCAGGTGCCGTGAGCGGCAACTCGACTTCGGTGAGCGTGCCGTGGACGCGAAGCGGGCGTGACGGGCCGGCCGCCCAAGGGCCGCACTTGGGGCCGAAGCGCATCACCCGGAGAGTCAAAGTGCCCGGTCGCAGCCGGGGACGGACCTGGGTGGCCGGGCTGCTGTGCTACCGACCCGGCCTGCCCGCCCGCCTGTGCTACCGGCTGCACCTCGCCCGCCTGCTGTCTCCTCTCGAAGGCCGGGGGCTGTCGACTCGCAGGCCGCCACGTGTCCACAGGGGCGGCGCGGCAGCCAGGTTGAGCAGGAAGAGAAAGCAGCCCTTCAGCGACCGGGAGCGGCCGCGCCGGCCGGGCCACTGTCCTCAGGGAAATCTCCTTCCGGGCCGAGCGGGAGTCCCTCCCACAGAAGGACCTGCCAGCCGGGGTCCGGCGAGCCGGAGAGTACGACGACGCCGGTGTTGCCCAGCGGGTGGCTGGACGCGTACGCCACATCGACGTTGGCTGCTCGGGCTGACACCCACATCCGGATCATCGCGCCGTGACTGACCATGGCCACCGTCTCCGCCCCTGTTCCCACTGCCTCGGCGACCACAGCATCGAAGCGGTCCAGGGCCTCCACGCCGTTCTCGCCGCCGGGCATCCTGCGGCCGGTGTCGCCTTCGGACCAGGCGAAGACGGTGGAGAGGTAGACGGCGGCAGCGTCGTCGTCGCCACGCATCTCCAGCTCTCCGGCAGCCAGCTCCCTGATCCCGTCCCGGACCTGGACCTCCAGCCCCATCGCGGCGGCCAGAGGAGCTGCCGTCAGCTGGGTGCGCACCAGTGTGGAGGCGTACAGGGCATCGATCTGCTCCGCCGCCAGAGCCTGCGGCAGCGCGGCAGCCTGCTCCTGTCCCAGCGGTGTCAGCGTCGGCCCCGGTGCCTCGGTGTCCAACAAGTGCTTGACGTTGGACGGAGTCTGGCCATGGCGTATGAGCAGCAGACGCATACGGGATTACCTCCACAGGGCGGAACAAGTCGCTCCACTCTGCCACCACTGGTTGGGGACTCAACCAGTGGGCGTGGCCACCTGACAGCCCGCTGATCCGCGGTGTCGGTGGCATGTCGGAGCACTGTCGGGGCTGTCGGTCGGGTGTCGGTGGCTCGTCGGTGGGCGCTGGCACCTTTCCAGAGGCAGCCGGCCGGAGCTCACCGGGCGGCCCGATCCCGAAGGAGCCACCATGCACACCTCGGTCACGATCATCGGCGCCGGACTCGGCGGACTCACGCTGGCCCGCGTCCTGCACGTCCACGGCATACCGGTCACGGTGTACGAGGCGGAGTCCTCCCCCTCGGCGCGCGCGCAGGGCGGATTGCTCGACATCCACGACTACAACGGGCAGCTCGCACTCAAGGCGGCCGGGCTGATGGACGAGTTCCACGCCATCGTTCTGGAGGGGCGCCAGGCGGTGCGGGTCCTCGACCGGGACGGGACGGTCCTGTTCGATCAAGCCGACGACGGTACGGGCGGACGCCCCGAGGTGCAGCGCGGCGACCTGCGGCAGGTCCTGCTCGACTCACTCCCGGCAGGCACCGTGCGGTGGGGGCACAAGGTCAGCCGCACCCGTGCCCTCGGCGGGGGCCGCCACGAGGTGACGTTCGCCGACGGCGGCACGGTCGTCACCAGCGTGCTGGTCGGCGCGGACGGCGCGTGGTCACGGGTCCGGCCGCTGCTGTCCACCGCCACACCCGAGTACATCGGTAAATCGGTCGTCGAGACCTACCTGTTCGACGCCGGCATCCGGCACCCGGCCGCCGCGAAAGCGGTCGGCGGCGGCATGCTGATCGCTCCTTCACCGGGCCGGGAAATCTTCGCTCACCGGGAAAAGGACGACACTCTGCACGCCTACGTGGGGCTGTCCGAGCCGCAGGACTGGTTCGCCGCCATCGATTTCGCCGATGCCGCCGCGGCCACCGCGCGGATCGCGCAGGAATTCGACGGCTGGGCACCGGAGCTCACCGCGCTGATCACCGACAGCGATGTCGCGCCGGTCCTGCGCTCCCTCTACGCTCTGCCGACCGGGCACCGGTGGGACCGGGTGCCGGGGGTGACTCTGCTCGGCGACGCCGCCCACCTCGCGGCTCCCAACGGCGAGGGCGCCAACCTGGCCATGCTCGACGGCGCCGAACTCGGTGAAGCCCTTGCCGCGCACCCCGACGACATCGAGACGGCGCTCACCGATTACGAGGAGGCCATGTTCACCCGCAGCGCCGAGACCGTCGCAGACGAGATGCCCGGGATCGACTCCGCCGACAACACAGCCCACGGCCTGATCGACCGGTTCCATGAGAAGGGCCAATGAGCCACCCAAGCCCCGAACTGCTGCCGCACAGCGGCCGAAGCTGATCCAGTCACGCGCCGGCGTTCGAGGAGGCTGCTGCCCCACCTGACGCCGCCGCTCTGACGGCGGCGCAGCGGGGCGGCCCCGGCCGACGCGCGAGGAGCACCAGCGGCGCCCGATCCCCTCGTCCGCCACCCGGGACCTGTCCCACCCACTTCCCTTTCGGTCAAACGGGATCGGGGTCGCGGTGTTGCAGTTCGTGGCGTAGCCGGGTGAGCGCGCGGTGGAGCGTGCTCTTGACTGTGCCGGTCGCCATGCCGAGGGCGGCAGCCGTTTCCTCCGTGGACATCTGCTCCCAGGTTCGCAGCACCACGACACGACGCTGGTTCGGCGACAGGGACTCCATGGCGTCCATCAGCAGGGCGCGGTCAGCGTGCCGCTCGGCGATGTCGTCGACCGGTGCTTCCGGAAGGTGCTCGGTGGGCACCTCCTTCAGCTTCCTGGCTCGCCACCACTCCGAGCGTGTGTTGATCATGACGCGGCGCAGGTAGGCGTCCGCGAGCCGTTTGTTCGTGATGCCGTCCCAGCGACTGCAGGCGCGTGCGAGTGCTGTCTGCAGCAGGTCCTGTGCGTCGAACGGGTCGGAGACCAGCCGTCGGGCAGTGCGCAGCAGAGCGTCCTGCCGTAAGCGCACGTACTCCCCGAACTCCTGTACTTCTGGGTGCTGCTGGCACGTTGTCATGCGTGGGTTCCCGATTCGTGCCTGCTGTGGAGCGAGTTCTCGGTGTGAACCATTGCCTGTTTCCTTGTCAGTCGAATAAGGGACGCAGCGTCACCCGCGACCCCACAAGGCCTTCCACACCAAGCCCAACGCCTCGGCACCCGCATCGTGGCGCGAGTGTCGTAGCAGCGAGTGCGGACTTGAGTGCGGTCATGTTCGACCTTTCTCCCGTCACGGAGCGGACAGCCGACCCATGGACGACCTGTCCGGCAGTCCCGGCCGGTGCCTGCAACTCGAGTTCAGCGGCCCCGACATTGAATGGGCAGCCGGTTCAGCCACCCTGACCAATGGACACGCCGCAGGTCAGCAGCACGCCTTGCCGCGTGCCCAAGGACAACCGCTCTGGTTTGTCCTGCTGTTGCAGGCCGCGGGACGTGCAAACCTTCGGCCTGTTCCACGGGGAGGCAGGCATGGGCGGCAAGTCCTCCCTGCTGCGCGGCGGCCTGAGTCCCCGCCTGCGCACCCCGGACCCAGCCGGGCCGCGACCGGCCGCGCTGCCCGTACTCACCCCCGGTGACCGCGCCGAAGCGGGAGCCGGCGGGGCCTTTCGCCAGGTGGCGCGGGATCCGCAGAAATGTGGTCGTGAAGGTGCTGGGGAACCGATCGCCGGCCGGACGCCAGGCGCTGGAGGCCGCCCAGACGGCCACGCTGGGCGGAATCGGGGCGAAGAAGGGAGCAGCGGACCATCAGCAGGGCGCCCTCAAGACGTGTCGCGATCACCCCTCCGGGGCACCCCATATGCAACAAATTACGCATATGCACCACGAATGGGAGCTGTGATGACTCTTCCTGTACGCCGCGGCCAGGGCAGACTCGCTGAGCGGCGGTTCCCCGGCTGGTCAACGGACCCGCTCGCGGAGTTCGACGACATCTTCGGCCGCCTGGGCAGTCTCCTCGAGTCCACCGTCGGCGGACCCACCGGCGGCACGGGCCTCGCCCCACTGGCCGACGTATCCGAGACCGACCAGGCCTATGAGATCGAGGTCGATGTTCCCGGCGTCAAGCGCGACGACATCAACATCGAGATGGCTGACCGCGAGCTGGTCATCAGCGGCGAGTTCAAGGAACGCGAGCGCACGGGCGTCCTGCGCCGCTCCACCCGGCGCGCCGGCCAGTTCGAGTACCGTGCCGTCCTGCCCCGCGAGATCAACGCCGAAGGCGTCGAGGCGACGCTGAGCGAAGGCGTGCTGAGCGTCAAGGTACCCAAGGCGGAAACCGTCAAGCCGCGCCGCATCGAGATCGCAGCCGGAGAACGGACCGACACCTCACCCGACCAGGGGTAGGTCCAGACAGCCCTGGAGCCGGTGACGGCTCCAGGGCTGCTCATGGGTTTCCGTCTCCGGACACCAGGAGCGCACCGCGCTGCCCTGTGATCATCCGCGGGCGGCAGACGTCCGTCTGTTCGGCTCAGCTCAGCGGGCGGTGCGTGTTTCGGCGGCGGAGACAACCTCCTGGCGCTGCTGGTGGAGCCGCTCGTACTCCAGCACCTGGCGGGCGACGGTGGAGGGGACGTTCTGCAACTGGGCGAGGATCTTGTCGGGGTTCATGGTGTCGTAGCCGTCCCAGGGTTCGCTGCCGCGCAGCTGTTCGATGGCGTCCAGGACTCCGGGCCGGTTGGCGTGGGTGCGTTCGTATCCCTCGATGACCGTCAGGTCCGACTGGGAGAGTGTGCGCAGCTGCTGCTTGATCTCGTCGACACTGAGCTGGCTGAATCGGGCGATCGGCAGCTCCTGCTCCCGGGTCACCGCACCCCGGACTCCTTCGGCCACGCGGGTCGCACGAGGCATCTCCCGCACCGCGCCCTCGGCCGTACCCCTGGCCCGCCTGCCGCCGGTCTGCGCGACGTCCTGCACTCGGGCGGCGGCGGTCCGCACTGCGCGCGCGGCGGCGTCGGCCCAGCCACCGCCGTTCTCCCGGACGACTCCGTTGGCCGCGGCCACCACGGCCCGCGCGTGATCGGTGACGCTGTCCTCCAGCCTTTCGAGCAGTTCCTCGTCCTGGCCGCGCAGCATGGCGAGCAGCTCGGCGGTCGCCTGATCGCGGGTCTCTTCGGCGATGCTCTGGCCGGCCCGGCAGGCCGCCAGCGCCCTGGCGGCGACCGCGTACTCGTCCTGGGCGTTCCTCAGCAGCCGCCGTTCGTCGTTCGGCCGCCGTCCGCGCAGCAGCTCCGTCACGAGCGCGGACCCCACCGTCAGCGGCAGCATGACGGTGCGCGTGGCGCTGCGGGAGATGAACCGTGCGAGCTCGACGCTGTCTTCGACCAGCCCGTTGCGTGGCCGCAGTTCGCGCACCTGGTCCTCGATGCGCTGAAGGCTGTCCTGGACGTCGTCCATCTGACGCTCGAGCATCTGCCGGTGCGGGCCGGGTGGGGTGATCGTCACATCCGCCCTGAACCGGTCGACGACTGCCTCATGCGCCTTACGGGCGTCTTCCAAGGCCGGTACGAGCGATTCCGTCATCACTGTCATGGGGGTGCTCCTGGGGGGTGGCAGGCGGCCTGTACGTGGGCCGCTCATGGGGAAGCATGCCGCCGGCCATTCCCGTGGCCGGGCAACTGGCACCATCCTGTGGGACCTCGGGCAAGATCGCCGGGAGGCTGGGCCCGTTCGCGTCCGTCACCTGTCACCGGCTGGGACACTGCATCCCCGCTCGCCGGCTTACCTTGGAGGCCATCGCGACAGGCGGAGACCCTGCGCCATCCCCTTGCCGACCGGCCCTGACCGGCGGCCGGGGACGGGCGCGCCGTTGTGTGCGGCAGTGTGGCCCGAAAGGGTGGTGGGCTGTGTCGGAAGTCTTGATCACGCGTTGGTCCGGGCGTGAATGCTCGCGTGGACGACACTGTGCCCTGTGCCGCACCGCTCGGGGTGCTGGCTCCAAGCTCATTCTTCGCCTGAGAACCCGGATCGTTGTTGGCCGGCAGACGTCTGTGGGCATACCAGCACGGGCCGCCGAACCGGCACTCTGCACCGATCACACCACCTGGCGGCCTGAGGTGCCTACGCTGTGCGGGCAGGCTGACTAGCTGGTCAGGGCGGGTCCACGTGATTCAGGCTCACTTGTTCGGCTGCTACCTGGTTGGCGTAGCGCTTCTCCTGGAACTCGATGGGGCTGAGAGGGCATGTGATTCAGGTAGAGCTGGTACTTCCCTATCGGGGCGCTGCGGTCCACAGTGAAAGCAGCACTACTGCGCATTGGAGGCGATCATGCTCCTCCTTGGAATCATCCTGCTGGTAGTCGGGTTCGTCACCGGCATATCGATCCTGTGGACGATCGGGATCATCCTGGCGGTCATCGGCGCGGTCCTGTGGATCATGGGTTCCATGGGGCACGCGGTCGCCGGCCGTCGGCACTACTGGTGACCTGTCTCCCTACCCCACAGCGCACCGCTTTCGCGTGCTGCTGAAACAGCCTGCGTCTGGCCGGCCGGCGGGTCGGCACGCCACCGACACCCGGCGCGCACCATCGTCGCGGTGAGCCCCGCCACGACCTCTGCCAGTCACGCCCGGCGCACCGGCCCAGAACTGCTCCCGAATCCCGGTAGGAACCGTCGGGCAGCGGATGCCGGATGGCCGGGCGCCGCTTACGGGTGGAGCGCAGCAGGAAGGCCGCGCCGGTGTCGGAGATCGCGGTATTGCGGTCAGGAAGCCACGAGGTGAACCCCCTCGCTCCGGGCCGCCGACGGGGCCGACCGGCCGCCGTAGACCGTCTGGCAATCGAGCGGTTGCAGAGCGCTTGCCCGGCGAGGCGCCGGACGGCCCCGGCCGGCGCACACCCAGCTGAGCGGCGTGGCGACACGAGCCCCGAGCGGTGGCACCATCGGTGGGGAGAGCGCGAGAGCGAGATGAGCGGCTATGGAGCGGCATGTCGTCGACGACCCGGGCGTGATCTCCGGCCCGGATGCTGTCCCTGACGCGCTCACCGCGCGCGCCACCGTCGACGAGCACGGCACCGTGACCGGCTGGAGCGAGGGTGCCGAACGTCTGCTCGGGTACGCGGCGACGCAGATCCTGGGCCGGCCGGCCGCCTCACTTCTCGCCGATGCCCCCACGGCGAGCGATCTCCCGCCCTTTCCTGAGCTGCCGAGGTGGCACGGCACCCTCGCTCTCCGGCACCGTGACGGCCACCGCGTCAAGGCCAGGGTCGTAGCGCATCGCAGGACGCCGGACACCGGGGTCCGCGACTGGCTCCTGGTCTCCGCCGTGACCGGGTCGCAGCCCTACCCCGACGACGACGCGCTCCTGAGGCAGGGTTTCCTTCTGTCCCCGTTCTGCGCGACGTCGGTTCATGACACGGACTTGCGCTTCCGCCGGTCGAACCGGTCAGCGCTCGGCGTACTGGGCCTGAGCGACGACGACATGCGCGGGCTGCGGCTGTCCGACGTGCTGGACGACCCCATGGCCGGAGAGGTCGAGCGGCTGATGCGGCGGGCGCTGGAGACCGGCGAGCCGCAGTACATGGAAAACCATGCGCGTGCCCCCGGTGAGACCCGTGAGCACGCCTGGGCGGTCCACCTCTACCGCTTGGAGGACCCGGACGGCCGTGTCCTGGGCGTCGCCTCCACCGGGCACGACATGACGGAGCAGTATTGGGCCCGCACCCGCCTCCAGCTGATCGCCGAGGCCGGCAAGCGCATCGGCAGCACGCTGGATGTGACGCGGACCGCGCAGGATCTGGCGGACGTCGCGGTCCCGGACCTCGCCGACTTCATCAGCGTCGACTTGCTGGCGTCCCTCGACGACCCGCACGAGGAGTTCCCGGCGATGCCGGCGGCGGGCAGCCCCCTCGCACTGCGGCGCATCGCCCATCGGTCCGTGTATCCGGGAAACCCCGAGGCGGTGGTAGTGCCAGGCGAGGTGGACGAGTACCCCGACGGCTCCCCGCCGGTCGAGAGCATCAGGTCGGGACACGCCGTGCTGCGCCAGGTGAGCGAGCCCGCGATCGCGAGCTGGGTGGTCCAGGACCCGCTTCGGCGCTCCCGGATCCGCGATTTCGGCGTCCACTCGGTGATGGCGGTGCCTCTCTCGGCGCGCGGAACCACCCTGGGCGTCGCCGTCTTCATCCGCCACCGGCACCCCGATCCGTTCCAGCAGGACGACCTGGTACTGGCCGAGGAACTTGCGGCCCGGGCGGCGATCAGCATCGACAACGCCCTGCGTTACACCCGCGAACGCGCCACGGCTGTCACCCTGCAGCGCAGCCTGCTGCCGCAGCGCCTGCCCGAGCAGGCGGCGGTGGAGGTCGCGTACCGCTACCTGCCGGCCGGCGCCCGGGCCGGCGTGGGCGGAGACTGGTTCGACGTGATCCCGCTGTCCGGGGCCAGGGTGGCGCTGGTGGTGGGCGACGTCGTGGGACACGGCATCCACGCCTCCGCGACCATGGGACGGCTGCGTACGGCAGTACGCACCCTGGCCGACATCGATCTGCCGCCCGACGAACTGCTCACCCACCTCGACGACCTGGTGGGCCGCCTGGCCACCGAGGAAGACACAGAGCGGGCCACCGGCAGCGGGGAGACCACGGGAGACGTGGGCGCGACCTGCCTGTACGCCGTGTACGACCCCGTCTCCCGCCGTTGCACGCTCGCCCGGGCCGGGCACCCGCTGCCGGTCGTGGTGAGCCCGGACGGCACCGCGGAACTCCTCGACCTTCCGGCAGGACCCCCACTGGGCCTCGGTGGCCTCCCTTTCGAGTCGGTCGAGACAGAAGTGCAGGAAGGCAGTCTGCTCGCTCTCTACACCGACGGCCTCGTCGAATCCCGGGCCGACGACATCGACGTGGGTCTGTCCCGGTTGCGTCTGGCTCTCTCGGCTCCCGCCGCATCCCTGGACGCCCTGTGCGACACGGTCCTGGAGGCCGTACTCCCCCAACGGTCCGCCGACGACGTCGCCCTGCTCATCGCCCGCACCCGGGCGCTCGACGCCGACCGCGTCGCCGCCTGGGACGTCGACCCCACGCCTTCCGCCGTCGCCGAGGCCCGCAAGAACGCGGTCGGCCAGTTGGCCACCTGGGGTCTGTGCGACGCCGCCTTCATCACGGAACTGGTCGTCAGCGAACTGGTCACCAACGCCATCCGGCACGCCAAGCCGCCCATCGAACTACGCCTCATCCACGACACAAGCCTCATCTGCGAGGTGTCGGACGCCAGCAACACGGCCCCCCACATGCGCCGCGCCCGCACCTACGACGAAGGCGGCCGCGGCCTGCTCCTGGTCGCCCAGCTGACCCAACGCTGGGGCACCCGCCCCACCCCCACCGGCAAGACGATCTGGGCGGAACAGAGCATCGATCCCCTCGAACCGCCCTCCGCCGTCTGAAGGCGAAGTGGAGTCCCAGCAGCGGAAGGGCCCGATGGCCAGGCGGCGCTCTGCGGCTCCACCAGTCTGCGCACGCAGGTCGGTCAGGACCGACGGGGCCACATGGATGCCACTGAGCGTGAGCTGACCGGTACTCGGGACTGCGTTCTGGTTGCTCCAGCCCACGGAAGTGACACCCACCGAGCGGCGGACATCGAAGTCCGGTTCCTGCGCGGAGGCCCGGCTCGCATCGCGCACCTGGCAGGCGCCGATGAGGTGGACGCCGGCCGGCGTCCCGGCACCTCGTCGGAGGAGGCCGTGGAGATCGAGCGGCTGGGCGGTGCGAGAACGCTGAATTGCGACGGGCGACCGAGATTCTGAAGCGGGCGTCGGCACCCCGATACGCGCCCTGGTCGCCTCCACAAGTCCGTACGGATGTCGACTGCGCCGACGGCGAAGAGCGCGCCCCTGGCGACGGCGGTTCGCGGTCAGCTGGCAGGGATCGGCGGGCCGCACAGTTCACCGAACTTGTTCGTAACGAACGCGTTCGTTACGCTTGAGAGTATGACTACGCGTTCTGACAAGTCCTTCAGCCGCCGCGAGCGACCCGCCAAGCCGGCGCTGAGCCGGGAGTGGATCGTCGCGACGGCGGTCGCGTTGATGCGCAGGGAGGGGTTGGAGCGGGTGACCATGCGTCGGCTGGCCCGGGAACTGGATACCGGCCCGGCCTCGCTGTACGTCTACGTCGCCAACACCGCCGAGCTGCACGCGGCCGTACTGGACGAGTTGCTCGGCGAGGTCGATCTGGGGCCGGTCCAGGCCCAGGCCGAGGCCGACTGGCGTGATCGGCTGGTACGGATCCTGTTCTCCTACACCGCCGTGCTCTTCGAGCACCCGGGGCTGGCGCGCTCGGCTCTGGTGACCCGCCCGTCGGGGCGGCACTACCTGGATCTGCTGGAGGCACTGCTGGCGCTGCTTGCCGAGGGCGGCGTGCCCGGCGGCCGGGCGGCGTGGGGGGTGGACGTGCTGTTGCAGATGGCCACCGCGACCGCGGCCGAGCAGTCCACCCGGTACGCGGCGCCCGACGCTCAGGAGGAGATG
Source organism: Streptomyces sp. NPDC050287 (assembly GCF_044459385.1). Taxonomy (NCBI): domain Bacteria; kingdom Bacillati; phylum Actinomycetota; class Actinomycetes; order Kitasatosporales; family Streptomycetaceae; genus Streptomyces; species Streptomyces sp. NPDC050287. Next base: position 182,459 of record NZ_JBITIY010000012.1, on the reverse strand, counting down.
GACGCGCTGATGGCAGCGGTACGCGGCGCCTCGGACCGTACCCACCCGCAGCTGAGAGCGCTGAGTGAGGAGCTGTTCTCCGGACCCGGCAAGGCCCGTCTCGACTGGGGCTTCCGCGCGCTGATCAACGGAATTCAGCAGACCGCACGGCCCGACAGGCGCTGACCCGCCCGAATGTCTCCTCCACCCGCCCCAGCCCGAACATCAACCGGAGCTTCAACATGACCACACATCACCCCATCGCCATCATCGGAGCGGGCCTCGGTGGCCTGACCCTGGCACGCGTGCTGCACACGCACGGCGTCCAGGCGACCGTGTTCGAACTGGAGGCCTCCGCGCAGACTCGCACCCAGGGCGGCATGCTCGACATCCACGACGATTCCGGCCAGGTCGCGCTGCGCGCGGCGGGCCTGCAGGAACGGTTCCGCGCGCTGATCCACCCTGGCGGGGAGGCGATGCGGATCATGGCCCCGGACGGCACGGTCCGTATGGAGGAAACCGACGAGGGCAACGGCACCCGTCCCGAGGTCGATCGCGGACAACTGCGAGACCTGCTGCTGGGCTCCTTGCCCGACGGCACCGTCCGCTGGGATGCCAAGGCCACCGGCGCCCGGCCGCTGGGCGACGGCCGCCATGAGGTGATCTTCGCCGACGGCGCCACCGTCACCACCGACCTGCTCGTCGGCGCCGACGGCGCCTGGTCCAGGATCCGGCCACTGGTCTCCGACGCGGTCCCCGCCTACACCGGCGTCTCTTTCATCGAGATCGACCTCCTGGACGCCGACGCCCGCCATCCCCACAGCGCCACCCTGATCGGGGGTGGCTTCTTCATCAGCCTCGGCGATTCCAAGGGCTTCCTCGCGCACCGGGAAACCGATGGCAGCCTGCACGTCTATACCGCCCTGACGACAGGCGAGAACTGGATCGACGGCATTGACTTCACCGACACCGCGGCCGCCAAGTCCGCCGTCCTGGCGCATTTCGACGGCTGGTACGACGGCCTGCGGGCGCTGATCGCCGACGCCGACGGCCCGCTGGTTCCGCGCCGCGTCAACGCCCTGCCGGTCGGGCACCGCTGGGAACGCGTCCCCGGCGTCACGCTGCTCGGCGACGCCGCACATCTGATGTCACCGTTCGCGGGCGAGGGCGCCAACCTCGCGATGCTGGACGGCGCCGAGCTCGGCCAGGCCATCGCTGCCCACTCCGGCGACACCGAAGCCGCCCTGGCCGCCTACGAGAACGCTCTGTTCCCGCGCAGCCAGGCATCGGCGGCCGAGTCCGCCGCCAACCTTGAGCTGATGTTCGGCGACAACTCCCTGAAGCGCCTCCTCGACCAGTTCGCCTCCTATCAGGCGCACAGCTAGGGCGAGAGTGGAGGTTCGCCCTGGAAGCCGAGGGTGGGACTCACGCACGACCGTACGACAACGCGACCGTACGACCGAGTCCGCCAGATCGGCGTACTGCCAGTACGCCGATCGCCAGTGACTCGCTGCGCCCACAGGCAATGATTCGGCTCCGCCGGCGCCGGTACACGTGAAGCACGTGAGCACGTGAAGCAAGGAGATTCAGGTATGCGTGGCGTAGTCATGTACAAGGCCGGCGACGTCCGGGTCCAGGACCGTGACGACCCGAAGATCGTCGAGCCCACCGACGCGATCGTCCGGCTGACCGCGACCTGCATCTGCGGCTCCGACCTGTGGCCCTACCGCGGGGTCGAGCCCGCCGATCACACGAACATGGGACACGAGTACGCGGGCGTGGTCGAGGAAGTCGGCTCGGACGTGAAGAACGTCAAGGTCGGCGACTTCGTCGTCGGGTCGTTCGTGATCTCCGACAACACCTGCGAGATCTGCCGCTCGGGCTACCAATCCGGCTGCGTGCACCGGGAATTCGTGGCGCAGACCGTCGGCACCCAGGCCGAGAAGGCCCGCATCCCCCACGCGGACGGCACCCTGGTCGCCACGCCGGGGCAGCCGGCCCCGGAGCTGATCCCCTCGCTGCTGGCCGCCTCCGACGTGCTCGGCACCGGCTGGTACGGCGCCGTCGCGGCCGACGCCGGCCCCGGCAGGACGGTCGCGGTCGTCGGCGACGGCGCGGTCGGCCTGATGGCCGTCCTCGCCGCCGAGCAGCTGGGCGCGGAGCGGATCATCGCGATGTCCCGTCATCCCGAGCGGCAGGAGCTGGCCCGGTTCTACGGCGCGACCGACATCGTCGAGGAGCGCGGTGACGAGGGTGTCGCGAAGATCAAGGAACTCACGGGCGGCCTCGGCGCTCACTCGGTGGTCGAGGCCGTCGGAACCCAGGAGTCGACCATGCAGGCGATCGGCGCCACCCGCCCCGGAGGGCACCTGGGCTTCGTAGGCGTCAACTACGACGTCACGATCCAGGGCATCGACCTGTTCTTCGCCGGCATCCACGTGGAAGGCGGCCCGGCCCCGGTGCGCCGGTTCCTGCCCGATCTGATCCAGCTCGTCTGGGACCGCAGGATCGACCCCGGAAGGGTCTTCGACCTCACCCTGCCGCTGGCCGAGGCCGCGGAGGGCTACAAGGCCATGGACGAGCGGCGCGCCACCAAGGTGCTCCTCACCCTCTGATCAGCCCTGGCCACTCCCGCCACTGACCGGCCCCGGCCACTTTCGGCCCGCCTATCGACGCAGCGGGACGACCTGGGCCTTCACTGCGTCGCCCGTGGGGGTGGACAGCGTGAAGAGGTGAGAGGAGGGACGCACCTCGCCCCTCCCGGGTTACTGGCCATGCGACAGCACCTGCCGGCTTGCTAACAACTGCCGTCCGACACCTTCAGCCCCTTGTTGGCGCCTGCGGTCCGGCTCACGATGTCCGGCACGCAACTGGCGCCGTCGAGGGTGTAGGGGTAAGGGATGCTGACCGTGGTGTTGGACTGCGGGTCGGGGCCGGCGGGGTGGTTCTCGCTACCGGGGCTCGACCAGGAAACGTTGTCGAAGATGTTCCCGCTGACCTGCCAGTAGCCGGCCGCGTCGGTGTAGAAGGTGCCCAGGACGTCCTTGGAGTCCTTGAAGTAGTTGTTGTCCACCTTCGCGTGGGCCCCGGCCCGTGAGTTGATGCCGGACTCGTTGAGGCTCACATAGGAGTTGTTGTAGATGTGGGCCGTACCGCCACGCAGCAGGGGCGCGCGCGAGTCGATGTTCTCGTACAGGTTGTGGTGGTACGTGATGAAGCCGTTCGAGAGGTCGCTCTCACTGGACCCGATGAGGCCGCCGCGGCCGGAGTTGCGCAGGATGCTGTAGGACAGGGTCACGTACTGGGTGTTGTCCTTCATGTCGAAGAGACCGTCGAACCCCTCCGACTCCCCACCCGACGCCTCCAGAGTGGTGTGATCGACCCAGACGTTGCGGACGTCGCGCTCCATGCCGATCGCGTCACCACCATTGGACGTGGGCGAGCCCGACTTCTTGACGTTCCGGACGGTCACGTTCTGGATGATGATGTTGCGGGCGTCGCGAATGTGGATGCCCAACTGATCGAAGACGGCGCCGCCGCCGACCCCGATGATCGTGACGTTGCTGATCTGTTTGAGCTCGATCACACCGGCGGCCGTGTTGCAGCTGTCGCCCGACACCTTGCTGGTGTTGCCGTGGTTGATGATCCCCTCGACCTGGATGGTGATCGGGGTGCTGCTACTGGCCCGGCCGCACAGGGCCGCATGGATCGCGGTTCCCGTGGTGGCCCGCACCGTCTGCCCGCCCGCACCGCCGGTGGTCCCGCCGTTCTGGGTCGCGTAGCCGGTGGCACTGCCGGTCGCCGCCGATGCCTCGGGTGTCGGCAGAACCGCACCGGTCGCGGCCGCAAGGGCCATCGTGGCCAGCGCCGCATGGAGTCGCAGTGCGACTGGTCGCCTCATCCTCGCCTCTCCATTCGTCTTCCCACTCTCGTTCGAATGCTGGGTGTTCTGCTGCATGCCGCGGTCGTGTCAGCGGGCCGTCGTGGTGTCCGACCTGCCGCTGGGAAGGTCGCCGGTCGGCCCGGAAGCGAGTGCTCCTCTCGATGCGGCAGGGTCGTACGACGATGCGGCCGGGTCGTACGACGATGCGTCGGTTCGAGAACATGAACGGCCCCGATGGCCGGAGCCACATCCCTCCTGGAGAAAGCGCTTTCCCCGGAACCTAAATGCTTGCCGTGAACGCGTCAACAGGCGTGTACTTGATTCTTATCCACAAGGATGAACGGAGCGCTGCCGTTCGCCCGGTTGCACGCGAGGACGGCGCCGAGGCCGCCCGCGCGGCTCATGCCGGCGGTCTGGAGCGAGCAGGAGCAGTGCCCGCGCCGCATGGCGTGTTCGCTCATATCGTGGATCTGCAAACTGACACTCAGGGCCGAGGCAGGGCAATACATGACGGAACCGCAGATCGACTATGCGGCGGTCTTCCGGGCCCTGCCCGGCATGGTGGCGCTGCTCACCCCCGATCTTGTCTACGCGGACGCCAACGAAGACTTCCTCCGGCTGGCCGGGCGCAGTCGTGAACATCTGGTGGGCCGCTACATCTTCGACGTCTTCCCGGAAAACCCGAACGACCCGGCCGCGGCCGGCATGCGCGAGACCCGGGAGTCGATGCTCCGCGCGGTGACCACCGGCGAGCGCGACACCATGGCCCTGCTCCGCTACGACATCGAGGATCACCAACGCCCCGGCCACTGGCAGGAGCACTACTGGAGCCCGGTCAACGCACCCGTCTTTGGCCCCGACGGACAGGTCACGCTGATCGTGCACCGGGTCGAGGAGGTCACCGAACTCATCCGCGCCTTCGGCGGCCCGGGTAGTGACAGCCGGTCCCGTGTGCTGGAGGCCGAGCTGTACACCCGCGCCCGTGAACTCCAGGAGGTCAACGAGCGGCTGCGCAAGGCCCACGCCCACGAACGCGAGACCGCCCTGGCTCTGCAAGCCGCGATGCTGCCCCCACCCGGCCCGACGGGACAGCATGGGGCGGCCGTTCGCTACCGGCCCGCCATTGGTGCCCTGAACGTGTGCGGCGACTGGTACGACCTGGTCGAGTTGCCGGGCGGAAACCTTGCGATCGCCGTTGGTGACGTCGTGGGCCACGGCCTGCCGGCCGCCTGCGTCATGGGACAGCTGCGCAGCGCCCTGAGCGCGGCTTGCCGCGTCGCCGACGGGCCGGCCCCCGCCCTGGAGGCCCTGGGACTGTACGCCCGTTCTGTCGAGGGTGCCGAGTCCTCCACCGCCGCGACAACCTTCGTGGACTGGGACGACCACTCCATCACCTACAGCTGTGCCGGCCACCTCCCGCCCGCCCTGCTCCACCCCGACGGCACCGTCACCTTCCTCGACCAGGCCACCGACCCGCCCCTCGGCGCCCGGCCCGAGCACCTGACCCGCCACCAGGCCCGTACCGTGTTCGTCGAAGGCTCCACCCTGGTCCTGTACACCGACGGCCTCATCGAACGCCGTACCGAGGACATCGACGCCAGTCTGTCCCGGCTCGCGGACACCCTCACCCACCACCGGCATTCCGACCCCGAGACCCTGGCCGACGCTCTCCTTGCCGACCTTCTCCCCATCACCGGCAACACAGACGACACCGCCTTGATCGTCCTTCGCTTGTGAACCACGCCATGCCGACGGCTCGACGCCGGAGTGTGCGAGCGACGCGACGGGATCTGCGGTTCAGGTACGGGTCCGCTCCCCCTGCGCCGTGCGGTCCACCGAGCCGGTTCGCACGTTCTGTCGCTCACCGCCACCACCCACCGCCACCTCCTGCCGACGCCGACGACTCAGGAGTCGGCGTCCGTCGGGCCGGTGGTCACCGGCGGGCGGTGTCCGCGGACCGGGCTCGCGGACTCCAGGAGCGATGCCAGCCTCAGCAGCGCATCGTCGGCGTACCAGGTGGTGACCAGTTGGACGCCTACCGGCAGGCCGTCCGTGGTCGAGCCGAACGGGAGCGACAGCGCCGGCAGACCGGTGAGGTTGAACGGCACGGTGGCCCGCATGACGTCCCGCGCCGGGATCTCGGTTCCGTCGATCAGATGGCTGGGCCGGGCCGGCAGCGGTGCCGGGATCGTCACCACCGGGCACAGCAGCGCGTCGTACCGGCTGAAGAAGGCCGCGAACTCGTCTCGCATGCGTTCGACGACCTGCTGGGCGCTGAGAACCTCGGCCGGCGACGGCTCCCTCGCCCGCAGTGTGGCGTGCGAGACCCTGTGCAGGATGCCTTCGTGTCCTTCGGTCAACGTCCGCAGGAACGGGAGGACTTCGGCCGTGTACAGGACCGCGCTGAGGGTCGTCGCGTTGTACTCCTCCAGGACGGGTATCCGGACCGGCTCGACGATCAGGCCCGATGTGGTCAGAGCGTCGGACGCGGAGCGGACGGTGGCCGCGACGTCGGTGTCGACCGGGCCGAACCCGGGCGACAGCAGCATGCCGACGCGCCGCACCACCGAAGCACCGTCCGGGCCGTGGGGGAGGTCCTGCGGCAGGGTCGCGTATCCGTCGACGCCGTCGGGGCCGGCGAGGATCCGGTAGGCGCTCGCGATGTCCCGGACCGTGCGGGCCATGGGGCCGACATGCCAGTAGCGGCGCAGCACGGGGGGCCAGTGCCCCGTGTACGGGACGCGGCCGTGGGTGGCCTTCATGGCCACGATGCCGGTGAAGTGCGCGGGCCCGCGCACCGAGATCGCCACGTCACTGCCCAGCCCCAACGGTGACATGCCGGCCGCGATCGCCGCCGCCTCACCACCGCTGGACCCACCCGGAGTCCGCCGCAGGTCCCAGGGATTACGTGCCGGACCCACCAGGAGGTTGTCGGTCTCCGTCCAGTACGAGAACTCCGGCAAACTCGTCTTGGCGAGAAGGACGCCACCCGCCGCACGCATCCGCGCCACGGCAGTCGCGTCGGCCGCCGGAACGTGGTCGGCGAACAGTCGCGACCCGCGCGTGGTCACCACGCCCGCGGTGTCGAGGCAATCCTTGACCGTGAAGGGAACTCCGTGCAGGGGACCGAGGTCGTCGCCGCGCGCGACGGCGGCATCGGCCCGATCCGCCTCGGCCAGGGCCTGTTCGCCGAGCAGGGTGATGACACCGTGCACGTGCGGATCCACGGCCTCGACGCGATCGAGATGCGCCTGCACCACCTCACGAGAAGACACCTCGCGTGTCCTTATGCGCCGCGCGAGTTCCGTCGCATCGAGAGCGTTCAGAACGGTCATTGCGCCTCCAGAAGATCACCGCACTACCGCCGACACCTTACAAATCCACCGGTCGTGGAGGACGCGTCCCTTCTCTCCCGGGAGCGTGGAGCGCCTCCCACGGCGCCTCATGACTGCCCGGCCGCGACGAGAGCAGTGTCGACATGGACGTCGTCCACCCGCAGCACCACGGTGTCGCGGGGATCGACGACCGGTGCGACGCCGAGGTGCTCGGCCCCGGCCCGTCCGCAAAGCGGACCAGCTGCTACGTCACCCCCTGCGCGCCGCCCGATGCCGCACCCGGCTGAAGGATTCGGGCGGTGAACGCCGCGAGGTGTGCCCGCAGTTGCTCCCGCGGCATGCGCTGGTGGCCGACGAGGTGCTCGACGAGATCGGCACGGGTGGCGGCCAGCAGTGCGTGAGCGGTGAACGCGCTGTCGGCGAGACCGGGAATCCGTTCCAGTACGGCTTGCAGCGTGCTGTGCCACCGTTCGTAGTGTTCGGCCCGGTAAGGGCTGTCACTGCCGGTCTCCTCCAGAGCCAGGGCGAGGTGGCGGTTGTCCAGCTTGAAACACAGCAGCGCGTCGAGCAGGGCGGGTACGCGCTCCAGTGGCGGGGCGGCCGGGCCCAGGGGCGGCGGGCCCTCTTCGACGGCGTTCCTGACCGGTTCGAGCCGTGCCGCGTACAGCGCGTGGATCAGGCCGGTGCGATCACCGAAGGCGCGGAAGAGCGTCGCTTTGCCGACGCCGGCTGCTGCCGCGATGTCGGCCATGGTGACGGCCTCCGGGCTCTCGCAGCGGGCGAAGAGGCTGTCGGCCGCCGCGAGGACGGCCGCCCGGTTGCGCTCTGCGTCCTTGCGTGGCCTGCGTTCGGGCATGCGGTTCCTCCGATTGCAAAACGGACCCCGGGTCCGTATTGTCGAAAGCGAAACGGACCCACGGTCCGCATCGTACGGGACGGAGTACCCATGACCACGAACACGGCACCGGCGGACCTGTACCGCCACGGCCTGAAACTGCTGCTGGACAAGGACATCGCCGCCTGGGTCGACCTCTGGGACGACCACGGTGTCTTCGAGTTCCCGTTCGCGCCCGACGGCTGGCCCAAGCGGCTGGAAGGCAAAGCCGCCATCGCCGACTACATGCGCGCCTACCCCGACCACATCGACCTCCACGACTTCCCTCACGTGGAGATGCACCAGACCACCGCCGCGCAGACCATCGTGGTCGAGATGCGCGCGGTGGGCCGGCTGGTGGCAACCGGCAGCCCCTACGACATGACGTACATCGCCGTGGTCACCGTCGAGAACGGCAGGATCACCCACTACCGCGACTACTGGAACCCCCTCGTGGTCCTCCAGGACTCCATGAGCGACTTCACCGGGAGCAGCCGATGAGCACACCCGGCACAACCCTGGTCATCGGAGCCACCGGCACCACCGGCAGCCGCGTCGTCACCCGGCTCGTGGCGGCCGGGCACCGCGTCAAGGCCGCCGGCCGACGCGCCACCGACGTGGACGGCGCTCAGGCGGTACGTTTCGACTGGAACGACCCGGCGACGTTCGACGAAGCCCTCGACGGCGTGGACCGCGCCTATCTCATCCCGCCGCTCGGCTCCCGTGAGCCGGCCGCCGTCATGCTGCCCTTCCTCAGGCAGGGCCGCGCGGCCGGGCTGCGCCGCGCGGTGCTGCTCAGCTCCTCCGCGATCCCCTCCGGAGGTCCAGCCGTCGGGCAGGTCCACCAAGCCCTCCCCGGCCTGTTCGACGCATGGGCGGTCCTGCGGCCCTCATGGTTCATGCAGAACTTCACCGGCGACCACCCGCACGCTCAGAGCATCCGCACCGACGGGACCCTGCTGACCGCAACCGGCGAGGGCCGTGTCGGGTTCGTGGACGCCGATGACATCGCCGCCGTCGCCGTACACGCCCTGACCGCCGCCCAGGCCCCCAACACCGACCTGGTCATCACCGGACCGCAGGCCCTGAGCTACGGCGACATCGCCGCCGTCCTCACCGAGGTGACGGGCAGGAGTGTCACCCACCGGCAGCTGACCTACGAGCAGATGCGCGACCGCCTGGCCGTCGGGATGCCCGCCGACTTCGCCGAGCTGCTCGCCGGCATGGACCGCGCCATCGCCGAGGGAGCCGAGGACCGCACCACCGACACCGTCCAGCGCCTCACCGGCCGCCCACCGCGCGCCTTCCGCACCTTCGTCGAGCAGGAATTGCTTTGAGGAGCGGGGCGTTCGAGGACGAAGTTCACTGGGGGAAAGCAACCGGGGGTAAGCCGGAAACGGCCGACTGAGGACAAAACGGCCGGCGAGCGGACGACGGACCGCGGCCCGTGGGAAGCCGCCCTCCCGTAGGGTGGCCTGCCGAACCCGACAGGAAGAACCGATCATGAGCAGCAGTCCTCAGCGGGCAGCCGTATCGGCAGCCGAGGCCGGCAACACGCCCGCCCGGGTCAGTTGCTGGTCGGCCGGCATGGGCGTCGGCCTGATCGTGGGCATCTTCGCGACGCCGATGCTCTGGCTGATGTTCGGCGGCTACTACACCTTCGCGGTGTTCGTGTTCGGGGTTGTCGCTGTCCCGGCCGGGCATCTGGGCCGTCGCCGAGGCAAGCGCCTGGGAGGCCGCGACCGCGGTCTGGCGCTGCTCGGCATCGTCACCGGCTGGCTGTTGATTCTCTGTAGCCTGCTGCTGGTGCTGGTCTACGTCGGGGCCGTGGTGGGACTCGGGTTCCTGGTCGGCTCCGCCGGCTGAGCCACGGCTGCTCCACCAGCTCACGCGGATGGCGCCGGTCAACTGCGCGCTTGAAGACCGGCAACGGTTGTCAGGTGACGTGGAGGACGCTCAAGGCCGTGGTCCAGTCGGTCACTATGGCCTTCTGCGCGGCAGCGAGGGTGACCTGGCCCTTGCAGACCGCGGTGTGCAGCTTCGTCTCCACCGGGTCCTTCTTGTTGTTGACCCCGGCCCCTGACCGGTGACCGGGGTCGGCGGGCTCCACCCACAGGTTGCGGTAGTCGTTGGGGTCACCGCCCAACTGGAGGCTGATCAGGTGGTCGTACTCCGCGTCCCCCATCCGTCCGGTGTACCCGTAGGAGGCGGCGTTGAGCTTCTTCTCCTTGCCGGTGACGGACGTGGACGGGCGGATGCCGGAGGTGTAGCCACCCTTGCGGCAGATCGTCGACGCCAGATTCGACTGGGTGACCGCCGGGGATATCGCACCCGGCGTGCACGTAGGGTCCTCCAGCGGCTCTCCGTGTTCGGTCCGGTAGTGGCAGCTGCCCGCCGCCGGCTGCCTCTGCACCGTGTACGTCTTCTGCGGGCCCGCGCCGACCGCGATGGCTGATCCATCGGTTCCGCCCGATGCCGTCCCGGAGGGGGCCGCTGCCGGACTCCCCGTCCCGGGCACCGGCGCGCCACCGAGCGCACCCGGTGAGCAGCCCGCCAGCAGCAGGCCGGCGAGCACCACACTTGAAGCGGCACCGCGGGTTGAGCGCATGACGACTCCTCACGATCAGCAGATGGTGAGCAGATGCTGCCCTACGGGGCCGGCGGCCTGTGACGCGGGGTACGGCGCCAGCACCTGTGTCTCCCCACGGAGCAAGCGGGGGTGGGCTCGCCTGGACCACCAACGCACCGTCCATGAACGGGCGTTCCAGCCCCACCGACCCAGAACTGGGAGGCCGGGCCGGAACAGTCCCCGCTCCAAGCCGCCGCTCGATGGCTGCGCCCGGCCGCACAGGGAGCCTGCGTACATTTCCCGCTTGCCCGCGCCCGGCTGAGCTCCGTCGTCGGGAAACCGCGATCTCGGTTCAACGACGCGGCCCGTCCGATCCCCGATCCGGCCGTCCGGCGGGCTGGATCCGCATGCCGGGCCGGCGCCGGTGAACGGTCAGGTACGCCATGCCCCGCTCGCCCGCCTCAAGGCCGCGCGTGGAGCCGCGGGGCAGCCAGGCGAGGTCGCCCTGGCCCAGGGATGACGACCCCTCAGGGGTGATCAGGGTGCCGTCTCCGGCCACGACCAGCAGGAGCACGTCCAGATCCGGCTCGGCATGGGTCTCGACGCGCTGCCCAGGCGGGATTCGGACGACGTTGGCGTCGATCTGCCTGCCGGACTCGGACAGCCTCCACACCGCGCCCGTCGGGGCCGGGCCCAGCGCCTCCACCGTTCCGACGTCGAACAGGATGCGAGGCACCGGCGCCTCATCGGCCGGGTTCGAGGAGTCGCCGCCTGCCACCGTCACCACTGCCACCGTCCTGTCGCCATGCTTGTGTGCGTCCTCGGCCCACACCGACGTTGTGCCGGCGGTGTTCCCGTGCCGTGCCGGAAGAAGGCGCCTTCGCGGCCGACCGGGGAGCCGCCTGTCCGTGACACAGTCCACACGGACACGGCCGCCGATAAACAGGAATCTACCATTCGCATTTGCTAGCGTCTGAGCTGTGCGACTGACGAAGTTCACCGACCTGGCGCTGCGTTCCGTGATGCGGCTGGCCGTCTGCGCCGACGACGAGGTGCTCACCACCCGTGAAGTGGCCGAAGCCATGGACGTGCGGCACACACACGCGGCGAAGGCGATCACACGCCTGCGGCACCTCGGCGTGATCGAGGCCCGGCGCGGCCGTGGCGGCGGTCTCGCTCTGACCGGCTTCGGCCGGCGCGCCTCGGTCGGCTGGCTGGTGCGCGAACTCGAGGGCGAGGACGAGGTCGTCTCCTGTGACGACCCGCCTTGCCCCTTGCGCGGGGCCTGCCGTCTGCGGCGTGCGCTGCGCGACGCCCAGGAGGCGTTCTACGCCACGCTCGACCCGCTGACCGTGGCCGACCTCGTCACCTCGCCCACCGGGCCGGTGCTGATCGCGCTGGGCGGACCTCCACCGCAATAGCCCCGAGCCCCTGGTACGCACGCCGGTCACCGGGGCTCCCAGGGCACGGTCACCTGCCTGTCAAAACACGCAGATCACTTACCGATTAACTTACCGATTGCCTTACCGATCAGGAGTCGCAGTGCTTTCCGAACAGTCCGCCCCCGTCGTCCGGGCCACCCTTCCGGCGGTCGGAGCCGCCATCGGGAACATCACCGAGCTCTTCTACCGGAAGCTGTTCGAGGCCCATCCCGAGCTGCTGAGGGACCTGTTCAACCGGGGCAACCAGGCCAACGGAGATCAGCAGAAAGCACTGGCCGGCTCCATCGCCGCGTTCGCGGGGCTGCTGCTGGAGAAGCCGGACGCCCGCCCCGACGCGATGCTCGCGCGGATCGCGCACAAACACGCCTCACTGGGCATCACTTCCGGGCAGTACAAGATCGTCCACCGCCACCTCTTCGCCGCGATAGCCGAGGTGCTCGGCGACGCGGTCACGGCCGAGGTCGCCGCGGCATGGGACGAGGTCTACTGGCTCATGGCCAACGCGCTGATCGCACTTGAGGCGCGCCTCTACCAGGAGATTGGCGCCACTGAGGGCGAGGTCTGGCAGCGCATGGAGATTGCCGAGCGGCGCCAGGAGACGCCCGATGTCGTCTCCTTCCTCCTGCGGCCCACCGACGGGCGCCCGACTGTCTCCTTCCGTCCGGGCCAGTACGTCAGTGTCCAGGTCGAACTCCCGGACGGCGCCCGCCAGATCCGCCAGTACAGCCTGTCCTCCGCCCCCGGCGGGCCGGATTGGCGCATCAGCGTCAAGCGCGTCCACGGCGTGACGACGCCGGACGGCGAGGTCTCGACGTGGCTCCACGAAAGCGCGCGGCCGGGCGACACACTCACCGTGTCGGCACCGTTCGGCGACCTGGTCCTGCCCGAGGGCAACGGTCCCCTTCTGCTGGCTTCCGCGGGGATCGGCAACACGCCCATGCTGGCCATGCTCGACCACCTGGCCTCCGCCGGTTCCCGGCGCTCTGTCACCGTGATCCACGCCGACCGCTCCCCCGCCGACCACGCGCACCGCGCGGAACAGCTCGGCCTGGTGCGGGCACTGCCGAACGCCCGGCACCACCTCTGGTACGAGGTGCCCGGCGACCAGGCACCGGAGGCGGGGACCGGCCAGGCCGACCTGAGCAGTCTGCACATCCCGGCCGACGTGACCGCCTACCTGTGCGGGCCACTGCCGTTCATGCGCGCGGTCCGTGGCGACCTGCTGCGGCACGGTGTACCCGCCGAGAGGATTCACTACGAGGTCTTCGGCCCGGACCTCTGGCTCGGCCAGTAGGCGCCGATCTCCCGGGCGGGGCGCCGGCAGTCGGGAGGCGTCTCGTGGTGGGACCCAGGGGCTTTGGCACCAGTGGAGAGCGCGAGGCCTCGTGGGCGAAGGAGAGTCGGTCCGGGCGCGGGCGGCTTCGGGGTTCCTGGCGCGGCCTCCCTCAGGCGGGCCTGCACGGTGGCGTCGGCGGCGAGCAGGGACTCGTCCCGGTGTCGGGACGTCGGATGCGCCGGTCAGTGCGATTCACGGCTCACCTCCGAACCGCTGCAGCCGACCAGGAAGTCGAGGTCGGCTCCGGTGTCGGCCTGCAGGACGTGGTCTACGTAGAGGCGTTCCCAGCCGCGCCGGGGATCGGCGAAGCCGGTGACGGTGGCCTCGTCGGGTGTCCTGCGGGCGAGTTCGTCGGCGGGTATGTCGACGTCGATGCGGCGGGCCTCGACGTCGAGGTCGATGAAGTCTCCCGTCCGTACGAGTGCGAGCGGGCCGCCGGCTGCGGCCTCCGGTGCCACGTGCAGGACGACGGTCCCGTACGCGGTGCCGCTCATGCGGCCGTCGCAGACGCGGACCATGTCGCGGACGCCTTGCTCGAGCAGCTTCTTCGGCAGCGGCATGTTCGACACCTCGGGCATGCCCGGGTAGCCCTTGGGTCCGCAGCCGCGCAGCACCAGGACCGAGTCGGCGTCGACGTCGAGGTCGGGGGCGTCTATGCGGGCGTGGAAGTCCTCGATGCTGTCGAAGACGACCGCCCGGCCACGGTGGCGCAGCAGGTGCGGTGAGGCCGCCGCAGGCTTGACGAGGGCACCGTCGGGGGCGAGGTTGCCGCGCAGGACGGCGATGCCGCCCTCGGCCACCAGGGGATTCGCGCGGGTACGGATCACCTCCCCGTCCCAGATGGGGGCGTCGTCGAGGTGGCCCGCCAGCGGCTTGCCGGTGACGGTCAGCGCGTCGGGGTCGAGCAGGTCGCGCACCTCGCGCAGGACGGCGAGCAGGCCCCCGGCACGGTGGAAGTCCTCCATGAGGAAGCGGCCGGCCGGCTGGAGGTCGACCAGGACAGGTACCCGGGAGCCGATGCGGTCGAAGTCGTCCAGCGACAGGTCGATCCCGAGTCGGCCCGCGATGGCGAGGAGGTGGACGACCGCGTTGGTGGAGCCGCCGATGGCGGCCAGCGCCACGATCGCGTTGTGGAAGGACGCCTTGGTCAGCAAGGTGCCCGGACGCCGGTCGGCGGACACCATCTCCACCGCCAGCCGTCCGGTGCCGTGGGCGGCCTCAAGGAGACGGCTGTCGGGGGCGGGGGTGCCCGCCACGCCGGGGACGACCGTGCCCAGGGCCTCGGCCACCAACGCCATCGTCGAGGCGGTCCCCATGGTGTTGCAGTGCCCGCGGCTGCGGATCATCGACGACTCGGAGCGGGTGAACTGTTCCTGGGAGAGCGTGCCGGCCCGGACCTCCTCCGACAGCCGCCACACATCGGTGCCGCAGCCCAGCGGCGCGCCACGGAAGGTCCCGGTGAGCATCGGGCCGCCGGGCACGACGACGGCCGGCAGGTCCACCGAGGCGGCGGCCATCAGCAGCGAGGGGATCGTCTTGTCGCAGCCGCCCAACAGGACGACGCCGTCGATGGGGTTGGCCCGCAGCATCTCCTCGGTGGCCATCGCCGCCATGTTGCGCCACAGCATGGCCGTGGGCCGCACCTGCGTCTCCCCAAGGGACACCACGGGCAGGTCCAGCGGGATGCCGCCCGCCTCGTACACGCCGTCCCGGACCGAGGCGGCCACCTCGTTCAGGTGGGCGTTGCAAGGGGTCAGGTCCGAGGCGGTGTTGGCGATGGCGATCTGAGGGCGGCCGGTGAAGGCATCGCCCGGCACGCCGCGCCGCATCCACGCCCGGTGGATGTAGGCGTTGCGGTCCTGGCCCTCGTACCACTGCGCGCTGCGGAGCCTCACCCTTGGGTCCCTTCCAATAACCGACACGGAGGTCTAGATTTTGGAACGCCGTGCAGCATACGCAGACGTTCGTCGAATCGACAGCCCCCGGCGAGGACAGCGCAACGAGCGCCGACAGCAGCCGACTTGTGGGCTCTGACCGGGTGCTGGCCGTGCTGAAGGAGCTCGCGCGGTATCCCGACGGCGTGGGGCTGGAGGAGCTGACCCGGGCGATCGGCAGCCCCAAGCCGACCGTGCACCGGGCGCTGGGTGCCCTGCGCCGGGCCGGGCTGGCCGGGCAGGACACCCGCGGGCGTTATGTGCTCGGCGACGAGTTCCTGCGCATGGCCTTCGCCCACCACGAGGCCCGGCCCGAGCACGTCCGCATCCGCCCCGTGCTCGAGGCGCTGGCCGATCGGTTCGGCGAGACGGCGCACTACGCGGTCCTCGACGGCCGCGAGGTCGTCTACCGGGCCAAGGTCGACCCGCCCACCGGCGCCGTCCGGCTGACCTCGACGGTCGGCGGCCGCAACCCGGCGCACGCCACCGGCGTCGGAAAGGTGCTGCTGGCCCACCAGTTGGGCACCCTCGAAGAGGTCGCAGCATGGATCGGCGACTCGCCCCTGGTACGCCGCACCCCGCGGACCCTGTGCACAGCAGCCGGCCTGTACCGAGACCTGAGGGCCACTCGCGAACGCGGTTACGCCGTCGACGACCAGGAGAACGAGAGCGGAGTCAACTGCCTCTCCCTGCCCGTCTACGCCACCTCACCGGCCATCCCCTCCGGCGCCGTGAGCATCAGCGCGCTGACCTACCGGACTTCCCTGCACACCCTGGTCGACGCGGTCGACGAGATCCGCGCACTGCTCGGGCCCCTGGGAGAGCCGCACCGGTGAGCACGACAGGACCAGGCCCCGCCCGCCGGTACCGGCACCGCCGGCCCCGCCGCGCGGGCAGGTGCGCCGAGCCACCGTACGAACCCGGTCCGCCCATCGCGGCCGGTCCGGACCCGATCCCCCTTCCCCGCCGCTCCCCCTGGAGAGGGAACCCGTGCACCTCATCCGCACAGGCGCCGCCTGCGCCGAGAAGCCCGTTGACCGCGTCGACGACGAGAGATACGTCGACCTTCCCCCCGACGTCGTCACGGACTTCGACGAAGCGTTCTGCGGCTCGGGCGGCCTCGACCGCATCCGCCCGGTCGTGACCGGGCGGGCTGAGGCAGGCCAGGTGTCCCGTTTCGCCATCGTGCACCACCTCAGCCAGTTCCTCGTCCTGGACCCCGGCGACCTGATCGACACGGGCCCCCCGCCCGGCGTCGGCATGGGGCTCACGCCACCGGTGTGGCCGCGGGCCGGCGACGTGGTGGAGCTGGGCATCCGGAATCACGGTACGCAGCGTCAGCACGTGCTCGGGCCCCGGTGAGCGCCCGCTCCATGCGCGCGTTCGTGCTGACCGCCCCCGGCACGTACGCGGTGCACGAGGTCCCGGCGCCGGCGGCCGCCGCCGGCGAAGTCGTCGTCGACGTCGAGCGAGTGGGCGTGTGCGGCACCGACGTGGAGTTCTTCACCGGCGAGATGGCCTACCTCCACCAGGGACACTCCGCCTACCCGATGCGGCTCGGCCACGAGTGGTCCGGTCGCGTCGCGGCGGTCGGCGACGGTGTCACCCCCGCCTGGATCGGCCGACGCGTCATGGGAGACACCATGCTCGGCTGCGGAGCCTGCCGCCGCTGCCGACGCGGGCACCAGCACGTCTGCGAGAAACGGCAGGAGGTCGGCGTACGCGGGGAGCGGTCCGGTGCCCTGGCCGAGCAACTCGCGGTACCGGCCTCCTCGCTTCACTTCCTTCCCGACTCCGTCGACGCCGTACTCGGCGCGCTGGTGGAGCCGGGCGGCAACGCCCTGCGAGCCGCACGGGCCACCGCCACGCGCCGTGGAGACCGCGCCCTGGTCCTGGGCCCGGGGACCATCGGACTGCTGGCCGCGATGTTCCTCCGCGCCGCCGGTACGGAGGTGCACCTGATGGGCCGCGTCGACAGCTCGCTCGCCTTCGCCCGCGCTCTGGGCTTCGAGCACGTGTGGACGGAGGACTCCGTCCCCCGCCTGCCGTTCGACGCGGTCGTCGACGCCTCGAACGCCGCCCATCTGCCCGATCTGGCCCTGGAGTTGGTCGAGCCGGCCGGCCGCGTCGTGTATGTCGGGCTGGCCGGTGAACCCAGTCGCGTCGACACCCGCACCCTCGCCCTCAAGGACGTGACCGCGGTGGGCATCCTGTCCGCCTCCCCCGCCCTCGACGCCACCATCCAGGCGTACGCCGACGGTTCCGTCCACCCCAGGCCCCTCGTCGCCGCGACCGTCGGCCTGGAAGAGGTCGGCCCTGTTCTCGCCGGCCGGCGGCCGGCCGGGGCTGGGCCGGGGCCCAAGGTCCACGTCGAGCCGTGCCCGGCCTGACCGCGGCGAGGACCGGGCCTTGCCTTCGTACGTGATGCGGCCACGTCTGGTGCGTCGTCGACCAGGCTGCTGGACTCGTCGTACCGGACGCCGGATGCCTCGGCGCGGGCGTCGGGCCCAGGAGGTCTGTGTCCTGCAGAGGTGTTGGCCGCCGCGGTAATGAGCCGGCCGGTCAGCTCGTCGTCGCCCGCGGGCCGCCCGTGGTCGATGTGTCGTACGGGAGCTCGGAGGCCGGATCGGGCGTGGCACCCCTGCCGTGCCCCACGATCAGGGTGATGCAGATCACGACGGGTGAGGCATCGGGAAGCGTCCGCCAGGGCGTCTCCCCTCGGGAAGGGCCGTCCCGCGGACGGAGATGACCGGACGTCAGGGACATGAGCGACCGCATCCCAGCAGGATTCACGGCGACACAGCGCGTGGCTTCGAGACAGGGGGAACCGGCGTTGCGCCGTGGACACAAGTACAAGTGGGTCGACCGTGAACTGGCCCGGATGGACCCGGAGACCGATTGGGAGCGGATGATCTCGCTCTATGTGGGTCATCGCGTCCCCGAGTTCGCCCTGGCGATGATGATCTATCCGGGCACCATGCGCATGATGCAACCAGGTGCGGGATCCGCCACCCTGGCCCACACCTCGAAGCTGGAGACGAGGCCCCACCGGCGTTTCCAGGACGGCAACGACTTCCTGATGGCGTGGATGGTGGACGGCTTGTCCAGTGCGGCGGGCCGCAGGGCCGCCGCACGGCTGAACCGGATCCACCTGGCCATCGCCCGCAGGACCCCCCACTTACCCGGCAACTTCGACGACATCGACGACTTCGTCTACCCCCTGGTTCTGCTGGCCACGTTCGGTGACCGCCTGCAGACCTCGCTGGGCCTGCCCGGCATGAGCGAGCCCATGAAGACCGCGTGGCACCGCTGGGCGCAGGGCCTCTTCCGCCTCCTGGAACGCGAGTCCGGCCCCTTGGCCGGCGAGCCGTTCCCCGAGGACTGGAACGCGATGACCGAGTTCGCCCTGAAGTTCGACTCCCGGCCGTACGAGCAGACGGAGTCCGGCCATCGCGTGGCGACCGCGATGATGAACTTCTTCTCCGAGCGCTGGTTTCCTGCCCCGTTCCGGGCGTTCGGCCGGGACCTGACCCGTTACCTCGCCGGCGAGCGAGTCTGCCGGCTCCACCGGATCGGCTGGATCAGCCCCCGCCGCGAGCGTGTCATCCGCCTCTTCCTGAAGTCCGCCTTCCGCGTTCAGCGCCTTCTGCCCGACTACCGCACACCGCTGCCCGAGCGCCTCCGGCGGACCCGGCGCACCCATGCACAGCTCAGAAAGCTCGAGCCCTACCGAACCCCGAACGCCGACGCCTCCGCACCGACGGAGCAACAGCGGTACCACTGAGCGTGACGCGGTCCCGCCGACCGTGGGCCGTGGCCACGTTCGGCCGGCCGGGGCCGAGACCAGCGGGGTTCCCCTCCCACGTACACGATGTCGCCCGCGTCGGCCGGCGGGCCAGGTGGCCTGGCCACGTATCCGCTCATGTGCCGAGGTCACCCCTGCCGAACCATCAGCGCCCGCCTTCTTCCCGGTCGGTCGTTCCTGGAGCGTTCCGCGCGTTGGCCTGGCGCTGCACGACACTCAAGAAGGGGGCGCCCCCAGGCTGGTGGGCCGGGTGCGCAGTACCTCCTCGACGGAGGAGAGAGCGAAGCGGACCGCGCCGGTGATCACGGCCTCGTCCCCGAGGGCGGACAGCCGCCACTGCGGCAGGTCGACGAGGAGGCTGGCGGCCTCCTCCTCGGCTGCGGTCAGGAGGAGTTCCGCCGCGGGAGCCAGGCCGGGGACAGCGAAAAGGCTGGTGCCGAGCACGACCAGCGCCGGGTCGAGGGCGAGCAGTACGGGGGCGATCCCGGCGGCCAGCCGCCGTCCGTACGACGTGATGGCCGCGACTGCCTCCGCCTCTCCTTCGGCGGCGCCGCGGACGATGTCGGCACCGGTGGCACCTGCCGCGTCATGGGCGACGGCGTCCGGGACCAGGGGTTCGAGGCCGGGCCGCGCCGAGGTGCTGCCGGGGAAGCGGATGAAGCCGATCTCACCGGCCGCACCGCGGTGTCCGCGCAGCAGGCGCCCTCCGGTGATGACACCGGCGCCGAGACGTTCACCGAGCAGGACGAAGACCATCTCGTCGGCCGCGCCGCCGACCCCGCGCCACTGCTCGCCGAGCGCGGCGAGGTTGGCGTCGTTCTCCACGGCGACCGGACAGCCGAGGGTGTCGCCAAGGGTGGTGACGATGTCCGCCTCGGCCCAGCCCTTGAGGTTGTCGGCCTGCCGGACACGGGTGTTGCTCCGGTCCACCAGGCCGGGGGTGCCCACGGTCGCGGCCCACACCCGGCGGGCGTCGGCTCCGGAGCCGTCGATCGCACGCCGGACCACGTCGGTCACGGCGCGGGCCCGGGCCGCACCGCCCAAGTCGGCTCGTACCGCCCTGCGTTCGACGGCCACCGCCCGGCCGTCGAGGTCGGCCAGGCAGGCGCTCACCGAGCGGGCCCGTACATCCACGCCGACGACGAAGCCGGCGTGCGGGCAGAAGCGGAACCGGCGGGCCGGGCGGCCGGGCGAGCGCTGACCACGGGCGGAGACGGCCGGAGCGACCTCGATGAGGCCGCACTCGGTGAGTTCCTCGACGATGGCCTCAACGGTGGGACGGGAGAGCTTGGTCGCCTCGGCGAGGGTGGCGAGCCGGGGGTGCGGGTCGGCCGAGCGGACGGCGGCCAGGATGGCCGCGGCGTTCGTGGCGCGCAGGTCCGCCACGCCCACCACCGCGGGCAGTTCACGGCCGGGCGCGTTCGGCTCCCGTGGACTGCCGAGCGGCCACAGCACCGGCGCGGCGGGGGCCGTGGACGGGGAGCGGCCCCTGGACGTGGCCAATGATCAACCTCCTGAGGAGCAGCACGACGGCGGCACAAGAGCGGCACAACGCAGCCGGCGCTGACCGCCCCGACGATAACAATCAAGCCATGGGGCCTTGACGCACCCCGGGCTCGCTCTGATTATAAAACGCAACTGCTTTATCGAACACCCTCCAACCGTCGACACCCCGACACGGTCGACACGGTGGACACCGTCGCCCGCACAACCCACCGCGACCTCGGCCCGTCCACGACGCCCTCTCACCTTCTCGCGCTCCTCACCTCTCGGGCCCTGCGCATCCCCCATGCCGCACACCCTCGCGGCCCCATGCCTCACGTCTCCCCCCGCCGCCGCCTCGGCTCCCCTGTCCCGTCACGCCCAGGAGACCCCATGAGTCCCACCCCGTCGTCCCTGTCCAGACGTACCTTCCTCGCGGCCACCGGCGCGGTCGGCGCCGCGGTGCTGACCGCGTGCAGTGATCTGACCCCGGGCGCCTCGGCGTCCGACAAGAACAGCGCCAGTCCTGCCTCCACGGCGGTACCGGCGGACACGAAGATCACGCTGGTGGTCGCCGACGCCGACGACACCACGATGACTCCCGGCCTCATCGCGGCCTTCCGCGCGAAGCACCCCAACATCAGCGTCAAGCGTCAGTACACGGGCTGGGACGACTACCTCAAGAGCATCAACACCACCATGTCGGCCGACAGCGCCCCCGACATCGCCCAGTTCACCTCGGGCATGCAGAACCTCGTCCCGGGACGGCTGCTGCTCAAGGTCGGCGAGTACGGCAAGGCGTACGGCTGGGCGGAGAAGTTCCCCGGGCTGGACCAGATCACCCTCACCCCGGACGGCAAGACCGTGGGCACCGGTGACCTGTACGGAGTGGGCGCGGGCCTGTCGTTCGAAGGGGTCTACTACAACAAGGCCAAGGCCAGGAAGCTCGGCCTGACCGTGCCCCCGGCCACCCTGGAGGAGCTGGAGGCCCTGTTCGCCAAGGCCAAGGCAGCCGGCGAGACCGCGCTGGTCGCCGGCAACCTCGACGGCGGCCTCAACCACCCCTTCAACGTGCTGCTCTCCGCCTATCTGGCGCCGAAGGACCGCGAAGCGTGGGCCTTCGGCCACAAAGGCGCCACCATCGTGCTGCCGGAGGCCGAAAAGGCGGCCGCGACGCTTCTGCGGTGGGTGGACAAGGGTTACGTCACCCCGAAGGTCAACGGCGTCAGCGACAACGACGCCACCGCCGCGTTCGCCAAGGGCGAGGGCGTCTTCCGGATCAGCGGCAACTGGGCCGCGGCCGCGGTGGCCAAGGGACTGGGCGAGAACGCCGGCTACTTCACCATGCCGCCCGTCGCCTCCGGCGGAAAGATCCGCACCACCGGCGCCGGGGTGTACTACTGCGTGTCCAGCAAGTCGAAGAACACGGCCGCGGCCGCCGCCTTCCTCGACTTCGCCGCCACCGCGGAGGCCGCCGCCATCACCGCCAAGGCCGGCTTCATGGCCCCCGACGCGGGCGCCATGCCGAGCCAGAGCGGACTGCTGGGCGATGTCCAGAACGGCTGGCAGACGGTCGTCAAGGACGCGGGCCTGCAGCCCTTCATCCAGAACGCCTCCACGCCGACGATGGGCGACACCCTCACCACCCAGCTGCAGTTGCTCGCCGGCGGCAAGGTCAGCGTCCGGAAGTTCCTGTCCGGTCTCCAGACGGACTTCGAGAACTATCACAAATGACCACTGCCGACCGACTGACCGGCGCTCCCGCCCCCGCCCCCGGCGCCCCGCCTCCGGCGAAGCCCGGGGCAGGCAGCACCGTGCCGCGGCAGCGCCGCACACCGCCGTCCGACCGCCGGCGCCATCGGCGCCGGGCCGTCGCGCTGCTGTATCTGCTGCCGGCCCTGCTGCCGTACACGCTCTTCGCCGTACTGCCGATGCTGCACACCGCCTATCTGTCGCTGTTCGACTGGGACGGGGTGACCCTCCCGTCGTTCATCGGCCTCGACAACTACCGCCGTATCGTCACCGACCCGCAACTGCGCGCCGCCGCCTGGCACGCCGGTGCGCTGATCCTGTTCTTCTCCGTCCTGCCGATCTGCGTGGGACTGGTGTCGGCGGCGATCGTGTCCCGGCGTGCCGGGCGCCGGGGCACCGCCCTGGTCCGCACCGTGCTGTTCCTGCCGCAGGTCATCCCACTCGTCGCGGTCGGCATCCTCTGGCGCTGGGTGTACGCCGATGACGGCACCCTCAACCAGGCGCTGCGGGCCGTCGGCCTGGGCGGCCTCGCCGACGCGTGGCTGGGCAGCTTCACCTGGGCCCTGCCGGCCGTCGGGCTGATCGGGACCTGGGTGGTGTCGGGCCTGTGCATGGTGCTGTTCCTGTCCGGGACCCAGCGCATCGACCAGGAGATCTACGAGGCGGCACGGATGGACGGAGCAGGCCCGGTACGGGAGTTCATGGCGATCACCGTCCCGCTGCTGCGGCCGGAGTTCGCGGTGGCGCTGTCCATCACCGTGATCGCCGCCCTGTCCAGCTTCGACCTCATCTACATCACCACCGGCGGAGGCCCGGGCAACAGCACCGTCGTCCCCGGGATCCTGATCTACCGCCTGGCCTTCGGAGGCGGCGCGGTCGGGGTGGCCAGCGCGCTGGCGGTGGTCCTGACCGCGGTCATCTCCGTCGCGGTCCTGGTGATCAACCGGTTGTCCAGGGAGGCACCGTGACCTCGCTGACCTCACCGGCCTCACTGACGCCGACGGCCTCGACGACCAGAGCGGTCACCGGGCGGCTGGCGGCACCCGTCGTGCTCGCGCTGTTCATGGCCGCCGTACTCGTGCCGTTCGCCTCGCTGCTGCTGGCATCGCTCCAGCCCGCGGGCGCTCCGCTGACCGGTTTCGCCCTGCCGCACGGGCTGCACTTCGAGAACTTCTCCCGCGCCTGGTCCGCCGCCGGTTTCGGCACGCTGCTGCGGTCCAGTGTGGTGATCGCGCTGTGCGTGGTGCCGGCCGCCGTGGTGTGCGCGACCCTGGCCGGGTACGCGCTGGCGACCCTCGACGTCCCCGGCCGGGGAAAGCTCTACGCCTATCTGCTGCTCGGCCTGTCCATCCCCACCGAGGGCACCATCATCCCGCTCTACTATGACCTGCGCGCCGCGGGGCTGACGAACACGGTGCCGGGCCTCGCCCTCGCGGAGATCGGCGCGTTCATGCCGTTCGGGGTCTTCTGGATGCGCGCCCACTTCGCGACCATGCCGCGCAGCCTGATGGAGGCGGCGCGGCTGGACGGCGCCTCGTCGTGGGCGACGCTCTGGCGGATCCTGCTGCCCAACTCCCGCCCGGCGGTGACCACGTTGGGCGTTCTGTACTTCGTCTGGAGCTGGAACCAGTTCCTGCTCCCGCTCATCCTGATCCAGGATCCGGCCCGCCGCACGGCCCCGGCCGGACTGGGTTTCTTCACCGGGCAGTACGGCGTCGACGTGCCGCTGCTCGCCGCGGCCACCCTGATCGTGATCGCCCCGGTGGTGCTCGTCTACCTGTTCTTCCAGCGGCACTTCATCAGTGGCGTACTCAGCGGCGCCCTCAAGGGCTGAACACCCAGGACGCAGGGCCCACAGACACACAGGAGGTCGGAGGATTTCATGGCAGAACTCGAAGTGGCGCTGATCGGTGCGGGCGGCATCGCCCGCACGCATCTGCCCGCGTGGGTCGCCCTCGGCGCGCGGGTACGCCTCTACGCACCCGACGGCCGCGCCCCCGCCCTGGCCCGCGAGTTCGGCGCGACGTCCGTGGGCTCCCTGCCTGAGGCGATCGCCGGTTCCCACGTGGTGGATGTGTGCACTCCGACGGACACGCACCGGGAGATCACCCTGGCCGCCGTCGCGGCCGGGGCACATGTCCTGTGCGAGAAGCCGCTGGCGCTCAGTGCGGCCGAGGCCGGTGAGATGGCCGACGCGGCCAAAGCGGCAGGGGTGAAGCTGTATCCGGGCCATGTCGTGCGCTTCTTCCCGGCCTACGCCCGCCTGCGCACCGTCGTCGCCGCCGGCGGCCTCGGCCGGGTGGCGGTCGCCCGTTTCACCCGCACCGGCCGCTATCCCACCTGGAGCGGCTGGTTCGCCGACCCGGTACGTTCCGGCGGGATCCTGACGGACCAGATGATCCACGACATGGACATCGCCCGCTGGCTCTTCGGCGACGTCGTACGGGTCCACGCACGGCAGCAAGGGCACCTCACCGCCCCCGCCCCGGAAGGGGCGGTCGCCACCGGTACCGCCGTGCTCACCCACGAAGGGGGCACCCTCACGCAGATCGTGGGCGTGTGGGGGCCGCCGGCGACGCCGTTCCGCACCACGTTCCATGTCTCGGGCACGGGCGGCACGGTGCAGCACGACTCCCAGGCCCACGTGGACCTGCGCATCACCGGCACCGCGGCCGACGGCCCGGCGGCGGGCATACCGGACGGAGACTTCGGCCGGTCTCCCTACCTCACCCAGATCCAGGAGTTCGCCGAGGCGTTCGCGGGCGGTCCGGAACCACGGGTGAGCGCCCGGGACGGCGTGGCGGCCGTCCGTATCGCCGAGGCCGCGGCGGAATCCGCTCGGACCGGGCGGGCCGTCGAGATCTCCGCGCACGCAACCACCGTCCCCACGGAGGGAATCGACCAGTGAGAGTCGCCGTACTGTCCTTCGCCCATGTGCACGCCGCGACCTACATCGAGCTGCTGCGTGACCGCGACGGCATCGAACTGGTCACCGCGGATCCCGACGCCCCACCGGACGATCCCACCCGGGGCCGTCGACTCGCCGAGCGACTGGGCGCGGCGTACGCCGACACCTGGGACGAGGTGTTCGCCCTCCGCCCCGACGCCGTGGTGGTCACCAGCGAGAACGCCCGGCACCGGCATCTGGTCGAGCGTGCCGCCGCGACCGGGGCGCATGTCCTGTGCGAGAAACCCCTAGCGACCACGGAGGCGGACGCACGGGCCATGATCGACGCGTGTGAGCGCGCGGGAGTCGGCCTGATGACCGCCTATCCCGTACGGTTCAGCCCCGCGTTCACCGCCCTGCGCGGCGCGTTCGCCGACGGTCTGCTCGGCGCGCTGATCAGCGTCCACGGAGCCAACAACGGCTCGAACCCGGCCCGTTCCCGCCCCTGGTTCGCCGACCCCGAACTCGCCGGCGGCGGAGCGCTGGCCGACCACACCGTCCATATCGCCGACCTCATGGACGCGCTGCTGGACGGCGAGCAGGCGGCGGAGGTGTACGCCCAGGCGAACAGCATCCTGGACGACGGCGGCCCCACGCCGGACGTCGACACCGCGGGACTTGTCACCATCCGGTACCCCAACGGCGTGATCGCGGCCGTGGACTGCAGCTGGAGCCACCCACCCGACCACCCGACCTGGGGCGGGCTCGCCATGACCTGCGTGAGCGAAAAGGCGATCGTGGAGTTCGACGCCTTCCCCCCGCTGCTCGGCGGATTCGACTCCACGACCGGTCGCGACCGCTGGGAGGCGGGCGGGGCGGATCTGGACGCCGCCATGCTCGACGAGTTCCTCGACTCCGTACGCTCGGGCCGACGCCCCTCTCCGGACGGCGAGGCCGGCCTGCGTACCCTCCGGATCGTGCTGGCCGCCTACGAGTCACTGCGCACCGGACAGCCTGTCGCGGTGCCGGACGCCCTGGACGTACCGAGCGGCTGAACGCCGCGTATCGTGCCCGGCACCGATCGGCGGGGGCGGTCGTGCGGAATCCCGCTCACCCCTGAGGGGCCGGCTCTCTGACTGGACCTACCGCGCGCAGCCGTGGGACCCCGAAGAGGTGTCGGGGCACCGCGGTCCGTCCTCAGTCCGTCGGTCAGCAGGTCGAGTTGGCCGGGATGAGCAGGCCGACCCGCCACCGCGGAGTGTTGCGGTCGCCGCTCGCACCGGGGTTCATGGCCTGGTACAAGTAGTGGTGTTTGCAGGCTGGGACGGTCAGCTTCCGGTCGTGGCCGACGCGGATCATCTCACCGTGGCTGATGTCCTTGGTCCCAGGATCCGGCCGGAAGGTGACGTTGCCGGCCCGCGCGAAGAGGTTGCTCTCCGAGGCCGCCCGTGGCGTCCACGAGCCGGCGAGGTGTGCGAGTCGGCCTGTCCGGGCGAGTTGATCGTCCGGCGCGCCCGGCAAAGACCGGTGTCCGGGTCCGTGAACCCGGCTCAGGTGTCACGGACCGTCTCGGCCACGCGGTTGAGCAGCCCTCGGAGCTGTGCGGTGTCATCCGGTCCGAGAGTGCCGGTGATCTGGCGCTCGATGTCCGCGATCACCCTGTCGGCCGCGTGCAACACCTCGCGCCCGGCGTCGGTGAGATGCAGCTCCTGTACGTGCCGGTGGCGTGGGTGCTCGCGTCGCTCCAACTGGCCGCGGCTCTCCAGGCGGGCCACCAGCGAGGCGATGGCCTGCGGGGTCACGTTGAGGCGGCGGGCCAGCTCCGCGCCGGTCAAGCCCGGCTCGGCGTGCACGGACATCAGGAGCGCGTAGTGCGCGGCCGCCAAGCCCAGTGGGCGCAGTCGCTGCTCCTTCAGCGTCTGCACCGCCACCTCGGCACGGCGCAATGCCCAGGTCACCCGGTCCAGCGCGGCAAGCCCGACGGGCTCCTCATCGTGTCGTGTCACGCGAGAAGGATACGACACCTCACAGGCATCAAGTGTTTGGGGTCAAACTGCCGCCTGCGCATATCGACACAACTCGCACTATCGCCCTCATAAGCGGCGTCTCCTCCGAAAAGGACGCCCACTGACCGGGCTTCAGAGCTCTGGGCAACGAGTGCGGCGGGACCTCGTTCCTCCGCAGTCACGCCGTCGGCTCCTGGTGCGGGATCCGCCACCGGTAGGCCCCGCACCGGCCCCGGCGACTGTACCCGCGCCCTCGGGGGCACATCGATGCCGGTGAGGGATGATCTCCTGCCTGGGTTCCGGTGGCGTAGCGTGTGAAGCAGAGCGCAGGCTGCTTCGGTGACCGCACTGGTGTCGGCCGGCGGCCGCACTGGAGGTGTTCCTTCGGACGTGGGACTCCGTCGCCCCGGTGGCACGACGAGATGCCCACGACGGGGCCGCGACCCCGTGAAGGAACCTGTGATGACTGCCGACGACGCATACGGCAGCAGCCACCTCACCCAGTGGCTGCTGGAGACCGACTCGCTGGAAGACTTCCTGCAGACACTGGCCGACGCGGCCCTCGAACTGTCCCGCGCCGAAGGCGCCGGCCTCACGCTGGAGCGCGACGGGCGGCCCCTGACCGTGGTCAGCGCCGGAACCGTCGCCACAAAACTGGACGAGAAACAGTACGGCCAGGACGACGGCCCCTGCCTGCAGGCCCTGCGCACCGGCGAGGAGCTGATCGTCAGGGACATGCTGCCGGAGACTCGGTGGGGCGACTATCCCGCGTACGCCGTGGCCTGCGGTATCCGCTCCTCCCTCTCCCTGCCGATCGCCGCCCACACCCACACGGCGTGCGCGATCAACCTGTACGCCGCCCCGCCGGACGCGTTCCGACAGACGGATCTCAGCGCCTTGCGCTCACTCGCGGCGCAAGCCACCGGCGCCATCGCACTGGCCCAACGCATCACCGACACCCAGGAGTTCGCCGAGCAGTTGCAGACCGCCATGCGGTCCCGCAGCGTCATCGACCAGGCCCTCGGGGTGGTCATGGGACAGCAGCGCTGTACCGCCGACGAGGCCTTCGGCATCCTGCGCTCCGCGTCCCAGCACCGCAACATCAAACTCCGCGACCTGTGCGCCGAGCTGATCACCAACGTCACCGGCCGGCCACCGACCTCACCGGAACTGCGTCCCCGCCCCTGACAGGGCGGGGTGCGGCTCAGGGCCCCGACGAGGGGGAGCCGGTGCCTCCACCGGCCGCATCAGCGGGCCCTGCGGCGCCGGCGACGGCCCTGGCTTCTGCCCGCGGTTGCGGAGCGGGAACGTGGAAGCCGGTCAGCGGGGCCGCCTCCCACGCGGGGTCGCCGCCGGCCGCCCTCGTCGTTGCGCGGCGCGCCCGACGGCCCGCTCGGTCCCGCGACCGCCCTGGCTGCCGCTCAGTGGCGGTCCGGCACCTCGCCCGAGAACGCGGCGGCCATACGCAGCCAGGGTCCCGCCTCCTCGTCCCGCCCCTGACGTTCCAGGGTGCGGCCCAGCAACAGGTGGGCGTAGTGCTCCACCGGGTCGCGGTCGACGACCTTGCGCAACTGCTCCTCGGCACGGCCCAGTTGGGCGGAGTGGTAGTAGGCGCGGGCCAGCAGCAGCCGGGGACCGGTCTGCTCCGGGACCTCCTCGACGACGACGGCGAGGAGCCGGGCGGCGCTGATGTAGTCCTTGGCCTCGAAGAGCAACCGGGCCCGCTCCCAGCGTTCGACGGTTGTCTCCTCGTGCGGGACTCCGGCGCCGTTGTCGAACAGGTGCAGGGCGCTGGCCCAGCGGTCGGGCGCGACCTGGCCGTTCGCACGGTAGTCGTTGAACTCGTCACTCATCGGTACTCCTTGTTCCTTTCTCGCCGGGCCGGTCGACGGCCCGACGGCCGCTCATGAGTCCCCTCACCGCGGCGGTGATCAACACCCGCGGCGTCCGGCTGCCGTCTCAGGCCACCGGATCCGCGGACGGCGCGCCCGCGGCGAGCAGCGAGGCATGGGTAGGCGCGTCGGGCACGTCGGCCGGCCGGTTCCGGGCGAACTCCTTGCGCAGGACGGGTACGACCTCCTCGCCGAGCATGTCGATCTGTTCCAGCACGGTCTTCAGCGGCAGGCCGCCGCCGTCCACGTTGAACAGCTGGCGCTGGTAGTCGCCGAAGTGCTCACGGAAGGTGAGCGTCTTCTCGATGACCTGCTCGGGGGTGCCGACGGTCAGCGGGGTCTGCTCCATGTACTCCTCCAGGGAGATCCCGCCCCCCATCACCGGTGAGTGGTCGAAGAACGGCCGGAACTCCCGTATGGCGTCCTGGGAGTTGTGGCGCATGTACACATGGCCGCCCAGCCCCACGATCGCCTGCTCGGGCGTGCCGTGACCGTAGTGCGCGTACCGCTCCCGGTACAGGGTGATCAGACGCTGGAAGTGTTCCTTGGGCCAGAAGATGTTGTTGGCGAAGAACCCGTCACCGTAGTACGCGGCCTGCTCGGCGATCTCCGGGGAACGGATGGAGCCGTGCCAGACGAACGGCGGTACGCCGTCCAGCGGGCGGGGTGTGGAGGTGAACCCCTGCAACGGCGTGCGGAACGTGCCCTCCCAGTTCACGACGTCCTCGCGCCACAGCCGGCGCAGCAGGGCGTAGTTCTCGATGGCGAGGTTGATGCCCTCGCGGATGTCCTTGCCGAACCAGGGGTAGACCGGGCCGGTGTTGCCGCGCCCCATCACCAGGTCGACACGCCCGTCGGCCAGGTGCTGGAGCATGGCGTAGTCCTCGGCGATCTTCACCGGGTCGTTCGTCGTGATCAGTGTGGTCGCGGTGGAGAGGATGAGCCTCTCGGTGCGCGCGGCCACGTGTCCGAGCATGGTCGTCGGGGACGAGGGCACGAACGGCGGGTTGTGGTGCTCACCGGTCGCGAAGACGTCGAGCCCCACCTCCTCGGCCTTCAGCGCGATGGCGACCATCGCCTTGATCCGCTCGTACTCGGTCGGCGTACGGCCCGTGGTCGGGTCGGTTGTCACGTCACCGACGGTGAAGATGCCGAACTGCATCGACCTCACCCTTCCCCTTGTTGATGCATCAACTACGATGTCGGCAACATGAGGGTGAACGTCTCTATTCCGCCCGGTCGCACGGCACGGGGAGCACCCCACCGGTCAGCCCGGTTCCGCCTCCAGCCACCTCAGTACATCGGGCGTCACGGGACCGGTCGGACGGAGGTCAACCACGCGGAGGGTTGCGGCGCGGCCGGATGACGGCGTTCGGAAGGGCAGGCGCGTGAAGGCGGGCGCCCGGGTACCCCGTGACGTCGCCGAACCGGTCCGAGGCGGCCTCCCAGGCCTCCCGGGCCCGGACGATGTCCTCATGGCTGCGCCCGATGAAGTTCCACCACATGACGATCTCCTCCTCGAACGGAGGGCCGCCCAGCAGGATGGTCCGCGCCGGACCCTCCGACTCGTTCACCAGCGTCAGCGTGCCCGCGCCGGGGGGCACGTACCCCAGTTCGGCCGGACGCAGCACAGTGCCGGAAAGGCGCACGTCACCGCTGTCGACGAGGAGCCCGTGCTCGAAGTCGGTGTCCACCGCGAGGCTGATGGCCGCGCCCGGTTCGAGGGTGATCTCGGCCCCGAGGAGCGGTGTGAAGGTCCGCACCGGTGAGACGTCTCCGGCGAGCGAGCCCAGGAAGACTCTGATCCCGGCCCCGTCGATGCGCACGGGTTCGGGGATGTGGTGCTGGAAATCGCGCTCGGCGCTCCGGTGTTCCCCGGGCAGCGCCACCCACAACTGGACGCCGTGGAGCACGGTGGTGTCGGGGGTGGAGACCTCGGAGTGGCTGATGCCGTATCCGCCTGTCATGAGGTTCATCTCACCTGGTCGGACGAGGGCGTGGGTGCCCAGGCTGTCGCGGTGTTCGACCTCTCCGCTGAACAGCCAGCTCACCGTCTGCAGGCCGGTGTGCGGATGGGGCGCGACGTCCATGCCGTGCGTCGCGGTGACATCGACGGGGCCGTAGTGATCGGCGAAGCACCAGGCTCCGATCAGGGTCCGGGCCCGCTGGGGCAGCGTTCGCCGTACGCGCATCGCCCGGGGTCCGCCCAGCGGCACGTCCCGGGCGGCCAGCACCTCGACCCCGGGCGTCCCGGCGGACTGCCCGTCGTCGACCGGCCCACCGCATCGCAGTTCCGCGGGTTCGGTTTCCACGTTGCTCACCGGGACCACCTTCCACGCCTCATGGTTGTCACATCAACAATCATCACATGCGGACGGACCGATGGCCATAACATGCGGACGGCCCGATGGCCACAACAGGCAGGCGAACCGTGCGCCACCGGCAGGACCCCGGTTCCATGGATCAGGACGCGTCCTCATCCAGCTTGCTCACGACTCGTTCGGAGATCTGGGCCAGGGTCCGCAGTTCCGCCGGCGTGACGTGGTCGAGGAACAGTTCGCGCACCGCCTCCACATGAAGCGGGGCGGCGGCCTCGATCGCGGCCCGCCCCGCGTCCGTGATCACCACGAAGGCGCCGCGGCCGTCCTCGGCGCACTCGTCCCGCACCACCATGCCGCGCCTCACCATCCGGGCGATGTGGTGGGACATCCGGCTCTTCTCCCACTCCAGCACCCGGGCGAGATCCAGGATCCGCCGGCGGCCCTCCGGCACGTCGGTCAGATTGACGAGGACCGTGAAATCGGCGACGGACAGATTCGACTCCGCCTGCATCAAGCGCGACAAGCGGCCTCCCAGCCTCTCCTGCAACCTCACAAAGCTCCGCCACGCGTGCTGCTCTTCTGGCGTCAACCACCGCGCCTTCTCTTTCATGTCCGAAGTGTAAACATAGTTGACAATTCACCCAAGTGCCGCCGCACCTCGGTCCGGGCGGCGCTCCCCCGTGTCCGACGCGATGGCCATCCGGCAGGTCGTCGAGGAAGCCGTTCTCGCGGAGGAGGCCGGCGTCGATGTCCTCGCCCTCGGTGAGCACCACCGCCCGGAGTTCGCCATCTCCACTCCGGAGACCGTCCTCGCCGGCATCGCCACCCGTACCAGCCGTATCCGTCTCTCCTCCGGCGTGACCGTGCTCAGTTCCGACGATCCCGTCCGGTGTTCCAGCGGTTCGCGACCGTGGACGCGCTGTCGAACGGCCGTGCCGAGGTCATCCTCGGACGCGGCTCCTTCACCGAGTCCTTCCCCCTCTTCGGATACGACCTGAGCGACTACGACGTGCTGTTCGAGGAGAAGACGGAGCTCTTCGCGTGGGCTACCACGACCTGGAGGACGGGGCCCGGCCGCCGGGAGCACGGGGACGCAAGGCGATCGCGCTCGCCGGTGACGAGGCCGACGACCTGGGCCTCGTCGCAGGCCTCATCGACGACTTCGGCTTCGACCCGGTGATCGCAGGGCCACTTGCCGCGGGAATACGGCTCGAACCGGGCGCCGAGCCGTTCGGCGCCAACGTCGACGCGGAGCAACTGCGCGCGATGCTCGACCGGTTCCCGGACTCGGCGCGCGGACGGGCTGTCACCAGCGCGCGGACCGCCGCTTCGGCACCGGCCGCGGAAACGGTCCGACCGGCAGCGCGTCGGTGACCGTCGACCTGCGTGACCAACCGCTGCCGCACCTGGGGCGCGCCGGCTGAGGCCGGGTCCGGTCATCCCGGGCCCGGCCCGGCGCACAGGGTGCCGGGCCGGGCCGAATGCGGCTGCCGGTCAGTTGAGCACGGCGGCGAACATGCCCGGCTCGTAGGAACCTCCCCGCTGGTGCACGATCACGGCGAGCCGGTTGGCCGCGTTGATCATGGAGACCAGGCAGACCAGGGCGGCGATCTGGTCGTCGTCGTAGTGCTTGCGTACCTGGGCCCAGGTCTCGTCGGACACACCCTGGTGGGCGTCGGCGAGCCGGGTGCCCTCTTCGGCGAGCGCCAGTGCGGCTTGCTCTGCCTCGGTGAACACGGTGGACTCGCGCCAGGCGGCGACCAGGTGGAGCCGGACCGCGGTGTCACCGGCGGCCGCGGCCTCCTTGGTGTGGTAGTCGATGCACCAGCCGCAGCCGTTGATCTGGCTGGCGCGCAGCGCCACCAGCTCCTGCGTGGACTTGGGCAGCGGCGACTGCTGGATCACCAGGCTCGCATTGGCGAACCGCTTGGCGAACTTGGCGGAGATCTCGTTCTCGAACATGTTGAATCGGGCGTCCATGACGTCGTCCTCACTCGTGGTGCGGCACTGGATGAACACGAGATGCCGGGGACCCGCTCCGTGTGACGGGGCGACAGTGTGACGTGCGCCACCGCTGATGGGTGTCACAAAGCCGCGCGGGCCGGCGTCTTGTGCGGAGGGCACCGCCGGGAGCGAACAGACAGGAGCAGCCTGTGGACATCGAGCACAGCGAGCGCACGGAGGAGACGGCCGAGCAGCCCGCCGTCGGCGACCGTACGGACCCCGCCACCGAGGCGTTCGTCGCCCACCGCAACCTGCTGTTCACCGTCGCCTACGAGATGCTCGGCTCGGCCGCCGACGCGGAGGACGTCCTGCAGGAGACCTGGCTGCGGTGGGCGGGTGTCGACCTCGGGACGGTGCGGGATCAGCGTGCGTACCTGGTCCGGATCACCACGCGCCAGGCGCTGACCCGGCTGCGTACGCTCGGTCGGCGCAAGGAGTCCTACGTCGGTCCCTGGCTGCCCGAGCCGCTGCTGACCGCGCCCGACGTGGCCGAGGACATCGAACTGGCCGACAGCGTCTCTATGGCCGTGCTGCTGGTCCTGGAGACGCTCACGCCGACGGAGCGGGCGGTGTTCGTGCTGCGCGAGGTGTTCGACCTCGGGTACGAGGAGATCGCCGGCGCTGTCGACAAGAGCCCGGCCGCGGTCCGCCAGATCGCGCACCGGGCCCGGGCACACGTCGCGGCGCGCCGGCCACGTGGGATCGTCTCCCCGGCCGAGACCCGAGCCGCACTCGACGCCTTCCAACGGGCGACCGAAACGGGCGATCTGCAAGGACTGCTCGACATCCTTGCGCCGGATGTCGTCTTCATGGGTGACGGCGGCGGAGTCAAGCAGGCCGTCCCGCGACCCGTCGTGGGGGCCGACAAGGTGGGCCGCCTGCTGGCCGCCGGGCTGGGCAGGCTCGCCGCCATGGGGCCGATGCGGACGGCCCAGGTCAACGGCTACCCCGCCCTGGTTCTCCGGCTCGACGACGAGATCGACACCGTCGTCGCGGTGCGTATCGACGACGGCCTCATCACCGGGCTCTACGCCGTGCGCAATCCCGAGAAACTGTCACGCATGCGGCGGGAGACCACCCTGCGCCGCTGAGCCCCGGGGCTCCTGGGCACCACATGAGGGTTCCTGGTACGCGCGTTCGGGTTGCGGCCCTTCAGCGGGTCGCTGCTCGCGGTGCTGTCCTTCCTCTGCGGCGCGTTCGGCCGGGCGGCTGCCCGGCCGAACGGACCCGGCCGCGCTCGTCCTGCTGGAACTGGAGGGCATGGGGACACCGGCCTGCCGGCCACCGACCTCTTCGGCAACGACGGCGTGCTCGATGTCGAGACGGCCGCCCCCACGGATGAGGAGTAGGGAAGTGGTACCGCTGGTACCGTGGGTGTCATGTCGGATCCGAAGGCGATGAATCTGCGTTTTCCCGACCCCGCGCAGCGGGCGGCCATCGCGGCGGCCGCGAAGCAGGCGGGGGTCAGCATGCAGGAGTACATCCTGTCGGCCGCCTACGACCGCGCCACCGCCGTGGAGCAGCGCTTCGTCGAAGGCTTCAGGGCGTCGATGGCCCGCAGCGGCGCGGCCTTCGCCGCTGAGCCCGGCACCGCGGATCCCAGCGCCGAGGAGCGGGCGGCCGAGCAGGAGGCGCTGCGAGAACTCCAGCACGAGGACCGAGGGCACGCCGCGTGACCCAGCCGGAACCGCCGCACCCTCTCGACGTGACCTTCCTGCTGCACGCCGCGGAACTGCTCGAAGGCGATCCCCAGGTCGACGACTACGGTCCGCTCTACGCCGCCGTCGCCCGGGTCGATGCGAGGGCGATGGAGCGCGAGATCTACGGATCGCCGTACCTGAAAGCCGCCGCGCTGTTGCAGACCCTGGCGAAGCTGCCGTGCCTGGAGCACTCCAACGAGGCTTTCGCCTGGCACGCGACCGAGGCCTACCTGATCCTCAACGGGCGCGAACTCGAGTACCAGCCCAAGGCGGCTGTCGCCCTCGTACGCGACGCCGCCTCCGGGGCGCTCGGTGTCTCCCGGATCGCTCGCCGGCTACGGGACTGGATCACCGCCTGATCCGCGCCACGGGCCGTACAGTGGGGCTCGGTGCCGAGGAGGAGCAGGGACATGAACCAAGAGGAAATCCTGGCCAGGATCACCGCGATGGTCGACGACGAGCGCAGGCTCCGTGACGCCCTCGCCTCCGGGCAGATCGACAGCACGACCGAACACGAACGGCTCGGACAGCTGGAACGCTCACTCGACCAGTGCTGGGATCTGCTGCGCCAGCGACGCGCGAAGACCGAGTTCGGCGAGAACCCGGACGACGCACACGTACGCCCGGCGTCGCAGGTCGAGGGCTACCAGGGCTGACCGCGGCCCCCGCGGCCGGAGGCGGTCCGCGGGGCATTGCGGGTCACTGCCGATCACCGCTTCCGCCGAGTGCCGGATCATCATGAGCAGCGCCGGAACCGTTCATGCGCAGGGCCCCGTCAGGAGTGACCGTGCCACCTGAGACCTCGCTGTCGGGGCAGACCCTGTGCGGCAATGAAGCCCGCAGCCCCCTGCGTTCCTTCCTGCAGACCGAGACCGGCAGTGCCGCGATCCTGCTCGCCGCCGCGCTCGCCGCCCTCGCCTGGGCCAACATCGCCCCCGGCTCCTACGAGACGCTGTGGGCAACCGAGCTGTCGGTCCGCGTCGGATCGGGCGGGGTGTCGCTGGAGCTGCGCGAGTGGCTGAACAGCGGTCTGATGACGCTGTTCTTCTTCGTCGTCGGTCTGGAGGCACGCCGCGAATTCGACCTGGGCGAGCTGCGCGAACGCCGGCGGGTCACCCTGCCGGTACTCGCCGGGCTCAGCGGCATGCTCCTCCCCGTCGCGATCTATCTGGCCGTCAACGCGGGCGAGGACTCCGTGCACGGCTGGGGTGCCGCCATGTCGACGGACACGGCGTTCGCGCTGGGCATGCTCGCCCTCTTCGGCGCACGGCTGCCCAGCAGTCTCCGGGTCTTCATCCTCACCGTCGCCGTCGTCGACGACTTCCTGGCGCTGGCCGTCATCGCCTTCGCCTACAGCGGAGCCATCGCCCTGCCCGCCCTGCTGACCGCGCTCGGCCTGTTCGCCGTCGTCCTGCTGGTGCGGCGCACCCTCAAAGGACGCGTCCCCTCCTTGTACGCGGTGTTGGGCGTGGCGATGTGGGTGGCGCTCCTGAAGTCGGGGGTGGACCCGGTCGTGACGGGCCTGGCGATGGGCCTGCTGACGTACGCCCGCCCGGCGGAGCGGCGCGACCTGGAACAGGCGAGCAGACTGTTCAGGCGCTTCCGCGAGCAGCCGACCCCCGAACTCGAGCGCACCGTGCGACGCGGGATCGCCTCGACGCTCTCGCTCAACGACCGGCTTCAGCGGACGCTCCATCCCTGGACCAGCTATGTGATCGTGCCGCTGTTCGCGCTCGCCAACGCCGGCATCACGCTCAGCTCCGGCCAGTTGGCCCATGCCTTCACCTCACCGGTCACGCTCGGCATCCTGTTCGGCTACGTGGCCGGCAAGCCGCTCGGCATCGTCGGCGCGACCTGGCTCACGACGCGCGTCAGCGGAGGGCGCCTGCACCCGCCGGTCGGCTGGGGCGCCATCACCGCGGGCGGCACCCTGGCCGGAGTGGGGTTCACCGTGTCCCTGCTGATCGCCACCCTCGCCTTCGACGGGGACCGGCTGGAGCAAGCGAAGCTCGGCATCCTGGCCGCCGTCGTCTGCTCGTTCCTCGTCACCTGGCTGGCCACCTGGGTGATCAGCGCCCTTCCCCGGGCCTTCCGTGCCCGCGCCCTCCTCGGCACCGGCCAGAGCATCGTCGACCTCATCGATCCCGTCGACATCGAGCGTGACCATGTACGCGGGCCCATGGACGCGCCCGTGACCCTCCTGGAGTACGGGGACTTCGAGTGCCCTTACTGCGGGCGGGCCGAACCCGTGGTGCGCGAGTTGCTCGCCGACTTCGGCGACGTGCGTTACGTATGGCGGCATCTGCCGCTCACCGACGTGCACCCGAATGCCCAGCTGGCCGCGGAGGCATCGGAGGCCGCCGCCCGCCAGAACCGCTACTGGGAGATGCACGAGCTGCTGCTGCGGCACCAAGGGGATCTGCGGCCGCGGGATCTGCTCCGATACGCCGAGGAGATCGGTCTCGACGCCGACCGTTTCCGCGCCGATCTCCGATCCGGCGCGGGTGCCGCCAGGGTTGCCGCGGACGTCGAGTCCGCCGACCTCAGCGGGGTGTCCGGCACCCCCACGTTCTTCGTCAACGGCCGCCGCCACCACGGCGCCTACGACATCGCCACCCTGTCCGCGGCCGTACGCGCCGCCCGGGAACGGGCGACCCTGTCCGGGGCAGTCGGTTGACAGGGGGCGTCTGTGCACCGACGGGCCAGCGGCGGTGCACACGTGGGCAGGCCGCGTGCGCCCGGAACCTCTACCGTGGCGGACGCCAGGAGCAAGGAGCCATGCGTTTCCCGGCCCGGCAGGGCGGGTGGACGACTGGTGAACGGATCCCCGGTGCCGGACACTTCTTATGACGCGTTCGCACGCTTCTCGGCGAACGCCGACAGCTGCGGACAGTCGCGGACCGACGTGCTCAGGAGATGACGCTGGTGAATTCCTTCTCCCCCGGCTTTCACGGGCGCGAGCGTCGGCTGACCGACAAACTGCCACCAGGGCAGTACCCGACCGAGTCGTTCCCGGTGCTCTCCGCGGGACCCACGCCCAAGATCCCCGTCGACACCTGGCAGTTCACCGTCACCACGGAGCTCGGCGAGCGGCGCTCGTGGACGTGGGACCAGATGATGGAACTGCCGCAGCAGGAGACCGTGCGGGACATCCACTGCGTCACGCGCTGGTCGAAGTTCGACACCCGGTGGCGCGGGGTGCCGCTGGACGCCTTCCTCGAGGACGTCGAGACGGCCGCGGACTACGCCGTCGTCAGCAGCTACGGCGGCTACACCACGAACCTCCCGCTGGAGGACCTCCTCGACGGCCAGGCCTGGATCGTCCACACGTACGACGGCTACCCGCTGTCCCCGGAGCACGGCGGCCCAGCCCGCCTGCTCGTCCCTCACCTGTACTTCTGGAAGTCGGCGAAGTGGGTGAACGGGCTGCGGCTCACCCATGAGGACGAACCCGGTTTCTGGGAGAGCGTCGGCTACCACAACTACGGCGACCCGTGGCGCGAGCAGCGCAACTGGGGGGACTGACCATGGCCGTCGTCTGGCGCAGGGCACGGCTCGTCGAGCGCCGGCCGCAGACCGCCACCGCGCGCACCCTGGTCCTCACCGTTCCCGACTGGCCCGGCCACCTGCCCGGCCAGCACGTCGACGTCCGGCTGACCGCCGACGACGGCTACCAGGCCGTACGCAGCTACTCCCTGGCCGCGCCCACCGAGGGCAACCGCATCGAACTGGGCGTTCAGGCTCTGCCCGACGGCGAGGTCTCGCCGTATCTCGCCGACGCCCTGCCGATCGGCGCGGACGTGGAGGTCCGCGGCCCGCTCGGCAACTGGTTCGTCTGGCGGCCCGCGCAACGCGAACCGGCGCTCCTGGTGGCGGGGGGCTCGGGCGTCGTCCCCCTCGCGGCCATGATCCGGGCCCACCGCAGGTCCAGCTCACAGGTGCCACTGCACCTGGTGTACTCCGTGCGCGGTGCGGACGACGTCTGGTACCGCGATCACCTCGACGACGGGCATCCAGGTCTCGATGTCCGCTTCGTCTACACCCGCAAACCCCCGCCGGACACCACCCGCGGTCCCGGCCGCATCACGGCGGACGACCTCGCGGACCCGGTGGCCCGGCTGCAGCCGTCGAGCCCGGTCTACGTCTGCGGCCCCACCGGCTTCGTGGAGACCGTCGGCGACCTGCTGACCGGCCTCGGCCGCAACCCGGCCACCATCCGCACCGAACGCTTCGGCTGAACCGCCGCCCGCTTCCCGCTTCGGAGGACCTCGTGGCCGACGACACCGCCGCTCACCTCGACGGCAACTGCCTGGCCGGACCGCTCTCGGAAATCCTCACCGTGGAACCCACCACCGCCTGGTGGCGCTGCCCGGAGTGCGCCCGCTCGGGTCCGCTCGCCGAGCTGCACGTCTACGGCCCCGATCCCGGCCTCACGGCCCGCTGCCCGGGTTGCGCGTACGTCGCGATGCGGATCGTCAAGGAGGAGGGCCACATCTGGCTGACCATGGGCGGGGGCACCGGAGCGTTCCGGTTCACCGTCGCCTGATCCGGGTTCGCCGGGCGCTGAGGGAGCGTCCGCAATGTCTCTTGGAGGACCTGGGACATAATGCTTTCCTGATGAATGCACGCATTACGCCCCGGAGCGGGACGGTCACGATA
The DNA here is from genome assembly GCF_044459385.1 of Streptomyces sp. NPDC050287. Lineage (NCBI taxonomy): Bacteria > Bacillati > Actinomycetota > Actinomycetes > Kitasatosporales > Streptomycetaceae > Streptomyces > Streptomyces sp. NPDC050287. Next base: position 142,599 of record NZ_JBITIY010000012.1, on the reverse strand, counting down.
CGGAGGGCCGTCGCGCGGGACGCCAAACGGCTCACGCGGCTCGTGCGGGGGTCACGCGCCTACGCAGGGCAGTACGCGGCCCTGGTCGCGGACTACCGGGTCGGTCCCGACTACATCGAGACCCATCGTGTCTTCGTGGCCGTCACCGCCGACGAGCACGAGAGCCGTGTCCTGGGGTTCTACTCGCTCGTCCTCGCCCCACCGGAGCTCGACCTGCTGTTCGTCGCCGACGGAGCTCAGGGACGTGGTCTTGGACGGCTGCTCGTGGCGCACATGGAGTCCGAGGCCCGTGCCGCCGGCCTCGACCGCGTCCGGGTGGTGTCGCATCCTCCCGCCGAGGGCTTCTACCGCACCGTGGGTGCGGTGCCCACCGGGACCGTGTCCGCGAACCCACCCGCGGTGGCGTGGGACCGTCCCGAGCTCGAGTTCGTCATTCCTTCCGCCTGAGGTGGCGAGGGCAGCGGGCGAGGTCCTTCGGAGTGGTCCGAGGGAGCCGGCCTGTCCGGGGCCGGACGCGAGGGCGTGAGCCGCCGTGGCCCGTGCGGACGCGCGGTGCGTGCCCGCGCGGGGTTCTCCTCAGCTGTCGCCCGAACGGTCGGCGCCGGCCGGGCGGAAGCACGCCGTCACCGTCTTGCCGTGCCGCTGGCACTTCGTCTCCCACTCGTCGGCGAGCATCCGAACGATCCCCACCCCGCGACCGGACGCCTCACCCTCCTGCGGGGCACGCTGCCGCGGCAATGTCGGATCCTCGTCGTGGACGCTCACATGCAGGCAGTCGCCGTCCCAGGTGAGAACCAGATGCGCGTCGCTGTGCGCGTGGATGTGAGCGTTGGTGAGCAGCTCGGACACGGTCAGGACGACAGCGTCCACCGTCTCCGGCTCAGCAGCGGTCCATGGCAAGGACTCCAGCTGCCGTCGTGTCCATTGCCGCCCAGCGCGCACGCCACCGGACACGGGAAACGAATGCGCCCAACCCATCGCCTTGACCGCCACCCGCTTCGCTCCCGTCCCTGCCGTCGAGCACCCGTGTGTACCCGTACCGTGTACCCGCCACCGGCGCTCACAGGCACCCGGCTCCCCACTCCTGCTCCCACGGAGCACAGTGCCACCGCGCCTTGTCCGTCCCGGCAGTCGGTCCGCAGGATCCAGGTCGGTCTCGCCTTGTCCGCAGCGGAGGACATGGTGATCCACCGGGCGAGAACTCGGTGGACATCCGACAGGGCGGCGGCGAGTGTCGACGGGATGCAGCAGGAGAACATCTGGGACGCTGCCGCCGCGCAGCGCTATGACACACCCGGAACCGGCATGTTCGCGCCCGAGATCCTGGGGCCGGCCGTGGACCGCCTCGCCGAACTCGCCGGCGACGGAGCAGCGCTCGAGTTCGCCATCGGGACCGGCCGGGTTGCCGTCCCGTTCGCTGGGCGCGGAGTCCCTGTCACCGTCGTCGAGTTTCAGGTCGTGTCGCACCACTTCCGGTTCGACGCGACCGATCAGGCTCAGGTGTTCCGCAGCCCCCACCGCTACATCTGGCCGGCCGAACTCGACCTCATGGCTCAACTGGCCGGATTCCGACTCGAGAGCAGGCACGCCGACTGGTCCGGCGCCGAATTCACCGCCGAGTCGCGTTCTCACGTCTTCGTCTACCGGATCCCCTGATGCGTGAGGGCAAGTAGGGTCTGCCCCACCTCGTGTCCGGGGGCTGGTCGGCGTGTTCGAGGCCGGCCGTGCGTGATCCTCTGGCCGCACACGAAACGTGCGGAAGAAGGTAGGCAGTTGAAGCGTGGGCGCTGGCAGCCGGTGTGGGCGGCCTGTTCCACCGGGCGTCACGGATGCGGGCCGCGCCGCCGGGAAGGCGTACCGCGCAGGCCGTCCGCAGATGATGAGGGCACGGCTCGGCTCAGTGGGGCGTCGGCCTCGCCGGCTGGTCCGGGCGGCCCGGTGGCCGCCCGGACCAGCCGGTCAGGCGGCGGTGTGGTCGTAGAATCCGTGGCCGCTCTTGCGGCCCAGGCGGCCGGCGGCGACCATGCGGCGCAGCAGCGCGGGCGGCGCGTACAGGGGCTCCTTGAACTCCTCGTACATGGACTCCGCCACCGCCTGTGCGGTGTCGAGACCGATGAGGTCGAGCAGCCGCAGCGGGCCCATGGGGTGGGCGCAGCCCAGTTCCATGCCGCGGTCGATGTCCTCGGGCGTCGCGGATCCGGACTCCACCATGCGTACCGCTGCGAGCAGATAGGGCACGAGGAGTGCGTTGACCACGAAGCCGGAGCGGTCGGTCGCCTCGACGACCTCCTTGCCCAGGGCTTCGGAGACGAAGGCCCTGGCCCGGACGAGGGTGTCGGGGGTCGTGGTGAGGGCCGGGATGATCTCGACCAGGGCCTGTACGGGTACGGGGTTGAAGAAGTGGATGCCCAGGACATGGGTGGGCCGCCGGGTCGCCACCGCGAGGTCGACGATGGGAATCGACGAGGTGTTGGTGGCGAGGATCGCCTCGGGATCGGTGACGACCTCGTCGAGGGTTTTGAGGACGCCGGTCTTCAGGTCGCGGTTCTCGGCGACGGCCTCGATCACGAACTGGCGGTCGGCCAGGTCCCTGAGGTCGTCGGTGTAGCTCAGACGGGCGCGTGCGCCGTCCCGTGCCTCCTCGGTGATCTTGCCGCGGCGCAGTCCGCGGTCGAGGGAGGCCTCGACACGACGGCGGCCGGCCTCGGCTGCTTCGGAGGACGACTCGGCGACCAGTACGTCGATGCCGCTGCCGCTGAGGGCGGCGACTTCGGCGATGCCGGAGCCCATGAGACCGCAGCCGACGACACCGAGACGCGAGACAGTTTCCATGCGAGTGGCCCTTTGCGTGGGACGAAGTGTGGACAGAGGGGTGTGCGGGCGGTACTCAGACGTTGCGGCGGTACTCGCCGCCGACTTCGAAGAACGCCTCGGTGATCTGCTGGAGCGAGCAGACCCGGGCGGCGTCCATCAGGACGGCGAAGGCATTCTCGCCGCTGGTGGCGGCGCGCTTGAGTGCGGTGAGCGCGGCCTCAGCCTCGGCGCTGTGGCGGGCGCGGAAGTCCTCGACGCGGGCGAGCTGGGACTGCTTCTCCGCTTCGGTGGCGCGGGCCAGTTCGACCACTTGGTGGTCGCTGTCGCCGCCGGGCTTGCGGAAGGTGTTGACGCCGATGATCGGCAGCGTTCCGTCGTGCTTGCGCTGCTCGTAGAGCATCGACTCGTCCTGGATGCGGCCGCGCTGGTAACCCGTCTCCATGGCGCCGAGGACCCCGCCGCGCTCGCTGATCCGCTCGAACTCGGTCAGGACGGCCTCTTCGACGAGGTCGGTGAGTTCGTCGATGATGTACGAGCCCTGCAGCGGGTTCTCGTTCATCGCAAGGCCCCACTCACGGTTGATGATGAGCTGGATGGCCAGGGCCCGGCGGACGGAGTCCTCGGTGGGGGTGGTGACGGCCTCGTCGTAGGCGTTGGTGTGCAGGCTGTTGCAGTTGTCGTAGATGGCGATGAGTGCCTGCAGGGTGGTGCGGATGTCGTTGAAGTCCATCTCCTGGGCGTGCAGGGAGCGGCCCGAGGTCTGGACGTGGTACTTGAGTTTCTGGCTGCGCTCCCCCGCCCCGTACTTCTCGCGCATGGCGACTGCCCAGATGCGGCGGGCGACCCGGCCGAGGACGGTGTACTCGGGGTCCATGCCGTTGGAGAAGAAGAAGGACAGGTTGGGCGCGAAGTCGTCGACGGACATGCCGCGGGCCAGATACGCCTCGACGTAGGTGAAGCCGTTGGTGAGGGTGAACGCGAGCTGGCTGATGGGGTTCGCGCCGGCCTCGGCGATGTGGTAACCGGAGATGGACACCGAGTAGAAGTTGCGTACGCCCTGCTCGATGAACCACTCCTGGATGTCGGCCATCATCCGCAGGCTGAACTCGGTGGAGAACAGGCAGGTGTTCTGGCCCTGGTCCTCCTTGAGGATGTCGGCCTGGACCGTGCCCCGGGTGTTCTGCAGGACGTAGGACCGGATCTCCGCCGACTCCTCGGCCGTCGGTTCGCGGCCGTGTTCGGCGGTGAAGGCGTCGAGCCGCTGGTCGATGGCGGTGTTGAGGAAGAAGGCCAGGACGGTGGGCGCGGGGCCGTTGATGGTCATGGAGACCGAGGTGGTGGGGGCGGTGAGGTCGAAGCCCGCGTAGAGCGCCTTCATGTCGTCGAGGGTGGCCACGGAGACGCCTGACGTGCCGACCTTGCCGTAGATGTCGGGGCGCAGGGCCGGGTCGTGGCCGTAGAGGGTGACGGAGTCGAAGGCGGTGGACAGGCGGGTGGCCTCGCTGTCCTTGGACAGATAGCGGAAGCGGCGGTTGGTGCGCTGGGGGTCGCCCTCGCCGGCGAACATCCGCGCCGGGTCCTCGCCCTCGCGTTTGAAGGGGAACACGCCCGCGGTGAAGGGGAAGCGGCCGGGCAGGTTCTCCGCGCGCAGGAAACGCAGCAGTTCGCCGTGGTCGGTGTAGCGGGGCAGGGCGACGCGGGGGACGAGGTTGCCGGAGAGCGATTCGCGGACCAGGGCGGTGCGCTGTTGGCGGCCGCGGGTGACGGTCACGAGTTCCTCGCCCGAGTAGGCGCGGACGGTCTCCGGCCAGTCGGCCAGCAGCCGGCGCGCGGACTCGTCGAGGCTCTCCTCGGCGTCGGCGAGCAGCTTCTCGACGTCGGCGGTGGGTGCGGCGACCGCGGCCAGTTCGTCGCGTACGGCGCTCAGGCGCTGGACGCGCCGGGCGGCGTCGGCCTGCGTGGCGGTGTCGGCGTGGTAGCCGCGGACGGTCTCCGCGATCTCGGCGAGGTAGCGCACCCGGCCGGTGGGCACGATCTGCGCGGCGCCGGTGGAGTGCCGCACGGTGGCCGCCGGGAGGGTGCCGGGTGCGGCCGACAGGCCGTGTTCGGTGAGCAGCCCGAGCAGGTGCTGGTAGAGGGCGGTGACGCCGTCGTCGTTGAAGGTCGCGGCGCTCGTGCCGAAGACCGGCATGTCCTCCGGACGTGAGGTGAACGCCTCGCGGTTGCGCACCAGCTGGCGGCCGACGTCACGCATCGCGTCCGCCGCACCGCGTCGCTCGAACTTGTTGATGGCGACGACGTCGGCGAAGTCCAGCATGTCGATCTTCTCGAGCTGGGAAGCGGCACCGAACTCGGGAGTCATGACGTACAGCGAGACGTCTGAGTACGGGGCGATCGCCGCGTCCCCCTGGCCGATGCCCGGGGTCTCCACGATCACCAGGTCGTATCCGGCTGCCTTGCAGGCGGCGACGGAGTCGGCGAGACCTTCGGGGAGTTCATGGTGGCCTCGGGTGGCCAGGGACCGGAAGAAGACCCGGTCGCCGTCCAGGCTGTTCATCCGGATCCGGTCACCGAGCAGCGCTCCGCCGCCGCGCCGCCGGGTCGGGTCGACGGCGAGCACGGCCACGCGCAGCTTGTCCTGCTGGTCGACACGCAGCCGCCGTACGAGTTCGTCGGTGAGGGACGACTTGCCCGCGCCGCCGGTGCCGGTGATGCCGAGGACGGGTACGGAGCGTGCGGCGGCGGCGCTGCGCAGGGTCCGCAGGTCCTCGTCCGGCACGGTGGCGGACTGCAGAGCGCTCAGCAGCCGGGCGAGTGCGGGGCGTTCGCCCGCGAGTACGGCGGTGAGCTGGGCGGGGGTGTCCTCCCAAGGAGCCGAGTCGCAGTCCCGGACAATGGTGTTGATCATGCCGGTGAGGCCGAGGCGCTGGCCGTCCTGCGGGGAGAAGATCCGCACTCCGGCGTCGGCGAGCCGCTGGATCTCCTCGGGGACGATGACCCCGCCCCCGCCGCCGAAGACCTTCACATGGCCGGCGCCGCGTTCGCGGAGCAGTTCGGCGAGGTATTCGAAGTACTCGACGTGGCCGCCCTGGTAGGAGCTGACGGCCACGCCCTGGACGTCCTCCTCCACGGCGGCGTCCACGATCTCGCCGACCGAGCGGTTGTGGCCCAGGTGGACGACCTCGGCCCCCTGCGCCTGGAGGATGCGCCGCATGATGTTGATCGAGGCGTCGTGGCCGTCGAAGAGGCTGGATGCGGTGACGAGACGCACCGGGTACTGCGCTTGGTGGAGCTTCGGTGTGCTGGTGCCATCGGTCACGGTGTACTCCGGACGGCCTGCCCGTGGGGACGGGCGACGGGTGGGGAGGCCAGGTTACTAGGACGTCCTAGTAAATTACTAGGACGTCCTAGTAGAGAGCCTGGAAAGCCTCGGCTGGCTGTAGTCGATGAAAAGAAACCACATCGGTCTCGACGTCCGACGCTCCGTCAGGAGCCGGCGGATTCGGTCAAGCGCGCGGCTGACGGTACGGCTTCACCGCGCGGCGGGCGATGGCGAATCGATGGGTCTCGGACGGGCCGTCGTAGATCCGGAACGGCCGCACCTCTCTGATCAGACGCGCCAGGGGGGCGTCCTCGGCCGAGATGCCCAGCGCGCCACAGATCTGCACGGCCCGGTCGACGACCCGGCCCACCGCCTCCGCCACGAAGACCTTGGAGACCGAGGAGAACTGCGCGGCACTCGCGGAGGCGTTGTCCAGCTCCCAGGCGGTACGCCAGATCAGCGCGCGGCTCGCCTCGATGTCGATCTCGGAGTCGGCCAGCATCTGCTGCACCATGCCCAGGTCCCCCAGCAGCGAGCCGAAGGCCTGCCGGGTCCCGGCGCGCTCCAGGGCGACGTCCTGGGCCCGCCGGGCGGACCCGAGCCAGCGCATGCAGTGGGTCAGCCGGGCGGGACCGAGGCGGACCTGGGCGTTCTCGAAGCCCCGGTGCACCTGTCCGAGCACCCGGTCCTCGCCCACAACGCAGCCGTCGAACACGACCTCGCTGTGGCCGGCGAAAAGACTCTCGTCCAGTGTGTCGATGTTCCTGACGATCCGCATGCCCGGGTTTCCGGCGTCGACGAGGAACATGGTGGCGCCTCCCGAGCCTCCGGGGCTGCCGTCGGTGCGGGCCATCACGATGGTGAAGGCGGCGCCGTCGGCCCCGGTGATGAACCACTTGCGCCCGTCGATGCGCCAGCCGCCGGGGACCCGGACCGCCGTGGTCATCAGCGCGCGGGGGTCGGCGCCCGCGCCCGGCGCCGGTTCGGTCATCGCGAAGCACGAGCGGTACTCGCCGGCGGCCAGCGGACGCAGATAGCGCTCCTGCTGTTCCTCGGTGGCCACCTTCTCGAGCAGGTGCATGTTGCCCTCGTCCGGGGCCGCGCAGTTGAGCGCGAGCGGGCCGAGCACGGAGTACCCGGCGGCCTCGAACACCACCGCCTGTCCGCGCAGGTCGAGCCCGTGTCCGCCCCACCGCTCGGGGACGTGCGGCGCGAACACGCCCGCCTCACGGGCGGCCTTCTGCAGGGTTTCCCGCAGCGCTTGCGGGGCGTCGTGGACGGAACCGCGGCATTCGCGCTCCGCAGGGATCACCACATCGCGGACGAAATCGGCGGTGGCCTCGGCGAGCCGGGCGACCGACGGATCGACATCGAACTGGATCGGCACGGTGGTTCCTCCCGCCGACGGGCGAGCGGGCGCCGGTGCCCGCCGCATCGCCAGAACTGTACAGCGGGTCAAGTATCTGCCCCACCAGGTGAGCGGAGAATGCCGTGCGGCGTAGGTCACTCGGCGAGAGCGGGGGGTATCCCATTGCCGAAACTGTAGAGCGGGTCCAGTATGTGAACGCCATTCTCGAGCAGTTCCCGACGACGGGAGAAGGCCTCCGATGAGCACCCAGCCGGTCCGGGTCGTCCGCCACAGCGAAGGAGTGGTCGAGCTGTTGCTCGACGACCCGGGACGCGGCAACGCCCTCGACCTCCCGACCGCCGAAGCCCTGCGCGACGCGGCTGCCGGCATCACCGAGGATCCGGGCGGCGCGGTCCTGTTGCGGGCGGCGGGCGGGAACTTCTGCGTGGGCGGTGACCTGCGCGCCTTCGCCGGACGGGGTGCGGACACCTCCTCCTATGTGCACGCGGTCGCCACCGCCGCACACGAGGCGGTGCGGGCCCTGCACGAGCTGCCTGTGCCCGTGGTGACCGCCGTGCGCGGCGCGGCGGCGGGCGGCGGCATCGGGCTGGCCCTGACGGGCGACCTCGTCCTGGCGGCCCGGTCGGCGCGGTTCCGGCTGGCCTACACGGCGATCGGGCTCACCCCGGACTGCGGTTCCTCATGGGTCCTGCAACGCCTGCTGGGGCCGCGGCGCGCGGCGGACCTGATTCTCACGAACCGGGTCCTGACCGGCGAGGACGCCGAGCGGTGGGGGCTGGTGTCCCGGGTGGTGGAGGACGACGAACTGGACGACACCGCGTACCGGAGCGCCGCCGGGCTGGCGGCCGGATCCGCTCCGGCCCTGCGGGCCGCGAAGGAACTGCTGCGGGCCGGTGCCGGATCCTCGCTGAAGGAACATCTCGCCGCGGAGGCGCGCTCGATCGCCGCTCTGGCGGGTGGCCCGGAGGCCCAGGACGCGATGGAGTCGTTTCTCGCCGCACGGTCCCGGTCCAGGCCGGCTTCCGCACGACCGAAGGAGGAGACGCCGCAAAGTGTTTCTTGAGTTCCTCTTCACTAACAGGTCCCCTCGGGCGTAACCTCCGGGCAACACAGTTCGCGGTCCCCTGCGACGCATCACTCATCGCAACCCCTGCGACCCGGCACCCCGTCGCCGCGCGGCATGAGCCCGCGCCCCACAGAGAAGGTGTGGAGATGCATTCTGCTGCCGCGGAGCGGACAGACACTCTGGACACGTCCCTCACTCATGCCGTGATCGACCTCGTCCTGCGCGGCATGTGGCGCGGTGCGCCCGAGTCCGAGTACCGCCCACTGGTCGACGCGGGGCTCGCCATGGTGAAGGGCCCCATGGTGCTGCCCACCGAGGCGGCGAAGAACGCCGCGGCGAAGATGCTGCGGATACCGGCCGGCTCGGAGCTCCAGGACCAGATCAACGCCGTCTACGAGGCGTTCCTGCCGGTCAACCGGAAGGTGCGCGAGGTCTGCACGGCCTGGCAGTGCCGGCCGGACGGCAGCGTCAACGACCACAGCGACAGCGTCTACGACGCCGAGGTGCGCGAGGCGCTGGAGGACGTGCACGAGGCCATCCAGCCGGTGCTGCGCAGGCTGGAGCGGCTGCTCGCGGACAGCGGCCGGTATCTCACCGGCCTGGAGGACGCGCTCGAGCGGTTCGACGACGGCGGCACGCAGTGGCTGGCCTCCCCGCTGTGCGACTCGTACCACACGGTGTGGATGCGGCTGCACCAGGAGCTGCTGCTGGTCCTGGGCATCAGCCGGGCCCAGGACGAGGCCCTCGAAGAGGAGCTGGTCCGAAGGAGCCGAGGTTGAGCGTCACCGACCGACCGGCGGGAACCGTCGCCCCGACCCAGACCCAGCCGCAGTCCCCGCTCCAGCCCCAGTCCCAGTCTCCGGGCCTCGCCCTCGTGCCGTACGGCCAGGGCCTGACCCGGGGACTGGACGCCGATGAGCTGGGCGCGCACGGAACCGCGATGGACCGGCTGGTGGCCCTCGGGCTGCCGGTCGTCCCGGGCCTGACGGTACCCGCGGGCTCCGCGCGGTCGCTGGGCGAACCCGGCACCGCCCGGGCGGCCGTCGAACTCGTCGAGCAGCTGTCGGGCCGACGCGTCGGCGACCCGGCCCGGCCCCTGCTGCTGCGGCTGTCGGCGAGCGCGCCGCGCGAGGTCGCCGGACTGCCGCCCGACCTCGCCTGTCTCGGCGTCACCCCGGACAACGCCGGGGACCTGATCAATGTCATCGGCCGCGCGGAGGCCCTGTACGAGGTGTGGGCGGCCACGGTCCGGATGATCGCGGAGTACGCGCTCGACGTACCCGCGGCGGTGCTGGACGACGCCCTCCTCGACGCCCCGGGGCCCCGCGCCCGCGTCGAAGCCCTGCTGGCCCTGGTCGAGCAGCACGCCGAACGCCCCTTCCCGGGCGACCCGGCCGAGCAGCTCGCCCTGGCCGCCCGGGCGGTCCTCGCGCGCTGGGACTCGCCGCGTGCCAGAAGGTCGCGCAAGGCCCAGAAGCTTCCCGCCGATCTCGGTATCGCCCTGCACGTACAGGCGCTGCGTATCGGCCCCTCGGACCGCTCGGGGTACGGGACGGCGGTCAGCCGCCACCCCGAGAGCGGTCGGTTCTCCGCCCTGGGCTCGTACTTCCGGGGCGTACGCCGCAGTGCTCCGCCCCCGCACACCGGCGAACCGTTGGAGAAACTGGCCGCGGGCACCACTCTCCTCGAGCATGCGCTGCTCACCCTCGAGCGCCATCTGCACGCACCGGTCTCCGTCGACTTCGAGGTCCGCGACGGGGAGATCTCCCTGCTCGCCGCCTCGGTGCAGAGCCGTCCGCCACTGCGCGCCTCGGTGTGCCTGGCGGCGGACCTGGCGCGGGACGGGGCGATCGACACGCGAGAAGCGATACGCCGGATCGCTCCCGCCCAGGTGCAGGAACTGCTTCACCCGCAGCTGAGGCTGACCGGCGACGAGGACCTTCTGGTGCGCGGGCTGCCCGCGTCCCCCGGCGCGGCGACCGGCGTCATCGCGCTGTCCAGCGAACGCGCCCTGGAGCTGGCCGCCGAGGACGCACCCGCCGTCCTGGTGATGCACGAGACCACCCCGGCCGACGTCCCCGGGATGCTGGCCGCCGCCGCGGTCCTCACCGGCAGCGGAGGCATCGCCTCACATGCGGCGGTGGTGGCGCGCGGTGCCGGCAAGCCCGCGGTGTGCGGCGCGGAGGGACTGCGGGTCGACCGGGCGGCCGGCACCGTACGGATCGGGGACCGAACGCTGCGCGAGGGCGACCCCGTGTCCCTCGACGGCCGTACCGGCGCCGTCTACGCCGGAACGCTGACCGTCAGTGTCGCCGGCCCCCCGCCGGAACTGTCCACCCTGCTGGAGTGGGCGGACGACGCGCGACGGCTCGGGGTGCGGGTCAACGCCGACACCGCGGCGGAGGTGGACACGGCCATCGCCCTCGGCGCGCAGGGCGTGGGTCTGTGCCGTACGGAGCACCAGTTCCTCGGCGAGCGGCTGCCGCTGATCCGCAGCGTGATCCTGGCCGCCGATCCCGAGGCCCGCGACGAGGCCCTGGTCGCCTTGGAACACGCCCAGCACGAGGACTTCAAGGCGCTGCTGACCGCGGTCGGCGACCGTCCGGTCACCGTGCGCCTGCTGGACGCGCCGCTGCACGAGTTCCTGCCCGCCCCCGGCGAAGCCGAGGCCGCAGGTGACACCGCGGCGGAGCAGCGGGCCGCGTCGCTGCGGGAGGCCAACCCGATGCTCGGGCTGCGCGGCGTGCGTCTGGCGCTGCTGCACGAGCGGCTGTACCCGGCGCAGGCCGAGGCGCTCTTCTCCGCCTGGGCCGATGTCGCCGCCACGGGTGTCACCCCCCAGCTGGAGGTGATGATCCCGCTCGTCAGCCTGCCGGAGGAGCTTCAGGCAGCAGCCGGATTCGTGCGCGAGGCTGCCGCGACGGTCGCGGCTCGCACCGGGGTGGAGGTGCCGTACCGGCTGGGGACGATGATCGAGACCCCGCGGGCCGCCCTGCTCGCCGCCGAGCTCGCCGAGCACGCCGAGTTCTTCTCCTTCGGCACCAACGACCTCACCCAGCTCACCTACGGGTTCTCCCGGGACGACGTGGAGCGCCAGGTGCTCACCGCGTACCAGGAGCGCGGGTTCCTCACCGCCAGCCCGTTCGCGCGGCTGGACCCGCACGGCGTCGGCGCGCTGATCGCGCTGGCCGTGGAGCGGGCCAGGACCGTCCGGCCCGACATCAAGCTCGGCGTGTGCGGTGAGCACGGCGGGGACCCCGAGTCGATCGCGTTCTGCGACGACCTGGGACTGGACTACGTCTCGTGCTCCGCGCACCGCGTGCCGGTCGCCCGGATGGCGGCGGCGCACAGCGCGCTGCGCGAGCGCGGGAGCGACCGGAACGGGACAGCGACATGACGACGACCGTGACCCACCACGCCGGCCCGGCGGCCGAGACGCCCGCGTCCGACGCCGAGCTGGAGGACCTGCGCGAGACCGTGCGGTCGGTGTGCGCGGACGCGGGCGGCATCGCGGCCGTGCGTGAGCTCGACGAGCACGCCCCCGGCATCGACGCCGGCCTGTGGGACACCCTCGGCCGGCAGGTGGGCCTCGCGGCCCTCGGCCTGCCGGAGTCCGCCGGGGGCATCGGCGGCCTGGCGGAGATCGCCGTGGTCTGCGAGGAGCTGGGCAGGACGCTGACACCGGTGCCGCTGCTGTCCTCGACCGTGCTCGCCGGGCAGGTACTGGCCGGCTGCGGCACCGCCGCCGGGCCGCTGGCGGAGCTGGCCGGAGGCCGGGTGCACGCGCTGGCGGTGGCCGCGCCCGACGGCGTGTGGCGACCGGACGACGTGCCGGTGGCGGTCACCTGGCGTGGCGGCGACGCGGTCCTGGACGGCACGGCGCCCTTCGTACTGGACGGGGCCGACGCCGAGACGCTCGTGGTCGCGGCCACCGGTCCCGACGGCGTGGACCTCTTCCTCGCCGACCCGCGCGCACCGGGCGTCAGCGTCCTGCGGGTGCCCACGCTGGACCTGAGCCGGGGTCAGGCGGTGGTCACGTTCTCCGGTGTCCGGGCACATGCGCTGACCGCCGGCGGTGAGGGGGCCGAGGTCGTCACCCGCGCCCTGGACACGGCCCTGGTGGCGCTGGCCGCCGAGCAACTCGGCGGTGCGCAGGCGGCGCTGGACATGACCGTGGCGCATGTGCGGGACCGTACGCAGTTCGGCAGAGCCATCGGGAGTTTCCAGGCCGTGAAGCACACCTGCGCGGACATGCTGCTCCAGGTGGAGTCCGCGCGGTCGGCCGTGGTACGCGCGGTCCGTGTGGCCGGCTCCCCCGAGGCGCTCGCGGAAGCCGCGGCGGTGGCTCAGTCCTGGTGCGGCGAGGCCTTCACGTTCGTCGCGGCGGAGTGTGTCCAGCTGCACGGCGGCATGGGCTTCACCTGGGAGCACGACGCGCACCTGTACTTCCGTCGCGCGCAGTCCGACGCCGTACTCCTGGGCGGCGCGGCACACCACCGGGAACGGCTCGCCGGGCTGCTGGGCTGGTAGCCCGCAGCCCCATGGCCCAGCCCGTGGGCCGCGGCCCTGTGGACCGCAGAACCGTGGCCGGCAGATGCGTGGCCGGGATTCGTGGCCCCGGATTCGTGGCCAGTCGGCAAGAGGACAGGACGACAGCATGACCACCAGACTCATCGACGACGGCCTGTTCGACGGGGCCGATCCACCGCGCCTCGTGGGCGCGCGCTGCTCCGGGTGCGGCACCGTCGTCTTTCCCCGGCAGGACTCCTGCCCCAGGTGCTCGGACGGGTCCATGTCCGCGCACCCGCTGCCGGTGAGGGGCCTGGTGTGGTCGTGGACGGCGCAGGCGTTCCCGCCCAAGCCGCCGTACCGGACGCCGGCCGACGGTTACCGGCCGTATCACGTGGGCTATGTGGACCTCGGCGAGGTGCTGGTCGAAGCGCGGCTGGAGGTGTCCCGCCCTCAGATCCGGATCGGGCTGCCGGTCCGGCTCACCACGGTGCCCGCGTACCAGGACGAGGACGGGAGCGACGTGCTGACCTTCGCGTTCTGTGCCGATCCGGGAGGACGGCGATGAACCGCGCCGACGAGATCTACGTGGTCGGATGCGGGATGCATCCCTTCGGCCGCGACGAGTCCGTCACCGGGATGGACATGGCCGCCCGCGCGGTACGGGAGGCGCTGGCCGACGCCGGGGTCGCGTGGGAGGACATCGGGTACGCGGCCGGCGGCTCCGACGTGTCCGGCAAACCCGACACACTGGTGGGCCGGCTCGGACTGACCGGCGTGCCGTTCGTCAATGTGCAGAACGGCTGCGCGACCGGCGCCTCGACGGTGCTCGCGGTGGCCAACGCGCTGCGGGCGGGCGAGGCGTCGCTGGGCCTGGCCGTGGGGTTCGACAAGCACGAGCGGGGCGCGTTCCATGTCTCGGCGGCCCGCTACGGTCTCGGTGACTGGTACGCGGAGACCGGGTTGATGCTGACGACCCAGTTCTTCGCCCTCAAGACGCAGCGCTATCTCCACGAGCACGGCATCGCGGAGCGGGCGCTGGCGACGGTGGCCGCACGCGCCTTCCGCAACGGCTCGCGCCATCCCCTGGCCTGGCGGCGCAAGGAGCTGACGGAGGACGAGATCCTGCACTCCCCCGAAGTGAGCCCGCCGCTCACCCAGTACATGTTCTGCTCCCCGGGGCAGGGCGCGGCCGCGCTGGTGCTGGCCCGCGGCGACCGCGCGTTCGACCTGTGCGAACGCCCGGTCAGGCTCGCGTCGCTGGCCTTCCGGACCAGACGGTTCGGATCGTTCGAGGTGTTCTCGCCCTGGCTGCCGCCGGGACCGCACCGCAGCCCGAGCGTCGACGCGGCTCAGGCGGTCTTCCGTGGGGCCGGTCTGCGGCCCGCCGACGTCCAGGTGGCCCAGCTGCAGGACACCGACAGCGGCTCGGAGTTGATCCACCTGGCGGAGACCGGGCTGTGCGAGCACGGCGAGCAGGAACACCTGCTGGCCGCGGGAGACACCGATCCCACGGGCCGGATCCCCGTCAACACCGACGGCGGATGCCTGGCGGGCGGCGAACCGGTCGGCGCCTCGGGGCTGCGCCAGTTCCACGAAGTCGTACGGCAGTTGCAGGGCCGCGCACCGGGAGTACAGGTGCCGGGCGGCCCCCGGGTGGGCTTCACCCATGTGTACGGGGCGCCGGGGATCAGCGCGTGCGCGGTGCTGACGGTCTGAACACTCGTGTCCTTGCCGGCGGACCGAGAACCGAAGGGAACTATCATGAGCGAGCGCAGAACCGCCCTGGTCACCGGCGGTGCACGGGGGATCGGCGTGGAGATCTGCCGACAACTCGCCGACCGGGGGCTGCGGGTTCTGGTCGGGGCACGGAAGCGGGAGGCGGCCGAGGAGGTGTGCCACGCCATCGGCCCGGCGGCCCTGCCGCTCGCCCTGGACGTGGGATCCGTGCTCAGCGTCCGCGAGGCGATGCGTGAGGCAGGGGAACTGCTCGGTGGCGGGCGCGGAATCGACGTACTGGTGAACAACGCCGGCGTGTCCCTGGACGGTGACCTGCGGCCGCCGTACCTCGACGAGGAGGTCCTGCGCGCCACGCTGGACATCAATCTGGTGGGTGCCTGGCGGATGGCCGAGGCGGTCGTCCCGGCCATGGTGCGAGCGGGCTACGGACGCGTGGTCAACCTCACCAGTTCGTACGGCTCACTGGCGCTGATGGACTCCGGCAGGCATCCGGCCTACCGCGTCTCCAAGACCGCGCTCAACGCCCTGACCCGGATGCTCGCCGGTGAGTTGGCCGGCACGGGCGTCCTGGTCAACGCGGCCGACCCCGGCTGGACCCGCAGCGGCATGGGCGGCCCGGCCGCCCCCCGCGGTCCGGAGAAGGGCGCGGACACGCCCGTCTGGCTGGCGACCCTCCCGGAGGGCGACGAGACGACCGGCGGGCTGTTCGCCGAGCGCGGACCGCTGCCCTGGTGACGCACGGAACGCTGTGCTCGGGGACGCGTGCGATCCGCTGTCCTTCCTGAGCAGGCTCCGCGCCTGCCCCTCCGAACAGGCTCCCCGCCTGTCGCTCCTGAACAGACTTCCCGCCACCCGTTCGCCGTTCAGGCCCGGGTGGCCTCCGGCTCGGCCTTCTCTTCGGCGGCGACGATGCGCAGCGCCAGGGCCCTCACCGCTTCCTGCACGGACCGGGACGGCAGTTGGGACAGCGGTCCGCCCTCCGTGCGCAGCGCGGTCACGAGGATGGTCGTACTGATCAGGGTGCGGACCGCGAGTGCCTGCGACGCGTGCCGTGCCTTGGCCGCGCGGGGGCTGCGGGTGGAGCTCTCGGGCAGATAGTCGTACGCCCGCTGGATGTGCCGCTGCTCGAACTCGTCGCGCAGCAGCTTGATGTTGCCGTTGGCGGAGGCGATCTGGACCTGGTAGAGGCGGGCCTCGTCCGGGTTCTTCTCCACCCACTCCCATACGGCGTCGATGACGCGCAGCAGGCCCTCGGCGTCACCCGGCTCGGTGTCCGGGCGGGCCGTCTCCACGACCGTGTTCAACTGGTCGAAGACCCGCCGCATGGCCAGTTCGAGAAGTTCCTCCTTGCCCGAGAAGTGGTAGTAGACGGCCGTGGGCACCACCTGGGCCTCGTCCGCGATGTCCTGCACACTGGTCTCCGCGAAGCCGTTGCGGCCGAACACCCGGACAGCGGCGCTGATGATGTGCTGTCGTCGCGAAGGACGGTGGGCGGGCTGCTTGCCGTTCGTGGTGGCCATCATGCTCCCTGACGGTTGCCGTGACCGGTGCCTGTGCGCTCCGGCGTACTGACCATGTTATCCAGTTACTGTCCCAGGTCGGGTCCGTAAATCCTGGTGTCCCAGTGGTTCTGAAGCACGAAGATCACGGCATACTTGACACCATGACTACATCCGGGACGCGCGCAGCTCACCGCCCTTCGCGCAGGCAGTGGGTGATCGAGGCAGCCACGGAACTCTTCGCCACCCAGCCTCCCGACGAGGTGACGGTGGCCGACATCGCGGCGCGGGCGGAGATGACGTCGGCCGCCGTGTACTACCACTTCTCCTCCAAGGACCAGGTCCTGGTGGAGGGGATGCGGGTGTTCGCCGCCGCACTGCGCGAGCAGGTGGAGACGCTCACCGAGGCGCACGAGCCCGGCTCCGACATCGGGCCGGCCGTGACCGCGCTGGTGGTCTGGCTGGGCGAGCACCGGTCGGCCGCCACCGTGTTCTTCGTGTCCTCGGCCGGCATGAGCCAGGAGGCGGAGGCACTGCGCCACGAGATCCGTACGCAGTTGCTGGAGGAGTTGGTCCGGCTGGTCCGCAAGGGCCGTGAGCCGGTCACGGACGCCGAGGCGGCGGTGATCGGCCTGGGCGTGCTGGCGCTCCTGGAAGCCGCGGCGATCTCGCAGGTCCGGGGCGACGACGTCTACCGGTCCCTCGGGCACCGTTCGTTCCTCCGCGAGGTGGGCCGGCTCGCCGAGCGGATCGCCGATCCGGCGGCCGAGTAGCCGGACCGGACCATGGGTGGGCCGCGCCCGCCGACCGGGTGCGTGGGTGGCGGTCGACGGGCGCGGAGCGGGGGAGGTCAGACCAGCAGCCGCAGGGGTTTGCGCAGCAGCTCACCGACCGTGCGCAGATACTCGGCAGCGGGCGCCCCGTCCACGGCACGGTGGTCGAAGGTGAGGCTCAGGGTGAGCACCTGGGTCCGCCGCGGCTGCTCGTCCACCCACTCGACGCCGTCCCTGAGCCTGCCCACGCCGAGGATGGCGACGTTGCCTGGGTTGATCACGGGGGTGAAGAAGTCGACGCCGTACCCGCCGAGCGAGGTGACGGTGAACGTGGCGCCTTCCAGCAGCGCCGGGGAGATCCGGCCGGATCGGGCGTTGTCCGCCAATTCCCTTGCTCTGCGGGCGACTTCGGGCAAGGGAAGCTCCGCCGCGTTCTCGATCACCGGGACGAGCAGGCCGCCCGGCACCGCGACGGCGAACCCGAGGTGGATGGCCTCGTACAGGTGGACGCCGTCCTCGAGCACCGTCGCGTTGAGCAGCGGGTGGGCGCGCAGGGCCAGCGCGGCGGCCTTCATGAGGAAGTCGTTGAGGCTCGGCACGGGCAGGTCGGTGTCGGCCCACTCCTGCTTCAGCTGGGCGCGCAGGGCTACGACGGCGTCCATCCGCACTTCGTAACCGTGGGTCAGCTGCGCCATCTCCTGGAGGCTGGCGTGCATCCGGCGGGCGATGGTGCCGCGCATCCCGGTGAGGGGGATGACGTCTCCGGGCTGGGGTGAGGCGGTGGCCTGGCGGGGCGTCGCCGTGGAGCGTACCAGGGCGGCCGCCGGGGTGGCGGCGTCGAGGTCGGCCCGCCGGATCCGTCCGCCCGCACCGGTGGGGCGTACGTCCGCGAGGTCGATACCCCGCTCCTTCGCCAGCCGGCGGACCAGGGGGGAGGTGGGGGTGACCGGGTCCGCCGAGAGGACGGCGGGCGGCTGGGCCGCCGAGGCGAGCAGATACTCCTCCACGTCCTCGGAGACGATCCGGCCACCGGGGCCGGTGCCGCGTACGGCGGTGAGGTCGACGCCGGCCTCGGAGGCCACCCGCCGGGCGTTCGGGGAAGCCAGGAGTCGGCCCCCCGAGCCATTGAGCCCCGCGGATCCGCCGAGCGACGGCGCCAGGGCGCCAACGCCTCCGCCGGCCGGCACCACGTCCGTGCCGGCGGGCGCGGAGTCGGCGGACACGGAGTCGGTGGGGGCGGTCGTGCCCCCCGCACCCGGTGGCTCCTCCCCTTCGGCCAGCAGCCACCCGATGAGCGCACCGGCCGGGACGGTCGCCCCGGCCTGGACCACCGGGTGGAACAGTCCCCCGGCCTCCGCCTCGACGTCCACGTCGACCTTGTCGGTGGCCAGCCGCACGAGCGGGTCGCCCTCCGCGACAACACCGCCGGCCGGCACCAGCCACTCGTCGATCGTGCCTTCCTGCATGGTCAGGCCGATCTTCGGCAGCAGAACCTCGACCGCCACTTCGGTCACGACCTTTCGAGGAGACGACGGCAGCCCTGCACGATGCGGGCCTGGTCGGGCACGTAGGCCTTCTCCAGCACCGGGGAGAAAGGCACCGGGGAGAAGGGCGCGCCGATGCGCAGGACCGGAGCGTCCAGGTAGTCGAAGGCCGCGTCCTGGATCTGGGCGGCGATCTCCCCGCCGAGACCGCCGAAGGTCACGGCCTCGTGCACCACGAGGACCCGGTTCGTGCGGCGCACGGAGGCAATCATGGTCTCGGTGTCGAGGGGCTGCACGGTGCGCGGGTCGATGACCTCGACCTCGATGCCTTCGGCGGCCAGTTCCTCGGCCGCCGCGAGTGCCTCGCCCACCATGCGGCCCAGGGCGATGACCGTGACGTCGGAGCCCTGCCGCGCGGTGTGGGCCTGGCCGAGCGGGATGCCGTAGATCTCCTCGGGCACCTCGCTCTTGCTGCCCAGCAGGACCTTGTTGAGCATCACGACGACCGGGTTGTTGTCCCGGATCGCGGAGACCGTCAGGCCCTTGGCGGTGTACGCGTCGCACGGCATGACGACCTTGAGGCCGGGCACGTGGCAGAGCCAGGCCTCCAGGCTCTGGCTGTGCTGGGCGGCGGCGCCGAGGCCGGCTCCGGAGGCGGTGGTGATGGTCAGCGGCACCGACACCGAACCGCCGAACATGTACTTCATCTTGGCGGCCTGGTTGACGATCTGGTCCAGGCAGACGCCGATGAAGTCCATGAACATCAGGTCGACGACGGGGCGCAGTCCCCGGGCGGCGGCGCCCACGCCCAGGCCGACGAGCGCGGCCTCGGAGATCGGGGTGTCGATCATCCGGCGGGGGCCGAACTCGTCGAGCAGGTTGTCGAACATGCGGAAGACACCGCCGTACCCGGCGACGTCCTCCCCGGCGACGAAGACGTTCTCGTCCTCGCGCATGACCTGCGCCAGACCCTCGTTGAAGGCCTTGACGTAGGTGAGCTTGCGGGACGTGGTGTCCGGGGCGACGGCGGGCGCTTCGGAGATGGTGGTCATGGCGGTCATCCCGAGTAGACGTTGAGGAGCAGGTCGGCTGGGTCGGGCAGCGGGCTGGCCTCGGCGTAGGCGATGGCCTCGGCGATCTCGTCGCGGGTGCGCTGCCAGGTGTCGTCCAGCTCGGCGCGGGTGGCGGCGCCGTCGGCGAGGGCACGGGACTCGAGGAGGTCGATCGCGTCGCGGGCCTTCCACTCCTCGACCTCCGCGTCCGAGCGGTAGGGGTGACGCAGTCCCTTGACGCCCTGGTGGTCGTAGTAGCGGTAGGTCTTGGCCTCGATGAACATGGGTCCCTCGCCGGCCCGGGCGCGTGCGACGGCCTCGACGGTGGCCTGGTGGACGGCGAGCGCGTCCATGCCGTCGACGATCACGCTGGGCATGCCGTAGGACGCGGCCCGGTCGGCGACGTCGGTGATCAGCATGTGCTTCGACTGCGGGGTGAACTCGGCGTAGCCGTTGTTCTCGCAGATGAACAGGACCGGCAGGCGCAGGATGGCGGCCATGTTGGCGCCCTCGTGGAAGCTGCCGATGTTGGTGGCGCCGTCGCCGAAGAAAGTGACGGCGATGTTGTCCTCGCCGCGGTACTGGGCGGCGAAGGCGGCGCCGACGGCGATCGGGACGCCGGCGCCGACGATGCCGTTGGCACCGAGCATGCCGAGGGTAACATCGTTGATGTGCATGCTTCCGCCGCGGCCGAGGCAGGCGCCGGTGACGCGGCCGTACAGCTCGGAGTACATGTGCCGGAAGCTGACGCCCTTGGCCACGGCGTGTCCGTGCCCGCGGTGCGTGGAGGTGATCTGGTCGTCGTCGCGCAGGGCCGCCATCACGCCCGCGGCGACCGCCTCCTGACCGACGTAGAGGTGCAGGAAGCCCGGCAGCTTGCCGGCCTCCATGAGTTTTCCCGCCTCGGTCTCGAACAGGCGGATGCGCACCATGCGCTCGTGCAGATCCCTGACGACCTGCGCCGATGCCTGGTTCGCGGCCGGATCGGCCGACTTCTTCGATGCCCTTTGAGCCATCGTCCGCCCCTTCGCCCCGAGCGAGGTGTGTCACGCAATCGGACTTTGTTGTGTCGGTCTACAGTAACCGGCTTGGGGCACCTTACTGAAGAGGTTCTCTAATTACTACGGCTCGGACCGACCGGGCTCACGAACCCCTCCGCGCTCGTCGACCAGTTCCAGCGCGTTGCCCTCCGGATCGGCCCAGAAGCTGATCCGCCGACCCCGCGCCGACACCACGACCGGCGACGACAGCGGCCGGCCTCCAGCGGCCGGCAGGGCGGCGACCAGGGGTGCGATATCGTCCACATGGAAGGTGAGGTAGACCAGGCCGCAGCGCTCGGCCAGCGGCCCGGCCCACGGCGACGACACCACCCTCGCCCGCGGGTGGATCAGCTTGATCCGGCCCCCGGACGGCACCTCGAGCCAGACGACGAGGAGCTGTCCACCCAGTCCGGCCGGACCGGCGATCGCCTGCGGGATGTGCGAGCGGTGCACGGGGACACAGCCGAGCACCTCACCATAGAAGCGCTCCATCACCTCCAGGTCCCGCACCACGACTCCGGCCTCGAAGGGCTGGGTGATCCGCGCCCTCCCGGACACCCCGACCGGACCGGTCGTCTCATCCGCCATGGGGCCACCCCTCCGTCAGCCAGCCATCACATCCCGGTAGCTGGAGCCGTTCAATAGAAAGATCCAGTCGGTCCGGGCGTGTCCCTGCCACAGAAGGCAGGGGTGACCTGTGGAATCCCCGTCCGGCCGAGTTGAGCACTTTCTATTGACACACAACACTAACTCCTGTTCTTGTGGCGGTCGCAGCGCAGCTGTAGCACCAGGAACCTTCACCAGCTCGCGGCTGGGAGGATTGAGGACATCGTGGTCCAGATCAATTCACCGGAGACCCAGACGGCGGACGACGAACGTCCCCTGCCGCCTCCCGCTCCGGAATACACCTCATGGATCGGCCAGGACCGTTCCACGGACGCCGCGGGCACGGCGATGCGGCAGGACGCGGCCGAGCTCGCCGAGCGTGTCATCGAGCACTACATCAACAACACCACGCACGAGGCCGAGGAACAGTGGACGGAACCCGTCGACAACTACCTCGACGCCGACCGCTGGCTGCGGGAGATGGACGCCGTCCACCGGAGCGTTCCGCTGCCTCTGGCGATGTCGTCCGAGCTTCCCGGACCTGGCACCTACAAGGCGCTGGACGTGCTCGGCGTCCCCATCCTGATCACCCGGGACCGCAAGGGCGTCGTGCACGCGATGATCAACGCCTGCCGGCACCGCGGCGCCGAGCTCGTCGAGCCGGGCTGCGGCGTGGCGAAGCGGATCACCTGCCCGTACCACGCCTGGTCGTACGACCTGGCGGGCGAACTGCGCGGCGTGTACGCCGAGAAGACCTTCGGCGAGGTACCGCGCGAGAAGCGCAGTCTCATCCAGCTTCCCGCCGGTGAGCGCGCCGGCATCGTCTTCGTGTCGCTCGATCCGGCCGCCGAGCACGACCTGGACGTCTGGCTGGGGGATCTGCAGCCGCTCCTGGAGGGGCTCCGCTTCGCGGACTGCCACCACTACGCCACCCGCGAGCTGACCAGCCCGAACTGGAAGGTCACCCTCGACGGGTACCTGGAGACGTACCACTTCGCGTCGCTGCACACGAAGACGGTCTTCGAGACGAACTACTCCAACATGATGGCCCATGACACCTGGGGCCCTCATCAGCGCCTCGGTGCGGCCCTACGGCCGGTCGCCGACCTGGCGGAGCTGCCCGCGGAGCAGCGGGATCCGGGTGACATCGTCGGAGCCATCTACTGGCTCTTCCCCGGTCTGGCCATCGCCGGCACCTGGCGCAACAAGATCGCCGTCTCCATCGTGATTCCCCGTACGGCCACCGAATCGGTGACCCAGCAGATCATCCTGCTGCGTGAGCCCGCCGTCACCGAGGAGGAGCGCCACGCGGCCGACCAGTTCGGCGAGTGGTTCTACGAGGTGGTCCGCGACGAGGACTACGCGACCACCTACGGAGTGCAGCGGAGCCTGAAGGCCCTCGCCGGGACCGACTTCGTCTTCGGACGCAACGAACCCGGGCTGCAGCACTTCCACCGCACCATCCACCGCCTCCTGGACGAAGCGTCCAGATGACCAACCCACGAACCTCGCAGGAGAACAGCATGGTGGCTACGGGCAGCCTCGACGGACGTGTCGCAGTGATCACGGGCAGCACGCGCAGTATCGGCCGCGCCATCGCCGAGGCCTTCCTGGCCGACGGGGCGACGGTCGTGCTCAGCGGCCGCTCGGAGATCAAGGGCAAGCAGGCGCTTGAGGAACTCCAGGCCGGTGACAAGGCCGTCTTCCACGCCTGCGACTCGAGCCGCCAGGCGGACATCGAGGCACTGGTCGACTGGACGGTCGAGCGTTTCGGCCGACTGGACATCATGGTCAACAACGTCGGGGGCACCGAGGGCTTCGCACCCGTCCACGAGCTGAGCGACGAGGCCTGGCACAAGGCGCTCGACCTGAACCTCAACGCCTACTTCTACGGCACGCGGCGTGCGCTGAAGCCCATGCTGGACGGCGGCTGGGGCCGGGTCATCAACATCTCCTCGGTCGAGGGCAAGCAGGCCAACAAGCCCGCGATCAGCCACTACATCACCAACAAGCACGCCATCCACGGTCTGACCAAGGCGACCGCGTTCGAGTACGGCACCGTGGGCATCACCTGCAACGCGATCTGCCCCGGCGCCGTCGACACCGACCTGATGCGTGCCGCGGGACCGGCTGCGGCCGAGGCCGAGGGCATCACTTACGAGGAGTGGCTGGGCCGGTTCGCCGAGCACGCCGCCACCAAGAAGATCACCACCGTCGAGCAGATCGCGTCAGTCGCCAGGCTGCTCGCGAGCGACGCGGGCGCGGGCATCACGGGCACGCTGATCAGCGTCGACGGCGGCACGGCGCAGTGGTGAGCGGCGGAGCGGACGGCGGGAGCCCCATCACCATGAAGCACTGGATCACCGACTGGCAGCGCAACGAGCGACTGCCCCACTACACGCGGGCCAACGCGGGCGAGACCCTGCCGGAGCCTGCCAGCCCGCTGGGCTGGAGCCTGGTCTGGGGGCGCGGTCTGCAGGGCTGGCGCCGCGGCTTCATCGACTTCAGCATCTACCGCGAGGAGGAGGTCGCCGGCACCCGGCCCCCGTTCGTCGGGATCTTCGGCGGCTACTTCTACCTCAACCTCTCGCACCTGCGGCTGTTCGGCATCCGTATGGGCCAGACCGCGGCCGATATCGACGCGGCCTTCGTCGGCCAGCGCTCCGACACCCCGGTGTACGTGGCGCACCCCGACGACCAGGACACGGAGCTGACGGCCAAGGCCGGCGGGATCCTGGGGCAGATGCTCGGCCAGACCGGCTATCCGGAGGGCGACGCCGACCATGAGCGGCTGCGCCGGATCCGCCGCGAGCGGCCCGACCTGACGCAGCTGTCCGATGCCGAGCTGGTGGCGCGTGCCCGCGGCCTGCTGGACGAGGTGGAGACCACCTTCCAGAGGCATGTCGAGTCCTCACTGCCCGCATCGGTCGGACCGGCGATCCTCGGCCCGCTGTGCGCGAGCATCGATCGTCCCGGCGCGATGCTCGACCTCATCAGCGGCCTGGGGGACGTGGACTCGGCGGGCCCCTCGACGGGCCTGTGGACGCTGTCCCGGCAGGTGGTGGCCTCCCCCGAACTGACGGCACTGTTCGACCAGGGGCCGGCCGCGGTGGAGCAGGCGCTCGAGGGAGCGACCGGGGACGTGAAGGCGTTCCGGGACTCCTTCGACGAGTTCCTCGCCGAGTCCGGCGACCGCGGTCCCAACGAGTGGGACATCCACGCGCTGTCCTGGGAGGCCTCCCCGATCCAGGCACTGTCCCTGGTGGACCGGATCCGGCACAGCTCCGACGGTGATTCTCCGGCCGCCCGGCACGAGCGGCTCACGGCACACCGCCAGGCGACGGCCGCGGAGGTGCGTGGCGCACTCCCCGAGGACGCGCAGCCGATGTTCGACGCCGGAATGCACGCGTCCAACGTGTGGATCCCGGCGCGCGAGCGGACCAAGGCGAACTGCGTCACCGTCATCAACGAGATCCGGATGGCGATCCGCGAGCTCGGCCGCCGCGGTGTCGAGGCAGGACGTCTCGCACAGCCCGAAGACGTGATGATGCTGCTGGACACCGAGCTCGACGACTATGTCGCCGATCCGGAACGCTTCGGCTCCGTCATCAGCCAGCGGCTTCAGGAATACGACGAACTCCGGGAACTGGAACCGCCGTTCTTCATCGCGGACGACTCCCGGACCGAGATCGACAGCTGGCCGCGACGCAGCGAGGAGCACACCGAGGCCGCTGTCGGGGGCGACGTCCTCAACGGTGTCGGTGGCAGTCACGGCACCTACACCGGCAGGGTCCGGGTCGTCACCGACCCGGCCTCGTGCGAGGCGCTGGAGCCGGGCGAGGTACTGGTGGCGCCGATCACGGACGCCGCCTGGACCCCGCTGTTCCTGGTCGCCGGAGCGGCCGTCGTGGATGTGGGCGCGCTCAACAGCCACGCCGTCGTGGTCTGCCGCGAGCTCGGCATCCCGGCCGTCATCTCCGTCGAAGGCGGCACGCAGCGGCTGCGCGACGGCATGATGATCACGGTCGACGGCACCAAGGGCACGGTCACCGTGGACAGCGTCCCGGCGGCACTCGCCATCTGAACGGCCCGTGGGCCCGCCGCTTCTTCCTGACAGAGGGCGGCGGGCCCCGGGCATGACCGCGGAAGGGACCACCATGGCGGAGGAAGACGCGGGCGAGATCATCGTCGCCGGCTGGATGGACTACGAAGCCGCGGACCGGGACACCATGCTCGGACACCTCGTCGAGGTCGGCACGCGCACCCGTGCGGAGGAGCCCGGCTGCCTGGACTACGCCATGACGGCGGACCCCGCTGACAATCGCCGAATCCGGGTGTACGAGCGGTGGGTTTCCCAGCAAGCCCTCGACGAGCACTTCACCACCGCGCACATCAAGGACTTCCGGGAGGCCACCACGGGGCTGACCCGGGTGGGCGTCTCCATGGACGTTTTCAGCGTGGGGGCGGCACGTTCCCTGCGGTAGGCGGCCCTGGGAAGTTTTCTTGAAATGGGCGAAACAAGCCTATTGAAGGACAAAGTTCTAATATCTATATGAGAGCGAGCGATTCCTCGACCGGTGAGCGACCGGGCGGCACGGCGAAGGCCCGCTGAGGGAAGTGATCCACATGGGCTTTGTGGGGGATTCCAGCGGTCCCTCACGCGTCCGTGAGCGGTTCCTGGAAGGCGGCCCGGTCGAGGGAGGCGTGCGGGACCTGATCCTGAGCTCCTGGCAGCGCTCCGCACTGCTCGGTCTCTCGCCGGATCAGACCGAGCTCCCCTATCGCGAGGACATCGACCTCGACAGCCGACTCGTGCACGCGGCCCGGCCGGTGCTCGACTGGCTGCGGTCCAGGTTCGACGGCCGCACCATGAACGTGGCTCTGGCCGACGCGAGTGGAACGGTACTGCAGCGTCGTTTCGGCCTGGCATCCATGACCAGGCAACTCGCGCCCATCCAGAGCGTTCCGGGGTTCGTCTTCGCCGAGGAGGTCGCCGGAACCAACGGCATCGGCATCGCGCTCGCGGAACGGCGGCTGTGCCAGGTCCACGGGGCCGAGCACTTCGCGGAGCGCTCACTGTCCAACGCCTGCTCGGCGATCCCCGTGCGCAACCTGCTGAGCGGAGGTGTCGAGGGCATCCTCTCCCTCGGATGTCCGCTCGCCGAAGCGGATCCCACGATGGACACCGTGATACGAGAGGCGGCCCACGCCATCGAGCGCCGGCTCCTGGCGGAGAACTCGGCGCGAGAGCGGGGGCTGCTGAGCGCCTATCTCGACGCCAGGCGCCGTGCGCGGGCCGGAGCGACGACGGGCGGGAACGGGCAGCTGATCCGGGTGGACGAGCTGGTCCACAGTGGGCTCAGCCGTCGTGACCAGACGGTGCTCGAGGAGAAGGCCGCCGAGCTGATCTCCTCGGCCCAGCGGGCAGGCGTCGAGGTGTCCCTCTCCGACGGACGACGGGTCGTCCTGCTGAGCCGTGCCGTGACGAGCGACTCCGGCGTGGAGGGCGTCGCCGTCGAGGCGGTCCTCGCCGAGGACTTCGGGCGGTGGCCCGCCGCACTCGCGCATCCGGGTGCGCCGCCCGGCCCCACGGCGCAGGAAGCCGTGACACCCCTCGTCCTGCCGCCCTGGCACCCTGCCGACGTGGCACTCCTGCGGCCCGCCCACGCGGAGACAGACGCAGCGGCCGCCGCGCAGGGACAGCCCACGACCGTTCGCAAGGCCGAGCCGACCGCCGCGCCGGGCAGCGTCGACGGCGGCACCGACGGCATGGCCGACGGACGGCTGGTGCTGCTGGGCGAGCCGAGGGTGGGCATGCACGCCGTCGCGGCACGCCAGCGCCTGGAGCTGTTGTCCGAGGCAAGCACCCGCATCGGCACCACGCTGGATGTGACCCGTACCGCCGGCGAACTCGCCGAGATGGCCGTCCCGTGGCTGGCCGACTTCGTCACCGTCGACCTGTCCGAGGCGGTACTGCGCGGCGAAGAGTCCGCCGATCCCCGCACCGACCTGCACCGCAGGGTGATCCACGGCATCCGCGACGACGGCCCCTTCCGCGCGCTCGGCGAGCGGGTGGAGCTGCATCCCGCCACTCCCCAGTTCCGCTGCCTCGCCCACGGACAGGCAGTGCTGGAACCCGACCTGCGCGTCCCCGCCGGCCGGATCCCCCAGGACCCGGAGCACACCGGACTCCTTCGCGCCTACGGCCTGCGCTCCCTCATCACCGCCCCGCTGCTCGCCCGTGGCGTCGTCCTGGGCATCGTCAGCTTCTACCGCGGGCGAGAGCGCGCCCCGTTCTCGGACGACGACCGTTCACTGGCCCAGGAACTCGCCGCCCGTGCCGCCGTCTGCGTCGACAACGCCCGCCGCTACACCCGCGAACACACCATGGTCCTGGCCCTGCAGCGCAGCCTGCTTCCGCACCGCCTGCCCGAGCAGGACGCCGTCGAGGTCGCCCATCGCTATCTGCCCGCCGAGTCCGGGGTGGGCGGCGACTGGTTCGACGTCATCCCCCTGTCCGGCACGCGCGTCGCCCTGGTCCTCGGCGACGTCGTCGGCCACGGCCTGCACGCCGCCGTCACCATGGGCCGGCTGCGCATCGCCGCACGCAACTTCGCCGAGCTGGACCTGGCACCCGACGAAGTCCTCACCCAGCTCGACAACCTCGTCGCCCGCCTCGACCGGGACGAAGGCAGCGAGGAACCGGGCGCGAGCGGCACCGGCATCATCGGCGCCACCTGTCTGTACGCCATCTACGACCCCACCTCGCGGCAGTGCGTACTGGCACGCGCCGGCCACCCCCCGCCCGCGCTGGCCCGTCCCGACGGCACGGTGACGTTCCCCGACCTGCCCGCCGGTCCGCCCCTCGGACTGGGCGGCCTGCCCTTCGAAACCGCCGAGATCCATGTCCCCGAAGGCAGCCGGCTGGTCCTCTACACCGACGGACTCATCGAAGACCGCCACCGCGACATCGACACGGCTCTCGACCAGCTGCGGGACGCCCTGGCCCGGTCGGGCCCCTCACCCGAGGACACCTGCCGGGCGGTGGTGGATGCCGTGGTGCCCGACCACCCCGCCGACGACATCGCACTGCTCGTCGCCCGTACCCGGACCCTGGACCCCGACCGGATCGCCACCTGGGACCTCCCGGCCGACCCGGTTCGCGTCTCCGGCATGCGCGCCGACGTCACCCTCCGGCTCACCGACTGGGGACTGCTCGACGAGGCCGTCTTCTCCGCCGAGCTGTTGCTCAGTGAGCTGGTGACCAACGCCATCCGCCACGCGAGCGGTCCCCTGCGGATACGCGTGATCCACGGCCGTTCCCTGATCTTCGAGGTCGCCGACACCAGCAGCACCGCCCCCCGGCTGCGTCACGCGTCCGCCACCGACGAGGGGGGTCGCGGCCTGTTTCTCGTCGCACAGCTCGCTCAGGCGTGGGGCACCCGCTACACCGGCGACGGCAAGGTCATCTGGGCGGAGTGCGCACTGGATGTTCCTGCGGGAATCCCGGCCGTCGTCGGGATAGATTGGGATGATATTCCCGACATCATTCCCGGCATCGAATAGGTGAGCTGTTCCGGTGGAGTCGGGAAGGAACCCGCAAGCCGATCCCCGGAGAGAGTCCGTGCACGACGCTCCCGACGCCTCACCGAGCAGATCCGTGGGCCACGGCCGGGACCCTCTGGTCCGGATCCGGGGTCTCGGCAAGCGGTTCGGCGGCACGCGCGCGCTGGCCGAGGTCGACCTCGACGTCCAGCGCGGCGCGGTCCTCGCCCTGCTGGGTCCCAACGGCGCGGGGAAATCCACCCTCATCAAGGTGCTCGCCGGTGTCCATCACGCCGACGAGGGCGAGGTGACGGTGGCCGGCCACCCGCTCGGCACGGCCGCGGCCTCCCGGCACATGGCCTTCATCCACCAGGATCTCGGTCTCGTCGAGTGGATGACGGTCGCCGAGAACATCGCCCTGGGCACCGGCTACCCGCGCCGCCGCGGACTGATCTCCTGGCGGCTGGCACGGGAGCGCTGCGTGCGAGCGCTGGAGATCGTCGCCGGACACCTCGCACCCGACGCCCGCGTCGCCGACCTGACCCGCGCCGAGCGTTCTCTGGTCGCCATCGCGCGGGCGCTGTCGACCCGTGCGGAACTCGTCGTGCTGGACGAGCCGACCGCCAGCCTTCCCGCGGCCGACTGCGTCCGCCTCTTCCATGTCCTGCGCGAGCTGTGCGACCGCGATCACGGCGTCATCTACGTCAGCCACCGGCTCGACGAGGTGTACCAGGTCGCCGACTCCTTCGCCGTCCTGCGCGACGGCCGGATCGTCAGCCAGGGCCCCCTCGCCGGCCACAGCCCCGCTCGCCTGGTGCGGGACATCGTGGGCCACGACCCGGCTCGCCGGCCGCCCGCCGCTGCCCTTGCCGGTCCCGCCCCCGGGGCCCGGGCCGTCCTGCGCCTCGACGGCGTACGGACGGAGAACGCCGGCCCGGTCGACCTCCGGCTGTGCCCCGGCGAGATCCTCGGCCTGGTGGGCCTCATCGGCGCCGGTCACATAGACCTGGGCAGGGCGCTGGCCGGCGTCCGGCCTCTTCTGGGCGGGCGGGCGCTGCTGGACGGGCGGCCGTACCGTCCGCGTACGGTCGCCGCCGCCGTCGGTGCGGGTGTGGGTTTCGTGCCCAGCAACCGTCTGGAGGAGGGTTGCGCCGCCGAACTGACCGTACGGGAGAACCTGCTGGCCAACCCTCGCGCCTACGGCACGCCGGGGCCGCACTGGATCAGCCCCCGGCGCGAGCGCGCCCAGGCCATGGCTCTCATCGAACGCTTCCGGGTCCGCCCCCACGACAGTGAGGCACCGATCGCCGTCCTGTCCGGCGGCAACCAGCAGAAGGTCATGCTCGGCCGGTCGCTGCGCAGGAACCGTCGGTTGCTGATCCTGGAGGAGCCGACGGCCGGCGTGGACGTGGGCGCCAAGGCGGAGATCCACCGCCTGCTGGACGACGAGCTGGCCACCGGGCTCGCCGTGCTGCTCATCTCCACCGATGTCGAGGAGGTCGCGCACGTGTGCCACCGCGCCCTGGTGTTCGTCCGCGGGACCGTGGCGGCCGAGCTGACCGGCGAAGCCCTCACCGTCACCCGGCTCACCCGCACCGCGTCGGCCGTGCCGCCCCTCACCGGAGGGGAGACGGACGGATGAGCGGTGAACCGACGGGGGACGGGACGACGCCACCGACGTCGCCGTCCTCCTCGCCCCGATCACGGCTGAGCCGCTCTCCCGGGCAGTTCATCGGCGCGTACGGACTGCTCGCACTCACCGCCCTGCTCTTCCTCGCCTTCTCCCTGGCCCTGCCCGACACCTTTCCCACGCTGGACAACATCTCCTCGATCCTGTCCAACCAGTCGGTCCCCGCGATCCTCGCCCTCGGCGCGATGGTCCCCATCGTCACGGGCAAGTTCGACCTGTCCCTCGGCTACCTGCTCGGCCTCGCGCATGTCATGGTGCTCCAGCTGATCGTCAGCGCCGGCTGGCCGTGGCCGCTCGCCTGCTCGGTGGTGCTCGTGGGCGGGGCGGTCGTCGGGGTCGTCAACGGCGTCGTCGTCGAGTTCGCCCGGATCGACTCCTTCATCGCCACCCTCGGCACCGGCAGCGTCCTGTACGCCGTCACCGGCTGGATCACCGGCGGCACCCGCGTCGTCCCCGGGCCGAACGGACTGCCGCCGGCCTTCACCGACATCTACGACTCCACGTTCCTCGGCCTGCCGGTGCCCGCGTTCTACGTCCTCGGGCTGACCTTCGTGCTCTGGCTGCTGCTGGAACGCCTGCCGCTGGGCCGCTACCTCTACGTCATCGGTTCGAACCCCCGCGCCGCCGATCTGGTCGGCATTCCCACGCGCCGCTACAGCGTCTGCGCGTTCACCCTGTCCGGTCTGATCGTCGGCTTCGCCGGCGTCCTGCTCGCCGCCCAGCAGCAGATCGGCAACCCCAGCGTCGGTCTGGACTACCTCCTGCCGGCCTTCGTCGGGGCCCTGCTCGGGTCCACCGCGATCAGGCCCGGTCGCCCCAACGCCCTGGGTACCCTCGTGGCGGTCGCCATCCTCGCCATCGGGCTGGCCGGCATCGGCCAGCTCGGCGCGCAGTTCTGGGTCACCCCGCTGTTCAACGGCGTCACCCTGCTGCTCGCAGTCGGCTTCGCCGGGTACTCCGCCCGCCGTCGACTGCGCTCCGGCGCCACCGCGAACCGTCATGGCGGCGCGGTGGCGGGCGCCGGCAAGGAGCACCCGTGATCTCCCACCACAGGACCGGCCCGGCCCTGGCGGCCCTCATCACGGTCCTCGTCACCGTCGTCGGCTGTGAGCGAGGCTCGTCCACCGGTCCGGGAAACCCCTCCGAAGGGGTCACCAGGGCCGGCTGCCCCGCCACCCTCGCCACGGCGAGATCCGCCGTCCGGCGGGCCGAGAAGGTGGACGTTTCCTGGAACGGTCCCACCACCGGACCCACGGCCCGGCCGGGCAGGACGATCGTCTTCGTCGCGCAGACCATGACCAACCCCGGAGTCGCGGGCGTCGCGAACGGCCTGCGGGAGGCCGCGCGGGTGATCGGCTGGAAGGTCAGGGTCATCGACGGGCAGGGCACGCCCGCCGGCATCCAGGCGGCCCTGAGTGAGGCGGTCGGCGTCAGGCCCTCCGGCATCGTCCTCGGAGGCTTCGATCCCAACGCGACGTCGTCCCAGCTCGCGCGTGCCGACGCGGCGCGCATCCCGCTCATCGGCTGGCACGCGGTCGGCACCCCGGGACCGAGCAGGCATCCCAAGCTCTTCACCAACGTCACGACCCGGGTCGGGGACGTCGCGGAGATCAGCGCCGACTGGATCATCGCGCGCTCCAGCGGCCGGGCCGGTGTCGTCGTCTTCACCGACGCCTCGATCCCCTTCGCCAGGAAGAAGTCACAGCTGATCGAGAAGCAGCTGGCCACCTGCGCCGACGTGCGTCTTCTGGCGTCCGAGAACATCCCCATCCCGGACGCGAGCAGCCGCACCCCTCAGGAGGTCTCCTCCCTCCTCTCCCGCTTCGGCAGCAGGTGGACGTACTCCGTGGCCATCAACGACCTCTACTTCGCCGACGCCGCGCCCGCCCTGCGTCAGGCGGGGCGGAAGGGCTCCGGCCCCCCTTTCAACATCGGCGCCGGTGACGGGGACCCGTCGGCCTTCCAGCGCATCAACAGCGGGCAGTTCCAGACCGCCACCGTCCCGGAGCCTCTCACCGAGCAGGGCTGGCAGATCGTCGACGAGTTCAACCGCGCCTTCGCCGGCGAGTCCGCCAGCGGATACGTCGCCCCGGTCCATGTCTCCACGGCCGCCAACAGCGGCGGAACGACGAGCTGGGATCCTCCCGGGTACCGCGAGGCGTACCGGAAGATCTGGGGCAGGTGAGAGCCGACGCGGCGGGCGGGGGGACCCGACTCGGGACCGTGCGTCTCCCGGTCGCCCTCTCCGGTCTCTCCGGTCTCGTTGTCTTCTCTTCGGTCTTCGTCAAAAACGGCTGTACGGGTCTTCGGCCAGCCTGACCAGCATCTTGCCGACGTTGCCGCCGTCCAGCAGGGCCAGCAGGGCCCCAGCCGCACTGTCGAGGCCGTCCGTCACCGTCTCGCGGGCGGTGATCCGGCCCGTGCGGAGCCAGTCGGCGACCCGGCTCTCGAACTCCGGCCGCAGATCGTCGTGGTCGCGGACGATGAAGCCGCGCAGGGTGAGCCTTTTGAGGACCGCCTGGATCAGCTGGTTGATGTCGGCGGACCGCCGCTCGCCGCCGAACTGCGACATCATGCCGCACAGCGCGACACGGCCGCCCGTCCGCAACGCGTGCAGGGCGGCGGCGAGTTGTTCCCCGCCGACGTTGTCGAAGTAGACGTCGACGCCGTCGGGCGCCAGCCGTGCCAGGGCGTCGCGCACCGGCTCGGCGCGGTAGTCGGCGGCGGCGTCGTAGCCGAACTCCTTGACCAGCAGGGCGCACTTGTCCGGCCCCCCGGCGGTTCCGACGACGCGCTGCGCGCCCAGCAGCCGGGCGAACTGTCCGGCGGCGCTGCCCACGGCCCCGGCCGCCGCCGACACGAAGACGGTGTCGCCGGGCCGTACCTCGGCGATCCGCGCCAGCCCGACGTAGGCGGTGAAGCCGGTCTGTCCGAGCAGCCCCAACCAGGTGGGCAACGGGGCGAGTTCGGGGTCGATACGACCCGCGGCATCGGTGTCCGCTGGGTCGAGCACGGCCCACTCGCGCCAGCCGAGCTGGTGGCGTACGAAGGTGCCCGCAGGCACGGAGGAGCGGCGGCTGACCTCGACGACGCCGAGAGCCCGGCCGTCCAGCGGTGATCCGGGGGTGAAGTTGTGCGTGTAGTGCTTCTCGGTGCTCTCCAGCCGCCCGCGCATCGACGGGTCGACGCTCATGTAGAGGTTGCGGACGAGCAGCTGTCCCTCGCCGAGCGGTGGGAGCGGGCGTTCCTCGACGGCGAAGTCGCCGAGCGCCGGTTCTCCTTCCGGCCGGCGCACCAGGCAGACCACCCGGGTGGTGCGGGGTGGCACCGGCTCACTCCTCCGGCGGGCGGACGGCGCGCCGCTGGGCGAGGCGGCCCACCCAGCCGGCCATCTGGAGGTCGGCGTGGCGCAGTTCGCCGGACTGCCAGCGGGCCTGGAAGTCGAAGATGCCCTGCGCCCCGGTCTTCGGGTCGGTCACCTCCACCAGTCCGTCCTCGGTGAGCCGGTACACGTGCCCGGTCAGCGGATGGATCACTTGCTTGGCGCTCACGGCTCACTCCTGCGGTCTGCGGCGTACGCCGCGTTTGGTCACGGTCACCGGGCCCTCGACCCGGAGCCGGCAGGCGAGCCGGGTCAGGCCGTCCACCGGTCTGCGCAGGGCCTCGATGCCCTCGCGCTCCAGCGGACCCACGGGCGAACAGTTCTCGGCGCCTTCCTCGACCTGCACGAAGCAGGTCCGGCAGGTCGCCTTGCCCCCGCAGACGGTGGGCCAGCGGTAGCCGAGCCGCTGGGCGGCGCTGAACAGGTCCTCGCCGTCGCGCACCTCCAGCTCGACACCCAAGGGCCGGACCGCGACCCGGTGGGTGACGGTCACTTGTCCATCCACCGGTCGAGCGTCCGGTTGAAGTGGCGGATGCGGCTCTCCTGGTAGTTGGCCAGGGTGATGCCCGGCTTGCGCAGGGTCTTCAGGCCCTGCTGGACGTACGGCAGGTTCTCGCAGTCCTGGTCGAAGACCGGTCCCAGGACGCCCAGTTCGGGGATGTCGGCGAAGAGCATGTCGTCCGGCACCCAGCGGATCTTGACCGGGGGCGGCATCTCACCGGCCGTCTTCGGCGCCGACATGAAGATGATCTCGGCGGTGCACGAGTCGGGGTCGAGGCCGTTGGGCCTGAAGCGGTAGATGATGTTGGACTTGGCGCCGCCCCAGGGATTGAAGTTGGGGAACAGCAGATAGTTGATGGCGTCCAGCAGCTCGGTGTCGGCGGTCTGCGAGAAGTCCTGCTGCGAGGTGATCGCCAGCTGTGCGCGCATCCGCTCGGCGAGGACCTGGCGGGCGGTGCCGCCGGGCGGGATCGCCGGCATCTCGTCGCCCTCCTGTATCACCAGGTCCCGGCCCTGGGCGGCCGCGTAGAAGGCACGGGAGTCGTAGAACGTCTCCAGTACGTCCTCCTCCGTGACCGAGTCGGCCACGTGGGGGCTGGGGGCTCCCTGGATGTTGATCATGCGGTTCCAGTTGGGCTGGTCCGCCATCACGTCGTACTGGGAGTTGGCGTCGGCGAGCCACGGCAGCATCTGCGGGTGGGTGGCGATCACGTGGAAGGACTCGATGAACGCGTCCTGGGCGATCTTCCAGTTGCAGGGCAGCACCTTGGCGATGTGCAGCGACTTGTAGCGGTCCTGCAGCGGCCAGATGTAGTACTCGTCGAAGGTTCCGCGGTAGCTGTCGAAGGACTCCGCGTACGGGTCCATGTTGATGAAGACGAAGCCGCGCCAGGTGGCCACCTTGGCCTCCGGCAGGGCGAACTTCTCCGGGGTGACATGGGGAAAGTCCCACGCGCACGGCGGGGTCTGCATGGTTCCGTCGAGGTTCCAGGCGAAACCGTGGAAGGGGCAGCGGAACTCGGCGACGTTGCCGCCTCCGGTGCGGAGTTTGCGCCCGCGGTGCAGGCACGCGTTGACGTACGCGCGGATCTCGTCCGGTGCCGTGCGCACGATGATCAGTGAGTCGTGGCCGATCTCGTAGACCTCGTGGTCGCCGACTTCGGGGATCTCACTCTCCAGACAGGCGAACTGCCACACGCGCCGCCACACCTGGCTCATCTCGCGCTCGGCCCATTCCCTGGAGGTGAAGCGGGTGGTGTCGATGTCCTCGCTGCCGAGGAAGTCGTTGTGGACGTGCCTCAGAGCGGCGGGAACCGGCCGGCTGTCCCGGTCGAGGTAGTCCTGGACGCTGGGCCCAGGGCACCGCGCCGTGCCCAACTCCGACGTTTCGTCCATCTTCTCTCCTCAGCCAGAAACTTTAGAGTGAGTGTAGTTATGAGGCGCGGTGCGGAGCAAGGCTCACGACGGCACCGGGGCCCCGCGGAACCCGGAACACCGGGGATCCGCACGCCCCACCTTGAATTCGTTATGACCGACCCCTCCCCAAGCCCGACGGCGCGTGCCACACTCCGTCGCACCCGAGGCTGTAGAGCCTCACAAGTTTCTCTGTGGCTTTCTCTTTGGCTCGAGGCTGGGTCCGCCCCGTCTCCGCCACAACGCCGCCGGTCCGCCCCGGTGGCCCGCGCCGTACCCCACGACGGCGATCCGACAGCCCGCCCGACCAACTGAATGTGCCCGTCCCGGTTCGGGCGGCACAGGATCCGCCCTGCACGGCACCGGACACCGCGGACGCGGTCCGCGGCGGTGCGGGCACACACCACGGGAGTACTCAAAGATGAGTTCCAGACCCGGACGCGCGGTCCGTCGCGCGCTCACCGCGATC
This sequence comes from Streptomyces sp. NPDC050287, assembly GCF_044459385.1. Lineage (NCBI taxonomy): Bacteria > Bacillati > Actinomycetota > Actinomycetes > Kitasatosporales > Streptomycetaceae > Streptomyces > Streptomyces sp. NPDC050287. Next base: position 106,325 of record NZ_JBITIY010000012.1, on the reverse strand, counting down.
GTCCCCGTCACCGCCCTGCTCGCCCTCGCGGCGTGCGGCACCGACACGACTCCGGCCGCCGACACCGCGAAGGCGGCGGCTTCGGACTCCCCCGGCCTGACCGCGGCCCGCAGCGCCCTGCGGACCTATGCGCAGCGCCCGAACAAGATCCCCATCACCCAACCGGTGGGCAAGAAGATCCCCACGGGCAAGAAGATCGACTTCATCCTGTGCGGCGTTCAGTCCTGCAGCGACCTGGCCGACTTCCTCACCTCCGCGGCCAACCAGCTCGGCTGGCAGGTCAACCAGATCCCCACTCAGGGCACCCCTGAGTCGGTCCAGGCCGCATACGAGACGGCGGTGCGCGACAAGCCTGACGCCGTCGTCTCCTCCGGATTCCCGCGCGCGGTGTACGCCAAGCAGCTGGCGAAACTGAAGGCAGCCGGCATCCCGGTCATCCAGTCGAACGCCGACGACGTGGTGGGCGACGGCCTCGAGCTGCTGAAGAACGGGCCGAAGGACGTCGGTGTCCAGGGCGAGATGCTCGCCTCATGGGCCGTGGCCGACAGCGGCGCTCAGGCGAACACCGTCTACTTCGACCTGCCCGCCTACACCATCCTCAAGCCCGTCAAGGACTCGTTCGCGGCCAAGTACAAGGAGTTGTGCCCGAGCTGCACGCTGGACAACGTCGACGTGCCGATCACTTCGGTCGGCAAGGACATCCCGGACCGTGTGGTGTCGTACGTCCGCTCGCACCCGAAGGTGGACCACATCGTCTTCTCGCTGGGGCTGCTCAACGTGGGCGTCCCCTCCGCGCTGAAGACCGCCGGCATCACCGGCAAGCACATCGCCGTGAACGTGGGTGACGCGCAGAACTACCAGTACATCCAGAGCGGCCTCACCGACGCCGCGGTGGCACTGAACTCGCACGAGAGCATGTGGCTGCAGGCCGACGCGCTGGCCCGCCGCTTCACCGGCCAGTCCATGGACGTGGACCAGAAGGCGGTGCTGCCCCTCACGCTGATCACCAAGGACAACCTCTCGATGGCCGTCGGTGACTTCCCGCTCGTCAAGAACTACCAGGCGCAGTTCCAGGCGCTCTGGGGCCTGAACTGACCGACCCGGGCCCCCGCCGCCGGCCATGTGCCGGCGGCGGCGCCCGTCGATAGACCGGCCTTCGATCACCCTCGTTGGCCCTCAACGGCCCTTCCATGGAGGGAGCAGCAGTGCACGCTGACACGTCGCCGGAGACCACGCGAGGGCCGGCCGGCAGCGAGGAGAGAGACCGCCCCGTGCTGCGGGTGTCCGGGCTGTCGAAGCGATTCGGCGGTACCCAGGCGCTCCAGGACGTCGCCCTGGACATCGCGCCTGGCGAGATCCACGCACTGACCGGACCCAACGGCTCCGGCAAGTCGACCCTCATCAAGATCCTCGCCGGCTACCACCATGCCGAACCCGGAGCGATCGCCGAACTGGACGGTGAGGCCTTCGACCTGGGCCAGGTCACCGGATCTCGGCACGACCGGCTCCGCTTCGTCCACCAGGAGCTGGGACTGGTCGGGGAGCTGAGCGCCACGGACAATCTGGCGCTCAGCCGTGGCTTCGCCCGGACCGCTCTCGGCAACATCCGCTGGTCGGAGATGGAGCGCCGGACGACCGCCCTGGTGGAACGGTTCGGCCTCGGTATCGACGTGCGCCGTCCCCTGTCGACGGCCACCCCGGTCCAGCGCGCGGTGGTGGCCATCGCCGCCGCCCTGCAGGGCTGGGAGGGACGCCGCGGCGTCCTGGTCCTCGACGAGCCGACCGCCGTGCTGCCGCCGGGCGAGGTGGCCCGGCTCTTCGACATCGTGCGGGAGATCCGCGACGCCGGGGCCGGGGTCCTGTACGTCTCGCACCGCATGGACGAGATCTTCGCGCTGGCCGACCGGGTCACCGTGATCCGCGGCGGACGCCGCATCGCCACCCGCCCGGTCACCGAGCTCACTCCCCGGTCGTTGGCGGAGCTGATGGCGGGTGAGGAGGTGGAGACCGGCTACCGGCCGCGGCTCGCCCCCGCCCGCGCCGAGCCCGTGCTGGAGGTCCGTGACCTGTGGGCGGGCCCGTTGCGCGGCATCGGCTTCGACCTGGCCAGGGGCGAGCGGCTGGGCATCACCGGCCTGGTCGGCTCCGGTCACGAGGTGGTGCCGTACGCGGTGTGCGGGGCGTACACCGGGCCGGTGCGCGGCCGGGTGCGGTTGCCGGAGCGCTCCGAGCGGTGGGTCGACGCGAAGGATGCCGGAGGGGCGGGCATCCCGCTGGTCCCCGCGGACCGGGCGGGCGAAGGCGTCATCGGCGACTTCTCGGTCGGCGAGAACCTCACCCTCCCGCTGCTCGACCGGCTCCGCGCCCGGGCGGGACGACTGCACCGGCGCCGCGAGTCGGCGCTCGCCGAGGAGTGGATCCAGCGGGTGGGGGTGCGCACGGCGGGCCGCGGCGCCAGGATCACGACGTTGAGCGGCGGCAACCAGCAGAAGGTCGTCATGGCCCGGTGCCTGGCCCAGCAACCGCCGGTGCTGGTGCTGTGCGAGCCCACGGCGGGCGTCGACATCGCGACCCGCCTCCAGTTGTACGACCTGATCGAGCGGCAGGCCGACGACGGCATGGGCGTGATCGTGTCCTCGTCCGACACCGAGGACCTGCTCGCGCTGTGCACCCGCGTCCTGGTGGTGCGGGACGGCCGGATCGTACGGGAGATCAGCGGCCGGGACATCACCGAACGCGCGCTGCTCCACGCCATGGAAGGAACCGAGTGACATGACATCCACCCCGACCCGGAGCGCCGAGCTCCGGCAGAGCGGACCGGACGAGCCCGCGGTGCCGTCGGCAGGGACGCTGGGCGCCCTGGGCCGGCGGGCGACGGCCGCCCTGTCGTTCCGCACCATCGGCGCCGTCTATGTGTGGCTGCTGATCGCGGTGCTCTTCTCCGTGTGGGCGCCCGACACCTTCCCGACCGCCACCACGGTCAAGCAGGTCCTCAACGGCAACGCGGTCGCCGGGCTGGTGGCGCTCAGCGTCGTCCTTCCGCTGGCCGCACGCGTCTTCGACCTGTCGGTCGCCTACACCATGTCCCTCACCAGTGTCCTGACCGCCCACTTCCTGGTCTCCTCGGGGCTCGGCCCGGTCACCGCGATCGCCCTGGCGATGGGCGCGGCCCTGTTGGTGGGGGTGGTCAACGGGCTCGTGGTCGTGGTGCTGCGGGTGGACTCCTTCATCGCCACGCTGGCGACCGGGGCGCTGATCCAGTCCCTGATCACCATGGTCACCAACGACACGTCCATCACCGGGGTCCAGCTGCTGGCCAAGCCGTTCTCCAGCATCGCCCAGCTGGACGCGGGCGGCATCACGCTGCCGGTGCTGTACCTGCTCCTCGCCGCGACGGCCATCTGGTTCCTCCTCGAACACACCGCGAGCGGACGCCGGTTGTACGCCACCGGTTTCAACGCGGACGCGGCACGTCTGCAAGGGGTGCGCACCGACCGGCTGCGGTTCCTCACCCTGGTGGCGTCCGCCCTGCTCTCCGGTTTCGCCGGCGTCGTCTTCGCGGCCTCGGTGGGCTCCGGATCACCGAGCGCGGGTACCCCGTACCTGCTGTCGGCCTATGCGGCGGCCTTCGTCGGGGCGACCCAGCTGCGTGCGGGCCGCTTCAACGCCTGGGGCACGGTGATCGCCGTCCTGCTGCTCGGCACCGGCATCACGGGGCTCGGACTCGCGACCAGCGCGCAGTGGGCGACGAGCCTGTTCACCGGCTCGGTCCTGATCGTCGCGCTCGTCCTCACGGGCGGACGGATCGCCCTGCCTGCGGTGCTGCGCCGCCGGAAGCCGCAGCATGCCGCGGGTTCCGCCGCGGACGGCCCGGGGACCGTTTCGGGCGAGGAGGTGCCGCGATGAAGGCGGTTCAGTACCGTACGGTCGGCAGGGCTCCGGAGGTCGTCGAGGTTCCGGTTCCCGAACCGGAACCGGGCCAGGTGCTGCTGAAGGTGACGGCGGCCGGGCTGTGCCACTCGGACCTGGCGGTCATGAGCTGGCCCGAGGAGCAGTTCCCCTATCCGCTGCCGATGACGCTCGGTCACGAGGGGGTCGGCACCGTCGCGGCGCTGGGCACCGGGGTCACCGGGGTGGCGGAAGGCGAGGAGGTGGCGGTCTACGGCCCGTGGGGCTGTGGCCGTTGCCGCACGTGCGCCGAAGGCAGGGAGAACAGCTGCCCGCACGCCGCCGGCCTCGGCATCATGCCGCCCGGGCTGGGCTCTCCGGGCGCCCTCGCCCAGTACATGGTGGTGGATTCGCCGCGCCATCTGGTGCCGCTGAACGGCCTGGACCCGGTCCAGGCCGCACCGCTCACCGACGCCGGGCTGACGCCGTATCACGCGATCCACAGCTCCCTGCCCAAGCTCGTGCCGGGCAGTACGGCGGTGGTGATCGGCGTCGGGGGCCTCGGTCATCTCGCCGTACAACTGCTGCGTGCGCTGACGCCGGCCCGGGTGGTCGCCCTCGACGTGAGCAAGGAGAAGCTGGAACTTGCGCGCGCCGTCGGCGCCCACGAGACGCTGCTCTCCGACGGCGAGGCGGCCGCCCGGGTGCGGGAACTGACCGGTGGCATCGGCGCCGAGGTGGTGCTGGACTTCGTGGGCGCCGAGGCGACCCTCGCGGTGGCCGCCGCGGCGGTCGCGGTGGCGGGCGATGTCACCGTCGTCGGCATCGGCGGAGGCACGCTGGCGGTCGGCTTCGGCGGCGGTCTTCCGTTCGAGGTGTCGGCGTCGGCGCCCTACTGGGGCAGCCGGGGTGAGCTCATGGATGTGGTGGAGCTGGCGCGGCAGGGGCTGGTCTCCTCCCACGTCGAGACGTTCTCGATCGAGGACGCCCCGCGGGCGTACGAGCGCCTGCACGCGGGGGAGATCAACGGGCGTGCGGTGGTGCTGCCGCACGGCTGAGCGGGATGCGGCCGGGGTTTTTCTCGCCCCCGCCGCCCCTGCCCGTCCCATCCTTCCGGGGCTCCGCCCCGGACCCCGCTCCTCAAACGCCGGAGGGGCTGATTTTCAGCCCGTCCAGCGGGGGGCGACAACTCATGAGGCCGGCACCCGCGCCGCGCTCGGAACCCTCACGCCCACCATCCGCTCCACGCAACGCCCCAGCACCGTCAGGAACTCCGGCGTCTCCCAGGGCCCGCGGTCCACCCGCCCCGTGTCGTCCACGCCCAGATCCTGCACGTCGTACCGCCCGCGACAGTGCCCGAGGCTGAAGTAGCAGACCTCGCCGGCACCGTGGCGCTTCAGGTACAGCACGGGACGGGGCGCGTCGTCGCGTGCGGCCGTGTCGCCCTCCTCGAACCCGCGGCACGGCCCCGTGTACTCGGCGTGCAGCAGCACCTCCAGCTCCCCGTGCAGTTCGCACACGTACAGCTCGTCGGTGACCGTGAACGGTGCGATCCCGGCGACCAGCGGATGGTCCGGCCGGGTCACCCGCACCTTGTACGGCTCGATCGGCGGGTGGGCCAGGAACTGGCTGCCGAGGACGCCGGCCAGGTCGCCGAACAGCCGCGGGGTGGTGAACACCCGGGGCCCGCCGGTGGCCGGTGCCTCGATCACCGCGTTGGTGCCGTGCAGGGCGAGCCAGCGCCCGCCCCGCTCCACGAACCGTGCCAGCGCTGCCCGTTGGGACGGGCGGGGCCGCACATCGCAGGTGTAGGTCACCAGCAGATCGGCCTTGTCCAGCGCGGGCAGGCAGTCGTAGTCCTGGTGGACGCTGGTGCGCACGCGGGGGTGGCCGCCCAGCAGGTCCAGCAGCCGCAGCCGCGCATAGTCGAAGTCGTGCCACTTCCCGCCGCAGACCAGTACCGCGTCCAGGCGGCCCGCCGGGCCCGCCACGGCTCAGTACTGGACGCGGGTGAGCAGCCCGCCGTCCACCACGAGGTTGACCCCGACGCAGAACGAACCGGTCCGCCCCAGGAGGAACGCCACCGCGGCGGCCACGTCCTCAGCGGTGCCGTAGCGGCCGATCGGCAGCTTGGCGAGGACCTCCTCGTACACCTCCGGGCGGCTGGTGCGGATGGTCTCCCAGGCGCCGCCGGGGAAGTCGATCGGGCCGGGCGAGACGGTGTTGACCCGGATGCCCTTCGGGGCGAGGGAGTGTGCGAGCGCGGAGGCGTGCTGGACGACGGCGGCTTTCAGGGCGGAGTACGAGTTGGCTCCGGCCGGGCGTGCGGTGTCCGAGGCGTTGGTGGTGCCGATGGCCACCACGGCGGCCCGCTCGGAGGCCTCCAGGTACGGCATGGCCGCCTCGACGAGTCCCGCGAAGGGGACCAGGTCGCCGCGCAGGCTCGCCTCCCACGACTCGGGGCCCTTGACGTTGCCCGCCGAGACATTGGACACCAGCAGGTCAAGGCCGCCGAGTTCGGCTGCCGCCCGCTCCACGAAGCCCGCGAGCGCGGCCGGGTCGGTGACGTCGACCGGCTCGGCGAACACGGTCGCCCCTTCGCCGCGCAGTTCGGCGGCGGCCTTGGCGAGCGCCTCCTCGCCGCGGGCGCACAGGGCCAGCGCGCAGCCCTCGGCGGCGAGGGTTCCCGCGATCGCCCGGCCGATGCCCCGGCTCGCGCCGGTCACCACAGCCTTCGCACCTGTCAGTCCAAGATCCATCGATGTCACTCCTCAGTGCCTTTGTCGCGTTGTTGCTTGGCGGGATGCCTGCGTTGTTGCGGTCAGTTGCCGGGCAGTTCGGAGAACGGCACCTTGTCGACCCGCGGCTCCCCCGGCAGCTTCAGCACCCGTTCGCCGATCAGGTTGCGCTGGATCTGGTCGGTGCCGCCGGCCAGCCGGTAGCCGGGGGCCCCGAGCAGGTGCTGCGTCCAGGCGAAGGTGCCCGCCTCGCCGGTGTCGGCGGTGATGCGGGCTCCCATGAGTTCGGCGGCCACCTGGCCGGTGCGGGTGAGCAGGTCGGAAGCCATGAGCTTGGTCAGCGAGGCCTCGGGGCCCGGACGTCCGCCGGCCGCGCTCGCCCTGGCGACCCGGTCCACGGTCGCGGCGCGCAGCGCGCTGCGGACGTACAGGTCGGCCAGCCGCTGACGTACCAGCGGGTCCTCGGTCCGGTTCAGGGAGCGGGCGAGGGCGAGTACGTCGTCGAACGTGCCGCCCTTGCGCCGGTTGCCGGAGCCGGAGGCGGTGCGCTCGAAGGCGAGGGTGGCATTGGCGACCTCCCAGCCCTGGCCGGGGCGTCCGATCCGCAGCCCGTCGGGGACACGTACGCCGCTGAGGAAGACCTCGTTGAAGGAGGCGCCGCCGCTCATCTGACGGATCGGGCGGATCTCCACGCCCGGGCTGTCCATGGGGACCAGGAAGGCGGTGATGCCGGCCTGCTTGACGACGTCCGGGTCGGTGCGGGCGAGCAGCAGGCCGTGGTCGGCGAACTGGGCGCCCGAGGTCCACACCTTCTGGCCGTCGATCACCCACTCCTCACCGTCCTTGCGGGCCTTGGTGCGCAGGGCGGCCAGGTCGGAACCGGCGCCGGGCTCGCTGAAGAGCTGGCAGGCCAGCAGGTCCGTACGGAGGAAGGCGCGCGCGTAGGTCTCGCGCTGCTCGGGCGTGCCGAACAGCGAGACCGACATCGCGACCAGTCGCACCGTGACGCTGATCAGCTCGGTGGACGGCGGTACGTCGAACGCCGACTCCTCCTCGGCGAAGACGGCCGCGTGGGCGGCGGTCAGTCCCTGGCCGCCGTTCTGTCTGGGGAGGGTGAGGGCCTGGTAGCCGGCGTCGTGGCGGGCTCGCTGGTAGGCGCGGCAACGGTCGAGCAGCCGGCGCTCCTCAGCGTCCGTGAGGTTGTGGAAGACGGCGAGATCGGCGGGCTCGGCGGCGGTGTAGCCGGTGGTCTCGGCTGCCCGCCGCGGTTCGAGCACCGTGGCCAGCCACTGCCGGGCCTCGCTTCGCCACTCGTCCACGTTCGGTTGGGGCATGGTGACCTCCTCGGCACACGTGTCCACACGGCACTTACCAGATGACTGCTTCAGTAACGGCGGCTCGGGACTGAGCGCCGCACCGGCTCAGCAGGGAGAAGCACCGTCGACCCGGTCAGAGTGTTCCGTACTTTCTTGATAAACGCTACAGTCTTGTCGTCGACTCTCCCACCTGCCCGGCCGCTGGGCAGACGGGGAAGCCCCGGTGGACGAGGGAGTGGACGAACCGAGGAGCGCCGGAGGATTCATGTCCCTACAGCCACTCGACCTGCGCGCCCGGGAACTGCCGGACGCGACCGCCCTGGCCGATGACACGGAGAGTCTGTCCTGGTCCCGGCTCGCCGATCAGGTGGCACGCCTGACCGGGCGGTTTCTTCAGGTCGCGCCCGACCCGGAGGACCGGGTCGCGGTCCTGGGCGACAACGCCGTGGCCACGATGGTGGCTCATCTCGCCGGGCTGCGGGCCGGTGTCGGCACGGTGGCCGCCTCCCGGCAGCTGACAGTCCGGGAACTGGTCGACCTGCTCACCGACGCGGGCGCGAAGGCGGTGATCAGCGGCCCGGCGGGCGAGTCGGCCGCCCGGCAGGCGGGCGCGGAACTCGGCCTCCCGGTCGTCGTGCACGGCACGCCGGCCAAGGACGACGCCCTCGACTGGACCCAGTGGCTGGCCGAGGCGCAGCCGGTGCCCCAGCCCGTCGGCCGCCCGGCCCGCCCCCCGCTCGTCTACACCTCGGGCACCACCGGACGGGCCCGCGGCACCGAGGTGCGCTGGGTACAGGGGCCGGTGGCGGACAGCGCCGCCTACCTGGACGCCGTGGCCGCCCGTCCCGGCTTCCCACCCGGACCGCACCTGGTGTGCGGCCCGCTCCAGCACAACGGACCGCTCACCTCACTGCGCCATCTCGCCGCGGGCCGCCCGGTGGTGATCCTCGGCCGGTTCGACGCGGAGACGTTCCTGCACCGCGTGGAGCGGTGGCGGGTCACCTCGTCGGTGATGGTGCCGACCCACTTCACCCGTCTGCTCGCCGTGCCCGAGGAGGTACGCGAACGCTACGACGTCTCCAGCCTGATCCAGATCTCGCACACCGGCTCCGCCTGCCCCCCGGAAGTGAAGCGGGCCATGATCGAGTGGTTCGGCCCGGTGCTCACGGAGTCGTACGGGGCCAGCGAGGCGGGCACCGTCGCACGCATCAACAGCACCGAGTGGCTGGAGCACCCCGGCTCGGTGGGACGCGTACAGCCGCCCTTCGACATCCTGGTGACCGACGACGACGGCCGTCCCCTGCCCGCCGGGGAACTCGGTCTGCTCGCCTTCCGGGCGCCCGAGGGTCGCGGTGTGCGCTACCACGCGGACGAGGAGAAGACCAAGGCCGCGTATGTCGCCCCCGGCGTCTTCACCCTCGGCGACATCGGCTACGTCGACCCGGACGGCTACATCTTCATCACCGACCGGGCCTCGGACGTCGTGGTCTCCGGCGGGGTGAACCTGTACCCGGCGGAGAGCGAGGCGGTGCTGCGTGAGCACCCCAAGGTCGCCGAGGTCGCGGTCATCGGCGTGCCCGACCCGGACTTCGGCGAGTCACTGCGGGCCCTGGTCGTGGTGACCGACGCAGGCGAGCCCGCGGACGGGGACCTGGACGCCTTCTGCCGCGAGCGGCTGGCCGCGTACAAGTGCCCGAAGTCGTACGAGGTCGTCCCGGCGCTCGTCCGCAACGCCATGGGCAAGCTCGACAAGCGGGCGATGCGCCGCCCGTACTGGGACTCCGACCGGACGATCGCCGGCTGAGCACCGGTGTTCCCCCCGCACTTCTCCTACGAAGGACGATTCATGACGGAGCTTCTGCTCGTCCGGCACGGCCTCCCCCGCTCCGGCGTGTTCGACCCAGGGCTGTCGCCGGAGGGAGTCATCCAGGCCGAGCGTCTCGCCCCGTGGCTGGCGCGGGAGGGCATCGACGCCCTCTACGCCAGTCCGTACCAGCGGGCCCGTGAGACGGCGGCGCCCCTGGAACGGCTGACGGGCCTGACCGCCACCGTGCTGGACGACCTGCGCGAGTGGGACACCGACGTCTCGCACCCCTACACGCCGCCGGAGCAGATCAACGCGGACGACCCCCGGTCGGTCGCGCTCTCCGAGGGACGGTACGAGGACTTCGTACCGGACCTGGACTGGGACGCGTTCCGGGCCCGGGCGGTGCGGGCCATGAACAGCATGCTGGACGCCCACCCCGGCGGGCGGATCGCGGCCGTGTGCCACGGCGGAATCACCAACACCTACCTGGCGACCGTGCTCGAGATACCGCGGATGTTCTGGTTCCACCCCGGCTACACCTCGGTCAGCAGGGTGCGCCGCATGCCCGGTGGACGGATCGTGCTGCACTCCGTCAACGAGACGGCCCATCTGATCGCGGACCGCGCCGTCGACCCGGTCGGCTGACATCCCCCTCATCTTCCCCACCCTTCAGGAGGCACCGGACATGCCCGGATCCGTCATCGTCGCCGGAGCGAGAACACCCGTCGGCAAGCTCATGGGCGGGCTGAGCAGCCTGTCCGCCGCCGACCTCGGCGCCCATGCCATCGGCGCCGCACTTTCCGCGGCGCGGCTGGACCCGGCCGCCGTACAGGCCGTCGTGATGGGCCATGTCGTCCAGGCCGGCGCCGGCCCCAACACGGCCCGGCAGGCCGCCGTGGCCGCCGGCATCCCCTTCTCCGTGCCGGCGAGCACCGTCAACAAGCTCTGCCTGTCGGGACTGCACGCCATCGCGCTGGCCGACCTCATGATCGCCTCGGGGCGCCACGAGGTGGTCGTGGCGGGCGGCATGGAGTCCATGTCGGGCGCCCCGCATCTGCTGCGGGGGTCCCGCACCGGCTGGAAGTACGGGGCGGCGACCGTCGAGGACGCCCTCGACCGGGACGCGCTGACCTGCGCCTTCGACGGGGTCTCCATGGGCGCGGCCACCGAGCGCTACCAGGGACCGTTCGCGCTCACCCGTGAGGAGCAGGACGAGTACAGCGCGCTGTCGCACCGGCGCGCCCACCTCGCGCAGGAGTCCGGCGCGTTCGCTGCGGAGATCGCGCCGGTCACGGTGGCCGGGCGCCGGGGCGAGACGGTGGTGGAGGCCGACGAGGGCGTCCGCCCGCAGAGCACCGCCGAGAGCCTGGGCCGCCTCAGGCCCGCCTTCTCCTCCGACGGCACGATCACCGCGGGCAACGCCTCGCAGCTGTCCGACGGAGCCGCGGCCGTCGTCGTCATGAGCGCGGACCGCGCCCGCCGGGAGGGGCTGACACCGCTCGCGGAGATCGGCGCCTACGGCACCGTGGCGGGCCCTGATCCCTCGCTGCTCGTCCAGCCGGCCGGCGCGGTCCGCGACGCGCTGTCCAGGGACGGCCTGCTGAAGACGGACGACCTCGACCTGTTCGAGATCAACGAGGCCTTCGCCGGGGTCGCCCTGGCCTCCGTACGCGAACTGGGCGTCTCCCTGGAGAAGGTGAACGTCAACGGCGGAGCGATCGCCCTCGGCCACCCGGTCGGCATGACCGGCGCCCGGCTCGTCCTGTCCCTCGCCCACGAGCTGCGGCGGCGCGGCGGCGGCAGCGGAGTCGCCGCGCTGTGCGGGGGCGGCGGCCAGGGCGACGCACTGCTCCTGCGTGTACCGGGCGCCTGAGGTTCCCGGCCTTCCGCCCCCTCCCCACCCGTACGAGACCCAGGTTGACGCACATGACCAGCCAGCCGCTCCAGGCTTCCAGAGCCCTCCAAGCCTCGCCCGCGGACCTCGAGGAGCTGACCCTCCACGTGGACGCCCGCATCCATGCCGCCGACAGCGTCGTCTCCCTCGTCCTGCGCCGCCCGGACGGTGGACCGCTTCCGGGCTGGGCACCCGGTGCGCACATCGACGTGCTGCTGGACAACGGCCTCATCCGTCAGTACTCCCTGTGCGGGAATCCCGCCGACCGCGCTGCCTGGCAGATCGGCGTCCTGCGCGAACCCGAGAGCCGGGGCGGTTCCGCGTACGTCCACGACGAGGTGCGGGAGGGCTCGGCCGTGCGGGTGCGCGGGCCGCGGAACAACTTCCCGCTGCGCCCGGCCGAGCACCATCTCTTCATCGCGGGCGGCGTCGGCATCACTCCGATCCTGGCGATGGTGGAGGCCGCCGAGGCCTCCGGAGCCGACTGGCGACTTCTCTACGGCGGCCGTACCCGCGCGTCCATGGCGTTCCTGGACCGCCTCGCGCCCTACGGGGACCGGGTGCTGATCCGGCCGCAGGACGAGTACGGCCTGCTGGACCTCGCCGCCTTCCTCGGCACGCCCCGCGCGGACACGCTGGTGCACGCCTGCGGTCCGGAGCCGCTGCTGCGGGCCGCGCAGGAGCGGTGCGCCGGCTGGCCCGCCGGCACGCTGGGCATCGAGCGGTTCGCGCCGGTCCGGCCGGCCGTGGCCGAACAGGCTCCGGCCGCCTCCTTCGAGGTGGTGCTCGCCCGTTCGGGACGCACGCTCACCGTGCCGCCGGACCGTTCGGTGCTCGAAGTGGCCGAGGAGGCGGGTGTCCCGGTGCTGTTCTCCTGCCGGGAAGGCACCTGCGGCACCTGTGAGACGGACGTACTGGAGGGCACGCCGGACCACCGGGACTCGCTGCTCGACGAGGACGAGCGGGCCGCCGGCGAGACCATGCTGATCTGCGTCTCGCGTTCCTGCGGTCCCCGGCTGGTCCTCGACCTCTGAGCGGTGGTGCGGGGCTGGCCGGCCGGTGCGGCGCTCGCGCCGGTCAGCCCAGCCGCCTCGACGCCCGGCCGGTCAGCCCAGCCGCCTCGACGCCCGTTGCAGCAGCGTCCGCAGCAGGGCCGTCTCCTCGGCGCCGAGGGCCGTCACGATGTGCTCCTGCTCGCGTTCGACCGCCGCCGTCCAGCGCGTCAGCGCCTCGGTGCCGCGTTCCGACGCGAACACCAGGACGCGCCGCCGGTCGGCGTCGTCGACCCGGCGCAGGACCAGGTTGAGGGAGACCATACGGTCGACAATCTTGGTCAGGGTCGGCGCGGTCAGCAGGGCGGACTCGGCGACCTCGGTCATGGGATGTCCGGCGCCGTCGCCGAGGAACGACAGCACGCGCCACTCCTCGATCGTCGCGCCCTCCGCCTTCAGCGCCTCACCGAGCCTTTGGACGAGGGTCCGTTCCACGAGCGTGAGGGCTCGTGCCAGGTCGAGGTCGGTTGCGGTCGCGGGGGTGGTGGTGGTCATCGCCCTGCCAGGATTCGTCGTGGGTGTGGGGGGGCTGCAGCGGTCGCGGTCCTACGGGCTCTCGCGGCAGACAGGGTTCACGTGGGGTGGTTCCACGATACAGTCATTTCCTTATCGTGGCGAAATATTCTCGTAGCAACCAATGGTTAGTGTGCATGCCTATGATCGAGAAGGCGTCTGTCCGGCTCGGCTCTCCGGCGGGCCGGACCGGGGACACGCTGGATGTCGCCCTGGTGATCCCGCTCCAGGGCCCGGCCGGGATCTTCGGTCCGTCCTGCGAGTGCTGTGCGCAGCTGGCGGCCGAGGAGGTCAACGCCGAGTCGGGCGTGCTGGGCAGGGAACTGCGGCTGGTGCTGGTCGACGGCGGGGCACCGCCCGAGCAGGTGGCGAGCGAGGTCGACGCGCTGGTCTCCGGCGGCGTCGTCGACGCGGTGGCCGGCTGGCACATCTCCGCCGTCCGGGAGGTCGTCGCCCCGCGCATCGACGGCCGGGTGCCGTACGTCTACACCGCGCTCTACGAAGGCGGCGAACGGTCCCCGGGCGTGTTCCTCACGGGCGAGACCCCGGGCAGCCAACTGCGGCCCGCGCTGCGGTGGTTCGCCGGCGAACTCGGCATCCGGCGCTGGACCATCGTCGGCGACGACTACGTCTGGCCCCGCTCCTCCGCCCGTGCCGCCCACCGCTATCTGCGCGAACTCGGCGGCGAGGTCTGCGACGAGATGTACGTGCCGCTCGGCACCGAGGACTTCGGGCCGGTGCTGGCCCGGGTCGCGGCCAGCGGCTGCGAGGCGGTCCTCATGCTGCTGATCGGTGACGACGCCGTGCTCTTCAACCGGGCGTTCACCGCGGCCGGGCTCGACCGCGACCACATCCGGTTCAGCTCGCTGATCGAGGAGAACGTCCTGCTGGCGACCGGGCCGGAGAACACCCGGGGCCTGATGACCTCGGCCGGCTACTTCGAGGACCTGCCGACCGCGTACGGCCTCGACTTCGCCGCCGCGTACGGGCGCCGGTTCGGGCCCCGGGCGCCCGTGCTCAACAGCCTCGGCGAGTCCTGCTACGAAGGCGTCCGCATGCTCACCGAGCTGCTGCGCCGGGCCGGAGCCGTGGACCTGACCCGGATCCAGGCGGCCGCCGAGGGCCTGGAGTACGAGACTCCGCGGGGCACGGTCCAGATCCAGGACCGCCATCTCAAGCAGCGAGTGTTCCTCGCCGCGGCCGACGGCCTGCGGTGGGACGTACTCCAGCAACTGCCGTAGCCGACCCGGCGCCGGAACCCTTTTACACGCACGTAACACGCCAACCTCTTGCCCATTTGCTTCCGCCAGAAATACTTTCTTCTCGAAGCATTTGGGAGGTTGGTCGTCATGGCCACTTATCAGTACCGCTGCACGGGCTGCGGGACCTTCGACGTGATCCGTCCGATGGGCCAGGCACGCGCCGAAGAGCCGTGCGAAACGTGCGGCGACCGTTCCCGCCGGGTCTACAGCGCGCCGATGCTGGCCCGCACGTCCGCCCCCCTGGCCCGCGCCCTGCGTGCCCAGGAGGCCAGCGCCCATGAACCGCGGGTGGTCACCGAGGTGCCGTCGGCCCGCCGCCGCCCGGCCCTCGCCGCCGATCCGCGTCAAGCCCTGTTGCCCAAGCCCTGATCCACCCGTTTTGGAGGCAGCCCCCATGCCCGAAGTCGTCTTCAGCGTCGACCAGGCCATGTCCATGCGGGACCAGAAGGTCCCCGGCCACAACCGCTGGCACCCCGACATCCCGCCCGCCGTCACCGTCAAGCCGGGCACGGACTTCCGCATCGAGTGCCGCGACTGGACCGACAACCAGATCGGCAACAACGACTCGGCCAACGACGTCCGCGACGTCGACCTCACCCACGCCCACATGCTCAGCGGCCCCATCGCCGTCGAGGGCGCAGAGCCCGGTGACCTGCTCGTCGTCGACATCCTCGACCTGGGCCCCGTACCGCAGGCGCAGGGCGAGGGATCGGGAGAGGGCTGGGGTTACACCGGCGTCTTCGCCAAGAACAACGGCGGCGGCTTCCTCACGGACCGCTTCCCCGACTCGTACAAGGCCGTGTGGGACTTCCACGGCCAGCAGGCCACCTCCCGCCACCTCCCCGGCGTCCGCTACACCGGCATCACCCACCCCGGCCTCTTCGGCACCGCGCCCTCCGCCGAACTGCTGGCCCGCTGGAACGCCCGCGAGCAGGCGCTCATCGACACCGACCCGCACCGTGTGCCGGCGCTCGCCCTGCCCCCGCTCGCCGACAACGCGCTGGCCGGAACGGCGGCCGGCGAGACCGCCACTCGTATCGCCGCCGAAGGGGCCCGCACGGTCCCGGCCCGGGAGAACGGCGGCAACCACGACATCAAGAACTTCACCCGCGGCTCCCGGGTCTTCTACCCCGTGCTTGTCCCCGGCGCCCTGCTGTCCGGCGGCGACCTGCACTTCAGCCAGGGAGACGGTGAGATCACCTTCTGCGGCGCCATCGAGATGGGCGGCTTCATCGACCTGCACGTCGACCTGATCAAGGGCGGCATGGAGAAGTACGGCGTCACGACCAACCCGATCTTCATGCCGGGCAACGTGGCGCCGCAGTACACCGAGTTCATCTCGTTCGTGGGTATCTCGGTCGACCACGAGACCGACACCAACCACTATCTCGACGCGACGATGGCGTACAAGAACGCCTGCCTCAACGCCGTCGACTACCTCACGACCTTCGGCTACAGCGGCGAGCAGGCCTACCTCCTGCTCGGCTCCGCCCCGATCGAGGGCCGGATCAGCGGCGTCGTGGACATCCCGAACGCGTGCAGCACCCTCTACCTCCCGACGGCGATCTTCGACTTCGACATCCGGCCGACGGCCGAAGGGCCGCGGAAGGCCGACCGCGGCCAGTGCGCTGTCACGTCCTGACGCCGCGTCCTGACGTCACGTCCTGAACCGGCAATCCACGGCAGTTCCCGGAAAGGCAGCACCATGAGCGACCATCTCACCTTCCAGCTGGGTGACTTCACCACCCAGGGCGGCGCCACCCTGCGTGGCGCGCACCTCGCCTACACCACGTACGGCGAGCTCAACGCCGACAAGTCCAACGTGATCGTGTACCCCACCTGGTACTCCGGCCGGCACTGGGACAACGAGTGGCTCATCGGCCCCGGCATGGCTCTCGACCCGGCCGAGTACTTCATCATCGTCCCGAACATGCTCGGCAACGGCCTGTCCACCTCGCCGAGCAACACCCCGCCGCCCTACGACCGCGCCCGCTTCCCGGACATCACGGTGTACGACCAGATCGAGGCCCAGTACAAACTGGTCACCGAGGAGTTCGGCATCGAGAAGATCGCTCTCGTGACGGGCTGGTCGATGGGCGCCGGGCAGACCTTCCAATGGGCTGTCAGCCACCCGGAGATGGTCGAGAGAATCGCCCCCTTCTGCGGGTCACCGCGCACCAGCCTCCACAACAAGGTCTTCCTGGAGGGCGTCAAGGCCGCGCTGACCGCCGACGCGGTCTTCAACGGCGGCTGGTACGACGCGGACAAGTGGCCGACCACCGGACTGCGCGCGCTCGCCCGGGTGTACGCGGGATGGGGCTTCTCGCAGGCGTTCTACTGGGAGAAGGAGTACGAGAAGCTCGGCTACACCTCCCTGGAGGACTTCCTCGTCGGCTTCTGGGAGGGCTTCTTCCTCGACGGCCGCGACCCCAACAACCTGCTCACCATGCTCTGGACCTGGCAGAACGGTGACGTCGGTCGCACCCCGGGCTTCAACGGGGACACGGAGGCGGCCCTCGGCTCCATCAAGGCGACCACCCTCGACATGCCCGCCGAGAAGGACCTCTACTTCCCGCCGGAGGACGAGGCCTGGGCCGTCAGTCACATCCCGGGCGCCGAACTCCGCGTGATCCCGGGCATCTGGGGCCACTTCGCCGGCGGCGGCAGCAGCCCCAAGGACACCGAGTTCATCGACACCGGCATCAGGGAACTGCTGGCCAAGCCGGGCGGGTTGGCGTAGCCATGAGCGCCAGACACACCGGACGCACCGGACGCATCACCCTGCCGCACGAGGTCAGCGCCTCGATCGTCGCCTTCGCCACGGTCTTCCTGCTCCTCAGCCCGCTCCACATGCCGACCTGGGCGATCTTCATCACCTGGGCCGGAACGTTCATGCAGGGCGGCCCGAGCATCGCCAACGCCATCTCCATGATCACCGCCACCACGACAGGAGCGGGATTCGCGGTGGTGGCCGTCCTGCTCAACCGCGAGACGGGCACGATGTTCGGCACCGGGGAGTTCGCCCAGACCCTGGCTCTGGGCGTGGTGATCTTCGTCGTCAACGGGACCCTGCTGGCGACCGGCCGGCTGAAGCCGTTCGCTCTCATCCCGGCGATGTTCTTCGGATTCGCGTCGACCTTCGCCACGTACTTCGGCGGGTTCGGCTACGACGGGGGCAATCTGGGCGCCTCGTTCGTCAGCGCCGCCGGGATGTGCGCCCTGGGCCCGCTCGCGGCCACCCTGGGACTCCGGCTGATGTTCGCCCCACCGGCCACGGAACCCGAACCGGCGAAGGAGTACGAGACCGCGGAGGCGACGCCTTCGACCAGCGAGGCAACCGCCTGACCCGGCAGGTGGAACGAGCTGTCGCTGAGGGGGCGGGCCGACCATCGGCCCGCTCCCTCAGCGATGGCAGCCGGCGGGGCCCGTCCGGTCTCATGGCACTCCGCCACAACGGCGCATCACCGGCCGTCAGCCATCAGCCCGCTCTCAGTGCTCGCAGCGTCCGGTGACCGGTCTCCAGACCGGTCTTGATCTTTTTCGCCCCGGCGGAGCAGATCGCGGCGGCGC
Organism: Streptomyces sp. NPDC050287; assembly: GCF_044459385.1. Classification (NCBI taxonomy): domain Bacteria; kingdom Bacillati; phylum Actinomycetota; class Actinomycetes; order Kitasatosporales; family Streptomycetaceae; genus Streptomyces; species Streptomyces sp. NPDC050287. The sequence continues at coordinate 88,285 of NZ_JBITIY010000012.1, read as the reverse complement.
GGACAGCGCCGATCACCCCGGTCCCGACCACCACCGCGCGCAGCGAACCGCCAACTGGCGCACCTCCGCCAACCGATCCGGCACCGCACCACCAAGTCCACCCGGCTGCTCCCGGCGCACGGCGTCGCCGCCCTCGGCTTCGTCACCGACCTGGGCCCGCTGCGGGATGGGGGCCTCGCCCTGCGGGCCCGACGTCATCGATCCGGAGGCAGCACTGTGGCCCCGGGCATTCCACGGACATGGAGAACGGTGGGCGTCGACACCCCCTCGTGCAGGCCGCGGCGGACAACGCCTGACGAGCGCCGGTCCGCCGAGCCTGTTCCCTCCCTCCCGTGACCTCTGCGCGGGCGAGTCGGGCGGTTAAGCGGGTGAAGCCTGAGCCGTTGTCCGTCGTGCGGGGCATGCATGAGATTCCCGGCCATTTCCGGCCGAATCGGCGGATACAACGCGCTGGAGTCGAGTGATGAACGAAAGAGCCGGTCACCCCGGCGACCTGACCCACAAGGTCCCCGTCCTGATCGTCGGCGGCTCGCTGGTGGGACTGTCGACCTCTCTGTTCCTGGGCCGACTGGGGGTGCGGCACACGCTGGTGGAACGCCACGCCGGCACGTCCCGCCACCCCCGCGGCCGCGGCAACAACGTACGCACCATGGAGCTGTTCCGGGTCGCCGGCGTCGAGCCGGCGATCCACCAGGCGGCGGCCACGCTGGCCGACAACCACGGCATCCTGCAGGCGCCCACCCTGGTCGGCGACGCCGGCGAGTGGCTGTTCCGGGACATCGACCCGGGCGGAGGGCTGGCCCGGTTCAGCCCGAGTTCCTGGTGTCTGTGCAGCCAGAACGACCTGGAGCCGGTCCTGCTCGACCACGCCGGCGGACTCGGCGGCGACCTGCGGTTCCACACCGAACTGATGTCCTTCGACAGCGATCCCACCGGCGTCACCGCCGTGGTCAAGAGCCGCGAGACGGGCGAGCACAGCACCATCCGCGCGGACTACCTGGTCGCCGCCGACGGCCCGCGCAGCCCTGTGCGGGAACAACTGGGCATCGGCCAGAGCGGCCCCGGCGACCTGTTCCACAACATCAGCATCACCTTCCGCTCCCGCCGCCTCGCCGAGGTCGTGGGGGATCGTCGCTTCATCGTCTGCTACCTGACCAGCCCGGAAGCCGACGGCGCGCTGCTGCCCGTCGACAACCGCGAGAACTGGGTCTTCCACGCCCCCTGGCACCCCGAACAGGGCGAGTCCATCGAGGCGTTCACCGACGAGCGCTGCGCCGACCACATCCGCCGGGCGATCGGGGACACGAGCCTCGACGTACAGATCACCGGCAAGGCTCCCTGGCACGCCGCCCAGCGCGTCGCACGGACCTACCGGGCGGGCCGGGTCCTCCTGGCCGGCGACTCGGCCCACGAGATGTCCCCCACCGGGGCCTTCGGCTCCAACACCGGCATCCAGGACGCCCACAACCTCGCCTGGAAACTGGCCGCGGTACTCGGCGGCTGGGCGGGGGACGGACTGCTGGACACCTACGACGCCGAACGTCGCCCGGTGGCGGAGGCCACCAGCGCCCGTGCGGCGGCCCGGTCCGTCGAGCACAGCCACCCCGGCTTCGCCCCGCCGCCCGGCCCCGGTGGCGCCCCTCAGCGCGGCATCCTCAACGTGGCCCTCGGCTACCGCTACCCGAACGGCGCCGTCGTCGGCACCGATCCCGCCACCGCGGTGGTCCCGGAGAGATTGGTCCTGACGGGCGAGCCCGGCAGTCGGGCACCCCACCTGTGGGTACGGCGGCAGGGCGAGCGGATCTCCACTCTCGACCTGTACGAGCGGGCCCTGGTCCTGCTCAGTGACGCCGCCGAGCCGGGCGGATGGCACGAGTGCGCCACCCGCCTCGCCCAGGAGATGTCCCTCCCACTCGCCTCGTACCGGGTCGGGAGCGGGTCCGGGGCCGAGCTCCTACCCGAGGACGGTGCGGACTGGCTGGAAGTCCACGGCCTGGCCCCCGGCGGCGCCGTACTCGTCCGGCCCGACGGGTTCGTCGCCTGGCGCTCGCCCGGTCCGGTTCCGGACGCCGAGTCGACGCTGCGTCATGTCCTGACCCTGACGCTGGCACTGGGCTGACCTGATCCGTCTTCAGGAAACGGTGCGTCCCCTCGATCGCAGGGTGGGGCGCGCTCACCCGGGTGAGCGCCCCAAGTGGTGCAAGTCGCCCGGCGGGCTGACGGTGGATCACGTCAGGCCGGGTCACCTCAGCTGACGAAGCGGCAGCTGCCCGGCCCTGGCGAAAGGACCCTCCTATGCGTTCTCCTCGCATGCTCCTGGCCGCCGCGGCGGCCTCGGCCGTCCTCGCCGTCACCGCACCCGGCGCGTACGCGGCCGGCGGCTGGGACCACGACGACTCGTCGCACGGCAAAGAACACGACAAGGGCGGCAGCCACGACGGGCCGCACGGTGGCATGCACACCGGCGGTGGTGCGCTGACCGCGGTGAACGACGGCCGCCCGGACGGCGACCACTCCTCCAAGGACAACTCGCAGACCTCCAAGGACAACGAGCACGCCGGCAAGGACTCCTCCTCGACCAAGGACCACGAGGACTCCTGGAGCGGCAGCCACGAAAAGCCCAGCGGCGGGATGCACACCGGAGGCGGCGCGCTCACCGCGGTGAACGACGGCCGCCCGGACGGCGACCACTCCTCCAAGGACAACTCGCAGACCTCCAAGGACAACGAGCACGCCGGCAAGGACTCCTCCT
>NZ_JBITIY010000012.1:78716-85437 GCF_044459385.1 Streptomyces sp. NPDC050287 | reverse complement strand
TCCTCGACCAAGGACCACGAGGACTCCTGGAGCGGCAGCCACGAAAAGCCCAGCGGCGGAGTGCACACCGGAGGCGGCGCGCTGACCGCGGTGAACGACGGTGACCACTCCTCCAAGGACAGCGAGCACGGCGGCAAGGACTCCTCCTGGACCAAGGACAGTGAGGACTCCTGGGGCGGCGGCCACGAAAAGCCCAGCGGCGGGATGCACACCGGAGGCGGCGCGCTGGCCACGCCCGCGGTGACCGCGGGCGGACTGGCGGTCCTGGCCGTCGCCGGGAGCGGGCTGTACGCCGCCCGGCGCAGGAAGTCGGTCCCCGGCGCGGCCTGATCCATGCCGGACGCGTCAGCGGAGCGGCCGCCACCGGTGCATCGTGTGGCGGCCGCTCCGCTGACGCCCCCTGCCCGCTCCGTCCGCCCCGCCGCCGCGCACCAGTGAGGTGATCCACCCTATGGCTGTCCCTCCCTCCTCTCCCACCGACGACCAGCCGCTGCCGGCCCGCCAAGGCCCTCACGGAGGCCTGTTGGTGCTGTGCGCCACGGCCCTCCTGATCCTGGCGATGAGCCTGTTCGGCGGCAGCCCCGGCACGCCGTCCGACACCCCTCGCCCTGCCCAGGGCCACCCCGCCCCGCAGGCCCCGCAAACCCCGCAGGCCCCCCTGTCCGCCTCCCCGAGCCTCCTGCCCGTAGGCAAGCATCTGCCGCGATCGAGGCCCGTCCGTCTGCTCATCCCGAAGATCTCGGTCGACGCCCCCTTCACCGACCTGGCCATCGGGCCCACCGGGCAGCTCGAGCCCCCGCCGCCGGACGACACCAACCTCGTCGGCTGGTACGCCGGGGGTGCCTCTCCCGGCGAGACGGGCACGGCGATCATCGCAGGGCACGTGGACACGACCACCTCGGCGGCGGTCTTCGCCGGCCTGGGTGAACTGAAGAAGGGCGACACCTTCCGGGTCGTCAGGGCCAACCGGAGCACCGCGACCTTCGTGGTCGACGACGCGGAGCAGTTCGCCAAGGACGACTTCCCCAGTCAGCGGGTGTACGGCGACACCCCGCAGGCCCAGGTCCGGCTCATCACCTGCGCGGGCGAGTACGACCACACGGTCAGGGACTACACGGACAACCTGGTGGTCTTCGCCCACCTCACGTGAACGCGTCCGACGGCCGTCCGGGTCACCCTCGTAGTCCATACGAATCGCGCGCCGGAGGGGACCGGCACAGGATCGAGTCACGCTCACATCGGAGCGCCGCAGCCCAGATCGCTGCTTTCCCGCCCCGCGAAGGAGAAGTGCCCAGGATGACCACCACGTCTGCACCTGCCTCAAAGCCGCGGACCGGCAAGGTGTCGCCGCGTGTCTCCCAGTCAGTGTTCGACGGCTCCAGGCTCCGGGTCGTCCTGCTGGTGGACGTCTACGACGGAGCCCAGCAGCAGTTCCTGGAGGCGTACGAGCAACTCTGCAACCAGGTCGCGTCGGTCCCCGGGCACGTCAGCGACCAGCTGTGCCAGTCGATCGAGAATCCCTCCCAGTGGCTCATCACCAGTGAGTGGGAGAGCGCTCCGCCCTTCCTCACCTGGGTGAACAGCGAAGCACACGTTCGGATGGTGGAGCCGCTGCACAGCTGTGTCCGGGACACCCGGTCGCTGCGCTTCCACGTCGTCCGGGAGACCGGCGGCCCGGCGGCGCAAGCCCCGTTGGGCCGGCGCGGCCTGCAGACCGCGCCCCGCATCGGTGACGGCGTGATCCGGCACGCGCTCACGTTCACGGTCAAGCCCGGCAGCGAGGCGACCGTCGCCGAGATCCTCGCCGGTTACGCCTCGCCCGAGCCGCGGGTCGACGACACCACCCGGCTGTGCCGCACCTCCCTGTTCATGCACGGCAACCGGGTGGTGCGGGCCATCGAGGTGCGGGGCGACCTGCTCGCGGCATTGCGTCACGTCGCCCGGCAGCCCGAGGTGCGGGCCGTCGAGGAGGCCATCAATCCGTATCTGGAGCAGGACCGGGACCTCGACGACCCCGAGTCCGCCCGGGTCTTCTTCACCCGGGCCGCGCTGCCCGCCGTCCACCATGTGACGGCCGAGCGGGAGGATCCGGCGGCGGAACGGCACGCGCTGTACTACCCGGCCCGGCCCGGTCGCGGGCTCCAGCTGGCCGAGCTGCTCGCGGAGCAGGACGAGGCGGCGGCGGACGATCCGCGCAGCCCGGTGCTGCGCAGCACGATCTTCCAGCGCGACGACGTCGTGGTGCGGCTGATCGACCTGCGCGGCAGTCTCGACGCCGGCGACCCCGCGATGTCCCTCGGCCTCCTGGACCCCGCGAAGGCGGCCGAGCTGACGATGTTCCTGGACGGCAGCTCCGGTGCGGACGCCGCCGCGCGGGACGGCGGTCTCACGCACCTGCTCGGGCTCGCCCGCATGGAACTCGTCACGGATCGCCGTTCACCCGAGGCCTGACTCCTCCAGCAGCCGGGGCGCGGCGGCCACCGCACCCCCGTCGACACAGCACACGATCGGAGCAACGTCGTGAAAAAACACCGTCCCAGAATCGTGGACCTCAGCGAGGTCGAGCCCAACACCCGGCGCGGCGGCGACCTGCGCGCCCTGCTCACTCCCGCCACGGTCGGCTCCACCAGCGGTTTCATGGGCGTGGCCATCGTGCAGCCCGGCGACCGCATCGCCGAGCACTACCACCCGTACTCGGAGGAGTTCGTCTACGCCCTGTGCGGGCAGCTGGAGGTCGACCTCGACGGGGAGCCGCACTCGCTGCAGCCCGAGCAGGGCCTGATGATCCCGGCCCACATGCGGCACCGTTTCCGCAACGTGGGCAACGTGGAGGCCCGCATCGTCTTCCATCTCGGGCCGCTGGCCCCGTCGCCGCCGCTCGGCCACGTCGACACCGAGGAGACCGACGCCGTCCCGGTCCCCACGGAGGCGGCCCCCGCCGGGGTGGGCCGAATGGCCGCAGGACCTCAGGTGGGGTCATGACCAGGCGCGTGGCGGTCACCGGCATAGGTGTCGTCGCCCCGGGCGGCATCGGCGTACCGGCGTTCTGGAGTCTGCTGGCGGACGGGCGCACCGCGACGCGGGGCATCACCTTCTTCGACCCGTCCGGCCTGCGTTCCCGGATCGCCGCCGAGTGCGACTTCGACCCGGCGGCGCACGGCCTGGACGCGGAGGACGTCGCACGGTGCGATCGGTACATCCAGTTCGCGCTGGTGGCCGGGGCGGAGGCGATACGGGACTCCGGTCTCGAGCTCGCGAGGGAGAACCCCTGGCGGGTCGGGGTCTCCCTGGGCACCGCGGTCGGCGGCACCACTCGGCTGGAGCACGACTACGTCCTGGTCAGCCACAGCGGGCAGCGCTGGGACGTGGGCCACGAGGAGGCGGGCCCGCATCTGCACCGCGCGTTCTCGCCCAGCACGCTCGCCTCGGCGGTGGCGGAACGGTTCGAAGCGCACGGGCCGGTGCAGACCGTCTCCACGGGCTGCACCTCGGGGCTCGACGCGGTCGGATACGCCTTCCACACCATCGAGGAGGGCAGGGCCGACGTGTGCATAGCCGGTGCCGCGGACTCGCCGATCTCCCCGATCACCATGGCCTGCTTCGACGCGATCAAGGCCACCTCCCCGAACAACGACGACCCCGCCCACGCCTCGCGACCCTTCGACGCCGACCGCAACGGGTTCGTCATGGGCGAGGGCGGCGCCGTACTCGTCCTGGAGGAGCTCGAACACGCCCGGGCCCGCGGCGCGCACGTGTACTGCGAGCTCAGCGGCTACGCGACCTTCGGCAACGCCTACCACATGACCGGTCTGACCACCGAGGGCCTGGAGATGGCCCGGGCCATCGAGGACGCCCTCGACCACGCCCGGCTCGACGGCACGGCGATCGACTACGTCAACGCGCACGGGTCGGGCACCCAGCAGAACGACCGTCACGAGACCGCCGCGGTGAAACGGGCCCTGGGACAGCACGCCTACGACACCCCCATGAGTTCCATCAAGTCGATGGTGGGCCACTCCCTCGGCGCGATCGGGGCGATCGAGGTCGTCGCCTGCGTGCTTGCCCTAGCCCACCAGGTGGTACCGCCCACCGCGAACTACCAGACCCCGGACCCCGAGTGCGACCTGGACTACGTTCCGCGCGTCGCGCGCGAACGGACGCTGAACAGCGTGCTCTCCGTGGGCAGCGGGTTCGGCGGCTTCCAGTCCGCGGTGGTCCTGACCCGGCCGAGGGAGAGGACACGATGAGCGAACCGCATCCACGGCGCGCCGCCGTCACCGGAATCGGTGTGGTCGCGCCCAACGGAACCAGCACCGAGGCTTTCTGGAAGTCCACCCAGGAAGGCATCAGCGTCCTCGACCGGGTCACCCGCGAGGGGTGCGAGCACCTGCCGCTGCGGGTGGCCGGTGAAGTCCGCGCCTTCGAGCCGTCGGCGGCGGTCGAGGAGCGCTACCTCGTCCAGACCGACCGGTTCACCCACTTCGCGCTGGTGGCGGCCGACCTCGCGCTGGACGACGCTCGACTCAGCCAGGCCGACACCGACGAGACGCCGTTCTCCGTGGGCGTGGTCACCGCGGCCGGTTCCGGCGGCGGCGAGTTCGGGCAGCGCGAGCTCCAGCAGCTGTGGGGCAAGGGCAGCCGCTTCGTCGGGCCGTACCAGTCCATCGCCTGGTTCTACGCCGCCAGCACCGGCCAGATCTCCATCCGGCGCGGGTTCAAGGGCCCCTGCTCGGTGGTCGCCGCCGACGAGGCCGGCGGCCTGGACGCGCTCGCGCACGCGGCGCGGGCCGTGCGACGCGGCACCGACGTGCTCGTGGCCGGCTCGACCGAGGCCCCGCTCGCCCCGTACTCGGTGGTCTGCCAGCTCGGCTACCGGGAGCTGAGCGGCGCCGACGACCCGACGCGCGCCTATCGCCCGTTCACCAGCTCGGCCTGCGGGTTCGTACCCGCGGAGGGCGGTGCGATGCTCGTCGTGGAGGAGGAGACAGCGGCCCGGGAACGGGGCGCGCGGGTACGGGCCGTGCTGGCCGGACACGCGGCGACGTTCACCGGCGCCTCCCGCTGGGAGGAGTCCCGGGCAGGGCTCGCCGAGGCCATCCGCGGTGCCCTGGACGAGGCCGGCTGCGCCCCCGAGGAGATCGACGTGGTCTTCGCCGACGCCCTCGGCGTACCGGAGGCGGACCGTGCCGAGGCGCTGGCGATCGCCGACGCCCTCGGCACCCACGCCAGGCGTGTGCCGGTGACTGCCCCGAAGACCGGTATCGGACGCGGCTACTGCGCGGCGCCCGTGCTGGACGCCGCGGCGGCGGTGCTCTCGATGGAGCACGGCCTGATCCCGCCCACCCCCAACGTCTTCGACATCTGCCATGACCTCGACCTGGTGACCAGCCGCGCCCGCGCCGCCGAGACGCGTACGGCGCTGGTCCTCAGCCGGGGGCTCATGGGCTCCAACTCGGCGCTGGTGCTGCGGCACGGCGCCGCCAACGCCTCGTGACGAGGCGCCGCACAGCAAAGGAGAGGAACCCGCATGAGTGACCGCATCACCGTGGAAGAGCTGGCCGAGCTGATGAAGAAGGCCGCCGGCGTCACCGTCGCCCCGGCCGAGCTGCAGGAGCGCTACGACTCCGGCTTCGACGCCATCGGCATCGACTCGCTGGGGCTGCTGGGCATCGTGGGCGAGCTGGAGAACCGGTATGGCACGCCGATGCCGCCGGACACGGAGCGCTGCAAGACCCCCCGGCAGTTCCTCGACCTCGTCAACAGTGCCCTCCTGGCAGGAGCGTGACATGGCCGGACACACGCAGAACGAGATCACGATCGCCGCGCCGCTGGACCTGGTGTGGGACATGACCAACGACGTGGCGAACTGGACGCAGTTGTTCAGCGAGTACGCCTCGGTGGAGATCCTGTCCCAGGAGGGGAACAAGACCTCGTTCCGGCTGACCATGCACCCCGACGAGAACGGCACCGTGTGGAGCTGGGTCTCGGAACGGGAGACGGACCGCGACACGCTGACCGTCACAGCACGCCGCGTCGAGACCGGGCCCTTCGCCTACATGAACATCCGCTGGCAGTACGAGAAGGTGCCCGCAGGCACCAGGATGGTGTGGACGCAGGACTTCGAGATGAAGCCCGAGGCGCCGGTCGACGACGACTGGATGACGGACAACATCAACCGGAACTCCAAGGTCCAGATGGCCCTGATCCGGGACCGCATCGAGAAGGCCGCCGCCGAGCAGGGCTCCGCGCCCGCCCTGACCGACTGAGCCGGACGGAGGACACTCCCCATGCACCAGGCCCTGATCGTCGCCCGGATGGCCCCGGGTTCGGCCCCGGACATCGCCAAGATTTTCGAGGAGTCCGACCGGGGAGAGCTGCCGCATCTCGTCGGGGTCACCCGCCGCAGCCTCTTCCAGTTCGGCGACGTGTACCTGCACCTCATCGAGTCCGACCAGGACCCCGGGCCGGCCATCGCCAAGGTGGCCGGACACCCCCAGTTCCGGGACATCAGCGAGCGGCTGTCGGCGTACGTCACCGCGTACGATCCCGAGACCTGGCGCTCGCCGAAGGACGCGATGGCGCACCGCTTCTACGTCTGGGAGCGCGGCTGAACCCCGTGCCCCCACGGACGGCCACTGGTCGCCGGGGCCGGCGCGGGGGGGGGGGGGGGGCCCCGGGGCGGGGGGGGGGGCGGGGGGGGGGGGGGGGGCGGGCCGGCGCC
>NZ_JBITIY010000012.1:0-78706 GCF_044459385.1 Streptomyces sp. NPDC050287 | reverse complement strand
GTGGCCCCCCCGCTACACCTTCGCGCCGCGCGCCCCCCCCCCGGCCCCCCCCCGCCCCCCCGGGGCCCCCCCCCCCCCCCCGCGCCGGCCCCGGCGACCAGTGGCCGTCGGCTCAGGCGGGGACGTGGCAGTCGAACGCGTGCAGATAGGGGTTGACCGGGCGGATGTCGTCGATGACCAGGCCCGCTTCGGTCAGCCGGCTGACCATGCTGTCGGTGGTGTGCTTCGCCCCGCCGACGTTGAGGAGCAGCAGCAGGTCCATGGCGGTGCTGAACCGCATGGAGGGCGTGTCGTCGACGAGGTTCTCGATGACCACGACCCGCGTGCCGGGTCCGCCCGCCTCGATGACATTGCGCAGGGTGCGGGCGGTGCTGTCGTCGTCCCACTCCAGGATGTTCTTGATGACGTAGACGTCGGCCCTGACGGGGACGGCCACCCGGACGTCGCCGGGCACGATGCGCGCGCGGTCCGCGAGGTCACCCCGCTCGCGCAGCCGTGGCAGGGCGTTGTCGACGACGCGGGGCAGATCGAGCAGTGTGCCGTGCATCGACGGGTACTTGTCGAGCAGGCTCGCCACCACGTGCCCCTGACCGCCGCCGATGTCCGCGACCGACGCGGTGCCCGACAGGTCGAGCAGGGCCGCGACGTCCCTCGCCGACTGCTCGCTGGAGGTCGTCATCGCGCGGTTGAAGACCGCCGCCGATTCGGGGGCGTCCTCGTTGAGGTAGGTGAAGAACTCCTTGCCGTACAGGCCCTCGACGACGTTCTGGCCGGTGCGCACCGCCTCGTCCAGGTGGGGCCACGCGTCCCAGGTCCACGGCTCGGTGCACCACAACGTGATGTCGCGGAGGCTGTGCGGGTCGTCCTCGCGCAGCAGCCGGGACATGCCGGTGTGCGCGAACGTCCCGTCCTGCTGCTCGGAGAAGACGCCGTAGCAGGACAGGGCCCGCAACAGCCGTCGCAGCGGCCGGGGTTCGGTCTTCACCGCTGCCGCGAGGTCCTCCACGGCCATGGGACTGTCGCCGAGCGCGTCGGCGACCCCCAGCCGGGCGGCCGCGCGAAGGGCGGCGGCACACGCCGCCCCGAACACGAGCTCCCGCAGCCGCATGGACGGCGGTGGGGAGGTCTGAGCGGTCGTCATGTGCCGCCTTCCTTCTACTTGGTTCTTCTCGGGTGCTTCTCTGGCGTTTCTTGGGTGCTTCTCGGGTTCGGGGGCTACGGTCGGCCGCTCAGCACAGGCCCGTGGGCTTGGACGCCTGGCAGGAGTTGCCGGCGAAGGTGTTGCCCTTGCCGGTGTCCGTGTTGACGAGGTCCGCCGGGGAGTTGCCCTGCAGCATGTTGTGGCTGATCCGGTTCCGCTCGCTGGTGACGCCCACGAAGCTCTTGAACAGGACGACGCCGCCGGACAGCGGGGAAGTACCGACGTTGCCCGTGATCATGTTCCCGGTCACCAGCGAATCCTCGGCGCCGGTCAGCACGATGCCGGAGCCCTGCAGGAAGGGCAGCCGCTCGGTCTTCGGGCACAGCTTGTTGTTGCTCTCGACGCTGTTGCCGCGCACGGTCAGCAGGCCGGTCTTCGGCTTGTTCTCGTCGCCGACGACGAACACGCCCGCACAGTTGCCGGTGATGCGGTTGCCCTCGACGCTGAGGTTCCGCAGCCGGCGGACGGTGACGCCGATCCGGTTGCCCTCCAGCCGGTTGCCCTGGACCACCGTTCCCCGAGTGTCCGCGGCGCCCTGCTCGGCCGTGATGGTGTTGGCGAGGAGCACGCCCGCGTCGCCGTTGTCCCGGGCGGTGTTGGCGCGGATCACGCTGCGGACCGACCGCTCCTGGGCGATCCCCCACACGCCGTTCTTCACCGCGGTCACGTTGCGCACGGTCAGCCCGTCCGTCGCCATGGCGAACACGCCGGACTTGGCGAAGCCGGTCACGGTCAGGGAGGCGACCGTGACGTCCTCGACGTTGCTGCCCTTCGTCCCCACCACACAGATGCCGTTGCCGTTCTCGGCGCACTTGTTCGCGTCCTTCTTGGTGCCCGGCTCGATCACCGTGCCGAGGCCCGTGCCGCGCAGCGTAAGCCTGGGCGTGCTCACCTTGACGCTCTCGTGGAAGGTGCCGGGGAGGACCAGAACGGTGTCACCCGGTGCGGCGGCGTCCACCGCCTTCTGGATCGATTCCCCCGGGCGCACCACGTGGGTCGCGTGACCGGCGCTCGGCGGAGCGGCCCCGAGGCCCGCCCCGACGACCGTTGCGGCGCACGCCCAGTACACAATTTGGCATTTCTTCATATTCCGCACGATATGGTCAGATGATCCGCCAACAGGCTGGATGGGCCGTTCGGGGGCGTGTCACGTGCCGCGTGGGGGCGACGCAGGAGAACTCCGAACCCAACCGGGCCCTCCCGCGTCAGCGGCGGCTGACCGGGCCTCGGGGCCTTGGCCTCGGCTTGCCGATACCTTGGGGTAGGGGGCGCGACAATCAGGGCAGGCGCATCGTCATGACAGTGAGCGACACCATCCACGGCACCGCATTGCTCTTTGACCCGCTGCGCAACAAAGGGACCGCCTTCACGCGTGAGGAGCGGTCCGCACAGGGCCTCGACGGGCTGCTTCCGCCCGCCGTCGAAACCCTCGAGGAACAGGCCGACCGTGCCCACGACGCGTTCTTCGGTTACGACAAACCCCTCAACCGGCACATCTACCTGCGCCAATTGCAGGACACCAACGAGGTGCTCTTCTACCGGCTGATCACCGAGCACGTCGAGGAGATGCTGCCGGTCATCTACACCCCCACGGTCGGCGAGGCGTGCCGCCGGTTCAGCGAGATCTACCGCAGGCCGCGCGGCCTGTTCCTGTCGTACGACGACCGGCACCGCTTCCGGGAGATCCTGCGCAACCGCCCGAACAGCGAGGTGGACGTGCTGGTCGTCACCGACGGGCAGCGCATCCTCGGCCTCGGTGACCAGGGCGTCGGCGGGATGGGCATCCCGATCGGCAAGCTCAGCCTCTACACCGCCATCGGCGGCATCCATCCCGCGCGCACCCTGCCGGTCCTGCTGGACGCCGGGACGGACAACGAGGACCTGCTGAACAACCCGCACTACCTGGGCTGCCGGCGGCGCCGGGTGACGGGCGCGGAGTACGACGAGCTCGTGGAGATGTTCGTCTCGGCGGTCGAGGCGGAGCTGCCGGGCACTCTGCTGCAGTGGGAGGACTTCGCGACCGTACACGCCCGGCCGATCCTGACCCGCTATCAGGACAGGCTGCTGACGTTCAACGACGACATCCAGGGGACCGCCGCGGTGGCGCTCGGGGCGCTCACCACGGCCACCGAGATCGCGGGCACCCGCCTGGCCGACCAGCGGTTCGTCGTGCTCGGTGCCGGATCGGCCGCGGTCGGCGTGGCCGACATGATCCGTACCGCCCTCGTCGACGAGGGGCTGTCGGAGCGCGCGGCGCTCGACCGTTTCTGGTTCGTGGACGTCGACGGTCTGCTGCTGACGTCACGGTCCGGGCTGACGGAGGAACAGCGGGCCTACGCCCGCGCCGACGAGGAGGTCCGGGACTGGGACGGCCACGGGATCCCGGGGCTCGCCGAGGTCGTACGCCAGGTCCGGCCCAGCGCGCTGATCGGCCTGTCCACCGCTCACGGGGCGTTCACCGAGGAGGTCGTACGGCAGATGGCCGCCGGCTGTGAACGGCCGGTGATCTTCCCGCTGTCCAATCCGACCTCGCACTCCGAGGCCGACCCCGCCGATCTGGCCCGCTGGACGGACGGGCGGGTGCTGGTGGCGACCGGTTCCCCGTTCCCGCCGCTGCGGATCGACGGCCGTGACGTACCCGTCGCCCAGGCCAACAACGTGTACGTCTTCCCCGCGATCGGCCTCGCGGTCACCGCCGCCCGCGCCACCCGCGTCACCGACCGGATGATGGTCGCCGCCGCCCGCGCCGTGGGCCGTTGCGCGGCCCGCTCGGCACCGGACGACGGCAGCCCCGCTCCCCTGCTGCCGCCCCTGGGGCGGATGCGGGACGCGGCCCGCGAGATCGCCGTCGCCGCGGCACTCGCGGCCGTCGAGGACGGCGTCGCCCCGCAAGCCACCGAGGAGGAACTGCGGGCCGCGATCCGGTCGGCCCAGTGGGTGCCCGACTACGGCAGCGGAGCCACCGGCTGAGCCCGTGCCCCGGCACCGGAGGTGAGGGCGGCGTCCGTCACAGACGCGCGGTCGGACGCCCGGCCTTCAGCGGAGAAAGCGCAGGCCAGGCACTCGAATAACATCAGCTCATGGATCGTGTGATTCTCAGGCATTGGACGCATGTATCCATGAGCTCGCAGGCTTGGTCGCTGTCCCCGTTTCCGACCGTTCAGGAGCAGTCATGGGCAGCCAGAGCCGCAGCGTCGACGGTGAAATCCGCACGACCGCCCGCGGCCATGCCGTACTGAGCAATCCCCGTCTGAACCGGGGCACCGCCTTCACCCGGCAGCAGCGGCACGAGCTCGGCCTGGTGGGCCTGGTGCCGCCGCAGGTGCTGACGCAGGATCAGCAGGCCGCCCGCGCCTACACGCAGTTCCGTTCCCAGCCCGACGACCTCGCCAAGAACGTCTATCTGACGGCGCTGCGCGACCGCAACGAAGTGCTGTTCCACCGGCTGCTCGGCGACCATCTCGCCGAGATGCTGCCGATCGTGTACACCCCGACCGTCGGCACCGCGATCGAGCGCTACAGCTACGAGTACCGCCGCCCGCGCGGGGTGTACCTGTCGGTCGACGCGCCCGAGGACATCGAGCGTTCCCTGCGGGCTTCCGGGCTGGGCGCCGACGACGTCGACCTGATCGTGGCGACCGACGGCGAGGCGATCCTCGGCATCGGCGACTGGGGCGTGGGCGGCATCGACATCGCGGTGGGCAAGCTCGCCGTCTACACCGCCGCCGCGGGCGTCGACCCCGCCCGCACCCTGGCGGTGATGCTGGACGTGGGCACCAACCGGCAGGAGCTGCTGGACGACCCGCTGTACCTGGGCAACCGGCACCCGCGCGCCGAGCGGGAGAGCTACGACGCCTTCCTCGACGCGTACGTCAGCGCCGCCACCGAACTGTTCCCCGACGCACTGCTGCACTGGGAGGACTTCGGCCCGGCCAACGCCCGCCGCGTCCTGGACCGGTACCGCGAGAAGGTGTTCACCTTCAACGACGACATCCAGGGCACCGGCGCGGTCAACCTGGCCGCCGTGCTCTCCGGCGTGCGCGCCACCGGCGTCCCGCTGCGCGAACACCGCGTCGTGATCTTCGGCGCCGGTACCGCCGGCGTCGGGATCGCCGACCAGCTCCGCGACGCGATGATCGCCGACGGGCTGACGCCGCGGGAGGCAACCGAGCGCATCTGGGCCGTCGACCGCCACGGCCTGCTCACCGAGGGCCAGCCGGACCTGCGGGACTTCCAGACCCGCTACGTCCGTCGCGGCGCCGACGTCCCCGGCTGGCGGCACGACGACGACCTCGGCGGCATCCCGCTGGCCGAAGTCGTCGGCAGGGTGCGCCCGAGCGTTCTCATCGGCGCCTCCGGACAGGGTGGCGCCTTCACCGAGGACATCGTCCGGGCCATGGCGGCGCACACCGACAGGCCGATCATCCTGCCCCTGTCGAACCCCACCCGGCTGGCCGAGGCCGTCCCCGCCGACCTGCTCCGCTGGACCGAAGGCCGGGCCCTGATCGCCACCGGCAGCCCCTTCGAACCGGTGGAGGTCGCCGGCGTCACCCACCACATCGGGCAGGCCAACAACGCGTTGGTCTTCCCCGGCCTCGGGCTGGGGGCGGTCGTCGTCCGGGCCGAGCGCATCACCGACGGCATGCTCGTCGCCTCGGCGCGCGCCGTCGCGGAACAGACCGACGCCACGGCGCCGGGCGCGCCGGTGCTCCCTCTGATCGACCGGCTGCGCGAGACCTCGGTCGCGGTGGCCGTGGCGGTGGCCCGCGCCGCCGTCGAGGACGGCGTCGCCCGGGAGACCGCCGGCGACGCGATCGAGGAGCGGGTCCGCGCGGCCATGTGGCAGCCGGCGTACCCGCCGATCGCGGCCGTGTGACGGACGCCCGTCCGCACAGCACCTCCCACCCGCCCTTTTTGAAGGATTGACGCAGCCATGTCTTTCGCCGAGATCTTCACCGTCGTGGTGCCGGTCTTCCTCGTCATAGCGGTCGGTTACGGCACCGGCCGCCGCGCACTGTTCGACGCCGGCGGAGCACAGGCACTGCGCGAGCTGACCATGCAGCTCGCCCTGCCCGCCGCCTTGTTGCTGAGCATCTGGCAGACACCGCGGCACGTGCTGGTCGAGCAGCTGCCCCTGGTGGGGCTGCTCGCCTTCGGGCTGCTCGGGGTGTACGCCGTCCTGCTCGGCGTGCTGCGTCTCGCCGCCCGGCGTTCGCTCCGGCGGGCGGCCCTGTTCGCGCTCGCGTGTGTCCAGCCGCAGTACGCCTTCATGGGGACGTCCATCCTCGGGGGCCTGTTCGGTACCGCTGAGGCGGCCGTGCCGATCGCCGTGGCGGGCATCCTCGTCAATGTGGTCCTCGACCCGGTCGTCCTGATCCTGCTCGGTATGCCGGAACACCCGCGGTCACGGACGGCCGTCGCCACGCAGGCCGCCGCCTCGGCGCTGCGGCGGCCGGCTCTGGTGACCGCCGGCGGCGGTCCGACCGCGCAGGCCGACGCGCCGGTCACCGGCGGGGCGGCCTCCTCCGAGCCCCGTCCATCGGTCCTGCGCACCGTCGGGCACGCGCTGCGTGAGCCGTTCTGCTGGGGCCCGGTACTGGGCCTGGTCCTCTCCGTCAGCGGGGTCGGTCTGCCGGAGGTCGCCGGCGCCTCGCTGACCCTGCTCGCCGGGGCCTCGTCGGCCGCCGCGCTGCTGTACGTCGGCGTCTCGGTGGCCCGCATCGGCCGCCCGAAGCTCACTCCCGCGGTGTGGGCGGTCTCCCTCACCAGCGTCGTCGTCCTGCCGCTGCTGGTCTACGGTGTGGGTCTGACCGTGGCCTCCGCGGCCGATGCCGCCCAGGCCGCGCTGATCGTCGCGTTCCCCGTCTCCCCCGTCCCCCTGATGTTCGCCGCCCGGCACGGGTCGACGGAGGACGTGCGGGCCATCGGCTCCGCCGTCGTCCTGAGCCTGCTGCTCTCGTTCGCCACCCTGCCCCTGCTCATCGGGCTGGTCGGCTGACCCCGCTGTCCACTGTCCGTCGTCCCCCCTCTCCGCCATCCGCCATCCCGCCATCCCGCCATCCGACCCGGCAAGCCAAAGGACACGGTTGTATGACACCGGCAGCAGACGCACGACCGGAACGTTCGCGCCGTATGTCCCCTCTGCGGTGGGCGCGTTCCGCCGCAGGCCTGGCGCCCGTACCCCTGCCGCTGGCGGCGGCTGGGCGCGGCGCCGTCGCCCTGGCTCTGCCGCTGCTCGTCGGGGTGTGCACCGGATGGGTGGTGCCGTCCGTGATCGCGGCGATCGGCGCCCTGTGGGGCGTGAGCCAGGACGGCTCCGATCCCTACCGGGTACGGGTGCGGCGGCTCGGCTGGACCGGGGTGTCCAGCGCGCTCGGTCTGCTCGCCGGTGAACTCGCCCTGCGCAGCGGGGAGTCGGCGGCCGTGGCGGGATGCCTGGTGGCTGCCGCGCTGGTGGCGGGCACCATCGGACTGCGGGGGCGGATCGCGTCCGTCTCGGGCATGCACCTGCTGCTCGGCGTCACGATCGGCACCGGCATTCCCGTGCCGGGGCCGTGGTGGCAGCCGCCGCTGGCCCTGCTCGCCGGTGTCGTCCTCGTCCTGATGCTGTCCGCGGCCCCCTGGCTGTGGCGCCGGTACCACGTCGAGCGGGCCGCCGTGCTCGCCGTGTACCGGAGTGCGGGCGAGGCGCTCGCCGCGGCCGGTACCGAGGACGCCGAGGAGGCCCGCCGGCGGATGACGCTCGCGCTCAACCACGCCCATGAGGTGATGGCCGTGCACCTCGCCCCGCGATCCCGGCGGCGACCACAAGCGGAAGTCCGGGAACTGGTCCGGGCGTTCCACTGTGCCGTACGCCTGGGCGAGACCGTGACGGCGCTGGTGTGGGAGGCCCGTCCGCTCCCGCCCGCGCTGACCGGCGTACCGCTACGGCTGGCCGGGCGCCTGCTCCCGGGGCAGGTCCCGGCTCCCGCCCCGGATGTTCCGACGGCGCGGCAGGAGGCACCGGCCCTCGACACCGACTCGCCGGGCAGGTCCGCCCTGGCCGACCTGTGCGCGGGCACCGACGAACCGGACGCCGCCGACCCGACGCTGCGCCTGCCGGAGCACGCGTGGCCCGGGCGGGCGGCACGGGTGCGGTACGCCGTTCTGCTGGCGGGCTGCGTACTCGTCGCTCATCTGCTCGCCGAGGCACTGCACGGCCCGCGCGGCTACTGGCTCCCCATGACGGTGGCCTTCGTCTACAAGCCCGACTTCGGCCCGGTGTTCACCCGGGCGCTGCACCGCTGCGTCGGCACGGTCGTCGGCGTGGCCGCCATCGGAACGGTGTCCGTGGCGGCCACCGGCACGTACACCGTGATCGGCGTGGTGGCCGTCTTCGGCGCGCTGATGGCCGTGGGCGTGCGCCATCACTACGCGCTCGCCACCATGGGTCTGACCGCGGTCGTGTTCGTGCTGGTCGATCTCCTCGGCGACCACCGGGCGCTGTACGCCACGCGCATGGTGGACACCGCTCTGGCCTCCGCGCTGGTGCTTGTCGCGCACTTCGTGGTCTGGCCCGACTCCGCGGCGCACCGCGCCGAGGCGCAGACCGAGGCCGCCGTCGCCGCCGCCCGCCGCTACCGCGACGTCGCCCCGGAAGCGGGTCCGGTCCAGCGCCAGTCACTGCGCCGCTCCGCGTACCACCAACTGGCCGACGCCCGCCGGGCCGTCGCTCACGCCCGCGGCGAACCGGCGCGCCCAGGCCGGTCCCTGCCCGACTGGGAGGGCGCGATCGCCTCGGCCGAGCGGCTCTGCGACCGGGTGACCGCGCAGGTGGTGGCGGTCGGGCCGGACCGGGAACGGTAGGCGGTGCCGGTCGGCACGGCCGGCGCGCGAGGCTGCTGGGCCTGTCGGCACGACGGTGACCCATGCCGCTGCGGCCTGGATCCTCCCTGACACATGAGGGAGGAGAATGACCGTATGGATCTTCAGGTACTGCGCTCCTTCCAGGCCGTGGCGCAGGGGACGACGGTGACCGACGCCGCGGCGGACGCCCAGGTCACCCAGCCCGCACTGTCGCGGGCCCTGAACCGGCTGGAGGACGAGGTCGGCGCCGAACTCTTCCAGCGCGTCGGACGCGTCCTGCGCCTGACCCCGGCGGGACGGGTGTTCAAGGAGTACGTCGACACGATGCTCGACAGCTACGACCGGGGCCGGCGAGCCGTGGCCGAGTTGGTCGACCCCGAAGCGGGCGTGGTGTCACTGGCCTTCCTGCACACCCTGGGCACCTGGCTCGTCCCCAGGCTGGTCACGGACTTCCGACAGGCGTTCCCGCAGGCCCAGTTCGAACTGCATCAGGACGGTGAGGCCGGCCTGACCCGGCATCTCCTCGACGCCACCGCGGACCTGATCATCACCAGCACCGAGCCCGTTCATCCGCTGATCACCTGGCGGCGCCTCCTGGTGGAACCGCTGAGGCTGGCCGTCCCCGCCCGGCACCGGCTGGCCAGGCGCCGCCGGGTCCGGCTGGCCGAGGTGGCCGAGGAGCGGTTCATCCTGCTCAAGCCCGGATACGGGCTGCGCGACATCACCGAGACGCTGTGCCACGAGGCCGGCTTCACCCCGATCGTCGGCTTCGAGGGCGAGGAAGTGGAGACCTTGCGGGGGCTGGTCGCCGCTGGTCTGGGCGTGTCCCTGATCCCCTCGTCGCCGGACATCACGGCGAGCCCGCAGTCCCCCATCCGCTACCTGGAGATCACCGACGTACGCGGTGCCCGGGACATCGGAATCGCCTGGCTGAGCTCCCGTGCCGTACCGCCGATCGCCCGGCGCTTCCTCGACCACGCCCTGCGGTCGGCCGCCGCCCCCACGGCGCCAAAGTCGGCCTCGCCCGCCGGAACCAGGTGACATGCGAGCACCAGGGAGTACGGTGGCTGCCTCGGCTGCTGCGAAGGGGGCTTGGTGGAAACGGAGTTGATGGCGCTCGCTGCCGCGGGCGCGACGACGTTCGTTCAGCAGATGGCGGCGGACTCATGGGCTCAGGCTCGTGACCGCATCGTCGCGTTCTTCTCCCGCCGTGCCGGCGACGAGGAGGACGTGATCGAGACGGAGCTGGAGACCTCGCGCGGTGAGCTGACGGCCGCACGGGAGTCCGGCGACGATCGGACCTCGGATGTCGAGGCGGAGTGGCGTACGCGCTTGCGGCGTACCCTGCTGGCCGATCCCGCCGCCGCTGCCGAACTGCGGGCGGTGCTCGACGAATTGGCGCCCCACGGGAGCAGCCGGCAGGTCGCGGAGGTCCACAACACCGTCAGCGGGGGCGTGCAGCACGGCCCGGTGATCCAGGCGGGCACGGTGGGGTCGCTCACCTTCGGCACTCCGTCTGGTCAGGACTGAGGCCCGCGCGACGACTCGTGGACGCCCTGACGGGCCTCGCCGTGCCGGCCCTGGCCGCCCGGCCGGCCGCGGAGAACCACTGAGCCGGCACCGCGTCCTCGGTCGGGTGTCCGTCCAGTCCCCGTTGCCCAAGTGGCCGATCACCGGTGAGGGGCACCGGCCGGGCGGGCGAAGCGGGCCGGGACACCGGGTGAGTACAGGACGCTCACCGGCTCGCCCGCCGGCGTGGGCAGGCCCGCCGCCGCCACCAGGTCTTCGTCCCAGGCGATGAGCTCGGCCCGGTGCAGGGGCCAGCGCGGGTGGGTGGTGGGCACGTAGACCGGCCGGCCGAGGAGGGTGCTGTGCAGGCCCCAGCGGGCGGTCAGGAAGTGTTCCAGCTCGGTGGGCTCGGCTATGGGGTCGCCGACCCGTACGGAGATGCGGCTGCGGGCGCCGCGCGGGCCGGGCCACCGCCGCGTACTGGTGTAGGTGAGGGTGTCGTCGCGCGTGCCGACGGTCATGCGCGACCACATGTACGGCAGGCCGAAGCCGATGCGCCCCACGGCGACGGGGAGGAGGCGGGAGGCGTCCAGCGAGCAGAAGACGACACCGCGCCGCCCGTGCGCGTCCACGGTGTAGAGGCGGACGTTGGTCTCGGGGAAGCTGCCCAGGTACGGCATCGGAGGCAGACCGAGCCAGCCGGAACGGTGCAACCGGAAGGCCACCAGGCCCACGTAGGTGACGCCGTCCACGGTGTCGGGGCGGATTCCCGGCGGCAGCACACGGGCCACTCCGGCCGGATCCGCCGGCCAGTGCAGGAACGTCACATTCAGCCAGGACTGGGTGAGGAGCGGTCGCCGGACGCTGAGGAGCGGCTCTTCGGTGACGGGCTCGTCCGGTATCGGCGGCTGCGGCGAGGAGAGTGACGTCACGGCTCCAGTATCACAGGCACCGTATCGGTGCAGGGCCCTGCCCCGTCCCTGCACCTCACCCTTACCGACGACCGCGGCCTGGATCGCGTCCCTCGAAGCCGCCACCGAGCACGTCGACGCGGCCGGGAGAAAATGACGGACGCCCGGCGCGATGCGATGAGCCCTGCACGCGCCCCCGTCCGCGGGGAAAGAACGCGCCATGTCAGTGATCACGTGGCTGGGGTGTGGTCTTCCCTGCCCCGCCACCGACTCGCCGGAAGGGTTGGGCGGTTCCCGTGCTGTTGCGTCTGCCCGTGTCCGTGTCCGAAGCGCGGGAGTGTCTGGCTGAGGGGGCGATACCGGTAGGCGGTGCCACGCTCGTGTGGGCGACCTGGCAGCGGGACGGGTTCCCCGAACAGGCCATGTCACTGCGCCGGCTCCCGGAGGCCAACGTGATCGGGCGCGAGGAGCTGGGCGCGGCCGTGATGCTGCATCAGCTCGACGACCGCGTCCCGGAGGTACTGCGCCAGGCGGCCGCGACCGTGGGGACCGGAGCCGTGCGCCGTACCGCGACGGTCGGGGGCAACCTCGTCGGCAGCACCCTGCGATGCCTGCTGCCCGCGGCGCTGGTGCTGAACGCCGCCGCCGTGGTGCTGGAGAGCGACCGGGTGCGCGAGACCGATCTCGCCGAGGTGCTGGCCAAGCGTCACCTCCTGCTCGCCCTCCGGTGGCGCGAGCCGATCGCCGGCGCGTACCGCAAGCAGGCCGGTGAAGCGGGCGGGCCGCCGCCCTTCATCGTCGCCGCGGCCGTGCACGCCGACGGCGTCGAGCGGCTGCGCCGTCTCCAGGTCGCCGTCCGCGACGGCTACGACGTCCTCGACGACAGCGTCACGTACGACACCGGCGCCGACGCCGAACATGTCGTCAACGCCCTTCGGAACACAGCGATCGGCACCCTCCACTCCCCCGGCTGGGCCCTGGTGCGCCGGCACGTCTCCGAGCTCCTGGCCGGCCTCACCCCTCGCTGACCGGAGGGCCGACACGGCGATCACCTCGGGGCGGCGGATCGCCCCTGACGCCATCTCAAGCCCATCCCGCTCCCTGGCAGGCCCCGTGAAACCGGCGGCGCGCGCGGCGCGTCCTCCTCCCCGACCACACGGACTCATCGACCACACGGACGCGGCGGCCGTCGCAGCCACGCGCCGAGCAGTTTCAGGGGGAGAACCGCATGCCGATCCGATCCGCCAGACCCGTCCGCGCCCGGCTGCGCACCGCGGCCGCCGTCACCGCCGTGCTCGCCGCGGGGACGCTACTGGCCACCGCCGGTCCCGCCGTCGCGGTGAAAGGCGGCGGCCCGACCACGACCGACGCCCGCCCGTACGCCATGCTGATCGAACTCAACGGCAGCCAGTTCTGCGGCGGCACCCTCGTCGCGCCCAGCAAGGTGCTCACCGCGGCCCACTGTGTCGAGAACGCGGGGGACGTCTCCGCGTTGCAGGTCGTCGGCGGCCGCACCCGGGTCGACGACACCGGCGGCACCGTCCGGCAGATCGCGTCGTACCGGCTGGACTCGCGCTACACCGCGCCCGGCAACGCCTACGACGCCGCCGTACTCACCCTCGACGGCCCGATGCCGTACCGGACCGTCCCGGTGGCAGGCCCCAGGGACGCCGGCCTGGTCGCCGACGGCCGCAGGGCGACCGTCGTCGGCTGGGGACGCACCGGTTCGGACACCCCGAACCGGCGGCTCAAGCAGGCGAAGCTGGTGCTCTCCCCCGTCGTCGACTGCCGGCCGTACACCGACGGCGACACCGATCCCGCGGCGATGCTCTGCGGGATGCCCCGGCCGGGCACCACCAACAGCATCTGCCCCGGAGACTCCGGCGGACCGCTGCTCAGCGGTGGCAAGGTGGTCGGAATCGTGTCGTCCGGCAACAAGTACTGCGACGAGCAGTACCCCGTCTCGGTCTTCGTCCGCGCCGACTCGGTCGCCGCCGATCTCGGCCTGCCGACCCGCTGATGCCACGCGTCCGTGCCGACAGCCGCCCTGAGGAGGACTCATGAACCTCCGTCAGCACATCGCGACCGTCCTGGTGCTGACCGCCGCCGCAGTGGGCGGACCGGCTCCCCTCGCCGCGGCCGCGCCGACACCTTGGGAGACCAGCCGCCGTCCCGGCACCGTCCGAACGGTGAGCGGGTACCACGGCAACAGCGTCACCCTCCGGTGCGGTAACCCCTGCTACCAGTAGGCGCCCCGCAGACCGATGAGGCCCCGACGTCCGCCCGGCGGCGTCGGGGCCTCCCCCGGCCCGGGGCAGGCCGGCCGGCACGCGCCCCGCCCTGCGTGTGACGGACAACCCAACTGTCCCAAAGGTCACAGACGTTGACCGGATCCACGCACGCCAGCAGAATGAGCCCGCTCACCCGAGAGCGCTCTCAGCCTCGCCGTACGCCTTCCTCTCCCTCGCTTGACCCGCACCTTCGAGGAGACCCATGACCGGCAGCCAAGGCCCGGGATTCAGCCGTCGCGCACTCCTCGGAGCCGGGGCAGGTGTCGGCGCCGCGGTCCTCACCGCGGCCGGTTCCGGTACGGCCCTGGCGACGGGAGGCCGGTCCGCGGGCGGAGCCTCCGCGCAGCGGCGGGGGTACGCCTACCTCGCCACCGCCATGGACGCCTACCCGGATCACGGCACGGTCCGGCTGGTCCAGAGCTACACCGACCAGGCCGGCCTGTTCAGTACCGCGTTCACGTACGACAACGCCCTGGTGATCCTCGCCCATCTCGCGTCCCGCACCCAGGACGGCCTCTCCCGGGCCGTGGCGCTCGGTGACGCGCTTCTCTACGCCCAGGCGCACGACCCCGGCCACGACGACGGGAGGCTGCGGCAGGCCTACAACGTGGGGCCGTACACCTTCTACGACGGTTCACCGCAGCCGGACGGGTTCGTGCGGGCGGACGGTACGGCCAACGTCGGCACCCAGTTCGGTTTCACCGGCACCGCCGTCGGCGACATGGCGTGGGCCGGTATCGCGCTCGCCGCGCTCGCCCGCCGGACCGGCGCGCGTCGCTTCCTCACCGGTGCCGTCCGGATCGGTGAGTGGATCGAGCGGGTCGGCCGCAGCGACGAACCGCTCGGCGGGTACACATTCGGGGTCGACGGGTCCGATGAGAAGCTGCCCTTCGCTTCCACCGAGCACAACACCGACCTGATCGCCCTGTTCGGTCAGCTCGCCCGGCTCACCGGGGACAGGGTGTGGCGGGAGCGGCGCGCGCGGGCCGAGGCCTTCGTCCTGCAGATGTGGGAGCCGTCCGGCGGCTTCTTCTACACCGGCACCAACGACGGCGTGACCGTCAACAAGTCGCCCGTCCCCGAGGACACCCAGACCTGGACCAGCCTCGCCCTCTCCTCGCCCGCCCATGCCCGGTCCCTGGACTGGGCGGCGTCCGAACTGGCCGTGCTGGACACAGCCGACCGTCGCAACAGCACGGTGCCCGCGGGCCAGTCGTACGAAGGAGTCACCTTCAGCTCGGCCGGCCTGACGGCGAACGAGGACGCCCCGATCGCCGACGGCCAGCCGAAGCCCGACCGCCACGGCGTCTGGTTCGAGGGGACGGGCCACCTGGCGCTCGCGCTGCGGACCCGGCACGCCCCCGGCGACGAGACGCGGGCCCGGCGGCTGATCGCCTCCATCGAGCGCGCCCAGGACGTGCTCGGCGACGGCCAGACCATCGGCGGCCGGGCGCTTCCCGCGCGCTCCGGAGTGGTCTCGGCGAGCAGCCCCCTCGACACCGGTTTCGGATTCGGCTACTACCCGTACCGGCATGCGGGGGCCACCGCGTGGTACCTGCTGGCGGCGGCACGCGCCAACCCGCTGGGCAACTGAACCGAACCCCGACAGACCCCCGCGTCCAGGGCGGACCGCCCCGGCCCGCGTGCCGGGGCACAGGGGCCGGGTGGGCCGACGAGGCCGCGGCGCTCCTGAACGTGGGCGTATCCCGTCAAGCCGATCAGGACCGTCAGCAGCACCGCTGACGACCCCGTCGTACCGAGGTCGAGACCGCCCTTGGCGACCGGCTCGGTGAGGAAGTCACCGGCGGTGGCGCCGAGCGGACGGGTCCGCACGAAGGCGATCCAGAAGAGCAGCACCTTCGGCACCGCGGGCACCCTCATGAGGGCCACCAGCACCAGCGGAACACCACTCCCTCACGTCCTTGCGCCAATCCTGACGGACGCTGCCGGCACGATCGGCCGCCGCCCCGTCGTGCGGACACAGGCTGCCCGGCCTCTTACGCCGCTTGTCGGTTCAGTCAGCGGTGGGCCGGGCGAGACCGTGGTCGTAGGCGAAGATCACGGCCTGGATGCGGTCGCGGGCTCCGATCTTGGCCAGGACACGGCCGACATGCGTCTTGACCGTGGACTCGGACAGGACGAACCGCGTGGCGATCTCCCCGTTCGTCCAACCCTTGCCGACGGCCACGAGGATCTCGCGCTCACGGTCGGTCAGGGAGGTGAGTCTCGGGTCCTCGGTGAGGTCAGCTCTGTGCGAGGGGACGTACTGGGCGAACTCGTCGAGGAGGCGGCGGGTGAGAGCGGGCGCGATGACGGCGTCACCGACGGCGACGGCGCGGATCCCGGCGAGGAGTTCCTCGGGGCGGGCGTCCTTGAGGAGGAAGCCGCTGGCGCCGGCGCGGATGGCGGCGTGGACGTATTCGTCGAGGTCGAAGGTGGTGAGCACGAGGACGCGTGAACGGTCTCCGGCGGCGACGATGCGGCGGGTGGCCTCGATGCCGTCCATGCCGGGCATGCGGACGTCCATCAGGACGACGTCGGGGCGCAGTTCGGCGGCCTTGCGGACGGCCTCGGCGCCGTGGGCGGCCTCACCGACGACGTCGGTCTCGGGGACGGAGTCCAGGAGCAGGTGGAAGCCGTAGCGTTGCAGCTGCTGGTCGTCCACGATGAGCACGGTGGTCATCGGTCACCACCGCTTTCGGGCGTGAGGTCGAGGACGGCCTCGATGCTCCATCCTCCGCCGCCCGTCGGTCCCGCGCTGACGGTGCCGCCGTACAAGGCCGCTCTCTCTCGCATGCCCACCAGGCCATGTCCTTCCTCGTTCGGCGGTCCGGGCGGTGTGGCCGGGCCGGTGTCCTGGACCCGGATGGTCAGCCGGTTGTCCTCGACGAGGATCGCCAGGTGTACCCGGGTGCCTGGGTCGGCGTGTTTGAGGGTGTTGGTGAGGGCTTCCTGGACGATGCGGTACACCGTCAGCTGCACCCCGCTGTCCAGGGCGTCCACGTCGCCGGAGGTCCGGTAGACGACCTCCAGTCCCGCGGCGCGCACCTTGGCGCACAACCCTTCGAGGTCCGCGAGGCCGGGCTGCGGGCTGAGTTCGGGCCTGTCCGGGGGACCGTCGGCTCTCTCGCGCAGCACGCCGAGCACGCGCCGCAGCTCGCCGAGGGCCTGCCGGCCGGTGTCGCCGATGAGCTCCAGGGCCTCCTTGCCTCGTGCCGGTTGGGTGTCCGTGGCGTAGGCGCCGGCGTCGGCGAGCGTGATGATGACGGACAGGTTGTGGCCGACGATGTCGTGCATCTCGCGGGCGACCCGGGTTCGTTCGGTGGCCGTGGCCAGCCTGCTGCGCTGGTCGCGCTCGATCTCCAGCCGGGCGGCCCGCTCGCGCAGTCCGGCGAGCTGGGCCCGGCGGATCCGGACCATCATGCCGAGCGCGAGGGCCGCGGTCGCCGTGCTCAGCAGGAAGAACAGCGCGTCCCAGACGGACACCGCCGAGGACGCGCGGACCGCGACCAGCACCATGGCGCCCGCCATGGCCGCACAGGCCCACGGCAACTGTCGCAGCCGCCCGTGCAGGGCCAGGCTGTACAGCGCGACGAAAAGGGCGATGTCCGCGCGCAGCGCCGCGCCCAGGGACCATTGGAGGACGAACACCGCCGTGATGGCGGCGAAGGCCGCCACGGGCTTGCGCCGCCGCCACAGCAGGGGCAGGACCAGGCCGGCCTGCAGTGCCAGCATTCCCGCGACGGGCAGGTGGGTGAAGGCGAGCCGGAACCGGCGCGGGCTGTCGCCGTCGTTCACACCGCCGTGGATCAGGTCGGGCAGGCAGAACATCAGGAAGAGCAGGACGACGACGGCGGTGTCCAGCACCCAGGGATGTGTCCGGTCGGCATGCCGCAGCCGCTGGCCGCCCCGGGACAGTCGGGCGACCAGCGGTCCCATCCCGCTGAGGTCATCGGTGGTCACGGACGTCACCTGTCCATGGTGCGGCCGTCAGACGTCACTGCGTACGAGCCGGTACGCCGCGCCGCCCAGCGCCAGCGCCGTCCAGCAGAGGAAGACCAGCAGTCCGGTGCCCGGCGACAGGGTCGTGGAGTCGTGGGTCAGGGCGAACATCGCCTGGCCCGCGTTGGACGGCAGGTAGGGGCTGATGTCGTCCTGCCAGGAGCTGGGCAGCAGTGAGATCAGTCCGGGGATCAGCATCAGGGTGGCCACCAGGACGGAGATCCCGCCGGCCACGGACCGCAGCAGTGCGCCCAGGGCGGCGCCGATCACCCCGACCAGGCCGAGGTACAGCCCCGCGCCCAGCAGACTCCGCACGACACCGGCGTGCGAGAGGCTCATGGCCGCGGGCGTGCCGGAGACGATTCCGCTCCCGATCAGGAAGGTGACGAACGCACCCAGCGTCCCCACCACCAGCGCGACCAGCCCGAACACGGCCGCCTTGGACCACAGCACGGGCAGCCGGCGAGGCACCGCCGCGAGCGTCGAGCGGATCATGCCGGTCGAGTACTCCCCCGCCGTGACCAGCACGCCGAGCACGCCCAGGGCCAGTTGGGCGAAGTTCGTACCGAAGAGCGACAGGCTCACGGACGTCGATGCGGCGAAGTCCCGGTCCAGGTTGCCGGAGTCGATCCCCGACTTGTAGCGGCTCGAGGCGATCAGCCCGAAGGCCACCAGGAACAGCAGGCCGAGGCCCAAGGTGATCCAGGTCGACCGCAGGGACCACAGCTTGGCCCATTCGGAGGAGAGCACGCGCCGTCCGGTCACCCGGTAGGCGGGGCGGTCGGGGGTGGTCCGGGGTTCCTCGGCGGTCGCGGTCAGGGTGCTCATGCGGGCCTCCCGAGGGTCTCGATGCCGGTCGTGGAGCCGTGGTACTCCACGGCATCCCTGGTCAGGTCCATGAATGCCTCCTCCAGCGACACGGTCCGCGCGCTCAGCTCGAACAGGGCGATCCCGTGCTCGGCCGCCTTCAACCCGATCTCGCGGGCGGTCAGCCCGGTCACCTGTAGTTCCTCCGAGCCGATCCGGCCGGTGACGTCGACGCCCGTCCCGGCCAGAACGTCCCGCAGCCGCGCCGGGTCCTGCGTCACCACCTTCACCGTGTCCCCGCCCGCCTCACGGATCAGGTCCGCCACCGTGGTGTCGGCCAGCAGCCGGCCGCGCCCCACGATGATCAGGTGGTCCGCCACCAGGGCCATCTCGCTCATCAGGTGCGAGGACACGAACACCGTCCGGCCTTCGTCGGCGAGTCCCTTGAGCAGGTTGCGGATCCAGAGCACACCCTCCGGGTCCAGCCCGTTGACCGGCTCGTCCAGCATCACCGTCTGCGGATCGCCCAGCAGCGCCGCCGCGATGCCCAGCCGCTGGCCCATCCCGAGAGAGAAGGCACCGGCCCGCTTCTTCGCCACACTGCCCAGTCCGGCCAGCTCGATGACCTCGTCGACCCGTCGGCCCGGAATCCCATGCGTCAGCGCGAGGGCCTTGAGGTGGTTGTACGCCGAACGGCCCGGGTGGATCGACTTCGCCTCCAGGAGCGCGCCGACCTCCTGCAGCGGCGCCCGGTGGCGGGCATAGTGGTGGCCGTTCACGGTGACGGAGCCACTCGTCGGGGCGTCGAGGCCGACGATCATCCGCATGGTCGTGGACTTGCCCGCGCCGTTGGGCCCCAGAAAGCCGGTCACCGTGCCCGGCTTCACGACGAAGTCCAGCCCGTCGACGGCCGTCTTCTCCCCGTACCTCTTGGTCAACTGCCGTGCGTCGATCATGCGCGCTCTTTCTGTCGGCCTCCGGCGTCCGTCACTTCGACGCCGCACCGGCAACGCTAGGCGCCGATCACCCCGATCCAGTGGTACCGGGAGGCTGAACCACGCCAAGCGGGTGGTACCTCGGTACTACGCGACCACCTGCGGTGACTTCCGTGTTCGCCGGCAGACCCGCCCGCGTACGGCCTCCATGCGCAGCGTCTGCGACACCGTCCTCGACGCCCCCAGGCGTACGCGTCGACGTCGTCGACGACGGATCCGGCGTACCGCCCCTGTTCGCCGGACAGCTCTTCGTGCCCGGCCGGCGGGCGGATCCCGGCGACGGACACGGCGGAGCGGGCCTCGGGCTGCCGCCGGCGCGACGCCCGGCCCGCTCACGACGGTAGGGCAGGCGATGTGTGCAGGTGCCGAGGACGCCGCCGAACGGTAGAACGTAAGGGTGAGGGATGAGAGCAGCCCTGCTGAGGATGCCCGGCCGCACCGAGTGGCGAGTCCGGGGATCGACTACCAGGCGCTGTTCGCGGTCACCCCCAGCCCCTGCATGGTGCTGAGCCCGGATCTGGTGCTCGCCGACGTCAATGAGTCGGCCTGCCGGGTGACCGGCCGTACTCGGGAGGATCTGCTCGGGCGGTACCTCTTCGACGCCTTTCCTGAGAATCCGGCGGACCCGGATGCTGACGGGGTGCGGAATCTGCACGCTTCCCTGCACTGGGTCCTGCGCTCTAAGGAGCCGGACACGATGGCGCCGATGAAGTACGACATTCCCGTGGCCGGTCGGCCCGGCGTGTTCGAGGAGCGGTGGTGGTCCGCGATCAACACACCGGTGCTCGGGCCGGACGGGCAGGTGGAGTGGATCATCCACCGGGGGGAGGACGTGACCTCGTTCATCCTCTCCCACCCTCGCCCGCGGGGAGGCGGAGCGCTCAGCGACGTGGAGGCGATGGAGGTCGAACTGTATGCGCGGGCGCGCGAGCTCCATCGGCTGAACGAGGAACTGCGCCAAGCCCACGCCCGGGAACGCCAGGTCGCCGTCACCCTGCAGGAGGCCATGCTCCACTCGCCACATCTGGCCCGGCATCGGGACACAGTGGTGCGCTACCTGCCCGCCGCCGGTTCACTGAACGTGTGCGGCGACTGGTACGAGGTGGTCGACCTGCCCGGGAACAGATTCGCCGTCGCGGTCGGCGATGTCGTCGGCCACGGCCTGGAGGCCGCCGCCGTCATGGGCATGCTCCGCAGCGCGCTGTCCGCCTCCGTCCGGGCCGTCGAGGCGCCGGCGAGGGCCCTGGACGTCCTGGGCCTGTATGCACGCTACGTGGAGGGGGCGCTGGCCACCACCGTCGTCCAAGCCGTCGTCGATACCCGCGTTCGCCGCATCATGTACAGCAGCGCCGGCCACCCGCCCCCCGTCCTGCTCCACCCGGACGGCACCTGCGATCTCCTCGACCAGGCCACCGACCCTCCGCTGGGAGCTCGCCCCGAACCCGTCCCCTGCCTCCAGGCCGAACTGCCCTACACCCCTGGCGACACCTTCGTGCTCTACACCGACGGCCTCATCGAACGCCGCGGCGAGGACATCGACGCCGGCCTGCGGCGCCTCACCGACACGCTCGCCCGCCATGCCCGCCACAACCCCGAACGTCTCGCCGACGCCTTGCTCGCGCACCTCGGCGTCAGCAGCGGCGCCCGCGACGACATCGCCCTGATCGTCATCCGCCTGTGACCCGCGCGCCGCCGGCAGTACGCCGCGGGTGGCACACCCCGCCAACAGAAACCCGGCCTGCGGATCATCTGGACCGGCACCCTGTCCGTGCCGGGCACGATCATCGCGGTCACCGTGATCACCCTCACCGGCCACCGCCGGGAAGGGTTCGCCGCGGAGGTCACCGAGGCGTGTGCCTCCGGCAGCGCCAACGTGGTCACGGACGTGGCCACCACCTCGGCCGCCACGAACGACGCCCAGGCCCTGGCCCGGCATCCACACCCGCCTGGCGGGCCGCGGGCTGCTGTCTGCCGACCACGTGGTCGAGGTCGGGTGCATCTCTCCGAGCCGCCTGGAACGTCAGTCGTCCCAGTGTGCGGCGGCGAGGACCGTGGCCGCCGCGCCCGTTCCCAGCAGTGCGCCGGCGATGACGTCGCCCGGGTAGTGGACGCCGGTGTGGATCCGCGAGTAGCCCACCGCACAGGCCAGCAGGCCGAGCGGAACCGTGGCGGCCGGGAAGGCGGGCCCGACGGCCGCGGCGAAGGCGACGGCCGAGGCCGTATGGCCCGACGGGAAGGACGCGGAGGCCGGCATGGGCACGTGCCGCCCCGGGAACGGCGAGTCCTCGGCGCGGTGGGGACGCGGACGGCGGACGAGACGCTTGCCGAGCAGGTTCGCGGTCGTCGAGGCGACACCGATGGCCGCGAGGCCGAGCACGGCGGCTCGGCGCGGCCGGCCGGGGCACAGGGCCAGGAGCCCGGCGGCCACGAAGGAGATCTTGGAGTGGTCCGCCGCCGCGGACAGCCGCCGCAGGGCGGAGTCCAACGTGGGTGTCCTGGTGACCGTGACGGCCTCGTAGAGTGCCTGGTCGAGGGCGGCGAGATCGCGCATCAGGTCTCGCTGGTCCCGGTGTTCCGGCGACGGGCGGTCAAGCATCGCTCTGCTCCTGGTTCTGGTGGACGCTCTTGTCCAGGCTCTTGTGAACGTGGTTCTGGACGTTCTGGTTCTGGATGTTCTAGTCGTTCCGGAGGTTCTGGACGTGCTGGACGTGCTGGTGGAAGGGGCTGGGAGTCCCGCCGACGGCGAGGCGGACGATCCGCCGCCAGTCCACGGACGGTGCGACGTACGGGGCTCCGGGACGGTGTCTGGGCACCCGTACCCGCAGGACGCCGGACCGCACGGTGCACACCACCGGCGGCGGCAGCGTGAGCGCTTCGCCGTCGACGGCCACCGCGATGACCTCCGCGTGGGCCTCGACGACCACGCGCCGCGCCGTCAGCGCGGTGATGCTGCTGGCGCGTTCACCTCGCAGGGCCAGTTCGGCGGCCTGCGCGGGGCCGTCCACGCGGACCGCGATCACCCCGAGCGCCCCTGAGTCGAGTCGCGGTCTTCGTCCGCCGCCGAGCGGGTCGGCCCGGGCGTAGGGGTTGTTGCTCACCAGCAGCGTCTGCGGGTCGGGCAGCCGCTCGTCGTCCGCCCGGGCCTCCAGCGGGGTGCCGGCATCGCCGACCAGCAGGTCCGGCAGGTGGTCGAGCGCGGTGGCCGCCTTGGCGTCGCGGTAGTCGGGGCTCTGCACGATCTCCGCGTACGTCCCGAACGACACGGTGTTGACGAACGGCCGGCCGGCCACGTCACCCAGGTCGACGCGGAGTTCCACACCGTCCGAGAGGGCGTCCAGGCCGGCGGCCGGGTCGTCCCGGTCCAGGCCGAGGTCCATCGCGAAGTGGTTGCGGGTCCCTGCGGCCACGACCACGAAGGGCACACCGTGCTCGGCGGCCACCCCCGCCACCAGGGCCTGCGTGCCGTCGCCGCCCGCCGCTCCGAGCAGGTCGGCGCCCTCGGCCACGGCCCGCCGCGCCACGGCCACCGGATCCGGCTCGGCGTCCAGGTCGAGCAGGACCACGCGGGCGCCCAGCGCCTCGGCCCGCTCCACGAGGCCGTGCCGGCCGACCTTGCCGCCCCCGGAACGCGGGTTCATGATCAGTACCGGGCGGCGGGGCGGCCGGACCGACCGGGTGTGCATGCCGTGCGGCTTGCGCAGGCGGCGCAGCGCGCTCCTGGCACAGGCCAGCCCCGCGGCCCACAGGGCGAGCGCCGTCACCGCCGCCACCCACAGACCCGAGACGGCGTACAGCGCGAGGACGCAGACGGGCGCGGCCAGCGCCAGCAGGGCGCCGAGCAGGCGGGGGGCTCCCCGGTGGGCGAGGGTCCACCAGATGCCCGCGCCGGTCAGGGCGAGTCCGGCGAGACCGAGCAGCAGGATCAGCCATCGGTCGGAACCGGTGGCCGTCGCCACGGCCGCGACGGCACCGGCGACACACAGCAGAGCCAGCCGGGCCAGCCCCCGAGCCGACCGGACCGCTCTGTCGGAACCGGGACGCCCCGCCTCGATGGTCGTTCGTCGGGTCGCTTTCATGATGCGTCGGGTGGTCCCCGGGGGGGTCCGCGGTCCGCGTGCACGACGCCATCGGTCTCCCCACGTGCTTCGGTTCCCTGCCCCGCCTCCCCCTCCATGGTCGTGGCGTTCCGCCGGCTCGGCGTCCCGGCATCCGTGGCCGCAGGGCTGCGGGAGCGGGAAGCCCACGATCTCATGAGGGTGTTCGCGAGGGCGCGGGGTGCGGGACGCCGGGAGACGCCTGCGCGAAGGATCGACGAAGGCGTGGGTGCCCGTCCACCCACCGGTCTGCCGAACCGCTTCCTTGCCGGTCTGCCCCGGCGCCGGCAGCCGGAGCGGACGTTGGCGGACCGGGCGGGGCGGCCGTCGGGGCGTGAACAGCGGGCAGGTTCCGCCCGTACATCCGGGGGACGGACCAGCCCTTGCCCCGCATTTGGAGTTGTGATGCGCCGCCCCCTCCGCCGCCTGCTCAGCGCTCCGGCACTCATGACCGCCGCCGCGCTGCTCCTCGCCGGGTGTTCCGGCGCCTCGACCGAGGAACGGGTCGACCACAAGCAGACCGCCCCCAGCGCGAAGCCGATGACCCTGGAGGAACTCGCCGCGGCGGTCGACTGCGGGAAGCCCAAGGTCCCGGGCAAGACCCTCGACTACCGTCAGGGCGTGTGCAAGGCGGGCACCGCCCAGTACGTGCTGCTGACGTTCGACACGGCCAAGGGCCAGCGCGAGTGGCTCGACGTCTCGCAGATGTACGGCGGCGTGTACCTCGTCGGCAACCGCTGGGTGCTCTCGGCAACGCCGCGCTCGGCCATGGAAGCGGCGCGCGCCGAGCTCGGCGGCACCATCGAGGAAGGAATGTCGTCCGGCGCCTCCCCCGCGGCCCGGTAGGCCGAGTCGTACGACGAGGCAGGTTCATCGTACGAACATCCAAAATGAAGGAGAGGTGAACTACTTCATTCTCCCAGGTGTACAACCATTCGTCCCCGCCCCAAGTCGAACTGGCGAACAGCGCACCGCTGCCACGCAGTCCCTGGGGAGAAGTCTTGTCCGTGTTGGTCCGTTGGTTGTGTGCCGTCCTGCGTGTGCGCGGGGTGCCCGACCTTCTTCTGGTGTTCGTCTTCGGCGCCGGCTTCGCGCTGCTTCCCGTCTTCGCGCTGTTGCCGTCCCTGTGGGGCTTCGCGGCGGCGTCGGCCGTGAGCTACCTCGCGGACGAGGCCCTGCACGTCCGGGCGCCCGGGTTCATCCGCCGACTGGCTTCGTTGCAGTTCAACCGGACCATGCGGTTCGCCGCCCGGACGGTGATGCTGCTGGCCCTGATCGAGCGGATGGACGCCCCGGACACGGTGCTGGCCGCCGGGCTGGTCGTCTTCAGTGTCCACTTCGCCATGACGATGCTGTACTCGGCCATCCACCGAGCCATCCGGCTGCGGCGGGTGCTGCCGGTGGCGGTGCGCAATCTCGACATGAGCGAGGCGGGCATTCCCCAGCAGCCGCCGGCCTTCCTCTACCGGCGGTTCCTGCGCAGGCTGCTCCATCTCGACGTGCCTGCGCACGCCGGGCTGCTCGCCGCGCTGGCGGCCGGCACCTGGTACCCGGCGGCCGTCGGTTACGCGTTGACGGCCTCAGTGTCCGTGGCGGCGGTCCTGGCGCTGCTGGGCCAGTACCGCGCCGCCCGCCGCACCCCGCGGCGGGAGGAGCTCATCGGCGAGGTCAACCGGCAGCTGGCGG
Organism: Streptomyces sp. NPDC050287; assembly: GCF_044459385.1. NCBI lineage: Bacteria > Bacillati > Actinomycetota > Actinomycetes > Kitasatosporales > Streptomycetaceae > Streptomyces > Streptomyces sp. NPDC050287. The sequence continues at coordinate 53,365 of NZ_JBITIY010000012.1, read as the reverse complement.
CTTACCGGCCCGAGGTGGCGCTGTACTTCAGCTTCGCCGCGGTGTCGCGGGACTTCATGTACCAGGTCAACATGTGGATCGAGACGCTGGAGCAGCTCGACCGGCGCCCGGTGATCATCCTTCGTGAGCAGGCCTCGTTCCGTTTCCTGAGCCGGACCTCGCTCCCGGTGGTCTGCGTGCCCAAGGCCGACGACCTGGCCGAGCTGGACCTGTCCGGGGTGCGGGTCGTGCTGTATCCCGGCAACGCGGGCAAGAACGTGCACATGCTGCGGATCGCGGAGGCCAAGCACGTCTTCATCGGTCACGGGGACAGCGACAAGCTCGCCAGCAGCAACCGCGTCAGCAAGGTGTACGACGAGATCTGGGTGGCCGGCCGCGCGGGCCGCGACCGGTACCGGCGGGTACGGCACGCCATCAGCAACGACGCCATCGTCGAGGTGGGCCGTCCGCAGCTGGCGCCGATCCGGCTGGACGCCGACCACACCCCGGGTCCGCTGCCGGTCGTGCTGTACGCCCCCACCTGGGAGGGCTGGAGCGACGACGACTGCCACACCTCGCTGATCCCGATGGGCGTGGCCCTGGTGGAGAAGCTCCTCGCCGAGAACGTACGGGTCATCTACAAGCCGCACCCGCTCACCGGCAAGCGCTCGCGCGAGGCGACCGAGGCGGACCGGGCCATCCGGGCCCTGCTGAACGCCGACAACGAGCAGCGCGAGGCGGCGCGGGCGCAGGCCGCGGTGGCCGCCGCCGCACCCCGACTGGCGGAGATCCAGGCACAGCTCGACGCCTTGACCGGACGCAGCGTGGGCGACTACGCCGAGCAGACCCGCGCCGCCAAGGTCCCCGGCCTCGACGGCGCGGACGAGTGGCAGGCCCTGCGCGACGAATGGCACCGCCTCTTCTGGGAGAGCCGCGGCGAGATACGCCACAACGTGATCCTCAAGCAGCTGCCGACGCTGTACGAGTGCTTCAACCAGGCGGACATCCTGATCAGCGACGTGTCCTCGGTCGTCGCCGACTTCGTGGCCAGCCTCAAGCCGTACGTCCTGACCAACGCCCAGGACCTGCCCGACGAGGAGTTCCGCGCCGCCTACACCACCGCCGGGGGCGCCTATCTGCTCGACCGCGACTGCACCCGGCTGCCGGAGATCCTGCGCTCGGTCCGCGAACCGCGCCATGATCCGATGGCCGCGGACCGCCGGACGCTCAAGGAGTACGTGCTGGGTCCGGACAGCCCCACTTCCATGGAGCGGTTCAACACGGCCGTCAACACCCTGGCAGCCCGGTCCGAAGCGGAGCTCGCCGAAGGCGACACCGACCTGGCCCTGGACGTGATCCCGGCGCAGCGCACCGAGTCGGCTCCCGCGCTCGGCAGCACCGGCCTGCCCGATCAGCCGGTGTCGCTGGGCAACGTCTGACCGGTCGCCCGCGCCTGGTCAGCGAGGTCGTGTGCCGGCCTCGCCGACCAGGCCGGCGATGTGGGCGGTGACCGTGTCGAGGATGTCGGTCCAGGCCGCCGCGTCGCCGAGTACCAGGTAGTTGAGGGTCAGGCCGTCGGTCATCGCGGCCAGATAGCGGGCCAGCACGGGGACGGGCACGCCGAGCCGGAAGTCCATGGCCCGGCCGAGGTCTTCGATCAGGTCGGCGTACGCGTCGCCGTACAGCTCGTACTGGCGGCGCGCCAGATGCTCGAACCCCGGCCGGCGCAGGGCGTACTGGGTCAGTTCGTAGGTGAGCATGTGCTCTTCGGGGTGGGCGCGCACATGGTCCCAGTAGGCCGCGAAGCCGGCCCGGACAGTTTCCTCCAGGGTGGCCCGGGGCCGTATCGCCTCCTTCACCACGGTCACGGAGTGGTCGGTGAGGGTGGTGATGACGGATTCGATCAGGGCCTGCTTGGAGTCGAAGCAGTAATGGAAGACGCTGAGGGACACGCCTGCCTCGGCGGCGATGGACCGGGTCGTCGTCTGGGCGACGCCGTCGCGGGTCATCGCCCTGATCGCCGCCTCGGTCAGCTGCCGGCGTCGTTCGGCCGACGGCATGCGTGCCATGTGTGTGTCCCTCGTGCTCGTGCCGGTGAGCCGTCAGCTGCTGTGGACGCCCACCTCACTCAGCGAGTATCCCCAGTCGGTGCCGCGGGCCAGGCCCACCACGCGGACGTAGCGGGCGGGCGCGGCGGTGAAGCGGGCGGTGTCCAGGCCGCCGTCGCCCGACGTCGTGGACCAGGCGGTCCGCCAGTTCACGCCGTCGGTGGACAGGTCGATGCGGTACGACTTCCCGTACGCGCGTTCCCAGTCGAGCGTGACCCGCGCGACCCGGTGTGTGGAGCCCAGGTCGATCCGCAGCCACTGGTCGTCGCTCCAGTCGGCGGCCCAGCGGGTGCCCGGGTCGCCGTCCACGGCGCGGCCGGGCGCGTAGCTCGTGAACGGGTTGGACTCCGACGAACTGGCCGTGGCGGACGCCCCCTCGGCGAGGTTGGCCGCGGCCTGGTGCTTCTCGGAGGCTCCCCAGGTGCCGAGGTAAGACTCGGCGCCCCGGAAGAGGTCGTTCACCACGTCCTGCCCGGCTACGCGCCGGATGTCCTCGATCCAGTCCGGGACCAGACCGTAGTGCGCGGCTCCGTCGGTGTTCAGGTCCCAGGTGCGCTCGCCGGTGCTCTGCCGGTCGATGACGGAGCCGCCGTCTACGCTCTTGAAGGGGTACGTCACCCGGTTCGGGGCGTTGGCGCCGCGCGGGGCCGGCCAGCCGCCGACGCCGTTCATGTCGGTGCCGAAGCCGTAGCCCACGCCGTACTTGTCGCGCAGGGCGTCGGTGCGCTTCGCCTCGGCGCCGAACTGCTCGGAACCGTGCATGTACTGGGCGACGAAGCCGCCGAGGCCGTAGACCCGCTCGGTCCAGTTCAGGTCCATCCAGCTGTGCGAGGACAGCACGCCGGGATACGACGCCGACTCGAAGATGTCGAGCACCCGGCCGGTGGCCTTGACGCTCATGTGGTCGATCTCCAGCATCATCTTGCGTTGCATCATGCCGCGGACGGCGTACTCGCCGAGGTCGGTGAGCCCGCGGGTGTTGCACTGCGCTTCCGCGTCGTACGACGGCACCTCCACGCCCGCCGGAAGGTCCTTCTCGGCCGCGGAGGAGGCGGTTCCGATGGGGTTGTCGTGCTGGGGGCCGGTGCACTTCTCCGTCTTCCAGAAGGTGCCGGTCGACAGGAACTGCCCGACGTTGATGGCCGTTCCGAGGCCGCCCTCGTCGAAGCGGACCCCGCACAGCGCGTTGTCGAACTTGTGGCACAGGAACATGCTGCGCACGCCCAGCGCGTACAGCTCGTCCAGGCCCTTGTCGATGTCGGCCCTGCTGCACTGCGCGATGTCCAGCACCTGCTTGCAGCCGAACGGTTCGGAGGTCTCGACGCCCAGGACGACCGCCAGCTTGCCCTGCTCGACGACCTGTCGGGCCTGGGCGCTGTCGGTGACGATCCGGAACCAGCCCTTGCCGGTGCCGCCGTACATCGCGTCGACGTAGGCCTGGAGGTCGTACGTCAGCTTCGCCTGGAGGCGGATCGACGTCATCTCGTCGCAGCCGCGGTCCTTGAAGAAGTACACCGAGCAGATCACACCGTTGGTGACGAGGTCGTTGACGAGCACCCGCTGGCCGCCGCGCCAGGCGCGCTCCACCCAGGCGTAGTAGTTCTGCTGGTGGGTCAGCGAGTCGTACGCGGGCCAGTCCTTGAAGGTGGGCCAGCCGACCGGGTCGTGCTTGCCGTCGCCGCCGCGGGTGATGTAGTCGAAGACGGCGAGCGAGCCGTCGGGGTAGTGCTCGGGGCAGTCCTTGAGCGCGTCCGCGATGCCGGCCGGGGAGAACGTCTTCCCGCAGATCAGCCGTCCGCCGAAGCCCTCGTTGGCGAACAGGTGGTTGTGCGCGTCGACGAAGCCGCGCACCTCGCCCCGGGCGTCGGTGCCGGTGAACGGCTCACCGGTCACGCCGATGCCGGAGTCCGGTGCGGGGCGTGCGGTCGGGACCCACCAGTCGGTCCCGGCCGCCGAACTCGGCGTGGGGCCAAGGGCCATGGCCAGCACGAGGAGGAGCAGCGAGACCAACGTGAGGTCTTTGCGCCGGCGGTACGGGCGTCCGGTCCTGGTCACTGCCACGTCCCTCGGTCGGCGGGATGGCACGGTCGACGAGAGCGCTCGGCTGTCCAGCACTTGTCATGACCGGCACAAGATATGCGACGAGGATCGTGGCGCACGGCTTCCGAGTCAAGAGTCCGGGACGCTTGACCTGATGGGACCACGACGCTGCCCGGACACCGGTGGGTGTCCGGGCCGCGCGAGAGTGCGGTCAGGCCGCCGGGAGCGTGCGGATGGCGGCGATGTCGAACTGGAGACGGACCTTCTCACTCACCATGGCGCCGCCTTCGGCCAGTTTCGAGCTGTACGTCAGACCCCACTCCGAGCGGTTGATGGTGGTGGTTCCGTCGAAGCCCACCCGCTCATAGCCGAAGGGGTCGACGACGTGCCCTATGTACGTGAGCTCCAGGACGACGGGGCGGGTCGTGGCCTTGATGGTGAGGTCGCCGGTCATCCGGTAGACATCCGCACCCACCACGTCCACGCCGGTGCTGGCGAACCGCATCCGCGGATAGGTCCCGGCATCCAGGAAGTCCCGCCCCACGAGATGGGCGTCGCGCTGCTCCACGCCCGTGTCGACGCTGGCGGCGGACAGGATGATCTCAGCCTCCGAGCGGGCCGGGTCGCGGCCGTCGAAGTAGAGGCGGCTCTGGTACTCCGCGAAAGCCCCCCGCACCGTGGTCACCATGGCGTGCCGCACCGAGAAACCGATCCTGCTGTGTGCGGGGTCGATGACCCACTCTCCGGTCAGGGCCGCCAGACGGGGATCCGGAAGGAGCGCCGGGTCGGCGCCCGGCGACCCGGCGGAGGACACAGGGGCGACGGCGGGCTCCGGGCGGCGGAACACAGTGCCACGGCTGAACAAGTTCATGATTCACCTGATTACTGCACGAGAGATCTTGCCGCAAGCCCGTATCGAGCTCCGGCCCTTTGTGGACCCACACCGCACAACCTGCTCACTTCCCGGGCATGAACGGGCCGCAAAAGCTCCACACATTCACCACCCGGCCCGTGGCGAGCCGCTGACCTGCTCGAATACCCCTATTCGGCTCCGACAAGGGTGCGGACCTCGAAATCGTCATAGATTTCGGGCACTTCGCGCCGACTCAGAACCGAGCCGAGCCAGCCCAGCAGGAAACCGGCCGGAATGGAGACGATGCCGGGATTCTGCAGCGGGAACCACGCGAAATCGGTGTCCGGATAGAGCGAGGCAGGTGTGGAGGAGACGACGGGAGAGAAGACGACGAGCAGCACGGAGCTCACCAGGCCGCCACAGAGGCTGAGCAGAGCTCCCTGTGCGGTGAAGCGCCGCCAGAACAGCGTGTAGACGAGCGTCGGCAGGATGGCGGACGCGGCGATGGCGAAGGCGAGGAAGGCCAGCGTGGCCGTGTTGGCGCCCCAGGAGACCAGTGCCAGCAGGATACCGAGGATGCCGATGACGGCCGCCGCGAGCCGGGCCACGGCCAGTTCCTCCGTCTCCTTCGCCCTGCCCTTGCGGATCACCTCACCGTAGAGGTCGTGGGCGAGCGAGGAGGCCGCGGCCAGGGTGAGGCCGGCGGCGACCGCCAGCAGCGTGACGAAGGCCAGGCAGGACAGCAGGGCCGTGAGGACTCCGCCGCCCAGGGCGTGCGCCAGCAGCAGGACGGCCGCGTCGCCCTTGCGGTCGGTCTCGGCGATGGTGTCGCTGCCCACGATCGCGGCGGCGCCCAGGCCGAGGATGCCGGCGGCCAGGCAGACCAGGCTGACCAGGCCCATGGCCCACACCACCGAGGAGCGCAGGACGGCTGTCTTCCTGGGGGCGAGCAGCCGCATCATCACGTGCGGGAGCGCGGCCAGGCCGAGCACGATGGCCAACTGCAGGCTGAAGAAGTCGAGTTTGCTGGTGGTGCTGGCGCCGTAGCGAAGCCCGGGCTCCAGGAACCGCGTTCCCGTGCCGCTGTTGTCGGCGGCGGCGCCGAGCAGGGCGTTCACGTTCCAGTCGAAGTGGTTGAGGACCATCACGGCGGTCACGGTGACCCCCGAGATCAGCATGACGGCCTTGACGATCTGGATGAACGTGGCTCCGGGCATGCCGCCGATGGCCGCGTACACGATGACGACGGTACCGATGACGACGACGCACAGGGTGCGGGTGGCGGCACTGGGCTCGCCGGTGAACTGGGTCAGCAGCGCGACGCTGCCGACCAGTTGGGCCACCAGGTAGAGGGTGGTGATGACCAGCGTGCAGACGGCCAGGGCGAGTCGCACCGGCCGCTGCGAGCGCGGCAACCGCAGCGCCAGCGTGTCACCCAGGGTGTACTTGCCCGCGTTGCGGAGCGGTTCGGCGATCAGCAGCAGGACCATCATCCAGGCGATGGCGGTGCCACCGAGGTACAGCAGACCGTCATAGCCGGTCAGGGCGACCAGACCGGTACTGCCCAACAAGGTCGCGGCCGACAGGTAGTCCCCGCACATCGCCAGCCCGTTGCGCAGCGGTGTCATGGTGCGGTCGCCGAGGTAGAACTCGCTGATCTCGTCGCGCTGCGGTGCGGTCAGCAACGCGGTGAACAACGTCACCACGACGACGGACAGGAAGAGCACGACCGTCAGTTGCAGGCCGAAGCGGTCCACGACCGCGGCCCCGGTCGTCACCATGGGCGGAACTCTCCGGCGCCGGGGGCCACCGGCGGCTCGGCCGCCGCCCGGCCGCGGGCGGCGGCTTCCTCGCGGTGGCGGGCGAGCCCGCGCAGACCGCGGGCCACCGGGGTGAACCGGGTGCGCATATGGACGAGATAGCGCCACACGATCACGGCCATCAGCACGAACTGTCCCAGCCCCAGGGCCAGTCCGAGGGTGAAGTGGCCGCTCAGGGAACTGTTCATCAGCCCTGGTGCGAAACTGGACAGCAGGACATAGAGAAGAAAACCGCCCACGGCGGCAGCCGTCGACCTCACGGAGAATCGGCGGTGGGCTCGACGGAGGGACTGATAAGCGGGATCGTGGGACACCGATCGGAGCTCCGCATGTCCGGGGGACGTCTCGGAGTGTGGCGGCGGTCCGTCGAATCGCATGGAATGCCCTGACAAAATCGCACCTTCCCTGCTGCTTCACGCCGTGCGCCCGGCCTCCGTCGAGCTGTCGGCCGACCAACTCTCAGGCGCGTCGGGCACACTTGAGTCATGCTCTGTGCGGACTGTGTGGGGAGTCCGTGAATCCGAAATGCGCGTGATCCGAATTCTCGGTGGAACAGGGCCCTGTTCGGCGTCCGATCGGTACGTCGATGGGTGGCGACGTCGCCGGGAGGGGATTGTTGCAGCGCTCCCGTTGAACAATCAACCGGCGGGATCATTCAATTTCCGGGCCTGACTCATTCGGACGCGGCGGCGCGTTCCCAGTCTGCCGGACAGCCTGCGGAAAGGTCATCGCCCGGAACAGGTCTGCACCTTTTCCCCGGCCAGGTTGTCTCAAATGCGGCGCACCACTTCCGCGTTGACCCGCACCGAGCCGAACCTCCTCACCCGTGGCGTGACGGACCGCACAGAGCAGAGTGCAAAATTTAGCCTGAGCAATGATGGATCGGCGCGCCCCGTCCGTATCTCCAGGCGTACGAGCCGCTCGTGACTGGAGGTTCCATGCCCCTCTCCCACAAGAAGCTGGGCAGCGTCTTCGTGTTCGGTGCGCTGGGTCTGACCCTCACCGCCCTCGCCTACCCCGCCGTGCTCGGAGTGGAGAACACGACCAGCTCCACCGACCGGATCATCGCCAACACGCGGTACGGCCCGATCACCGAGGCCGACCGTGACTTCGTGGTCAAGGTGCGGGCGGCCGGGCTGTGGGAGTACCCCCTGGGCGAGATGGTGATGGAGCGCGGTACGACCCCGGCCATGAAGGAGGCCGGCAAGCACCTGGTCGTCGGCCACGCCGGCCTCGACGAGCTGTGCCGCAAGATCTCGACCGAGCTCGGTGTCACGCTGCCCAACCAGGCGAGCCCCCAGCAGCAGCAGTTCGTGGCGACCGTCGACGGGAGCAGCGGCAGGGAGTTCGACTCGACCGCGGTCACCATCATGCGGGTGACCCACGGACAGATCTTCCCGACGGTCGCGAAGATCCGCGCCAGCACCAGGAACACCATGGTCCGTCAGCTGGCCGACCTGGCCAACGACACCGTGCTGGACCACATCACCGTGCTGGAGAGGACCGGTCTGGTCAATCACGAGCAGGTCAACGTCCAGCAGACCACTGATCCGAAGATGCCCAAGGAGCAGCTGACCCCTCCCCCGCCGCAGCCGGGTGCACCGGTCCTCGTCCTCAAGCCGCGACCGGACCTGAACATCAACACCGCGGCCCCGTCCCCGACACCGGCGCCGTCGGCCGGCTAGGTGGGCTGACCCGTGAGGTCATCGCGCCGGCCTCTGCCGTCGAACCAGAGGTCGGTGGTGATACCGCTGCTCCCACCGTTGAGGCGCCCCTGGCCGGGTGTCATGGCGGATGAACAATGACGGCGTGCGGAGAAGTCCTCCGTTGAGCAACGCCCCGAGCCGGCCCGCCACGGCCGACCGTCAGGCGCCGTGGGGGACGACGACGGGCATCGCCCAGCTCAGCGGGGGCAGTTCGGGATCGTCGAGGACCGGGGCCGGGGAGCATGCCTGTCCCGCGGCCGCGTTGAACGAGGTGAGCGCCTCGACGAGCGCGGCCCGCTGCTGGGGCGGGAGGTGTTCGACGATCGTGGTGATCTCCGCACGGCGCCGGGCGGTGACGTTCTCGACGGCGCGCCGCCCTTCCTCGGTGAGCCGTAGCCGGGTCTCCCGGCGGTTGTCGGGGTTGGTCTGCCGGTCGGCGAGTCCGGCCGCGATCAGGCGGTCGACCATGCGCATCGCGGTGGAGGGCGCGACCTGGAGCAGATCGGCGAGCGTGACCAGCTTTGTCGCGCCGCGTGTCGACAGCACCATCATCATCCGGAACTGCGGCAGCGTCACGCGTTCCTCGACTTCGGCGAGCGACCGGGCGGACACGGCGACCAGGAGCCGCGAGGCGGTCAGGACCGCATGGGTGACGGCGTCGACGTCATCCAGGGGCCCCGCAGGGCTCTCACGCTCCGGCATGCGTCCTTTCTACGTGCCAAAGTCCCTGCTCACCCAGCCGACGGGGACAGATTTTCCTCACTCATGACCCTTCGGCACAGCTGCCGGACGCCCGCACCCGGTGAGGCACGAGATGTGCCCGGACATGCGTGAACCCCGTCGCGCGAGGAGCGGGACGGGGTTCACGGTCGAGCGCCGGGCAGGCCTTGCACCTGCATCTCCCCGCAGGAAGCGGGGCGTCTTTCCTTGGACCACCAACGCACCGTCGGACACCGGTGGTTCGGCGCCGCGTTGTGGATCAAGCATACCGCAGCCGGACCGTTGGGATGACCGGCTGGTCAGCGCACGCCCGTGTGGTGCCGTTCCACGCGGTACAGGTCCGTGGAGGTGCTGATCAGTTCCCGCTGTTCCTCGGGTGAACCGACCATCGGCTGCGAGCCGTTGAGCGGTACCTGGGCGCTCTCCGGCAGGAACCTCACCGTCACCAGGCCGATGGCGCCGGCCAGCATCAGGTAGTAGGCGGGCATCAGGTCGTCGCCGGTGAGGCTGACCAGTGCCTCGGTCACCAGTGGAGTGGTGCCTCCGAAAGCGGCGACGGCGAAGTTGAAGCCGATGCCCATGGCCGCGTAGCGGACCGCGGTCGGAAACAGCGCCGGCAGGGTGGCGGCGCTCGGGGCGGCGAAACAGGCCAGCAGGGTGGACAGGATGAGGACGCCGAAGATCGGCGGCCAGGTTCCGTCCGCCTTGATCAGGAGGAAGGACGGGACCGCGAGGACGATCATCGCGGCCGCCGCGACCCCGTAGAGGGGCCGCCGCCCGACGCGGTCGCTGAGCCGGCCGAGGAAGGTGATCAGCAGCACGATCCACACCATGCCGATCAGGACCAGGACGTCGGCGGAACTGCTGGAGCGGTTCAGGGTCTCCGTCTGGTAGGTGGGCAGGAAGCCGGTGACCATGTAGTTGGTGACGTTGTAGAGCAGGACGAGGCCCATGCAGACGAGCAGGGGCCGCCAGTGGTCCTTGACGATGGTCCGCAGCTCGCTGCCCGCCGACTCCTGGGCGAGGCTCTTCTCGTGCTCGTCCAACTGCTGCTGGAAGGCAGGGGACTCCTCCAGCTTGAGCCGCATGTACAGCCCGATGACACCGAGCGGTCCGGCGATCAGGAACGGGATGCGCCAGCCCCAGGAGAGCATCTCGGCGTCGGTGAGCAGCAGGTTCAGCAGGGTTACCAGGGCGGAGCCGAGCGCGTATCCGGTGAAGGTGCCGAAGTCGAGCCAGCTGGAGAGGAATCCGCGGCGGCGGTCCGGTGAGTACTCGGCGACGAAGGTGGTGGCGCCGCCGTACTCGCCGCCGGTGGAGAAGCCCTGGACCATGCGGGCGAGCAGCAGCAGGATCGGGGCGGCGATGCCGATCGTGGCGTAGTCGGGGATCAGGCCGATGGCGAAGGTGCCGGCCGCCATCATGATCATGGTGGTGGCGAGCACCTTCTGCCGCCCGATACGGTCGCCCAGCGGGCCGAAGACCAGGCCGCCGAGGGGTCGTACGACGAACGCGGCGGCGAAGGTCGCGAAGGACGAGATCACCTGGGCGGCCGGCGAGGCACCCGGGAAGAACACCTTGCCGAGGGTTGCGGCGAGGTAGCTGTAGACGCCGAAGTCGAACCATTCCATGCAGTTGCCGAGCGCGGAGGCCCCGACGGCCCGCTTCAGCAGCGGCGGTTCGACGACCTGGACGTCCTCCTCGCGGAAGGCACGCTTGTTCCGGCGCAGCCGCCGGGTCAGTTCCTCCCGGACCTGGTGCGGGAGGTTGGTGACGGACTTCGGGACGGGGCCCCTGTTCGGCCGACCTGGCTGGTCCTCCAGCTTCTCGCGTGCCACCATTGCCGCCTTTCTCCCGACATCGTCTGTACCGCGCCGGTCGTCCGGCGCTCGTCAGTGCTGCTGCCCGGGTTTGCGCGTGCCACACAGCAAACATCCGCTCTCAACGGACCGGCGGCGGCGACCTGCGATCGGTTGTGGCCCCGGGGACGGGGAACGGCCCGGGCGCGGCCCGGCTGTCGGTGACCTCAGCGACGGCGACGGCGACGGCTGATGCTGCCGAGACGGGCATGGATGAGCGCCTTTTCCCTGGTGGCGACGGGGGTCACGGAACCGCAGCGGCCGGATGTCCGGATCCTGTCAGGACAGTTGCGCCCGTGAGACGAAAGGGCGGGGTACGACCTGTTCCGGCGTTCCGGAAAGGACTTCGGGACCCTAAAATCCCGGTGACCACTGCGGGGAATGAGTTCGACGGGGGAATGAGAGTTATGGACACGGTTATCGTGCAGTTGCCCGACGAAACACCGGCGCGGCGCGGAAGAATGGGACAGAAACCGCGGCTTCTGCACATGGGGCCGGGTGAGACGAAGGACTTCGGCCGGGGAGTTCCCGGCGACGTACCGGCCATCGTGCTGACCGATCCGGGGGTGTCGCGCACCGCGGGACGCATCGAAGCCGCGGGGGATTTCTGGAGGTTGTCGAACTTCAGCGCCACGTCCACCTATGTGGTGGAGAACCTCGAAGGGGCCGGCGAGTACGTCAAGGTGGCGCCGGGGCGGCTCGGTGCTCCCGTTCCGTTCGAGTTCTCCCGAGTGGTGCTGCCCGCGCTGGACGGCACCGCCACGTTCAAGGTCTTCGCGCCGCAGCACGCCTACGCACAGCACGGGGCGGGTCCGGACTACGGGGAGCGGACCATCAGCCCCTTCTCCCTCGACCCGACGTCGAAGTACTTCCTGGTCCTGGTCGCCCTGTGCGAGCCCAGGCTGCGCAGTTCCTCCGGCGCGGCACTGCCCGGGGCCGGGGAGATCGTGGAGCGACTGCGCCCGCTGGAGTCGTGCCGCGACCTGACCCGCTCGGCCGTCAACTACCACGTCGACTACCTGACGTCCGCGAAGCTGCGGCTGCGGACCGTGCAGGAGGAGGACCTGTCGGCGTACGGTCCCAAGGACGGCGGCCGGGTGGGCGCCAAGCGCGAGGACCTGGTGACGCTGGCGCTGCGTTTCGACCTGGTGCGCGAGGAGCACCTGTCGCTGCTGCCCCGGCGCACCGCCGCGCCCTGTCCGCCGGCCGCCTCCGAAACGGCGGGACCGCCGTCTCCCGCGCACGGGTACCGCTGATCCGGCGCCGTCCCTGACATCTGTCAGGGACCCCGTCGCCTCACCTCTCCCTAAGGTGCTGAGTGCCGGCCAGGTGCCGCGCACGACCACATCACCACAGGGGGAACACATCATGCCCACACGCATCCTCACCAGGGCCGCACTCGTCGGCGCCGGCGCGCTCGCCCTGCTCGGCCCGATCGCGGCCACGTCCGCCGTCGCGGCCTCCGACACCGGCCAGGGCTCCGCCGTCGCGCTCGGGGCCCCGTACGGGGTCGAGCCGTACGAGACGGTCAACGTCCGTTCGGGCCCGGCCACTTGGTACGACAAGGTCGGCAGCGTCGCGGCGGGCCAGCCGCGCGGTGCCTTCTGCTGGAAGCACGGCGAGACCATCCGCGACAACGGCTACGTCAACGACGTCTGGGTGCAGCTCGCCGAGGGCTACGTCAGCGCCGTCTACCTCAAGGGCGACCAGTACGGCGGCCTGCCCGCCTCCGCCGTCTGCTGAACCACACCGCCGAGCACTCGGACCACACCACACCAAGGGGGACCACACATGAAGCGTCTGATACGCCGTTCCGCGACCGCCCTGGCTGTCGCCGCGCTCGCCACGGGCGCCCTCGCCACCACGGCGCAGGCCGCGCCCGCGACGGCGAACGGCGGTGACCCGACCCTCACCGACGTCTACATCTGGGCGACCGACGTCAATCTGCGCGCGCAGCCGACCACCTCTTCCCCGGTGCTCGCCGTCCGCTCGAAGTACTGGCTGGACGCCGTGTGCCAGAAGCAGGGCCAGACCATCACCGACCCCGCCGTCGGGACGAACAACTGGTGGACCGCCGTCCAGGAGTTGTCCGGCAGCGACATCGCCTATGTGAACAACCTGTACCTCCGGGGTGGCCAGAAGATCGCGGGTGTCCCGGACTGCTGACCTCGGTCCGCCGCCGGCACCGGGTGCCGCTCCGCATGCCCGCTCGCCTGACCCCGGCCCGCCTTCCGGCGCGGCCGGGGTTCTCGGCGCGTGATAGGACGATCAGCGAGAGATCGCGATCGAGGAGTGCACGTGACAGATACGGCAGCGGCGGCCACCGGCGTACGGGTCTTCGTCGACAAGCAGAGTCCCGAGGCGTATCGGGCCCTGACCGCCACGGCCGAGGCCGTACGCGCTGCCGCCGCCGCGGCGGGGCTGGACCGGGTGCTCGTCGAGCTCGTCAACATCCGGGTGTCCCAGCTCAACGCCTGCGCGTACTGCCTCAACCTGCACACGAGGGCCGCGCTGCGGGCCGGGGAGACCACACAGCGGCTGGGCGTCCTGCCGGCCTGGCGGGACACCCAGCTGTTCACGCCCCGGGAGCGGGCCGCGCTCGCGCTGGCCGAGGCCACCACGCGTCCGGCGGACGGCCGGACGCAGGAGAGCGCCTACGCCGAGGCGCGGGCCGTGCTCTCCGACGACGAGATATCGGCAGTGATCTGGGTGGCGATCACGATCAACGCCTTCAACCGCGTGTCGGTCATGAGCAAGCATCCCGTACGGGCGGCACCGGTGCCGCCACCGGCATCGGTATGAGGGCTCGCGGGCCTGCCGGTGCCTGACGCGGGCCGGCCGGTGTCTGGGGAGGGCAGGCCGGTGTCTGAGGAGGGCCAGGTCTGCCGTGTCGCCGGGTCCGGGACAGGCGTCGGCCCACGCGGGTCCGGGACAGCGGTCGGCCCGGCACCGCGTGTCGCGGGGCCGGGCCGACCGGACGGACGTGTCGCCTCAGCCCTGGCGGGCCTTGAAGCGCGGGTCCTTCTTGTTGATCACGTAGGTCACGCCCCGGCGGCGTACCACCTGGGCCCCCGGCTTGGACTTCAGCGAGCGCAGGGAGTTGCGCACCTTCATGTCCTGTCCTCCTTCCGCTCGGACGCCGGCGTCGGTCAGTGGCGGGCGGTGGCCGCCCTGGCGCCGTAGCGTCGCTCGAACCGCTCCACCCGGCCCGCGGTGTCCATGACTCGCGAGGTGCCGGTGTAGAACGGGTGGCTGGCCGACGAGATCTCGACGTCGATCAGCGGGTAGGTCGCTCCGTCCGTCCACTCGATGGTCCGCGTCGAGGACGCGGTCGAGCGGGTGAGGAACGTGGCTCCCGCCGCGCGGTCGCGGAAGACGACCGGGCGGGAGACGGGGTGGATGTCGGGCCTCATGGTGTGTCCTTCCTTGCCGGCCGTCCGGCGCGGGGGGTGGTTCGGGTCATCGCTTCTCGCGGAAGGCGACGTGCTCACCGGCCACCGGGTCGTACTTGCGCAGGACCAGTCGGTCGGGGTCGTTGAGACGGTTCTTGCGGGTCACGTAGGTGACGCCGGTCCCTGCCGTCGACCTCAGCGTGACGACGGGGCGCACGGTGTTGCGTGCCATGAGGTCCTCCTTTCGCTCACATCACGGGGTTCTTGGTCCGTGCATGTCAGCTACGTGGGTTTCAACGCGGTACCCCACCGGTACATTCCCGCCTCGTCGGAGTGGGTCCACCGGATCGCTCCGGCCGTGCTCTGGCGGGCCGACCCGGACCGTACTAGTCCGGCCGGCCCGGCGAGCACCAGGTACCGGTTCGCGGTGTGACGGCGCCTGCGGCCTCGGCCGCCGGACCGTCGGCTCCCCTGTCAGCGGCTCCTGCGGTAGGTGACGGTGAAGTCCTGCTCCCAGGCGGGCGGGCCGTCGGTCGGTGAGGTCTCCCAGACGCCGTGGATGGTGTCGCCGTCGTCGGCGACCTGCCCCGTGAACCGTTGCCGGAACGCCAGCGGCGAGAAGTCCGGCGTCTCGCGCAGCAGCCGCCACACGCCGCCGGCGAAGGTCATCGCGTACAGCCGTACGATCCCTCGTGAATCGAAGTAGTGCTGTGTGTACGCGCCGGTCTCCGGGTCGGTCGCCACGATCGCCGTGCTGTCCGGGGCCTCGGGGACCGGGATCTCGGAGCGCTGGACCAGGAACCGCCCGTCCAGGGTCCACTCGAACACGGTGCGTCCGGCCGGCGCGGCCAGGTCCGGGAAGCCGGACTCCACCACCCACTCTCCGACGAGGACGTCCAACCTCTTCAGGGCTTCCCTCGGTGCCGATCCGCCCATCGCGCGCTCCTCCGTGCTGGTCTCCGACACGGCCGGTCGCTGACACGGCCGATCTCTGACGTTCCCCCGGAAAAGACGGTTGCGGCGGAGGGAACTCATCGGCCCCGGCGGGTTCTTCCTGCTGTTCCTCCTGGTGCGGGCGGGCGGCCCGAGGTGTGATGAACCGCGCCGCACCGTCGGCCCTCACCTCCGGATCCGCCAAGGGAGTCGTCATCAGCATCACCCTGTCGACCTCTTCGTTGTCCCCCTCCGACCGCGCCGAGTTCTGGCGGGACACCGTCTCCCGCACCTTCTTTCCCCTGGACGTCGAGTTCCATGAGGCGGAGCCGTCCGCGGCGACGATCACCAGCCGTCGCCTGGGCCCGCTCCGGGTCTCGGCCGTCACGGCGGGGCCGCAGCAGGCCGTGCGGGACCGCCGGATGATCGCGCGGGACGGCGAGCACCACCTCACCCTCGCCATCCAGCACTACGGCACCGCCCGGCTGGAACAGGAGCGGCGGGAGGTGTTCCTGGAGCCGGGACAGTTCGCCCTCTCCGACTCGGCGCGGCCGTTCGTGAAGGAGCTGCCCGGCAAGTTCGGTTTCACGGCGTTCCACCTGCCGCGCACCGCGCTCAATGTGACCGACGCGGAGTTACGAGCCGTCACCGCCACGGTCATGTCCGCCACCGGGGGGTGTGCCGGCGTGGTAGCCGCCTATCTGGGCTCCCTCGCCCGGGACGCGGCCGGGGTCGCCCCCGAAACGGCACACCAACTCGGCCTCACTGCCTGCGACTTGCTGGCCGCCCTGGTCCGGGAGCAGCACGGTCGGTTCGTCCCCGAGGACCCCGAGGGGAACCGGGCCATGCTGGTCCGCATCAAGGACCACACGCTCAGGCATCTGGCCGATCCCGAGCTGTCGCCCCAGGCGATCGCGGCGGCGCACCACATATCGGTCCGCTATCTGCACAAACTCTTCGAGGGCGAGGCCACCACACTCACCAGGTGGATCCAGACGAACAGACTGGCCAGGTGCCGCCGGGACCTGGCGCGTCACTCGCTGCGGGGGCCCGGCGTCGCGTCCGTGGCCCGGCGGTGGGGGTTCACGAGCGCGGCGCACTTCAGCCGCGTCTTCCGGGCCGCTTACGGCATGTCGCCCAGCGAATGGCAGGCGGCGGTACGAGCGGGCGAGGACGTACAGGCGCCGGCGTCCGGTGCCGGGCGACGGTGACGTCGTCCCCGGGACACGTGTCCGGGCCCGTTTTCGGACACGGGGCCCACGCGAGGCCGGGTGGGGCCGGGGACGAGACCGCACGGGGCCGCACACGACGCCGCATGGGGCCGGGCACAAAGCCCGGTAGGACCACACAAGGCCCGGTGGAACCGGACGCGAGGCCGGCCTCAGGGTGGCGTGGGCGCGCCCTGGTCCAGAAATCTCTTCCGCACGCCGGTGGCTTCGTCCAGCCACCGTTCCGACCTGGCCTCGGTGAAACAGCGGACGGCGTCCTCGATCATCTCCAGTGCCTCGGTCCGCCGGTCCAGCGCCCACAGGGCCTGGGCCTTGCGCATGGCCGGCACGCCGCGGTTCAGGGGCACCCCGACGCGGGCGTCCAGCTCCAGCGCCCGGTCGCAGGCCTCGTTCGCCGCCTCCCAGCGTTCGAGGTCCAGCAGCACCTGCGCCTTGCCGGACAGGGCGTTCATCACCGTGACGTCGGCGATGTGCGGTGCGGGAGCGGTGTCCGGGTCGTTCATCCTGGCCACGGCGATGTCGAAGGTGTCGGCGGCCTCCTGGAGCCGGCCCACCGCACGCAGATCGAAAGCGAGGCCCAGGAGGGCCTGCGGATGGCCCTCCTTGTCGCCGGCGCCGGCGAACAACGCCACGGCCCGCCGGGTCTGGTCGAGGGCCGAGCCGAACTGCCCCAAGGCGTTGGCGGCGTTGGCGGCATACGTCAGTGACCAGGCCTCCTGCACGGGGTCCTGCGCCTGCCGGGCCAGTTCGGCGGCCTCCAGGGCGAGGGTCAGGCCGTCGGCGGGTCTGCCGAGGCAGTTGTTGACCGCCCAGGAGAGGTAGTTGGTGTGCGTGGCTTCGAGGCCGCGGTCGCCGAGGGCGTGGGCGGCGGCTCGCGACAGGGCGAAGACGGTGTGCCAGTGACCCCACTGGGGCCAGCGGTCGGAGAACCAGTGCATGGACTCCGCGACGTCGACGACCCTGCGGGGTGCTCCGGCCGCCGCCGCGGCCCGCAGGGCGGCGAACCAGTTGGCGCTCTCCGTCTGCAGCCATTGCTCGGCGGACGCCGCGTCGCGGAGGTCGACGAGGGGGCGGTCGGCGATCCACTGGCTGCCGCCCGGCTCGAACCACTGACCGGCGGTGCAGGCCGTGTCCAGGAGCCAGGTGTCCAGAGCCGCGCGGGCGGCCTCCCGTTCCTCGGGGCTCTCCTCGTCGTTCAGACGCTGGTGCGCGTACAGCCGCACCAGGTCGTGGAAGGAGGCCCGGTCGTCGCTGCCGGCGTTCAGCAGGCCCAGTTCGATGAGTTCGTCGGTGATCCGTTCCACGTCCCCGGGCTCGAACGAGGTGAGCGCCGCCGCGAGTGAGGGAGAGAAGTCGGGGCCGCGTACCAGCGACAGCCGTCGGAACAACTGCCGGGCATCTTCGGTGAGTTGTTCGTAGGAGAGGGTGAAGGCGGACTTGATGCGGAGGTCTCCGGCGGTCAGGCGGTCCAGGCGCCGGTCCTCGGCCGCCAGCCGGTCGGCGAGGCTCGTCGCGGTCCAGGCCGGACGGCTGACCAGGCGGTTGCCGGCTATCCGCAGGGCGAGGGGCAGGCCTCCGCAGAGGTCCGCGACGCGCCGCAGCGAGGCGGCGTCGGGTTCGCCCGTTCCGGGGCCAGGCCGGTCGGCGGTGATCGTCTCCAGCAAAGCGGTGGCCGCGGCGGCGGGCAGCGGCGGCGGCAGCAGGCGCCGGGCGTACTCGATGCCGGTGAGCGCGCGACGGCTGGTGATCCAGAAGGTGCAGGTGCCTTCCCCGGGCAGCAGCGGACGCAGTTGTGCCTCGTCGGCGGCGTTGTCGAGGATGACGAGGACGTTCTTGTCGCGGACCAGGTGGCGGTGGAGCACCTGGCGTTCCTCGGGGTCCGTCGGCAGGTCGCGTTCTGGTACTCCCAGGGCCTTCAACAGGCGGGCCAGGGCGTCGTGGGGGTCGAGGGGCTCCGGGTCCAGGCCGCGGAGGTTGAGGAACAGGCGCCCGTCTTGGTACCGGTTCGCCTGCCGATGGGCGGCCTGGACGACCAGGGTCGTCTTCCCGAGCCCCGGTGCGCCGGTGACGATGACGGCGTGCGGGCCCGCGCCCGGTCCGCCGACCGTCTCCAGCCAGCGCATCTCCTCGTCCCGTCCGGCGAAGTCGGGGATGGCCGGCGGAAGATCGCACAGGCCCGGTGTCCTGCGGTGGGTGCGGCGACGGCCGGCACGGGCGGCGGCGAGCAGGGTGTCGGCGTCCTCCTGCCGCAGGTCCAGGGCAGAGGCCAGGGCCTGCACCGTACGCGCCTGCGGTCCTCGGCTGTGGCCGCGCTCCATGTCACCGATGGCGCGATCGCTGACACCGGAGGCCTCAGCGAGTTCCTCCAGCGTCATGCCCGCGACATGCCGGAAGCCGCGCAGGAGCCGGCCCAGGGTGTCCGGTTGCGGACCGACCACGACTGCACGTTCCTTTCACCGACGGCGTCCCAGCCTAGAGGACCGCCGTACGGTGGATCAGCCGCCATGGACGACCGCCCGGTGCGGTGGACCGGGAACGCCGAAGGCCCGGCCCACCGCTCGTCCGCGGTGACCGGGGCTTCGGGGTGACCGGTTCAGCCCCCGTTGAGTCGTCCACGCAGAAGTTCCTTGCCCAGTTCGGCGCCCTTGCGGCTGTCCGCCTGAGCCTTGCGGAACAG
The DNA here is from genome assembly GCF_044459385.1 of Streptomyces sp. NPDC050287. Taxonomy (NCBI): domain Bacteria; kingdom Bacillati; phylum Actinomycetota; class Actinomycetes; order Kitasatosporales; family Streptomycetaceae; genus Streptomyces; species Streptomyces sp. NPDC050287. Next base: position 34,049 of record NZ_JBITIY010000012.1, on the reverse strand, counting down.
GTCGGCGACCTGGGTGTCCTTCTCGCGCTCCGCGTCCTGGATGTAGGACTCCAGTCGCAGCGCGTTGCTCAGGCACGCCTCGACGTACCAGATCAGGTTGTAGTCCTTGTCCCGCGTACCGGTCACGCCGCCGGTCTCCGTGGTGCTGGTCATTCGGACCTCCTCCAGCGGTTCTCGTCGTTCTGGAGTCGGACGAGTACCCGCCGGATCCGCGACGGAACACAGCGGCAACCGGACGTACGCGACGTAGGCGAGGCGGCGGGCCGGACGGCTTCGCAGCGAAGACTCCCGTAACCCTGGGCACCGCATCGGTGACGTTCTGTGCGGGAGTGCGGCGCGGGAGCGCGACCGGTCCCCCGTTCCGGTCGTGCCCCCGCGCGTAGAACTTATGTGCAGGGCAGAGCCGTTGTGAATCGCGTCGGTGCCCGCTGCGCGGCCCGGAGGGCTCAGTCGTGCACAGGTGAGTCCGGATGACCCGGTTTCGTCCGGGCGAGGACGGGTGGATCGAGATCGCCGACGGCGAGGTGGGCGAGCACGACCTCGTAGAGATCGCTGCCGGCGGCCAGGAGCCGGCGTTCGAGAACGGGCTCGGCGCTGCGGACGTGGTCGCGCACGGTCTGGGCGTGCATGCCGAGAGCGTGTGCGGCGCGTTCGGCGTTTCCTCCGGCGGCGATCCAGGTACGCAGGGTCCGGCGCAGGTCGCGGTTGTCCGTGTCCAGCCGTCCGAGAAGGTCGTGTGCCCAGGACCGTACGGCGGCCCCGGCCAGCAGGTCGACGAGCCGGGCGGGCGCCGGCGCGGGGCGCGCGTCCTCGTCCGGCGCCTCGGGAAGGCCGATCTGGGTGTTGAACGCCAGGTGGGCGACCGCGCGGACCGTGAGGTGGGCGAAGTCCGTGCGCAGCAGGGCTTCGACGCGTTCCATGCGGGCGCGCACGGTGTTACGGCTCACGCCGAGCATCTTGGCGGCGCTGACGGCGGTGAACTCCAGCCCCAGGCGGGTGGTGGCGAGGAGTTCGGCGCGGGTGTGGTGCGGGAGGGTGTCGAGGGGCCGCAGCACACGGGCGGTCCACCCGCGAAGCGCGGCCGGGTCCATCAGGCGCTCGGGGTGGGAGCGTTCGGCGTAGACGGCCGTCCTGTCCGGCCGGAAGCGGGCGACGGCCAGGGCACTGACGGCCTGTCCGTAGGCGGTGGCGGTGCGGGCGAGGCTCTGCCGGACACTGCCGCCGAGGAACGTGCCCGGATACCGGCCGATCAGGGACCTCAGGGCTTCGGCGGCGGACTCGCCGGGAGTCACCACGATCACGTGGTCGTCCACGGCGGGACAGCGCACGACGAGGGCCTGCTCCTCCGTCGCGTCCAGGCATGCCTCGGCGAGCCGGTCGCGTGCCCCGGTTTCGCCCTCCAGTACGTAGACGCAGGCGGTGTCGGTGTCGAGCAGACCCGGCCACAGTCCCGCGGCGACCCGGCGGGCCGAGACGGTGTCCTCCACCATCAGCAGTTGCAGGATCGCCAGCCGCAGATCGGACGCCGCCCGCCGCAGCCGGTGGCCGGCCGCGGTCGCCTCCTGGGCTCGCAGCAGCAGTTCGAGGACCTGGGCGGTGCGCAGCACGATCTCGGAGGAGCGCCGGTCGAACGGGGCCGGACGGGACACGGCGAGCACTCCGGCGGCGCCCGGTTGCGGGCGCTCCACCCTCACCAGGCGCAGATGCTCCCCCTGTCCTTCCCAGGACACGGCGGCGATGCGGCCGGTGACGAGGTCCGCGACCAGGTTGTCGGCCACCGCGACACGGGGGCCGGCCAAGAGGGCGCCGCCGCCGTCCTGCAGGGAGGCGGTGCCGTGGACGGCGTCCGCGAGCCAGGCGACGATCCGGCGGACGTCGCGCCCGGTCGGCCGCAGATGGTCGAGGAGTTCCCGCACCCAGGCCGCCTCCTCAGCGCCCTGCCCCTCCGTACGAGGCTCCCTGTCCTCCCGTCCGGCCACGTCGCCCTTCCTCTCACCCTTCGCCCGTTCTACGGCAAACCGCCCGGTACGCTACCTCACCTCTCTGCGTCGGACATGGGCGGCCTGAGCCCGGTCCTTCCGGCTGTCCGCGCGGACACGGACGTGCCGGTGACCGTCGAGGGGGAAGGCGGGCGGCGCCGCGGGCAGCACTTCCCCGAAGGTGTATCCGCACTTGTCCGCGACCCGGCAGGAGGCGGTGTTGTCCACCTGGTGCACCAGGTCGAGTCGCGCCACCTCGTCCGGCGGGAAGGCGTCGAACGCCCACTGGGTCAGCGCCCCGAGCGCCCGGGGCGCCACACCTCTGCCGCGAGCGTGGGCGGCGGTCCAGTAGCCGACCTCGGCCGACGCGCTGTCGGGGGCACGGCGTTTGAGGACGACGTGGCCGAGCAGCCGTCCGCCCTTCTCCTGGTCCTGCCCGCCCTTTTCCCGGTCCCCGGTCTCGACGACCGCGAACGAGAACCGCTCCCCGCTGTGCCGCAGCCGCCGCTGCTCCCGCACCCAGCGCAGGGCGCTCGCCAGGTCGTGCGGGCCGTCGCTCGTCCACCGCCGCAGCGCCTCGTCGTCACGGAACACGGCCACCAGGTCGGCGGCGTCCGCCGGGCTCCACGGCCTGAGTTCCAGCGCGGGAGCGGTGAGGGTGGCGGGGGCTTGAAGCCGTACGGTGGTGAGGTCCATGGCCGGAGCGTACGGGGCCGGTGTACGGGCCGGCTCAGGTCAGCAGCGAGCCGGTGCCCTCGGGGGTGAAGCCGGTGAGGGCCTCGTCGATGCGGGCGAGGGTGTCGGGGTGCAGGTCGACGCGGGCGGCGGAGAGGTTCTCCGCGATGTGCGCCGGGGTACGGCTGCCGGGGATGGGGACCACGTGGTCGTCCTGGTGCAGGAGCCAGGCGAGGGCCAACTGGCCCGGGAGCAGGCCGAGATCGGCCGCGATGCCCCGCAGGGGAGCGTAACGGTCGTTGTTGGTCTTGAGGTTGGTCTCGTCGAAGCGGGAGATGTTGCGGCGGAAGTCGTTCTCGGCGAGGGTGTCCACCTGCCCGGCCAGGAACCCGCTGCCCAGAGGGCTCCAGGCCACGATCCCGATGCCCAGGTCACGGGCGGCGGCGTGCAGGCCCGGGTCGACGGGCTGCCACATCGACCACTGCGTCTGCACCGCGGCGACGGGGTGGACGGCGTGGGCCCGGCGCAGCTGCTCGGCGGTGACGTTGGACAGGCCCAGGTGGCTCACCAGTCCGTCCCGGATCAGGTCGGCGACCGCGCCGACCGTGTCCTCCAGAGGGACCTGCGGGTCCGGGAAGTGCGGGTAGTACAGGTCGATCACCTCGGTGCCCAGATTGCGCAGCGACTGTTCGGCATAGCCGCGGACGTGCTTCGGCTCGGCGTTCACGGCGAGTTCGCCGAATGAGTACGAGACGGGGAAGCGGTGGGCCTCGGCGCCCTCGGGGACGCGGAAGCCGAACTTGGTGGCGACGACGGCCCGGTCGCGGCGGCCCTTGAGCGCCTGGCCGACGACGCGCTCGTTGTGGCCGTCGGTGCCGTAGCCGTCGGAGGTGTCGATCAGGGTGGCGCCCTCGTCGAGCGCGGCCCGCACGGCCCGGACCGCGCGCTTGTCGTCGATCTCGCCGTACATGCCCGGCGACAGCACCATCGCGCCGTAGCCGATGGCCGAGGTCTCGAGGTCGCCGAGTAAACGCTGGGGCAGGCTGGTCATCGTCTCTCCTGGTCCTCCGGTTCGTCTGAACGGCTCCAGCCTCCCCCCGGTCCGCTGTCACCGTCAAAGACCTTTCGCCACAACCGATGGCTATGGACGTTCATCTGCGGGACCTTCGGTACTTCACGGTGCTCGCGGAGCATCTGCACTTCACCGTCGCGGCCCAGAAGGTGTACATCTCCCAGCCCGCGCTGTCGAAGCAGATCCGGGCGCTGGAGCGGCAGCTGGGCTTCCCGCTGCTGGAACGACGGCCCCGCGAGGTGGTGTTGACGCCCCAGGGGCAGGCCCTGCTGCCGACGGCGCGGGAGCTGGTGGCCGCGTGGCAGGAGGCCTGGCAGGAGGCGCGGGCCGCCGGGCCGACGTTCACGCTCACCGTCGGCATGCAGACGGCCGTCGGCCGGGATCTGCAGCGCGAGGCACTGGCCCGGTTCCGGGACGAGGGCTGGCGGATCTCGCTGCGGCTGGTCAGCTGGGAGGATCCGACGGCCGGGCTCGGCGACGGCGGCTCGGACGTCGCGTTCCTCTGGCTGCCCCTGCCCGGCCCCGGCCTCGTCTCCCGCACCCTGATCCGGGAACCCCGCTGGGTCTCCCTGCCCGCCGGTCACCCGCTCGCGGCCAAGTCCGAGGTGGACTTCGCCGACCTCGCCGACGAGGCCTATGTCGCGCTGCCCCGCGCGGCCGGTCCGGTACGGGAGTTCTGGCTGGCCACCGATGCACGCGGCGGCCGCGAGCCACGGATCGGAACCGAGGTCACCTCTCCCGCCGACACCTTCGAGGCGATCGCCTCCGGTCTGGGCGTGGCCCTGATCGCCGAGAAGAACGCCCAGCTCTACCAGCGCTCCGACGTGGTCCACCGCCCCGTCCGCGGTCTCGCCCCGGCCGAACTGGCCCTGGTCTGGCGAGCGAACGACGCCCGCCCCGAGGTCGCCGAGTTCGTCGCCGCGTTCCCGGCGCTGCCGTCCGGCACAGGCAGCGGTCGGTAGACCCGGCGCATACCGGATGCACGTCCCCGGCGACCGGCCCTCCCCGTGGCGTACGACTCCGGTGGCGCCCCGCGCGGGGCCATGCCGCCGGACGCCCGTGCACGGCATAAGCTCGGCAGATGGCGAAGTACTTCGACGTGCACCCCGACAACCCCCAGCCGCGCACCATCTCCCAGGTCGCCGACAGCGTCCGCTCCGGTGCGCTCATCGCTTACCCGACGGACTCCTGTTACGCCCTGGGCTGCCGGCTCGGCAGCCGTGACGGCATCGACCGGATCCGGACCATCCGCCGGCTGGACGACCGGCACCACTTCACCCTCGTGTGCCAGGACTTCGCACAGCTCGGCCAGTTCGTACGGGTCGACAACGACGTCTTCCGCGCGATCAAGGCCTCGACCCCGGGCAGCTACACCTTCATCCTGCCCGCGACGAAGGAGGTGCCGCGGATGCTCCAGCACCCCAAGAAGAAGACCGTCGGCGTCCGCATCCCCGACCACGTCGTCACCCAGGCGCTCCTCACCGAGCTCGGGGAGCCGCTGCTGTCGAGCACGCTGCTGCTGCCCGACGAGGAGGAGCCGATGACCCAGGGCTGGGAGATCAAGGACCGGCTCGACCACGTCCTGGACGCGGTGGTCGACTCCGGCGACTGCGGCACCGAGCCGACCACGGTCATCGACTTCTCCGGGGGCGAGGCCGAGATCATCCGCAAGGGCGCGGGCGACCCGTCGCGGTTCGAGTAGGAGTACCTGCGAGGTCTGCCCGGGCACGCACCACGGTTGCACGCGGGCCGACCCGTCCGCGTACGACCGCGCCGGCGACGAACGGCACTGGGCGGCTCTGCCGGACCTCCTGAAGCGCACGTTCTGACGCGTACGTCCTGACTCCCGGCGGTGCGCTTTCTGACGCGGCGTCGGAGCGCATCCCCGGGCCTGACAGCTCCTCACAAGCGGGGCGCGGGACCGGATTTCCGGCACGCCGTCCGCGTGGGCGTCCCCTTGGGCCCTGAGCCGGTGCGGCGCATCCCAAGCCGACCCCCCTCTCGGCCGGTCATAGATCGTTGTTACGGTGCACCGGTGTCTGACTCCTCACGCGATACCGCCGAAGGCGCCGGCTGGGGCACCGCGGAACGCGGCCGGTACCAGCGGCTGATGCCGTCCAAGGTCGACAAGATCTCCTGGCTGAACCCGAAGACGCTGTGGGCCGCCCGCAACGGCGTCCTGGCGTCCTGGTTCGGGGACCCCACCGGCCACACCCGCAGCCGATGGGTGGCGCAGCGGGCGGCGGCCGGCGCGCCCGCCGACAAGGTGATCCGGCGCGAGGACCCGGACGCGTTCTCCTTCATGGTCGTCGGCGACACGGGTGAGGGCGACGACCCCCAATACGCTGTCGTACCGGGGTTTGTGAAGGTCAGCCAGGAGACCCGGTTCGCCGTGATCGCCAGTGACGTGATCTACCCGGTGGGCAGCGCCGACGACTACAGCACCAAGTTCTTCCGCCCGTACCAGGACTACCGGGCACCGATCTACGCGATACCCGGCAACCACGACTGGTACGAGGACCTCGGCGCGTTCATGCGCGTCTTCTGCGGCGACGCCACGCCCCTGGCTCCCGAGCCCGCGCCGCGCCCCCTCACCCGGGCCTGGCTGCGCTCCCTGCTGTGGCACCGGCCGCGCCCGCACGACGGCCAACACCTCGACCAGGCCCGCCGGTTGCGTGCCGCGCCGGCCCAACAGGCCGTCCAGCCGGGCCCGTACTGGGCGGTGGACGCAGGACCGGTGCGGATCATAGGGATCGACACGGGACTGCTGGGCACCCTCGACGCCGAGCAGGGCGCCTGGCTCCGCGAGGTCTCCCAGGGCTCCCGGCCGAAGATACTCATCACCGGCTCGCCGCTGTACGTGGACGGCGAGCACCGCCCCTGCCCGATAGAGGGCGGCGGCACGGTCGACGACATCGTCCGCGACCCCGGCCACCACTACGTGGCCGCGATAGGCGGCGACATCCACAACTACCAGCGCTATCCGGTCCAGGTGGACGGCCGCACCCTCCAGTACGTCGTCTCGGGCGGCGGCGGCGCGTTCATGCACGCCACCCACACCATCCCCCGCGTCTCGGTCGCCGACGTCACCGAGAAGGACTTCCGCTGCTACCCGCTGCGCGGCGACTCCCTCGCCTTCTACAGCAGGCTCTACGGCCGCAGACTGCGTCTGCGCCGCTTCTTCACCCTCACCGAGGCGGAGGCGACGGCCGTGATCGCCGAACGGCTCGGCATCCCGCCGACCCGCACCCCCGGCGAGGCCGCCCGGGTCACCCTGCGCACCCGGCTGGTGGCCAGTCTCCTGGGCGCCGGGGGCCGCCCCGACCGCACCTCGCGGTTCCGCCTCCCGGTCCGCAAGATCTACACGCAGCTGTTCTCGCCGAGCTCGGCGACGTACAGCCCGCCGTTCTTCAAGTGCTTCCTGCGCCTCGACGTCACCCCGCGGCAGATCCGGCTGCGCTGCTACGCCGCCACCGGAAACCTCGCCCAGGAGATCGACCCGCCGGTGGAGGACGAGGTGACCATTCCACTGACCTGACCTGACCTGACCTGACGTGACGGACGGGACCGGACCGGAGCAGGGGGAACACTTCCCGGCCCGGTCCGGTTGGCACTGCCGTACGCCATGATCGAAGAACGCCGGAGGAGCCCGTGCCGCCCACCTCTCGCCCGTTGCGCAAGCTCGGCTTCCTGACCATCGGCCTGTTCGACGAGGCGGATCCGCGCCGAGGCCACGAGTCCACGCTGGAGATCATCGAACTGGGCGAGCGGCTGGGTTTCGACAGCGCGTGGCTGCGCCACCGCCATCTGCAGTACGGCATCTCGTCCCCCGTCGCGGTCCTGGCGGCGGCCTCGCAGCGCACCAGCCGGATCGAGCTCGGCACCGCGGTGATCCCGCTGGGCTGGGAGAACCCGCTGCGCCTTGCCGAGGACCTGGCGACCGTCGACCTGCTGTCCGGCGGCCGGCTCAACCCAGGGGTGAGCGTCGGGCCGCCGATGCGCTACGCCGAGGTCAAGGACGCGCTGTACCCGGACACGGCGGACGCCGAGGACTTCAGCTACGAGCGGGTGAGGCGGCTGCTGGACTTGGTGCGGGGCGAGCCGGCCACCGAGTTCAGCGGCACCGAGGGCTTCGAGGTCTTCTCGGACCGGGTACAGCCCCACTCCCCCGGTCTGGGCCGCCGCCTGTGGTACGGCGGCGGCAGTCTCGGTTCGGCGCGCTGGGCCGCTGAGCACGGCATGAACTTCCTGGTCAGCAGCGTCGTCAAGGCGGAGGAGACCGAAGGGACGCCGGACTTCGCCGAGATCCAGCTGTCCCACATCCGCGCCTTCCGCGCCGCCCACCCCGACGGCGAGGCGGCCCGCGTCTCCCAGGGCCTCGTCGTCATCCCCACCGACTCCGCCTCGCCGGAACAGCGCGCGAAGTACGAGGAGTACGCGGCCAAGCGCACCCCCCGTACCGCCGCCCCGCAGGGACCGGCCCGGCTGATGTTCGCCCCCGACATCGTCGGCACCTCGGACGAGATCGCCGAGCGCCTGCACGCGCACGCCGCGTTCCGCGAGGTCGACGAGGTGGCGTTCGCGCTGCCGTTCACCTTCGAGCACGAGGACTACGTGCAGATCCTCACCGACATGGCGACGAAACTCGGCCCCGCGCTCGGCTGGCGGGCGAGCGCCTGAGCTCACCAGCGGCCGGGCTCGGTCCCCACGATCGGCTCCGACGTCCTGCCGTCCACCCCGACCGGGACTTCCCCGGTGAGCATCACCCGGTGCATGGTCCGGGGAAAGCCCAGGTGGGCATTGTCGCCGGGCGCGAGGTGGATGGTGGCCCGGTTGTCCCAGAAGGCGACGCTGCCCGGCTCCCAGCGGAAGCGGACCGTGTACTCGGGCCGGGTCGCCTGCTCCAGCAGCATCTGCAGGATCGCGGCGCTCTCGGGGCGGGAGAGGCCGGCGATCTGTTCGACGTAGTAGCCGTTGACGTACAGGATCCGCTCGCCCGTCTCCGGGTGGACCCGCACCAGCGGGTGCAGGGCGGCGACCTGGTGGTCCAGCAGATGCCGGACGTACGCGTCGTCGCCGGGCCGCGGCTGGTAGCCGACGCCGAGCCGGTGCTCGGCCCGGAGGCCGTCCACGAACTGGCGTACCGGGGCGGAGAGTCCGGCGTACGCGGCCGCCAGGTTTGACCAGGTGGTGTCGCCGCCGTACGGCGGGACGGTCTCGGCGCGCAGGATCGTCGCGGCGGGCGGGTCGATACGGGCGCCGTGGTCGCAGTGCCAGCCGCGCAGCAGGGTGTGCCGCCGGCGCCGCAGCCATTCGTCGTGCTCCATGCCGAACCTGCCGCCCAGCTCCAGCCGGTCGGCGGTCGTCTCGATCTCCGGGAAGCCGGGCGGGGAGGCGCTGCCGCGCTTGGGCAGCACCACCGGTTCGCCGAAACGGCGGGCGAACGCCACCTGTCCGGCGTGATCGAGTCGCTGTCCCCGGAAGAACACCACCTTCCAGCGCAGCACCGCCGACCGGATCGCGGCGACCACGGCGTCGTCCGGGTCACCGGCCAGGTCGACGCCGGTGATCTCGGCGCCGATGTGTCCGGCGACCGGGTTCACCTCGATCCCCTGAGCCTCGTCCGAGCGGTCCGCGGTGGCCCTGTCCGTCGTCATACGCGCTCCGATGGTCCGTTGATCCGTCCGTCAGTACCGGCCGGCCGGGGCCGGCTCCTCGAAGATCGTGACAGCGATTGCCGTACGAGGCGACAGGGCGTCGTACGGTCATGTCCGCGCCGCCCGCACCCGCCCGCCCGGTTGATCGTCCCAGGCCCGGGAGCGGCTGGAGAAGGAGACCGGCGTGGCCCCCGGCCAGGTCGTCCTGCGCCGGCACATCCAGCTCGGCGCGCTCCCCATCCCGAAGTCGGCGGCCCCCGAGCGGCAGCGCAGCAACCTGGACGTCTTCGGCTTGGAGCTGAGCCCCGCCGAGATGGCGGCGATCGCGGACCGCCCCCAGCGGCGGGTCGGCGAGACACACGAGGAGTTCTGACCCCACGGCGGGGTACCCGGGGGACGTGGGACGGGGCGGCCCGGCGCTCGGGAAGGAGTCGCAGGTGGGTGAGCGTGACCGGCTGCGGGACTACCGCGGCAAACGAGACTTCGCCCGGACCCGGGAGCCGGAGGGACGGCCGGCGTCACCTGGCTCCGCACCCCGGTTCGTCGTGCAGATCCATGACGCAAGCACCATGCACTTCGACTTCCGGCTCCAGGTCGAGGACATACTGAAGTCCTGGTCCATCCCCAAGGGCCCGTCCGCCGACCCGAAGGACAAGCGGCTGGCCGTGCCGACCGAGGATCACCCGCTGGAGTACGAGGAGTTCGAGGGTGTGATCCCGCGCGGCGAGTACGGCGGGGGCACGGTCATCGTCTGGGACCACGGCACGTACGAGCCGCTGAGCCACGACCGCGAGGGACGGCCCGTGGACTTCGGTGAGTCGCTGGAGCGAGGACACGCGAGGTTCCGGCTGCACGGGTCGAAGCTGCGCGGCGAGTACGCCCTGACCCGCTTCCGGGCGGGCAAGGACGAGTCCTGGCTGCTGGTGAAGGCGTCCGAGGGGCGGGCCAAGAGCCCCGGGAAGGCGGTCGGTGCTCCCGATCCGCGCCGTGCCCGGTCCGCGCGCTCGGGCCGTACCCTCGCCCAGGTCGCCTCCGACGCCCGCGACAGGTGAGCGCGGTGGCCGCCGGAGCCTTGGACGCGCTCTCCGACGAGCAGCTCGGGCTGCTGCGGAAGGCACACCGGGCGCGGAGCCGGCCGCACGGCCGACGCTCGCGACACTGAGCGAACGGCGGGAGTTCCCCGCACGAGAGCTGGGTCTTCGAACGGAAGCTCGACGGCGTGCGGATGCCGGCGGTACGCGAGGGCGGGCAGGTCCCGCTCTTGTCGCGGACGGGCCGGCGCCTCAATGACACGTGCCCGGAAATCGTGGCGGCGCTCGCCGCCCAGTCGTGCGGGGACTTCACCGTGGACGGGGAGATCGTCGCGTTCACGCACGGCCGTACCGACTTCGCGCGGCTTCAGCAGCGCATGGGGCTGACCCGCCGGCAGGACGTCGAGGTGGTGCGGGAACGGGCGGCCACCACCGTCTGAGTGGTCACGACTCCGGCGTCAGGGACTGCTCGGCCCAGATCGTCTTTCCGCTGCCGGTCTGCCGACTGCCCCAGCGCTGGGTGAGCTGGGCGACCAGGAGCAAGCCGCGGCCTCCCTCGTCGAAGGCGTGCGCCCGGCGCAGGTGCGGTGAGGTGGAACTGCCGTCGGAGACCTCGCAGATGAGCGTCTGGTCGCGGATCAGCCGCAGCTGGATGGGCGGTTCGCCGTAGCGGATCGCGTTGGTGACCAGTTCACTGACGACGAGTTCGGTGACGAAGGCGGCCTCGTCCAGTCCCCACGCGGTCAGTTGCTCGGTTGCGGCCTGCCGGGTGGCGGCCACATGGGCGGGGTCCGGGGTGACGTCCCAGGTGGCGACGCGGTCCCCGCCCAGCGCCCGGGTGCGTGCGAGCAGCAGGGCCACGTCGTCGCCGGGCTCCTCCGGCAGTACGGCCTTGAGAACCGTGTCGCACAGGGCGTCGAGGGTGTCGGTGCGGGCGGTCAGGGCCCGGCACAGTTCCTTGGTGGCGTGGTCGACGTCGCGGTCGCGGTCCTCGATGAGTCCGTCCGTGTACAGGGCGACGACAGCGCCCTCGGGCAACTCCAGCTCGGTCGCCTCGAAGGGCAGGCCGCCGACCCCGAGCGGCGGGCCGACGGCGAGCGGGACGAGGCTCGCCGTGCCGTCGGGCAGCACCAGCGCGGGCTGCGGGTGGCCGGCGGAGGCCAGGATCAGGCGGCGGGAGACCGGGTCGTAGACGGAGTAGAGGCAGGTGGCGCCGAGCTCCGCGGCCTCGCCCTCGCGGTCGTCGGAGGCCAGGTGGGTGACCAGGTCGTCGAGGTGGGTGAGCAGTTCGTCCGGCGGCAGGTCCACGTCGGCGAGGGTGCGCACGGCCGTGCACAGGCGGCCCATGGTCGCCGAGGACGGGATGCCGTGTCCGACGACGTCGCCGACGACCAGGGCGACCCGGCTGCCGGAGAGGGGGATGACGTCGAACCAGTCGCCGCCGATGCCGGCCAGCGAACCCGAGGGCAGATAGCGGTGGGCGACCTCGACCGCGGCCTGTCCGGGCAGGCCGCGGGGCAGCAGGCTGTGCTGGAGGGCCAGCGCGGTGGTGCGTTCGCGGGCGAAGCGGCGGGCGTTGTCGATGCAGACGGCGGCACGGCTGGCGAGTTCCTCGGCCAGGACGGCGTCGTCTTCGCCGAAGTCGTCCGGGTGGGCGATACGGATGGCCACCGCGGCGCCGAGCGTGGTACCCCGGGCTCGCAGGGGCACCGCGAGCATCGAGTGGACGCCCCTGCGGTGCGATCGGCCGGCGGGGGCCCGGGCGTTGCGTCCGGCGACCCAGCGCATGAAGTCGGGCTCGCCCGCCTGGCTGAGGACCGCCCGGTGCAGCCGGAGCGCTCTCGCGGGCGGCGAGTAGGCGGGGTACACCTCCGTCTCGCCCAGGTGTACGGCGGCCTCCGGGGTGCCCTCGGTGCGGGAGCCGTGGGCGACCCGGCGCAGGGCGATCTCGCCGGCCAGGGCCGGCGGTGGCTCGTCCGCCCCGAGGACCCACTCCAGGACGTCCACGCTGACGAAGTCGGCGTACCGCGGGACGAGGAGTTCGACCAGTTCCTCGGCGGTGCGCACCACGTCCAGGGTGGTGCCGATGCCGGCTGCCGCCTCGTTGAGCAGGGCCAGCCGCTGCCGGGCCCAGTACTGCTCGGTGCTGTCGAGGGCCGCGAGAGCGACTGCGGTCACCTCGCCGGAGGTGTCCCGCACGGGCCACATCTCGATGCTCCAGGCGTTCTCCCGGTTGAGGGCGGGCGCGCCGGTGAAGCTCTCGTAGTGGACCGGTCTGCCCGTCTCGGCCACCTGGCGCAGATTGTTGTGGAAGCCGCGGCTGTGCTCGGCGTCCGCCACGGACTCCCGGTAGTGCCGGCCGAGCAGGTTCTCCTCCGGCACCCCCATCACCCGGCAGGCCGTGTCGTTGAGGCGCAGATAGCGCTGCCGCAGGTCGAAGACCGACATCGACACCGAGGCCTGTGCGAAGGCCTGCCCGGCGAGGGTGGGTTCCCGCCCGCCGGGCTGCTCGGTGATCACGTAGCCGTTCGGTGCGCCGTCCGCGCCGAGCACGGGCTGCGCCCGCAGGGCGACGGTCACGCAGCTGCCGTCCCGGTGCCGGAGGTCGACGTCGCCCTCCAGCCGCGCCATGGCGCTGTCCGGCGGGTCATCGGCGAGCAGTTCCCGCGCCGCGTGCCCCACGACCTCCTCGGCCGCGTGTCCCGTCAGCCGCCGGGCACCCTCGCTCCACCCCGTCACGATGCCCTGGGCATCCGTGGTCGCCGCAGCGCGGACGTGCTCCATGTCGTCCAGGATGGTCCCTTTGTCAGACCGCATCAAGCGCGCTGCGGCGACCAGGGCCCCGAGTCACTTCCGGTGGGCGCGCAGTGCGTCGAGGGCGCGGTCGGCGTGCGTGTTCATCCGCAGTTCGCTGCGTACGACCTCCAGCACCGTCCGGTCCTCGGCGATGACGAAGGTGGACCGCTTGGTGGGCGCGAGGGAGAAGCCCCGCTTCACACCGAACCGCTCCCGGACCGTCCCGTCGGCGTCGGACAGCAGCGGCATGCCCAGGGTGTGCCGCCCGGCGAACTCCTGCTGGCGCTCGACGGCGTCGCCGCTGATGCCGACGGGCCGGGCACCGACGGCGGCGAATTCGGCGGCCAGATCACGGAAGTGGCAGGCCTCCGCCGTGCAGCCGGGACTGAGGGCCGCGGGATAGAAGAACAGGACGACGGGTCCGTCGGCGAGCAGTCCGGTGAGGCTGCGCGGCGTGCCGGTCTCGTCGGGCAGCGTGAAGTCCTCGATCTTGCCGCCCACCTCGATGCGCGCGGTCATGACAGGCCCTCCGCGCTCGCGCCGACGCTGCGCGCCCACAGGACGAGGGGCACCTGGAGGGGCAGCCGGCCGAAGGCCGCGGCCTTCACAGGCACGGGGCGGTGCCGCCAGTCCATGGCCATCTTGACGTTGGCGGGAAACACCCCGACGAAGAACGCGGCCGCGACCAGCGCGGCCCTGCGCCGGGTGCGCGGCAGTGCCACGCCCGCGGCCAGCGCCAGTTCGGCGACGCCGCTCGCGTACGTCCAGGCCCTGGCCGAGCCCGGAAGCCCGCTCGGGACGATCGCGTCGTAGGGGCGTGGAGCGGCGAAGTGGGTGACACCCGCGGCGGCCAACAGGCCGGCGAGCAGCAGGGGCGAGCGTTCGGACCGGGGCACGGTTCCTCCTCAGATGACCTGCCGCGGACATTACTGGGCGGTCGGACGATGGGACCCGCCGGGCCCCTGCCTGCCGGGGAGCGGCGGGTGTGCGGGCGGGGACGCCTGCCGGGGAGCGGGTGAGGAGGCCGCCGGTTCAGGCGGTGCCGGCCGGCCGCGTCGGCACGGGCTCGGTCTCGTCGTCGACGGCATGGGCCAGGAAGTCGTCGACCATGCGGTGGAAGAGCGTGGCGAGCTGCCGCAGTTCCTCGGGCGACCAGTCGGCCAGGGCCAGCTGCATGCCGCGGGCGCCCGCGTCCCGGATACGGGCGATGGCCTGCCGGCCGGTCTCGGTGAGCTGGATGCGCTGGGCGCGGCGGTCCCGCGGGTCGGGGACGCGGGTGACGTACCCCGACTTCTGCAGTTGCTGCACGGTGCGTGTGACGTGGGAGGCCTCCACGCCCAGCCGTGCGGCCAGCTCCCCCGGCCGCAGCGGATCGGAGTCGGCGACCTGGCGCAGCAGCGCCACGGCGGCACGGTCCAGCGGCACCCCGGCCAGGGCCATGAGCCGTTCGTGCTGCCGGGCGCGGGTGCTCAGGTAGGTGATGCGGGTGAGCGCCCGCTCGATCTCGGTGACTTCCGGGGCAGGGACGTCGGGGAGCGGCTGTGTGGACATGTGAGCCACTTTACCATCTTGTTGCCTAACTCAAGTAATTGGAGCGGCGGTGATCATGGCCTGACCTGGAGCGGAGTACTGCCCGTCCGACCGCGCCGCCTCTCACCCGACGGCTTCCTCCGGTCAGGCCTCGGTCGCCGGGACCGCCGCGCGCACCGTCTCGCGCCACATCGCTCCCGACGCGACGGCCTGCCGCCACGGCCGGATCGCCTTGGGCGGCATCCCGACCGCGAGGACGCCGCTCACCCGGTCGCCGGTGCGGTACACGGCGAGGAACCGGCGCTCCGCCAGATCGCCGTCCACCACGGCGACCTCGTCGTGGCCGCGCAGGAAGCCGTACGCCTGGATCTTCATGTCGTACTGGTCGGACCAGAAGTACGGCACCGGCGCGAACGGCTTGCGCGCCTGGGGACGGAGCAGGTTGCGGGCCGCGGCCATGCCCTGCTCCGCGGCGTTGGTGCGGTGCTCGACGCGCATCGAGGTGCCGAACAGCGGGTTGTGCCAGCGGGCGACGTCACCGGCCGCGTAGACGTTCCTCCCGGCCTCGCAGTACTCGTCGCAGATCACGCCGTCGCCGAGAGCCAGGCCGCTGCCGTCCAGCCACTCGGTGTTCGGCAG
This sequence comes from Streptomyces sp. NPDC050287, assembly GCF_044459385.1. Taxonomy (NCBI): domain Bacteria; kingdom Bacillati; phylum Actinomycetota; class Actinomycetes; order Kitasatosporales; family Streptomycetaceae; genus Streptomyces; species Streptomyces sp. NPDC050287. Next base: position 18,670 of record NZ_JBITIY010000012.1, on the reverse strand, counting down.
TGAGCCGACGGCGACCAACACCTCGTCGGCCTCGATCGATTCGCCGTCGGCGAGCCGCACTCCGTCCTCGGTCACCTCGGTCACGGTGACCCCGCAGCGCAGGTCCACGCCGCGGTCCAGATGGGCCCGGGTCAGCACCGCGCCGACCGCGGTGCCGACGGCGTGGGCCAGCGGCACCGGGGCGGGTTCGAGCAGGGTCACCCGCGCACCGAGGCGCCAGGCGACGGCGGCGGCCTCCGCGCCGAGGAAACCGGCGCCCACCACGACCAGGTGCCGTCCCGGTGTGAGCCGCTCCCGCAGTGTCAGGGCGTCGTCGAGGGTGCGCAGCACATGGGCGCCCTCGCCGGGCAGCCGGCGCGGCCGGACACCGGTGGCCACGATCAGCCCGTCGTACGGCACTTCGGAGCCGTCGGCCAACTCCACCGTGCGGTCGGCGCGTCGGAGCCCGGTCGCGGCCACGCCGAGGCGCAGGTCGAGGCCGAGCGCGGTCAGGTCGTCCGGCGTGCGCAGGGCCAGTCGGCCCGACTCCCACACCGCGGCCAGGAGTTGCTTGGACAGGGGCGGGCGGTCGTAGGGAGCCAGGGGCTCGTCGCCGACGAGGGTGAGCGTGCCGTCGTAACCCTCGCGGCGGAGGGTCTCGGCCGCAGAGAGTCCGGCGGCCGAGGCACCGACGACGACGATCCGCCTCACTGATCCACCAGCCGGATGGCGGCGGCCGGGCAGATCGCCACGGCCTCACGCACGTCGTCGAGCAAGTCCGCCGGGGGCTTCTCGTCCAGCACGAAGGCGATGCCGTCCTCGTCCCGCTGGTCGAAGACCTCGGGGGCGGCCATCACACACTGACCCGACGCGACGCACTTGGGCTCGTCCAGTTCCACACGCATGATCTGTACCTCGTTCGTTCTCAGTGGGGGGATCGGGGGTTCCGACCGGGGCCGGCCGTCGGCGCGAGGTCACCAGGTGACGGGGAGGGAGTAGACGCCGTAGATCGAGCCGTCGTGCTTGAACGGCAGGCTGTCCACCTCGGCGGCGAGCCGGAGGGTCGGGATGCGGCGGTAGAGGGTGCCGTAGACGACCTGGAGCTCCATGCGGGCCAGCGGCTGGCCGAGGCACTGGTGGACGCCGAAGCCGAAGGCGACGTGCCGGCGGGCGTCACGCGTGATGTCCAGCCCGTCGGGGTCGGGGAAGGCGTCGGGGTCACGGTTGGCGATGTCGTTGGGCATGATCATGCCCTCGCCGGCCCGGATCACCTGTCCGGCGATCTCGATGTCCTCCAGGGCCGCCCGACGCCGGCCGCCGTGCACGATGTTGAGGTAACGCAGCAGTTCCTCGACCGCGGAGGCGACCAGCTTGGGGTCGTCGCTCTCGCGCAACAGGGCGAGCTGCTCCGGGTTCTCGAGCAGGGCCAGGGTGCCGAGCGCGATCATGTTGGCGGTGGTCTCGTGGCCGGCCAGGAGCAGCAGCACACCCATCTGTGCGGCGTCCTGCCGGGTCAGCTCGCCCGCCTCGACCCGCGCCACGAGCCCGGAGAGCAGGTCGTCGCCGGGTTCGGTCATCTTCCGGCCCATGAGGTCGTCGAGGTAGCCGATCAGCCGTCCATGGGCGGCCATCCGGTCCTCCATGGCCGCGTCCCGCTTGATCAGGGTCTTGCTGTTCTCCTGGAAGAAGTCGTGGTCCGTGTACGGCACTCCGAGCAACTGGCAGATCACCAGCGAGGGCACCGGCAGGGCGAACGCCTCGACCAGGTCGAGGGGACCGCCCGCGGCGAGCATGTCGTCGATGAGGTCGTCCACGATCTTCTGCACCCCGGGCCGCAGCGCCTCGACCTTCCTCACGGCGAACGGCGCGGTCACCATGCGCCGCAGGCGGGCGTGCTCGGGGTCGTCCATGAGGATGAAGCTGATGTTGTTCTTGCCGTTGCTGGGCGCCTGGAGCGGATATCCGGGGCTGGTGATGTCGGCGCTGACGCGGGGGTCCAGGAGCAGGGCGCGCTGGTCCTCGTAGCGGGTCACCAGCCAGGGCGTACTGCCGTCCCAGAGGCGGACCTTCACGAGCCGGCCCTCGTCCTGCTGGGCCTGGAGGGCCGGGGGCGGGTCGAAGGGACAGCCGGCGGCCCTGGCCATCGGGAACTCGGGGACCGGCGGGGCCGCGTCGGGGGTGCTGCCGGTCAGGGTGTCGGCCATGGTTCTCCTCGGTTGGGGGGCTCCGCTCGACGGGCGGAGCGCCGGGGTGAAGGGGGCGAGGCCTCGATGAGCACATGCAAACAGAGGGGGCTGACGCCCACCCGTCAGTTCCCTGACACGAAGCTGACGTGGCACGGATCACAGTCGACTTCAGGACAGGGCAATCCTCCTGAGAGGTAAGGAAGTTGTGAACATGAGGACGCCGGTGCGCCTACCCCCGTGCCGCGTGCGGAGGTACACCGAAGAGCAGCGGCTGACGCCAGCGACGCGTTTGCTCTCCGACGCTCAGGACTCGGCGTCCGCGCCCCCCAGCCAGTAGCCGAAGCCCCGGCGGGTGTGGATCAGCGCGGGCGCGTCCCGGTCCACCTTGCGGCGCAGCCGGGAGACGAGTTGCTCGATGGCGTTGTCGCCGCGGTGGTCGCCCCAGACATAGCGGCCGATCTGCTCCTTGGACAGCACCCGGTGCGCGTTGACGAGGAGATGGCGCAGCAGCCGGTACTCGGCCGGCGTGAGGCCGAGCGCCCGCGTGCCGCGCCGCGCCTCACACAGGGTGTCATCGAGGACAAGGTCGCCATAGCTCAGCGCGTCGCCCCGGGTCCGCCGTGGGCCCGGTCCGCGCAGCAGGACCTGTACCCGTGCGAGGACCTCGGCCAACCGGAACGGCTTGGTGACGTAGTCCCGCTCCCCCAGGCCGAGTTCGGGCACCAGGCTGTCCAGGGACTCGTACACGGTCAGCAGGAGCACCGGGGGGCGGTCGGTGACGGTCGGCCTCTCGCGGCCGAGGCGCTCCATGTCCGGGAGGTTCGCGTCGACGACCAGCAGGTCGAACCTGCGCTCGGCCAGCCGCGCAAGCGCCTCGGTTCCGCTGCCGGCCACGGAGATCCGATAGCCCGCCAGTTCGAGGGTGGTGGAGAGCAGTTCGGTGATGTCCGGCTCGTCGACGACCAGCAGGAGGTGCTGTCCGGCCCCGCGGGCCGGCGCCGGTTGCTCGCGGGTGCTGCCGTACATGCGTTCACCCTACCCCGCTGCTTGCCTAACTCAAGTAATTTTCCCGCCACGGGTGACGGGTGCCAGCCACATCCCGACGACCGCGTCCACGAGCCCGGTCGTGGCGTCATGCCAACTGGTCCGGGGAGTGGGGGTGTTCTCGGCGAGGGCACGCTCCCGCTCGGCGGCGACGTGCACGATGAGATGACGGACCATGTCCCCGCGTTCGACCCGCACTTCGTCCGGCATGTCGGGCAGGCAGCGCCTCACCCCCTCGACGATCTGCCGCAGGGACGGCGAGGAGAGGGACTCCTCCGCCATGAGCCGCCTCAGCGCCGGGTCGGTCATCACCTGCGCGCAGAACCGGGCGTACCAGGTGGGGCTGCCCAGCGCCGCCAGGTGTTCGGGCACCGGTCGCACCAGGCAGTCCACCCAGTCGCGTACGTCGGTGGAGTCGCCGACGGCGGCCAGCAGCCGGGCCCGGATCTCCTCGATCCGCGCCGCGTGCTTGCGGATGATCGCCCGGACCAGGTCGGTCTTGGTGCCGAAGTGGTAGCCGACGGCCGCGTTGTTGCCCTGGCCCGCGGCCTCGCTGACCTGGCGGTTGGACACCGTGTAGACGCCGCGTTCGGCGAACAGCCGTTCCGCGGCGGTCAGGATCAGCTCCCGTGTCGCGCTGACCTGTTCGGCCCGTACCGTCCTGCCCGCCATGATCACCACCGCACCGGGACTTGTGACGACTTACGACACCCCGCGCCGGCCAGTCCCTCGGAACCGTCGCGGGGCCGCCGCCCGGGCGGCGATCCTCCGATGACGGAAGCCTACGCAGGCCGGCGGAGCCTCTAAGCTAAGTCAAGCAGCTGCTTTAATTCTGCGCACTTCTCTCTCACGCCCACGGAGGCCACGCATGTCCGACGCCCTTGCCCCGTCCGCCGACGCCGGGGGCACCGCCGCGCCGAGACCCAACGCCGTGGTGGCGGTGCTGGCCTTCGCCGGCATCGTCGTCGCGCTGATGCAGACCCTGGTGATCCCGATCGTGCCGGAGCTCCCCCGGCTGCTGGACGCCCCGGCCTCCGACACCGCCTGGGCGGTGACCGCCACCCTGCTGGCGGCGGCGGTGGCCACTCCGGTGGTGGGCCGCCTCGGTGACATGTACGGCAAGCGCCGCATGCTGATGATCAGTGTCGTGATGCTGGTGATCGGCTCGGTGGCCTGCGCGCTCAGCGACGAACTGGTCCCGATGATCATCGGCCGGGCCCTGCAGGGCCTGGCCTCCGGCGTGATCCCGCTGGGCATCAGCATCATGCGGGACGAGCTGCCCGCCGAGCGGCTGGCGGGGTCGACCGCGCTGATGAGCGCCTCCCTCGGGGTCGGTGGCGCCCTCGGTCTGCCGACGGCCGCGCTGATCGCCGACAACTTCGACTGGCACGTCCTGTTCTGGGCCTCCGCCGCGATGGGCGTGATCGCCCTGGTGCTCGTCGTCGCCTTCGTGCCGGAGTCGCGGGTACGTACCGGCGGTCGCTTCGACCTGGTCGGCGCGCTCGGCATGGCGACCGGTCTGGTGTGCCTGCTGCTGGCGATCTCCAAGGGCGCCGACTGGGGCTGGACCAGCGGCACCACGCTCGGCCTGTTGGCCGCGGCCGTACTCGTCCTGCTGGCCTGGGGCCTCTTCGAGATGCGCACCGCGCAGCCGCTGGTGGACCTGCGCACCACCGCCCGCCGTCAGGTGCTGGTCACCAACCTGGCTTCGGTGGCGATCGGCTTCTCGATGTTCGCGATGTCCCTGGTCCTCCCGCAACTGCTCCAGCTGCCGGAGCAGACCGGCTACGGCCTGGGCAAGTCGCTGCTGACGGCCGGATTGGTGATGGCGCCCTCCGGCCTGGTGATGATGGCGACCGCCCCGGTCTCCGCCAGTGTCTCCAAGGCCAAGGGGCCCAAGGTGACGCTGATGATCGGCGCGGTCATCGTGGCCTGCGGGTACGGCCTGAACATCGTGCTGATGTCCGAGGTCTGGCACCTGGTGCTGGTCTCCTGCGTCATCGGCGCCGGCATCGGCTTCACGTACGGCTCGATGCCCGCCCTGATCATGGGCGCGGTGCCCGCCGGCGAGACGGCCGCCGCGAACAGCCTCAACACCCTGATGCGGTCCATCGGTACGTCGGTGGCCAGCGCCATCGCGGGTGTCATCCTCTCGCAGATGACCATCACGCTGGGCGGCTACGCCCTGCCGTCGAAGGACGGGTTCCGCACGGTCATGGCGATCGGCGCGGGCGCCGCTCTCCTCGCCTTCGCGATCGCCGCCTTCATCCCCCGGCAGCGGCCGGCCCTGAAACCGACCCCGGCACCCACGGCCGGAAAACCGACGGCCGACGCGCCGGCGGGGAACTGAGGGCGCGGGGCGGGGCGGCTTCGGCGGGGGGCGGGGGTTCCGGGCGGGGGCGGCGGCTCCGGGCGGGGAGCGGTCGTTCCGAGCGGGGGCGGCGGCTCCGGGTGGGGCCCCGGCGAGGCCGGGTGGGGCCCGGCGTTCCCAGGTAGTTCCGGGTGGAGTCCGGATGGTCCCGGGCAGTCCTGGCAGTCCTGGCAGTCCGGGCAGTCCCAGGCCGTCCCGGGCGGCCCCGGGCAGCCCTTAGCAGTACCAGGCGGACCCGGGCAGTCCCGGTCGGTCCCTCGCCGGTCCCGGTCGGTGTCCGGGTGGTCCGCGCCGTAGGCGGACACCGGCCGGCGAGCTCCTGATGAGCATCCTGCCCCCGGGCTGGTGCGGGCCGTGCCGTCGGCCGCGTGGCCAGGTCCGTCGATCGCCAGGTGCCGGGTGCCGACCGGGGCGCGATCCGACGGCCCGCGGCTCAGCCCGGGTGCCGCGGGCGGACGGCGCCGTTCAGGGGAACCCGGCGACCGGCGCGCGTGGCGCAGGGCGGGAGTGTCCACAACTGACCCGTGAGCCTCCCGTTGATCCCGCCCATGCTCGCGACACCCGGCACCCTGCCGCCCGCCGCACAGGACGCCCACTGGGCGTACGAGACGAAGCAGGACGGCCAGCGGGTGGTGGTGTATCTCGCCGGGGACGGCGACGTGGTCCTGCGCGCCCGGTCCGGGGAGGTCGTCACCGTCGCCTACCCCGAGCTGCTGCCGCTGGGCCGCGCGCTCGGCCCGACGCCCGCCGTGCTGGACGGGGAGGTGCTGGCACTGGACGAACGGGGCCGCGCCGACTTCCAGTTGCTGCAGTCCCGTATGGGCCTGGTCCAGTCGCCCGGCCGAGCGGCACGCAGGGCGGCGGAGCTGCCCGTCCATCTCGTCCTGTTCGACGTGATGCACCTGGGAGGACAATCCCTCGTCGCCCTCCCCTACACCCGCCGGCGCGCGCTCCTGGAGGAACTGGGCCTCACCGGCCCCTACTGGTCGACTCCGGGCGCCCTCGTCGGCCACGGCGACCAGGCCCTGCGGGCCACCCGTGAGCACGGGCTGGAGGGCCTGGTCTGCAAACGGCTGGACTCGGCGTACGAACCCGGGGTGCGCTCCCGGGCCTGGATCAAGATCCGGAACATGCGCAGTGAGGACGTCGTCGTGGGCGGCTGGCTGCACGGAAAGGGGCGGCTGACCGGCCTGCCGGGGGCCGTGCTGGTCGGGCAGCGTGCCGCGGGGCGTCTGCGGTACGTCGGCGGGGTGGGCACCGGCTGGAGCGAGCCCGAGCGGGAACACCTCGCCGCGCTGCTGCGCGCCGCCGCGACCGACGTGTGCCCCTTCGACCCGGTGCCGCCGGTCGCGGGCGCCCACTGGGTGCTGCCCCGGCTGGTCGGCGAGGTCCGCTACAGCACCCGTACCCGGGCGGGCATGCTGCGCCAGCCGTCCTGGCTGCGGCTGCGGCCGGACCTCGCGCCCGAGGAGTCGGCGGCCGAGCTGCCGGACGACATCATCTGATGAACCGTCATGGTGACACTGTTCGGGCGGCCTTAACCGAAGAGACGCTCCCACCATCTTGGCGCGGACATGAAAAGCCGGGAAGCTGATCTCCCTTGCCCCCCCACAGCCTCCTGGCTGCGCCCGCACCTGAGGAGACGCAGTGTCGTCATCGTCGTTCAAGGCACACCGCAGGAGATGGCTCACCGGCCTGGCCGGCGCCGCCGCCCTCGTCGTCGCCTTCCCCACCGTCGCCTTCGCCGCTCCGCCACAGGCGCTGCCCGCCAACGCCGAAGCCGCCGAGAGGACCTTCCAGCCGGCCTTCGACTACGACACGGACGGCTGCTACCCGACGCCCGCCATAGGCCCGGACGGCACCGTCAACGGCGGCCTCAACCCGACCGGCGCCCTCAACGGCAACTGCCGTGACGCCTCGGACCTCGACAACACCAACAGCTACTCGCGCTACAAGTGCAACAACGGCTGGTGCGCCTACCTGTACGGCCTGTACTTCGAGAAGGACCAGGCCGTGGCGGGCAGCAGCATCGGCGGGCACCGCAACGACTGGGAACACGTCGTGGTGTGGGTGCGGGACAACCAGATCCAGTACGTCGCCACGTCCAACCACGGTTCGTTCACGGTGAGCGCGGCCTCCGCGGTGCGCTTCGACGGCACCCACGCGAAGATCGTCTACCACAAGGACGGCATCCGCACGCACTGCTTCCGTCTGGCCAACACCAACGACGAGCCGCCCGAGAACCACAAGGGCACCTGGCAGTACCCGCCCCTGGTCGGCTGGAACGGCTACCCGGCGGGCCTGCGCGACAAGCTGAGTGCCTACGACTTCGGAAGCGCCACCTTCGGCCTCAAGGACGCCGCCTTCGCGGGCCACCTCGCCGCGGCGAAGCCGTCCGGGATCGCCTTCGACCCCAACGCCTGACCGGCGACGGGAACGGGAGCGGGACGGGGATCCCGGGCAGGCTGGGTCCCGTTCCGCGCCCGAGCCCTGTCCTCCCACCCGCCTCGCCTCGCCTCGGCCATCTTCTGGACGTCACTGTCCGGAAACGACCGTCCGGGCACCGGATCCGTCTCCTCGACCGGAAGTCGATCGGTACTGCGCGGGCGTACTGCCAAAAGGGACTATCGTGGCCGCATGCCCGTGCCCGAACTGATCCGTATCGTCTCCCGCGACTCTCCGATGGCACTCGCCCAAGTAGAGCGTGTCCGCGCCGAGTTGGCGGCCCTGCATCCCGGTGTGCGCACCGAGGTCGTACCGGTGAAGACGACCGGCGACAAATGGATGGGCGATCTCGCCCAGGTCGAGGGCAAGGGCGCGTTCACCAAGGAGGTGGACGCCGCGCTGCTGGCCGGTCAGGCCGATCTCGCGGTGCACTGCGTCAAGGACGTGCCCGCCGACCGGCCGCTTCCGGCGGGTACGACGTTCGCCGCGTTCCTGAAGCGGGACGACATCCGTGACGCGCTCGTCCACCCGGGCGGGCTCACCCTGGACGAGCTGCCGGACGGTACCCGGATCGGCACCTCCTCGGTGCGCCGGGTCGCCCAACTCGCCGCCACCCACCCGCATCTGGAATGCGTGCCGTTCCGCGGCAACGCCAACCGGCGCCTGGAGAAGCTCGCGGCCGGTGAGGCGGACGCGCTGCTGCTGGCGGTGTCCGGGCTGGAGCGCATCGACCGGCGGGACGTGATCAGCGAGGTCCTCTCCCCCGAGACGATGATGCCGCCGATCGGCGCGGGCATCCTCGCCCTCCAGTGCCGCCAGGACGACTCCGAGACCATCGACACGGTCAGCGCACTCGGCGACCCGGACACCTATCGTGAGGCCACCGCCGAGCGGATGTTCCTGCATGTCCTGCAGGGACACTGCAACAGCCCGATCGCCGGATACGCGCGCGTGGACGGGGGTGGCGAACTGTCCCTGCGGGCCTGTGTGTTCACCGCGGACGGCAAGACCCGGCTGAACGCCCACGAGTGGGCGGGCCGGCTCGACCCGGCGACGCTGGGCACCTCGGTCGCCGTGGCCCTGCTGCGGCAGGGCGCCCGCGAGATCATCGACGGCATCCCGCACTGAGCGGGGCGCAGGGGTAGGTGCGAGGCGGGTCCGCGTCAGGCGGTGCCCTCCTCGGCCTGGTCCCGGAGGAAGTTGCTGACCTGGCAGGCGAGCCCCTCGCGCACGACGCCGGTGCCGACGGCCCCCTCCTGCAGTCCGATGCCCCCCGCCCACAGCCGGCGGTCGGCCCACTCCTCGTCGACCCGCAGCTGCACCTGGACGTCCACCTGGCTCAGGGACTCCTCCGGACCGGCCGCGTACAGCAGAGCGGTCGCCCGGCGCAGCGGGTAGACGTCGAAGCCCTCGATGAACTGCGAGTTGCGCCAGTCGATGAAGGCGCTCTCCCCGTCGGGGCCGATCCGCACGTCGATCTGACCGTCCTCCAGGTGGATCCCGAGGTGCCGCGCGCCACGGTTCTCGACGGTGACGCGGACCCGGAAATAGGTGAGCCCTTCGGCCGCGTCGTCCCGTCCGCGCGGCGGCTCCGCCGCTTCCAGACGATGGACGCGGACCCGCAGACCGGCATGCTCGTCGTACTCCTGCCAGTCCCCGACCACGTTCGGCTCGTACACAGTCCACCTCTCGACCTCAGAGAGCTGCTTCCTATCTGTGTGCTCAGTGCACTGTCAAATGCGCGGAATGCGCTGTGGCCAGCGAATTCATCCCCTTGATCGGTGATCAAGCCGTGCGCAGGAAGAATCCGCCGACCGGTCGGACGACCGGTTTCCCGCGCGTGCCGCACATCACTTTCCGGCCGCCCGCTCAGCGGGCCAGTCGGCCCAGGAGAGAAGAGGCCGCGGCGATGCCGAGCGCGGCGGCCACCAGCAGCACCGCGAAGTCGAGCGCGAGATGGTCGGGCGTGCCCAGGAGCAGGCCGCGCAGGGCGTCCACCTGGTAGCTGAGCGGGTTGGCCTTGCTGACCGCCTGGAGCCATCCCGGCATCACGGACACCGGGTACAGGGCGTTGGACCCGAAGAACAACGGCATGGTGATCGCCTGGCCGAATCCCATCAGCCGGTCGCGGCTGAGCACGACGCCGGCGATGGTCATCGACAGGCAGGAGAAGAAGGCGGATCCGAGGACCACCACCGCCGCCACACCGAGGAGCCTGAGCGGGTTCCAGGTCAGCGCCACACCGAGGAGCGCGGCGATGACGATGACGACGACGGCCTGCATCAGCGACTTCACCCCGGCCGCGAACGCCTTCCCGGTGATCAGCGCCGAGCGCGGGGTCGGCGTGACCAGCAGCTTGTTCAGGATGCCGGCGTCACGTTCCCAGATGATCTGGATGCCGTAGAAGATGGCGATGAACATCGCGGACTGGGCGATGATGCCGGGCGCGAGATAGTCGACGTAGGGGATGCCCTGGGTCGGGATCGCCTTGATCCGGGTGAAGGTCTGGCCGAAGATCAGCAGCCACAGGGCCGGCTGGACCGCGCGGGTGTACAGCTCGGTGCGGTCGTGGCGCAGCTTCTGCAGTTCGACGGCGCACATCGCCACGACCCGGGCGGGCAGCACGCGCCATCCGGCGCGGGGCCGGGGCGGCTGCACGAGGAGGCCGATGCCGTCCTCGCGGGCGCGGTCAGCCGACGCGGTTCGCGGTGCGGCGGGTGCTTCGGACATCGCGGAAATCTCCTGACTTCTCGTCGAGACCGCTGCCCGCGATGTCGCGGAAGACGTCCTCCAGCGTGGGCAGCGGGTCGGTGGCCGCGGCGCCCGCGGCGCGCCGGCGTTCGCCGAGGCCAGCCCTGAGCTCGGCCGGAGTGCCGAGCGCCCGGATGCGGCCGCGGTGCATCAGGCCGACCCGGTCGCAGTACTGGTCGGCCTCGTCCATGTAGTGGGTGGTCACCAGGACCGTCATGCCGGTGGCCGCGCGGACGGCGTTGATGTGCTGCCACACGCCGGTGCGGGCGATCGGGTCGAGCCCGATGGTCGGCTCGTCGAGGATCAGCAGGCGGGGCGCGCTGACCAGGGCCTGGGCGAGTTCGAGCCGGCGCACCATGCCGCCCGAGTAGGTACCGGCGAGCCGGTCCGCGGCGTCGGTCAGGTCGACGGCGGTCAGGGCCTGGCCGACCCGTTCGGCGCGCTCCTTGCGGGGCACGTCGAAGACCCGGGCGAACAGGGCGACGTTCTCCCGGCCGGTGAGGCTCGCGTCGGCGGACAGCTGTTGCGGTACGTAGCCCAGCAGGCGGCGCACGGCCATGGCGTCCTTGGCGGCGTCGCGGCCGAAGACGCGGACCATCCCGGACGGGACCGGCAGGAGTGTGGTGATGCAGCGGATGGCGGTGGTCTTCCCTGCGCCGTTGGGGCCGAGCAGCCCGAACACCTCGCCCTCCGCCACCGTCAGATCGAGCCCGTCCACGGCGGTCGTCTCACCGAAGGCGTAGACGAGCCGTGTGCAGGCGACCGCTTGACCGGCGTCCCGTGTCATGACTCCTCGGCCTCCTCGTGCAGATGGACGGCGAGCTTGCGCAGGGCCGGCAGCGCCGCGCGCAGCGCTTCCTGGTCCACCTCGTCGAGCCGGGAGATCTGGCCTCGTACGAGGTCGGCACGCCGCTTGCGCCACTCGCCGAGGCGGGCCTCGGCGGCGGGGGTCGGCAGCAGACGCGCGGCCCGCCGGTCGGCGGGGTCGGTCTCGCGGATCAGATAGCCCTGCCGGGCCAACTGGTTGACGAGCGTGGACACGGAGTTGCTCGCCAGGTACAGGTCCTTGGCCGCGTCCGAGATGCCGATGCCGGGCCGGCCCACGACGAGGCGCAGCAGCTCCACCTCGGCGCCGCGCAGCGGCGGGTCGGCCATCTGGGGGCGCAGCCGGCGTCGGATCAGCCGCTGGACTCCGACGAGCGCGTCGGCCAGCTCCTCGGGGAAGGTCTCTGGTTCCACACGGTCGACGTTACCTCTGTAGCAGAGGTAACGAACCCCAAGGACAGGTCAAGTCCGGAAGATCCCGTGTACCCCGGTTTGTTTTATCAATGCAGATGTCGGGAATATGCGTCTATGTGCTTCGGACAGGAGGCACGTCCGTGGGAGCCGGCCCGCCCTGCCCCGGCAGTTCTCCGCAAGGTCCGCGCCCAGTTCCCCCGGTGTCTGTCCACCCAGCACCTGCTGAGGGAGGCACGCGGTTATGCCTGTCACTGGCAGTACCAAGCCCCACCCGCACGACGACGCCCCCGACACCGCCGCCGACTTCGAACGGCTGGCGGCACTCCCCGACGGCCCCGAGCGCAAGGCACTGCGGGACGAACTGGTCGAGCTCTGGCTGCCCATGGCCGAGCGCATCGCCGTCCGGTTCCGGGGACGCGGCGAGTCCCTCGAGGACCTCTACCAGGTGGCCGCGCTCGGGCTCGTGAAGGCCGTCGACCACTACGATCCGGCACGGGGCTGCGCCTTCGAGGCGTACGCCGTGCCCACCATCACCGGCGAGATCAAGCGGCACTTCCGCGACCACATGTGGACGCTGCACGTGCCGCGTCGCGTCCAGGACCTGCGCAACCGGGTGCGGCAGGCCGTGAAGGAGCTGTCCCAGACGACGTCCGGACGGCCGCCGACGGTGGAGGAGATCGCCGCGTACGCGGGCATGACCGAGAGCGAGGCGCGCACCGGCATGGAGGCGCTGGAGTGCTTCACCGCGCTGTCCCTCGAGGCCGAGATGCCCGGCACCGACGGCTACGCACTCGGGGACGCGATCGGCGCCCTGGACCCCGCCTTCGACACCGTCGTGGACCGGGTGGCCGTCCGGCCCTGTCTCGAGGCACTGCCGGAACGCGAGCGCACCATTCTCTACCTGCGCTTCTTCCGCGGCATGACCCAGAGCTGCATCGCGGAACAGCTCGGCATCTCGCAGATGCACGTCTCGCGGCTGCTCAGCGGCTGCTTCGACCGGCTGCGCGAGGAGATCCTCACCGAGACCGGCTGATCCGGCCTGCCGAGTGAGACCGCCGCCGTCACCGCGCCGACCACCGCGCCGGCGCTCCCGGGATCTGCGTGGGGCCGTATCGGTCCAGGGCGTCTTCGAGCTCCGCGCGGATCTCCGGGGGCATCTGTCCGGCGCGCCCCCGGTCGAGGATCAGTTCGGCGACCTTGCGGAGCTTGATGTTGGTGTGCTGGGAGACGTCCTTCAGCACGTCCCATCCCTGATCCGGCGTGACCCGGCCGAGCGCGACGACCATGCCGATCGCCTGGTCCACGACGGCGTGCGAGGCGACCGCCTCCTTCAGCTGGTCGACCTCTTCCTGCAGCGCGACGACGCGGTCCGATCTGTCGGCGGGCTCGTGCGGTACTCGTGACACGTCTTCCATCGTGGCACTCGTCCGTGCCCGCGCCACCTGACGGGCCCGGACCGGCCCCGGACCGGCCCGGACCGGCCACCGTTTCGGTGCCGCCACCGGGGTACTCGGCAGGCGCCCCGGGCGGTTTGGGCCGGACACTGGGACAAAGCGGTGGCCACCGGCCGACGAGAGCAGGACACGACTGTCATGAATCACGACGTGAGACACCCCAGCGCCACCAAGGACGTCATGTCCACGCACTCCGTGTTCGGCGCTCCCTGCTGGGTGAGCCTGACCAGCCGCGACCTGGAGGCGACCGAGGACTTCTACGCGGCGGTGCTCGGCTGGGAGTGGCAGTCGTCGGCGAGACTCGGCGACCGTTTCCGGATGGCGCTGGCGGACGGTACGCCGGTGGCCTGGATCGCGGCGGTCGCCGGCGTGTGGCAGATGGCGGTCGCCTGGACTCCGTACTTCGCCGTGCTCAGCGCCGACGAGGCCGCCTCGCGGGCGCAGGAGCGCGGCGGTACGACGGCGGTCGGCCCGCTGTCCTTCCCGCCGGGGCGGGCCGCCCTGGTCGCCGACCGGGACGGCGCGACCTTCGGTATCTGGGAGGGCGAGCTCATCGCCGACTGGGAGAGCTGGCGCGAGGCCCAGCCGGCCTTCATCCGGCTCCACACCCGCGACGCCTTCGACGCCGCCATCTTCTACGGGGAGGTCCTCGACTGGGCCTCGGAGCGGCCCGGCTGCTGCGAGGTCCACTACGAGGGCGACGAGGTCGTCCTGCGCAGCTGCGGGGACATCGTCGCCCGGATCGAGTCGGGTGCGCTGGGCTCGGCACCCGACCCCACCATCCGGCCTCACTGGCAGGTCCACTTCGCGGTCAAGGACGTCGTGGCCTGCGCCAGGGCAGCCGAGATCCACGGCGGCAGCGTCCTGTCGAAGGGCAGCGACGAGGCGGTACTACGGGACCCGGACGGCGCACAGTTCACCGTGACCTCCCGCCGCGAACGCTGACGCGCCACCGGGGACCGACCGGTCGCCCCAGCCCACGCGGGCGGGCACCGCCAGCCGAACCGAACCCGAAGCCACCCGGGCGGGCGCCGCCGACCGGGCCACCCCGCACCCACACGGGGGATGTACCACGCCCAGTGACCTGCCCGACGCACCTGGGCGCCTCCGCTTGCCGCCACCGCGTGGTCGGCCGCTGACGGCGCACGTTCGCCCCCGCGATCGACCGGAATCCCCGGCCGCGGAGGGCCGCGAGGGCCGGGCGCCGGGACAACGCCCTCACCCGAACAGGCAGCGCCTGCCGGACCGCCCCCTTACCCCGCGGGCCGGCGGAACACGGGGCGAGGCGGGCCGGCTCGGTCAGGAAGCCCGCGGGGTCCGGCCGGCGGTGCGGGACGGTCTCGACAACAGGACGAGGCTGCGGGCCTCCACCGCCATGGTGGTGCCTGCCTTGTGTTCGGCCTCGTCGGCGCCCTGGGGCTCGGCGGTGTCGATCAACGTGGTCCAGCGTTCGCCGTACCTCGCGTCCGGCAGCCGGAACTCCACCGGTTCCCAGTAGCCATTGAGCAGGAGGAGGAAGGAGTCGTCGACCACCGGCTGCCCGCACGGGTCGGGTTCGGCGATGGCGTCGCCGTTGAGGAAGACGCCGACCGAGTGGGCGTCGGAGCGCTGCCACTCCTCGTCGTTCATCTCGCGCGCGTCCGGCAGCAGCCACACCAGGTCGGGCAGCGGCTGGCCGGCGTGGGTCACGGTCTGTCCGCGGAAGTAGCGGCGCCTGCGCAGCACGGGATGGGCGGCGCGCAGTCCGATGACGTACCGGGTGAAGCCGGCGAGGTCCTGCTGCTCCGCCGTCAACCGCCAGTCGACCCAGGAGACCTCGTTGTCCTGGCAGTAGGCGTTGTTGTTGCCGCGCTGGGTGCGGCCCAGTTCGTCGCCGTGACCGAGCATCGGGATGCCCTGCGAGAGCAGCAGCGTGGCCAGGAAGTTGCGCTGCTGCCGGGCCCGCAGTTCCAGGACGGCCGGGTCGTCGGTCTCCCCCTCGCAGCCGCAGTTCCAGGAGCGGTTGGTGTTCTCGCCGTCCCGGTTGCCCTCGCCGTTGGCCTCGTTGTGTTTGTCGTTGTAGGAGACCAGGTCGCGCAGGGTGAAACCGTCGTGCGCGGTGACGAAGTTGACGCTGGCGCGCGGACGGCGCCGGCTGTGCTGGTACAGGTCGGAGGAGCCGGTCAGCCGGGACGCGAACTCGCCGAGCGTGTGCGGCTCACCCCGCCAGAAGTCCCGTACGGCGTCCCGGTACTTGCCGTTCCACTCCGACCACAGCGGCGGGAAGTTGCCCACCTGGTAGCCGCCCTCCCCCACGTCCCACGGCTCGGCGATCAGTTTGACGCGGCTGATCACCGGGTCCTGCTGGATCAGGTCGAAGAACGCGGAGAGGCGGTCCACCTCGTGGAACTGCCGGGCCAGCGTGGCGGCGAGGTCGAAGCGGAAGCCGTCGACGTGCATCTCGGTCACCCAGTACCGCAGCGAGTCCATGATCAGCTGCAGCACGTAGGGGTGCCGCATCAGGAGGCTGTTGCCGGTGCCCGTGGTGTCGTAGTAGTGGCCCCAGTCGCCGTCCACCAGGCGGTAGTAGGAGGCGTTGTCGATGCCGCGGAAGGAGAGCGTGGGGCCCTTCTCGTTTCCCTCGGCGGTGTGGTTGTAGACGACGTCCAGGATCACTTCGAGGCCGGCCGCGTGCAGCGCCTTGACCATCGACTTGAACTCGGTGACCTGCTGGCCGCGGGTTCCGTGGGCGGCGTACGCGTTGTGCGGGGCGAAGAAGCCGATCGTGTTGTAACCCCAGTAGTTGGACAGGCCCCGGTCCGTCAGCACGCCGTCCTGCACGAACTGGTGCACCGGCATCAGTTCGAGAGCGGTCACGCCGAGCGAGGTCAGGTGCTCGATGACCGCGGGGTGCGCCAGACCGGCGTAGGTGCCGCGCAGTTCCGGCGGGACGTCGGGGTGGGTGCGGGTGAGGCCGCGGACGTGCGCCTCGTAGATCACACTGTCGGCGTACGGCCGCCGCAGCGGCCGGTCGTCGCCCCAGTCGAAGGCCGGATCGGTGACCACGCCGAGCATGGTGTGACCGGCGCTGTCGGAGCGGGAGGGTCCGTCCGCGCGCTCGAAGAGGGAGGCGTGGTTGTCCACCTGCCCGTCCACCGCTTGGGCGTACGGGTCCAGGAGGAGTTTCTTCGGGTTGCACCGGTGGCCCAGGGACGGCTGCCAGGGGCCGTGCACCCGGTACCCGTACCGCTGCCCCGGTCCGACGCCGGGCAGATAGCAGTGCCACACGAACCCGTCGACCTCGGCCATCGGAACCCGTCGGTGACCTCCGTCGTCGTCGACGAGAACCAGTTCGACGCGCTCGGCGACCTCGCTGAACAGGGCGAAGTTGGTGCCCTTGCCGTCGTGGGCGGCGCCCAACGGGTAGGGGTGCCCGCTCCAGGCAGGCACCCCTTTCCGGCGTGGTCGCGCGGTCACCGGGCGTCCTCCAGGACGCCTTCCGGTGTGCTCGCCGGGCCGGCCAGTGCGGCGACCCGGACCTCCCGCGGCACCTCGAGCACCTCGCGCAGATCGGGCGCGGGGGCGGTGGGCACGAGCGGGACGCGTTCGCCGGCGCGGGCGCGCTGCGAGAACCAGATGACCTTGCTGCCGGTGTCGGTGGCGCAGCACCCCCAGCCGTCACTCATGGCGGCGATGTGCTCCAGGCAGCCGCGCAGGTCCTGGTCCGGGCGCAGGTCGCAGTCGTTCTCACCGATGGCGGTGATGAGGTGCTGGCCGTTCCACCACATCTCGATCGACGTGTTCTTGTCGGTGGCGTGCTCGTCGATGGCCTTCAGCAGCAGTTCGGCGCCGTGGCAGACGGGCTCGACCAGATTCTCCAGGTCCCAGTAGCGCAGGTGGGCGGCCAGAATGCGCTTGACCTGTCCGACCCGCTCCGGGCTGACCTCGGCGTCGAGGTGGTAATAGCAGGGCACTGCGGTGTTCATGGTCGTTGGCTCCTCACCGGCGAAGCTCTCGCTCCTCCTCGTCCCCTGCGGGGCCGCGCCCCGAACACGAAGCGTGAGCACTGATCGCTTCCAAGTCACCACAAGAGTGAAGGCGCTACGCCGTTCGTGCAACACGAGCACACAGCTGAGGTTGTTGAAGCTCCAACAAGACGCTGAGTCATGAGGCATGCACCATGTGTGAAGACCTCGATGCTCGTAACGGATCCGTGCGTGTCAGCGCGCGGCGGGGCCGCCCGACGGTCGGGAGACGTGCCATCGAGCCCTGAAAGGTGAACGGCCCATGCTGCTACCGGCAAAAGCCGAAGTGGCCCGGCACCTACGGCGGTACCGGGCGTGGGAACGCATGATGCTCGCGGCCCCCGCCGACCGCCGGATCCGGACCACCTTCGAGGACACGGGCTACACCCTCTGCGTGCTGATGGGGAAGCGGTGCGCGCGCGAGGCAGCGGACGCCGCGGAACGCTATCTGCGGACCACCCTCGTCTCCTACCTCCGGGAGGAGACCGGACGGCCCCGCCCGCGGACGGTCACCAGACGGGGCCCGCCGGCAACCGCTCGGCGCTCCCCCGCGCGGAGGTAGACACCTTCCGCGGCTTCGTTTCCCGGGCGGACCGCCCGCCCGGCCCAGTCGAGCACGGCGGAGGTGTTTCAGA
Source organism: Streptomyces sp. NPDC050287 (assembly GCF_044459385.1). Lineage (NCBI taxonomy): Bacteria > Bacillati > Actinomycetota > Actinomycetes > Kitasatosporales > Streptomycetaceae > Streptomyces > Streptomyces sp. NPDC050287. The sequence continues at coordinate 562 of NZ_JBITIY010000012.1, read as the reverse complement.
TGAATTCGATCCCGGCCATCGGCCGCATTCCCGTCCGGGACGTCAGGCCTGCCGTGGACTGCGGCAGGCGTCCGGCGAAGGCGGTCGTCGGTGAGACGTTCCAGGTCACCGCCACCGTGTTCCGCGAGGGCCACGACGCGGTCGCCGCCAACGTCGTACTGACGGACCCCGAGGGCCGGCACGGTCCGTGGACACCGATGCGGGAACTGGCCCCGGGCACCGACCGCTGGGGTGCCGAGGTCACCCCGGACGTCACGGGTCACTGGACCTACCGCGTGGAGGCGTGGAGCGACCCCGTCTCCACCTGGCGCCACACGGCCCGCATCAAGGTTCCGGCAGCGATCGACACCGGGCTGGTGCTGGAGGCGGGCGCCGACCTGTACGAGAAGGCGGCGGCCGGGGTGCCCCACGGGCCGGGACAGGATGCGCTGCTGATCGCCGCCGAGGCGCTGCGCGACGACACACTGCCCGTCGCGGCCCGGCTGGCGGCGGCGTTGACGCCGGAGGTGGACGCGGTGCTGTCGCGGCATCCGCTGCGGGAGTTGGTCACCGCCTCGGAGAC
>NZ_JBITIY010000011.1:0-299819 GCF_044459385.1 Streptomyces sp. NPDC050287 | reverse complement strand
GCCCGGTCACATTTCGAACCCGGAAGCTAAGCCTTACAGCGCCGATGGTACTGCAGGGGGGACCCTGTGGGAGAGTAGGACGCCGCCGAACAATCTTTGGAAGGACCCCTGGTCACCAGCGTTCAGCTGGGACCAGGGGTCCTTTTTGTTTTTCCAGAGCGCGCCGGGTACTCGGCTGCGCGAGAATGACTTGCGGTACCGAAGACAGGAGTCACCATGTCCACCAACTCTCCCGAGGATCGACCGGAGCGCGACCAGCGGCGACGGGACAGTGGTGACCGCGGCGGCGACCGGGGCGGCTACCGCGGGGACCGTGGCGGCTTCCGCCGTGACAACGACCGCCGTGACAACGGCCCTGGCGGATATCCCCGCCGTGATGATCGGCGAGGCGATGACCGCAGCGGTGATCGTGGCGAGCGCGGTGGACCCCGCCGTGACGACCGACGGGACGACCGTCGTGACGACAACCGGGGCGGGTACGGCCGGCGGGACGACCGACGCGAAGGCGATCGTGGCTCTCGTCCGGCGTTCCGACGGACGGACGACCGTTCCGGTGGACCCCGTCGTGATGACCGTCCCAGCGGGCCCCGCCGCGACGATCGTCCCAGCGGGCCCCGCCGCGATGACCGTTCCGTAGGTCCGCGTCGTGACGACCGTCCTGGCGGGCCCCGTCGTGATGACCGCGACCGTGATCGTGGGTTCCGTGGCGGTGATGATCGTGACCGTGGGTTCCGCCGCGACGATCGGGGCGGGGACCGTCCGCCCTTCCGTCGCGACGACCGTGGAGAGCGTCGGAGTGACGACCGCGGTGGCTTCCGCAGGGATGACAACCGCGGCGGTTTCGGGCGTCGTGACGACCGCCGTGGGGACGACCGGGGCGGCGACCGCGGTGGGTTCCGGCGTGACGACCGCCGCGATGACCGGCGTGACGATCGCCGTGGCGACGACCGTCCCAGTGGGCCCCGCCGTGACGACCGTCCCAGCGGGCCCCGCCGTGATGACCGTTCCGTAGGTCCGCGTCGTGACGACCGTCCTGGCGGGCCCCGTCGTGATGACCGCGACCGTGATCGTGGGTTCCGTGGCGGTGATGATCGTGACCGTGGGTTCCGCCGCGACGATCGGGGCGGGGACCGTCCGCCCTTCCGTCGCGACGACCGGCGGGATGACCGGCGTGACGATCGGCGGACTGACGACCGGGGCGGCGACCGCGGTGGTTTCCGGCGGGACGACAGCCGCGACCACCGTGACAGCCGGGGGGAGCGCGGTGGGTTCCGTGGGCGGGACGACCGTGGTGCCCGTGGGCCCCGTAGTGACGACCGCGGTGGACGTCCCGGCGGCTTCCGTGGCCGGGACGACAGGGGTGACCGGGACCGTGGTTTCCGCGGGGGCGACGACCGGCGCGGCGGTGGCCGTTTCCGCGACGAGCGGGACCGGGACCGGGAGCCGATCAAGCGGCTGCCGATCCCCGAGGACGTCACGGGCGACGAGATCGACAAGGACGTACGGCAGGAACTGCAGAGTCTGCCGAAGACGCTCGCGGAGGATGTCGCCAAGAACCTGGTGATGGTGGCCCGGCTCATCGACGAGGATCCCGAGGGCGCCTACGGCTACTCCAGGGTGGCTCTGCGGCTCGCCTCGCGGGTCGCCGCCGTACGGGAGGCGGCCGGTTTCGCGGCGTACGCGACCCAGAAGTACGGTGAGGCGCTGGCCGAGTTCCGGGCCGCGCGGCGGATGACCGGCGGCGTGGATCTGTGGCCGGTCATGGCCGACTGCGAGCGTGGGCTCGGGCGGCCCGAGAAGGCGCTGGACATGGCCGGTGCCCCTGAGGTGCACAAGCTCGACAAGGCCGGGCAGGTCGAGATGCGGCTCGTCGCGGCCGGTGCCCGACGGGACATGGAGCAGCTGGACGCGGCGATCGTGACGCTGCAGAGCCCCGAACTGGCCTCCAACTCCGTCCAGCCGTGGACCGCGCGGCTGCGGTACGCGTACGCCGACGCCCTGCTCGCGGCAGGGCGGGAGGACGAGGCACGGGAGTGGTTCGCCAAGGCCCTTGAGGCCGACAAGGACGGCAGCACGGACGCCTCGGACCGGCTCGCCGAGCTGGAGGGCGTGGAGTTCGTCGACGCCTTCGACGCGGGCGAGGCCGAGGCCGACGATGAGGACGAGGAGACCGAGTCGCACGACGTCCTCCCAGCGGTGGACGCCAAGGAAGCCACGAGCGTCGAGCACGTCGCGGACATCGACGAAGCCGAGGACGTCACGGACGTCGACGAGGTCCACGAAGCCGACGGCATCGAGGACGCCGACAGCGACGACAAGGACTGACGTCCGTATGTGAAGGGCGGGCCCCGGCAGTCGGGGCCCGCCCTTTCGTGTGTCCGTGGGCGTTACAGGTCCAGCGCGCGAAGCACCAGGCCCGATGCCGGCTTCGGGCCGAACGACGTGGACTTGCGGGGCATCGTGACACCTTGACGGGCGAGGTCGCGGACGACCTCCTCACGGACCGGGTGCATCAGGACGGCCGTACCGCCGTCGCGTTCGGCCTTGCCGACCGTGGCCGCCGTGTCGTGGATGTAGGCGATACGGGCAGGGTCGTCCTCGGGAATGCCCCAGACGTGGGCGAGAAGGGCCGCGTGCAGGACCGTCGCGTCGAGGGTGCGCCAGGCGGCGGGTTGCCCGGCGGGGACCGTGCGGGACAGCAGCGCCGGGTCCGGGCGGTCGATGAGATGGAAGGCGCCGTCGCCCGCCAGCAGGAACGCGTTGCTCTCGCAGGCCGCGTCGGCCAGGGCCTCCATGGCCTGCGGCAACGGAACGTCGAGGCGGCGTACGCGGAACAGGCCGGCCACGGCGGAGACGGCGTCCGCGACGGGCAGGTCGTGCAGGAGACGGTGGATGGCGCGGACGCGCAGGGGGTATCGGGCCGTGTCGACGAGGAGGACCAAGCCGTAGTCCCAGGGGCTGGGGGAGGGATGCTCCGCGCGTAGACGCCGGTAAGTCGCCCAGCGGTGGTGGCCGTCGGCGATCAGGGCCTGGTGCCGGGCCAGGTCGGACCGGACGTGATCCAGGTCGGCGGGGGCGGTGATCGACCACAGGCGGTGGCGGAAGCCGTCCTCCGTGGTCGTCGCGAGCAGCGGGGGCTGTTCGGCGGTTCGCTCGACGACCTCGGCGGTGGCGGAAGTGGAGTCGGCACCGCGATAGGTCAGGAGCAGGGGTTCCAGGTTCGCGGAGGTGGCGCGCATCAGGGCGGCGCGGTCGGCGACGACATGGGGCATGACGTCCTCGTGCGGCAGGACCACGCCCTCCGAGGGTTCCGACAGGCGCAGGGCGCCGATGATGCCGCGCTGCAGGAGGCCGTCGCCGGCGCGCTGTTCGTAGACGTACAGACCCGGCTCGGAATCGGCGGTCAGGACTCCCTCGGCCAGCCAGCGGCGCAGGGTGCGGGCCGCCTGGGCGTTGCGTTCGGCGGGGGTGGTGGCCTGGGGGAGGATCAGCCGGACGATGTTGTGCGGGTCCGCGGACTGGAGGTGGTGCACGCCGTCGGGGCGTACGACGACGTCGTACGGCGGGGAGGTCACGGCGGCCAGGGTGCCGACCCGGTCGGGGTCGTAACGCAGGCCTCGGAACGGGGTGAGTTCCAGGCCTCGGCGCGCCGTTGCTTCCGAGTGACCTGCTGAGTTCATCCCGGCATCGTACGTGTGTCAGTGGCATGCGGGATGATCGGGGGAAAACCGTCGAACGAGGAGCGATGCGGAATGAGCCAGCGTGTCAGGACGAGGCCCGAGGGCAGTGGTCAGGCCCTCAGCGAGGCGTACGACACGGCGCTCCTCGATCTGGACGGGGTGGTGTACGCGGGCGGGAACGCGATCGCGTACGCCGTCGAGTCACTGGCCACCGCGCGCGAGGGCGGGATGCGTCTCGCGTACGTCACCAACAACGCCCTGCGGACCCCTGACGCCGTGGCCGAGCACCTGACCGAGCTGGGCATACCGACGGGGACGACGGACGTGATCACCTCCGCGCAGGCGGTCGCGCGGCTGATCGCCGAGCGGGTGCCCTCCGGTGCTCGGGTGCTGGTGATCGGCGGTGAGGGTCTGCGGGTGGCGTTGCGGGAGCGCGGACTCGAACCCGTGGAGTCGGCGGACGACGATCCGGCGGCGGTCGTACAGGGATACGGCGGCCCCGATCTGACGTGGAGTCGGTTCGCGGAGGCCTGCTACGCCATCGCGCGCGGGGTGCCCTGGTACGCGTCCAACACCGACCTGACGATTCCGAGCGCACGCGGGATCGCGCCCGGCAACGGCGCGGCGGTGGAGGTCGTCCGGATCGCGACCGGTGCCGATCCCGAGGTGGCGGGCAAGCCGCTGCCGCCGATGCACCGCGAGACGATTCTGCGGACCGGCGCCGAGCGGCCGTTGGTGGTCGGGGACCGGCTGGACACGGACATCGAGGGGGCGTTCAACGGCGAGGTCGACTCGCTGCTCGTCCTGACCGGGGTGACGGACGGGCCGCAACTGCTGGCCGCGCCGCCGCAGCACCGGCCGACGTATGTCGACGCCGATCTGCGGGGGTTGCTCACCGGGCAGCCGGAGGTCGTGCAGGCGGGCGGCGGCTTCCGGTGCGGCGGCTGGACGGCGAAGACGGGGGCCGCGGGGAGCCTGGAACTGGACGGTGACGGTGAGGCCTTGGACGGGCTGCGGGCGCTGTGCGCGGCGGCCTGGACGGCGGCCGGTGACGGGGTGTGCGAGCTGGACGGGGGGAAGGCACTGGCGCGGCTGGGCCTGTGAGTCGTAGGCGGGCCGTAGGCCTTGGCATCCCTCAAGCCTTGGCTTCGCCTCCGGAATCGTGGCTGAATGCGAGGGTAGGCTAACCTAACTGGGTGTTGGTCGACAGTCCTCCCGAACAGCGCGCGGGGAACGCCCCCGCGCCCCCGAACCGCCGGACGATACGAGCCGCCGGGTTGCTCGTGTCGGTCGTGCTGCTGGCGCTGGTCGCGGTGGCGAGCGTCGCTGTCGGTGCCAAGGCGCTGTCCGTGGGCGAGGTCTGGCACGGCCTGTTCGAGGATTCGGGGACGTACGCCGACGTCGTGGTCGCCGACCGGCTGTCACGGACCGTGCTGGGGGTGCTGGTCGGCGCCGCGCTCGGTCTGGCCGGGGCCGTACTGCAGGCGCTCACCCGTAACCCGCTGGCCGATCCCGGACTGCTCGGCATCAACGCGGGCGCGTCCGCCGCGGTCGTCACCGCCATCTCGTTCTTCGGCGTCACCTCGCTCAGCGGCTATGTGTGGTTCGCCTTCCTCGGCGCGGCCGGGGTCGGGGCCATGGTCTGGTTCCTGGGCGGCAGCCGGGGTGCCACACCGGTACGGCTCGCGCTCGCCGGCACCGCGATCAGCGCCGCGCTCTACGGCTACCTCCAGGCCGTGATGATCCTGGACGACGCGGCGCTGAACCGGATGCGCTTCTGGACGGTCGGTTCGCTGTCGTCGGCGACTGACTCGATCATCGTCCAGGTGCTGCCGTTCCTGCTGGCCGGCACGGTCCTCGCGCTCGCCCTGGCCCGGCCGCTCAACGCGGTGGCCATGGGCGACGACACCGCCAAGGCGCTCGGCGCCAACCTGAACCGCACCCGGGCGCTGTCCATGCTGGCCGCGACCGTGCTGTGCGGGGCCGCGACCGCCGCGTGCGGGCCGATCGTGTTCGTCGGGCTCATGATCCCGCACGTCGTACGGTCCTTCACCGGGCCCGACCTGCGCTGGATCCTGCCGTACGCGACCGTCCTGTCGCCCGTGCTGCTGCTGGGCGCCGACGTCCTCGGCCGGATCGTCGCGCGGCCCGCCGAGCTGCAGGTCGGCATCGTCACCGCGCTCGTCGGCGGTCCCGTGTTCATCTTCCTCGTACGTCGGCGGAGGCTGGCCCAGCTGTGAAGACCAACCGTGCCCTCAGGACTCCGGGCGGGCTCTCGCTGCGGGTGGACGTCCGTGCCGTCACCGTCGTCGTCCTGCTGCTGGTCGCCGCGCTCGCCGCGAGCGTCCTGCTGATCGGCACCGGCGACTTCCCGATCCCGCCCGCCGACGTGCTCAGGACGCTGGCCGGAAACGGCAACGCGGGCCAGGAGCTCATCATCAACGAACTGCGGCTGCCGCGGGTCTTCGTAGGACTGCTGGTCGGCGCCTCGCTCGGACTGGGGGGTGCGCTGTTCCAGGCCGTCTCCCGCAATCCGCTGGGCAGTCCGGACGTGCTCGGGCTCGGCCAGGGCGCGGCGGCCGGTGCCCTGATCGTGATCGTGCTGATGGGTGGCAGCGCGGCCCAGGTCACCGTCGGCGCCCTGCTGGGCGGCCTCGCGACCGGGATCGCCATCTATCTGCTCGCCTGGCGGCGGGGCGTGCACGGCTATCGGCTGGTGCTGGTCGGGATCGGTGTGTCCGCGATGCTCACCGCCCTCAACAACTATCTGCTGACGCGGTCCGACCTCACCGACGCGGCCCGTGCCGTCGTCTGGATCACCGGCACGCTCGACGGCCGTGACTGGGACCAGGTGTGGCCGCTGCTCTGGCTGTGCGCCGTGCTCGTACCGCTGGTCCTCGCCAACGCGCGCGGGCTGCGGATGACGGAGATGGGCGACGACGTCTCCTACGCCTTGGGGGTGCGGGTCGAGCGGGTACGGATGGTGCTGCTGGTGGCCGCCGTCCTGCTCACCGCGTCCGCCACCGCGGCCGCCGGACCCATCAGCTTCGTCGCGCTCACCGCGCCCCAGCTGGCCCGTCGCCTGACCCGCTCGCCCGGCCCGAACCTGCTGGCGTCCCTGTGCATGGGCGCCGCCCTCCTGGTCACCGCCGACTGGATCTCACAGCGCGCCTTCGGGTCCGGCCAGCTGCCCGTCGGCGTGGTCACCGGTGTCCTCGGCGGTGTCTACCTGCTGTGGCTGCTGGTCATCGAGCGCAAGGCGGGCCGGATATGAGCGCCGGGGGCGCCGGGAGCGGCGCCGACCGCAACTCGGGCCCCGGGCCGGACAACCACTCGGGCCCCGGGCTGAACAACCGAAGGAGCACTGTGAACCGCCTGTCCGCCGAGAACGTGACCCTCGCCTACGACCAGCGGGTCATCGCCGAGGAGTTGTCGGTGGAGATACCCGACCACTCCTTCACGGTGATCGTCGGTCCGAACGCGTGCGGCAAGTCCACGCTTCTGCGGGCGCTGTCCCGGATGCTCAAGCCGAACCGGGGGCGGGTGCTGCTCGACGGGCAGGTCATCCAGTCGATGCCGGCGAAGAAGGTCGCACGCACCCTGGGCCTGCTGCCGCAGTCGTCGATCGCTCCCGACGGGATCACCGTCGCCGACCTGGTGGGCCGCGGCCGCTATCCGCACCAGGGCATCCTGCGGCAGTGGTCGACCGAGGACGAGCGGGTGGTCCAGCAGTCGATGGCGCGGACCGGTGTCGCCGAGCTCGCCGACCGCTATGTCGACGAGCTGTCCGGCGGCCAGCGCCAGCGCGTGTGGATCGCGATGGCGCTCGCCCAGCAGACCCCGCTGCTGCTGCTCGACGAGCCGACGACCTACCTCGACATCCAGCACCAGATCGACGTACTGGACCTGTGCGCGGAGCTCCACGAGGAGCAGGGCCGCACGCTGGTCGCCGTGCTGCACGACCTCAACCACGCCGCCCGGTACGCCACCCACCTGATCGCCCTGAAGAGCGGCCGGATCATCGCCGAGGGCCCGCCGAACGACATCGTCACCGCCGAGCTGGTCGAGGAGGTCTTCGGGCTGCGCTGCCAGGTCATCGACGACCCGGAGACGGGCACGCCGCTGGTGGTGCCGGCGGCGCGCCAGGCGCGGACGGAAGCGAAGGCCGTGAACAGCGAGCACGACGTGAACAGCGAGCAGGAAAGGGCGGGGGTCAGAGAAGCTTCCTGAGGCTGAGCAGGTCTTTGAGCCCTGCCTCCAGCTTCACCCGGCCCGAACCCCAGGCCTTGGCGAAGTGCAGCTCTCCGCCGACCAGGGCCACCAGGTCGTCGCCCGCCATCGCGAGCCTTATCTCGGCCTTCTGAGGCGGCGGTCCCTGGACCGTGTCCGCCACCTCGATCCGGCCGCCGGTGAGCCGGCCGACGAAGGTGACGTCCAGGTCGGTGATGTGACAGCTCACCGAACGGTCCAGGGCCGCGGCTGTGCGGACGTCCCCTTCGGCGGACTGCATGTTGTCCGAGAGCTTCTCGAGTGCTGCGCGGCACTCCTCGATCGTGGCCATCGCGATCGACGGTACCCCAGGGCTTCGAGGTAGCGTCTGGGCATGAACGACATGGTGCCGGAAACGGAGACCTCCCAGGAGGCCCTTGAGGCCGTGGAGACCGTGGAGGTCGTGGAGGCCGGCGAAGCGGCGGAGGCCGTGGAGGCCGAGCACGAGTACGACCCCGCCGCCCCCGCCCCGCTGAACATGCCCCGCGTCCCCACCGGCAACGCCGAGGTGGACGCCCGGCTCGCGCGGCTCGGCGACGCCGACCACCTCGCCACGGACGGACACGTGGAGGTGTACGAGGATGTACACCGGGGGCTGCGTGACGCGCTCACCGCGCTCGACGCCCGGCCGGGACCTCCGGCGCCCCCGTCGTCGTACCAGACGTCGTCGAACCAGGCGTCATCGAACCAGTCGTACCAGAGCAGGAGCTGAACCGAACGTGGCAGGAGTCGCACGTCGCCGTCTCGACGCGGAGCTGGTCCGCAGGAAGCTCGCGCGTTCGCGTGAGCACGCCGGCCAGTTGATCGCCGCCGGGCGGGTCACCGTCGGCAGAACCGTCGCGACCAAGCCCGCCACCCAGGTGGAGACCGCGGCGGCGATCGTCGTCTCCGTCGACGACAGCGATCCCGACTACGTCTCGCGCGGCGGCCACAAGCTCGCCGGCGCGCTGGAGACCTTCGTACCGGAGGGTCTGGTCGTCGCGGGCCGGCGGGCGTTGGACGCCGGCGCGTCCACCGGCGGTTTCACGGATGTGCTGCTGCGGGCGGGGGCCGCGCACGTCGTCGCCGTGGACGTGGGATACGGACAACTCGCCTGGTCTCTTCAGAGCGATGAACGCGTCACCGTCAAGGATCGTACGAACGTACGCGAGTTGACGCTCGAAGTGATCGATGGGGAGCCAGTGGATCTTGTCGTGGGGGATCTGTCCTTCATTCCGCTCGGTCTGGTACTGCCCGCCTTGGTGCGGTGCGTGAAACCGGACGCCGATCTGGTGATGATGGTCAAGCCGCAGTTCGAGGTGGGCAAGGAGCGGCTGGGCAGCGGGGGAGTCGTACGGAGTCCGCAGCTGCGTGCCGAGGCCGTGAGCGCGGTGGCGGGGCGGGCCTGGGACCTGGGGCTCGGTGTGCGGGGCGTGACCGCCAGCCCGCTGCCTGGGCCTGCGGGCAATGTCGAGTACTTTCTGTGGCTGCGGTCGGGTGCACCCGAACTGGACCCGGCCGACGTAGACCGTGCAGTTGCGGAGGGGCCGCGTTGAGCCAGAACCGAGCTCGTACTGTTTTCCTGCTCGCCCACACCGGGCGGCCCGCGGCGATCCGCAGCGCCGAACTGGTGGTGAAGGGGCTGCTGCGCGAGGGTATCGGCGTACGCGTCCTGGAGGCGGAGGCGCAGGACCTGCCGCTCCCCGAGGAAGTGGTGCTGGTCAAGGAGGCCACTCCGCAGTGCCTCGACGGGTGTGAGCTACTGATCGTGCTCGGGGGCGACGGGACGCTGCTGCGGGGCGCCGAGTTCGCCCGGGCGTCCGGGGTACCGATGCTCGGCGTCAACCTGGGGCGCGTGGGCTTCCTGGCGGAGGCCGAGCGGGACGACCTCGACAAGGTCGTCGAGCGGGTGGCGACGAAGGCGTACGAGGTCGAGGAGCGGATGACGATCGATGTCGTCGTGCACCGCAACGGCGACATCGTGCACACGGACTGGGCGCTGAACGAGGCGGCCGTGCAGAAGGTGTCCGCGGAGAAGCTGCTCGAGGTCGTGCTGGAGATCGACGGGCGGCCGGTGACCGGGTTCGGGTGTGACGGGATCGTGCTGTCCACTCCTACCGGGTCCACGGCGTACGCGTTCTCGGCGGGCGGACCGGTGGTGTGGCCGGAGGTCGAGGCGTTGCTGATGGTGCCGATCAGTGCGCACGCGCTGTTCGCGAAGCCGTTGGTCACGTCGCCGAATTCTGTGCTGGCGGTGGAGGTGCTGCCTCATATCCCGCCGGGCGTGCTGTGGTGTGACGGGCGGCGGACGGTGGAGTTGCCGCCGGGAGCGCGGGTCGAGGTGCGGCGGGGGGCTGTGCCGGTGCGGCTCGCTCGGCTGCATCATGCTTCGTTCACGGATCGGCTGGTGGCGAAGTTCGCGTTGCCGGTTTCCGGGTGGCGGGGGGCGCCGCATTAGCCCGTTCGCCGTGGGGTGCCGGGGTGCGTCGGCGGGTGCGGGTCCGTTGTGGCTTGTCGGGCCCTCGCGGCGGAGCCGCATACCGACACTGCCCCGCGCCCCCAGGGACGTCCACTCGCCCGGGTGACAAGTGCGGCCTGTGCGCATTCGTTACCTGCACCTTCACATGTCAGGGCCGGGGGCCGTCGCACTTCCCCTCCCTGACCTCGTAAGGTCGTGTCCGTGTTGGAGGAGATGCGGATACGGTCGCTCGGAGTCATCGACGACGCGGTCGTCGAGCTGTCGCCAGGGTTCACCGCGGTCACGGGTGAGACGGGCGCGGGCAAGACCATGGTGGTCACCAGCCTTGGCCTGCTCCTGGGCGGGCGGGCGGATGCGGCGCTCGTGCGGATCGGGGCCGAGAAGGCGGTCGTGGAGGGGCGGATCAGCGTGTCCGCCGGTGAGCCGGCCATCGTGCGGGCCGAGGAGGCGGGGGCGGAGCTCGACGACGGGGCGTTGCTGATCAGCCGTACCGTTTCCGCCGAAGGGCGGTCCCGGGCCTACCTCGGCGGGCGCACGGTGCCGGTCGGGCTGCTGGCCGAGCTGGCCGACGACCTGGTGGCCGTGCACGGGCAGACCGACCAGCAGGGGCTGCTGAAGCTGTCCCGGCAGCGGCAGGCGCTGGACCGGTACGCGGGGGACGCGGTGGCGGTGCCGCTGGCCAAGTACACCGAGGCGTACCGGCGGCTGCGGGCGGTGTCGGTGGAGCTGGAGGAGATCGTCACGCGAGCCCGTGAGCGGGCTCAGGAAGCCGACATGCTGCGGTACGGGCTCGACGAGATCGCCGGGGTCGAACCGCGCGCCGGGGAGGACGTGGAGCTGGCGGAGGAGGCGGAGCGACTCGGGCACGCCGAGGCACTGTCGTCCGCCGCGACGGCCGCTCACGCCGCGCTCGCCGGCAATCCGGAGGACCCCGAAGGCATCGACGCGGCGACCCTCGTCGCGGGGGCGCAGCGGGCCCTGGACGCCGTACGGTCGCACGACCCGGAGCTGGCCGCGCTCGCCGACCGGATCGGGGAGATCGGGATCCTGCTCGGCGATGTGGCGGGTGAGCTCGCCGGGTACGCCGACGATCTGGACGCCGATCCGCTGCGGCTGTCCGCGGTGGAGGAACGGCGGGCAGCGCTGACCGCGCTGACGCGGAAGTACGGCGAGGACGTCGCCTCGGTGCTGGCGTGGGCCGAGCAGAGCGCCGCGCGGCTCACCGAGCTGGACGGCGACGACGACCGGATCGGCGAGCTGACCGCCGAACGGGACGCGCTGCGGGCCGAACTGGGCGGGCTGGCGCAGGCGCTGACCGATGCGCGGACCGAGGCCGCCGAGCGGTTCGCGGCCGCCGTGACCGCCGAGCTGGCCTCGCTGGCGATGCCGCACGCGCGCGTGTCCTTCGACATCCGGCAGACCGAGGACCCGGAGGGCGTCGAGGTCGGCGGACGCGCCGTCGCTTACGGGCCGGCCGGTGTCGACGAGGTCGAACTGCTGCTGGCCCCGCATCCCGGGGCGCCGCCCCGGCCCATCGCCAAGGGCGCGTCCGGGGGTGAGCTGTCCCGCGTGATGCTGGCGGTGGAGGTCGTCTTCGCGGGGACCGATCCGGTGCCGACGTATCTCTTCGACGAGGTCGACGCCGGTGTCGGTGGCAAGGCCGCGGTGGAGATCGGGCGGCGGCTGGCCCGGCTCGCGAAGACCGCGCAGGTCGTCGTCGTCACGCATCTGCCCCAGGTGGCCGCCTTCGCCGACCGGCAGTTGCTGGTGGAGAAGACCAACGACGGTTCCGTGACCCGGTCCGGTGTGAAGGTGCTGGAGGGCGAGGAGCGGATCCGGGAACTGTCCCGGATGCTCGCCGGACAGGAGGACTCGGAGACCGCCCGGGCACACGCGGAGGAACTGCTGGCCACGGCTCGGGCCGAGGTGTAGAGCCCAGGTGACACCCTGACCGACGTGCCGAAGGGTGGCGGCACTCCGGCCGACGCGCGTGGTGCGGGTCCTGCGGACCTCGGCCCGCGGGTGGCGTCAGGCGTCCGCGCGAACCGACTCACCGGCCGGCCGCCCCGGCCGTCCGTCCCGACCCCGCTGACGGAGGCACCCGTGCCCTGGTCCGACCACGCCATCTGGTGGCACGTCTATCCCCTGGGCTTCCTCGGTGCCGAACGCACCGCCCTGCCCCCGGACGAACCGCCGCGCCACCGACTGCCGATGCTGGCCAACTGGCTGGACCACCTTGTCCGGCTGGGCTGCAACGGCCTCGCCCTCGGCCCGGTCTTCGCCGCCGAGACCCATGGGTACGACACGGTCGACCACTTCCGGATCGACCCCCGCCTCGGCACCGAGGACGACCTGACCGACCTGATCCAGCGCGCGGCCGACCGGGGCGTGCGGGTCCTGCTGGACGGCGTCTTCAACCACGTCGGCCGTTCCTTCGCCCCGTTCGCCGATGTGCAGCGGCGCGGCTCCGTCTCGCCGTACGCGGACTGGTTCGTCCCCGAGGGCGACGACTTCCGTACCTTCGAGGGACACGGTCACCTGGTCGCGCTCAACCACGCCAACCCCGCCGTCGCCGACCATGTGGTCGCCGTCCTCGACCACTGGCTCGAGCGGGGCGTGGCCGGCTGGCGGCTGGACGCCGCCTACGCCGTGCCGCGGCCCTTCTGGCGCACCGTCACCGACCGGGTGCGGGCCCGGCATCCCCAGGCGTGGTTCTGCGGGGAGGTCATCCACGGGGACTACGCCGCGTACGTCACGGAGGGAGGTCTTGACTCCGTCACGCAGTACGAGTTGTGGAAGGCGGTCTGGAGCTCGCTCAACGACACCAACCCGCACGAGCTGGCCTGGACGCTCGGACGCCACAACGCCCTGCTCGACACCTTCGTACCGCAGACGTTCGTCGGGAACCACGACGTCACCCGGATCGCCAGCCGGCTGCGCGAGCCCCGGCATCTCGCGCACGCCCTCACCGTGCTGTTCACCGTCGGCGGGATCCCGTCCGTGTACGCGGGCGACGAGCGTGCCCGGCGGGGCGTGAAGGAGGAGCGAGCGGGCGGGGACGACGCCGTGCGCCCGGCGTTCCCGGCCGCTCCGGAGGACCTGGGCTCCGACCACCTGTGGGTGGAACAGCTCCATCAATCGCTGGTGGGGCTGCGCCGGCGCAATCCCTGGCTGGTGCGGGCCCGCACCCAGGTCCACACCCTCGACGACACGGTGCTCACCTACGTCCTCACGGACCCCGGAAGCGATGCCGCCGTCGCGGTCGGCCTCAACTTCGGTACGGCGCCCGGGACGGGATCGGTCCCGCCCGCGCCCTGGACCCCTGCCGCGGGGGACGGCAGCGTCGAAGCGCGGTCGGGCACGGTCTCGTTGCCGGAGTTCGGCTGGTGCGTGGCGACCACCCCGTGAACGGGCGTGCCCCTCTCCACGACGCCGGGAGGAGCACGCGAAACGGCCGGGGCACGGCCTTCCTCACGGCGACCGCTCTGACCCGCGCGACGACCGCGGCCCCGCGCACCCTGGCACCGGGCGGCGGGGGGCGCTGGGAACGGTGCAACTACGCCGGTGGACCGTCGAGTTGTACGCCGGGCCCGCGTCGTACCTCGCCGTGGCGGCCGGGGCCGGTCGGGTGTGGCCCGCCGCGGGAGTGGCCGTGCTGGTCGCCGGGGAGTTGGCCCCCCGTCGAGACGGAGGCCGCGACGGCCGTGCTGCCTGCGGACCTGGGGGAGCGCGCGATGATCGGCGACACCGGGGCGCACGCGCTGGGCGCGGCTCTGGAGGCCGCCGTCGTCGCGAGCAGGGGGCGGGCGCGGCCGGCCGTCCATGCCGCCGCGCTCATCGCCGTTGCCGTGTACGGGCCAGGTGAGCGCGGCGGCGAGGCTGACGCGAGTAGCCTTCCGTACGTGTACACGTACACGTATGCGCACGGAACCCTGGTCTCTTCACTCGTGTGAGTGACCCCACTCGCCGAACCGCCCGGCCGCCCGGCCTCCGGCGTTCTCGGAACACCCGTACGGCCTGGCATCCTTGGCGTAGAACGCAGTACGCGTAGGAAGCGCGCGGGGGACCCCCCGCTCGATACCTTCTGTACGTTTCCTCGTGACCGCCCGACCCGAACCAGGAGCCCCGGCCACGTGACCCCCGTGAGCAGCCACTCACCGCACGGCCAGGCGCCGCTGCGCACCGTGCAGGTGCTCGGCGGAGGCAACGCCGGCAGCAGCGCGCATGTGCGCTCCCTGGCCTCCGGGCTGGTGGCGCGGGGCGTGCGGGTCACGGTGTGCGCCCCCGTCGAGGCCGATCACGCCTACGACTTCACCGGCGTCGGCGCCGAACACGTCCATGTGCCGCGCAGCAGCGACCCGGCCTCCGTGGCCGTGCTGCGCCAGGCCTGCACCGACGCCGACCTCGTGCACGCCCACGGACTGCACGCCTCCTTCCGCGCCGTGCTCGCGCTCAGCGGGCGGCGCACCCCGCTCGTCGTCACCTGGCACGACCGGGCGTACGCCGAGGGCGCGCGGGCTCACTTCCTGCGCCTGCTGGAGCGGCGGGTGGTGAAGACCGCCGCCGTGGTGCTCGGCACCACCTCGGTCCTCGTCGACCGGGCCCGCGGGACGGGCGCGCGGGACGCGCGGCTCGCCGCCGTGGCGCTGCCCGGTCCCCGCGAGACCTTCGAGCCGGAGGATCCCGACCGGCTGCGGCCCAAGATCCGGGCCGAACTCGGCGCCACCGGCCGCCCGTTGCTGATGGCCGTCGGCTCCCTCGACCGGTACCGGGGCTACGGCACACTGCTGGACGCCGCCCGCGCATGGCGGCGCCTCGACCCCGTACCGCTGGTGGTGATCGCCGGAGAGGGGCCGTTGCGTGCCGAGTTGCAGCGGCGGATCGAGGACGAGCAACTGCCGGTCCGGCTGATCGGACGACGGGACGACGCGACCGAGTTGCTCGCCGCCGCCGACCTCGCCCTCCTGCCGGGCAGCGGGGAGTCGCGGTCCGTGCTCGCCCAGGAGGCCCTGCACGCGCGCGTGCCGCTCGTCGCCGCGGCCGGTGGCGGCGTCCCCGAACTCGTCGGCGACGCGGCCGAACTCGTCCCGCCGGCAGACGCCAAGGCCCTCGCGGACGCGGTGGTACGGCTGCTCGATGATCCCGAGCGCCGGGAACTGCTCCGGGAGAAGGGCCTGCGCCAGGCGGCCACCTGGCCCACCGAGGACGAGACCGTCGCCCAAGTGCTGAGTGTCTACGACGAGTTGACCCAGCCGCGGCCCCTGATCTAGGAAGCCGGCACCAGCCTGCGGGCCCGCAGCGCCAGGCTCAACGCCAGTACCGTCTGCGGGTCGTCCAGGTCGGTGCCCAGCAACTCGCCGATACGGGCGAGGCGGTTGTACAGGGTCTGCCGGTTGAGGTGGAGCTCGCGGGCGGTCTCCGCCTTGCGGCCCGCGTGGGCCAGGTATGTCTCCAGGGTGGGCAGCAGCGGCGGCTTGGAGCGGTGGTCGTGGTCGCGGACGGGGCCGATCGCCCGGTCCACGAAGGCCGCCAGGTCCGGGTGCTCGCGCAGCCGCCACAGCAGCAGGTCGATGTCGAGGCGGCGGGCGTCGTACCAGGGCCGGTCGGACAGGCCCTGCGCCGCGGTCGCCGTCTCCGCCGCGTGCCTGAGGCCCGCCGAAGCCGCCGCCCAGCCGCCGGCCACCCCGACGACCACGACCGGCGGCTGCGCCCCCGGCCGCTGCATCCCGGCCCGCTCCA
Source organism: Streptomyces sp. NPDC050287 (assembly GCF_044459385.1). Lineage (NCBI taxonomy): Bacteria > Bacillati > Actinomycetota > Actinomycetes > Kitasatosporales > Streptomycetaceae > Streptomyces > Streptomyces sp. NPDC050287. The sequence goes on along the minus strand of NZ_JBITIY010000011.1, from coordinate 283,673 downwards.
CACCCGCCCGCAGCGCCGCCGCCACCCGGTCCGCGACGGCCGACCGTTCCGTCTCCGCACGCAGGCCCAGCAGCAGCGGGACCCGGCCCTCGACGGGCCGTACGCCCAACAGGACCGGCACGCCCACCGACGCCAGCTCCTCCGCGACCGCGCGCGCCAGGACCGCCCAGCCGCCGCCCGGAGCCAGGGTGTCCGCGAGCCGCATCACGACGGGCAGCAGCGGGCCGGCGCCCGGCTTGAAGCCGAGCACGCGCGCCTGCGCGGGGGCGTCCTCCGCGGCGATACGGCCCTCGGCGAGGTCGGTCAGGAAGTCCCCCCGCCCCCGCGCCGCCAGCTCCTCCTCCTGCCGGGCCTGCATCAGGACCACCGCCAGGAGGCCCGCGGCCCGTTCGGCGGCCATCCGGTGCACGAGGGCGAGCCGGTCCCGTACGGGCAGCAACACCAGCCGGGCGCGCACCGCACCCGTGCCCGGACCGCCGCCCGGAACGTCCACCAGGACCGAGCCGGCCGGCGGGGTGTCCTGGTGCTGGCCGCGCAGCCCCTCCCACACCTGCAGCGGGTCCGCGCCCTCGGAGCCCGCCCCGGCGGCGTACAGGAGCCGACCGTCCGTCGTCTCCAGGAAGACCGGGTTGCCGCTGAAGTCGGCCAGGATCCCGAGGACCTGCGGCACCCCGCCGCCGCCCAGCAGGGCCTGCGTACAGCGGCGGTGCACCTCTTCCGCCCGCCGGAGCAGGGCGTAATGGCCGTTGACGATCTCGGTGTGGACCTCCTCGGTGACCGTCACGAACGGCACCTCGCGGTGCAGTTGGACCAGCGGGAGACCGGCCGCGCGTGCCGTGTCGACCAGGGCCGCGGGCAGCCGGGTGAAGCGGGGGCCGAGTTCCACGACCAGCGCGGCGATACCGCGCTCGGCCAGGGTGCGGACGAACGCGCGCTGGTCGGCCGGACGGGTGCCGAGGCCGTACCCCGTGGTGAGCAGCAGTTCGCCGCCCTTGAGCAGCGAGGCGATGTGGGGCACCTCGCCCGCGTGCACCCAGCGCACGGTGCGCCCCAGCCGGTCCGCGCCCGCGAGGACCTCGGGCAGCCCGCCGCGCAGACCGGGCAGCTCCAGCGCGCGCTGGACGGTGATTCCGGCGCCCCGGCTGTCGAATCGGTGGTCCGTGCCGCTGTCCATGCAGCGGACGCTACCCGTGCACCCCTTCCGGCGACATCTCCGGGACGGTCCCGGAATCGATCACGCCCGGCTTGCCAGGCTGCTCTCGGGTAGCGGCGGGGACATGGACATCAGCGTGGTCGCCGTGGGGCGCGAGGACGACAGTCCGGCCGGCGAGCCGTTGCGGCTCGTCGGCGCTCGCCGACCGGCTCGGCTGTCGCGAGGTGTCGGCCGGGGAGGGCCCGACCTGGACTCCTTCGTCCTGGCCACGGCGATCGGGCGGGCCACCGAGCGGGTCGCGCTGACGGCCGGACCGGTGCCGGTGTCCGTGCGGGACGCCTGCACGATCGCCCGGGGTGCCGCGGGCGTCGCGGGTGCCGCGGGTGCCGCGGGTGCCGCGGGCGTCACCGGTTCGGCCGGTCGGGGCCGCCCTGGGCACCTCCAGCAAGCGGTCCAGGCCGCGCTCGACGAGATCGCCCTGGTGCCGGCCACGGCGGGTGACCCGGCGGGCGAGCGGACGCTGACGGCCCTCGGGCCGGCCTGACGGCGGCTTCTCCCGCGCGCACTCCGTCTCACCCTGCGAGCAGCCCTCAGGCGGGCCTGATGTTGTGGTTGAAGCGGTACACGTTGTCCGGGTCGTAGCGCTGCTTCACCCGTGCAAGCCGCTGGGCGTTCTTCGCACCCAGGCCGGCGATCACGCGGTCCGCGCCCTCGTCGCCGATGAAGTTGAGGTAGACCGCGCCGGTGCTCCACTTCCGGACACCGGCGCGCACGTCCCGGACCCACTGGTCGGCGCGCTCGTCGTCGGCCGGATCCTCCCAGGCCGCGAACGGGTGCACCGCCCATGGGGCGTCCCGGTACGGCACCGGGTACTCCCGCGGTCCGTCGGCGATCGCCCCGCCCTGCGGGAACAGGACGTGCCGGCTGCTGGAGGGCACCGGCATGGAGCGGGCGCGGTCGCAGAAGGCGTCCACGAAGTCGTCGGGCGCGTCGGCCATGAACTCCACCGACCAGGAGGTCCGCAGCCCGGGCGGATCGTCGAACATCGTCTGGAAGTCGGCGTACGGAATCTCGGTGACGACCTCCGTCTCGTGCGGCAGCGCCAGCAGGGGCTCGGCGAGCTTGCGCATGTCCTCCTCGGCGCCCGCGTACGCCAGCAGCGCGCCGCACACCAGCGTGCCGACCAGGTGCGCCGGGACGAACTCCGCCGGCGGGCCGGTGAGAAAGAGGACCTCGCCGGACGCCTCGACGGGGGCGGAGCTGATCAGGTCGCGGTAGGTGCGCACGACCTCGGGGCCGACCTCGGGCAGGTACAGCACCAACGCGATGGAGAACTCAGGCAGTTCGTGCAGCGCCAGGGTGAGGGCGGTGGCGATGCCGAAGTTGCCGCCGCCACCGTGCAGCGCCCAGAACAGCTCGGGATTGTCGTCGGCGCTCGCATGCACCCGGCTGCCGTCGGCGGTGACCAGCTCCACGCCGAGCAGGTTGTCGACGGCGAGTCCGCAGGAACGGTCCAGCCAGCCGGTGCCGCCGCCGAGGACGAAGCCGCCGACGCCGATGGTGGACGCCCGGCCGCCGGTGGTGGCGAGGCCGAACGGCTGGGTGGCCCGGTCCAGGTCGCTCATCGTGGCACCGCCGCCGACCCGTACCGCCTGGGCCGCCGGATCGACGGTGGCCGCCCGCATGTGACGCAGGTCGACCACCACCGCGCCGTCGTTGAGCGCCATGCCGGCCACACTGTGCCCGCCGCCTCGCACCGCGACCGGCAGGTCGAGTTCCCGGGCGAAGCGCACCGAGCGCACCACATCGGCCTCGTCCACGCACTGCGCGATCACCCCGGGCCGCCGGTCGATCATCCCGTTGTAGACGGTCCGGGCCTCGTCGTATCCGACGTCACCCGGGGCGAACACGTCGCCGGCCAGGTCCTCGCGCAGCGCGGTCAGAGCCGTGCCCGCCTTCGAGAGGGAAGCCATGGCCGCCCCCTTTCACAAAGGGGCAATATGTCCGCTTCCAGCCTAGTGCCCCGGCAGGCGACGTTCGCCCCGCCGCGACGCCCGGCACGCCCCCTCGCCCACCGGGCGAAAGCCCACGTACGTCCACCCACGTACGTCCACCCACGCACGTCCACCCACGCACGTCCACCCACGTACGTCCAGTACGAGGCCTTCGGCCCGGCACTGCCCAGCCCTCGGCCGGGGCCACAGAGGTCGCGCTCAGCCGCCGTACGCCCCGGACGCCGTCAGCCGCAGTGCCGTGTCGATCAGCGGAACGTGGCTGAAGGCCTGCGGGAAGTTGCCGACCTGACGCTTCAGGCGCGGGTCCCACTCCTCGGCCAGCAGACCGAGGTCGTTGCGCAGCGACAGCAGCTTCTCGAACAGCTTGCGGGCCTCGTCGACGCGGCCGATCATCGCGAGGTCGTCCGCCATCCAGAATGAGCAGGCGAGGAAGGCGCCCTCGTCGCCGGGCAGGCCGTCGACGCCCTCGTTCTCGCCCGAGGTCGGGTAGCGCAGGATGAAGCCGTCCGCGGTGGACAGCTCGCGCTGGATCGCCTCGATGGTGCCGATGACGCGCTTGTCGTCGGGCGGCAGGAAGCCCATCTGCGGGATCAGCAGCAAAGAGGCGTCCAGTTCCCTGGAACCGTACGACTGCGTGAAGGTGTTGCGCTCCTTGTCGTAGCCCCGCTCGCACACGTCCCGGTGGATGTCGTCGCGCAGTTCCCGCCACTTCTCCAGCGGGCCGTCCGCGTCCCCGGACTCGATCAGCTTGATCGTGCGGTCCACGGCCACCCACGCCATCACCTTCGAGTGCACGAAGTGGCGGCGCGGGCCGCGCACCTCCCAGATGCCCTCGTCCGGCTCGTCCCAGTGCTGCTCGAGGTAGCGGATGAGCTTGAGCTGGAGCAGCGAGGCGTAGTCGTTGCGGGCCAGGCCCGTCATGTGGGCCAGGTGCAGGGCCTCGGTGACCTCGCCGTACACGTCCAGCTGGAGCTGGTGGGCGGCGCCGTTGCCGACCCGGACCGGCGCGGAGCACTCGTAGCCGGGCAGCCAGTCCAGCTCGGCCTCGCCCAGTTCCCGCTCGCCGGCGATGCCGTACATGATCTGCAGGTTCTCCGGGTCCCCGGCGACGGCCCGCAGCAGCCACTCGCGCCAGGCGCGGGCCTCCTCGCGGTAGCCGGTGCGCAGCAGCGAGGACAGGGTGATCGCCGCGTCCCGCAGCCAGGTGTAGCGGTAGTCCCAGTTGCGGACGCCGCCGATCTCCTCCGGCAGAGAGGTGGTGGGCGCGGCGACGATGCCGCCTGTGGGGGCGTACGTCAGCGCCTTCAGCGTGATCAGCGAGCGGACCACGGCCTCACGGTAGGGGCCGTGGTACGTGCAGTGCTCGACCCACTCCCGCCAGAAGTCCTCCGTGGCCTCCAGCGACTGCTCGGGCTCCGGCAGCGGCGGCGGCTGCTTGTGCGAGGGCTCCCAGGAGATGGTGAACGCGATCCGCTCACCCGGGGAGATCGTGAAGTCGGCGTACGTCGTCAGCGACTTGCCGTAGGTCTCGGCCTCTGTGTCGAACCACACGGAGTCCGGGCCCGCGACGGCCACCGTGCGGCCCTCGTGCTTGTGCACCCAGGGGACGACCCGGCCGTAGGAGAACCGCATGCGCAGGGCCGAGCGCATCGGGACGCGGCCCGAGACGCCCTCCACGATCCGGATCAGCTGCGGGGCGCCGTCACGCGGGGGCATGAAGTCGGTCACACGGACCGTGCCGCGGGGGGTGTCCCACTCGGATTCCAGGATCAGGGAGTCGCCGCGGTAGCCGCGCCGGGCCGCGGTGGGCGGCTCGGCGTCGGACGCGTGGGCCGGGCCGATCCGCCAGAAGCCGTGTTCCTCGGTGCCCAGCAGACCGGCGAAGATGGCATGCGAGTCGAAGCGGGGCAGGCACAGCCAGTCCACCGTGCCGTCCCGGCAGACCAGGGCAGCGGTCTGCATGTCTCCGATGAGTGCGTAGTCTTCGATGCGCCCGGCCACGTGCAACTCCAGTCGAACGGCCACGTCGCCCCCCCATCTTCGGGGGGCTGTCGCTAGTGCGGTCAAGGGGTCTTTGTCATGCGTCGTTGAGCGGTGAATCAAAACAGTCATGCTGCTGTGAGGCAAAACGGCAACTGTTGCTCAACGATCTGACGAGCTCTCGTTGTTCCGGGTGATACGGGCGGGGGTGGTGCCGTGTTCCCGGACGGCTCGGCAGCGAGTGTCCGAGCAGGATACGACGCACGTAGATGATCTGCGTGCCGCTCCGGGCAACGCGGGTGAGCCGAACGGGTGAGCAACGAGTGAGAAATGAGCAGTCCCGGGCGGGTCTGTGTCGACCTGTGCGCGGAGCGTGGCCGGAAGCCATCTCGCCCGGGCGCTGATACCCTGGTAGCCCGTGGACCGGTGGGCACGAAACCCCCGAACCGCAGCGGCGGCACCCCCGGAAACCTCCGGCACAAACCCCTGGTGAAAGCCTCCGGGAAGCCGCACCGCACCTCCAGACCGCGACCACGGGAGCCCCCTCTTGGCCATGCCGCCCGCTGCTTTCCGAAACAGCACAGCCACGACGACCAAGCACATCTTCGTCACCGGGGGTGTCGCCTCCTCGCTCGGCAAGGGACTGACGGCCTCCAGCCTCGGCATGCTGCTCAAGGCCCGCGGTCTGCGCGTCGTGATGCAGAAGCTCGATCCCTACCTGAACGTCGACCCCGGCACGATGAACCCCTTCCAGCACGGTGAGGTGTTCGTCACCAACGACGGCGCCGAGACGGACCTGGACATCGGCCACTACGAGCGCTTCCTCGACCGCGACCTGGACGGTTCCGCCAACGTCACCACCGGTCAGGTCTACTCGACGGTGATCGCCAAGGAGCGCCGCGGCGAGTACCTGGGCGATACCGTCCAGGTCATCCCGCACATCACCAACGAGATCAAGCACCGCATCCGCCGCATGGCGACGGACGAGGTGGACGTGGTGATCACTGAAGTCGGCGGCACCGTCGGCGACATCGAGTCGCTGCCGTTCCTGGAGACGGTCCGCCAGGTCCGGCACGAGGTCGGCCGTGACAACGTCTTCGTCGTCCACATCTCGCTCCTGCCGTACATCGGTCCCTCGGGGGAGCTGAAGACGAAGCCGACCCAGCACTCGGTTGCGGCTCTTCGCAACATCGGTATCCAGCCAGACGCGATCGTGCTGCGCTGCGACCGTGAGGTGCCCACCGCGATCAAGCGCAAGATCTCGCTGATGTGCGACGTCGACGAGGCCGCCGTGGTCGCCTGCCCCGACGCCCGCTCGATCTACGACATCCCGAAGACCGTGCACGGCGAGGGCCTGGACGCCTATGTCGTCCGCAAGCTGGACCTGGCGTTCCGCGACGTGGACTGGACGACCTGGGACGACCTGCTCGACCGCGTCCACAACCCGGACCACGAGGTCACCCTCGCCCTGGTCGGCAAGTACATCGACCTGCCCGACGCCTATCTCTCGGTCACCGAGGCGCTGCGCGCCGGCGGTTTCGCCAACAAGGCCCGCGTGAAGATCAAGTGGGTCACCTCGGACGACTGCAAGACCCAGGCCGGCGCCAAGGCGCAGCTGGCGGACGTCGACGGCATCTGCATCCCCGGAGGCTTCGGCGACCGGGGCGTGCTCGGCAAGGTCGGCGCGATCCGCTACGCCCGCGAGAACCGGATCCCGCTGCTCGGCCTCTGTCTCGGCCTGCAGTGCATCGTGATCGAGGCCGCGCGCAACCTGGCCGACATCTCGGACGCCAACTCCACCGAGTTCGACCCGGCCACCGCCCACCCGGTCATCTCCACGATGGCCGAGCAGCTCGACATCGTCGCCGGCGAGGGCGACATGGGCGGCACCATGCGCCTGGGCATGTACCCGGCCAAGCTCGCCGAGGGCTCCATCGTGCGCGAGGTGTACGACGGCAAGGAGTACGTCGAGGAGCGCCACCGGCACCGCTACGAGGTGAACAACGCCTACCGCGCGGAGCTGGAGAAGAAGGCGGGCATCCAGTTCACCGGCACCTCGCCGGACGGCAAGCTCGTCGAGTACGTCGAGTACCCGCGCGAGGTCCACCCCTACCTCGTCGCCACCCAGGCCCACCCGGAACTGCGCTCGCGCCCGACGCGTCCGCACCCGCTGTTCGCCGGGCTCGTGAAGGCGGCGGTGCAGAGGACCGAGGCCGCGCGGGAGAATTCGAAGTAACACACCAGTTGTACGGTGACCGGGGTGCATCCCTTCAAAAGGTGGGCACCCCGGCTGCTTCTGGTATGTGGCTCGCGTACGTCTGGAAGGACAGAGCATGACGATCAAGGACACCCACGAGGAGTGGGAGATCCGGGCGACGGAGACTCCCTTCGTGGGCAACAAGACCTCCGTCCGCACGGACGAGGTGGTCATGCCCGACGGCTCGGTGGCGCGGCGCGACTACCAGGTCCACCCCGGCTCGGTGGCCGTCCTCGCCCTCGACGCCGAGGACCGGGTCCTGCTCATCAAGCAGTACCGCCACCCGGTGCGGCAGAAGCTGTGGGAGATCCCGGCCGGCCTGCTCGACGTGCCCGGCGAGAACCCGCTGCACGCGGCCCAGCGTGAGCTGTACGAGGAGGCGCACGTCAAGGCCGAGGACTGGCGGGTGCTGACCGACGTCTACACCACGCCCGGCGGCTGCGACGAGGCCGTACGGATCTTCCTCGCGCGCGACCTGTCCGAGGCCGACCAGGAGCGCTTCGAGGTGGAGGACGAGGAGGCCGACATGGAGCACGCGCGCGTGCCGGTCGACGAACTCGTCCGGGGTGCGCTCGCCGGCGAACTGCACAACAACTGCCTCGTCGTGGGCGTGCTGTCGCTGGCCGCCGCACGGGGCGGCGACGGGCTCGACGCGCTGCGTCCGGCGGACGCGCCGTGGCCGGCGCGTCCGTTCGAGTCCTGAACCCTTCCGGCAGCCCGTCGCCGATCCGTCGGCCGCCCCACGCACCCGATCCATCCGCCATACCTGCGGTGTGACGATCTGCTGATCCGATCGAGGGACGTGTCCGCCGTGCTCCGACCGGAACGTAGCAGAGCGTGAACTAGGCTCTGGAAACGCCCGGACCGGAGTCCCGGCGGGCTTGCGCGTGCGGTGTGGGACGGGAGTGTGGCCCGTGACGGATCAGGCGGTGGACGCAGACGGTGCACGGCTGTCGGCACAGGCTCCCGCGGACAGTCAATTCCTCGGCCGCACAAGGGAATTGAAGGAACTGCGCGCCGACATCGAAAGCGCCGGACTCGACACGATCGGCGGCCGCAAGGCCCCCCGCGCGCGCGTGCTGCTCATCGCCGGCAGGCCCGGCTCGGGACGCACCGCCCTCGCCGAGGAACTCGTACGACAGGTCGCCGACCGTTACCAGGACGGGGTGCTGCGGGCCCGCCTCGGTGAACCGGACGGCACGCCCGTCCCCGTCGAACGCGCCGCCCGCGACCTGCTCACCGCCCTCGACGTGCCCGCCCCCGCCGGAGCCGCCGAGGACGACCTCACGGCCGCGCTGCGCGAGGCCCTCGCCGACCGCCGGGCCCTGCTCCTGCTGGACGACGCGGTCAGCGCCGAACAGGTCGACGCCCTGCTGCCGGACACGCCGGAATGCCTGGTGGTCGCCGTCTCCGGGGGCCCGCTGACCGGGATCGCGGACGTGCGCCCCTGCACCCTGGGCGGCCTCGACACCAAGTCGGCGGTGGAACTGCTGTCCCGGCACACCGGGTCGGTCCGCATCACCGTCGACCCACGGGCCGCCGAGACTCTCGCCGAGGAGTGCCAGGGCCAGCCCGCCGCGCTGATGCTGGCCGGCGGCTGGCTCGCCACCCGTCCCAAGGCGGCCGTCTCCGACCTCGCCAAGCAGCTGCGCGCGGAGGACGGCGAGGGAACCGCGCTCAGCCGGGTCTTCCGGCTCACGTACCTGTCCCTGTCCGGCCCCGCCGCCCGGATCCTGCGGCTGCTCGCCCTCGCCCCGGCCGGTCTGGTCGACCCGCACACCGCGTCCGCGCTCGCGGGCAGCTCGCTGGACGGCGTCCGCGCCACCCTGGACGACTTCGTCGCCCTCGGCCTGCTGCACGCGGTGGACTCGCCGCTGCCGCAGTACGAGGTCCCCGGCTGTCTGCAGCCGCTGCTGACGGACCTCGCCGAGAGCCAGGAGCGCCCCGCCGAGCTCCAGCTCGCCCGCGCCCGGATGCTGGAGCGGACGGTACGGCTGCTGCAGGCCTGCCGGGTGATCACCGAGACCGACAGCCCCGAGGCCCGCGAGAAACTCCTCGGCATGCCCCGCGACCTGCGCTTCCCGAGCCCCCGGGCAGCCGCCGAGTGGCTGACCCTCCGCAAACCCGCCCTGCTCGCCGCGGCCCGCTGCGCGGTCGCCGACGGGGAGCTGGACACCCTCGCCCGGCGTCTGATGTCCCAGCTCGTGCGGGCGATGGTGGCCCACTTCGGCACCCGGGCGGCCGCGCCCGACCTGTACGGCGTCCACCGCCTGGTCCTCGACGTGGCCGAGCGCCGCGGGCTGCCCCGCGAGCGCGCCGCCGCCCTGCTGAACCTCGCCGACCTGGACGCCCGAACCGGCCGTACGACGGAGGCGCTGGCGCGCTATCGGGCGGCACTGGACGCCGGACGTGAGGCGAACGACCCGTATGCGACCGGCCGCGCGATGGAATCCGTAGGCGGAGCCCATCTGGAGCTCGCGGACTACGACCGGGCCGCCGACTGGTTCGGCCGCGCCCTCGCCCAGCGGCTGGCCCGGGGCGAGCGCGCGGACGCCGCCCGGCTGTACGGCCGTATCGCCGCCGCCCACACGTTCGCGGGCCGTTACGGCGAGGCGCTGCGGAACTGGCGGGCCGCGGCCGCCGGACACCGCAGATACGGCGATGTGGCCGCCCACGCGCGGGCGTTGAGCGAAATCGCGCGCGTGCAGGAGTACGCCGGACGGCCCGAGGAATCGATGCGCAGCTGCCTGGAGGCGGTGGAGTGGGCGCGCCGAGCCGAGGACGTCCGCCTCCAGGCCGCGCTCCAGCTGCGGATCGCCGACACCCTGGAGCGCCTCGGCGATCCGGCGGCGGCCGCACTTCACCGGGGCACCGCCGAGCGGCTGCTGGGCGAGGAGCTCCAGGAGCCCGAAACGCGGGCCGATCCGGAGCCGGAACGGGCCGATCCACCGGAACACGACGCTAACGCCTGCGAAATCCGTAGCACATCCGCTGAAGATTGATGCAATGAAAGGCTAGACAGCGGGAACACCTTCATTAGACTGGCTCTGCCGCACCTTCTCCTGCGGTGCATCCTGGTGTGCCCCTGCATGCCTGGGTATGTCTTGTAATGCCCCGACATCCTCTGAGCCAAGGACCGTGATCGACGTGAAGGTCGGCATCCCCCGCGAGGTCAAGAACAACGAGTTCCGGGTGGCCATCACCCCCGCCGGCGTGCACGAGCTGGTGCGCCACGGTCACCAGGTCGTCATCGAGCGAGGCGCCGGCGTCGGCTCCTCGATCGCGGACGCCGAATACGTCGGCGCCGGCGCGCGGATCCTGGACACGGCCGACGAGGTGTGGGCCACCGCCGACCTGCTGCTCAAGGTCAAGGAGCCCATCGCCGAGGAGTACCACCGCCTGCGCAAGGACCAGACACTCTTCACCTACCTGCACCTGGCCGCCTCCAAGGAGTGCACCGACGCCCTCGTCGAGTCGGGCACCACCGCGATCGCATACGAGACGGTCGAGCTGCCCAGCCGGGCGCTCCCGCTGCTCGCCCCCATGTCCGAGGTCGCCGGCCGCCTCGCCCCCCAGGTCGGTGCCTACCACCTCATGGCCGCCAACGGCGGCCGCGGTGTGCTGCCCGGCGGGGTCCCGGGTGTGCTGGCCGCCAGGGCCGTCGTCATCGGCGGTGGCGTCTCCGGGTGGAACGCCGCGCAGATCGCCATCGGCATGGGCTTCCACGTGACCCTGCTCGACAAGGACATCAACAAGCTCAAGGAGGCCGACAAGATCTTCGGAACGAAGATCCAGACCGTCGTCTCCAACGCCTATGAGCTGGAGAAGGCCTGCCTCGAGGCCGACCTCGTCATCGGTGCCGTGCTCATCCCGGGCGCCAAGGCCCCGAAGCTGGTGACCAACGAACTTGTTTCGCGCATGAAGCCGGGAAGTGTCCTTGTCGACATCGCGATCGACCAGGGCGGCTGCTTCGAGGACTCCCGCCCGACGACCCACGCCGAGCCGACCTTCCCGGTGCACAATTCGGTCTTCTACTGCGTCGCCAACATGCCCGGCGCGGTGCCCAACACCTCCACCTACGCGCTCACCAACGCGACACTGCCCTACATCGTCGAACTCGCCGACCGCGGCTGGGTGGAGGCGCTGCGCCGCGATCCCGCGCTCGCCAAGGGGCTCAACGCCCATGACGGCAAGGTCGTTTACCGCGAGGTCGCGGAGGCGCACGGGCTGGAGCACGTGGAGCTCGAAACCCTGCTCGGCTGACCGTCGACGTTAAGTCTCCTTTTGGTAAAGGTCGATACGTCAACACAGGTCGTCAACGCCGCGCACCCGGCCGGACCTTGCCCGAGAAGGTCCGGCCGGGTGTGTGTATGGTCACTTTGCGGCTCTAGGTCAACTCGCCTCGAACGTAACCCTTGGACCGATTCGTACACCGGTGAAACCCACCGTGCGACGGTCGTACGCCCTTGACAGAGGGATGTTTCATTGCCGACACATCCTGCCGGGTCCGGCGGATTGTGTTGCTGCGGACGCCCGACACGCCATAGAGTCGCCAACCGTCGGCATGGTGCCACGCTGACCTGTCTAGAAGTTTCCTGGTCACCAAGGAGGTAAGACGACTTGTGAATGAGTCGACATTTTCTCCCGGGGGTGGTCACCCAGGAATGTCTGCACGGGCCGAGGGCCCCGCGGGGGTCGAGGCTGTCGGCTCCGTCGCGGTGCGTACCTTCGCAGCCCACCGGAGTCACCGGACCTCAGGGGTGACTCAGCCAGCACACCAGAGCATGGATGGCCATCACGTGAACGCCATGGCCGGCGACGGAAGTGGCGCGCCCCACAACCACTTCGCCGACTACGACGAACTGCCCGACGGGCACTTCTACGACCCCGACGCCGAGTACGAGCCCGATCCCGAGTACGCGGCCACGCTCGCGCCCGACGCTGCCCGCCAGCGCCGCGAGCGCGTCGGCCCGACCGGGCGCCCGCTGCCGTACTTCCCGATCCCGGGCCCGCTGACCAGTCACGGCCCCGCGACGATCATCGCGATGTGCAACCAGAAGGGCGGCGTGGGCAAGACGACGTCGACCATCAACCTGGGTGCCGCCCTCGCGGAGTACGGCCGTCGTGTGCTGCTCGTGGACTTCGACCCGCAGGGCGCGCTGTCGGTCGGTCTCGGCGTCAACCCGATGGAGCTCGACCTCACGGTCTACAACCTGCTCATGGAGCGGGGCATGGCGGCCGACGAGGTGCTCCTGAAGACGGCGGTCCCGAACATGGACCTGCTGCCCAGCAACATCGACCTGTCCGCCGCCGAGGTCCAGCTGGTCTCCGAGGTAGCGCGCGAGTCGACGCTGCAGCGCGCCCTCAAGCCGCTCATGGCCGACTACGACTACATCGTGATCGACTGTCAGCCCTCGCTCGGCCTGCTCACGGTGAACGCCCTGACGGCCGCGCACAAGGTGATCGTGCCCCTGGAGTGCGAGTTCTTCGCCCTCCGCGGTGTCGCGCTGCTGACGGAGACCATCGAGAAGGTCCAGGAACGGCTCAACCCGGAGCTGGAACTCGACGGGATCCTCGCCACGATGTACGACTCGCGCACCGTGCACAGCCGCGAGGTGCTCGCGCGGGTCGTCGAGGCGTTCGACGACCACGTCTACCACACGGTCATCGGGCGCACGGTCCGCTTCCCGGAGACCACGGTCGCCGGCGAGCCGATCACCACGTACGCCTCCAACTCCGTCGGTGCCGCCGCCTACCGCCAGCTCGCCAGGGAGGTGCTCGCCCGGTGTCACGCCGAGTGAGTCTGCCGGGGGCCGACGAACTGTTCCGTACGACAGGGGGGACGGCGCTCCAGCCGTCCACTCCACGGCGCCCGGTCAACGGCGAGGCCCGGGTGCCCGCTCCGGCGGGGGAGAGCGACCAGGCAGCGGCCGGGGCGCCCGCCACCACCGGGACGGCCTCGTCCGGGGACGCGCCGCACGCGGTGCCGGCCCAGGGCGGTGACGGCGACGGCGCGGAGCACGTGGCGACGGAGCCGGGCGGCTCGGGGGAGTCCCGCAGCCGGGGCGCCGAGCGCTCCGGACAGCGCGAGGGGACGCAGGAAGGTTCTGCCGCGGGCGCGGGTGCGCCGGCCGCCGCCGCGTCCCGCAAACGCGGACGGGCGGCCTCCCGGCGGCCCAGCGGGCGGGAGCGGCACGACGAGAAGATCACGGTCTACGTGTCCGCCGAGGAGCTCATGGATCTGGAGCACGCGCGTCTGGTGCTGCGGGGCGAGCACGGGCTGGCGGTCGACCGCGGGCGGATCGTACGCGAGGCCGTCGCCGTGGTGCTGGCCGACCTGGAGTCCCGTGGGGACGCGAGCATCCTCGTTCGACGGCTGCGTGGGCGGTAGCGATAGCCTGCGGGGGCCATGACCTCGAACGACGTTCCCTCCGCCGGCACCGGCGCATCCGCCGGTCGCCGGCGTGCGTTGGGGCGGGGGCCAGGGGCGGAGCCGGTTCCGGTCGAACTTCCGCCGGCTCCGGTCGAACCCGCGCCGGCTCGTGTCGAACCCCCACGGGTTGCGGTTGAACCCGCGCCGGTTCCGGAGCCACCGGCTCCAGCGGAACCACCGGCTCCAGCGGGACCACCGGCTCCAGCGGAGCCACCGGCCCCAGTGGCCCCGCCTCCCGTAGAGGAGCCCGCGTCAGAGGAGCCCGCGTCAGCCGCGGAGGGGGAAGAGCCGGGAGACGGCGTCTTCAAGGTCCGCCTCTCCAACTTCGAGGGGCCCTTCGACCTGCTCCTCCAGCTGATCTCCAAGCACAAGCTGGACGTCACCGAGGTCGCGCTGTCCAAGGTGACCGACGAGTTCATGGCGCACATCCGGGCGATGGGCCCGGACTGGGACCTGGACCAGACGACGGAGTTCCTGGTCGTCGCGGCCACGCTGCTCGACCTCAAGGCGGCCCGGCTGCTGCCCGCCGCGGAGGTCGAGGACGAGGCCGACCTCGCGCTTCTCGAAGCCCGGGACCTGCTGTTCGCGCGGTTGCTCCAGTACCGCGCGTACAAACGGATCGCCGAGATCTTCAGCGGCAGGCTGGACGAGGAGGCACGGCGCTACCCCCGTACCGTCGGACTGGAACCGCACCACGCCGAGTTGCTGCCCGAGGTGGTCATCAGCATCGGGGCGGAAGGGTTCGCCAAGCTCGCCGTGAAGGCGATGCAGCCCAAGCCCCGGCCGCAGGTGTACGTCGACCACATCCACGCGCCGCTGGTGAGTGTGCAGGAGCAGGCCCAGATCGTGGTCGGGCGGCTCAAAGAGCTGGGGGAGGCGAGCTTCCGGGCGCTGATCGAGGACGCCGGCGACACCCTGACCGTCGTCGCGCGCTTCCTGGCCCTGCTGGAGCTCTACCGGGAGAAGGCCGTGGCCCTCGACCAGGAGACCGCCCTCGGGGAGCTGCTGGTGCGCTGGACCGGCGGGGACGGCGACGAGACGCCGACGGTCACGGACGAGTTCGACCGGCCGCCCGAGGTACCCAAGGACGATGCCAAGGAGAAGAAGGCGTGAGCGAGGACACCACCGACGTGGCGGCCGGGCCGCGTACCGTCGCCGACCTCGACCTCAAGCCGGCCCTGGAGGCCGTCCTCATGGTCGTGGACGAGCCCGCGACCGAGGAGCACCTGGCGAAGATCCTGCAGCGGCCCAGACGGCAGATCGGGGACGCGCTGCGGGAGCTGGCCGACGAGTACACCGTCCAGGGCCGCGGCTTCGAGCTGCGGCTGATCGCGGGCGGCTGGCGCTTCTACTCGCGCCCGGAGTACGCGGCGGCCGTCGAGGGCTTCGTCCTGGACGGCCAGCAGGCCCGCCTCACCCAGGCCGCGCTGGAGACCCTCGCGGTGGTCGCCTACCGCCAGCCGGTCAGCCGCAGCAGGGTCTCCGCCGTGCGCGGAGTCAACTGCGACGGTGTGATGCGCACCCTCCTGCAGCGCGGTCTGGTCGCGGAGGCGGGCACGGAACCCGAAACAGGTGCGATCCTGTACGTGACGACGAACTACTTCCTGGAGCGGATGGGCCTGCGCGGTCTGGACGAGCTCCCGGAGCTCGCGCCCTTCCTCCCGGAGGCGGAGGCGATCGAGGCCGAGACCCAGGAAGGCGTGCCGTCGTTCGATCCGGATGCACCGGACACGGACGACGGGCCCGCGACGAACATGCCTGACACGACGACGACGGAACTTTGATGCGAAGCAGTGGCAGCGGTAGCGGCAAGAGCGGCGGGCGCGGTAACCACCGCGGGGCCGGTAACAACAGGGACCAGAAGCAGGGGCAGGGCCAGGCCAAGGGCCAGGGCCGTCCCAGCAAGCCCCGCCCCGAGGAGCGCCGCTACGACGTGGGCCCCGGCGCGTCTCACGAGGGCCCGAAGGCGGGGCGCGGCGGCGCGGCCCGCGGCGGCGCCAAGGGCGGACCGAAGAAGCCCCAGCAGCGCGGGCGAAGTGCTCCCGCGACCTCCCGTGAGTACGAGACGCGGGCCGAGGAGCGCAACCGGGACCGGTACGCGGGCAAGAAGGACATCAAGCTGCCCAAGACCTTCCCGGGCGCCGAGCAGGAGGGCGAGCGGCTGCAGAAGGTCCTCGCGCGCGCGGGCTACGGCTCCCGGCGGGCCTGCGAGGAACTGATCGAGCAGGCGCGGGTCGAGGTCAACGGCGAGATCGTGCTGGAGCAGGGCAAGCGGGTCGACCCGGAGAACGACGAGGTCAAGGTCGACGGCCTGACGGTGGCGACCCAGTCGTACCAGTTCTTCTCGCTGAACAAGCCGGCCGGTGTCGTCTCCACGATGGAGGACCCGGACGGCCGTCAGTGCCTCGGCGACTACGTCACCAACCGCGAGACGCGCCTGTTCCACGTCGGCCGGCTCGACACCGAGACCGAGGGTGTCATCCTGCTCACCAACCACGGCGAGCTGGCCCACCGGCTGACCCACCCCAGGTACGGCGTGAAGAAGACCTACCTGGCGCACATCGTCGGACCGATCCCGCGCGACCTGGGCAAGCAGCTCAAGGACGGCATCCAACTGGAGGACGGGTACGCGCGCGCGGACCACTTCCGGGTCGTCGAGCAGACCGGCAAGAACTACCTGGTCGAGGTCACCCTCCACGAGGGCCGCAAGCACATCGTCCGCCGCATGCTGGCGGAGGCCGGCTTCCCGGTCGACAAGCTGGTCCGCGTCGCCTTCGGCCCGATCACCCTGGGCGACCAGAAGTCGGGCTGGCTGCGCCGGCTGTCCAACACGGAGGTCGGCATGCTGATGAAGGAAGTCGACCTGTAGGCCTCCGGGCGCCGATGCGTTTTCGCTCCCTCGCCGGTCTGTATGGGTGACCGGCGAGAGGAGTGGCCATGGTGGCGACGACGGACCGAGACGAGTTCGTGCGGCTGACCGGCCCGTACCGGCGGGAACTGCTCGCACACTGCTACCGGATGCTGGGCTCGGTCGACGAGGCCGAGGACCTGGTCCAGGAGACGTATCTGCGGGCCTGGCGGTCCTACGACGGTTACGAGGGCCGGGCGTCCCTGCGGACCTGGCTCCACCGGATCGCCACCAACACGTGTCTGACGGCCCTGGAGAGCCGAACGCGGCGCCCGCTGCCCTCGGGCCTCGGGGGGCCGTCAGGGGCGCCCGAGGAGCCGCTGACGGCCCCTGCGACGGACGTTCCGTGGCTGCAGCCGCTGCCCGACACCCTCGTCGACCCCGCGACCGTCGTGGCGGCCCGCCACAGTCTCCGGCTCGCGCTCGTCGCCGCGCTGCAGCACCTGCCCGCGCGGCAACGGGCCGTGCTCATCCTGCGGGACGTGCTGGCCTGGCGGGCGCCCGAGGTCGCCTCGCTGCTGGACACCTCCACGGCGGCCGTCAAGAGCAGCCTGCAACGCGCGCGTGCCCGCCTCGACGAGGTCGCCCCCGACGAGGACCTCGTCGTCGAGCCCGAGAGCGCGGCCGACCGTGAGGTGCTCGGCCGGTACATGGCCGCCTTCGAGAACGCCGACATGGAGGCGCTGCTCGCGCTCCTCCAGGACGGCGTCGAGCTGGAGATGCCGCCCAACTCGGAGTGGTTCGCGGGGAAGAAGGACGTGCTGCGGTTCCTGCGGGCGCGCGTCCACGAGAAGGGCGGCATCCGGATGCTGCCCACGCGCGCGAACGGGCAGCCCGCCGTCGTCATGTACGTGCGCGGGGCGGACGACGCCCTCAGAGCGCACTCCGTGCAGGTGCTCACCGTCGAGTCGGGTGCCGTGGCCCGCATCACGGCCTTCCTGGACGCGGAACTGCCCGGCCTCTTCGGGATGCCGGCGGTGCTGTCATGAACCCCGGGGAACTGCTGGAGCGTTCGCTCGCCTACGCACTGGGCAGCGTGGCCGGAGTGGAGCCCGGGAACCTGGGTCGCGGGACCCCCTGCGCCGAGTGGGATCTCGCGGAACTCCTCGGGCATCTCGACGACGCGCTGGACGCGCTGCACGAGGGGCTGACCGGCGGGCGGATCGGGCTGTTTCCCGTGGAGCCGGGCGCGGATCGCGCGTGCGGGTTCCGCAGACGGGCGTGTGCCGTCCTCGGTGCCTGGGCGGCCGGACCGGCCGAGGATGAGGTACTGGTCGGCGAAGTACCGCTGGACGTCCAGGTGATGGCCGCCGTGGGGGCCGTGGAGATCGCCGTCCACGGCTGGGACGTCGCCCAGGCCTGCGGGCGGCTGAGGCCCATTCCCGCCCCGCTCGCGGCCGAGTTGCTGTCCGTCGCGCGGTGCGTGGTCGGCGAGGCGGACCGCGGTGTGCGTTTCGGTACGCCGGTTCGGCTGCCGTCGCGCTCGCGTGCCGACACCCGGCTGCTGGCCTTCCTGGGGCGGCGCGATGCCTTTCCGGAGCGAGGCTGGTCTGCCTTCCGTGAGTGACCTCAAGACTCACGGAAGGCACGATCATGACCGAGACGCTCGAAGTCCCCCTGCGTACACCCCCTGAACTCGCATCCCGGCGGCGCGTGTGGACCGTGGCGCTCGCCGGGCTCGGGGCGCTGCTGTGCTCCCTGGACGTCGTGGTCGTCGCGACCGCGCTGCCCGCGCTGCGGGCCGACTTCGGGGCGAGCCTGTCCCAGCTGGAGTGGACGATCAACGCCTACAACCTCGTCTTCGCCTGCCTGACCCTGACCGGCGCCGCGCTCGGCGACCGCTTCGGGCGGCGGCGTATGTACGTCGTCGGGCTCGCCGTCTTCACCCTGGCCTCCGCCGCCGCGGCCCTCGCGGGCGGCCCGGGACAGCTCATCACCGCGCGCATGGTGCAGGGCGCCGGGGCCGCCGTACTCCTGCCGCTCACCCTGACCCTGATCAGCGAGGCGTTCCCGGCCGAGAAGCGGGGCATGGCCATCGGGGTGTGGGGCGGGGTGACCGGCCTCGGTGTGGCGGCCGGACCCGTGCTCGGCGGGGCGGTCACCGAGGGCCTGTCCTGGCAGTGGATCTTCTGGCTGAACGTACCCATCGGTCTGGCGATGCTGCCCCTGGCCGCCACGAAACTCCGTGAGAGCCATGGCACGCGGCCCCAACTCGATTTCGTGGGGCTGGTATTGGCGGCCGTCGGGCTGACGGGCCTGGCCTGGGCGCCGGTCCGGGCCCCCGAGGTGGGCTGGGGGAGCGTCGAGGTGCTGACCGCGCTGCTCGTCGGGGCCGGGTTCGTGGCCGCCTTCCTGGGCTGGGAGCGGAAGGGTGCCCGGTACCCGATGCTGCCGCTCGCGTACTTCCGGCGACGGGCCTTCTCCACCGCCAACGCCGCCGCCTTCCTCCTCTTCGGTTCGCTGCTCGGCGCGCTCTTCATGATCACGCAGCTCTTCCAGTTCGGGCTCGGCTACTCCCCGCTGGAGGCCGGGGTGCGCATCCTCGTGTGGAACGCCATGCCTCTGCTGGTCGCACCCGTCGCGGGCGCGCTCGCGGACCGGTTCGGCACCCGCCCCTTCATGCTGACCGGCCTCGCACTGCAGGCGACGGGGCTCGGACTGCTGGCCTGGCAGGTCGAACCGGGCGTCGGGTACGGGCAGATGGTGCTCCCGCTGATCATCGCGGGCATCGGCATCTCCCTGGTGTTCCCGAGCGTCGCGAACGCCGTGACCTCCTCCGTGCCGCTGAGCGACGCGGGCGTCGCCGCCGGCGTCAACAACGCCCTGCGCGAACTGGGCGGGGTCTTCGGTGTCGCCGTCGCCGCAGCCGTGTTCACGACGTACGGCGGCTACGGCTCACCGGCCGACTTCCTGGACGGATGCGCGCCCGCGCTCTGGGTCTCGGCGGGGGCCGCGGCGGCGGGGGCGGTGGTGGCGGCGTTCGCGCCCGGGCGCGGGTAGGGGGCTGTTGGGGCTTGTGGAAGACGCGCCCGCCTCTTTATAGTCGTACTGACTATTAAGGGGGTGGGCGCAGGTGGGCGGTGACAACGGCGTGTACGGCAACGAGGCCTACGACAAGTACGCCTACGAACCCTTCGCCGTCACCGTCGATCTCGCGGTGTTCACCCTTCGCGCGGGCGCGCTGCAGGTGCTGCTCGTCGAACGGGGGCAGGAGCCGTACGCCGGGCAGTGGGCGTTGCCCGGCGGGTTCGTGCGGCCGGACGAGTCGGCGGAGACGGCCGCCCGGCGTGAACTCGCCGAGGAGACCGGCCTGTCGGACGTTTCCGGGCTGCACCTGGAGCAGTCGCGGACCTACAGCGAACCCGACCGGGACCCCCGGATGCGGGTCGTCTCGGTCGCCTTCGCCGCGCTGCTGCCCGACCCTCCCCCGGACCTCGTCCGGGGGGACCCCCGTCTCGCCTCGCTCGAACCGCGGGGCGGAAGCGACGCGGCGCAGGCGCGCTGGACGCCGTACGACTCGGCCCGGCCGCTCGCCTTCGACCACGACCGGATCCTGGCCGACGCCCATCAACGCGTCGGCGCCAAACTCGAGAACACCTGCCTCGCCACCGCCTTCTGCCCGCCCGAGTTCACGCTCGGCGAGTTGCAGCAGGTCTACGAGGCCGTGTGGGGCACCGCGCTCGACCGGCCCAACTTCCGGCGCAAGGTGCTCGCCACGCCCGGGTTCGTCGAAGCGGTGCCCGGTGCCGCCCGGCTGACCGGCGGCCGTGGCAAACCGGCCGCGCTGTACCGGGCGGGTCCGGCCACCGCCCTGCAACCGCCCCTCCTCAGACCGTCCCTGGAAGGACGTCCCACATGACCACCCTCCTCACCAAGCGCGCCGCCACGGGGGCGCTCGTCGGGCTTGCCCTCGGAGACGCGCTCGGCTATCCGACCGAGTTCCACAGCGTGTCGTCGATCACCGACCGGTTCGGGCCGTGGCGGGGCCTGGAGCTGCCCACGCCCGCGCTCGTCACGGACGACACGCAGATGACGCTGGCGCTGGCACGAGGGCTGCGCACGGCCATGGACCGGGGCGTGCTCGGACCCGAGGACATGGTAGAGCCCGTGCGGCAGGAGTTCATCGCCTGGAACCGTTCCCCGGAGAACAACCGGGCTCCGGGCAACACCTGCCTGCGGGCCTGCGCCCTGCTGGAACGTCCCGGCCTGCCCTGGCAGGACGCCAGCCAGATCGGCTCCAAGGGCTGCGGCGCCAACATGCGGGTCGCGCCCGTCGGTCTCATCCACGGGCTGAGCGAAGAACAGCGCGCCGGCGCCGCCCAGTTGCAGTCCGCGCTCACCCACGGGCATCCGACGGCCCTCGCCGCCTCCGACCTCACCGCGCACGCCGTACGGCTGCTCGCGGAGGGAGCCGAGCCGGCCCGGCTGGTCGCGCTGCTGCGGTCGTACGCCCTCGAGAACCGCAGCCACTACCACGAGCGCTGGCTCGGCGACCTGTGGACGCGGAGCCAGGACCCGTCGCCCGAGCACTTCATCGCGCGCGGCTGGGACGAGTGCCTGGAGATCCTGGACCGCCTTCAGGACGCCCTGCGTTCTCCTTCCCCCGAGACCGACCCGTGCCTGGCCACCGGTGCGGGCTGGATCGCCGAAGAGGCGCTGGCGACCGGGCTGTTGAGCTTCCTGCTGTTCGTCGAGGAGCCGGTGACGGCCCTGCGGCGGGCCGCCTGCACCTCCGGCGACTCGGACTCCATCGCCTGCCTGGCGGGCGCCTTCGCGGGCGCGCACCTGGGCGCCGACGCGTGGCCCGGTCAGTGGGCGGACCGGATCGAGTACCAGAGCGAGCTGGCGACGCTGGGGGCACTCTGGGACGCCTGACGGGCTTGTTCGCGGTCCGTGCAGGTCAGGCCAGCGTGATGATGTCGCCGCGCACCTTGATCTGCTTCTCGGGAAGCGGCTTCGTGGCCGGCGGATGGGCCACCGAGCCGTCCGCGATGTGGAACTTGCTGCCGTGGCAATCGCAGTTGATGGTGCCGTCCGAGACGTCGGCCACCGGGCACTGCTGGTGGGTGCAGATGTTGGAGAAGGCCTTGAACCTGCCCTTCTCCGGCTGGGTGACGACAACCTTCTCGTCCGCGAAGATCTTGCCGCCGCCGACCGGGATGTCGGCCGTCCTGGCCAGCTCCTGACCGCTGGAGGCGCCGGCCGAGGAGCCGCTGTCCTTGCCGTACTCGCCGCACCCCACGGTCAGCGCGGTCGCGCCCGCCGCGCCCGCGGCGAGAAGGAGGGTGCGCCGGGTCGGGCTGTCGGTCATGTCGTCACTCCGAAGGTGCGGAAGAACCAGAGGGCAGAGGTGAGCCAGATGAGGGTGAGAACGGTGAAGACCAGCCCACCGACGAGCGGCAGCAGCCAGCCGGGGAGCCGCTCCGACCGCAGCAGCAGCATCTTGGCACTGAAGGCACCGAAGAAGAAGCAACCCAGGACCGAGTGCCACAGGACGCGCGTCTCGTACGTCTGGTAGCCCAGCGCGTACAGGCAGTGCACCGCGACCGGCACCGCCACGAGGAACGCGGCGCGGCCCGACCAGCGGTGCAGTGCCGGCGACCAGCGCGGGCCCGGCAGCCTCCCGTACACCATGAACGCGGAGACCAGCTGGACCAGCGCGAAGAAGAACGCGGTCGTCGCCAGCCACGACTTCACCGCCCCCGTGCTGCTGAAGCCGGCCAGGTTGAACGCGGTGCCCGCCGGATCGTGGACCTTGCCGTACACCCCCAGGGCGACCGCGACCGCGGCGGCCACGGCCGCCGGCACCAGACAGCGGGCGGGGTTCGGGCGGCGGTGGCCGGGCTCGGGGGAGGGGAAGTCCTGGGTGAGGGCGTTCGGGTCGACGGGCATGGGCGCTCCCAGGTGGGTCAACCGGAGGGTCAGGGGGTGACGGGGCGGGCCGTGAGCTGCTGTCCGTCGACCGTCACCGCGCCGGTCTCCGGGGTGATCCCGGGCGCCGCGGTGGGCTTGCCGGCGCGGGTGAGGATGCCGACCTGGCGGCCGTCCGGCAGCACGATCCAGCCGCCGTCGATCTTCGCGCCGCGCACGGTCGCCGTCGCCCGGTACAGCCCGGACGGCTTGGTGGCCCGGTCGGCGGTGAAGGCGTAGTGCCCGCCGGCGACCTCGACCGTGCCGCGGATCCGTCGGTCCTGCCGCAGCGTGCCGTTCAGCTCGGCGCCGTACGAGCCGGTGAGCCGCATCGTTCCGTCGTCCTCGACGTCACCCTTCAGCCAGGACTCCTTGGCGTGGCCGTCGCAGAAGTACGCGATCCCCTTGCCGTCGCGCACGGCCACGGCGACGGAGGCCGAGTCGTCGTCGGTGCGCCCGGCGTAGTCGGCGGTGGCAACCGGCTTCCTCGACGGAGACGGAGCCACCGCGGGAGACGGTGACCGGAGGGACGGGGATGCGGTGGCCGACTTCTTGGGCGCCGGGCTCGGGGTCTGCTCCCGGTAGCCGGACGAGGCGCTCTCGGTGCCCGTCGTCGCGTTGAGGGAGAGCATGAAGAGGCCGAGCAGCAGCCCCGCGAGAAGGGTGACCAACGGTCCGGGACGCTTCATTACGGGCCTCCCCCGAGGCGGATGTCCTGCCATCAGAGCGGACCGGCGGCCCGGCGTAAAGAGGCGCACAGGTGTTTCTCACCCCAAGTGGCGGAATAAGGCGATTCGGGGTGGATTGATCCGGCGGGTGCCGGTGCCGTCTCAGCGTGCGGGCGCCGGCCACCCGGCCCGAGGGGGGCTGACTAGGCTGGACGCACCAAGAGCCGTACATCAGCACATCAGCAAGGAGCATCGCCGTGGCGGTACGAGCGGTCCGGGGCGCCGTCCAACTCGACAAGGACGAGGCCGGCCACATGGACGAGCAGGTCGGAGCCCTGCTCACCGCCATCATGGAGCGCAACGGCCTGACCGCCGACGACCTGATCAGCATCTGGTTCACGGCCACGCCGGACCTGCACAGCGACTTCCCGGCCGCCGCGGCCCGCAAGCTCGGCACCGGCTTCGCCGACGTACCGCTGATCTGCGCCCAGGAACTCGACATCGAGGGCGCCATGCCCCGGGTCGTCCGGGTCCTCGCGCACATCGAGTCCGACCGGCCCCGCGCCGACATCGCGCACGTGTACCTCGGTGCCGCGGCGGCCCTGCGCAAGGACATCGCCCAGTGAGGACCGCACTGGTCATCGGAACCGGCCTCATCGGTACGTCCGCCGCGCTCGCCCTGACCCAGCGCGGCGTCGTCGTCCACCTCGCCGACCACGACCCCGAGCAGGCCCGTACGGCGGCCGCGCTGGGCGCCGGCACCGACGAGGCGCCCGACGGTCCCGTCGACCTGGCGATCGTCGCCGCCCCGCCCGCCCATGTGGCCTCGGTGCTCGCGGACGCGCTGCGCCGGGACCTGGCCCGCGGCTACCTCGACGTGGCCAGCGTCAAGGGCGGCCCGCGCCGCGAGTTGGAGGCGCTGGACCTGGACCTGTCGGCGTACATCGGCAGCCACCCCATGTCGGGCCGTGAGCAGTCCGGCCCGCTGGCCGCCACCGGTGACCTGTTCGAGGGCCGCCCCTGGGTGCTGACCCCCACCCGGGACACCGACACCGAGGTCCTGAACCTCGCCCTGGAGCTGGTCTCGCACTGCCGGGCCGTGCCGGTGGTGATGGACGCCGACGCCCATGACCGTGCCGTCGCGCTCGTCTCCCACATGCCCCACCTGGTCTCCAGCATGGTCGCCGCCCGCCTGGAGCACGCCGATGAGGCCGCCGTACGACTGTGCGGACAGGGCATCCGGGACGTGACCCGGATCGCGGCCTCCGATCCCCGGATGTGGATCGACATCCTCTCCGCGAACCCGGGGCCGGTCGCCGACCTCCTCGCGGACGTCTCCGCCGACCTGGAGGAGACGGTCCGGGCGCTCAGGGCACTGCAGGCCTCCGACGAGGACAAGCGCCGCGAGGGCACCGCCGGCATCGAGGACGTGCTGCGCCGCGGCAACGCGGGCCAGATCCGCGTCCCCGGCAAGCACGGGTCCGCCCCGCGGGCCTACGAGGTCGTGTCCGTCCTCATCGACGACCAGCCCGGCCAGCTGGCCCGTATCTTCGCGGACGCGGGGATGGCCGGGGTCAACATCGAGGACGTACGCATCGAGCACGCCACCGGGCAGCAGGCGGGTCTGGTGCAGCTGTGGGTGGAGCCGAAGGCGGCGCCCGTACTCACGGCGGCGCTGAAGGAGCGGGGCTGGGCCATCCGCCAGTAAGGAGGCCTCCGGTGAGCCAGTAACCTTGTGCGGGGCGCTTTCGCGTCCCCGCACACTCCCAGCGCGCACCAGGAAGGTGTCCTCCCGTGGAAAACGGCGCCGCCCAGCCCGTGATTGTCGCCATAGACGGTCCCTCCGGCACGGGCAAGTCGAGCACGTCCAAGGCCGTGGCGGCCCAGCTGGGCCTCAGCTACCTGGACACCGGCGCCCAGTACCGGGCGATCACCTGGTGGATGGTGACCAACGGGATCGACATCGACGACCCCACGGCGATCGCGGCGGTGGCGGGCAAGCCCGACATCGTCTCCGGCACCGATCCGCTGAACCCGACGATCACGGTCGACGGCACCGACGTGGCCGCCCCGATCCGCACCCAGGAGATCACCTCCAAGGTCAGCGCGGTCAGCGCGGTGCCCGAGGTGCGGGCCCGGATCACCGAGCTGCAGCGCTCCGTCGCGGCAGGCGCCGAGAAGGGGATCGTCGTCGAGGGGCGCGACATCGGGACGACCGTGCTGCCGGACGCCGACGTGAAGATCTTCCTGACCGCCTCCGCGGAGGCCCGCGCGGCGCGTCGCAGCGGCGAGCTGAAGGGTGTCGACGTCCACTCCACCCGCGAGGCCCTGATCAAGCGGGACGCGGCGGACTCCACCCGCAAGACCTCGCCGCTCGCCAAGGCGGACGACGCGGTCGAGGTGGACACCACCGAGCTCACCCTCGCGCAGGTCATCGAGTGCGTCGTCACGCTCGTCGAGGAGAAGCGGGCCGCGAAGTGACTGCAGCGTCCGTGCCCTCCCAGAAGGGCGCCGAGGTCGGGCGGCGCATCGGCGTCGGCCTGATGTACGGGCTGTGGAAGCCGCGGGTGCTGGGGGCCTGGAAGGTCCCCGTCACCGGTCCGGTGATCTTCGCCGTCAACCACTCCCACAACATCGACGGCCCGATGGTCATGGGCGTGGCGCCCCGGCCGACGCACTTCCTGATCAAGAAGGAGGCGTTCATCGGGCCCCTCGACCCCTTCCTGCTCGGCATCGGGCAGGTCAAGGTCGACCGGCACACCACCGACCGCACGGCGATCACGCAGGCGCTGGGCGTCCTGGAGAACGGCGGCGTCCTCGGGATCTTCCCCGAGGGGACCCGGGGCGAGGGCGACTTCGCCGCGCTGCGCGCCGGGCTCGCGTACTTCGCGGTGCGCGGCGGTGCCCCGATCGTCCCGGTCGCCGTGCTGGGAAGTTCCGACCGGCCCGGCCGGTTGGTAAAGGGGCTGCCTCCGCTGCGCAGCCGTGTGGACGTCGTCTTCGGCGACCCCTTCGAGGCGGGCGACGGCAGCGGACGACGTACACGCAAGGCGCTCGACGAGGCGACCGAGCGCATCCAGAAGCAGCTCACCGCGCACCTGGAGCACGCCCGGCGGCTGACCGGCCGCCGGTAAAACGCCGGGCGTCCACGTGGACGCCGGGCGACACTGAGTAGTGGGCCGGCCGGGAGAACCCGGGCGTTCCACCGATCACCACGATTGAACGACGAGGTACGGACTTCATGAACGACCACATCCAGCCCGACGGGTCGGCCGAGCACGATCACGGGGCGCTCGGCGATGCCGAGTTCGCGGAGTTCATGGAGCTCGCCGCGGAAGAGGGCTTCGATCCCGAGGACGTCGAGGGGGCGATCGACGCGGCCGGCCACGGGCCGCTGCCCGTCCTCGCCGTCGTCGGGCGCCCGAACGTCGGCAAGTCGACTCTGGTGAACCGGATCATCGGCCGCCGCGAGGCCGTCGTCGAGGACAAGCCGGGCGTCACCCGCGACCGTGTCACCTACGAGGCCGAGTGGTCGGGCCGTCGCTTCAAGGTCGTCGACACCGGCGGCTGGGAGCAGGACGTCCTCGGCATCGACGCCTCCGTGGCGGCGCAGGCCGAGTACGCGATCGAGGCGGCCGACGCCGTCGTGTTCGTCGTCGACGCCAAGGTCGGCGCCACCGACACCGACGAAGCCGTCGTACGACTGCTGCGCAAGGCCGGCAAGCCCGTGGTCCTGGCCGCCAACAAGGTCGACGGCCCGAGCGCGGAGGCCGACGCGGCGTACCTGTGGTCGCTGGGCCTCGGCGAGCCGCACCCCGTCTCAGCGCTGCACGGCCGCGGCACCGGCGACATGCTGGACGCCGTCCTGGAGGCGCTGCCGGAGGCGCCCGAGCAGACCTTCGGCACCGCGGTCGGTGGCCCGCGCCGCATCGCGCTGATCGGCCGTCCGAACGTCGGCAAGTCCTCGCTGCTGAACAAGGTGGCCGGCGAGGAGCGCGTCGTCGTCAACGAGATCGCCGGCACCACCCGCGACCCGGTCGACGAGCTCATCGAACTGGGCGGCGTGATCTGGAAGTTCGTCGACACGGCGGGCATCCGCAAGCGCGTCCACCTCCAGCAGGGCGCCGACTACTACGCCTCGCTGCGCACCGCGGCCGCCGTCGAGAAGGCCGAGGTGGCGGTCATCCTGATCGACGCCTCCGAGTCCATCTCGGTGCAGGACCAGCGCATCGTCACCATGGCCGTCGAGGCGGGCCGTGCCATCGTCCTCGCCTTCAACAAGTGGGACACCCTCGACGAGGAGCGCCGCTACTACCTGGAGCGGGAGATCGAGACCGAGCTCCTCCAGGTGGCGTGGGCGCCGCGGGTGAACGTCTCGGCGCACACCGGACGGCACATGGAGAAGCTGGTCCCCGCGATCGAGACCGCCCTGGCCGGCTGGGAGACCCGGGTCCCGACGGGCCGCCTGAACGCCTTCCTCGGCGAACTGGTCGCCGCCCACCCGCACCCGATCCGGGGCGGCAAGCAGCCGCGCATTCTCTTCGGCACCCAGGCCGGCACCAAGCCCCCGCGCTTCGTGCTCTTCGCCTCCGGCTTCATCGAGGCGGGCTACCGACGGTTCATCGAGCGACGGCTGCGCGAGGAGTTCGGATTCGAGGGGACGCCGATCCATATCTCGGTGCGGGTACGCGAGAAGCGGGGCCGGAAGAAGTAGGCAGGAACGCGTCAGGAAGGGCGGGCCCGGACCCGGGGCCCGCCCTTCCCCCATGCCTCAGTTGCCTCAGTTGCCTCTGCGCGGCCCGGGCGGCAGCGCCGCCGGAACGTGGTGCAACCCGCCGGTGCCGTGCTGCTGCCCGATCTGCCCCACGCGCTGCCACTGCGACTGCTGGCGCGCGCTGTACGCGCCCGCGCTGTAGGCGCTGTACGCGTTGCTGAACGAGCCCGTACTGTGCGGGATGTTCCCGAAGGCGGTGAAGCCCAGCTCGTCCTCGCCCGTGCGGTCACCCGGCAGCGAGCGGAACGACTTGACGTACTCGGCGTAGAGCGCGTCGTAGATCGGTGTGGCCGATGGGCCGCCCTGAGGGTCCTGAGCCACTCGTGCGGACGGCAGCGGCTGGAACGGGCGGCGGGGAACGTCGTAGGTGTGCACGTATGTCCAAACGACCCCGGGCCCTGGGAGATGCGGTCGGGCGACGCGCTCACGTCCCCGCGAGCGGCAGCGCCGCCGTGACCAACTGCCCGTTCGCCGCCGCCTTGTCCAGCGCGTCACGCAGCAGGTCCTCTCGGGGCTGCCGTCCGATGGACCCCACCGGTGCCGCGAACATCAGCACCTGCTGGTGCTTGTTCGCGGCGGCCCGCCAGCTGTCCGTCACCTGCAGCGGCTGATGCGCCTGCCACCAGGCGACCGGCTGCCCGCCGTTCGGCGAGGGCTGCAGCACCGCGTGCAACTGGCCCATCGCCAACAGCACCGACCAGCCGTGCAGCACGGAGGGCGCGCTCTCGATCGCCGTCACCGGCATGAACCCCTGCTCGATCAGCAGCGGCAGGAAGTCGTCGCCGGCTCCCGTCGCACCCGGTCGCACGATCGGCGCGGTCGGCTCGACGACCAGCGCGGGGTGCAACTCTCCGGCGATCAGCACGAGTCCGCTCGTCACCCCGAGCACGGCCTGCTCGGGTGCGGTCTTCTCCGGCTCCAGGTCCACGGTGTCGCCGGTGATCGACTTCACCGCGCCCCGCAGCTGCTCCTCGGTGACCTGGACGACCTGGGAGGGCAGGCAGGAGGCATGGGCGAAGGCGAGCACCGCGGTCTCGTCGCCGACGAACAGAACGGTGCTGGTGCGCTCCTGTTCGGAGTCGCCCGGGGTGCGACAGGACGTGCAGTCGTAACTGCCGGGGGCGTTCTCCCCGGCGAGCAGCCGGTCGGCCTCTTCGTCGCCGATCTCGGCGCGTACCTCGTCGCTGACGTCGAGCATGCGCGGCACGGGTGGCTCCCTCGGGATGTGGTGCGTGGCGGGACCGGGTGGCTCCCGGCCCGTGAACCGGGCGGGGTCCCGGGCTCATGAAGAAGACAACGGGCGATCTGTGGCGGGGGTCACGCTCCAGGCCGAACGGAATCGAACCATCCGACGCGCAGCGTCACCTTCGGTGCGTAAACCGGCACTCAGCGTCAAGTCATGGGAATGCGGGGGGAGTTGGAGCGGTGAAGTGAGTCACAGGCCGTCAGGCGGACTGGCCGACAAATCAGGAAATCAGTGAATTAAGTGGGTGGCAAAAAATCGTCGATACTCGGGGTAACGGCGAACTGGCCTGGAATGACAAGCAGTTGGTTGATACCGGCTGGTCGCCCTTCTAGATTTCTCGGCCGTGTGCAACCAGCACCGCTCGGGTACGTCCGCCGACCGCGCGCTTCATCGACATGCCGATGTCCGGCGCGCCGCACCATCTCCGGTGGACGGGGGGAGCGTGACGACCGTGACGGAACACGGGCCGTGGCGCCTCGCCTTGGGGGACCCCGGGTACGTGGAGAGGGAACTACATGTCCGAATGTGCCGATACCACTCGCGACAACGTCCGTAAGGCGCGGAAGGCTCCCGGCGGGAACCAGGCCCGTACCGCGGCGGTCCTCGCCGGAGCGGCTCTGCTCGCCCCGCTGGGAGTGCTGGCCGCGACCGGCAACGCCGCGGCGGCGGACGGCGGGGTGTGGGACCGCATCGCCCAGTGCGAGAGCGGCGGCAACTGGCACATCAACACCGGCAACGGCTACTACGGAGGACTCCAGTTCTCCGCCTCCACCTGGCGTGCGTACGGCGGCACGGCCTACGCGCCGACGGCCGACCAGGCGGGCAGGGACCAGCAGATCGCCGTCGCCACCAAGGTCCAGCGGGCCCAGGGATGGGGCGCCTGGCCCACCTGTTCGGCGCGGGCCGGAGCGTCCGGGAGCGCACCGGGCGTCTCCGCCTCCGGCACGACGCACACGAACCCCTCCCCGTCGAAGGCACCGTCGAAGCCCTACAAGGCGCCGGAGCGTTCGACCAGGGCGGTCGAGGCACCCGAGAGGCCGGCATCGGCACAGCACGTCACCCGCGGCGGGTCCCGAGGCGACTACACCGTCCGCGCGGGCGACACGCTGAGCGGCATCGCCGACCGGCACGGGACCACCTGGCAGCGGCTCTACGCCGCCAACAAGGCCGCCATCGGCGGTGATCCCGACGTGATCGTGCCCGGGCAGCGCCTCGACATCTGAGGCCCGCTCCCCCTCGTCCCGGGCCTGGGGCCCCATCCGGTCGGCGGACCGGATGGGGCCCCAGGGCGTACCGGACGCCCCGGGACGACCCCGCCGCGGCGGCTGCTCAGTGCCTCGGCGGTAGCCGGTCCGCCGCTTCCCGCCGCTGGAACTCGCCCGCCTCGCCGCCGAAGCCGACCGCTCCGCGGCGCGGTTCGTACACCACCGCCGCCGCTGGGTCGCGCGGCCCCGGCGGCAGCCGCTGCTCGGCGACGACCCCACAGGCGTCGAGCGCGCGCAGAAGGTCGTACGTGCGGGCGGCGACCGTCGGCGACATGCGCGCGCGTGCCGGCAGGGCCCGGGAGAGGGCGAGCGTGCGCTCCTCCCCGCCGGAGAGAGTGCCGGCGCGGCGCGGGAGGACGGCGGAGTCGCGGGTAGGCGTCCAGGGCGGTCTGCTGGTTCCGGTGGTGTTCGAGCGGCCGGCCGAACCGCCGAGAACCCGCAGGGGACGGTTTCTGTGCCGCATCCGGGTTTTTCATCGGCGGCACGAGTTCCCGCGGACCCGTCCGGAATCGCGGACGGAAAGAGGGGCCGGGGACGGTTCTCCGGGAACTTTCCGCGGGGCTTTTCCTCCGGTGGGCGCGACAGGCGGGAAATGCGTTCGGTTCCCCGAAGAAGGTGTACGAAACCGCTCGTACGTGTGACGAAGTCGACCCAAAACGCGTCTCGTGACTCTGTGACAGAAGCGTGACAGAGAGGGAGGCCCGACCAGGGTTCGAGCCCGGACTTCCCCGGTTGCCGGACAGCGCCTAGCGTGGCCGTATGGCACCTTTTCCGACCCCTCCCGCCGAACCCGACGACAGCCCGGACACCTACGTCGGCCTCGACGCCGACAGCGCGGAACGGCTCGCCCGCGAGCGGGGGTGGTCGACGGTCCGGTCGCTGCCGCCGGGGGCCGTCATCACCATGGAGTACCGCAGCGGTCGCCTGAACTTCGAGGTGGAGAACGGCCAGGTGGCGCGGGCCTGGAAGGGCTGACGCGACCTGACACGGGGCGGACCACGATCATGGCGACGGCCCCGGTTCCTGTCGAGGAACCGGGGCCGTCGCCGGGTGCGGGGGTGGGCTGTGCGTACCGGCCCCGCCGACTGGTGGTCAGCCTGTCCGAGGGGTCAGCTCGGGGGGCCGCCGCCCGTCAGGGGGCGGGCCGTCGAGTTCGTGCCCCGCGGGACACGGTCCGAGTGCGGCGGCCTGCGGCTGCCGACCGGGGTGACGGGTGTGCGCTCCGAGCGGGTCATGTGCGGGCCCGGGGCGAGGTAGACGGGCGCCCGGGGCGAGCGGGCCGCCGTCTCGTTCTGGGGAGCCGTCGTACGCGGCTTGAGGCGCACCGGAGTCTCGACGGGCGAGAGCGGTGCCGGTGCGGGGGCGCGGCGCCGGGCACGCCAGCGGTCGCGCAGATCGAAGATCCCGGCCTCGGCGCGGGCGATCAACGGCTCGCACCAGGGCAGGGCCAGCAGGACCAGCAGACCCGCGGTCCAGCCGAGGACGACGTCGCTGAGCCAGTGCGTACCGAGGTAGACCGTGGCCATGCCGACTCCGAGCGAGGTGACCGCGGAGACCGCGGACAGCCAGCGCCGGGCTCTCGGGGTGGAGGCCAGATAGGCCAGGATTCCCCAGGTCACCACGGCGTTGGCGGTATGGCCGCTGGGAAATATATCGCCGCCCAGGCCCATCTCGTTCGAGCCGATCGCGGTCGCGTAGTGCGGCCCGAGTCTGCCCATGCCGAGCTTGGCGGCGCCGACCGTGATGTTCAGCAGCAGCAGCGATGCGCCCAGGGTCAGCAGCGGGCGCAGCGTGTGCTGCCGCCAGGAGCGCCAGCCGAGCCAGGCGGCGACCATCACGGCGGTCGGGCCGCGCTGGCCGAGCACCACGTAGTAGTCCACGAACCAGTGGATGCCCGCCCACTGCTGGTACGGGCGGAAGAACATGACCTGCCAGTCGAGACGGACCAGCCATGAGGTGATCACCACGAGCCACACGATCGCCAGATAGAACGCGAGAGTTCCGGCGAGCAGCGCGACCCGGTGCCGGCTCATCTTCGGCACGTCGATGTGGGCCGGCCGTTCCCGCTCACGGTCCAGCCTGGCGAACACCCGGTCCAGACGGGTGAGGTTTCGTTCGGTACGCACCCAATCGACGTTACAGCGAGTGAGCTCAGTTCCTCGTCGAATCCACGGCTTTGTGATGACCATGTGATGTGGGATTCCTCTCAGGCGGAGGTTTAATTCCGAGGAATCCGCAATGCCGGGAGGCCGGCCCCTTTAATTCCTTTGATCGTCCCGGGTTGCGGTTTTATTGGCCTTATGAATTCGTTCACCGAATCATGGGGTGGAATTATCCGGACGCTCACCGACGGTCCGCGACGATCACGGTGGACCGGAGCCGTTCAGCCAGAACGCCCCGTACCCCGCCGAGACCACCGCGACCGTGCCGAGCAGCAGCGCCGACCTGCGTGTCCGGGTGCGGGCCAGGGCCCGGGCGAGGGGCAGCAGCAGGGGGAAGGCGGGCAGCAGCAGGCGTGGTTTCGAGCCGAAGTAGCTCGACGCGCACAGGGCGAGGGCGGTGACGACGCCCGCGTACACCAGGAGCGGCAGCGGCTGGCCCTGTCGTACGCAGACCGCGTACAGCCAGACGATCAGCCCCACCCCGACGATCAGCCCCACGCCCGCCAGGGCCGACGGAAACGACGTGAACTTGTCGGCGACGAAGCGGGCGAAGGCGTAGCCGCCGTCGAATCCGTTGCGCCAGCCGGCCTGGACGTCGAGGTAGCCGAGCGGGCCCCTGCCGGTGCGGTGGCCGACCCACAGGACATAGGCGGCGCCGCCCAGGGGGGCGAGCAGCACGCCGAGGGCGCGCCGCGCGTCGACGCCCGGGGCTCTCGGCTCCGGTACGGAAGCGGCGGCGGCAGGCGTTCTCCGGTCCCGTACGGAGGCGGCGGCAGGCGTTCCCCGGTCCCGTACGGCGGCGGCAGCAGGTGCTCTCCCGTCCCGTACGGCGGCGGCCACGACAGGTGCTCTCCGGTCCCGTACGAACGAGATGATCGCTGCCGCCCCCACCGCCGCGACCACCGCGAGGCCCACCGGTCGGGTCAGGCCCGCCAGGGAGGCCAGAGCGCCCGCCGTCACCCAGCGGCCGGTGAGGACCGCGTACAGCGACCACGCGGCCAGCGCGGTGAACAGGGACTCGCTGTACGCCATCGACTGCACGATCCCGACGGGCAGCACGGCCCACAGCAGGGCGGCACAGACGCCGGCGCGGGGGCCGTACACATGGTCCGTGACGGCGAAGACGCCCCACGCCGCGGCGAGCGAGGCGAGCAGGGCGACGGCGAAGCCCGCGTCGGCGTACGACAGCGGGGTGGTGGCGGCCAGCAGCCGCTCCAGCCAGGGCAGCAGCGGGAAGAACGCGAGGTTGGAGTGCACATCACCGTTGGGCAGGCGCACCTCGTAGCCGTATCCCAGCTCGGCGACCCGGGTGTACCACAGGGCGTCCCAGCGAGCGGTCAGCAGCGTGTACGCGCTCTTGTCGCGCGCGGCGCTCCACAGGGCCAGCGTCAGCAGGCCCAGGGCGCGTACGGCCGCGTACCCGAGGAGGGCCGGGGCCGCTCGGCGCAGGGTCGCGGCGCCGCGCGTTTCAAGATCGGTCACGGGCTGATTATCGACCGGGTACGGGCCGCGTCCTTACCGGGGCCGGTACCGCGCGGCCCGCGGGGCCGTGCCCGACGAGGAGGGGGAGCGGGGAGGTGGAGTGGCGTACGCCACACCTGTTCCCCACGCGTCTGAGAGGTCCGCCACTGGGCACCGGCGGGAACTCGCGTACATTGGCGTGTCACTCGCCTTCGTTGCGCGGGCCGGAGACCACCGCTCCTCTCCGGCCGAGTCACGGGGAGTCCCCAACCCGTGAGCCCCGCCGAACGCGAGGGAACATCTGGGAGGTACGTGCATGTCCGGGACGACCACGGCCGCTGTGCTGCGCCGTCGGGCGGCCGGGGCCGGTGCCAACCGCTGGGTCGTTCTCGTCGTCCTCTGCGTCAGCCTGCTCCTGGTCGCCCTCGACGCGACCGTGCTGCACGTGGCGGTGCCCGCCGTCACCGAGGACCTCAAGCCCGGCGCGATAGAACTGCTCTGGATCGTCGACGTCTATCCCCTCGTCTGCGCCTCGCTGCTGATCCTCTTCGGCACGCTCGGCGACCGCGTCGGCCGCAGACGGATCCTGCTGCTCGGATACGGCCTGTTCGGCGTCGCCTCCGCCATGGCCGCCTTCGCCGGGACCGCCCAGGTGCTGATCCTGGCCCGGGCGCTGCTCGGGGTCGGCGGCGCGATGATCATGCCCGCGACGCTGTCGATCCTGCGCCAGGTCTTCCCGGACCGGCGGGAGAGGGCGCTCGCGATCGGCATCTGGAGCGCGGTGGCGGCGGTCGGCGCGGCGATCGGTCCGCTGCTCGGCGGCTTTCTGCTGGAGCACTTCTGGTGGGGCTCGGTGTTCCTCGTCAACATACCGTTGATGCTGGTCAGCCTGCCGGTCGGACGGCTGCTGCTGCCGGAGTCGCGGGGCGACGGCAAGGGGCCCTGGGACGTGGTCGGCGCGCTGATGGCGGCGGCCGGGCTGTTCTGCCTGGTGCTGGGCGTGAAGCGGCTCGGCGGTGGGGAGCTGGGGCCGTTCACCGTGGCGCCGCTGGTGCTGGGCGCCGCGCTGATCGTGCTCTTCGTACGGCGGCAGCGACGGCTGACGCATCCCCTGGTGGACCTTCGGATGTTCGCGCGGCCGGCGTTCAGTACGTCGGTCGGGTGCATCGTGCTGGCGATGCTCGCGCTGGTCGGGCTGGAGCTGATCGCGGCGCAGTACCTGCAACTGGTGCTCGGACTGTCTCCGCTGCAGACCGGTCTACGGCTGCTGCCGCTGACGATCGCCGCGATGGCGGCGGGGCTGGCCGGGGCGCGGCTGCTCCGGCGGTTCGGGCCGCGGCGGATGGTGAGCTGCGGGTTCCTCCTGACGGCGGTGGCCGTCCTCCTGCTGACCGCGATGGGCGGCCAGGACAACGCGGGGCTGCTGGTCCTCGGGTTCGTGCTGCTGGGGTTCGGGCTGGAGACGACGCTGTTCGGGGCGTACGAGTCGATGCTGAGCGAGTCTCCGCCGGAGCAGGCGGGCGGCGCGGCGGCGATCGGCGAGACCTCGTACCAGCTGGGGGCGGGCATCGGGATCGCGCTGCTCGGCACGGTGATGAACGCGGCGTACGCGCCCGGGCTGGCGTCCGTGCCGGGGGTGCCGGCGTCGGCGTCCGCGTCGGCGGGGCATTCGCTGGGCGAGGCGTACGACGTGGCCGGGCAGTTGGGCGGGACTGCCGGGGTCGCCCTGCGCCGGGCGGCCCGGGACAGTTTCGTGCACGGACTGCATGTCACGCTGCTGGTGAGTGCGGGGTTGTTGGTGCTGGGGGCGGTGATGGCGTTGCGGCTGCCGCGAGTGATGCAGTGCGGGGATCCCGGGGCCGAGTCCGGGGCCGGCGGCGTACCCGCGCCTCGCAAGGTCGCGCAGTCCCGCGTCTCGGCTTGACGCAGGACGTCTCCCACCCACGCTCGGGAGGCGGGGCTTTTTTGTGAGGGTGCGGCACCCCGGCGGTGCTGCTTCGCCGACGGGCCCGCCACGCTGTCCTGGACGTGCGGGACACTGCGTCGTAACGTCAGGTGCGGATGAGTAACTAGCGGTGCTAGTTTCGAGAGGACGTGCTCATGGCCCCGTTCGACCCCGCCGACCCCCTCGGTATCGACGACCT
Source organism: Streptomyces sp. NPDC050287 (assembly GCF_044459385.1). Taxonomy (NCBI): domain Bacteria; kingdom Bacillati; phylum Actinomycetota; class Actinomycetes; order Kitasatosporales; family Streptomycetaceae; genus Streptomyces; species Streptomyces sp. NPDC050287. Next base: position 247,297 of record NZ_JBITIY010000011.1, on the reverse strand, counting down.
GCTCGAGCCGGAGGACCTGGCGATCAGGGCCACCGTGCGGGACTGGGCCGCTGACCGGGTGCTGCCGTACGTCGCCGAGTGGTACGAGAGCGGGGAGCTCCCCGGGATCCGGGAGCTGGCCCGGGAGCTGGGCGGGATCGGGGCGCTCGGGATGTCGCTCAGCGGGTACGGCTGCGCCGGTGCCAGCGCCGTGCAGTACGGGCTGGCCTGCCTGGAGCTGGAGGCCGCCGATTCCGGGATTCGCTCGCTGGTGTCGGTGCAGGGATCCCTCGCCATGTACGCCGTTCACCGGTTCGGCAGCGAGGAGCAGAAGCGGCGCTGGCTGCCCTCCATGGCCGCCGGTGACGTCATCGGCTGCTTCGGGCTCACCGAGCCCGACCACGGGTCCGACCCCGCCTCCATGCGGACGTACGCCAAGCGCGACGGCGGGGACTGGGTGCTCAACGGGCGCAAGATGTGGATCACGAACGGGTCCGTCGCCGGGGTCGCCGTCGTGTGGGCGCAGACCGATGACGGGATCCGCGGGTTCGTCGTGCCGACCGACAGCCCGGGCTTCTCCGCGCCGGAGATCAAGCACAAGTGGTCCCTGCGCGCCTCCGTCACCAGCGAGCTCGTGCTCGACGACGTACGGCTGCCCGCCGATGCCGTGCTGCCGGAGGTCGTCGGCCTGAAGGGTCCGCTCAGCTGTCTGTCGCACGCCCGCTACGGGATCGTCTGGGGCGCCATGGGCGCGGCCCGCGCCTGCTTCGAGGCCGCCGTCGACTACGCGAAGACGCGTGAGCAGTTCGGGCGGCCCATCGGGGGGTTCCAGCTCACCCAGGCCAAGCTCGCCGACATGGCGGTCGAACTGCACAAGGGGATTCTGCTCGCCCATCACCTGGGGCGGCGCATGGACGCCGGCCGCCTGCGTCCCGAGCAGGTCAGCTTCGGCAAACTCAACAACGTGCGGGAGGCGATCGAGATCTGCCGGACCGCCCGTACCATCCTCGGTGCCAACGGGATCTCGCTCGAATACCCCGTGATGCGGCACGCCACCAACCTCGAGTCGGTGCTCACCTACGAGGGCACCGTCGAGATGCACCAGCTCGTGCTGGGCAAGGCGCTCACCGGGCTCGACGCCTTCCGCTGAATTCCCCCAGCAGCGGCAGGGCCGGTGAGCGGCCCTGCCTCAGCTCTGGTTGAAGAAGCCGTCCGTGCGGTGCGCGGCCGAGTCCCCGCTGATGATCTCCGTGTCGGCGGGGGTCAGCAGGAACACCCGGTTGGACACCCGGTCGATGGAACCCCGCAGGCCGAAGATCAGCCCGGCCGCGAAGTCGACGACACGCTTTGCGTCGCCGGCCTCCATGGCCGTGAGGTTCACGATCACCGGGACACCCTCGCGGAACAGCTCGCCGATGGCGCGGGCGTCCCGGAAGCTGTCCGGGGTGACCGTGCCGATCCGGCGGCCCTTCTCCTCGGCGACGTCCGTGGCCACCTTGACCCGCGGATCGGTGACCCAGGCCTCCCCGGGTTCGGTCCCTTCGGAGTATTCGTCGTCGTAGTAACGCTCGTCTTCGTTGTCGTCGACGAGCCCAAGCCAGGCACTTGCCTTGCGTACCGATCCCATGGACGCCTCCTCTCACAGCGGTCTTTCGTGCTTCCGCATCTCTATGGTCATCCATGATGCGGACGGTGCGCCAAGTGGATAGACGCCGCGCGGGGGGTTTGTGACGGTACTGGTGCACAGCGAATCCGTCGAGAGTCCATGTGTCCCAAGGGTCGTTTCACAAACGGCTGCTGACTGTGAGTGAAATATGATTCTTCACGGCGTACGGGTGATGACGGGGCGTACGGGTGAACGACGGGGCCGGTACGATGCCGCGAATCGCCGCAGTTCAACGCCGTACGCACCACGGGGGAATCGTCGTGTTCGGAATCGTCAGACCCTGCCGTCACCGGCTCACGGAGAGCCTCAAAACCCAGTGGATGGCGCATTTGTGCGGGCTGTGTCTCGCACTGCGCAAGGACCACGGACAGCTCGCGCGAGTGGTGACGAACTATGACGGGCTGCTGATATCGGTGTTGACGGAAGCTCAGACCGACGGGGAAAGCGGGGGAGCGGGACGCCGTACGGCGGGACCCTGTCCGTTGCGCGGAATGCGGACCGCGTCCGTCACACAGGGTGAGGGAGCGCGGCTCGCGGCCGCCGTCTCGCTGGTGCTCGCCTCGGCCAAGGTGCGTGACCATGTCGCCGACGGGGACGGGCTGCTGGGCCGCAGGCCGGTGGCGCTCGCCGCCCGCCGGGTGGCCACGAGCTGGGGCCGGGCGGCCGCGCGGACCGGTATGGACGTGGGGTTCGACACCGCCGTACTCGTCGACGCCGTGGACCGGCAGATCGGTGTCGAGGCGCTGGCGGGGCCGGGCACGCCGTTGCTGACGGTCACCGAACCCACCGAGACCGCGACGGCCGCCGCCTTCGCGCACACCGCGATCCTGGCCGGCCGCCCCGGCAACACCGAGCCGCTCGCCGAGGCCGGCCGCCTCTTCGGCCGGCTCGCGCATCTGCTGGACGCGGTGGAGGACCGGGAGGCCGACGCCGCTTCCGGTGCCTGGAACCCCCTCACCGCGACCGGGACATCCCTGGCGGAGGCCAGGCGGCTCGCCGACGACGCCGTACACGGGATACGGCTCGCGCTGCGCGAGGCCGAGTTCACGGACAGCGCGCTCGCGCACCAGTTGCTCGTGCATGAACTGCGGCGCTCGGTGGACCGGGCGTTCGGTGGGCCGTCCTCCTGCGGGCACCTGTCGGAGGAGGCCACCGCCGCCTTCGGGCCGCCCCGGCACGGTGGCCCGTACGCCCCGCGGGGGCCGCAGGCGCCGGGGAACCCCTACAGCGGCAGCCCCTTCGGCGGTGAGCCGCCCCGGCCCGGCAAGCGCGGGTTCTGGGCCGGGTGCGCCGTCGCGATCGGGTTGTGCTGCACCTGCAAGGTGTGCTGCGCCGACGAGTACGAAGGGCCGTGGTCGCGGCAGAAGCGGGAGGGGTGGTGCGGCAATTGCGACTGCGACTGCTGCGAGGCGTGCTCCTGCTGCGAGTGCGGTGAATGCTGCTCGTGCTGCGACTGCGGGCTGTGACAGACAGTCAACGCGTTTGCACTACGGGGTTCGCACCTCCGGAGGCGAGATCTCCGACCTGGTGATGGCCGAGCCCGTCGTCCCCCACTTCTTCAGGATCCTGGCGTACGTGCCGTCGGCGATCAGCTTGTTCACCGCCGCCTGGAAGGCGGGTGTCAGGCTGCTGCCCTTCTTGAAGGCGAAGCCGACGTCGAGGCGGTGGAACTCGTTGAGGAACGTCAGGCCCTGCTGGTGGGCGACGGCGTAGCGCAGGCCGTTGATCGTGGACATCACGATGTCGCTGCGGCCCTGCTGGAGCGAGGACCAGATCGCGCCCTGCTCGTTGTAGGTCTGCACCTTGTACGCCTTCTTGCCCGCGTCGGTGCACAGGCGCGTGTTCTCCTCCAGCGTGGCCTCGAAGGTGGTGCCCGCGCCGGTGGCGACGGTCAGGCCGCACAGCTGCTTCAGGTCGGTGACCTTGGTCAGCTTGCTGTCCTTGCGGGTGGCGAAGCCCTGGCCGTCGTTGATGTAGGTGACGAAGTCGATGGTCCTGCGGCGCTCGTCGGTCACGCCGAAGTTGCCGGCGCCGAGGTCGTACTTGCCGCTGTCGAGGGCCGGCAGGATCGCCTCGAAGCTCGCCTGCTCGGTCCGCAGCCTGATGCCGAGGACCTTGGCGACGGCTTCCGCGAAGTCGACGTCCTGGCCGGCCAGGGTCTTTCCGTCGTCAAGGATCGAGGTGCCGGGCGGCTGGCCGGAGACGCTGACGGCGATCGTGAGGCGGGTGGTGCCGGAGGGCAGCAGCTTTGCGGCTGTCTCGTCCTTCTTGAGGGCGGAGACGACGTCCGTGGCGGGGATCTGGTCGGCCTGGCCCGCGGCGGTGACGGCGGCGTCGTCCGAGCCGGAGCCGCAGGCGGTGAGGAGCAGGGTCGCCGCGGTGATGAGAACGAAGGGGGCAATAAGGCGATTTCGGGCACGCGTGGGGGTGTGCATCGGGTGCGGTCTCCTGAGGGCAGGCAAGAGTGAGGTAAGCGCGAGGGGAGGGGAGGGGTGCGCGTGTGAAGACGAAGCGAGGGAGAACGCGAGAAGCGCCCCGCTGGATCAGCGGATCAGGGCGCGCAGTGGGTCAGCTCAACAGGAGGAGGACCACACTCGACCGAAGTCGATGTGGGAGCGCTTGACCAGCCACTGCTGTGGATGCATGGGCCAAGTGGAACAGGCATTCGGTGGTGCGTCAACTGACGTGAGACGTACGGCTCACAGTCCGGACAGCCTTGACAGCGAGGGGAAACCGACCCGTACTCTCGATGGACGGCCCTGCTGAGGGGCTCGGCCGTACCCGCGCCGCAGTACCTGTGGTGCGCGCCCGTGTGAAGGCACCCACCCGAGTTCTACCGACTCGATGCCACGGAGCCTTCGCATGACCTCCGACACCCTTGCCCAAGCCCCCGCCGCCCCGGACGTACCGGAGCACGCGGACTCCCTCACGATCGTTCCGCAGCGCCGTCTCGGCCAGTGGACGGCCGCCGTCGCCGTACTGGCGTTGCTCGTCCTCGCCGTCACCTCCGTGGTGCGCAACGAGGCGTTCCAGTGGGGCGTGGTCGCCGACTACTTCACCTCCGACGCCGTGCTGCGCGGTCTGTGGCTCACCCTGTGGCTGACCGCCGTCGTCATGGTGCTCGGCTTCGCGCTGGGCACTGTGCTCGCCGCGGCCCGGCTGTCCGCCAACCCGGTGCTGAGAAGCGTCAGTTGGGGGTACGTCTGGCTGTTCCGGTCGATCCCGGTCCTGGTGCAGCTGCTCCTGTGGTTCAACATCGGGGCGCTGTACCCGCAGATCCTCGGCGTGAAGACGGTGGACCTGCTCGGTCCGGTCACCGTCGCGATCATCGGACTGACCCTGCACGAGGCCGCGTACGCCGCCGAGGTCGTGCGCGGCGGCATCCTCTCCGTGGACCGCGGGCAGATCGAGGCCGCGCAGGCGCTCGGGCTGAGCCGGTGGCGGCGCTGGCGGCGGATCGTGCTCCCGCAGGCGATGCGGTCCATCGTGCCGCCGGCCGGGAACATGCTGATCGGCACCCTCAAGGGCACCTCCATCGTCAGCATCATCGCGGTCCAGGACCTGCTGTACTCGGTGCAGTTGGTGTACCACCGCACCTACCAGGTCATCCCGCTGCTGATGGTGGCCACCGTCTGGTACACCGTCGTCACCTCGGTGCTCAGCCTCGGCCAGTACTACGTCGAGAAGCACTACGCGCGTGGTTCGGAGCGTGCCCGATGAGTGCGGACAGGCCCTCTGTCGTGATCGTCGGGGCCGGTCCGCGGGGGACCGGTCTGATCGAGCGGATCGCCGCCAACGCACCCGAGCTGTACACCGGTTCGGGCCTCGACATCCATCTCGTCGACCCGCATCCGCCGGGCGCCGGACGCATCTGGCGCGCGGCCCAGTCGCCGCTGCTGTGGATGAACTCGCACGCCGAGGACGTCACCATGTTCACCGACGAGACGGTCACCATGACCGGTCCCGTCGCCGAGGGCCCCACGCTGCACGAGTGGGCCGGCATCGACGGCCGCACCTTCGCGGACCGGCAGCTCCAGGGCGCGTACCTGAGCTGGTTCCACGAGCGGGCGGTCGCCGCCCTGCCGCCGTCCGTCACCGTCCACCACCACCCGCGCCGCGCCCTGCGGGTGTCCGGCCCCCGCGAGGGCCGCCAGCAGGTGTGGCTGGAAGGCCGGCCGCGTCCGCTCCCGGCCGACCTCGTGGTGCTCGCCCTCGGCCACCTCGACGCCGAACTCGACCCGGAGCAGGATGAGCTGGCCGCGTACGCCCGCGCTCATGGGCTCCTCCACCTCCCACCGGACTTCACCGCCGACACCGACCTGTCCCCGCTCGCGCCCGGCGAACCCGTCCTCGTCCGCGGCTTCGGCCTCGCCTTCGTCGACCTGATGGTGCTGCTCACCGAGGGCCGGGGCGGACGCCACGAGGGGGGCACGTACGTGCCGTCGGGACGGGAGCCGGTGCTGTACGTCGGATCGCGGCGCGGGGTGCCGTACCACTCGAAGATCGGCTACGACTGGACCGGTGACCGGCCGCCGCTGCCCCGGTTCCTCGGGCCCGCCGAGGTCGACGCGCTGCTCGCCCGGCCGGAGGGCTTCGACTTCCGGCGGGACGTGTGGCCGCTGGTCGAGAAGGAGCTGGGCTTCGCGCACTACCACCGGCTGTTCACGGTCCATCCCGAGCGGACGGCCCTCGACTGGAGCGTCTTCGAGGAGAAGTACGCGGCCACGGACGACCCGGCCGGGCGGGCGGCCCTCGTCGCGTCCGCGGTGCCCGACCCCGCCGACCGGCTCGACCTGGCCGCGCTGGACCGTCCGCTGGAGGGGGTGCGGTACGGCTCCTTCGACGAGCTCCAGGAGGGACTGCGTGACTATGTCGAGGATGACCTGAGCCGCAGTCATGATCCCGCGTACAGTCCCGACCTGGCGGTCTTCCTCGGACTGCTGTCCGTCTACGGCCAGTTGGTCCGGCTCGGGGACATCGGCCCCTGGTGGCACGGCTTCTTCAGCTATCTGGCCTCCGGACCGCCCGGTCCCCGGCTGCGGCAGATGCTCGCCCTGTCCCGTGCGGGCGTCCTGAAGTTCCTCGGCGCCGACCTGACCGTCGCCGCCGAGGACGGGGTGTTCCGGGCGTCGAGCCCGACCGTGCCGGGGTTCTCCGTCGAGGCCCGTGCGCTGGTCGAGGCGCGGCTGCCGGAGCCTACGGTCGGCCGGGCCCGCGACCCGCTGCTGCGCGCGTTGCACGCCGACGGGGCGGCCGAGACACCCGAGGGACTGCTCCGCGTGGACCCCGCCGACGGACGGATCCTGGACCGGGCCGGCCGGTCGCACCCCCGGCGCTTCGCGCTCGGCCCGTACACCGACGCCCGCACCCCCGGCGCGTTCACCCGCCCTCGCACCGGCGGCCCCGCGTTCCGGCAGAACGACGCGACGGCCCGGGCCACGCTGCTGTTCCTGCGCGAGCTCGCCGGCCGGGCGGCGGCCTGACCCGCCTGGTCATTCCTCCCTCACGTCCCTCACGTCTCACGCTCCCTTACGTCTCACGGCAAGGAATCCGCGATGACCGTCATGGTCGACATCAGGTCCGTCCACAAGAGCTTCGGCGCGCTGGACGTGCTCAAGGGCATCGACCTCGCCGTGCGCGCCGGCGAGGTCACCGTCATCCTGGGCCCGTCCGGCTCCGGCAAGTCCACGTTGCTGCGCACCATCAACCACTTGGAGAAGGTGGACCGGGGCGCGATCAGCGTGGACGGGACGCTGGTCGGCTACCGCCGCTCCGGCGACAGGCTGTACGAGCTTCCCGAGCGTGAGGTGCTGCGGCAGCGCACGCGCATCGGCTTCGTCTTCCAGAACTTCAACCTCTTCCCGCACCTGACCGTGCTGGACAACATCACCGAGGCGCCGGTGTCCGCGCTGAAGCGGCCCCGCAAGGAGGCCGTCGAGACCGCGCGCGGGCTGCTCGACCGGGTCGGCCTCGCCGACAAGGCCGACGCCTACCCGAAGCAGCTCTCCGGCGGACAGCAGCAGAGGGTGGCGATCGCCCGGGCGCTCGCGCTGGAGCCCCGCCTGCTGCTCTTCGACGAACCGACCTCCGCGCTCGACCCCGAGCTGGTCGGCGAAGTCCTCGACGTCATCAAGGACCTGGCCCACCAGGGCACCACGATGATCGTCGTCACCCACGAGATCGGCTTCGCCCGCGAGGTCGCCGACACGGTGGTGTTCATGGACGACGGACGGATCGTCGAGCAGGGCCCGCCCGCCGACGTCCTGGACCGGCCGGCGCACACCCGGACCCGCGCGTTCCTCTCCAAAGTGCTGTGAGCGCCGCCGCTCGCCGCAGAAAGGTTGCCCACATGACCTCATCGCACGGCCGGGGCCTGCTGCACCTGGCCGCCGCCGTCGACCAGCCGGCGGTGTACGACGCCGAGTCCTACGTCGAGCTGGCCCGGCTCGCCGAGCGCGGCGGCCTCGACTTCGTGACCCTGGACGACACCTTCGCCCGCCCGGGGCCCGACGCGCTCACCGTCCTGTCCCGGGTGGCGCCGGCCACCGGCCGGATCGGTCTGGTCCCCACCGTCACCACCACCCACACCGAGCCCTTCCACGTCCAGGCCGCCGTCGCCACCCTCGACTGGGTCAGCCGCGGCCGGGCCGGCTGGCGGATCGAGGTGTCGGCCACCGAGCAGGAGGCCCGCCTCTTCGGCCGCCGCCGTGCCGCGCCCGCCGACGCGCTGTGGCAGGAGGCCCGCGAAGTCGCCGACGTGGCCGCGAAGTTGTGGGACAGCTGGGAGGACGACGCCGAGATACGGGACGCGGCGACCGGCCGCTTCATCGACCGGGACAAACTGCACCACGTCGACTTCGCCGGTTCCGCCTTCTCGGTCAAGGGCCCCTCGATCGTGCCCCGGCCGCCCCAGGGCCACCCGGTCCGTGTGGTCGACGCGACGGAGGGACCCGCCCGGCAGACGGCGGCCGAGTACGCCGACGTGGTGCTCGTACGGGCCGTGAGCGCCGCGCACGCCGCCGCCGTACGCGATCAAGTGCGTGATTCAGCCCGGGAGTTCGGCCGCAACCCCGACGACCTGTGTGTTCTCGCGAGCCTCGTCGTCGACCTCGGCGACGGGGAGCACGCGGCCGAACCGGGCCACGGCGGAGGCGGCCCCCGGCCCACCGGGCAGGGCCCGCTGTACCGGGGCGGCCCCGTCGACCTCGCCGAGCTGATCGCCGCCTGGTACACGGACGGCACCGTCGACGGCTTCCACCTCACCCCCGTCGAGCCCCGCCGCGACCTGGAGCGCCTCGTCAACGGCACGGTGGCGCTGCTGCAGTACCGGGGCCTGTTCCGCACCTTCTACCCGGGCAGCACACTCCGCGAGCACCTGGGCCTGGCGCGGCCCGCCAACCAGTACGCCGGGACACACGCCGTGACAGGGGAGCGTCATGACCGTACGCCGTAAGGAAATTCATCTCGCCGCGCACTTCCCCGGCGTCAACAACACCACGGTGTGGACCGATCCGCGCTCGAAGTCACAGATCGAGTTCTCCTCCTTCGAACACCTCGCCCGCACCGCCGAACGCGGTCTGTTCGACTTCTTCTTCCTCGCCGAGGGGCTGCGGCTGCGCGAACACAAGGGTCGTCTCCACGACCTCGACGTGGTCGGCCGGCCCGAGTCGCTGACCGTGCTCAACGCGCTCGCCGCCGTCACCGACCGGCTCGGCCTCGCCGCCACGGTCAACGCCACCTTCAACGAGCCGTACGAACTCGCCCGCCGACTCGCCACCCTGGATCACCTCAGCGGCGGCCGGGCCGCCTGGAACGTGGTGACCTCCTCCGACGCCTTCACCGGCGAGAACTTCCGGCGCGGCGGATACCTCGACCGGGCCGACCGGTACGCGCGCGCCGCCGAGTTCGTCGCCACCGCACGGGAGCTGTGGGACTCCTGGACACCGGACGGCGTCTCCCGCCCCTTCGCGCACCGCGGCCCGCACTTCCACATCGCGGGCGAGTTCACCCTGCCGCGCTCCCCGCAGGGCCATCCGGTCGTGATCCAGGCGGGAGACTCGGACGAGGGGCGGGAGTTCGCCGCCGCCACCGCCGACGTGATCTTCACCCGGCACGGCACCCTGGAGGCCGGGCGTGCCTTCTACGCCGATGTGAAGAGACGTCTGGAGAAGTACGGGCGCGGCCCCGACGACCTGAAGATCATGCCCGGGGTCACCGTCGTCCTCGGCGACACCGCCGGCGAGGCGCAGGAGCGAGCCGCCGGGATCCGCCGGCAGCAGGTCTCCCCGCGGAACGCCATCCTCACGCTGGAGCAGATCTGGGGCGTCGACCTGTCCTCGTACGATCCGGACGGGCCGCTGCCCGAGATCGATCCGGTGCCGGAGCCGTCGCTCACCCAGGGGCGGACCCGGCACGGCGACAACGTGGCGATCGCGGAGAAGTGGCGGGCGTTGTCGAAGGAGAAGGGGCTGTCCATCCGGCAGACCGTGATCGAGGCGAGCGCCCGGCAGTCCTTCATCGGCACGCCGGAGGCGGTCGCCGCCGAACTCGAGACGTTCGTACGCCGGGACGCCGCCGACGGCTTCGTCCTCGTCCCGCACCTCACCCCGGGCGGGCTCGACGAGTTCGTGGACCGGGTGGTGCCACTGCTCCAGGAACGCGGCGCGTTCCGCACGGAATACGAAGGCACCACCCTGCGCTCCCACCTCGGGCTGTCCGGCCCGGAGGGGAAGGGGTGACCGGAATGGAAGGGTTGATCACATGACCGCCGACGCATCCGACGCATCCGACGCATGGAAGCAGTGGCACGAGCACCGTACCGAGACCGTGTCGGCGCCCTACGGCCCCCTCGCGCTCGCCGGCACCTACTGGCTGGAGGACTATCCGGACGGTCGACTTCCGGACATGCCGGGGACGTGGACCGTCGACGGCGACGCGGTGCGGCTGACGGCCGCCGAGGAGGCGGACGGGCTGAGCGTGGACGGCCTGAGCGTGGACGGACAGCCCTTCAGCGGCGAGGTGCGGCTCACGGCCGATGCCGGACCCGCGGCCGCCGCCCGGGTCGGGTACGGCGAGCGCCGGTTGGTGGTGCTGGTGCGTGAGGGCGTGTGGGGCGTACGCGACTTCGACCCCGCCTCCCCGGCGCGCGAGACGTTCCGGGGCATCGAGGCCACGCCCTACGATCCTGGCTGGTCGGTGCCGGGGCGCTTCACGCCGTACGACGAGGACCGCACCGTACGCGTCGAGAACGCGGACGGACGGGCGCGTGGCCTGGGCCTCGGCGGGGAGCTGGCCTTCCGCCTGGCCGGACGGGAGTTGACACTCCAGGTGACGGTCCAGGGCGACGGCTCGCTGTGGGCGGTTTTCGGCGATGCCACGAGCGGGGACAGCAGCTACCGGTTCCGGTTCCTGCGGCCCGCCGCGCCGGACGCCGAGGGCCGCACCACGGTCGACTTCAACCGTGCGCTGCTGCCGCCGTGCGCGTTCGCCGACCACTTCGTCTGCCCTTTCCCGCCGCCCGGGAACACCCTGGCCGTCGCGGTCGAGGCGGGTGAACGGAACCTGATCTGAAGGCGGTTCCCACGGGATCGCAAAGATCGTTCAAAGGTTGGCGGCCGAAAGGCACCCTTGCGCCGACCGTCCGTTCGGCCGAATACTCCCTTCACAGCGCTTGTCAGGGGCACGGCGTATCCGGGGAATCCGGGAGGCCGCGCTCCGGGCTGCGCCTCACGGGCCCACACCCCACGAGGGCCCCCGACTTCCCCTGTGGAGGAACGAAAAGTGAGGATCAAGCGCACCACCCCTCGCAGCGGCATTTCGAGACGGATCCGGCTGACCGCCGTCACCACCGGTCTCGTGGCCGCCGCCGCCATCGCGGTCCCCAACGCGAACGCGTCCGACACCCCCACCGCCTTCAGCGCCTCCGAGCTCAAGAGCGTGAGCAACTCGGTGCTCAAGGCTGACATCCCGGGCACCGCCTGGGCCGTCGACAGCAAGACCAACCGTGTGGTGCTCACCGCCGACAGCACGGTCTCCCAGGCCGAGATCGCCAAGATCAAGCAGCAGGCCGGCGCCGACGCCGACGCGCTGACGATCAAGCGGACGAACGGCAAGTTCCAGAAGTACATCGCGGGCGGCGACGCCATCTATGCGAGTAGCTGGCGCTGCTCCCTCGGCTTCAACGTCCGTGACAGCGCGGGCAACTACTACTTCCTGACCGCCGGTCACTGCACCGACGGTGCGGGCACGTGGTGGTCGAACTCCTCCCACACCACCACGCTCGGCTCCACGGCGGGCTCCAGCTTCCCGACCAACGACTACGGCATCGTGCGCTACACGAACTCGTCGGTCACCAAGTCGGGCACGGCCGGCAACACGGACATCACCAGCGCCGGCACCCCGAGCGTGGGTACCACCGTCACCCGTGACGGGTCGACCACCGGTATCCACAGCGGCCGGGTCACCGCCCTCAACGCGACCGTCAACTACGGTGGCGGCGACGTCGTCTACGGCATGATCCAGACCACGGTCTGCGCCGAGCCCGGCGACTCCGGCGGTTCGCTCTACGGCACCAACGGTGTCGCCTACGGCCTGACCTCCGGCGGCAGCGGCAACTGCTCCTCCGGCGGCACGACCTTCTTCCAGCCGGTCGTGGAGGCCCTGAACGCCTACGGCGTCAGCGTCTTCTAGTCGCTCGCCCCGGCCTTCGGCCGGCAGCGGACGAGCCCCCGCACGCAACCGCCGTGCGGGGGCTCGCCCTTGTTCCGCACCGGGGTTACCGTCGACGTACAGGCGGTCACGTCGGACCCTGGGGGCCGTGATGGTCGAGGAGCTGGTGGCGGCGGGAGTGACGCTCGCGTCCGCCGGAGCGGTGTACGTGATGGCGGCGGCACGGGTCGTCAAGCAGTACGAACGGGGTGTGGTCTTCCGGCTCGGAAAGCTCCGGCCGGAGGTGCGCGGGCCGGGGTTCACCCTGATCGTCCCGGGCATCGACAAGCTCCGCAAGGTCAACATGCAGATCGTGACGATGCCGGTGCCCGCGCAGGAGGGCATCACCCGGGACAACGTCACGGTACGGGTGGACGCCGTCGTCTACTTCAAGGTGACCGCGCCGGCCGAGGCGGTGGTCCGGGTGGAGGACTACCGGTTCGCCGTAGCGCAGATGGCGCAGACCTCGCTCAGGTCCATCATCGGCAAGAGCGAGCTGGACGATCTGCTCTCCAACCGGGAAACGCTCAACCAGGGGCTGGAGTTGATGATCGACAGCCCGGCCGTGGAGTGGGGCGTCACCATCGACCGGGTCGAGATCAAGGACGTCTCGCTGCCGGAGACCATGAAGCGGTCCATGGCCCGCCAGGCGGAGGCCGACCGGGAGCGGCGGGCCCGGGTCATCAACGCCGACGCCGAACTCCAGGCGTCGAAGAAGCTCGCCGAGGCCGCCAAGGAGATGTCCGAGCAGCCGGCCGCGCTGCAACTGCGGCTGCTGCAGACGGTGGTGGCGGTGGCCGCCGAGAAGAACTCGACGCTGGTGCTGCCGTTCCCGGTGGAGCTGCTGCGGTTCCTGGAGAAGGCGCAGCAGCCGGTGCCGCAGATGCCCGCTCCGGCACAACAACCGGGGCCTCAGATGCCTGCTCCGGCACAACAACCGGGGTCGCAGATGCCCGCTCCGGCGCTGCAGCCGCTGCAGCCTTCGGTGCCGCAATCGGCACAGCAACCGGTGCAGGAGCAACTTCCGCCTCTCGCACCTCGCTTGGAGCCGGACTCGGAGGGGTCGGTTTCAAGACAGGACTAGTCCTCACGGGCTGAGCGGAGTTACTCGCGCGTAGTGTTTGCTGCGCGAACGACCCGAGGTGACCGTGGACTGTCAAAAATAGAGGGGCGCGCAACCGTGTTCTACGCGCGTCCTGAAGTCGGCCTTGTGTGCCCCCTGTGGGGTTCGGAAGAGTGGTCGCTCGTCAACCAGCCTTCCGGTCCGCGAGGCCCCACACCCACCGGACCGACCCCCCACAGGAGGACGCGAGTTGAAGCACCGACGCATACCCGGGCGGCGGGCCGCCGTGGCAGGTGCGGGCATCGCCGCACTGGTCGCCGCGGGAGTCACCTTCCAGACTGCGAACGCGAGCGAGCCGGCGAAGTCCCCGGCGCCCGAGACCCTCTCGGCCCTGGCGGCCGGAAAGCTCGCCTCGACGCTCGGCCAGGACCTCGGCGCCGACGCGGCGGGAACGTTCTACGACGCGAAGAGCGGAAGCCTCGTGGTCAACGTGCTCGACGAGGCCGCGGCGAAGACCGTCGAGGCGGCCGGCGCCAAGGCCAGACTCGTCGAGAACTCCCTCGCCGAACTGAAGAGCGCCCGCGGCACCCTCAAGCAGGACGCCACCATCCCCGGCACCGCCTGGGTGACCGACCCGACCACCAACAAGGTCGTCGTCACCGCCGACCGCACGGTCTCCGACGCCGAGTGGGCGAAGCTGACCGAGGTCGTCGGCGGACTCGGTGCCACCGCCGAACTCCAGCGCTCGAAGGGGGAGTTCAAGCCCCTCATCGCGGGCGGCGACGCCATCACCGGAAGCGGCGGACGCTGCTCGCTCGGCTTCAACGTGGTCAAGGGCGGCGAACCGTACTTCATCACGGCCGGGCACTGCACGGAGGCGATCTCCAGCTGGTCGGACTCCAGCGGCAACGCGATCGGCACGAACGAGCAGTCGAGCTTCCCCGACAACGACTACGGCCTGGTCAAGTACACCGCCGACGTGGCCCACCCGAGCGAGGTGGACCTCTACGACGGCTCCACCCAGAAGATCACGGGAGCGGCCGAGGCCACCGTCGGCATGAAGGTCACCCGCAGCGGCTCCACCACCCAGGTGCACAGCGGCACGGTCACCGGTCTGGACGCCACCGTGAACTACGGCAACGGCGACATCGTCAATGGCCTGATCCAGACCGACGTCTGCGCCGAGCCCGGCGACAGCGGCGGTTCGCTCTTCTCCGGCAGCGACGCCATCGGCCTCACCTCCGGCGGCAGCGGCGACTGCACCTCGGGTGGCGAGACCTTCTTCCAGCCGGTCACCGAGGCCCTCTCGGCCTTCGGCGCCCAGATCGGCTGACAGCCACCAGGCAGCCATGACCGCACCGTAGGAAAGTACGGACGGCACGACGTGAAAGTCCCGTCACTCACGTGAGTGACGGGACTTTCACGTTGCAATTGCGCCGCTTCCTCCGGGGATGTGACGGTGCAGCGCCTGGTCGGGCCGTGGTCCAAACGCTTCCTGAGCGTGCGGCGCGCGTCGCTGCCCGACATCGACATCGACGTGGAGCCCGCCCGACGGCTGGAGTGCTAGGACGCGATCTTCGACCGGTTCGGCAAGGAGCGGGTCGCGGTCACCGCCAGGCCCGAGACCTACCGGGCCCGCCGGGCCCTGCGCTTCCCTGTCACGTTCTGCACGTTGAGCTCATGGGTCGTTGAGTCGGCACTGTCCTGAGGCTGAGACGGAGCGAGAGTCCATCGCATCCTGGTCTGCCGTTCAGGTCGTCGGCTGCGGCGCAGTACCCTGACCTTCCAAACAGACTGAGTCCGGGGACCCGGCTGATGGGGGGACCGTGGGGCTCATCGGTCGGGATGATCAGCTGGATCTGTTGGGTCGGCTGCTGGCCGAGCCGCGGAGCCACGGCGGGGCGGTGCTGGTGCGCGGGGCGCCCGGCATCGGGAAGACGGCGTTGCTCGCCGAGACCGCCGCCCTTGCCGAGGGGCTCGGCTACCGGGTTCTGCGCACGAGCGGTGTCGAGGCCGAGAGCGACATTCCCTATGCCGGCTTGCAGTTCGTCCTGCGTCCTTTGGCCGCAGGAGCCGCTGAGCTCGCCGCGCCGCACCGGCAGGCCCTGGACGCCGCTCTCGGGCACGCCGGAGCCGGTGTCCCCGGCGTCTTCCTGGTCGGTCTGGCGGTTCTCAACCTTCTGGCCGACGCGGCCGCGGTGGCGCCGGTGCTGGTCTTGGTCGACGACGTCCAGTGGCTCGACGACGCCACCGCCAGTGTCCTGGCCTTCGTGGCGCGCAGGGTCGGCACGGAGCCGGTGGTCGTGGTGGGAGCCGCGCGCGAGGGCTACCGGTCGCGTTTGAACTCCGAAGAACTCACCTCCGTGATCCTGGGCCCGCTCACGGACGGGCAGGCCGCGGAACTCCTGGCGGACAGCGCCCCGGATCTGCGGCCGACCGTGCATCGCCGACTGCTGGCCGAGGCTGCCGGGAACCCCTTGGCCCTGACCGAGCTCTCCCGCACTCTCGGCGCGTCGGCCGATCCGCACCTGTCCCAACTGCCTCTCACCGAGAGGCTCGAACGGGCCTTCACCGACCGCCTGGAGACCCTGCCGGACATCACCCGCAGTCTGCTGCGGATCGCGGCGCTCAACGACAGTTCGTCGCTCCCCGAGATCTACCGCGCGACCGGGCAGTTCACCGGCGCGACGGCCGGAAGTGCGGAACTCGACCCGGCCGTGCGCGCCCGGCTCGTCCGAGTCGTCGGTACGGAACTGAGTTTCGGGCATCCGCTGATGCGGTCGGCGATCCACCAGACCATGCCCACCGGCGTCCGTCACGCCGCACACGCGGCACTCGCTGCTGTGCTCGACGAACATCCCGACCGGCAGCTGCGTCACCGGGCCGCCGCGGCCGACGCCCCGGAGGAGACGGTTGCCGCCGCATTGGAGGACGCCGCTCACCGGGCCGCACGCCGTGGCGGCATCGCGGCGGCCGTCACGGCCCTCGAACAGGCCGCCGCGCTCAGCGAGGACGCCGGCCGCCGAGCGGAACGGCTGTTGCGTGCCGCCGACTTCGCCGTCGAGCTCGGGCGGGCCGAGACCGTGACCCGGCTGCTGGACCAGGCGCTCACCGGGCCGTTGTCACGGCGGCAGCACGCCACGGTCGTCTGGCTGCGCGGCAGCTTCGACGAGGGATTGCACAGCCACTCATCAGGAGCCATCTCCTTGACGGCCCTCGCCGAGGAGATGGCCACGGAGGACCGTGTGCTGGCGTTGCGGATCCTGTGGAGCGCGGCGCAGTTGTGCTTCTGGTCGGAACCGGGCCCTGAGGGCCGCCGCACGGTCCTGCAGGCCGTGGAGCGGATGGAGCTCGACGAACTCGATCCGTGGCGCCTGGCCATCTGCGCCTACGCCGCGCCGGTCGACCGTGGCGTCTTCGTCCTGGACCGGGCCCGGCACGTCGCCCTGAAGGAGGGCGACGACGGCCGCGCCTACCGCATGCTCAGCACCGCCTCGCTCCTCGTCGGCGGTTTCGACCTGGCGCGGGCGTTCTCCACGGCCGGCGGCGCGCCGCTGCGTGCCCAGGGACGTCTGGGGCTGTTGGCCCGGACGGTCGGCGCGGACGCGTGGAGTGCTCTCGTGGTCGGGGACCTGGGCGCGGCGATCGCCTCGACCGAGGAGTCACGGAGGCTGGCGCGCGAAACCAGCCAGACGATGATGTACGCGTTGATGACCGCCACCGCTGCCAAGCTGGCCGCGCTGCGCGGTGAGCTGGATTCCGCTCTGGAGCTGGCCGAGGAGGCGGAGGAGATCGGCCTGCCGGCCGGGGCACGTCCGGTGCTGGCCACCGCGTCGATGGCACGCGGGCTGGCCGCGCTGGGCGCGGGGCGGTTCGAGGAGGCCTTCGGCCATCTCCGCCGGCTTCACGATCCGGCGGATCCCGCGTTCCAGGTCGCCCTGCGGTTGACGGCCGTAGGTGACCTTGTCGACGCGGCGGCGCGCTGCGGGCGGCTGGAGGCCGTGCTTCCGATCGTGGCGGAGCTGGAGGAGGTCGCCACGGTGACCTCCGCGCCGGTGCTGCACGCCGAACTGCGGCTGGTCCGGGCCCTGCTGGCGCTCGACGAAGACGCCGACTCGCTCTTCGCGGCCGCGTTGGGCGCCGACCTCAGTGCCTGGCCGCTGATCAGGGCCCGGACCCACCTGGTCTACGGCGAATGGCTCCGGCGCCGACGGCGCAGCGTCGAGTCCCGCGACCATCTCCGTGCCGCCCGCGACATGTTCGACGCGCTCGGGGCGATCCCGTGGGGGGAGAGAGCCCGCCGGGAACTGCGTGCCGCGGGTGAGGCCAGCCGCCGCCGGGCCCCGGACGCGCGGGACCAGCTGACCGCCCACGAGCTGCAGATCGTCCAGCTCGCCGCCGACGGGCTGACCAACCGCGAGATAGGCCAGCGGCTCTACCTGTCGCACCGTACCGTCAGCTCACATCTCCACCGGATCTTCCCCAAGCTGGGCGTGGTCTCGCGCGCCGAGCTGCGGATGGCGGTCAGCGCACTGCGTTGAACCACCGTCACATGACGCTCGCTTCCGGTGGCGCGGCGCTCCTAGCGTTCCCCATGTCAGGACCTCGACAGAGGGGGCGGTCCCATGGTGTGGAACGACGTCCAGCATGCATCCGGGCCGCCGATGGTCGGCCGCCACGCCGAACGCGAAGCCATCGGACGACTGCTCGACGCGGTGCGCGACGGCCTCAGCGGAGTCCTGGTCCTGACCGGCGAACCGGGGGTCGGCAAGACCCGACTGCTGGAGTACGCCGCCGCCCAGGCCGCAGAACTGCGCGTGGTCCGGCTGACCGCGGTCGAGCCCGAGACCAGTCTCGGCTTCGGCGCGCTGCACCGGCTGCTGCGACCGTTCCTGAACCGGACGAGCCGACTGCCCGAGCCGCAGCACGCCGCGCTGGACGCGGCCCTGGGCCTGGCCTCGGGGCCGCCCGCGGATCGCTACCTGGTCGGGCTGGCGACCCTGACACTGCTGTCCGAGGCCGCCGCCGATCAGCCGCTGCTGTTCCTGCTGGACGACGCGCAGTGGCTGGACCGGGAGTCGGCCGAGGCGCTGGCGTTCACCGCTCGCCGACTGCATGCCGACTCCCTGGGCCTGATCATCGCCGTCCGTGACGGGATTGGGGACAACGGCCTGTTCGACGCGCTGAGCACGCGTTCCGTGACCGGCCTGCCGGAGTCGGAGGCCAAGGTCCTGCTCTCCTTCGGCACCCGGCGGGTGGACACAGCGGTGGCCGAGCGGATCGTCGCCGGCACTGGTGGCAATCCGCTCGCGCTGCTGGAACTGGCCGACGCCCTGGCCGCCGAGCAACTGTCCGGTATCGCCCCGTTGCCCGATCCGCTGCCGGTGAGCCAGCTGCTCGAGGGCCACTTCCGGCGCCTGGTCCGAGCCCTGCCGCCCGAGACCGGAACCCTGTTGCTGCTGCTCGCGGCGGCCCCCTCGGACGACACGGGGATGATGTGGCGGGCCGCCGGGCGGCTGGGCCTGTCGGCCCGCGCCGTCCAGCCGGCGGTCGCTGCCGGAATCCTCGGCCGGGAGACGCCGACGGCCTTCCGCCATCCCCTGATCCGCTCGACGGTCTATGCCGGAGCCGAACCCGGCGAGCGCCGCCGGGCGCACGCGGCACTGGCCGCCGCCTGCGACCCCGTACGCGATGCCGACCGCCGCGCCTGGCATCGGGCCGAGGCCACCGAGGGCGTGGACGACAAGGTCGCCGACGACCTGGAAGCCGCCTCCGAGCGAGCCCGCTCCCGCGGCGGCTACTCCCAGCAGGCCCTGTTCCTGTCGCGCGCCGCCGACTTCACCGGAGACCCGGACAAACGGGCCGAGCGGCTGCTCGACGCCGCGCAGGCCCATCTGATGTCCGGCGACGCGCCGACGGCACAAACCGCGCTGGACCTCGCCGGCGCTGACATCCGTGACCCGGTGATGCGCACGCGCGAACTGCGGATGCGGGCGACCACGCAGATGTTCCAGATCGCCGTCGCCGACGTCCCCGCGATGCTGATGGACGCCGTGACCAGGCTCGGCCCGCAGAACCCACGGCTGACTTGGGAGCTGCTCTGCGAGGCGCTGCACGCCGCGCTGGTCGCCCACGACTGCACGCGGGGCACGTCGCTGACCGAGGTCGCGGCGGCAGTCGTCGCCGCGCGGCACGACCCGGACTCCGCCGTGCGCGGCCGCGACCTGCTGATGGAGGGTCTGGCCCGTCGCGTGGCCGAGGGCTACGAGCACGGCGCGCCCGTGCTGCGCAGCGCCCTGGACAGGCTGCGGGGCGGCGGGATCGGGGACGCGCACAGTCCGTTCGCGGTGATGCTGCTGATGGCCTGCGACGATCTGTGGGACGTCCAGGCCGGGCGTGAACTCACCGACCGCCTGGCGGTGGCGGAGCGCGACACCGGCGCGCTGTACGCGCTGAGCATCACGCTGCTCGTCGAGGCGCGCTACGCACTTCTGGACGGACGGTTCACGGGGGCGGAGGTCTGCTACGCAGAGTTCGACGACATCGTGGCCGACACCGGGTTCCCCGGCGGCGGAGACATCAACCGGCTCCATCTGTTCGCCCTGACCGGCCGGGAGGCCGAGCTGCGGGCGGCGGTGCGGCGGACCGCGGAGATGAGGAGCATAGGCCAAGGCTTGCACCATTTGATGGCGCAGCATGCTCTGGCCTCGTTCGAGCTGGGGCAGGGCCGCTACCGGCAGGCGATGAAGCACGCGCGGGCGGTTTTCGAGGAGGACCCTCCGACCTGCGGAAACCTCGTTCTGCCGCTGCTCATCGAGGCCGGTGTCCGCACCGGTGACCGAGACGGCGCGGGCCGGGCCCTGGCCCGGCTGGAGGAACGCGCCCCGCTCGCCGATACTCCCTGGGCCCTGGGCACCCTTGCCCTCGGCCGGGCGCTGACGGCCGACGGCGACCATGCCGAGAAGTTCTACCACGAGTCGGTCGAACTGCTGGAGCAGGCGCCGCTGGCCCTGGAACAGGCCCGGTCCCGCCTGCTGTTCGGCGAGTGGCTCCGCCGAGGCAAACGGCGTTCCGACGCCAGGAAGCAGTTGCGCGCCGCGTACGAGAGCTTCGACGCCTTCGGCGCGGTGCCGTACGCCGAGCGGGCCCGGACCGAGCTGCTGGCCACCGGCGAGACAGCCCGCAGGCGGACGGAGGAGACCAGATTCGACCTCACACCGCGGGAGCGGCAGGTGGCCTCCATGGCCGCCTCCGGGCTGACCAACGGAGAGATCGCGACACGGCTGTTCGTCACCGCCTCGACCGTCGAGTTCCATCTGAACAAGGTGTTCCGCAAGCTCGGCATCACCTCCCGTAAACAGATCCCTCACGCGATCGGGGAACCGGGCCCGGCGACCGAGGACTGACTCTTCCTCATGGGCCTTCCAGGGCCAGGCGCGACCCCGCGTCGAGTCACGGACCAGGCACTCGGTGCGGGGCCGAGCCGAGCGACTACTTGCCCAGGAAGGCCAGCAGCGCGGCGTTGACCTCCTCGGCGTGCGTCCACAGCAGACCGTGCGGGGCGCCCTCGATCTCGACGTACTCGGCCGAGGGCAGCAGCGCGTGGAAGGGCCGTCCGGTGGAGTCGACCGGCAGGATCCGGTCGGCCGTGCCGTGCAGGATCAGAGTCGGTACGTCGATCTTGGCGACGTCGGCGCGGAAGTCGGTGATCCAGGTGGGCACGCAGGCCACCGACGCGTACGCCGACGCATCCGCTGCCACGCTCCAACTGGCCCGCACGGTCTCTTCGCTGATCCGGTGGCCGAGCGTCTCGTCGAGGTTGTAGAACGCCTCGTAGAAGCCGGTGAAGTAGGCGTAGCGGTCTTTCGTGACCGCCTCCAGGATGCCGTCGAAGACGGACTGGTCGACGCCGTCCGGATTGTCGTCGGTCTTGAGCAGAAAGGGTTCGAGGGAGGCCAGGAACGCGGCCTTGGCGACGCGCTGCGAGCCGTACGTACCCAGGTAACGGCCTACTTCGCCGGTGCCCATGGAGAATCCGACGAGTACCGCGTCGGTGAGGTCCAGCTCGGACAGCAGTGTGTGGAGGTCGGCGGCGAAGGTGTCGTAGTCGTAGCCCGTGGTCGGCTGCGACGACCGGCCGAAGCCGCGCCGGTCGTAGGCGATGACCCGGTGGCCCGCGTCGAGCAGGGCCGGGAGTTGCTTCTCCCAGGAACGGCCGTTCAGCGGGTAGCCGTGGATCAGCACGACAGGCTGCCCGCTCCCATGATCCTCGTAGTAGAGCTCGATGTCGGCGGAGTTCTCCTGGCCGACGGTGATGTAAGGCATGTCGATTTCCCTTCGCGGTTTGGTGGATCAGCGTGGTGACGGCGTCGGGGTGGGTGATGCGGACGGCGTGCGGGGCGGCGGCGCCGACTCCAGCGACCGCGCATTCGAACAAAATGAGTGACGCTTAAGCGTTCTACCTGTGCGTCTTTGATTGACGTCGGGCTGACGTGGGCCGAAGTCCCCGCTGTTCGTCCGGGTCGAGGAGCGTCACTCAACTGAGGCCACACCTCTCGCGGATGATGCCGGGTCAGGAGGTGGCGCGGGCGGCGGCCTCGATGACGTGGGCTGTGGCGTCGGGATGTGAGACGAGGACCGCGTGCGAGGCGCCGCGGATCACTTCGGTGTGCGAACCCGCACGCAGCGCCATGGCCTGCTCGGCAGCCGGTGGGATGGCGCGGTCGGCGCCTGCGACCAGGAACCAGGAGGGGATGGTCTTCCATGCCGGTGTGCTGCTGGGTTCCGCGAACGCGGCCAGTGCCACCGGCCGTTGCCCGGCTGCCATCAGCCGGGTCTTGCCGGCCGGTACGTCGGCGGCGAAGACCTGCCGGAAATCCGCGGGGTTGACGTAGGCGTCCTGCCCGCCTGGGAACGGCCGGACCGTCAGCGCCGGAGAGAGCTGGCTGCCCGGGTATTTCCCGAGGATCGCCAGGCCGGACTCGCCCTGGTCGGGAGCGAACGCGGCGACGTACACCAGGGCCTTGACGTTGGGGTGGCCCACCGCGGCGTCGGTGATGACGGCGCCGCCGTAGGAATGGCCGACCAGGATGACCGGCCCGGCAACGGTGTCCAGGACGCTGGACACGTAGGCCGAGTCGTCGGCCAGGCCACGGAGCGGGTTCGCGACGCCGATCACGGGGTAACCCCGGCGCTCGAGCCGCGATATCACCGCGTTCCAACTCGACGAGTCCGCGAACGCGCCGTGGACCAGGACGACGGTCGGCCTGGGTGTGCTCGGTGCGGCCGACGCCGTCGCCGCGTTCGTGGCGGACGCCGAGCCGGCGGGCGTGGCGGCGGACAGCGCCGGGACCGCGAGCAGTGTCCCGACCGCCAGCGCCGAAAGCATCAGTTTCCTGCGGCGTTGCCCGCCCTCGCGGAATCGGGCGGGTTCGATGCCTGTCATGGCTGTTCTCCTCGTCTCCCCTGGTCTTTCAGGGCGGTCCGACTCACAAGGACGGCGGCGGTCCGGTGACGCGCAGGTGGAAGGCCTCGGCGGAGGCCACGACCGCCCCGATATCGAACTCCGGCGGCAGGTCCCCGGCCTCGGCCACCGGGGTGCCGTTGGCCCGGAAGTACTCCTCTATGCAGGCCGGGCTGAACAGCACCGCGATCCGCGCCCCCTGGGGCGAGCGCACCAGATAGCTGTGCGGAACTCCGCGCGGCCCGTACGCGACCTGTCCGGGCACCAGGTCGTGGCGCTGGTCGCCGACGAAGAACGTCACCTCGCCGTCGAGGACGAACCAGACCTCCTCCTCGTCCTCGTGGACGTGGTGCGGGGGCGCGTGGCCGACCGGGTCGGCGAACTCCATCAGGCTGAGCCGGTTGTCGGTCGCGGCGCCGGGAAGCAGAATCCTGGCCTGGCCACCGAGGAACCAGAAGGGTTCGCGTTCGGCCGTCGGGCCGAAGGTCGGGAAGAACCGGGTCATTTCCGCCCCTGACGTCATCGTCGGCCGTCCAGGAAGCGCAGCAGAATGTCGGTCATCTCTTTCGGTTGCTCCTCGTAGATCCAGTGGCCGGAGTCGGGGACGACCGCCGGGGTGACGTGGGTGGCGTAGTGGCGTGCCTGCTTCGCGACCGACGAACGGAGGCTGCCGTCGGCGCCGATCGCGAGGACCGGCATGGTCAGGGGCGTCTTCTGGAACCGCGCGTTGTCGGCGATGTCCTGAGGGAACGTCCGGAACCAGGCGAAGCTCGCTTCGAGGTGTGCGTAGTCGCGCAGGTAGGAGGCGAAGACCTGAAGGTCGTCCGGGGTCAGGGCGTCCTTGTGTACGGCGATCCCGCGCATGAAACCGGAGGTCCAGGTCAGCTCGCGGCCCCGGACCAGGCTCTCGGGGAGGCCGGTTTGCAAGGAGAAGAAGCCGAAGTGCCACGCGCCCGGGCCCTGGGCGGTCAGCGCCGGGTGCTGGTAGATGCCCTTGTCCGGGATCGGAGCCTCGCTGAGCACGAGCTTCCGGACGCTGTGCGGATACTGCGCGGCGTAGGAGTAGGCGACCATCGTGCCGATGTCGTGGCCGACGACGTTCACGTCGTCGGCCTTGCCGAGCGACACCAGGAGCGCGTGCAGCTTGGCGGCCATGGTCTTCTTGTCGTAGCCGGACGCCGGGGCGTCACTGTGGCCCGCGCCGGGCAGGTCCGGGGCGATGACGGTGTAGTGCTTGGCGAGCGCGGGCATGATGCCGTGCCACTCGTACCAGGTCTGGGGATAGCCGTGGATCAGGACCAGGGTCGGGCCGCGGCCGCCGATCACGTAGTTGATGCCGGTCCCGGCGACCTGGGTCTTGTGTTCGCTGAAGCCGGCGGGTATCCGCTCGCCGGCCTGCGATGCCGGCTTGTCGGAGGCCGCGGCCGTGAGGGTGGTCGAGCCGAGGCCGATGGCCAGGGCGAAGACCGCGGCCACCAGGCGGCGGGATCTGGGCAGGCGGAATCTCACTGGTCTCTCCGAAGGATTGCGAGGGGAAGCGAGGCGCGGCGGGACCGGTTCCGCCGCATCGTGACGGCCGGTCAGAGCGAGTCGACGAGACCGCCGTCGATGACGAAGTCGGCGCCGGTGATGTTCGCCGCCCGAGGGCCGGCGAGGTAGAGCACGAGATCGGCCACCTCGGACGGCCGGGTGAAGCGGCCGGTCACCGACTGGTCCGCCGCGCCGCGGGCCACCTCCCGGGGGTCGACGCCCCGGGACTGGCCGACCGCGGCGGCGACGCCGTCAGCGCCCTGCCACAGCGCGGTGTCCACCGGGCCGGGACCGATGGTGTTCACCCGCACACCGCGGGGCCCCACCTCTTTGGACAGGGCCTTGCAGAAGTTGGTCAGCGCTGCCTTCGCCGCGCCGTAGTCGATGACCAGCGGGTCCGGCAGCCGGGCGTTGACGGAGGAGACGGTGACGATACGTCCCGCTCCGGTGGCGAGCAGGTGCGGCAGCGCGGCCCGGGTGGTGCGGACGGCGGCCATGAAGTTGACCGTGAACGTCCACTCCCAGTCCTCGTCCGTCACGCCCAGGAAGCCGTCCAGCCGCGGCCGCACCGCCCCGACGTTGTTCACCAGGATGTCGACACCGCCATGGATCGCGACGGCCTCGGCGACCAGCGCGGCCGGACCGTCGGCCGTCGCGAGGTCGAGCGCCACGACGGTGAGCTGAGCACCCTGCTTCACGTGCTGGTCGAGGGCTTCGGTGCGTTCCCTCGATCCCGCGACGACGCGGGAGCCGGCTGCGAGGAAGGCCTCGACGATGGCCAGCCCGATGCCGCGCCCGGCGCCGGTGACCACGACGGTCCGTCCGGCCAGCCCAGCGTCGGCACCGGACGTTCCGGCGGCCTGGGACGCACGGGAGGTCATCGCCCGGTCTCCAGTTTCTGCTGCCGCAGCCAGGTGAGGACGGTGTCCGCGACCTCGCGCCAGCCGTCGTCGATCGTCAGGGAGTGCCCGCGGTCGGGGAAGTTGATGATGTCGGTGACGGCCTCGGAGTGCCGGTACTGCTTGAGGGTGGCCCGGGTGACGACCTCAGGCACCGTGTGATCCTTCCCGCCGGAGATCAGCAGCAGCGGACCGCGTCCGCTGTTCTGCGTGTCGACCTTCGCCGGCGAGTGAGGGTTGAAGTTGGCGGAGGCGGCCTCGTACAGCGGCTTGCCCGGCGCGGGAACCGTCCAGCGCTCGTACAGGGCCGTCGATTCCTCCTCCGAAATGGCGTTGCCGAACGCGAAGCGGAACTGCTCTGCGCTCAGGGAGACCGACCGGCGCTTGTTGGCCGGGTTCTTGAAGACCGGGAAGGTCGCCTTCAGTGCGGACAGCGGCAGGGGCAGAACGCCCTTGATCTGTGCGGCGTCGATCGCGACTGCCGCGGCGGCGCGGTTCTGGCCGAGCAGCTTCTGCGCGATCATCCCACCGAACGAGTGACCGATCACGATGGGCCGCACGGGCAGGGCCGCGATCAGGGCTGCATAGTGCTCGACGACGTCGTCGATGCCGTAGCCGGCGATGCTCTCGGGGTTCTGGCGCGCCTCCTCGACGGTGTCGGGGTCGCCGGGCCACCCGGGCGCGGACGCGTCGTAGCCCTCCTCGCGGAAGAGATCCATCCACGGTCGCCAGGAGGTGCTGTGCAGCCAAAGTCCGTGGACGAAGACCACGGGAAGCGTGACGGTCATGGCTGGGCCTCTCTTGTCTGGGGGTCCTGACCCGGCATGTGGACACGAAACCGGGAACCGCGGTGCTCTCGCACCGGGGTGACACCCCAGTGGTGGATCCCGAACGGCCCCAGGACACCCGCGTCGATCCGCAGGGACTCCAGCGGCGTCCACGCGTTGTTCCGCGTGACGGCGCCCGCCGGCAGTGCGCCGTCGCGGCCCGGCACCGTGTGCTGGTCAGGTGCCGCAGCGAGGCCGGCAACGAGTGGGAGGCGGAGGTGGATCCCTGGTCCTCGTCGTCCGCTACGGGCGCTGGTACCTGCTGTGCCACTCCCATCGCGCGGAGGCGATCCGCACGTACCGGGTCGACCGGGTCCGCGCGGTCCGGCGGACCGGGCCCGGCTTCGAACCATCCGCAGGTCTCGACCCGGTGGCGGTGCTGGAGGCGCATCTGGGCCTCGGACGGGAGTTCTCCACCCGCGTGGTGTTCGACCTCCCGCTGGCCGAGGTGGCCCCCCCTGGATCCGTCCGCCGATGGGACGGCTTGAACCCTGGTAGGGGCGCTGTGGCGCCCGTGCAGCGCTCGCGCCTCGGGTGGGGCGGGACATGCGAGCTCGTGGGAGAGGTCGGCGTCGCATTCCTCGTCGTCCCACCGGTCGCGGAGGAATGACGCCAGGTCAGCAACGAGATTCATGATTTGTGACGGCGGATTGCCGCATACGAATCGGCTCTGGACTTCGGTAGCACCGTCGCCCCCTCACCGTGCCCGACCGAGCTCCCATCGCAGGCTCCCTGACTCCGTAACGAGGAGCGCCCCCGTGCCGGACACGGGGCGATGGCGGTGGGAGGCTTCCAGTACCCGGCCGCCGCTCGCCCGGCGGCCGGGGGCGCGACAGATGCTCGCGCAACTGCCGGTTTTCCAGGGTCAGTTGGTTGAGCACACGGACCAGCCCTGCGACATCGGCGCGGAGCTGGTCGAGCTCGGCCTTGTCCTTCTCACGAAGCTCTTTCAGCTTCACGACCTGCTTGCGCAGCCGGTTCTCAACGTCGGTCGGCTGCCCTCGTTCTTGACCTTGGCGTAGAACTCGCTCTTCAGGTCGAGATATCGCTGGGTGAGGGCGTTGCGGGGGACGCCTGCCTCGATGGCGAGGGGCAAGAGCTTCCCGCACCTGCGGCCTGTGACATCACCGGCGCGCTCGCCGAACTGCGGCAGCCGGCCGCCGAGGCGCACGGGCCGGACGAGCAGCTCTGCCGCACCACATGCACCGACCCCTGCACCGACCGCGACATCGAGAGCAGGAAGCCGGAGTGCGGCCCCACGGGTCGCCCGGTCCTTCCCCGAAGGCGGCCGGTCAGCCGATCAGATGCAGCCCGTCCCCGAAGTCGATGCGCGCGAGGTCGGCGCGCGAGACGATACCGAGCTTGGGGAACACGTTGGCCAGGTGATGACCCACCGTGCGGGGACTGATCAGCAGCTGTGCCCCGATCTCCCGGTTGGTGAGCCCCCGCGCGGCCAGCCGTGCGACTCTCAGCTCCTGCGCCGTGAGGATGGCCGCGGTGTCCCGGGCCGGTGAGTCGCGGCGCAGGTGCTGCCCGGTCAGCTCCTGTTCGGCCCGGGTGCGGGCGAGCAGGGGCGCCGCGCCGAGTCGTTGGAAGGTTTCCGCGGCTTCGGCCAGCTGTGTCCGGGCGTCGGTGCGGCGGCGGGCCCGCCGCAGCCACTCGCCGTACAGCAGGCGCGTGCGGGCGTGGTTGAAGGGCCGCGACCGGGCTCCGGGAACATCCAGCGCAAGCCGGAACTGCTTCTCCGTATCCGCTCCGGAGGCCAGCAGCGCATGGACAAGGTGCGTCGCGGAGGTCGCCCACGCCGCCCCGGTCCGCTCGGCCCACCGCCGCAGCAGCCGCGCCTGTTCCTCGGCCGTCGCCCGCTGCCCTGCCTGGAGGGCGGCCTCGGCGGTGTCCGCCGCTGCGAGCACGGCGATGGTGGGGTGCGCGGCGTGGTGCCCGTGCTCGGTCAGCCGGACCAGGAGGTCGAGCGCCTCCTCGGCCCGGCCGGCGAAGAGCGCCGACATGCCGAGGTTCCACTCCGCGCAGGCGCTGAAGACGCGCACCCCACGCGGCACCCATACCTCGATGAACCGGGCGGCGACGTCCGCGACGGTCCGCTCATCGCCTCGCGCGGCTGCCAGCCATCCGAGACCGGCGTCGCACTGCGCCGCCAAGTGGTCGTCGCCGGTCCCCTCGGCCACTTGGAGCCCCTCAAGGGCGTTCGCCGTGGCCAAGGTCCAGGAGCCTTGGGCGATGTCGAGCGCCACGGTCTGGGCCAGCGTCTGCGTCAGGGCAGTGACCTGGTCCGTGTGCCGCAGCATGTCGGTCTCGCGGCGGAGCGCCTCGTGCAGGGCCGACTCGATGCCCCAGGCCACCGCCAGCGGTGCCGGTGGCATCAGGATCCAGGTACTGCCGCTGAGCCGGGTGAGGATGTCCGCGACGGGGGCCACGATCTGGTCGCGGTCATCGGCGCCGCCGCCCCCTTCCTCCGTCCACCATTGGCGCAGCAACGGCAGCAGATCGGCGTTCGGGAAGCTCCCTCGCGGGAGCCGCCGCTCGAGCCGCTGGAGCGCCTCGCGCTGAAGCGCGCCGTGCCCGGCCGCCCAGGCAGCCCGCAGCGCCATGCTGCCGAGCCCGAAGGCCTGCCCGGGATCGGCCACCCGGTCCATGTCCCGGGTCAGCTGACGGCAGGCGGTTTCCGGATCGCCGTGCGCGAACTCGATCAGCCCGCGCAACCCCTCGCTGAGATCCGCGACCGTGGATGCGGACGAATACCCTTCGGCCCGCTCCAGCATGCCCAGCGCCACGTCGACATGGCCGGCCTCCCAGGCCGCCCTCGCCCCGTGAGCCAGTCGTCTGGCCGCGTCGTCCGTGGAGGGGGACAGCTTCGCCGCACGCCGCAGGGCACGAGCCGCCGTGGCACAGCCACCGCGCGCCCAGGACCGCTGGGCCGACTCTTCCAGGAGCCGGGCCACCTCCTCGTCGGGTCGGCCCGCGGCCTCCACGGCTGCGGCGAGGTGCCAGGGGCGCAGCTCGTCGGCGTTCTCACCGGTCAGGACGGAGGCGAGCGCGCGATGAACCGTCTGCCGGTCCGCGGCCGGCGCCTCCTCGTAGACCACCGCCCCCATCAACTGGTGGCGGAAGCACACGCGACCGTCCGGGCGCGTGGCGAGCAGACCCGAGTGCATCGCCTCGTCCCACGCGCCCACGTCGATACCGAGCACAACTCCGGCCTGCCACATGGTGTTTCGATCGCTACGGTGATCGGCGGCGGCGAGAAGGAGAGCGGTGCGGGCAGGCGCGGACATCCTCTCGAGCCGGGCGCGGAAGGCACGGCGCAGACGTGGCCCGACGGCGATCCGCTCATCGGCAAGAGGGTGCGTCGAGATGTCGCCGGCCGCCACGGACGTGGTCAGCTCCTGGAGTGCGAGAGGATTTCCGGCTGCCGCGCGGACCGTGCGGCGGATCACCGCCTCGTCCGCGTGCGGAGCGACGGCACGGGCGAGGAGCCGGGCGTCCTCGTCGCCCAGCTCCCGGACCTCCATGGCCGTCAGCTTTTCCCAGAGGCCGTCGACGGGGTCGTCGTGTCCGGTGAGGAGCATGACCACGGGCTCGTTGCGCAGTCGGCGCGCGGCGAAGGCCAGGCACTGTGCGGATGGCTCGTCGAGCCATTGGGCGTCGTCGGCGACGATGAGCACCGGCCGTTCCTCGGCCAGCTCGCGGAAGAGCGTCAGTGCGGCCACGCCGATCAGGAACCGGTCCGCCACATCGTTGCTGGTACCGAGCGCCCCGTTCAGGGCCTTGGCCTGCGGCTCCGGGAGAGTGCTGATCCGCTCCGTCACCGGCCACAGCAATTCGTGCAGCGCGGCGAAGGCCAGCTCCGACTCGAGACGAGTACCGCGACATCTCAGGACGGTGAAGTCCGCGGCGGCCGACTCGGCCACGTAGTCGAGCAGGGCGGTCTTACCGATGCCGGGGTCACCCCACACCATCATGGTCGCTCCGCATCCCTGACGGGCGCCGTCAAGGATCCGGTCAAGGGCTGCCTGCTCCTGGCGCCGTCCGTACAGGTCCATTTGCTTGAAAGCTTAAAGGGCTGCGGTCGCCCCCAGCCAGCGCCGGCGACCCGAGTTCAACGGCACCAGGCCAAATCTTGACGGACACGGTGACAGACACGGTGACGGATCCGGTTTCCCCGCTTCCTTCGTAGCGTCGGGCGTGATCAGTGCGCTCGTGCCCACCGCAGGGGGAAGACATGGCGACGGCGATCCGGAGTCGGGAGCGTCGGCAGGACAGTGGCTCAGCTCGTTGTGACGGACGCCGATACCGCCGCGGCGGCCACGGACCCGAAACCGAGGCTGCGCCACACCGCCGTCCCGACCGCCGGCCGCGTCGGCACGTCGTGCCGCGTCGCCCCGCCCGGCCCTCGGCAATCAGCGCTGCGCACCCGGTCGGCCGCGACTGCCCCGCTCGTCCGTCCCGCCGTTCGGGGCCTCGAAGCACAGCAAGGAAAAGCACGACATGACCACGGGTCTGCCGGACCAGGTTCTGCGCGTCGCGTCCGCCAGTTCAGGACGGCCCGACGAACACGCCTCTCCGGCAAACCGCCAGGATCACCTTTGGAGCGAACGATGACGCAACCCAGCACGATCAGCGTGGAGCGGCCGACACCGGGCATCCGCAAGATCACATTCTCGAATCCACCGGTGAATCTCATCGTCGGGGAGACCGTGTCCCGACTGGTCGAGGTCGTCACGGAGCTGAGCGAGGACCCGCAGGTTCACGTTGCCGTCTTCACCAGCAGTACACCCGGCTACTTCTTCAACCACTTCGATCTCGGCCGGGCCGCCGACTTCATGCCGTCCGCTCCGGAGGCGACGCCGGCGTGGATCGATCTCGTAGTACGGCTGTCCACGGCTCCGTTCATCAGCATCGCGTCCATCCGCGGAAGGACCCGGGGCGGCGGGGACGAACTGGCCCTGGCCTGCGATCTGCGCTACGCCAGCCGCGAGCACGCGGTGTTCGGCCAGCCCGAGGTCGGCGGCGGGATCCTTCCGGGCGGCGGGGGCACAGAACACCTGCCCCGACTCATCGGACGGGACCGGGCACTCGAAGCCATCCTCAGCAGCAATGACTACGACGCCGACACGGCTGAACGCTACGGATGGGTGACCCGCGCCGTCGCCGACGCCGAGCTGGACGGTTTCGTGGACGGTATGGCAACCCGGCTGGCGTCATTCGACAAGGCGGCGCTGGCGGCCGCCAAGGCTCAGGTCAACCGGGCGACGCTCCCGCCCGATGCCGACCTGCGAGCGGCCTACACGCAGTTCCTGAGCTCCCTGACCTGGCCAGGGGCCCAGGCGTTCCTGCCCCGGTTCGAGAAGCTCGCTGCCGAAAAGGGTCCCGAAGAGCTGGAACTCCGCTTGGGCCACTACCTCGGTATCGCACGTCAGGAGAGCCGGTGAACACCGACTGCGAAGACCCGTTCGCGAGCAGCGGATGACGACTCCGGAATCACCTCCAGCGCCACGATCACGACGGCCTCCACCTGTTCGACACCGACGACCGGCGGGCGGCCGGTCCGAGGATCGTCGACCGGACAGTCCAGCCGCTCAGCAAGACCCGTAGCCAGGCACGGACCGTGTCCGCCGAAATGCGCGGGTGCCTGGTGACCTCGACGGCGGGCGGCCGGGCCGAGGATCGTCGCCATTTTTCTCGGATCGCCGGCGTGAGCCCTTGCCATCGACCGATGACCCCTCTATGGTCGTACGAACGTAAGACATACGAACGTAATTCAACCTGAAGGAGTCCGCGATGACGACAACTCGGCCGGTGGCGCTTGTGACAGGTGCCTCATCGGGGATCGGCAAGGAGACGGCCCGCGCCTTCGCCGCGGCGGGTTTCGAGGTGGTCGGAACCGGCCGCAAGACCTCCGGGCTCACCCCGCCCGCCGGTGTGACGTACCTCGATCTCGACGTGGGCAGTGACGACTCGGCCACCGCCGCGGTAGCAGAGGTGATCGACCGGTTCGGACGCATCGACGTCCTGGTCAACAACGCCGGCATCGGCTCGGCGGGTGCCGTCGAGGAGAACTCCGTCGCCCAGGCCCAGAGCGTCCTGAACATCAACGTCCTCGGCGTCATCCGTATGACGAAGGCCGTCCTGCCGCACATGCGCGCCCAGGGTCGCGGACGCGTCATCAACATCTCGTCCGTCCTCGGGGTCGCCCCCCAGCCCTTCATGGCTCTCTACGTCGCCTCGAAGCACGCCGTCGAGGGCTACTCCGAGTCGCTGGACCACGAGGTCCGCGAGCACGGCGTCCGCGTCCTCCTCGTCCAGCCCGCCTATACCAGGACCAGCTTCGACGCCAACGCCGCGCAGCCCGACACCCCGCTGCCCCTGTATGCGGAGCGACGGCGCATCTTCGACGAGGTGATCGCGGAGGCGATGAAGGCCGGCGACGACCCCGCCGTGGTCGCCAGAACGATCGTCACCGCGGCCACCGATGAGAAGCCGAAGCTGCGCTACACCGCCGGCCCGCTGGCCTCACGCGTCACCAAGGCGCGCCGCCTCGTCCCCGCCGGAACGTTCGACAAGCAGATCCGCAAGAACAACCGTCTGCCCGGCTGACCTCCCGGTCCGGCTTCCAAGGCGCCGACTCGGCCTGAATGCCCGCGATGTGCCCGATATCGCAGGCATCCCTGATGTTCCTGAAGTCCGTTGATCAGCAACTCGTTGATTTACCGAGGAGAGTCATGCAGCAGCGAAGCCGGCAAACGGTCCGGCGCGGTTCATCGAGCGCAAGACGTGTCCTGAAGAAGAAGGCGGGCATCGCGCTGGCGGTCACCGCGACGGCGGCCGTCCTGGGGTCGGCGTCGTCCGCGTCCGCGTGGACGGGAGGCCCGTATGGCGGGCCCGTTGTCACCGACGTACGGACCGCGGCGAGTTTCGACTTCGCCGCCGGCGAGATCCCCGAGAACATCACCGCCAACCCCGACGGCTCAGTGACCCTGTCGATGCTCGGCAGTTGCGCGGTGTGCCAGCGCACCCATGGCCCGGAGCTGATGCGTATGGACGCGTCCGGAAACCGCACGGTGCTCGCCACCGGGCAGGTGGGTGAGGCGATCAGCGGCAACGCCCGTGGCAGTGACGGCACCGTCTACTACGCGTTGTGGGCCCCGGGCAACGCGGACCGCAACGGCGTGTACAAGCTGCTCGCGGACGGTACCCCCCAGCGCGTCGCCGCTCTGCCCGCCGACTCAGGCCCCAACGGGCTGGCCGTCGACCCGACCGGACGCACCCTCTACATCGCGGACAGCCTGAAGGGCATCATCTGGTCCGCTCCGGCCTCGGGCGGACCGGTGACCCCGTGGCTGACCGACGCCGCTCTCGCGCCGGTACCGACCGAAGCCCTGCCGATCGGCGCCAACGGGCTCAGGTTCCACAACGGCGCCCTGTGGATCAGCAACTTCAACAAGGGCACCCTCCTGCGGGTACCGGTCACCGCCACCGGCACGGCCGGAGCAATCCGCCAGGTCGCGGGCGGCCTGCCCAACATCGACGACCTCAGCTTCCTGACCCCCTTCTCCGATGTGGTGTTCGCGGCGCAGAACGGCTCCTCCTCGAACAACGGCCCGGACAGGGTCGTGGTGATCTACCCCAACGGCACCTACAAGCCCGTCCTGACCAGCACGGACGGTCTCGCCTCACCCTCCGCGACCGCGGTTCGCGGCGACCGGCTGTACATCACCGACGGCGGGGTCCCCGAGCCCCACGACCCGAAACTGCAGACCGCGAGAATCAACTTCGCCGCTCTCCTTGCCCACGCGGCACACTGACCTGACCCAGGGCGGCAGCCGGGGCGCAAGCCCTGGCTGCGATGGAGGAACACATCGTGCGGTACACGAAAGAACACAAGCAGGAGACGAGGCAGCGGATCATCGAGACGGCCGGCCGCCGGCTCAAGCGTCACGGCATCGACGGCTCCGGCGTCGCCGCGCTCATGAAGGACGCCGGGCTGACCAACGGCACCTTCTACGCCTACTTCACCTCCAAGGACGACCTCGTCGCCACCGCGGTCGCCGACCAACTGCGCGCACAGCACGAGAACATCGTCGCGCAGGCGGCACCCGGCCGCGCCGGACTCGAACAGATGGTGCGCTGGTACTTCTCCACCGAGCAGCGCGACACCATCGAGGACGGCTGCCCCAACGCCGCCCTGCTCGACGAGATCGGACGCTCCACGGATCGCACCAAGCAGGCGTACACCGACGGCGCGCTGACCCTCATCGACGGCTTCGCCGCCCGCCTGGCACCCCACGATCCGCCGTCGGCGCGTCTGAAGGCACTCAGCCTCCTCGGCGTGATGGCCGGGACGCTACAACTCTCCCGCGCCCTGACCGACCGGCAACTCGCCGACCAACTCCTCGAAGAGGGCATCCGCAACGCCCTCGCACTGCTGGACGCCGAGCAGCACAACTGATCGCTTCAGTCGGTCTGCACCACCGGAGCAGTGCTCTGGGGCTGCTCGCGGGCATCGCCTACCGATCGTTGGGCATCGCGGCGGCGATCGGTGTCGTCCTGTACTTCCTCGCCGCCGTGATCACGCGCCGGCAGCCTTCGCCTCGCCCGCGATCCGCTTCCACGGAGTGAGCCGGAGCAGGCGCGGTGGCTCCACAGGACGCCGGCCCCCCGGGCTCCGCCGGCAGGACAGTGGTCGCCCAGATCCTCGACGACGTGTTGTGTGCTCAGCGTCCCGCGCGTCCGGACCGCAGGCGTGCCGCTGACTGGGCGCTACGCGCGACGAAAGACGGCCGCACGGGCACCGACGATCAGCCTCTGCGGCTGACCGACCGGTCCGACGCTTCCGTGAGGCACGACTGACCCGTCCGATCCGACACCCGCCCTGTTGCAAAAAGTGTCGTTCTCGCTACAGGTCGTTACCTCCATCCCCTTTGGGTCGCTGGATGACTGCGGCACGGTGCGCGCCGTCAGGGCGATTTCCTCCAACCGTGGTGCCTGGTCAGGGATGTGACGGCGTAGCGCCTGGTTCGGCCGTGGTCCCCCTCGCCAAAGAATCGATGATGTGTTCGAATCATGTCGCTGACCGGGGCTGATGGGGTTAGGGTAATCGAACGGGAGTGCGATGAAGATATCGGGCATGTAGCCTAAAAGGGTCGAAAAGAGGCGGAGTGATGGAGGTGCGGCATGGCGGGCTTCGCCCATCTGCACGTCGCGTCCGGTTACTCCGAGCGCTACGGCGCCGCCCATCCCGAGCATCTCGTTCTGCGGGCGGCCGAGCGGGGCGTGACGGCGCTCGCGCTCACCGACCGGGACACGGTCACCGGTGCCGTCCGGTTCGCACAGGCATGCGCGGGAGCCGGGGTCCGGCCGGTCTTCGGTATCGAC
The DNA here is from genome assembly GCF_044459385.1 of Streptomyces sp. NPDC050287. Lineage (NCBI taxonomy): Bacteria > Bacillati > Actinomycetota > Actinomycetes > Kitasatosporales > Streptomycetaceae > Streptomyces > Streptomyces sp. NPDC050287. The sequence continues at coordinate 211,770 of NZ_JBITIY010000011.1, read as the reverse complement.
CTGGCGGTGGAGGCCCTCGCACCTCCGCCGCCCGACCGGCGGCGCCGCACCCCGGTGCGCGGTGGCGCGCACGTCGTCGAGCCGCCGCTGCGGTTCGTGCTGCTCGCGCAGAACCGGGCCGGCTGGGGGCGGCTGTGCCGTATCACCTCGGCCGCCCATGCCGGTACCGCGTCCGGCGCGGCACCGGTGGTGGTGCCGTGGGAGGCGCTGCGCGAGTACGGCGGTCCCGGCCTGACCGTGCTGCTCGGGCCGCTCTCGGAGCCGGTACGGGCCTTGGCGGCCGGGCGGGAAGGCGTCGCGATGAAACTGCTGGCGCCGTGGCGGGAGATCTTCGGCGAGGGAGTCAGGCTGGAAGCCGTAGTGCATAAACGTTTCGGTACCGGTCCTGGATCGCTCCGGCTGGCCGCCCGGACCCTGGCGCTGGCCGACCGCACCGGCACCACCGCGGTGCTCTCCAACGCCGTCCGCTACGCCGACCCCGACCAGCACCGCCTCGCCGACGTCCTGGACGCCGCCCGGCTGCTGCGGCCCATCGACCGGCGCCGCCTGGACAGCGGACAGCGCTGGCTCAAGGACGAGAAGGCGATGACGGCCGTCGCGCAGCTGGTCGCCGAATGCGCCGGAGCCGATGCCCGGCGGGCACACCGTCTGATGGCGGACACCGCGGCCACCGCGGCCCAGTGCGCCGTGGACCCCGGAGCGGACCTGGGACTCGGCAGGCGGCACTTCCCGGAACCCGCGCTCTTCGGCGCCGAGCCCGGAGCGGAGGGAGCGGCAGGGCTGCTGCGCCGGCAGTGCGAGGCCGGCATGGCCCGGCGGGGCCTGGACCGCGACCGGGTGGCCCTCGACCGGCTGGACGAGGAACTCAAGGTGATCTCCAAGCTGGACTACGACTCGTACTTCCTCGCCGTCGGCCAGGTAGTGGCCGACATCCGGGCCAAGGGCATCCGGGTCGCGGCCCGCGGCTCGGGCGCCGGTTCGATGGTCTGCCACGCGCTGGGCATCGCCACCGCCAACCCGCTCGACCACCGCCTGCTGTTCGAACGCTTCCTGAGCGTGCGGCGCGCGTCGCTGCCCGACATCGACATCGACGTGGAGTCCGCCCGACGGCTGGAGTGCTACGACACGATCTTCGACCGGTTCGGCAAGGAGCGGGTCGCCGTCACCGCCATGCCCGAGACCTACCGGGCCCGCCGCGCCCTGCGCGACACCGGCCTCGCCCTCGGCATCGCGCCCGCCGACGTCGACCGGATCGCCAAGAGCTTCCCGCACCTGAGAGCCTCCGACATCACCGGCGCGCTCGCCGAACTGCCCGAACTGCGGCAACTGGCGGCCGAGGCACACCGCTACGGACCGCTGTGGGAACTCGCCGAAGGCCTCGACTCCCTGGTCCACGGCATGGCCATGCACCCCTGCGGCGTGGTCATCAGCGACGCGAGTCTCCTGGACCGGCTGCCGGTGCAGCCCACCCCGCAGGGCGACTACCCCATGGCCATGGCCGCGAAGGAGGAGATCGAGGACCTGGGCAACATCAAGCTGGACGTTCTGGGCGTACGCATGCAGTCCGCGATGGCCCACGCCGTCGCCGAGATCGAACGGACCACCGGCAACCACATCGACCTGGACGACCCGAAGCAGGTGCCGCTCGACGACGTCTTCGCGTTCAAGCTCATCCAGGAGAGCCAGACCCTGGGTCTGTTCCAACTCGAGTCGCCCGGTCAGCAGGATCTCCTGTCCCGGCTGCGGCCCCGCGATCCGCAGGACGTCATCGCCGACATCAGCCTCTTCCGCCCCGGCCCGGTCGCCGGCGGCATGCCCGAGCGGTACATCGCCGCCCGCCATGGCGGCACACCGTCGTATGCCCACCCGGACCTGGAGCCGGTGCTCGCCGACACCTACGGAGTGACCATCTGGCACGAGCAGATCATCGAGACGCTGTCGGTGATGACCGGCTGTGACTACGCGATGGCGGAGATCGCCCGGCGGGCACTCGGCGAGAAGGAACGACTGCCGAAGATCCGGGACTGGTTCCATGGCCTGGCACGCGCGCGTGGCTACAGCGAGAACGTGCGCGAGCAGGTCTGGAAGACCGTCGAGGCCTTCGGCGCCTACGGCTTCTGTCGCGCCCACGCGGTCGCGTTCGCCGTACCGGCCCTGCAGAGCGCCTGGCTCAAGGCCCACTACCCGGCGTACCTGCTGGCCGGCCTGCTCGAACACGACCCCGGGATGTGGCCCAAGCGCGTCCTGGTCTCCGACGCCCGCCGGCGCGGTGTGCCGATCCTGCCCGTCGACATCAACCGCTCCCAGGTGAAGCACACCGTGGAGAAGGCCGACGCGGAGCGGTGGGGTGTGCGGCTCGCGCTGTCCGCGGTGCACGGCATCAGCGAGGGGGAGTGCGCCCGGATCGAGGAGGGGCAGCCGTACGGGTCGCTGTCGGACTTCTGGCAGCGGGCCCACCCCAGCAGGCCGGTCGCCGAACGGCTCGCGGAGATCGGCGCGTTGAACTGTCTCCACGACGGCCGGCTCACCCGGCGTGATCTCCTGCTCCAGATCGCCGAGTTGCATCGGCAGTCCCGCAACCGGACCGCGGGTTCCGGTCAACTGCCCATCGACGCAGGTGCTGTGGGAGGCGCTCAGCCGAGCGGTCTGCCGGAGATGACCGGACGCGAAGCCCTGAGCGCCGAGTTGAGCACCCTCGGCATCGATGTCTCCAGGCACCTGATGGAGCACCACCACAGGCTGCTGCGCGAGATCGGCGCCACCGACGCGGCTCACCTGGCCGGACTGCGCGCCGGTCAGCAGGTCCTGGTCGCCGGCGTACGGGCCTCCACCCAGACCCCGCCGATCGCCAGCGGGCGACGCATCATCTTCGTCACCCTGGAGGACGGCTCCGGCCTGGTCGACCTGGCGTTCTTCGAGGACTCCCACCCGGCCTGCGCGCACACCGTCTTCCACAGCGGACTGCTGCTGGTGCGCGGCACGGTCCAGGTGCGCGGCACCCGCCGTACCGTCGTGGGCACCATGGCCTGGGACCTGGACGAGATCGCCGCGGCCCGCCGCGACAACGGCCCCGAGGCCGCACTCGCCCTCCTCGGCGCCAGCCGGCCGCAACCGACTCCCGCCCAGCCACAACCGACTCCCGCCCGGCCGCAACCGACTCCCGCCCGGCCGCAACCGACTCCCGCCCAGCCGTCCCCGGCTCCTGCCCAGCCGCAGCGCACTCTGGCCAACGGCACCACAGGTGCCCGGCTGCATCCGTACGCCGATCTGCAGCCCGCCGGCACCCGCTCGGCCGACCTGAAGAAGTTCGGCCATCGCAGCCCGGGGAGCGCGGGATGACCACACGCCGGCGGCACATCGCCCACCTCCACCTGCACGCAGCCCTGAGCGAGGCACAGTACGGCGACGTAATCGAACTGATGTCTGGTGTCACGCCTCATGTCCAGGCCATCCCGCCGGACGCCGTCCAGCTCGACCTGACGTCGGCGCTCAGATACTTCGACCTGTCTCCCTATGACGCGGTCCAGTTGGCGAAGATGAGGCTGAAGGCCCTTTACGACATCGACAGCAGCGCCGGGCTCGCGAGCAACCGCATGCTGGCTGCCATGGCGGCCGACGCGTCCGCGCCGGGCGACACCACCTGGGTCCCCGACGGGCAGGCCGCCGACTGGCTGTACCCCCGCCCGGTCACCGCCCTGCCGGGGATCGGCCGCGCCACAGCGGACACACTGGGCAGATACGGACTGCACGCCATCGGTCAGGTCACCGACATACCCCCGGCGACCCTCCAGCGCCTTCTCGGCGCCGGCCCCGCCCGGCTGCTGGCCGAGCGCGCCCGCGGCCACGATCCCCGCCCGGTCACCCCCTCGGAACCGGCAGCGCACCTGGTCGCAGACCTAGTGTTCGAACGGGACTGCCTGGACCCGGAGCAGCATCATCGAGCCGTCCTGGGTCTCGCCGAGCAGATCGGCAGGCGCCTGCGCGGCGAGAACCAGATCACCGGGCGGCTCACCCTCATAGCGCGGTACGCCGATCGCAGCTCCACCACGCGTACGCGCGCGCTGCCGGAACCCACCAGTCACTCACCAGCCCTTGCCGAGGCTGCCCTGGGTCTGCTGACTGCCCTGGGCCTGCAGCGAGCCCGCGTCCGTTCCTGGGCGATCCGTGCCGACGACTTGCTGCCGGCCGGCAGTGCCTACCGCCAGCTCTCCTTGGACCCCGGTGATGCCCGTGCCCGTGCGGCGGAAGCCGCGGCAGACCGTGCCCGCCTGCGCTTCGGGCCGGAGGCGGTACGGCCGGCCGCTCTGGCGGACTGACTGCCTGTGCCTTCCCGTCCGCGTCCCGCCGCAGCGTCCGGCGTCGGCATGGCCTGCTGGAGACGCCGGGAAGTGCCGGTGAGCCACGGCGGGCCGAGCTTCCCGACGACCACAGCTCTCCCTCGCGGTCGCCGCTCCGGTTCGTCGCCTCCGGTCGGTCGCCTCCGGTCCGCTGCCTCCGGTCGGTCGCCTCCGGTTCGTCGCCTCCGCTCGCGCAGCGGCGTGGCGATGCACCGACATCGCCTGTCGCAGGTCAGGCCACGAGCCGGAGGACTTCGGCCAGGCCCCGGTCGCCGGTGCGTTGTTCGGCGGGGAGGATGTAGGCACGCAGGCCGCAGGCGGTGGCCGCGCCGTCGCGTACCGGGTTGTCGCCGACCATGAGGGTGGCGCGAGGGTCGGTGCCGAGGTCCGCGCAGGCCTTGAGGAACAGTTGGGGATCGGGCTTTTCGCGGCCCACCTCGCAGGAGATGACGCAGACGTCGATCAGGTCCTCCAGCCCGGCGTCAGCCAGGTGGACCCGCAGGTCCCAGGCGAAGTCGCTGACGATGCCGACGCGCAGTCCGCGGGCGCGCAGCGCACGGAGTGTCGGTTCGGTGTCGCAGTAGGGCAGCCAGGCGTCGGGTGCGGTGAGTTCCCGGTAGGCCGTCTCCTCGACGCCCCTCAGGAAGTCCACGTGCCCCCACCAGCCCCGCATGGCGCGGCGGTGCTGCTCGGAAGAGAGGTCGCGGCCCGCCTGGAGGGCCGCGACGGCGGGCAGCCGGAAGGCGTCCCGCAGCTGCCGGGCGATCTCGGCAACGGCGCCGTCCTCCTCCACCATGCCCTCACGGCCGCTGGCAGCGCCGACCCGGCGCAGCCACGCTTCCAGATCGATCATCTGGAAGATCGTGTTGCTGAAGTCGAAGAGGACGGCCTTGACCGGCGGGACGGGAGCAGCCATCTCCGCGGCGGTGGGCCGGTACGCGCTGGGGGTTTCGAACAGGGCGTGTATCACGACGTGTTGTCTCCGGGGTCGACTGTTTCGACCAGCACGCCGAGGCCTTTCAGTGCCGCGATCTCCGCGTCAGGGGTGCCGGTGTCGGTGATGACGGTCTCGTAGTCGGCCGCCGTGCCGTACGCGTGGGTGGCTGTCTTGCCGAACTTCGAATGGTCCACGAGGAGCAGGGCCCGCTCGGCGGAGGCGAGCATGGCCAGCTTGACCTCGACGTACTCGCTCAGGGGGTGGAAGAGCTGGCCCGAGAGGACGGCGGTGGCCGACATCAGGGCTACGTCGGCGCGGATACGGGCGAGGGCGCGGGTCACCTCGGGGCCCGTGCAGGAGTTGAAGTCGCCGTGATACCGCCCGCCGAGCAGGGCGACCTCCACACCGGGGGCGGACCCGAGCCGCTGCGCCAGGCCCACCGAATTGGTGACGACGGTCAGTCGGTCGAGTTCCGCGAGCGCGGGGGCCAGGGGGAACAGGGTGGTGGAGTCGTCCATGAGGACCGTACTGCCGGGCCGGATGCGGCCGATCGCGGCGCGGCAGACGGCTGCCTTCGCCGAGAGGGCTGTGCTTTCACGGAAACGGGTCGCGGTTTCCATGGTGACCGCGGGAAAGGGGACGGCCCGGCCGCGTTCCTTGCGGAGAAGGGAACGCTTGGCGAGGTCGTCGAGGTCGCGGTGCATCGTCATCAGGCTGACGCCGAAGTGGTCGGCGAGTTCGTCTATGCGGGTCTCGCCGTGTTCCACGACATGGCGCAGGACGGCCTGACGCCGCTCCTCCACAGCGGCCTGAGACGACCGAGTCCTGGCGGCCACTACGGCTCTCCCTTTCCCTGGTGTTCTGTGCCCGGCACGCGGCTGGGGGCAGGCCGTCATGGCGACGGCCTCGGCCTCGCGGTGCGTAGCGGCGCCCCGAGCCTCGCGGTGCGTAGCGGCGCCCCGAGCCTCGCGGTGCGTGGTGGCGCCCCGAGGTTTCGACCTCGAAGTCTCGCACACGGGCGGGCAGGAACCGGGAGTCGTCGCCTGCCGACGCCTCCCTGCCTCCGCCCGGCCCGGCCGGCCGCTCTCAGCGGCCACTAGGACGCGTCCACGGTGACCAACACCTTGACGTGTTCCGGGGCGAGCGAGGCGGCGAAGGCCTTGGCCGCCTCCTCCAGGGGGAACGTGGCGGTGACGATCTCGTCGGTGTCGACGGCGCCCGAGGCGATCAGGGCGATGGCGGTGCGGTAGTCGTCGGCCGTGTACATCAGCGTGCCCTCGACACGGATCTCGCGGTCCTGGATCAGGTCGAGGCGTACGGGGGTGGTTCCGGCGGCGCCGACGCCGACGACGACGATCCGGCCGCCCTTGGTGACCAGATCGGTGGCCTGGGCCATGGACTGTTCGCGCGCCACACAGTCGAAGACCACGTCGACCGGTCCCCCGAGCGCCTGACGGGCCTGGTCGGCAAGGCCGGTGGTGTCAGCGGGCAGGGCGGCGTCGGCGCCGAGTCGCAGGGCGCGGTCCCGTTTGCCCGGCAGCAGGTCGGTGACGGCGATCTTCGCGGCGCCCGCCTGCCGGGCGGCGGCGAGGACGAGCAGACCGATGGGACCGGCGCCGAGGACGACTACCGCACGTCCGGTGAGGTCACCGGCCTTGGACACGGCATGCACCGGGGTGGCCAGTGGTTCCACGAGGGCGGCCTCGATGTCGGTCATGCCCTCGGGGACGCGGTGGACGCGGTCGGCGGGGATGGCGAACAGGTCCGTCATGGCGCCGGGCGTCTGGCAGCCGAAGACCTTCAGTTCCTGACAGATGTTGTAGCGGCCGGAGCGGCACTGGGGGCACCGTCCGCAGTAGAGGTTCGGTTCGATGATGATCCGGTCGCCCGGGGCGAACCCGTCGGCGCCGGGGCCGACGGCGGCGACGACGCCGACCGCCTCGTGTCCGGGGTGGTAAGGGAGGGACATGAACGGGTGGTGGCCCTGTGCGGCGTGGGTGTCGGAGCCGCAGACGCCCACCATGGAGGTACGGACGAGGAGTTCGCCCTCGCCGGCAGTCGGCGCGGGGACGTACTCGACGGTGATGTCGTCGATCGACCGGACGAGGACACGGCGGATCTGCTGGGACATGGGGTGGTGCTCCGTTTCGTGGCGGTCGGTCGGCGCCGCGGCCGGGATGAGAGGTCGGCGCGCGGCCCGACAGGCGGGGAGACGTACCGGGACGGGGCGCGGGTTCTATGTGCTCCGGAGGCCGGGCTGGAACCGGATCTTGCGGCCGGGGCGGGATCCTCGACGGTGGTGATCTCCACGCTTTCCGGGCCGGGTGATGACGGCCGCCCTCATTTGACTGCTCCTAGGGACAGGCCGCGGACGAGTTTGTCCTGGGCGGCGAAGCCGGCGATGAGGACGGGGAGGGAGACGAGGGTGGCGGCGGCGCAGAGGCGGGCGAGGAAGAGGCCTTCGTTGGTGATGAAGCCGACGAGGAAGACGGGTGCGGTGGAGGCCTGGGTGGCGGTGAGGTTGACGGCGAACATGAACTCGTTCCAGCTGAAGATGAAGCAGATCAGCGAGGTGGCGGCGAGTCCGGGCATGGCGACGGGGGCGACGATGCGCCACAGGACGGTGAGCAGGCCCGCTCCGTCGACTTCGGCGGCTTCCAGGATCTCCTTGGGGACCTCGGCGAGGAAGGAGCGCATCATCCACACGGCGATCGGGAGGTTCATGGCGGTGTAGAGGACGATCAGCGTCCATACGTTGTCGAGCATCCCGGCGTCCTTGACGATCAGGTACACCGGCAGGAGGGCCGCGATGGCCGGGAGGAACTTGGTGGACAGGAAGAAGAACATCACGTCGGTCCATTTGCGGACCGGTTTGATGGACAGCGCGTAGGCGGTCGGTACCGCCAGGGCGAGCACCAGCAGGGTGGAGATGACGCTGGCCATGGCGGAGTTGAGGAGGAAGGGGGTGATGTCCCGGCTGAACAGCAGCTTGTACTGGTCCAGGGTGAGGGGGGCCAGGGGGGTGGGCGGGTTGGTCGCCGCGTCGGCTTCCTGGTGGAAGGAGGTGAGCACCATCCATGCCACCGGCGCGAAGAAGGCGAGGGTGGCCAGCCAGGCGACGAACGTCCACAGCGGGGACAGCCGAGGCGCACCGCCCTGGTCGTCGCCTTGGCGCAGGAGCTTCTTGAACCTCGCCCCTGGGGCGGCGACTGCTGCGTGAGCGGTCATCGGGACACCTCCTCGCGGAAGAGGGATGCGATGGTGCGCAGGGCGAAGGTGGCGATCACGATCGAGCCGAGTACGACGACGACGCCGGCGGCGGCTGCCTGGCCGTACTCGTATTTGCGGAACATGGTCAGGTAGATCTCGTAGGGCAGGTTGGTGGTCTGGGAGCCGGGGCCGCCCTGGGTGATGGTGTAGACGGCGTCGAAGGTCTGCACGACGTAGATGGTGCCGAGGAGGATGCCCAGTTCGAGGTACTGGCGCAGGTGGGGCAGGGTGATGTGGCGGAAGGTCGCCGTCGCGGATGCGCCGTCCATGCGGGCTGCTTCCAGGACGTCGCCGGGCTGGGCCTGCAGGCCGGCCAGGAGGATCAGCATCATGAACGGGGTCCACTGCCAGACCAGGGAGATGACGACGGCGGGCATGGGGTAGGAGGAGATCCAGTCGATGGTGGGGCCGTTGGAGGCGCCGAAGAGTCGCCAGAGGGCGTTGAGGGTGCCGTTGAGCAGGCCGTAGTCGGGGTTGTAGATGGCGTGTTTCCACAAGAGTGCGGCGGCGACGGGCATGACGAGGAACGGGGAGATGAGCAGGGTGCGGGCCAGTCCCCGGCCGAAGAACCTGCGGTCCAGGAGCATGGCCAGGCCGAGGCCGAGGACGACGCTGATGAGGACGACCGACGCGGTCAGGACGACGGTGTTCAGGACCGCGGTGCGCAGCCGTTCGTCGGTGAAGACGAACCGGAAGTTGGACAGGCCGACGAAGTGGCGCTGGCCCGGTTTGAGGATGTTCCACTGGAAGGTGGAGATCACCAGCGTGGCCACGAAGGGGAGTTGGGTGACGACGATGGTGAAGATCAGCGCCGGCAGCAGCGGGATACGGCGCTTCCAGGTGGCCGCGCTGGAGGATTTGTGGGTGCGGGCGGGTGGGGGTGCTGTCTTGGGGGGTGCGGTGAGGGTGGTCATGAGAGGTTCCTCTGCCGGGGACGGCCGGGTGCGGGAAAGCCGGGGGCGGAAGGCCGGGTGCGGGAAAGCCGGGGTGGGGGTGCCCGGCCGGCGGTGGGAGCACCGGCCGGGTGGTGAGGGTTACTTCCGATAGTTTTTGGCGACGGTCTCGGCGAGTTTTTGGCCGTCGTCGAGTGCGGTGTCCACGCTGGTCTTGCCGGCGATGGCGGCGGAGATCTCCTGGGTGACCTTGGTGCCCAGGTCCTGGAACTCGGGGATGGCGACGTACTGGATGCCGACCGTCGGGCGGGGCTGGATGCCGGGGTTGGCCGGGTCGGCCGCCTCGATGGACTTCAGGGTGAGGTCACCGAAGGAGGCGGCGGCCTTCTGGTACTGGGGGATGTCGTAGGTGCTGGCCCGCTTGCCGGCCGGGACGCGGGCCCAGCCGAGTTTGTCGCCGACCAGCTGCTCGTACTTCTTGCTGGAGGCCCACAGCATGAACTTCGAGGCGGCGTCGGCGTTCTTCGTCGTCTTGGGCATCGCCCACGCCCAGGCCCACAGCCAGCCGCTGGCCTTGGTCTTGACGGTGGGCGCGTAGGCGTATCCGACATGGCCGGCGATCTTGCTGGAGGCGGGGTCCTCCAGCGAGCCGGCCGCGCTGGTCGCGTCGTACCACATCGCGACCTTCTTCTGGCTCATCGCGTTCAGGCACTCGGTGAACCCGGCCTGCGGCGCGCCCGCCTCACCGTGCTGTTTGACCAGATCGACGTAGAAGGTGGTGGCTTTCTTGAAGGCGGGGCTGTTGACCTGGGCCTTCCAGTCCTTGGTGAACCAGGTGCCGCCGAAGGTGTTGACCACACTCGTCAGCGGGGCCCCGAGCTCGCCCCAGCCGGCGAGTCCGCGCAGGCAGATGCCGCGCATGCCGGGCTCGGCGCCGTCGACCTTGGCGGCGATGTCGGCGATCTGCTGCCAGGTCGGGTGCTCGGGCACCGTGACGCCCTTGGCCTTCATGACGTCCTTGTTGTACATGAGGAAGGACGACTCGCCGTAGAACGGCAGGGCGTAGAGCTTGCCGTCGGAGCCGGACAGGGACTGGACCATCGGTTTGAGGAGGTCGGCCTTGTCGAAGCCGGTGTCCTTGCCGGCGTAGGAGCCGAGTTCGTGCAGCCAACCGTTCTTGGTCCAGATGGGTACCTCGTAGGCGCCGATGGTGGCGACGTCGTACTGGCCGGCCTGGGTGGCGATGTCCTGGGTGACCTTGTCGCGCAGCTCGTTCTCGGGCAGGACCGTGAAGTTGACCTTGATGCCGGTGTCCTTGGTGAAGGTGCTCTTGGTCAGCTTCGCGATGTCCTCCATCTGCGGGTTGCCGACCATCAGCACGTTGATGCTCTTGCCGCCGCCGGAGGACCCGCCGGCCCCGGCTCCGGAACACGCGGTGGCGAGCAGGGCCGTGGCGGCGGCGCCCGCGAGGAGGACATATCTGGTCGATGGCATGACGGGGGACCTCTCGTACAGATGGCTCGGAGAACGGCGGAGCAGCCAATCGGCGGGGTTCGTCTGGACCCCGGCTGAGGCTCGGCTGGTGGGGAAGGGTGCGCCCCTGGGATGACGGGCGCGGTATCGATGGCGGAATTATTAGCAGAAGACTGCGCCGCTGTTAACACATCTTGCGAGATATTTTTCTGGTCCGGGGTGAGGGGCGCCCCGACGAAGGGCGGGCGCGGGGGCCGGCGCGAAACCTGCCGACGTGGCGAAACGCCTGCTGAGTGGCGCTCTCGCCGCCTGTCCGCGCCGCCGGCCTGGCAGCCCTGGTCCGCTGAAGGGCCACCTCGTGCGTCAGTCGCGATCGCATCCGGTGCGGGAGCAGCCGGCCCGCCGGCGGATGCGGTTCTCGTGGGGGTCGGCGGGGTGGCCCATGGCGCGCGTTCGGCGCCCCGGAGGAAGTCTCCGGGGCGCCGGGTCGCAGCGGCCGCTTCCTTACGCTGCGGCGATACCCTCCATGCCGGATTCGGCGAAGGCGGGCAGTCCGGTGACCGTCGTGACCTTGGTCAGTGAGCCGTTCCCGCCGATGCGGAAGCCGTCGACGGTGCCGGAGGTCCCGTTCTGCACGTACAGGAACCTCTCGTCCTCCGTGACCGCCAGGTCGATGACCCCCTGGGACATGGCCGACGGCGGGGTGGCGATGCCGACCTCGTTGGTGAGCGCGAGCCTGCCGTGCCGGTCGGTGCGGTAGCCGGTGACCGTCGAGTTGCCGGTGTTGCCGCCGTAGAAGAAGTCACCGGCCCGCTCCAGCCAGCACAGCGTGTTCTGACCGTTGGCCAGGGGCTTCTGGATGACCTTGAGGCGGCCGTCGGCGCGCACCTCGTACATGCTGACCGTCGACTTCTCGGCCTCGGCCACCAGCATCCGGCCCGCCTTGTCGAAGCTCATCGCGAACGGCACGCCACCGGCCGAGTCGTTGACCGTCGCTCGGTGCGCGGGGCGCCCGTCGCGGCGCATCGGGAAGACCTCGATGGTGTTGGCCGACTTCGTGGTGACGACCAGCTCGCGGCCGTCCGGAGTGAACGCGACCTGGCCGGGCGAGCTGCTGAACAGCGGCACCTTCTCGTTCTTCAGCCCCAGGGAGCGCTGCGAACCGCCCAGCGGTTCGAGGCCCCCGGACGTGACCCTGAAGCCTTGGACGCTGCCCTTGCCACCCGCGTTCATGACGTAGGCGAACTTCCCGGCAACCGCGATGGATGACGGGAAGTCACCGCCCGAGCGCACTATCCGCCGGTGTGTCAGTTTCTGTCCCTCGACCCGGAACGAGGTCACGGTACCGCTGCCCGCGTTGACCGCCAGCAGCATGTGCGACCCGCGGTCGTAGACGAGCGAGCCCTGGGAGGCGAGGGAATCGGTGGGCGCGTCGACCTGGTCCCCGCCCTTGCCGCCGGTGCCGTAGGTGCCCGCGGCGGTCAGTTTTCCGTCGTCACCGCGCTTGAAGACGTGGATGGTGTTGCCGTCGAGTTCGTTGCCCTGCACGAAGACCGCGTGGTCGGCTCCCGCTTTCGCCGTCTTCGTCGTCGCGCCTTCGTGTGCGCGGGGCACTTCCCCCGCCGAGGCGATGGCCACCGTCGTTGCGACAGCCGCCGAGGCGAGAATGCCGGCCCCTGCAACGGTCAGTCGGACCTGCAACTTCGACCTGCGCCTGGTATGCCTGCTCACACCTGACTCCTCGTACGTCACCGCCACCGCCGGTCGGTGACGTGCAGAGCCAGAGTTGCCTGTGGGGCAGGTGGGATGGAGGTGTTCCGGTTCCGCGTCAGCTTCTCGTAAGAACTCTGTTCGCTCCGGAGAGCTCGGACTGCACTAGGTGGTAACCGCGGATTCGCCGGGTCTGACCCGGAGGGATCGTCGGCGCCCTGGGAGGTCAGTTGGCCCAGGGGGGCGTGATCCGGGTGCCGTCGGCCAGTTCGGCCTCCAGGCCGATGGAGGTGGTGACCCAGGAGATCGCAGTTACGGACGTCGGGTTCTCCACGCTCAGGGTCGCTCCCGGATTGATGATCAATGTGTCGCCCGCCGTGATCCGGTCGGTGCGGCCGTCGAGCGTGATCAGGAGCTCCCCGGTGAGCAGGTGGAAGATCTCCTCGCGGTTGACCGTGTGAGCGGGGGCTTTGGTTCCGGCGGGGATCTCACCCCGCCAGGCGCACAACTCCCTGCTGCCGGTGAGGGGAGTGGCGTACGAGACGAAGCGGGCGCCGTGGATCTCGTGGGTCGTGGCTTCGGACGAGCGGATGACGGGCATGGCTGTCTCCTGCGCGGCGAGATGGTCAAGTTGCTTGACTGAATTCTCCCATGGTCAGGCTGCTTGACCAATTCGTCAAGGGTGTTTCAATGCCTCCGTGCAGAACTCCGAAGCCATGGCCCTGTCCGCCGCCCTGCTCGCCGTAGCCGGTGAGCTCACACACCGCATCAACGAGGGTGTGCTCGCCCGTGGCTTCGAGGGGCTCAGGCCGGCGCACGGTTTCGCGTTCGCCCGGCTCGCTCCGGACGGTGCGACCGTCACCGGTCTCGCCGCCCACCTCGGCGTGACCAAGCAGGCCGCGAGCCAGCTGGTCGACGAGATCGTGCGCAAGGGATACGCCGAGCGGCGGCCGCATCCCGGGGATGCGCGGGCTCGGCTGGTCGTGTTGACCGAGCGGGGGTGGGCCTGTACGCGGGCGGCCGAGGAGGCGGCGGCGGAGGCCGTGAGGGCGTGGGTCGAGCTGCTGGGTGAGGATGAAGTGAGCGCGTTGCTGGGCCAGTTGGTGCGCATCGCTCCCCATGGTCCCCTGCGGCCCACCTGGTGACACGGTGGTGAGGCCTGTCCGACCTGAGCCGCCGGACAGACCTCGCCCCCGTGCCGGCCTTCGGGCATGGCGACCGTGCCGGCCGTCGTTCGAGCGCGTCGGCGGACCGAGGGGAACAGGGCCGCCGAGCCCAGTGCCAGTGGGGCCGCGCCGCCATCGCGAGGTACGGCGTGCTGCTGTCGCCGCCGGTCTCGGCGAGGTTCTCGGGGCCGCCGGCCGGCTCGGGCTCGTCGGGTACGGGGCTCCCGGTCGCCGCCACCGGCTTCGCTTCCGGCGCCGCCGGCGCTGCCGGACCGCGTACAGCAGCTACCGGCCGGTGCGCTCGGGGAGGGCGGCGGAGAACGGGGAGAAGCCGCTCGCCGCGACCGGGTGCTCCAGGTCGAGGTCGTCCCAGGCCAGGGGCCGCGTCGGGGCGTAGTCGGCCTGGGTGACGTACACCTTGAAGGCGCCCTTGTGCGGGGCTGTCACGCGGTACTCGAAGGTGAGCCGTGCGCGGGCCCGGTGGACTGCGCGGTCAGGGCCGACGGGGTCAGGCCGAGAGGGGCGACGGGGGCGTGCGGGCATACGGGATCTCCTCGGAACCGGTGGTGATGGGCACCGGATCCAAGAAACCCCGAAACCGCCTGCTGAGGGCGGTCCGAGGCGATCTTTATGGCCGTCTTAAGGGAGGGTTCGGACTCGGATCAGGTAGGTGCCATGCGCGCCTGGACGAGCGAGCGGGTCCTACTGTCATTCACTGTCGACTCACTGTCGACTCACTGGAGAAAAGCGGCTGGACTCGAGGGGCTTCGGCCCTCACCCGTCCGGCCACCAGGTGCGTGCGATGTCCTTGCGGACCTCCGGACGTCCCGACGGACGATCGTCGGCCTCCTCGCGGACCCGGGAGTCCGTCTTCTTCAGGGGCTTCTGCACGGTCATACGGCGCATGGCTGCCTCCTTCGGGGACTACGAGTTCCGCGTTCTCACGGAGGTAGACCCGTGCAGGGAGAGTTCCTCATCGATTGCCGGTCTGTCAGTGGCCGCTGTCACGATTCGACTGTCAGTGGCGGGTGTCACTCTTGGGCGCATGACGAACGAGAGTGACGCCACGACCTCGACGGACGTCGACTGGGACGCCCAGGCGGCCTCCTTCGACGACGAGCCGGACCACGGCCTGCGCGACCCGGACGTGCGCCGCGCCTGGGCCGAGCGGCTGCGCGGCTGGCTGCCCGGGCACGCGGCCGACGTCCTCGACCTCGGCTGCGGCACCGGCAGCCTCTCACTCCTCACGGCCGAGCAGGGACACCGCGTCACCGGCGTGGACCGGTCCCCGAACATGGTGGCCCTCGCCCGCGCCAAACTCGCCGGGCGTGACGCGGTGTTCCTCGTCGGTGACGCCGCGGAACCGCCGGTGGGAGAGGAGCGGTTCGACGTGGTGCTCGTCCGGCATGTGCTGTGGTCGCTGCCCGACCCCGGCCGCGCCCTGCGGCACTGGCGGGAGCTATTGCGCCCCGGAGGGCGGCTGGTGCTGATCGAGGGCGTGTGGGGCACGGTCACCCCGGTCGGCATACCCGCCGACCGGCTCACCGCCCTCCTCGCCCCGCTCGCCGGGCAGGTGCGCGTGGACCGGCTGTCGGACGACGCGCTGCTGTGGGGGAGGGTGGCCGTGGACGACGAGCGGTACGCGGTGGTGGCGACGGTGTGAGCCGTAGGCGGTTCTGCCGTTGTCCGGCTCCGGCTACGTGGTTACGCGAGCAGCGTTTCCAGGCCGTCCTCCCGGGCCAGGGCCTCCAGCTCGTCCAGGGCTGTCACGGCGGCGGCCGCTGCCCGCGGATCCCGGTCCGCGAGACCGCTCTCGGCGAACTCGTCCTCGTCCAGACGGCGTACGTCCGTGCCGTCGCCCGAGACCCACAGGTCCAGGTCGAGGTCCTCGACCACGAGTTCCGTGCCGGAGAGCGTGGCCGGGCGGGTGACGTCGCAGTACCAGCCCTTCAGCGCGCCGGCCGCGTCCCGGACCTCCTTCACTGCGTACCAGCGGTCACGCCAGTAGTACTCGGTGAAGATGTCACCCGGCTCGAAGCGGACAAAGCCGAAGTCGCGGCTGCCGGTACCGGCCCAGGGGGCACGTACGGCGATCCGGGTGCCGTCGTCGGCCAGCAGCACGCTCCGGTAACGGATCTTCGTACGGCCCGCCTTGACGAGAACGACCTCCACCTGGCCTGTCGGCTCAGCCGAGTTCGCGGACATAGCGCACCTCCGTCGCGCAGACTTCGTAACCGAACCACTTGTTGATCGCGATCATCGGGCCGTTGCCGGTGTCGTTGCCGGTGAACGCCTCCGTGAGACCGGCCTCGCGGGCGCGGTGCAGGGAGTCGGTCTTGGCGAGCTTGGCGAGGCCACGGCCTCGGAAGGCGCGGGCGGTGCCGGTCATGACGGTGCCGTAGCGGGTGCCGCCGTCCGTGCGGGCCGCGCTGAAGGCGACCGGGCGGCCCTCGGCCACGGCGATCGAGGTCAGCTCAGGGCTGAAGAGCGGATGGTGCCAGGTCCCCTCCAGCCAGGCCTCGTAGTCCGTGAACTCGTAGTCGATGTCGCTCGGCTCGTCCGACATCGTCTCGGAGTCCAGCTCGAACACCGGGCGCGGGTCGTCCGCGAAGTCGGCACCGGTGCGCAGCTCGATCCCGGCCGGCAGGGGCGGGCGCGGGGGGAGGTTGCCGTTCGTCAGGTCCAGGCGCAGGAAGTGGGCGGAGCGGCTGCCGCGGTAGCCGTGCCGTTCCGCGAAGGCGCGGTTGCCGGGCCCGTCCAGGACCCAGGCGAAGAGCTTGGTCGCCCCCAGACCGGCAAGGTACTCCTCGGCGGCGCGGACCAGACCTGTGCCGGCCCCGCGCCCCGTGCGCTCCGGGTGCACGTACACGTTGACGTAGCCCTGCCCCGGCTCCGGGCTGTCGTGGACGATCCCGACCTGGGCGGTGCCGACGATCTCGCCGTCCTCCTCCGCGACCAGGGGGCGGAAGTGGGAGGCGGGGTGGGCGTGGGTGAGGTCGTAGACGAGGGAGTCCGCGGTGACGAGGTAGAACGGGAGAGCGAGGTGGCGGACCCGGGCGAAGCCCTCGAAGTCGGCCCGCGCCCCGGGGCGGAGGTCGCGCACAGTCATAGTCATATGGGCGGAGGCTATGCGGGAGATGCCTCCCGGTGCCTCTCATTTTCGCCCGGGTGCGGGACAATCGCCCACGTGACCTTGAAGATCCACATCGATGAGAGCGCCCCGCCGTACGAGCAGGTGCGGGCGCAGATCTCCGAGCAGGCGCGGTCGGGCGTGCTGCCGGTCGGATACCGGCTGCCGACCGTGCGAGGGCTCGCCGAATCGCTCGGCCTGGCCGCGAACACGGTCGCCAAGGCTTACCGGGCGTTGGAAGGGGACGGGGTGATCGAGACGCGGGGCCGCAACGGGACGTACATCGCCGCGGCGGGCTCGGCGGCGGAACGTGAGGCGGCGACGGCTGCCCAGGCGTACGTCGAGCGGGTGCGGCGGCTCGGGCTGGACGAGAACGCGGCTCTGGTCGCTGTGCGGGATGCCCTGCGGGCGGCTTACGGGGAGGGCTGAGGAGGCGGCACCGTTCGGTACCGCTGCAGTGTGCTGTTGTGGCTTGACGCCGTGGGCGGCGAAGGGAGTTCAGCGGCGAAAGGGGCGGGGCGGCCGCAGGGTCACGGAGGGACCGAAGAGGCAGGGCGGGCAGACGCGGGCCTGCCGGAGGGCCGGAGGGCCAGGTCGGCGAGCGCAGCCCGCCGACGAGCCGGAGGCGGAAGAGCCGCCGGCTAAGGCGTCCGCGTAGGCGTCAGGCCCGCTGTTCTCGCCGCCCTGGCGAACACCGCCGCATCCTGCACCGCCGCCGCGTTCGGGTCGTTGTTGAAGTACGCGTACACGTCCTCCCTGTCGGACCACGTGTCCGCGATCCGTTCCGCCCACGTCCTCAGGGACCGTCGGCCGTAGCGGGGCCAGGCTCGGGCGCGGCCCTGGTGGAAGCGGACGTAGCCCCAGTCCGTGGTGCGCCACAACGGGGTGGCCGGGCGGGACAGGACGTCGGCCCAGCACAGGGCGGCCGAGCGGGTCTCGAGGACCTTGCGGACCTCGGGGGTCCACCAGGAGTCGTGGCGGGGTTCGACGGCGATCCTGGTGGCGGGCGGGAAGCAGGCCAGGCAGGCGTCCAGCAGGTCCGGATCGGCGCGCAGGTTCGGCGGGAGCTGGAGCAGGACAGGGCCCAGGCGGTCGCCCAGGCCTTCCGCGTGGCTCATCAGACGGTGGACCGGCTCCTCGGGGTCCTTCAGCCGTTTGATGTGGGTGAGGTAGCGGCTGGCCTTGACCGCGACCACGAAGTCCGGCGGGGTGCGCTCCCGCCAGGCCTCGAAGGTCTCGCGGGAGGGCAGCCGGTAGAAGGCGTTGTTGATCTCGACGGTCGCGAACCGTGCGGCGTACTCCTCCAGCCACAGCCGCGTGGGACACCCGGCCGGGTAGAAGACGCCCCGCCAGTCCTTGTACTGCCACCCCGACGTGCCGACGAACAGGGTCATAGCCCCATCAAAGCACTACGCGCAAACCGCTACAGGCAAACCACACCGGCCAAGCCGGCACCAGGCAAGCCGCACGGCCAAGCCGGCACCGGGCAAGAACGCGCCGGCCAAGCCGCACGGGCGAGGCCGCGCCGGCCAAGCCACCGCCGGCAAACGCCTACAAGTACAAGCCCGCGTCCGCCCCCGGCCGGGGCTCCGGTACCGCCGTCGGGGACGTGCCCCGGCGCAGTGCGTACAGCTCCGCCAGCGTCGCCCCCTCGCGGCCGACGCCCTCCTCGGTGCCCAGCCAGGTCGCCGCCTCCCGGCGGGTCAGCGGGCCCACCTCGATGCGGGCCAGACAGCGGCCGGGGCGGACCACGGCCGGGTGGAGCCGCTCCAGGTCCTCGTTGGTCGTCACGCCGACCAGGACGTTGCGGCCCTGGCCCAGCAGGCCGTCGGTGAGGTTGAGCAGCCGGGACAGCGCCTGCCCCGCGGTGTGCTTGGCCTCGCCGCGGATCAGCTCGTCGCAGTCCTCCAGGAGCAGGAGCCGCCAGCGGCCCTTGCCCGTGCTGTCGTCCTCGCCGATCGCGATGTCCATCAGATACCCGACGTCGCTGAACAGCCGCTCCGGGTCCAGGACGCAGTCGACCTGGCACCAGTCCCGCCAGGACCGGGCCAGTGTCCGCAGGGCCGACGTCTTGCCGGTGCCGGGCGGGCCGTGCAGGAGGAGCAGCCGGCCGGCGATGTCCTCCGGGGTCGTCTTCATCAGGCGGTCCATCGCGCCCGCCACCGGCGCGGTGTAGTTGGCCCGCACCTCGTCCCAGGTGCCCGCGGAGATCTGACGGGTGGTCCGGTGCGGGCCGCGCCTCGGGGAGACGTACCAGAACCCCATCGTCACGTTCTCCGGCTGCGGTTCGGGCTCGTCCGTCGCGCCGTCGGTGGCCTGGTCGAGGACCTTCTCGGCGAGTTCGGCGGTGGTCGCCGTGACGGTGACGTCCGCGCCCCGGTTCCAGCGGGAGATCAGCAGGGTCCAGCCGTCGCCCTCGGCCAGCGTGGCGCTGCGGTCGTCGTCGCGGGCGATGCGCAGCACCCGGGCGCCGGGCGGCAGCAGGGTCGCCCCGGAGCGCACGCGGTCGATGTTGGCCGCGTGGGAGTACGGCTGCTCGCCCGTCGCGAAACGGCCGAGGAACAGCGCGTCGACGACGTCGGACGGCGAGTCGCTGTCGTCGACGTTGAGCCGGATCGGCAGCGCGTCGTGAGGGTTCGCAGACATGCCGCCATGATCCGGCACACACGCGCCTCACGCACCCGCTTTCCGCAGTGCGCCGGCTGTGTCGCCGGTGCCGGGTGTATCCGGTGTGTCCCCTCCGTCCTGTTACAGAGCTGTGTGGCTACGACCTCTGCCCCCGTGCGTGTCCGGCCGGTTACCGTTGCCCTCGATGGGACGTCATGGGTGGAATTCGGGGGCTCGGCGGTGGCGGCTCACCGCGCTGCTCGGTGTGGGCGCGGCCGTACTCGCCCTGCTGGTGACCTTGCTCAACACACTTCCAGGGAACGGCGCGAGCACCGCGGGCACCTCACGCGACGGCGACACGGTGCACGGCACACCGGGCCCGCCCGCCGCCTCGAAGCCCGACGTCGGCTGGGGTTTCACCCACACGCAGTTCAGTGCCGACGAGGGCAGCGCCACCGCCACCGAACGGGTGGAGGGGCGGCTGAAGAACGCCGGCGGGCTGCCGCAGAACCAGCACATCATGGGCTGGGGCGCCGACAACCCCGAGCCGGTGAAGGGGCGTTACGACTTCGCGGCGCTGGACCGCCGTATCGACTTCATGCGCGCGTCCGGCGCGACTCCCGTCATCACCCTGTGCTGCTCCCCGGACTGGATGAAGGGCGGCAGGTCCGGCGTCGACAACACCGACTGGAGCCAGGCCGCCCTGGAGACCGCGCCGACGCCCGAGCACTACCAGGACTTCGCCGACCTGGCCGCGACCGTCGCCAAGCGCTATCCGGACGTACGTCACTTCGTCGTCTGGAACGAGTTCAAGGGCTTCTGGAACGACGCGCGGGCCCGCTGGGACTACGAGGGCTACACCAAGCTCTACAACCTGGTCTACAAGGCGTTGAAGAAGGTCGACCAGCACATCATGGTCGGCGGGCCGTATCTGGTCATGGACAGCCTCGACCCGCGTTCCGAGGACGCCTCGACCACCTTCAGGGGTCCCTGGGGCGCCATGGACCAGCGTGTCCTGGACGCCTTCACGTACTGGAACAAGAACAAGGCCGGTGCCGACTTCGTGGTCGTCGACGGCTCCAGTTACACCAACGACGACGAGCTGCTGCCCGACGAGTTCGCGGCCACCGACAAGTTCACGGCGGTGGGGAAGTGGGTGCGGGCGCGGACCGGTGACCTGCCGCTGTGGTGGTCCGAGTACTACGTCGAGCCCGCCGACGCCGACGACGAACGCAAGGGCTGGTCCGAGGCCCGCCGGATCGCCGTCCAGGCCGCCGGGATGATCGCCATGGTCAAGGGCGGCGCCTCCTCCGGCTTCTACTGGAACCCGGAGCGGGAGAAGGGCACCGAGTGCGCGGGCTGCCTGTGGACCCCGACCGACCGGGGCAGCGGCGGCGCGAAACTGCCCATGGACGACCTCGTGTCCCGCTTCAGCGACCGGTTCCCGCCCGGCACCGCCTACCGGACGGTGTCCGTCGCCGCCGACGACGTGCCCAACGTTCGGGTCCTGGCCGGCGACAAGGCGGTCCTCGTCGTCAACACCCTCGACCGGCCGATCAGCGCGCAGGTCGACGGCAGGCGGTTCGCGATGCAGGCGTACGAGGTGAGGTGGCTCGACCGGAAGACCCGTTGAGCCACCCGACCTGCGCCCTCATTTCATCGTCAGGAACCGTTGCACCAGCGACGCGAGCAGCACCGCCAGCAGCGGCAGCGAGAACCAGAAGCTGCTCTGGAGCCAGCGCAGTTGCCGCACGCTCGGCCGTAGCGCGACCCGCACGACCTCCCGTGCCGTCAGCAGCACGATCAGCGCGAGCGCCGCGAGGGCCCCGACGACCGACCAGGACGTCCACGTCACCTGCGGCCCGATCGGACCCGGGTCAGCGGCCGGCACCTTGCCCTCGGGCTGCTTGGCCAGGGTGTACATCGTCACGTCCGCGTTGACGAGGACCTTCTTCAGCTCCGGCCGGTCGTCCAGGTTCTCGACCAGCCGGGGCTCCCAGGTCTTCGAGTAGCCCACGTCGAGCTGGAGATAGGTGACCTGACTGCGGTTGATCATCAGATACGAGTTCGGGCCCGCGTCCTTGAGCGCCTTGACCAGGCCGGACACCAGCACCGGGTCACTGGGCGCGAGCGTGGGCACGTACTCGACCTTCTCCATGTCCTTCGCGCCCCACGGCATCGCCGGCGTCACGTTGGTGACGGTGTCGTTGCTCAGCCACAGCAGCCGAACCGTCGGATCGTCGTGGGCGTACACGTAGTCCATGGCGGCGACCTCGCCGGGCCGGATCCGCTCGAACGACTCGTTTCCCCACCGGGCCACCAGGAAGCCGCCCATGAGGAGCAGGCCGGCCATCAGCGCCGCCAGCGGGGCGAGGCTCACCCGGTCCTTGTCGCGTTCCTCGACGGTGACGCCGGTGCGCGGGAACAGGGCGAGGGCGGCGAGCAGGGCGGAGCCCGGCAGGGCGAACATGAAGACCCTGAGCGCCATCTCGCCGCCGTACGACTGCATGCCGAAGCCGAGGAACGGCACGAAGGTGAGGACCAGCAGCGAGCGTTCGCGGTAGCCGTGCCAGCGGCGGCGCCACCAGCCCCAGCAGGCGAAGGCCATCACCGAGCCGGCCAGCAGGACGCGCACGTACAGCACCAGTTTGTGCGTGGAACTGCCGCCCTGGATCCGGCCGGAGACGGACGACGACACGTTGCTGCCGACGCCGCCGACCCCGCCGAACAGGTCGTCGAAGTGCCCGGACCAGTACGGCTCGGCCATGAAGCCGACCCAGACGGCCACCAGCACGCCGAACAGGATGGGCAGGCCGCGCAGTTCGCTGCGGCCGACCAGGACGAGCACCGCGAGCACGCCCAGCATCACGAACGGGGTGAGCTGGTGGGCGGGGACGCTCGCCGCGAACAGGCCGACCAGGATCATGAGCAGCACGGCCCGCTGCCGCCGGTCGGTCGGCTCGACCTCGATCTCGCCGGGCCGCCGCTTCGTCCAGATCACGCCCGGTGCCCGGAACCAGACCAGCAGGATCGCCACGAACACCAGGTAGAGGAGATAGGTGAAGCCCTGCGGGGAGAAGTAGTCCTGGCCCACCCAGCCGCTGAGCACGAAGATCCAGATGCCGGTCCACTTGGCCCGCCAGCTCGCCCGCATCGAACGCACCAGCAGGAACAGGGGGGCCAGATAGAGGAGTTGGACGGCCGTCGGCCACCAGCGGATCACCTCGGTGAGGTCGCTGACCCCGCAGGCCTTGGCGACGAACGCGGCCGCCGCGAAGAAGCCGGGCCAGCTCCAGCGCGCGTCCAGGTCGGGCACGGCCGACCCGGTCCGGTCGATGTAGTCGAGGAACCCGAGGTGTTGCCAGGCCGTCGCGAACCGCGGTTCCGTCTCGATCACCGCGGGCGGCGCGTGCAGCGAGACCACGGTCGCCAGCAGGGTCACCATCAGCAGCGTGCGGTGCTCCCGGCCGAGCCACAGCAGCGAGGCGAACACCACGACCAGCAGCGCCGCCCCGACGAGGGTGGGCAGGGGCAGCACGGAGATCAGCCCGAGCCCGCCGATCCCGTCCAGATCGGCCTCGCCGAGCCGCAGCGCGGGCACCCAGTACAGGAGCAGCGCGGCGGTCAGCAGACAGCCGAGGATCACTCCGACCCGGGTGGGCGGCCGACGGGCGGCCACCGGTTCCTCTTCGGTCTCCGGGGCCTGCGCGCGTACGGCGGACTCTTCCTCTACGACCTCCTCCGGCTCTTCTTCCCACGGCTCGAACGGGGCGTCCACCTCCGGCTCGGCCGGACCGAGTGACGCCTCGGAGCCCGGCTCGCGTTCTTGCACAGGCAACCCGACCTCGGGACTGCGCGCCCAGGTCGGCCGGCGGTCCTCCGGGACCACGGGGGTGCCGGTGGGCGGGGTGCCGGGGCCCGGGCGGACGTCCGGCCGGCGTTCCAGGTGGTCGAAGTCGACGTGGATGCCGAGGGCGAGGGTGTCCTTGTCGAGCGCCCAGGCAGGCCCCCGCCTGGGCGGCGCGGCCGGGGCGGCGCCCTCGCGCGCCCCCAGGTCGGCGAGGTCCCCGTCGGGCGCCGCGTCCTCGGGGATCTCGCCCGGCCTGCCCCGGACGACCTTGTACAGCTTGGGTGCCGCCATCGCGACGATCACCGTGAGCGAGGAGATCTCGGCGACGCCCGCGCCGGTCAGGCCCATCCGGGGGAGCAGCAGCAACGTCAGACCGAGCACCAGGACGCACAACAGGCCCTGCATCCAGGCGAGTGGGGAGGTACGGCTCTGGGCACGCAGCACCGCGAAGTACGTCTCCATGACGACCCTGAGGACCGCGCCGACCGCGAACCAGCGCAGCAGCGGGGTGGCCGCGTCCGCGTAGCCCGCGCCGAACACGCCGAGGATCCAGGGTGCGCCGACGAACAGGATCCCGGCCACCGGCAGCATGATCCGGGCCATCCGCTTCAGCGCGGCCCGGGTGTTGGCGGCCAGCCGCCGAGGGTCGTGCGAGCCCTCGACGGTCAGGGAGGCACCCATGTTGATGGCGAGCAGGTTGATCGTGCCGCCGATGGTGGTGGTGATGTAGAAGTACGCGTTGTCCTGGGAACTGACCTGCGAGGCGATGATGACGGGGACCAGGTAGACCACGGCCAGGGAGAACAGCGAGCCGGTGTAGTCGCCCGCGAGGAACCGCCCGACCTCTTTCAGCGTCGGCGGCCGCGCGCGCTCCTCGGTCGCCTTCTCGTGCCGGGGCACCAGCCGCCGGAACACCAGCCAGCCCAGCGGCACTACGGAGAAGGCGATCGCCGCGACCCACGACACGAACACGCCGCTCGTCGGGACGGCCACCGCGAGCGCGACCAGCAGTGCGAGCTTCACCGCCGAGAAGACGGTGTTGCCGACCGGCACCCACAGCGCGCTGCGCAGTCCGGTCAGCACCCCGTCCTGCAGCGTCAGCAGCGACCAGGCGATGACGGCCACGACGAAGCCGAGCCCGTTGAGGGGCCCGTGCAGGAAGCGGTACGACGGCCCCCACAGGTCGAGCGTGAGCAGGAAGACGAGCGCGGCCAGCGCCACGAACACCGAACTGCCCGCGTACGTACGCACGATGAGGCGCCCGGTCGCACGTCCCGCGACCGGGATGAACCGGGCCAGCGCGCCGGTCAGGGTCACCGCGGTCAGCCCCGCGAGGAGTTTCATCGCGGCGATCGCGGCGGAGCCCTGGCCGACCGCCGACTCGGAGTAGTAGCGGGCGGCCGCCAGCCAGAAGCCGAGGCCGAGCACCGCGGAGATGCCGGTGTTGAGCATCAGGGCGTAGGCGTTGCGGAACAGCGGGCTGCCCCCGGGGGACCGGCCGAGGCCCGGCAGGCGGAGCCGGCGCCCCGGCTGCTCGGGCGCCTCGGGCGCGGACGAGGTGGGCTCGGTCGTGGTCGTGTCAGACACGGGAACGGATGGCCTTCCGGCGGACCTGGCGTGCTCTGCGGACCAGGGCGTACCCCTTGGTGAGGGCACGGTCCCCGGCGAAGTTCCGGACGATCGCACGGCCCTCGACGAGCCGCTCGAACTCCTCGGCACCCGTGCTGCGGCGCACGGTGACCCGGTGCAGGGCGTACGGCCCCTGCCGGCGGCGGGCGAGCCCGTTGCCGACGGCGAGTGCCTGGCCGTACCCCGTCTCCCGCACCGCCTGTCGCACCCGGCGACTGGAGTAGCCGTACGGGTAGGCGAACGAGGTGGGCACGGTGCCGAGTTCGTCGCTCACGATCTCCTTGCAGTGGATCAGCTCGTGGCGCAGCGTGCCGTCGTCGAGCTGGTCGAGCTGCGGGTGGGTGTGGCTGTGGCCGCCGATCTCCACGCCCGTCGCGGCGAGTTCGCGGACCTGGCCCCAGTCCAGCATGGTGTCCAGGCCGCCGCCGGTGTCGTACGCCCCCCGGATCCAGCCGGTGGAGACGAACAGGGTGGCCGCGAAGCCGTGCTTGGCGAGCACGGGCAGGGCGTGCCGGTGCACACCCTCGTAGCCGTCGTCGAACGTGATCAGGACGGGCCGCTCCGGCAGCGGGCGGCCGGAGCGCCAACGTGCCGCCAAATCAGCGGTGTTGAGCGGCGACAGGCCCCGGTCGGCGATCACGGCCATCTGCTCCGCGAACGCCTGTGGGGACACCGACAAGGCGCGGGTGGCCTCGTTCGGGTCGCTCGCGACCGCGTGATACATGAGGATCGGCACCGGCTTCTCGCTCATACGCCGCCCTCCTCGGTCTCGGTCAACGAGACGGTGGGGCGTGCCTCCTCGGTCTCGGGCTGCGAGACGGTCGGGCGCGCTTCCTCCGTCTCGGGCTGCGAGACGGTGGGGCTTGTCTCCTCGGCCTCCGGTTCCGAGCGGGTGGAGCGTGCCTCCTCGATCGCAGCCACCGAGAAGGTGGTGGTGCCGCGGCGTGCCCGGAGGCTGCCCACCACGTATCCGCTCGCCGCCGTCAGCACCCCGGCGACGATGGCGCCGGCGCGGCCCGCGCCGCCCGGCCGGGCCAGGGCCGCGTCCCGCAGGCCGCGCGCCACCCCGGCGGGCAGTACCCGGGTCGCGTACCGGCGCTCGGACTCAAGTCCCTTGTCCGTTCCCACACTTCGGGCCACCAGTGCCTTCGACAGGCCCTCGGCGTAGGCGCGGGTGCGGAAGTAGCCGAAGTGCTCACGCGTCTCGGGCACCCGGTGGTGGATCACCGCGCTGTCGTCGATGAGCAGGATCGCCCCGGGTCTGGCCCGGGTGAGCCGGATGCACAGCTCCGTCTCCTCGCAGCCCAGCGGCCGCTTGTCGCCGTCGCGTCCGATGCCGGTGGCGAAACCGCCCGCGGCGTCGAAGGCGCTGCGGCGGAAGGAGGCGTTGCCGCCCAGGACGTTGCGCACCTGGACCCGCCCCGGCGGCAGCCCCTTGTAGGTGCAGCCCACCACCCAGTCGAACTCCTCCGGGAACCAGTCCGGCCGGCGGCCCGACGCCCAGATCGGCACCGTACGGCCGCCGACGGCCATCACCCGCGGGTCGGCGTAGCCCGCGGCGAAGTGCCGCAGCCAGTCCCGTTCGGCGACGGCGTCGTCGTCCAGGAACGCCAGGACGTCGCCGCGGGCCGCGGCGATTCCGGTGTTGCGTCCGGCGGACAGGCCGCGGGGGCCCGCGTTGGCGAGCACCCGCACCTGTGCGGACTCCTTGTACTCCTTGGCCAGCCGGTCCAGGAGCGGTGTGTTGTGGTCGACGACCAGCAGTGTCTCCAGGGCCGGCCGTGACTGCGCCCGCACCGAGGAGACCGCCGCGAGGATGTCCTCCCAGCGGTCCTCGGTGTAGACGCAGATCACGACGGAGATGTCGGGATCGCTCAAGACACCTCTCCCCGGACCGAGTCGAGCATCGGGGAGTGCTGCGGCCGGCGACGCAGAGCACGCCGGTTGGAGCGCTCCCGCAGGATCACCTTGAGCACCCTGAGCCCGTCCCGCACGGCCCGCAGATTGCTCGTGCCGTGGATGCGGAGGTACTCGTGGCTCGGGATCTCCTGAACCTTCAGACCCGCCTTCACCACCCGGATGTTCATCACGGTCTCGACCTCGAAGCCGGTGCAGTCCAGCTCGATCTTGTCGAGGCAGTGCCGCCAGAAGGCGTTGTAGCCGTAGCACAGGTCCGTGTAGCGGGCGCCGAACTTGCGGTTGACGGCCGTGCACAGCGCCCAGTTGCCGAGTTTGCGGATGAAGGTCATGTCGTCGGTGCCGCCGCCGTTGGCGAAGCGGGACCCCTTGGCGAAGTCCGCGCCCGAGACGAGGGCGGAGACATAACTGACGATCTCGTTGCCGTCGGCCGAGCCGTCCGCGTCGACCATCACGATGATGTCGCCGGTGGCGGCCTGGAAGCCGGTGGTCAGCGCGTCACCCTTGCCCTTGCCGCGCTGTTCGACGACCTTGACGTCCGGCCACAGCGAGCGGGCCACTTCGACGGTGTCGTCGGTGGAGTTGCCGTCCACGAGAACCACTTCGTGGATCCAGCTCGGAAGCGTCTTGAAGACGTAGGGGAGATTCTCCGCCTCATTCATGGCGGGAATCACCACGCTCACCGGCGGTGTGATCGCCAAGTGAGAGGAGATCGGCCGGTAGGTCCCGGCTGTTAACGGATCCTGGCCCGTGCTGGCCGGGCGCAGAACTGAGCTCATGAGAATGGTCCCTCTCGTCCGGTGGACCGCCCGCCCCTGGGCAGCCCGGCTCTTGGTCCGGTTCGAAAGGGGGGTACTCACCCATGGCATGCCGGAGTGGAACTCCGTGCGTGTCGGGTGAGCTGGCAAAGCTGGCCGGCTCCGGGAAACGGCAGCCGGTCGCGCGGCACGGCTCGGTCACAAGTGCGGTCACCGAGCACGGCACCCCCCTACCGCGCCCCGCGCCGGAATCCATCGCGGTCCTTGAGCCCTCCCCTAGAGCCGCTTGATGACGGACCGATGCGGGTGAGATGTATGACGGTATTGACGATTGATGCTGTATGGCAAGACCTGGAACGAGCCCTCACGTTTTTGTTGGTTTGACCGATACTGATCGCTCGCCGTCAGCGACTTGGGGCGCGTGTCGCCGCACGGTACCGCGCAGCCCTCGCGCCACGGCCGGCAGCAGCATCAGCGCACTGAGCACGGTCACGGCCACCAGCCCGCCCCGCACCGACCAGCGGTGCACGGCCAGCATGCCCTGGGCCACCAGCATGTTGACGACGACCGAGCCCGCCAGCGCCGTGAGCAGCCGGCCGAACGGTTCCAGCCCGCGCAGCGCGGCGCCGAGAGCGGCCGCGGGTGTGACGAGCAGGAAGAACAGGGTGAGCGGCCCGCGCAGCGGCGAGTGCGAGTCGGCGAACGCGAACAGCGCGCCGCATCCCGCGACGGCCGTCGCGGCGCCCGCGAACAGCGGTGCCAGGTCCCTCCCCGGTCCTGGTCGCGCCCGTTCGGTGTCGTCCGCCCGCGCTGCCGACGGTGTCTTGTTGCGGATGGTCTGCATGGCCGACTTTGCCCCCCGAAGCGTCGGATGCCGGGCTTCAATGTCGCTCAGTCCCGAGGGGCAGTCAAGATGCGCGCATGCCCCCGGAGGCGGGTGGGGCTCCAGGGAATGGTGAGTCAGATCGGACGCGGCGCACGCCGGTTCGCACCCCGGAAGCCCCGAAAAGTCTTGGCATGGACACTTCCGATCTGTGCGTGTCGTTGCTACGACGGTGATGGCAGAGATCCTGCTATAGGGAGGTTCCATGAGACGTTCCCGACTTGCCGTATACGTCAGCTCGCTCCTCCTCGCCCTCGGTACCGCCCTCACCGGGGCGGCCACGGCCCAGGCGTCCCAACTCGCCGCGAACGGCGGCTATGTGGCCCTCGGAGACTCCTACTCCTCCGGGGTCGGCGCGGGCAGCTACCTCTCCACGAGCGGCGACTGCAAGCGCAGCACCAAGGCGTACCCCTACCTCTGGGCCGCCGCCCACTCACCCTCGACCTTCGACTTCACCGCCTGCTCGGGCGCCCGGACGGGTGATGTTCTGGCGAGTCAGCTCACTCCGCTCAGCTCCGCCACCGCCCTCGTCTCGATCAGCGTAGGCGGCAACGACGCCGGGTTCGCCGACGTCATGACGACCTGTGTGCTCCAGTCCGACAGCTCCTGCCTCTCCCGGATCGACACCGCGAGGGCGTACGTCGACTCGACGCTGCCCGGCAAACTCGACAGCGTCTACTCGGCGATCCGCTCGAAGGCTCCCACCGCCCGTGTGGTCGTGCTGGGTTACCCCCGCTTCTACAAGCTCGGCACCACCTGCGCCGGCCTCTCCGAGACCAAGCGGAAGGCCATCAACGACGCCGCCGACTACCTCGACACCGCGATCGCCAAGCGGGCCGCGGACTTCGGCTTCGCCTTCGGTGACGCTCGCACCACCTTCACCGGCCACGAGCTCTGCTCCGGCAGCGCCTGGCTGCACAGCCTGAACCTGCTCAACATCGGCGAGTCGTACCACCCGACGGCGGCCGGCCAGTCCGGCGGCTACCTGCCGGTGTTCAACGGCCTGGCCTGACCGTCGCGGACCGGCCGTCACGGCCTGACCTCACGGCTTGACCGTCACGGACTGACCGACGTGGAGGGGGAGGCCTCGTCACCCGACGGGGTCTCCGTCTCACAGGTCACCGAGAACGGCACCGAGTTGGACGTCGTACGCACCGGACGTCGGACTTCGACACTGATCTCGTTCTCGAAGCTCCCGTTGTCGTCCTTGGTCGTCACGAAAGCGGTGTCCTGCTTGGTCCTGCCCCCGCCCGCCGGGAACGAGAGGGTCTTCCAGCCCGCGTCCATGACGTCGCCGTCCCGCGACACCCAGCGATAGCGCACCTCCGCCGGCAGGCTGCCCACCGTGAAGGTCGCCGTGAAGGCGGGCGCCTCGCTCTGCGCCGGCGGACAGGGCCCGGAGTACTCCGTGTGCGCCCCCGCGAGCGAGACGTCCACCGACTGGGGCGGCGCGGCCGACGTGGACTTACTGCTCTGGCTGGGCGTGGGCGTGGGCTTTCCGGAGTCCTTGGACGCGCTGTCGCTCACCGAGGGCGAACTCACCGTCGGCGTCTCGTTCTTGGGGCTGCCGCCCGCCTCGTTCCCGTTGTCACGGTTCAGCAGCGCGTACGTCAGTCCCGCGATCGCCAGCGCCAGGGCGACGAGACCCGCGACCAGCACGACGGCGGCCCGGCGGTTGCGGCCCGGCCCCGCCGGTGGGGCGGTGGCGGTCGTCGGCCCGGCCGCCGGGGCGGGCTGCGTCCACTGGGCCGGACCCGGCGCGGTCGGCGGCGGCTGCTGATGAGCCGCGGCGGTCGGCGGATACGCGAACGGGGCCGCCCGCACGCTGTCCGCGCGGGGCGTGCCGCCCGCGGCGACGACGCGCAGGTCCTGCTCGGCCCGCTCCGCCGACAGCCGCTCTGCCGGATCCTTGCGCAGCAGTCCCTCGATCACCGGGGCGAGCGGGCCGGCGCGGTACGGCGGCGGCAGCTCCTCGTCGACGATCGCCCGCAGGGTGCTGAGCGGGGTGTTCTGCCGGAACGGGGAGTGGCCCTCGACCGCCGCGTACAGCAGGACGCCCAGCGACCACAGGTCGGACTCGGGACCCGGTGTGCGGCCCAGCGCCCGCTCCGGCGCCAGGAACTCGGGGGAACCGATGACCTCGCCGGTCATGGTCAGCGCGGAGCTGCCCTCGACCATGGCGATGCCGAAGTCTGTGAGCACGACCCGGCCGTCGTTCGACATGAGCACGTTGGCCGGTTTCACGTCCCGGTGCAGCACGCCGGCCTCGTGCGCGGCCCGCAGCGCGGCCAGCACCTCGGCTCCGATGTGCGCGGCGCGCTGCGGGGACAGCGGGCCCTCGGCGTCCAGCAGCTCGGCGAGAGAGATGCCGCGGACGATCTCCATGACGATCCACGGACGGCCGTCCTGGGTGGCCACGTCGTAGACCGTCACGACATTGCGGTTGGCGACCCGGGCCGCCGCCCACGCCTCGCGCTCCAGGCGGGCGTACATCCGCTCGACCTCGGATCCCTGCAGTCCGGCGGGCGCCCGCACCTCCTTGACGGCGACCTCGCGGTGCAGCACCTCGTCGCGGGCCCGCCACACGGTTCCCATGCCGCCCTCGCCGAGCGGGGACAGGAGTCGGTAGCGGCCCGCGATCAGACGTTCACTGCCCGGTTCTTCGGACACGGGCGTCCCCCATTCGCATCCGTGCGCATCTCCGTGTGCGTCGTCCACACCGCGTGATGTTCTGTGTGTTTTCTTCACAAAAGTAGCTCAGCCGAGTGCGGATGCCGCCCCCTTGAGCACCAATCCGGCCCCAATGGCCACGACGACGAGCGCGGACACCAGGGGTGCGGTCCTGCGGACCAGGGCGGTCAGCGGGCCGGCCGCCCAGCGCGGACGTCTGTCGAGTACCCGGGTGACACCGGTACCCAGCTTGACGACGGCGAAGCCGGCCCCGGTCAGCGTGAGGGCGAGCCCGACGCCGTACGCCACGACGAGCAGCAGCCCGAACCAGGCCTGACCGAGCGCGGCGGCACCGACGAGCACGACCACGGCGGACGGACTGGGCACGAGGCCACCGGCGAATCCGAGCAGGATCGTGCCGCGGACGGTGGGGGCGGTGGGGTGGGAGTGGGTGTGGCCGCCGTGGGTGTGGGTGTGAGTGAGGGGGGTGTGGCTGTGGTCGTGCTCGTGCTCATGATGCGGGTGCGGGTGCGGGTGCGGGTGATCGTGCGTGTGGGGGGCGGCTGTGGGAGCGGCGGCTGGGGCGGCGGTCGTGGTGGGGTGGCTGTGCGCGCCAGCCAGGGCCAGCGGACGGTCGGGGGCGTCGGCCGTCCCGTGCGGGTGCCCGTGGTCATGGTCGTGCCCGTGCCGATGCTCGTGACCGGCGTCATGTCCGTGTCCGTGCCCGTGCGTGTGGGCCCGGTGGGGCCAGGCCCGTCGTAGGAGGGTCAGGCCGGCCCCCGTCACCAGGACGCCGCTCGCGATGCCCAGCCAGGTGATCACCGAGGGCGCGGCCGCCGAGCCGGCCGTCACCAGGAGGCCGAGGGCGACCACGCCCAGGGTGTGGGTGACGGTGACCGAGGCGGCCAGGGGCAGGACGTCCTTCATCCGGGCCCTGCCGCCCCGGGCGGCGGCCACCGCGGCCATCAGGGTCTTGCCGTGGCCCGGAGCGAGCGCGTGCATGGCGCCCAGGGCGACGGCGATGAGGATCGCCAGCGCGGCGAAGCCGACGGTGAGGTCGTGCCGGGCGACGAGGGAGTCCAGGGCCCGCGTCCAGCGGTCGGCGCCGCGCGGAAGGACGGAGGCGGCCGGGGCGTCCGTGTCGGCGTCGGAAAGGGCCGGACCGCCGGGGCGCACCCGGAGCGACGCGGTGGTGGTGTCGGCGGGGGAGGAGAGCAACTCCTTGGGGTACGTGGTCAGTTCGCGTGACAGCGAGTCCCTCGGTACGTCCGACGCGGTGAGCGTCATCCGGTCGCCGCGCGCGGTGATCTCCCGCCAGCCGGGGCCGGTGGACGTGCCCGCGCTGTGGAAGCCGAGGGAGACGGTGCCGTCCTCGGTGAACGGCGCGGAGAGCCGGCACTCCACGCGGAGGGTGTCGAGCCCCGCCTGGCCGGGGCGCAGGCGCGCGTGGCTGCTCCGCGCGGTGAGGGCGACCGCACGGCCGTCGACGGTGACCTCACTGTCCCGCGCGGCCGTCGCACACCGCTGCCGGGCCCACTCGGTCATGCCGAGCTTCTCCAGGTCCGGCTTGGCCTGGGTCGCGGGGATCTCGGCGAGGTCCTCGACGTGCTCGACGCGCAGTTCGCCCGGGGCGGCGACGAGACCGTCGTACCGGTTGACGGTGAAGTTGCCGAGCGGGTGGGCGCTCGCGGCTCCGGAGGGGACCAGTACGAGCGCGCAGGCAGCCGTGAGGACGGCCGCGCCGGAGGCGAACAGGCGGCGGGCGTACGTCACTTGACGGCCTCCAGTGCCTTACGGGCCGCACGGGCGCCCAGCGGGGAGAAGCCGGGGTTCAGCTTCAGCGCCGCCGTCAGATGCGTGCGGGCGTCCTGCTGGTGGCCGGTGGCGCGCTCGATGATCCCCCGGTGATAGAGGAAGGCGGCGCTGCGGTAGCCGGTTGCGGTGGCCCGGCGGGCGTACGGCAGGGCCTCCGCGTCGCGGCCGTTGACGTGCAGGGCCCAGGCGAGGGCGTCCGCCGTGTGCACGGTGTGGCGGCGGCCCCACTCGGCGCGGGCCGCGCGCAGCGCCTCGGCCTTGTCGCCGTGGTCGGCGGCGGCGAGCGCGGTGTCCAGGTCGGCGTTGACCTTGTTGGCGCGGGCGAGCGCCGTCCAGGCGTCGACGAGGGCGTACTGGTCGCGGGCCTTCTCCGGGTCGCCCTCGGCGCCGCGGTCCTCGTACAGCTCGCCGAGTTCGACGAGCGGGCCGGGCAGCGGGTAGCGGGCGACGACGGCCTCCATGCCCTTGATCGCGGCGGCGCGGTCACCGCTCGCGGCCTGGGCACGGGCCCGGCCCTCCAGCGCCGGGAGGTAGTTCTCGTCGGCGGCGAGGGCGCGCGCGTAGTGGTTCAGGGCCGTCTCGTAGTCGCCCTGGTTCCAGGCGAGCTGGCCGAGCGCGGCGGAGACGTACGCGATGTCCCCGGGCGCGGTGGCGGTGGCGAGCGCCTGCTCCAGCACGCGTCGCGCGGTGGTCACGTCGCCGCGCAGCTCGCGCACGTACGCGAATCGCGTGAAGACGGGGACGCCCGGTCGCCGGGTGTCCGCGAGATCGGCGGCCTTCGACGCCTCGTCGTAGCGGCCGAGTTCGACGAGGGCGTCGATACGGGAGGACAACGCGCGTTCGCTGTACGGGTTCTGCTTCAGGGTCCG
The DNA here is from genome assembly GCF_044459385.1 of Streptomyces sp. NPDC050287. Classification (NCBI taxonomy): domain Bacteria; kingdom Bacillati; phylum Actinomycetota; class Actinomycetes; order Kitasatosporales; family Streptomycetaceae; genus Streptomyces; species Streptomyces sp. NPDC050287. The sequence continues at coordinate 177,856 of NZ_JBITIY010000011.1, read as the reverse complement.
GTCGGCGTGGGCGAGCGCGTTCTCGAAGTCGTGCCGGGCGGCGGCGAGGGCGGCGCGGCCGGCGAGGGCCTGGTCGTTGTCCGGCTTCAGCGCGAGCGAGCGCTTGAGGGCCTGCTCGGCTTGGGGATAGCGCGAGGGATCACCTTTGGTCCGCGCCTGCTCGACGTAGGCGAGCGCGAGTGTGGCCCAGCCGCCGAAGTCCTTGGGCTGGGCGCGCAGATGGGTCTGGAGGGCGGCGATGCTCGTGTCCAGGTCGCCCTTGCCGAGCAACTCCGGTGACAGGGCGGCCGACGAGGGCGCCACCGCCGTACCCCGGCCGTCCCGCACGGCCCCCACCACGACGGCCCCGGCGGTCATCGCGACCGCCAACAGCGCGGCACACCCCACCAGTTGCACCCCCCGCCAGCGCCGCCCGGCAGCAGCGACCCGCCGCACAGCAGCCACCCGCGCGTCCACGCCGGAGCCGATGTGCCCGGCTGCCTCCGCGGCTGCCGGCGTGTCAGGGGCTGCGGCCACCGGCGTGTCCACGGACGCGGCGCCCGGATCGTCGGTCTCCACGGCGAACGGCTTGGTGGACGCTGTCGTGGAGGGCCCGGCCTCTGGATCCGTCGGCTTCATGGTGTCCGGCGGGTCGGCCTGCGGGGCGTCCGCCGGGTGGTCGGCGGGGTCGCTGTCGTGCGTACGCGGGGCCATGCCCTCTCCTCGGTCGGCGTGCTGTGGAAGGTGTCGTGCGGTGGCGCGGCCCGCGCCGTGGGGGATGGGTACGAGCGGGCCGCGCCGGTCGAGGGGCCGGGCTCCCGGCCGGTGGGGCCGGGAGGGGCCGGGAGACCTTCCTAGTAGGCCCGGTCCCGCATCCGGCGCCACCACATCAGGGCCCCGCCGATCAGCAGGATGCCCAGGGCACCCGCGCCCGCCGAGCCGGCGATCAGGGTCATGTTGTCCTTGCCGCCCGCGCCCGCCGGCTGGAGGGCGTCACCGAGCTGGCTGCGGACGTCGGCCCCGTCGGTCGTGCCCTTGGCGAGCGGACCCCGGGAGCCCTCCGTCGGCAGTGCGACGTACGGGAAGGCGTGCTCGAAGTTCTTGTCGTTCTTGTCGACCGCGTCGCCCAGGTCGTTCTTCGCGCCGAGCAGTTCGCCCTCGACGACCTGCAGGGAGGCGTCGATGACGTCGTCGGTCAGCCGGCGCCCGTTCGGGAAGCCCGCGTTGTCGCCGTCGAGGACGCCGAGCCGCTTGGGGCTGGCGGCGGGCTTGATCGAGGTGTTGAGGCGCAGCTCCTCCGACGGGCGTACGTACGGGGGCTGGTTGAGGCCCTTGACGCCCTTGAGGAAGACGTCGACGAGGTCGTTGCGCGGCTCGGCCGGTGCCTTGATCTTGTAGATGGCCTCGATGAGCTTCGGCAGCTCGGGGTTGGTGACGTTCTTCAGGAACTGCCCGTCGTCCCACGGCGCGGACGCGTTGAACTTGTCCTTGTCCTTCAGCGGGTTGACGACCTCGTTGACGAGCGGGTTGCCGAGGCGCGAGACCTGCGAGTAGTAGCCCTGCGCGTTCCGGCGCTGCGTGGTCGACCAGACGCCCACGATCGGCTGCTCGTGCGACTGGGTGATCATGTCGTTCGGCACCTGGAGGGCGATGGAGTTGACGTTGTAGCCCTTGAGGGTGTCGTTGCCGACCTCGGTGAGGTTCCCGCCGTACAGCAGGTCGAAGACCCGCAGGTCCAGGAAGAACGGGTCGTCGGCCTGCCCGGCGAAGGTCTGCGCGCCGTTGGTGAGCTTGTGCACCGCCTGCTTGCGCAGCGTGTTGTAGTCCGGCATCGACGCCTTGCCGACGTTCGACGGCGCGACCGGCACGTCGTCGGCGACCTTCGTCCTGTAGACGACTTTCTGCTTGCGCAGCTTGATCAGCTCGATGTCGTACGTCTGCGTGACGTTGAGGTCCGGGTCGTCCAGGCTGGTGACGGGACCCGTGTTGTACAGGAAGGTCTTCTGGTTCTTCGTGTGCGTCTTGAACGTGTACCGGAACAGCAGGTCGCCCTGCGCGTCACCGTCGTTGTCGATGTGCAGGTCGTACTGGGCGTCCTCGGCGAACGGGAAGAAGTTCGGTCCGCCCGCGGGCTCCTCGAACGGGATCCAGTTGGCCACGATCGTCGTCGTGTCCGGCTTGTCCGGGCTGACGAACGCGTACACGTCCGTGTTGTCGTACTGCGGCTGCCCGGAGATCAGCGGGGCCTCCCGGTGGCTGGAGGCGGAGGCCGCCCCGGGTTCCAGCGTGGCCACACCGGCGGCTGCGAGCCCCCCGGCGGCCAGCGCACCACATATGAGGGTCACGAGGCTCCGGTGTCCCGTGCCGCGCCTGGAGTTAGGTGTCATGCCGTCCGTCCTCAGTGCCAACTTTGCCTGACGAACGCCATTCGGAGCGATCGGCAGAGTGGATTGGTCGAATCCCAAACGTTCTTACGGCGGACTTCGAAACTTGTTTCATCTGCGACCACCCGCGTTTTCGGCCCGCTCATCCGTAACCCCCTCCGGAGGTGGGAAGGTTGCGCATGCCTCGTGGGACGGGACGGCGGCCCAGATGCGGTCTGGCTGGAGGGGGAGACGAGTTGGAGGCGGACGAACTGCTGGTGATGGTGGCCGGCGGTGACCAGAGGGCGTTCGAGGAGTTGTACGGCCTGGTGTCCGGACCGGTGTTCGGGCTGGTGAAGCGGGTCCTGCGGGATCCGGCGCAGTCGGAGGAGGTGGCGCAGGAGGTGCTGCTCGAACTGTGGCGCTCCGCCGCCCGCTTCGACCCGGGCCGCGGCAGCGCCCTGTCCTGGGTCCTCACCCTCGCCCATCGCCGGGCCGTCGACCGGGTGCGCAGCGCCCGCGCGGCCGGCGAACGCGAACAGCGCGAGGCGCAGCGCGCCCACCACCCCGCCTTCGACCAGGTCACCGAGGAGGTCGAGGCCGGTCTGGAACGCGAGTGGGTGCGCCACTGCCTGGACCGCCTCACCGCGCTGCAGCGCCAGTCGGTGACACTCGCCTACTACGACGGCTACACGTACCGTGAAGTGGCCGAGCGGCTCTCCCTGCCGCTGGGTACGGTCAAGACGAGGATGCGCGACGGACTCACCCGGCTGCGCGAGTGCCTGGGAGGTGTCGCATGAGCCTGTTCCGCCGCGAGGACCTCCACTCCCTCGCCGCCCCCTACGCCCTCGACGCCCTCGAGCCGGCCGAGCGGATCCGTTTCGAGAAGCACCTCAAGACCTGCGCGAGCTGCGCCGCCGAGGTCCGCGCCCTGGCCGAGGACGCCGTCCGGCTGGCCTGGTCCACGGCCGCCCCGCCGCCGGCTGCGCTGCGCGACCGGGTGCTGGCCGCCGTACGCACGACTCCGCAGGAACCCGTCAGGCAGGACGCGGCACCCACGGCCCGCGCGCGGACTCCCCAGCTGCCGCCGCACGTCTGGGGCGCGCAGCCGCCGCCGGCGCGCTCCCACGCACCCCGCCGACGCCCCCTGTTCGTCCCGTTCGCCACCGCGACCGCCGCCGCGGCTCTCGTGGTCGCGTCCCTGTTCGCCGTCCAGGCCAACCAGACACGGGACCAGCTGAACGCACAGCGGGAGCGGTCACGTGAGATCGCCCACGTTCTCGCCGCTCCCGACGCCCGGGCGACGGCCGGGGCGGACACCCGGGGCCGAAGCATCGGAGTGGTCGCTTCCGCATCGGAGGGGCGCGCGGTCGTCACCCTCAGCGGATACGACGATCTGCCGCGCGACCGCGTGCACCAACTCTGGCTCATGCGCCCCGACGCGCAACCGCGCTCCCTCGGGCTCTTCGACGGCGACACGCCCTTGGTCACCTCCGGCCTGAACAAGTCGGCGACGTCACTCGCTGTGACCGTCGAGCCGGACGGGGGCTCGCCGCAGCCCACTACCCAGCCGGTTGTCCAACTCGCCCTGAAATCAGTCGGATTCGGAGGGTGACCGAGGGGCGTCGTCAACCTCCTTACGGGGAAGGTGAATCCTGTGACCGCGATACACGAGTGCCCCGAGGGAGCGATAGGGTTACTCTGCCCGGGCCGGGTGGACTCGTACGGGTGGGGAGTGACATGGAGCAGATAACAGTGCGCAGCAGGGCGAGGGTCCCTGCGATCACGTGTGGGAGCAGCGCGACCAGTTCGCGTCTCGACCGCCATCTCTCGGTGCTGGGCGGTCCTGCCGTCCCGCAGGTCGAGACGGCCGAGGCGACCTCGCTGATGCGTGAGCTGACCGCACGTGAGCCCGCGAGGGGCCGCAGCGCCAGGGGAGCACGCGTACGCCGCGTCTCGCTCTTCGCGCCCCTGCGGCGGCTGCGTCGTTCGCTGTTCGGCGGACGCTGAGCGACACCGGCGTTCCTCGGGCCGTCCCGAGGCGCTCTTCGCTCGGGTTGCCACGCCGTCCCGGCGCGACGCCGTGCTCCGTCATCCGTCATCCCCACGGCACACGGCGGCGCACCGGATGTGGCTCCCCGAGCGCGGGGCAAGACCCCCGTCCATGCCCCGCGCCCGAACCCGCGCTGCCCGCACGCCCCCACCCGGCGTGCCCAGCGCGCCTTCTGCACGGGCGTTGACCGGCCTACCGGCGCCGGTTCACCGCTCGCCGTGCGCGTACCGGTGCACCGCCGCCGGCCCGAACACTCCCAGCAGGACCGCGCACCACACCAGTGACCCGGCGACCGGATGCGCCACCGGCCAGGCCGCACCCTGAGGCACCGGCGCGTTCCCGAACAGGTCCCGCAGGGCGGTCGTCACCGCGCTGATCGGATTCCACTCGGCGATCGTGCGCAGCCACCCCGGCAGGCCCTCGGTCGGGATGTACGCGTTCGACAGCAGCGGCAGCAGGAAGGTCGCCCCGCCCAGCTGACCCGCGGCCTCCTCGTTCCGGGTCAGCAGCCCGAGAAAGATCCCGATCCAGGTGGTCGCGAACCGGAAGAGCAGCAACAGTCCGAAGGCGCCCACCGCCGCCGCTGCGCTCCCCTCGACCCGCCAGCCCACCGCGAGCCCGACCAGCAGGAAGGGCACCGTCCCTGCCGCCGTGACCACCAGGTCCGCGCCCGCCTGCCCGAGCGGCACCGCCGCCCGGCTCATCGGCAGGGTCCGGAAGCGGTCCGTCACTCCCCGGTGGGTGTCCGCGGCGGCCTGGAACATCCCGGTCATGATCCCGTTCGCGGCGGTCGCCACCAGCAGGCCCGGCACCAGGAACGCCCGGTACTCCTCGCCCGGCATCGCCAGCGCGCTGCCGAAGACGTAGCCGAAGAACAGCAGCATGGTGACCGGCATGGTCTGGGTCAGGACGACCAGGCCCGGGTTGTTCCGCAGCCGCCGCAGCTGGCGGCCCAGCATCGCGCCCGAGTCGTACGCCAGCGTGCTCACGCCGCCTCCTGGAGATCCTGGTCGTCGGTGAGCCGGAGGAACACGTCGTCGAGGGTCGGCGGGCGCAGGCTCGCGTCCAGCAACGGGACTCCCGCCGCGTCCAGTTCGCGTACCAGCCGGGGGAGTGTGAGCGTCGGGTCCCGGGTGACCGCGCCGACGGCGTTGCGCTCCTCGTCGAACGCCGGCCGGGCGCCGGTGAGCCGGTCCAGCACGCCCGCCGCCCTCGCCATGACGTCCGGGCCCGCGACGACGACCTCGACGTGCGTCCCGATGAGCGCCTTCAGCTCGGCCGGCGAACCCGTGTGCGCCACCCGGCCCCGGTCCACCAGGGCGATGTCGTCGGCGAGTCGGTCGGCCTCCTCCAGGTACTGCGTGGTCAGCAGGACGGTCGTGCCGTCCGCGGTGAGATCGCGTACGGCGGCCCAGATCAGGTTGCGGCTGGCCGGGTCGAGCCCGGTCGTCGGTTCGTCGAGGAACAGCACCTCGGGGCGGCGGATCAGGCTGGCCGCCAGGTCGAGCCGGCGGCGCATCCCGCCGGAGTAGGTGGACGCGGGCCGGTCGGCCGCCTCGGCCAGCCCGAAGCGGTCGAGGAGGTCCCCGGCCCGCTCGGCGGGTCCTCGTACCCGGTGCAGCCGGGCGAACAGCCTGAGATTCTGGCGGCCGGTGAGGTCCCCGTCGACCGAGGCGTACTGCCCGGTGACGCCGATCACGCGGCGCACGGCGGCGGCCTCCCGCACGAGGTCGTGCCCGGCGACGCGCGCCGAGCCGGCGTCCGGCCGCAGCAGGGTGGTCAGGAGCCGTACGGCGGTCGTCTTGCCCGCCCCGTTGGGTCCGAGGATGCCGCAGACCGTGCCGCTGGCCACCGCGAGATCCAGCCCGCGCACGGCCTGGACGGCACCGAACCGCTTCTCCAGACCTTCACTAAGTACAGCGTACGTAGTAGTCATGGGTCGACCATAGCGCACTACGTACGCTGTACGTAACTAGGATGGAGGCCGAGGTGATGATCGATGGCGGGCCGAGCGGCCGTACCCGAAGTGATCTGGGCCCGTCCCGAGCGGACGGGCCGGGGGCCGAAGCCCGCGTTCACGCGCGCGGACATCGCGGCGGCGGCGGTGCGGCTCGCCGACGGGCAGGGCCTCGACGGCGTCTCCATGCGGCATGTCGCGGCCGAGCTGGGCTGCGGGACCATGTCGCTCTACAACTACGTCCCCCGTAAGGAGGACCTGTACGAGCTGATGGTGGACGCGGTCAGCGGCGAGCAGGAGGTGTGGGAGCCCAGCGGTGACTGGCGGGCCGACATGCGCCGGGTGGCGTACCAGACCCGGGCTCTCATGCACCGGCATCCATGGGTGCCGCGGCTGATGTCACCGGTGTACGGCTTCAGCCCCAACGCCCTGCGCTTTCTCGAGCACTGCATGGCCTGCATGGACCCCTTCGACGTGCCCTACGGCACGAAGATGGAGCTGCTCGGGATGCTCAACGGGTGCGTGACGGCGTACGTGTCGACGGAGCTGTCCAACGTCGAGCGGGCGCGGTCGCTGCCCTGGTCGGAGGAGCAGGAGAACGCGGTGAGGATCGCGTACCTGGCAAGTCAGGTGGCGTCCGGGGCGTATCCGCGGCTGGCGGCGGCGTTCACGGAGGACGCGGGGCCCATCGACATGGAGGCCGTGTTCGACCGGATGCTGGACCGCGTACTGGACGGCTTCGAGCCGAGGAGTCAGGGCTCCGGTAGCCGGTAGCCCAGGGAGCCCGGGGCCACGGCACTAGATCAGTGCGAACTGGCCTTCCGGGCCCTCCTCGTGATGGTCGAGGACCGACGCCGGTCTGCGGGCCGCGTCCGGCACGGGCAGGACGCCCGCCTTGCGCAGCTCCTGCGCGGTGATGGGTGCCGTCACCGTCAACTCCTCCCGCCGGGGCTCCAGTTCGGCCAGCAGGGCGAGTACGGTGATCAGCTCCAGCAGTTCCGAGGTCCAGGCCTGCGGCCACGTCGTCGGGCGGATCGCGGACAGCGTGCCCGGTTCGGCCTGCGCGGTGCGGGTCGCGAACCACTGCTCCAGGACGCGTCCGCCGGCCACCTCGAAGTCCCAGGCCTGTGGCGGGACCGGGGAGATACGGCCCTCGTCGACGTGCAGGGTCTCCTCGTCGCGGTCGTAGTGCACGGTCAGCGGCAGGGACGGCAGGGGGGCGCGGACGTACGGGCGGCGGCCGCCGGGGAGCTTGGGGCGGTCGCCGTCGCGGCGCATCAGCCAGAGCGCGCGGTGGCCCAGTTCGACACCGACGGCCCACAGTTCCGGGTCCTCGGTGAGTGGGACGGCGAGGCCCGGGCGTACCGCCGTCACGGTCCAGGCCAGCAGGTCCACGGGCGTCGGGACGAGGCCGAGGCGGTCGGCCAGGTGGTCCAGCAGGCCCGGCGCCAGGTTGGGTTCCGCACCGCCGGGGCGGCGGTACAGGGGGCGGATACGGCCGGGGCGCAGCAGCGGGAGCACGGAGGTCGCCAGCAGGTGGGGGCCGGCGGCGTCGGGGATCTCCGCGACGAAGATCTGCCGCTCGTCCGCGACCCGCCACAACTCGGGCCGTGCCGCGTCGATCAGCCGGTGGTCGGGGATCAGCCACTGCTCGTCGAAGGGCGCGTGCAGCACACGCACCGGCTCCGGGCACGGGCCCGAGGCACGGACCAGCTTCTCCGTGCCGCCCGACTGTCCCGGCAGTTGCCCGACAGCCGACTGGAGCGTACGGGAACGCGTCGGCTCGAACAGGGCCTCCCGGCCGGGGCCCTCGGCCTTCAGCAGGGCATCCCAACGGGCCTTCAGGGAAGCCGGATCGGGACCCGTCGGCCACCCCCGGCCGAGCCGCGGCGGTGCGACGGACCACGGCATGAGGTCCGCCAGCAGCGGAGCGTCGTCGTGCGTCACGCTGGGCATCGTACGACTTGCCGACGACAGCTGGGGCAGGGGCTGTACGGCCTGCACGGCCACACGTCCGCTCTCCTTCCGCCGGTCCGCCCAACACGTCCGAGCCGCGTCCAGGCCGTGTCTAGGTCGCGTCGAGGGTGACCGTGAACGAGAAGCGGTCGCCCCGGTAGTGGATGACGGCCACGTCCAAGGGGCGCCCGGCGGTGTCGTAGGTGACGCCCGTGTAGTGCAGGATCGGGCTGAGCAGCGGGACGTGGAGGAGGCGGGCCGTCTCCGGGTCGGCGAGGCGGGCCTGAACCGTGTCCGTGATGCGGCTGATGTCCGCCCCGACGACATCCCGCAGCACCTTGGTCATCGGCCAGCGGGTCAGGTCGTCGAGGTCGATGCGGGCGGCGAGTTCGGGGCGGACGTAGTTGCGGGCGTGGTTGGTCGGCTCGCCGGTCTTCTCCTCGGAGCGCAGGCGGTGGTACGTCGACACCTCGGCCAGGTCCGGGAAGTACTCGGCGACTTCGGCCGGCACGGACGTCCTGCCGTGGTCCAGCAGCCGCGTCGCCATGCCGGACTGCTGGGCCACGATCGCGTCCACCGAGCCCAGCAGCCGCACCGGAGAGCCCCTGCGGACGTCCGGCTCGATGAAGGTGCCGCGGCGCCGGTGGCGGGTGATCAGGCCCTCGGTCTCCAACTCCTTCAGCGCCTGCCGCATGGTCAGCACGCTCACCCCGTAGTGCCCGGCGAGCTGCTCCTCGGTCGGCAGCCGCAACGGGTCCTGGGGCGAGCGGCCGAGTATCGAGGCGCGCAGCGACTGCGACACCTGGTACCAGAGCGGCAGCTTGCGGTTCAGGACGATCGAGTCCGGGGCGAAGGAGGTCACGGGGCTATCCGTACCGGTCGTATGCGATCAGTGCAACGGGCGGAAGTGGCGTTCCAGGCCCTGCCACACGTCGTCGTAGTGCTGCTGCAGGTGTTCCGCGCGGGCCGCCTGCCGGGTCAGCGTCAGCGGCCACCGGGTCTCGAACATGAACGCCAGTCCGTCGTCCACCTTCTGCGGTCGCAGCTCGGCGGCGCTCGCCCGGTCGAACGTCTCCCGGTCCGGCCCGTGCGCCGACATCATGGGGTGCAGCGAGCCGCCGCCGGGCACGAATCCCCCCTCTCCGGCCGCCTTCGCGTCGTACGCGCCCTCGATCAGGCCCATGTACTCGCTCATCACGTTCCGGTGGAAGTACGGCGGCCGGAAGGTGTCCTCGCCCACCAGCCACCGCGGCGCGAAGACGACGAAGTCGACGCCGGCCAGTCCCGGGGTGTCGGACGGGGACGTCAGCACCGTGAAGATCGACGGGTCCGGGTGGTCGTACGAGATGGTGCCGAGCACATTGAAACGGCGCAGGTCATAGACGTACGGCACAAGGTTGCCGTGCCAGGCGACCACGTCGAGCGGTGAGTGGTCGTACGTCGCCGCCCATAGGTTGCCGCAGAACTTGTTGACCACTTCCACCGGGCCCGCCGTGTTGTCGTCGTCCTCGTACGCCGCGACCGGCGCCCGGAAGTCACGGGCGTTGGCCAGTCCGTTGGCGCCGATGGGTCCGAGGTCGGGGAGGCGGAAGGAGGCGCCGTAGTTCTCGCACACATAGCCGCGGGCCGAGGCATCCAGCAGCTCCACACGGAAGCGCACCCCACGCGGGATCAGCGCGATATGTGCCGGCTCCACATGCAGCAGCCCGAACTCGGTGTGCAGCAGCAGCCCGCCGCGCTCCGGCACGATCAGCAGCTCCCCGTCGGCGTCGCTGAAGACCCGGTCCATCGAGGCGTTGGCGTGGTAGAGGTGCACGGCCATGCCGGTGCGCTGGGTGGCGTCGCCGTTGCCGCCGACCGTCCACAGCCCGGCGAGGAAGTCGGTCCCCGGCGCGGGTTCGGGCAGCGGGTCCCAGCGCAGCCGGTTCGGGTCGGGCACCGTCTCGGTGAAGGGGGCGGTGCGGATCGAGCCGTTCTCCGTGCGGGTGAACGCCGGGTGCGCGGCCGAGGGGCGGATCCGGTACAGCCACGAGCGCCGGTTGTGCGCCCGGGGCTCGGTGAAGGCCGTACCGCTGAGCTGCTCCGCGTACAGCCCGAGGGGGGCGCGCTGGGGCGAGTTCCGGCCTTCGGGCAGTGCTCCCGGAACGGCCTGAGAGCTGTGCTCGTTGCCGAAACCGGTGAGGTAGGTCAGCCCCTCCGCGGTCTTCCGCAGGTCCCCGCTCATGATCGCTCCCTCGGCGTTTGATTCCTATGTACCACCGTAGGATTGTGGTTTCCCGGGCGCAAGGGGGCCGCCGGGGGCCGCCCGGCCTCCTCACGAAGGACGACCGCCGACGGCCGGAACCAGCCTCCAGGGGGATACGAGGTGTCGGACTCGTGTTCTACGCTCCCCGGCATGTCGTGGACGCGGAGACTTCTCACCGCGCTCGCGGTCTGTGTCCTGCTGCTGACCGGATCCGCGGGCTGCGGCTCGGGCAGTGCGCAGGGGAACGGAAGGAACGGGGACTCGCCCTCGCCGGTGGGCAAGGTCCTCGACGACACGGACAAGCAGGGGCGCCATTACCGCGAGGTGGACAAGAAGCGCGCGCCCGACGTCGGCATCGAGGTGCAGCCCGCCGAGGACGACAACGGCTGGAACATCCGGCTGACCCTCCGCCGCTTCCGCTTCTCGCCCGCCGGCACCGAAGGGGAGGCGGTGGCCGGCCGCGGTGTCGCCCGGCTCTTCGTGAACGGGCACCCCGTCGCGGCCCTGCGCACCCCCGAGTACCGCCTCTCGGCCCGTTACGTCCCGCACGGCACCCGCCACCTCACCGCGCGCCTGTACGCCGACGACGGCACGGTCTGGGCCGTCGACGGCGAACCCGTCGAGAGCACCGCGGACATCACGGCCTCCGGCCCGGCGCCCACCGGGACCTCGGGCGACGCGCTGAGCGCGCCCGGCACTCCCGTTCGTACTGAGGGGCGAGCTTCCCCGGACCGCGGCGGAAAGGCATCATGAAGCCCGTGCCCCAAGCGACATCGCTGCGCCGTGCGCCCGTGCAACGGCGCAGCGCCGAACGGCTGACCAGGATCCTCGACGCCTGCGCCGATCTGCTCGACGAAGTCGGCTACGACGCCCTGAGCACCCGGGCCGTCGCCCTGCGCGCCGGGGTCCCCATCGGCTCGGTCTACCGCTTCTTCGGCAACAAGCGCGCGATGGCCGACGCGCTCGCCCAGCGCAACCTGGAGCGCTGGACCGAGCGGGTCACCGAGCGCCTCAAGGGGACCGGCGAGGGGGGCTGGCGGGCGGCGATGGACGCCGTCCTCGACGAGTACCTCGCCATGAAGCGCACCGCGCCCGGCTTCTCGCTCGTCGACTTCGGCAACCAGATCCCGGTCGGCGCCCGCTACGCCGAGCCCAACCACCGCGTCGCCGACCGCCTCACCGACCTGCTCTCCGGCTACCTCGACCGCGAGCCGGACGAGGACCTGCGGCGCGTTTTCCTCGTCGCCGTGGAAACCGCGGACACCCTCGTCCACCTGGCCTTCCGGGTCGCACCGGAGGGCGACGAGAGGATCATCGCGGAGACCCGGGAGATCCTGCGGGCGTATCTGGCACGGGTACTGGACTGAGAGCGGCCCGCAGGCAGGCCTCATGCCGCCCCGTCTGCAGGTCCGGGGCGCCCGCGTGGAAGCCCCATGCTGCCCGCCCGCAGGCCTCGCCAGCATGCATACCGGTCGGTATGCTCGGCCCCGAGTTCGTGCGTCACCGCTGCCGCCGCCCACCGGGAGGACCCGTGTCCCGCACCGCCCTGCGTATCTGCCCCCTGTGCGAGGCCACCTGCGGCCTCACCCTCACCGTCGAGGGGACCCGGGTGACCGGCGCCCGCGGTGACCGGGACGACGTGTTCAGCCAGGGATTCATCTGCCCGAAGGGTGCCTCCTTCGGGGCCGTCGACGGTGACCCGGACCGCTTGCGCACCCCGCTCGTCCGCAGGGACGGCGAGCTGCGGGAGGCCACCTGGGAGGAGGCGTTCGACGCGGTCGCCACCGGGATCCGGCTGGTCGTCGAGCGGTACGGCCCGAACTCCGTCGGCGTCGTCCTCGGCAACCCCAACGTGCACACCATGGCGGGCGCCCTCTACCCGCCCGTGCTCCTGGCCGGGCTCGGCACCCGCAGCATCTTCACCGCGTCCACGCTCGACCAGATGCCCAAGCACGTCTCCAGCGGCCTGCTGTACGGCGACGCCAACGCGATCCCCGTGCCCGACCTCGACCACACCGACCATCTCCTCCTCATCGGCGCCAACCCCCTGGAGTCCAACGGGAGTCTGTGCACCGCCCCCGACTTCCCCGGCAAGCTCAAGGCGCTCAAGGCCCGCGGCGGCACCCTCACGGTCATCGACCCGCGCCGCACCCGCACCGCCCAGCTCGCCGACCGGCACATCGCGATCCGGCCCGGCACCGACGCCCTGCTGCTCGCCGCGATGGCGTACGTCCTCTTCGAGGAAGGCCTCGTGCGACTCGGCGAGTTGACACCGCACGTGCAGGGAGTCGACGAACTCCGGGACGCCGTACGGGACTTCACGCCCGAGGCGGTGACCGGCGCCTGTGACGTCGACGCGGCGACCATCCGTACCCTCGCCCGTGAACTCGCCGCCGCCCCCACTGCCGCCGTCTACGGCCGCATCGGCAGCTGCACGGTCCCGCACGGAACCCTGGCCAGCTGGCTCGTGGACGTCCTCGCCATCCTCACCGGCAACCTCGACCGGCCCGGCGGCGCCCTGTTCCCGCAGGCCGCCACCGACAGGACACCCCGGCCGGCCGGACCCGGCCGCGGGTTCGCGCTCGGGCGCTGGCACTCACGGGTCGGCCGACACCCCGAGGCCAAGGGGGAGTTGCCGCTCTCCGCACTCGCCGAGGAGATCGACACCGCGACCGACGAGGGTGAGCCGGTCCGGGCGCTGATCGCGGTCGCCGCGAACCCCGTCCTGTCCGCACCCGACGGTGACCGGCTCGACAAGGCGCTCGGCTCGCTCGACTTCATGGTCAGCGTCGACCCGTACCTCAACGAGACCTCGCGCCACGCCCACGTGGTGCTGCCGCCGCCCCCGCCCTCCCAGAGCCCGCACCACGACTTCGCCTTCAACACCCTCGCGGTCCGCAACCAGGTCCGCTACACCCGCCCCGCCGTCCCGCTGGAACCGGGCCGGATGGCGGAGACCGAGATCCTGGCCCGCCTCACCCTGGCCGTCACCGGCATGCACGGCGCCGACCCGTCCGCCGTCGACGACCTGGTCATCGGCCAGACCCTCGGCAAGGCGGTCGGGGAACAGCACTCCCCGGTCCACGGCCGCGACCCGAAGGACCTCGCCGCACAGCTCACCGGCGCGGGCGGCCCAGAGCGCCGGCTCGACATGATGCTGCGCCTGGGCCCCTACGGCGACGGCTTCGGCGTACGACCGGACGGGCTGAGCCTCACGAAGCTGCTGGCGCATCCGCACGGCATCGACCTCGGGCCGCTGCGGTCCCGTCTGCCGCAGCCCCTGAAGACCCGCAGCGGGAAGGTCGAGCTGCTGCCGCAGCCGATCGCCGACGACCTGCCCCGGCTCCGGCGGGCCCTGGCGGAACGGCCCGACGGGCTCGTCCTCGTCGGCCGCCGCCACCTGCGCTCCAACAACAGCTGGATGCACAACGTGCCCGCGCTCACCGGCGGTTCCAACCGCTGCACCCTGCACATCCACCCCGAGGACGCCGAGCGGCTCGGGGTCCGGGACGGGGCGGCCGTACGCGTCAAGGGCGCCGGGGGAGAGGTGACCGCCCCCGCCGAGGTCACCGACGGGGTGCGCCCGGGAGTGGTGAGCCTGCCGCACGGCTGGGGCCACGACCGTCCCGGCACCCGGCTCAGCCACGCCTCCGCCGACCCCGGCGTCAACGTCAACCAACTCCTCGACGGCAGCCTGCTCGACCCCCTGTCGGGCAACGCGGTCCTCAACGGCGTACCCGTGGAAGTGGTCGCGGAAGTGACCGCGACGGCGTGAAGCGGGGCCGAAAACGCACCCCCTGTGAGCAGCGCAAAGCCGTGACCAGCAGTTTTGCGCTTATTGCTCGCATGTCAACGTCTTGTTAACGCCGCTTGACGGGACCTAACGTCAACGCACCGCCGTCCCTGGTGGGATGTTCAAGGGCGAACGTTAGGTATCCACTCATGCTGACCATCCTCGGCTTCGCCATGATCGCGACCTTCCTGGTCCTGATCATGCTGAAGAAGATGTCGCCGATCGCGGCGCTCGTACTGATCCCCGCACTGTTCTGTGTGTTCGTCGGGAAGGGCGCCAAGCTCGGTGACTACGTCATCGACGGCGTCACCAGCCTCGCCCCCACCGCGGCGATGCTCATGTTCGCGATCGTCTACTTCGGCGTGATGATCGACGTCGGACTCTTCGACCCGATCGTCCGGGGGATCCTCAAGTTCTGCAAAGCCGACCCGATGCGGATCGTCGTCGGCACCGCCGTCCTCGCCGCGATCGTCTCGCTCGACGGCGACGGCTCGACCACCTTCATGATCACGGTCTCGGCGATGTACCCGCTGTACAAGCGCCTGAAGATGAGCCTGGTCGTGATGACCGGGGTCGCCGCGATGGCCAACGGCGTGATGAACACCCTGCCGTGGGGCGGCCCGACCGCCCGCGCCGCCACCGCGCTGAAGCTGGACGCCAGCGACATCTTCGTCCCGATGATCCCGGCCCTCGGCGTCGGTCTGCTGGGCGTCTTCGCCCTCGCGTACGTCCTCGGTGTGCGCGAGCGCCGGCGGCTCGGCGTGCTGACGCTGGACGAGGCGCTGGTGGAGGAGAAGGAGTCCGAGACGGTCCTCGTGGGCGCCGGTTCCGGCACTGGTACCACCGGCAAGGGCAAGGGCGCTGTCCCCACCGGCGGTTCCGGCGCGGACGCACCCGCCGAGGACGACGAGCCCGACAAGGCCATGCAGGTCCTGGACCCGCACCGGCCCACCCTGCGCCCCAAGCTGTACTGGTTCAACGCCCTGCTCACGGTGGTCCTGCTCACCGCCATGATCATGGAGTACCTGCCGATCCCGGTGCTGTTCCTGCTCGGCGCCGCGCTCGCGCTCACCGTGAACTTCCCGCACATGCCCGACCAGAAGGCCCGCCTCGGCGCCCACGCCGAGAACGTTCTCAACGTCGCCGGCATGGTCTTCGCCGCCGCCGTCTTCACCGGAGTCCTGCAGGGCACCGGCATGGTGGACCACATGGCCAAGTGGGTCGTCGGCAACATCCCCGAGGGGATGGGCCCGCACATGGCGCTCGTGACCGGCGTCCTGAGCATCCCGTTCACGTACTTCATGTCCAACGACGGCTTCTACTTCGGCATCCTGCCGGTCCTCGCCGAGGCGGGCCAGGCGCACGGTGTCTCGTCCCTGGAGATCGCCCGCGCCTCGCTGATCGGCCAGCCGCTGCACATGTCGAGCCCCCTCGTCCCGGCCGTCTACGTCCTCGTCGGCATGGCCAAGGTCGAGTTCGGCGACCACACCCGGTTCGTGGTCAAGTGGGCTGCCCTCACCTCCCTCGTGGTACTCGGCGCGGGCATCCTGTTCGGCATCATCTGAGTCAACCGATCAGTCGCCCGAGTCATCTGATCTCACTCGTCGGAGGTCGTCCTCATGGAGCCCGGTGGGAACCGCGGCTGGCTGCTCCGTCTCGTCATCGCCTTCAGCTTCGCGCAGGGGGCGGTGTCGATGGCCCGGCCCGCCGTCTCCTACCGGGCTCTCGCGCTGGGCGCCGACGAGCGGGCGATCGGGGTCATCGCGGGCGTCTACGCCCTGCTCCCCCTCTTCGCGGCCGTACCGCTGGGGCGGCGCACCGACCACGGGCGCTGCGCACCCCTGCTGCCGGTCGGCGTCGTCCTCATCGCCGGCGGCTGCGCACTGAGCGGTCTCGCCGACTCCCTCCGGGTGATGGCCGTCTGGAGCGGGGTGATGGGCCTCGGCCACCTCTGCTTCGTGATCGGCGCCCAGTCGCTGGTCGCCCGCCAGTCCGCGCCGCACGAACAGGACCGCAACTTCGGCCACTTCACCATCGGCGCCTCGCTCGGCCAACTGGTCGGCCCGATCGCCGCGGGTGCGCTGATCGGCGGCCGGGACATGGCGGGCACCAGCGCGCTCGCCCTCGTCGTGGCGGGCGCGGGGGCCGCGGTCGCGTTCACGTCGCTGTGGCGCATCGAGGACCGTACGGCCCTCACGTCCCGTACCGCACCGGGCGACCGCGTCCCCGTCCAGCGCATCCTGCGCGCCCGGGGCGTGCCCGCGGGCATCCTCATCAGCCTGTCCGTGCTGTCCGCCACCGACATCCTCACCGCCTACCTTCCGGTGGTCGGCGAGCACCGGGGGATCGCCCCGTCCGTGGTCGGCGTACTGCTCAGTCTGCGCGCCGCGGCCACGATCGCCTGCCGTCTGGTGCTGACGCCGCTGCTGCGGCTGCTGGGCCGGGCCCTGCTGCTCACCGTGACCTGCCTGTCGGCGGCCGTGCTGTGCGCCGGCATCGCGCTGCCGGTGCCCGTGTGGGCGCTGGCGCTCATGCTGGTCGCCCTCGGGTTCTGCCTGGGCGTCGGACAGCCGTTGTCCATGACGACGGTCGTCCAGGCGGCGCCCGACGACGCCCGCTCCACCGCCCTCGCCCTCCGCCTCACCGGCAACCGCCTCGGCCAGGTCGCCGCACCGGCCGCGGCAGGCCTGGTGGCCGGCGTCGCGGGCGTGGCGGCACCGTTCGTGATGCTCGGCGGCTTGCTGCTGCTGTCCTCGGGGGTCGCGCTGCGTTCGCCGGGCCGGACGGGCGGGGAACCGGCGCCGCGGACCACGCCCCGCGGAGCGGGCTTCGCACTGAACCGGAAGAGGGATGTCTGACCGAAGCCCCCGGTACCCGCCCCGGTACCCGGGCCGGTGCTCCCGTCGCCGCCCATCCCGGCGCTCCCCCCGCGCCCACTCTGGTGCTCGCCCCGGCGCTCCCGTCGCCGCCCACCCCGGCGCTCCCACCGCTGCCGCGCTTCCACCACCGCCCGTTCCGCGCCGCAGCCCCGCGCAACCCCCCTCAGGGCCGCCCCCGCCTCCCCGCCGCCAGGCGGCGGGGAGGCGGGGCGTCGACGTCTTCCCCCACCTCACCGAGACCCAGGAACCCGACCGGGCCCGCCCAAACCCACTGAATCCGCCCGTCCGTTTTCTCACCTGCCGGACCGGCGCGTCCCGATTCCGCCAAGTGTCTTCCCCTGGAAGCACACAATCCGTTAGCTTCCGTGACCCATACGCCCGTACACTCCGCACGTGGCGTCCCACCGCCGAGCACCTGCGTTCGCTCAGTGAGCCCCCGGGGGCACTGCCATGACACGCGCCATCTCTCTGTATGACGTGAGCAAGACCTACACGCGAGGCGTCCGCGTGGTGGACCGGCTGTCGCTGGACATCGCACCCGGCGAGTTCCTCGTCCTGCTCGGCCCCTCCGGCTGCGGCAAGTCCACCCTGCTCAGGATGATCGCCGGCCTGGAGGAGATCACCGAGGGACAGCTGCGGCTCGACGGCGAGTACGCCAACGACCTGCTCCCCTCCGAGCGGGACATGGCGATGGTGTTCCAGAACTTCGCCCTCTACCCGAACATGACGAGCCGAGGCAACATCGGCTTCCCGTTGCGCATCGAGGCCCCCGGGGAGGACCCCGGCCCCCGCGTGGACGCCACCGCCCGCATGCTGGGCATCGAGGACCTCCTCGACCGTTTCCCCGCGCAGCTGTCCGGCGGGGAACGCCAGCGCGTCGCCATGGGCCGGGCGATCGCCCGCCACCCCTCCGCCTTCCTGATGGACGAACCGCTCTCCAACCTCGACGCCAAGCTCCGCAATCACCTGCGGGCCGAGATCGCCGCCCTCACCCGCGCGTTGGGCGTCACCACGGTGTACGTAACCCACGACCAGGCCGAGGCCATGTCGCTCGGTGACCGGGTCGCCGTCATGCGCGGCGGTGTCCTGCAGCAGCTGGACACCCCGCGCATGGTGTACGCGCTGCCGCGCAACGTCTTCGTCGCCGCCTTCATCGGCACCCCCCGGATCAACCTCCTGCGCGGCCTGGTCCGGGCCCCGCTGGACGGCGCGATGACCATCAGCCTCGGCAAGCAGTACCTGCGGCTGCCCGAACCCCTCTCCCTCGACCACCAGTTGCTCCGCGTCCAGCAGGGACGTGAGGTCATCGTGGGCCTGCGTTCGGAGGCGATACGCCTGGCCAAGCCGTCCGCCGCCCGCCCCGGCGAGGTCGCGATCACCGGTCTGGTGGAACACGTGGAGTTCCAGGGCCACGAGGTGCTCGTCCACTTCAACACCGGCTCCAGTCCCGCCCTCGTACCGGATCTGGAGGACCCGCACCCCGCCGCCCGCCAGGCCCGGCGCCGCCGGCGTGAGGCCGGCTCGGTCCTGGACCGCTTCCGGGAGCGCGCGGGCGCCCTGCGCGCCGGTCCGGTGGTGGTCCTGGACGACCCGGCGGACTCCGAGCCCGAGTTGCCGCGCCAGGAGGCCCGGCTCCCCGGCGACCTCGTCGTCCGCACCACACCCGACATCGACCTCCGCCGCGGCATGCAGGTTCCCCTCCTCGTCGACATCGCCCACCTGTTCGTCTTCGACCAGCACGGCGAGCGCATCTGCCCGGCCCCGGCGCGGCTGCCGGACCTGGGTGAGTAGACGTACCTCGCGACGCCCCCCGTCGGGTCCGCGGTCCAGGACGTCCCGGAGATCACTGGCGCCGGAAAACTAACACCGCTAGTTTGTGGTGTGGCCGCTAGTTTGTGACGTGGACGACGACACCGCCCCGCCCGGGAGGACGCACGATGAAGGCACACGACGGCATGTACATCGACGGTGCGTGGCGGTCCGCCGCGGGCCGGGACACCATCGACGTCGTGAGCCCGGTCGACGAGCAGGTCATCGGCCGGGTCCCGGCCGGCACCGCCGAGGACGTCGACGCCGCCGTACGGGCCGCCCGTGCCGCCCTCCCGGCCTGGGCCGCGACCGCCCCCGCCGAACGGGCCGCGCGGCTCGCCGCTCTGAGGGACGTGCTGGCGGCCCGCAAGGACGAGATCGCCGAGACGGTCACCGCCGAGCTGGGCTCGCCCCTGAAGTTCTCGCAGAACGTCCACGCGGGCACGCCGATCGCGGTCGCGGGCTCCTACGCCGAGCTCGCGGCCACCCACCCCTTCGAGGAGAAGGTCGGCAACTCGATCGTCCACCAGGAACCGATCGGCGTGGTCGGCGCGATCACGCCCTGGAACTACCCCCTCCACCAGATCGTCGCCAAGGTCGCCCCGGCGCTCGCGGCGGGCTGCACGGTGGTGCTGAAGCCCGCCGAGGACACCCCGCTCGTCGCCCAGCTCTTCGCCGAGGCGGTCGACGAAGCGGGGATCCCGGCGGGCGTCTTCAACCTGGTCACCGGCCTCGGCCCGGTCGCCGGGCAGGCCCTCGCCGAGCATCCGGGCGTCGACCTGGTCTCCTTCACCGGCTCCACCGCCGTCGGCCGGCGGATCGGCGCGACGGCGGGCGCGGCCGTCAAGAAGGTCGCCCTGGAGCTGGGCGGCAAGTCCGCCAACGTCATCCTGCCGAGCGCCGACCTCGCCCGGGCGGTCAACGTCGGCGTCGCCAACGTCATGTCCAACTCCGGCCAGACCTGCAGCGCCTGGACGCGGATGCTCGTCCACCGCGACCAGTACGAGGAGGCGGTCGAACTGGCCGCCACGGCTGCCGCGAAGTACGGCGAGCGCATCGGCCCGGTCGTCAACGCCACACAACGGGCGCGGGTGCGGGGTTACATCGAGAAGGGCGTGGCCGAGGGTGCCCGGCTGGTTGCCGGAGGACCCGAATCCCCGCGCGAGCCGGGCTATTTCGTCAGCCCCACCGTCTTCGCCGACGTCACCGAGGAGATGACCATCGCCCAGGAGGAGATCTTCGGCCCGGTCCTGTCGATCCTGCGCTACGAGGACGAGGAGGACGCCCTGCGCATCGCCAACGGCACCGTCTACGGCCTCGCGGGCGCCGTCTGGGCCGGCGACGAGGCCGAGGCGGTCGCCTTCGCCCGCCGGATGGACACCGGGCAGGTCGACATCAACGGCGGCCGCTTCAACCCGCTGGCCCCCTTCGGGGGTTACAAGCAGTCGGGTGTGGGCCGCGAACTCGGCGCGCACGGCCTCGCCGAGTACCTCCAGACCAAGTCCCTGCAGTTCTGAGGAGCGTTCCCGTGGTTCGTGCCGCCGTCCTTCCCGCCGTGGGCGCTCCGCTGGAGATCGCCGAGATCGACCTGCCCGACCCCGGCCCCGGCCAGGTGCGCGTCCGGCTCGCCGCCGCCGGGGTCTGCCACTCCGACCTGTCCCTGTCCGACGGCACCATGCGCGTCCCCGTTCCCGCCGTCCTCGGCCACGAGGGCGCGGGCACCGTCGTAGCCGTCGGCGAGGGGGTCACGGGCGTGGCGCCCGGCGCCCTGGTCGTCCTCAACTGGGCCCCGGCCTGCGGCAGTTGCCACGCCTGTTCACTCGGCGAGGTCTGGCTGTGCGCCAACGCGCTGAACGGCGCCGCCGACGTCTACGCCCGTACGGCCGACGGCACCGACCTCCACCCCGGCCTGAACGTCGCCGCGTTCGCCGAGGAGACGGTGGTGTCCGCGGGCTGCGTCCTGCCCCTGCCCGAGGGCGTGCCCCTCACCGACGCGGCCCTCCTCGGCTGCGCGGTCCTCACCGGCTACGGCGCCGTCCACCACTCGGCCCGGGTCCGCCCCGGCGAGACGGTCGCGGTGTACGGCGTCGGGGGAGTGGGTCTCGCGGCGCTCCAGGCGGCCCGTATCGCGGGCGCCTCCAGGATCGTCGCCGTCGATGTCTCCCCGGCGAAGGAGGAGCTGGCGCGCGCCGCCGGAGCCACCGACTACCTGGTCGCCTCCGACACCACCGCCCGGGAGATCCGCGCCCTCACCGGCAAGCAGGGCGTCGACGTGGCCGTCGAGTGCGTGGGCCGCGCGAGCACCATCCGCACGGCCTGGGACTCCACCCGCCGCGGCGGCCGTACGACGGTCGTCGGCATCGGCGGCAAGGACCAGCAGGTCACCTTCAACGCCCTGGAGATCTTCCACTGGGGCCGCACCCTCGCGGGCTGCGTCTACGGCAACGCGGACCCGGCCGCCGATCTGCCGCTGCTCGCCGAACACGTCCGGGAGGGCCGCCTGGACCTGGGCGCGCTGGTCACGGAACGGATCGCCCTGGAGGGCATCCCGGCGGCCTTCGAGAACATGCTGGCGGGCAAGGGCGGACGGGCGCTGGTGGTGTTCTGAGAGGTGTCCGGGGCCTCACGGGCGGGCTCCACGGCAGGTGCCGGACACCGGACGCCTCGGGGGCTCTGCGTTCGGGTTCCGGCGCCCTGGGGCTCTGGTACCCCTGGCGGCCCTGGTTGCCCCGTCGCTTCCGTCGCTTCGGGGGACGCTGTGGCCGAATCCCGGTCGGCGTGGTGGGCGGGATGGCCGGTGGTCCCTGGGTCCCGTTGTCCGGCCCGGAGGATGTGACACTTGCGCGGCGAGTGCCACATCCCTGCGGCCGACCAGCCGGCCGCAGCGGATTCGCCGACTGCGTCCCTCGGGGGCTCGGGGGCTCGGCACCTCCGGCCCGAGGGTGTCACGCCGAATCCGCGGCCTTCTCAGGTCGCGGTCGGGGCTCCGCCTCCGGTGCCGGTGCCGGTGCCCGCCCCGCCCGCCGCCGGGACCGCGACACCGCGACCCCCGCCAGGCACAGCGCCCCGCCCGCCAGCGTGAGCGGTCCCGGCACCTCGCCCAGCGCCAGCCACGACATCAGCACGACCAGCGCGGGCACCGCGTACGTGGTCGCGCCCATCCGGCCGGCGGTCGTCCGGGCCAGGGCGTACGCCCACGTCGTGAAGGCCAGCGCGGTCGGGAAGATGCCGAGGTAGACCATGTTGAGGGTGGCCGAGGCCGGCGCGTCGGCGGCCTCGCGGACCAGCTGCCCGGCGAACGGCAGGCACACCACCGCCCCGACCAGACACCCGAACGTCGTCACCTGCAGCGCGCTCGCCCGGCCCAGCGCAGGCTTCTGCGCCACGACACCGCCCGCGTACCCGACGGCGGCCAGCAGGCACAGCACCACCCCCAGCACGGAGGACCCGCCGCCACCGGACATCGACAGTCCGACGGTCACCGCTCCCGCGAAGGACACCGCCATCCCCGCCAGCAGCCGCGGCGGCATGGCGTCCCCCAGCAGCCGCGCCCCGAGCAGCGCGATGAGGATCGGCCCGATGTTCACGACCAGGGCCGCCGTCCCGGCATCCACCTGCTGCTCGCCCCAGTTCAGGGCGACCATGTAGAAGCCGAACCACAGCACCCCGGATATCGCGATCCCGCGCCACGCCGACCGCGGCGGCCACCCCTCCCGCCGTACGAGACAGATCACCCCGAGGGCCAGCGCCCCCGCCAGCAGCCGCCCGAGCGCCAGCGCGCCCGGCGAGTACGCGGCACCCGCGCTGCGGATCGAGACGAAGGCGGAGGCCCACAGCACGACGGTGACCGTGGCGGCACCGGCGGCGAGCAGCTCCGTACGACGGGAGGCGTCCCTACGACGCGGGACATCCGTACGGCGTGGGACGTCCGTACGACGGGAGGCGTTCATCATGCTCCTGAGGCTAGGGAGGAAGTCGTGGGAGGGCTCGCGGATTTCGGACGGGGGCTGTCGGCGCCCCTCAGCGCAGTGCGCGGGTCTCGATGCCGAGCAGTTCGGCCAGCGCGCGTTCACCGGCCGCCGTCACCTTCACCGCCCGTTCGGAGCCGATGCGTACGCACCAGCCCGTGTCCAGGGCGTGCCGGCACAGGGCGGCACCCGCGACGCCCGCGAGATGGGGGCGGCGTTCGGTCCAGTCGAGGCAGGCCCGGGCCAGCGGACGGCGGCCGGTGCGGTCGAGGGGGATTCCGGTGGAGTCGAACCAGCCGAGCCCCGCGTCGGTCAGCGCGAACCCGGTGTCCTGCCGCAGCAGCCCGCGCCCGGTCAGCGCGTCGGTCACCGCGATGCCGAGCCGCCCGGCGAGGTGGTCGTAGCAGGTGCGGCCCCGGGCCATGGCCGCCCCGGCGCTCGACGCGCGCAGACCCCGTGGCCGTACGACGTCGCCGTCCGGGCTCGTCTGCGCCGCCAGGTCCTCCACCAGTTGCGCGACCCGGGCCCCGGCCAGCCGGACGTACCGGTGCCGCCCCTGCCGTTCCTCGGTGAGGAGACCGCCCGCGACGAGCTTGCCCAGGTGTTCGCTCAGGGTCGACGCGGCGACACCCGCGTGCCGTGCCAGTTCACCGGCGGTCCACGCCCGCCCGTCGAGCAGCGCGAGCAGACACGCGGCCCGCGTCTCGTCGGCGACGAGAGCGGCGAGCCGGGCCAGTTCCGCCGCCCGTGGGTCCTTGGTGGTCATGCCTTCCAGCATGGAACACGAACACTTCGGCACTCACCGAAGTGTCCTCACGCGGTCCGCCCGACCTGCTCGTACTGCTGCGCCAGACCGTCCAGCAGCGCGGTCAGCCCCGTCTCGAAGGCCCGCTCGTCGATCTTCTCCTGCTGCTCCGCGAGGAGATGCGCCTGCCCGAGGTGCGGGTAGTCGGCGGGGTCGTACGCGCTCGCGTCGTCCACGAAGCCGCCGGCGAAGGAGCCGAGCGCGGAGCCCATGACGAAGTACCGCATCAGGGCGCCGATGGAGGTGGCCTGCGCCGGCGGCCAGCCCGCGCCGACCATCCCGCCGTAGACGGCGTCGGCGAGCCGCAGCCCCGCGGGCCGGCGGCCGGGACCGCGGGCCAGCACCGGGACGATGTTCGGATGGTCGCGCAGGGCCGCCCGGTAGGAGGTGGCCCAGTCCCGCAGCGCGGCGCGCCAGTCCCGGCCGTCCTCGAACATCGACAGGTCGACCTGCGCGCTCACCGAGTCGGCCACGGCCTCCAGGATCTCGTCCTTGGTGCGGAAGTGGTTGTAGAGCGAGGGCCCGCTGACCCCGAGCTCGGCGGCGAGCCGCCGGGTGGACACCGCGGCCAGGCCCTCCGCGTCCACGAGCAGGCGGGCCGTCTCGACGATCCGGTCGGTGCTCAGGAGGGGCTTGCGCGGTCGTGCCATGGCGCACATAGTAGGGCTGCGCAGCAGAAACTAGCAGTGCTAATTTAAAGGTACGGCCTTCAAGTGGGGTGTCTCGGGTGAACCTGGAACTCAGCGAGGAGCAGACCGCGGTCCGGCAGCTCGCGAAGGACTTCGTGGACCGGGAGATCACCCCCCACGTCATCGCCTGGGACCGCGCCGAGGAGGTCGACCGCTCGATCGTCAGGAAGCTCGGCGAGCTCGGCTTCCTGGGGCTGACGATCGACGAGGAGTACGGCGGCTCGGGCGGCGACCACCTCGCGTACTGCCTGGTGACGGAGGAACTGGGCCGCGGCGACTCGTCCGTGCGCGGCATCGTCTCCGTCTCGCTCGGCCTGGTCGCCAAGACGATCGCGGCCTGGGGCAGCGAGGAACAGAAGCGGCGCTGGCTGCCGGGCCTGACCTCCGGCGCGTACGTCGGCTGCTTCGGCCTCACCGAGCCCGGCACCGGATCGGACGCGGGCAACCTCTCCACCCGGGCGGTCCGCGACGACGGGGGCACCTCCCGCTCGAGCGGGGCCGGGAGCGGCGGAGACTACGTCCTCAACGGCACCAAGACGTTCATCACCAACGGCACCTGGGCCGATGTCGTCCTCCTGTTCGCCCGCTCCACCGACGCCCCCGGCCACAAGGGCGTCTCCGCCTTCCTCGTCCCGACCGACACCCCCGGCCTGACCCGCCGCACCATCCACGGCAAGCTCGGCCTGCGCGGCCAGGCGACGGCGGAACTGGTCCTTCAGGACGTCCGGGTCCCGGCCTCCGCGATGCTGGCTCCCGAGGGCAAGGGCTTCTCGGTCGCCATGTCGGCCCTCGCGAAGGGACGGATGTCGGTCGCCGCCGGCTGCGTCGGCATCGCCCAGGCGGCGCTGGACGCGGCCGTCCGGTACGCGGGCGAGCGCGAGCAGTTCGGGAAGACCATCGCCCACCACCAGCTCGTCCAGGAACTGATCAGCGACATCGCCGTCGACGTGGACGCGGCCCGCCTGCTGACCTGGCGGGTCGCCGACCTCGTCGACCGCGGCCTGCCCTTCGCCACCGAGTCGTCCAAGGCCAAGCTGTTCGCCTCGGAGGCGGCCGTCCGCGCCGCCAACAACGCCCTCCAGGTCTTCGGCGGCTACGGCTACATCGACGAGTACCCGGCGGGCAAACTGCTGCGCGACGCCCGCGTGATGACCCTCTACGAGGGCACCAGCCAGATCCAGAAGCTGGTCATAGGGCGGGCGCTGACGGGGGTCTCGGCGTTCTGAGGCGTGGTGCTGAGTACGGCACCTGAGTATCCGAGCGGATGTGGCACCGGCCCCGTCCGCCGATCCTTGCCCCATGAGTGACACATCGGGCAAGCAGCAGAACACGGCCGCCTTCTACGGGCAGGCCGTCGCCTCCTTCTCCGTGGCCATGGGCGCCACCGCCGTCGGCATCTTCAAGCTGAACGCCGACGCCTGGGTCCGCGCCTTCCTGGGCATCGCCGTCCTGTACCTGGTTACCTCCGCCTTCACCCTTTCCAAGGTGATCCGGGACCGGCAGGACGCGGCGACCTCGGCCTACCACCCCTTCGAAAAGCTCTGAGCGGGCACGCTAAGCGCCCGCTCACCTTCGGCGGTATGGTGGGGACCGTGCCAGTGGAGAGGGAGCGTGCGATGAGTACGGCGGAGGAGACGGCGGACGGCGAGCCGTCGGCGTGGGACGAGGTCACGCCCGACGCGGCCCGGCGGCTGCTCATCGCCGCGGTGGAGGCCTTCGCCGAGCGCGGCTACCACGCCACGACGACCCGGGACATCGCGGGCCGGGCCGGCATGAGCCCGGCCGCGCTCTACATCCACTACAAGACCAAGGAGGAACTCCTCCACCGCATCAGCAGGATCGGGAACGCGAAGGCCCTGGAGATCCTGCGCACTGCGTCCCGGGCCGAGGGCACCCCGACCGAGCGGCTCGCCGACGCGGTGAGCTCCTTCGTGCGCTGGCACGCGGGCGGTCGTACCATCGCGCGGGTCGTGCAGTACGAACTGGACTCCCTCGGCCCCGAAGCCCGCGCCGAGATCGTCGCGCTGCGCCGCCAGGTCAACGCCGAGATGCGCGGCATCATCGAGGACGGCGTGGCGACGGGCGAGTTCGACGTGCTCGACGTGCACGGCACCACTCTCGCCGTGCTCTCCCTCTGCGTCGACGTGGCCCGCTGGTTCAACGTCAACGGCCCGCGCACACCCGAGGAGGTCGGCGCGCTGTACGCCGACCTCGTGCTGCGGATGGCGGGCGCGAAGTAGCCCGCCGGTGCGTCAGAGGTAGTACCGCGACACGGACTCCGCGACGCACACCGGCTTGTCGCCGCCCTCGCGCTCCACGGTGAACGCGACGCTCACCTGGACGCCGCCCGGCACGTCGTCCACGCCGGTGATCGCGGCGGTCGCGCGCAGCCGGGAGCCGACCGGGACGGGGGAGGGGAAACGGACCTTGTTCGTCCCGTAGTTGACGCCCATCTTCACGCCCTCGACCTTGATCAGCTGCGGCCCGAAGAGGGGCAGCAGGGACAGGGTCAGATAGCCGTGCGCGATGGTGGTCCCGAACGGTCCGGAGGCGGCCCGCTCCGGATCGACATGGATCCACTGGTGATCACCGGTGGCCTCCGCGAACAGGTCGATCCGCTTCTGGTCGACCTCCAGCCAGTCGGTGTACCCCAACTGCTGACCCACCGCCGCCCTCAGGTCGTCGACGGACGTGAAGATCCTCGGCTCTGCCATGTCCCGGCCTCCCGCGTAGCGAAGTCTGCCGCTCAGTCTAAGCGACTGCTTAGCATGATCGGTGGCCGACCCCATGTCAACGGACCGGGGCGGCGCCGGGATGGGTAGGGTTCGAGGGATGCCTCAGATTCCCGAGAAGATCCATGAGCTCACGGTCGGCCAGCTCGCCGCGCGCAGCGGCGCCACCGTTTCCGCCCTGCACTTCTACGAGTCCAAGGGTCTGATCAGCAGCCGCCGCACCTCGGGCAACCAGCGCCGCTACTCCCGTGACGCGCTGCGCCGGGTCGCCTTCGTCCGCGCCGCGCAGCGCGTCGGCATCCCGCTCGCCACGATCCGCGAGGCCCTCGCCGAACTCCCCGAGGAACGCACGCCCACCCGCGAGGACTGGGCCCACCTCTCCGAGGCCTGGCGCTCCGAACTCGACGAACGCATCAGACAACTCAACCGCCTCCGCGACCACCTCACCGACTGCATCGGCTGCGGCTGCCTCTCCCTGGACACCTGCGTGCTCTCCAACCCGGACGACGTCTTCGGCGACCGTCTGACGGGTTCGAGGCTGATGGTGGAACAAGGCGGAGCCGGACGGCCCCGGCGAAGCCGGGAACCGGAGGACTCCCACTGAGGCGGGCCGACCGCGGCACCGCGCGGCGGGTGGCCGTGCCGTCGGGGGCGCTTTCCCGGCCCGAGTCGGCACCGACGGCACCCACTTCGTGTTTCCGGTGTCGCATCGCCTCGACCGGCCCGCCTTTCTCCCGGCCGGCCACTCGGTGCGGTCCCGCCGGGGGCACCGTCAGGGTCAGGGTCTTCGGTCGGCGGATTGCGTCCGTCACCGACTCGCGGACCCGTACTGGACCAGTGCCTCCGCCACCAACTGACCATTGGACAAGGCCCGTTGCCCGTCCGGCAGGAGCCGACGGCCCGCGGCGAGGCCGCTCACCCATTGCAACGCGTGTCCTCCAGGCCCATGCGGGTCGCCGGCCCCAGCCGGCCGGCCAGGCGCGGCACCGGCCACGCGCCGCCGTCCTCGCCGTGCGGCAGGACCGGTCGGCCGTGGGCGGAGCCCAGGTCCGCCCAGAGCGCACGCGCGGTCTCCTCGGCCGTGTCGGGGGCCGGATGCGTCACCTCCGACAGAACCCGCAGCACCTTCGGACCGAGCGGTGAGACGGCGAACCGCGCCGCGCCGTCGTGCCAGTGGCCACTGACGATGTATGCCGGCAAACAGGGGGGTACGGCATCCCCGGCGCACCCCCGCACGCACGGTTCCTCATGTCACTGCGGTCGGAGCGGCCGGCCCGGTCAGGCCGACACCAGCAGCCGTCCACGCCTGGCATCCGCCAGGGCCTCCGGCGACAGCACGGGCCGCGGTACGAGAATTCCGCAGTCCACGCAGACCGGACCCGTCGAGGGCTCGTGGTCCAGTTCGTACTTCCAGACGAGGCGCTCCCCGCCGCACACCGGGCACCCCGTCCCCGGCTCCCGCTCCAGCGCGGAGATGATCCGGCGCAGTACCTCCGCGAGCGGCTCATGGGGATGGACCCGGGGATCGTCGCACCAGGCGACTCCGAACCCGCCCCAGGTCAGCCGGTGCCAGTCGTCCACACTGCCCGGCCTGCGCAGCCCGTCGTGCTTCTCCTTCTTGCGTCGCTCGGCGAACTCCACCTCGTAGGTCAGCCAGACCGAACGCGCCTCCTCCAGCTCCTCCAGTGCGGCCACGAGCCGCGCCGGGTCGGGAGAGCGGTCCTCCGGGCCGAACCCGGCCCGGGAGCACAAGTGGTCCCAGGTCGCCCTGTGCCCGTAAGGAGCGAACCGCTCAAGGCACTTGCGGAGCGAGTAACGCCTGAGCGCCAGGTCGCACCGTGGATCGCGCACCTGTCTCGCCAGACTTCGGAAACCGGCCATCGTCCTGCACCTCCGTCACACCTGCACCTGTACTTCGGTCACTTCGGCGGCGTCGTCGAACGGACGTCGCCGAATAGACGTATCGACAGGCGATTCGGCTCCATCCGATTTCCGATGGGCCCCCATAAGGCGGCCGCGGTTGACCCTGGCGAGTCCGCCACCGTGGCTCGGAACGGCATCGCGGCGACCTCCAGGACTCCACGGCTCCAAAAAGTGACGCATGTTCATCTTCCATCCCGGGGATACCGGCGGTAACGTCCGGCAACACTCCCGTCGGTAGGAGCTCCCATGCCACGGCGCACCTCACGCACCGCCCTCGACAGACAGAGAACTCCCGGCAGGTTCCCCGGGTTCCTGAAGTCTGCTTCCGTATGCGTCCTGATTGCCGGTCTTTTGTCCCCGCTCACCCAGGCGGCGGCAGGTGAGGCGGCGGCTGTGCGGACCACGGCCGCCGCGCGGACCACGGCGGCCAACGACCACTGCGGTGGCCAGTGTTCCGACATCCTGCCGCCGGGCCAGAGCGGCAACGCCACCCTCGCGCAGATCCTGCTCAACCAGGCATTCGGCACCCAGCCCGACCACGCCGACGACCAGCTCGCCCCGTACGGCGACCTGGCCAAGGGCTACCCCACGCTCACCGACAGCACGATCAACACCTTCTTCAACGACGCGTCGTTCGGAGTCCCCGCCGATCAAGTCGCCTCCACGGTCAAGCCCGCCGGTCGCGGCGACGTGACGATCGTCCGCGACAAGAAGTCGGGTGTCCCGCACATCACCGGTACCACCAGATACGGCACGGAGTTCGGTGCCGGGTATGCGGCGGCTGAGGACCGGCTGTGGCTCATGGATGTCTTCCGCCACGTCGGACGAGGCCGGCTGACCTCCTTCGCGGGCGGCGCCCCGTCCAACCAGGGCCTGGAACAGGAGTTCTGGCGCAACGCCCCGTACTCCGAGGCCGATCTCCAGGCCCAGATCGACAACGCCGTCGCCTCGGCCGGTGACCGCGGCAAGCAGGCCCTCGCCGACGTCAACGCCTACGTCGCCGGCATCAACGCCTACATCGACGCCTCCGACAGCGGCCGTTACTTCCCCGGCGAGTACGTCCTGACCGGCCACAAGGACTCCGTCACCAACGCCGGCACGATCGACCACTTCAAGACCACCGACCTGGTGGCGCTGGCCTCCGTGATCGGCTCGCTCTTCGGCTCCGGGGGCGGCGGCGAGGTCAACAACGCGCTGTCGCTGCTCGCCGCCCAGCAGAAGTACGGCGTGACGGAGGGCACCAAGGTCTGGGAGTCCTTCCGTGAACGCAACGACCCCGAGGCGGTCCTGACCGTCCGGGACGGCAGCTTCCCGTACGCCTCCAAGCCCGCGGACGCCCAGGGCGAGGCCCTGCCCGACGCCGGCTCGGTGGCTCAGGAACAGCTGGTCTACGACCGTACGGGCAGCGCGGCCGGCTCGACCGCCGCCACCGCCTCCACCACGGCGGCGAAGACGGCCGTCACCTCCGCCAAACGCGGAATGTCCAACGCCCTCGTGGTGAGCGGCGACCACACCGCGAGCGGCAACCCGATCGCCGTCTTCGGCCCGCAGACCGGCTACTTCGCACCCCAGCTCCTGATGCTCCAGGAGATCCAGGGCCCCGGCCTCAGCGCCCGCGGCGCCTCCTTCGCGGGCCTGAGCATGTACGTCGAACTCGGCCGCGGCCAGGACTACGCGTGGAGCGCCACGACCTCCGGCCAGGACATCATCGACACCTACGCCGTCGAGCTGTGCCAGGACGACTACCACTACCTGTACCGCGGCACCTGCACGGCGATGGAGAAGATCGAGCAGAAGAACGCCTGGAAGCCCACCACCGCCGACGGCACCGCGGCCGGCTCCTACACGATGCGGGTGTGGCGCACCAAGTACGGCCCCGTCGAGTACCGCGCGACGGTCGGCGGCAAGAAGGTCGCCTACACCACCCTGCGCACGTCCTACCTCCACGAGGCCGACTCGATCATCGGCTTCCAGATGCTGAACGACCCCGACTACGTGAAGGGCCCGCAGGACTTCCAGTCGGCGGCGCAGCACATCAACTACACCTTCAACTGGTTCTACGCCGACTCCGAGCACACCGCGTACTACAACAGCGGCGACAACCCGGTGCGTGCGAGCGGTGTCGACGCCGAGTTCCCGGTGTGGGCGCAGCCGTCGTACGAATGGCGGAACTGGAACCCGACGACGAACACCGCCGACTACACCCCCGCCTCGGCCCACCCGAACTCGATCGACCAGGACTACTACATCTCCTGGAACAACAAGCAGGCCCGCGAATACACGACCGCGTCCTGGGGCGACGGCTCGGTGCACCGCGGCAACCTGCTCGACGACCGCGTGAAGAAGCTGGTCGCCGCGGGCGGGGTCACCCGGGCCGCACTCACCAAGGCGATGGCGGACGCGGCCCTGGCCGACCTGCGGGCCGAGGACGTGCTGCCGGATCTCCTCAAGGTGGTGGGCAGCTCCACCGTCACCGACGCGACGGCCGCCGCGGCGGTGAGCAAGCTCCAGGCCTGGGTGACGGCGGGCGCCAAGCGAACCGAGACGAAGGCCGGTTCGAAGACGTACGCCGACGCCGACGCGATCCGCGTCCTCGACGCGTGGTGGCCGCTGCTGGTGAAGGCCGAGTTCCAACCGGGCCTCGGCAGCGACCTGTACACCGCCTTCACCGCCAACCTGCCCGTCGACGAGGCCCCGTCGGCGGCGCACGGCCCGACCGGCTCGCACGCGGGCAGCTCCTTCCAGTACGGGTGGTGGAGCTATGTCGACAAGGACATCCGGGCGGTGCTCGGTGAGTCGGTCCAGGGGCCGCTCGCGCGGAAGTACTGCGGCGGCGGCAGCCTCAGCGCCTGCCGGGACGTCCTGATCAGCACCCTGAAGGAGGCGGCCGGCAGGACCGCGGCGCAGGTCTACCCCGGCGACGACCTGTGCGCGGCGGGCAACCAGTGGTGCGCCGACTCGATCGTCCAGCGCACCCTGGGCGGCATCAAGCACTCCAACATCAGCTGGCAGAACCGGCCGACGTTCCAGCAGGTGGTGGAGTTCACGTCGCACCGGTGAGCCACGCGTGGCGGCGGGTCAGCGAATGCGGCCCGCCGCCACCACCAGCTGGGCCAGTTCCCGGTGGCAGATGTCGCTGTGAGCTCCGGCGGGCGGCCCGCCGCGCCTGACGACCTCGGCCGCGTCCACGTTCACACAGCCCGTCGCGGGCAGCTCCGTCCGGAGCGCCTGAGCCAACCGCAACGACTCGGTGCCCGGTACCGCCTGCACCCCGTCGTGCCCCATCGCGCCCCACCTGGAGCCCAGCACCGACCCGACGTCGAAGCCCTGGACCGGGCCGGGCACGTCGATCCCGACCGTCCGGTCGTCGTCCGCCATCCGCGACGCCAGGGGGTACATCGTGGCGAGCGCCGAGTCGTGCCGGGAGTAGCAGCACACCACGGGACCGTCCACCCGGTTGTGCTGCCCCTGCAGCACGCCTCCCGCGCGCGGGTCGTGCGGCAGCCGGGCCGCGAACGCGTAGTGCGAGAAGGCCCCTTGGAGCAGGGTCAGCGACTTCACCGTGCGCACACCCGACGGCAGCCCCCGCAGCGCGAACGACACCAGCCGCGCCCCGAAGCTGTGCCCGACGAGATGCACCCGTACGTCCGGGGCCGCCGCGGCCAACTGACCGATCACCTGCCCGAGTCCACGCTCCCCTACGGCCCCCGCGCGCCGTTTCATGGCGTAGTACGTCGCCTGCCGCAGCAACTCGTGCGCCCCGTCCCACGGGTTGGGAATCGAGAACTCCGCCACCGGCCCACCCGGCGACTCGAGCCCCGCCAGCGCCCGCGCGTACTCCTCGCAGAGCTCGGGCACGGGCCCCGAGAACATCGCGGGTTCACCCTGCGGCACCCCCTCCACCAGCGTGTCCGCCGCGAACAGCGTCTGTGGCCCCGCCGGCACCACCTCCACCAGCATCCGCACCAGCCGCCCGAACTCCTCCAAGTCGGCCTCCGCGCGCGGCTGCTGGTCCAGCAGCCGCGCGATCCGGTCGATCACGGTCGCCCGCCCGGGAAAGGTCTCCAGCAGCGCGTGCCGGGTGTCCTTGTCCAGCGCCGGACGCGGCGGCATCTCGGCGGCCACCGCCCGTGGGAAGTCCGGGATCGGCTCGTCCGAGAACCGCATCGACGGCCACACCACACCGGCGTACCCGAGCCGGGCCGCCGGGGCGAGCCCGGGGACAGGCGCGAAGAAGTCGCTGTAGAGCCGCGTCGCGCCGGAGCGGTCGTTGTTCCAGCCGTGCGCGAAGACGACAAGATCCCGGACGCCGCGCTCCTCGACCCCGGCGAGCAGCCGGTCCCGCCCGCGCCCGTCCGGGTCCCCGTCCGCGTCGAACGTGAGCTCCCAGTACGGTGTCACGCTCATTGCCGGACCAGCCATGACCGGCCTCCTCGTCCCCCGGGTGTGTGCGATGTGCGCGCATCGTCCCGCTACCGGGCCGCGTTGGCCATACGCCACGACTCATCACGACTCATCCGGGTGACCCACACCCGACCGCTCACCGGTACACGAGGTACTCCTCGCGCACCCGCCGGAACGCCGCCAGCTCCCGCTCCCAGGCCGCCACCACCTCGTCGGTGTCCGCGCCCGCGTCGATCATCGTGCGCACCAGCGTGGAACCGGTCAGCTTGTCGATCCAGTTGTCCGGGCGCCAGGCGAAGCCGTTCCACACCTTCTTCGCGGTCACCACGAGCGCGATCCCGGTGCGTACGGGGTCGTAGGCGTCCCGGTCGTGCACATGGATCTGCACGCCCCCGATGGTCTTCCCCTGGAACTTGGAGAAGGTGGGCGCGAAGTACGCCTCCCTGAAGTACACACCGGGCAGGGCGAGTCGGTTCACCGCGTCGGCCCAGCGCCCGTCGACTCCCTCCGCGCCGAGCAGTTCGAAGGGCCGGGTCGTCCCGCGCCCCTCCGACAGGTTCGTCCCCTCGAAGAGGCACGTCCCGGAGTAGACGAGGGCGGTGTCGGGCGTCGGCATGTTCGGGCTCGGCGGCACCCAGGGCAGCCCCCAGGCGTCGTACCACTGCGACCTCCGCCACCCGGTCATCAGTACGGTGTCCAGCTCGACCGGCGTGCTCAGGAACTCCCCGTTGAACAGCCGCGCCAGCTCCGCGACGGTCATCCCGTGCGCCTGGGAGACCGGCTGCCGTCCGACGAAGGTCGCGAACTCCCTGTGCAGCACCGGCCCGAGAGCCGCCCGGCCGGTCACGGGATTGGGGCGGTCCAGGACGACGAACCGTTTGCCCGCGAGCCGCGCCGCCTCCATGCAGTCGTACAGCGTCCAGATGTACGTGTAGAAGCGCGCGCCCACGTCCTGGATGTCGAAGACGACGGTGTCCACGCCGGCGGCGGTGAAGATGCCGGCAAGCGCCTGACCGCTCTTCAGGTACGTGTCGTACACCGGCAGGCCGGTCGCGGGGTCGTCGTAACGGCCCTCGGAACCGCCGGCCTGCGCGGTGCCCCGAAAGCCGTGTTCGGGGCCGAAGACGGCCCTCAGGTTCACGCGGGTGTCCGCGTGCATGACGTCGACGATGTGGCGGACGTCCCGGGTGACGCCGGTGGGGTTGGTGACGATTCCGACGCGTTGACCGGAGAGCTGGGCGTAGTCGTGTGCGGCGAGGTTCTCGAAGCCGGTTCGCCTGCGGCGGGCCGCGGGGGCGGGGGGCGCCGCGGTGAAGGACGCGGCTGTCGCGGTTGCCGCCAGCAGGGTTCGTCTGGGCAGGTGCATGTGACCTCCTTGGACGTCGGGCGTCGGCACGGGCACCGTATGCGCTACCGCGGGTAGCGGGGAGTTGGCGGGCCCGATGTGGCCGGGCGCGCCCACGATGGGGGTCCCCCCGCTCGAGCGAAGCCGAGAGTGGGGGAGGAGCCGCATATCGATACAGCCCCGCGCTCCTTCGGGGCGCTTCAGTGACCCTTCCCTGTCACATACCGACCGGTTAGTCTGGCCACACGGGGGCAGAGCCGAATCGCGTCGCGTCGAAGGAGACCGATGGTGGGAGCCGTGCAGGGTGCGGGAGTGGTCGTCACCGGAGCGGGGGGTGGGATCGGGGCCGCGCTGGCCCGTCGGTTCGCTGCCGAGGGGGCCCGGGTCGTCGTGAGCGACCTGGACGCCGGCCGGGCGAAGGCCGTCGCCGAGGAGATCGGCCAGATCGCCGTCGCGGGGGACGCCTCGGCGATCGTCGCCGAGGCGCGGGAGGCGCTCGGCGGGACCGTGGACGTGTACTGCGCCAACGCGGGCGTCGCCTTCGAGGCGGGAGAGCCCGGGCGGCCGCTCGACGAGCAGCCCTGGGCGTCGTCCTGGGACGTGAACGTGATGGCCCACGTCCGCGCGGCCCACGAGCTGCTGCCGGGGTGGCTGGAGCGCGGCAGTGGCCGGTTCGTCTCCACCGTCTCCGCCGCCGGACTGCTGACCATGATCGGCGCCGCGCCCTACGCCGTCACCAAACACGGGGCCTACGCCTTCGCCGAGTGGCTGTCGCTGACGTACCGGCACCGTGGTCTGAAGGTGCACGCGATCTGTCCGCAGGGCGTGCGCACCGACATGCTGGCCGCCACCGGGAGCGCGGGCGACCTGGTCCTGCAGCCGACCGCGATCGAGCCGGACGACGTGGCGGACGCCCTGTTCAAGGGCATCGAGGAGGACCGGTTCCTGATCCTGCCGCATCCCGAGGTCGCCGGGTACTACCAGGCAAGGGCCGCCGATCCCGACCGCTGGCTGACGAACATGAACCACCTCCAGCAGAAGTGGGAGGCGACCCGGTGACCGGCTCCCTGTACGCCGCCAAGCCCTGGATCTCCCTGCTCAACGACGCCCAGCGCGCCCCGGTCGACCCCGCCGACTCCCTCGTGCACGCCCTGCGCCGGGCCGTCGCCGAGACCCCGGACCGCACCTTCCTCGCCTACTTCGACGGCCGTCTGACCTACCGCGAGGTCGACGAGCTCAGCGACTCCGTCGCCGGGCACCTCGCCGCCCGTGGACTGGAGCGCGGCGACCGGGTGGCGGTGCTGCTGCAGAACTCCCCGCACTTCGCGCTCGCGGTGCTCGGCGCCTGGAAGGCGGGCGCGACCGTCGTACCCGTCAACCCGATGTACAAGTCGGGGGAGGTCGGCCATGTGCTGCACGACGGCGAGGTGGCCGCGCTGATCTGCGCCGACCGGGCCTGGGAGTCGTATCTGCGCGACGCGGCCGCGGACTCGCCGGTGCGGATCGTGCTCACCGGCTGCGAGCTCGACTTCCAGACACGCGGGGACGCGCGGGTGCTGACCTTCGAGCGGCTGCCGCAGGCCGCGGACGCCGATGACCTGACGGCCGTCGCCCGGGCCGGTCACAAGGCGCCCGGCGACCGTGACCCCGCGCCGTCCGACATCGCGCTGATCAGCTACACGTCGGGCACCAGCGGCACCCCCAAGGGCGCCACCAACACGCACGGCAACATCATGTACAACGCCGAGCGGCAGCGCACCGGGCTGGCCCTGCCCGAGGCGCCCGTCTATTTCGCGATGGCACCGCTGTTCCACATCACCGGGATGGTCTGCCAGTTCGGGGCGTGTCTGAACAGCGCCGGCACGCTCGTCCTGGCGTACCGCTTCGAGGCCGGGGTCGTGCTCGACGCGTTCGCCGAGCACCGGCCGCTCTACACGGTCGGCCCGTCCACCGCGTTCATGGCGCTGGCCGCCCACCCCGACGTCACCCCGGACCACTTCTCCTCCTTCGTCAACATCTCCTCGGGAGGCGCCCCGCTGCCGCCCGCCCTGGTGGAGAAGTTCCGGGCCGGCTTCGGGCCGTACATCCGCAACGGGTACGGGCTCACCGAGTGCAGCGCTCCCTGCGCCTCCGTGCCGCCCACCCGTGAGGCGCCGGTCGACCCGGTCTCCGGGACGCTCGCCGTGGGCGTGCCCGGGCCCGACACGGTCGTCCGGATCGTCGACGAGCAGGGCGCCGAGGTGCCCTTCGGGGAGCAGGGCGAGATCCTCGTCCGCGGGCCGCAGGTCGTGCCCGGGTACTGGCGGCGCCCGGACGCCACCGCCGAGACCTTCCCGGACGGCGAACTGCGCACCGGGGACATCGGCTTCATGGACCCGCAGGGCTGGCTGTACGTCGTCGACCGCAAGAAGGACATGATCAACGCGTCCGGGTTCAAGGTGTGGCCGCGCGAGGTCGAGGACGTGCTGTACACGCACCCGGCGGTGCGCGAGGCGGCCGTCGTCGGGGTGCCCGACGGGTACCGCGGCGAGACCGTCAAGGCGTACATCAGCCTGCGTCCGGGTGCCGAGACCGACCCCGGTGAGCTGGCCGCGTACTGCAAGGAGAGACTGGCCGCCTACAAATACCCGCGGCAGGTGGAGATCCTGCCCGACTTGCCGAAGACGGCCAGTGGGAAGATCCTCCGGCGGGAACTGCGTTCTCGCCCGAACGGCTAGACAAAGCACCAGCGGAAACACTCGGAAGGCAGGTGGCGGCAGTGCCCAGGACGACGGACGGTGACGGAACCCCCGTGCCGCAGCGGCTCCTCGCCGCCGCCACCCGGCTCTTCGCGGAGCAGGGCTACGACCGCACCTCGGTGCAGGAGATCGTCGAGGCGGCCGGCGTCACCAAGGGAGCGCTGTACCACTACTTCGGCTCCAAGGACGACCTCCTGCACGAGGTGTACGCGCGTGTGCTGCGCGTTCAGCAGGAGAGACTCGACGCCTTCGCGGACGCCGACGAACCGATCGAGAAGCGGCTGCGGGGCGCGGCGGCAGATGTCGTCGTCACCACCATCGACAACCTCGACGACGCGTCGATCTTCTTCCGCTCGATGCACCACCTGAGCCCGGAGAAGAACAAGCAGGTGCGCGCCGAGCGCCGGCGCTACCACGAACGCTTCCGTGCCCTGATCGAGGAAGGCCAGCAGGCGGGCGTCTTCTCCAAGGCGACCCCCGCCGACCTGGTGGTCGACTACCACTTCGGCTCCGTCCACCACCTGTCCACCTGGTACCGCCCCGACGGCCCCCTCGGCCCGCAGGAGGTCGCCGACCACCTGGCCGACCTGCTGCTGCGGGCACTGCGGCCGTGAGGACCCCTGAGAGACGTGGGTGAGGGGCGGTCGCCGATGAGCGACCGCCCCTCACCCAGGTCTCACACGTACTTCTTCAACTCCCGCCGCGCCAGCGACCGCTGGTGCACCTCGTCCGGGCCGTCGGCGATCATCAGGGTTCGGGCGCCGGCGTACAGCTCGGCGAGCGGGAAGTCCTGGCTGACACCGCCCGCGCCGTGCAGCTGGATCGCCCGGTCGATGATGTCGACGACCGCGCGAGGCGTGGCGATCTTGATGGACTGGATCTCCGCGTGCGCGCCCCGGTTGCCGACCGTGTCCATCAGCCAGGCCGTCTTCAGCACCAGCAGCCGCAACTGCTCGACCGTCACGCGCGCGTCGGCGATCCAGTTGTGGACCACGCCCTGCTGGGCCAGCGTCTTGCCGAAGGCTTCGCGGGAGACGGCCCGCCTGCACATCAGCTCGATCGCCCGCTCGGCCATGCCGATCAGCCGCATGCAGTGGTGGATACGGCCGGGGCCCAGGCGGGCCTGGGCGATGGCGAAGCCGCCGCCCTCCTCGCCGATCAGGTTCGTCACCGGCACGCGCGCCTGGTCGAAGATCACCTCGGCGTGGCCGCCGTGGTAGTGGTCCTCGTAGCCGAACACCTTCATCGCCCGCTTGACGGTGACACCCGGGGTGTCGCGGGGAACGAGCACCATGGACTGCTGACGGCGGATGTCGTCCCCGTCCGGATCCGTCTTGCCCATCACGATGAAGATCTTGCAGTCCGGGTTCATCGCCCCGGAGATGTACCACTTGCGTCCGGTGATGACGTACTCGTCGGTGCCGTCGGCGCCGTTGGTGGATCGCTCGATGCGCGTGGTGATGTTCGTGGCGTCCGACGAGGCCACCTCCGGCTCGGTCATCGCGAACGCCGAGCGGATCTCACCCGCCAGCAGCGGCTCGAGCCACTGCTTCTTCTGCTGCTCGTCGCCGAACTGCGCGAGCACCTCCATGTTGCCGGTGTCGGGTGCGGCGCAGTTCGTCACCGTGGGCGCCAACTGCGGGGAGCGGCCGGTGATCTCGGCGAGCGGCGCGTACTGGAGGTTGGTGAGGCCGGCGCCGTACTCGGCGTCCGGGAGGAAGAGGTTCCACAGGCCCTGCCCGCGTGCCTCGGCCTTCAACTCCTCCACCACGGCCGGGGTGTCCCACGGCGAGGCGAGCGCGGCACGCTGCTCCTCCGCGACGGCCTCGGCGGGGTAGACGTACTCGTCCATGAAGGCGAGCAGCTTGGCGCGCAGTTCCTCGGTGCGCGCGTCGAACGCGAAGTCCATGTCCGGTCAGCCTTCCTGAAGGGTGGTCAGGCCGTGCTCGATGAAGACCGGGACCAGGTCGCCGATGCGGTCGAAGCCGCGGCCGACCGTCTGGCCCAGGGTGTAGCGGTAGTGGATGCCCTCCAGGATCACGGCGAGCTTGAACCAGGCGAACGCCGTGTACCAGGACACCGCGGACACGTCACGCCCCGAGCGCGCGGCGTACCGCTCGATCAGCTCGGCCGGCGACGGGTGGCCGGCGGCCTCCGCGGTCGTCGACACCGGGGAGTCGGGCATGCCCAGCGGCATGCTGTACATCACCAGCAGGCCCAGGTCGGTCAGCGGATCGCCGAGCGTCGACATCTCCCAGTCCAGGATCGCGCTGATCCGGTCGTCGTTGCCGATCAGGACATTGTCGAGCCGGTAGTCGCCGTGCACGACGGCGGGTGCGGGGGACTGGGGCAGCCGCCGGCCGAGCGCCGCGTGCAACTCGTCGACGCCGGCCAGCTCGCGGTTGCGGGAGGCGTCCAGCTGTTTGCCCCAGCGCCGCAGCTGCCGGTCCAGGAAACCCTCGGGCCGGCCGAAATCCGCCAGACCGACCTCGGCCGGATCCACCGCGTGCAGCTCGACCAGCGTGTCGACCAGGGCGAGGACCGCGTCCCGGGTGCGCTCGGGACCGAGCGGTGCCAGCTGTTCGGCGGTGCGGTACGGGGTGCCCTCGACGAACTCCATGACGTAGAACGGCGACCCGAGCACCGCCCCGTTCTCGGGGTTCTCGCACAGCAGCACCGGACGCGGCACCGGCACGTTCGTCGGGTGCAGCGCGCTGATCACGCGGTGCTCGCGCTTCATGTCGTGCGCGGTGGCCAGCACATGGCCGAGCGGGGGCCGTCGTACGACCCACTTCGCGCTGCCGTCGGAGACCGCGTACGTGAGGTTCGACCGTCCGCCCTCGATCAACCGGCCGGTCAGCGGGCCGTGCACCAGACCGGGCCGCTCACGGTCGAGCAGGGCGCGCAGCCGGTCGAGATCGAGTCCTGGCGGGTGGTCGGGGCTCATCAATGCTCCTACAGGCGGTTGAACACGACCCCATACATGATGCCGACCGGTCGGTATGTCGTCCAGTGGGGGAGGCGAACGTGATCGGGGCCACCCTGGCCGCCGTGCGGCATCCCGGACAGTTGCCAGGCCGCCACCTGCCGACGCCGGAAGGAGAAGCGCCTTGCAGACGGGAGCCGGAGCCGGACAACCGTTTGGAACCAGAGCCGGACAACCGTTTGGAATTCGAACCGCCTAGAAGACGAGCGCCGCCGCGCAGACGGCCAGCGCCACCGTCAGCAGCGCTCCCGCCGTCGCGTGCCGGGGTGCCAGTGCCGGTGGGCTGCTCGTCGCCGACAGGTCGCGGATACGGCGGTGGGCGACCAGCAGGAAGCCCAGCCACAGGGCGCCGCACAGGGCGCAGACGGTCACGGCGGTCGCCGACGCCCCGCCGTGCAGCGTGGTCTTCATGGCGAGCAGGGCCGCCACCGTGCTCGACAGGGTCGTACGGCGCCAGGCGAGCCGGGTCCGCTCGGGT
The DNA here is from genome assembly GCF_044459385.1 of Streptomyces sp. NPDC050287. NCBI lineage: Bacteria > Bacillati > Actinomycetota > Actinomycetes > Kitasatosporales > Streptomycetaceae > Streptomyces > Streptomyces sp. NPDC050287. The sequence continues at coordinate 136,754 of NZ_JBITIY010000011.1, read as the reverse complement.
TGCAGTCCAGGGTCCCGGTCCGGGGCCGCCGCCGCGCCGGTCACCCTTCCCACCCGACGAGCACGACGACGACCATGGCGACAGCCACGACCGCGACCGCGACGCCCAGCAGTGCCGGGAACCGGGACGCCGGCAGGTCCTCGCCCCGGCGCATGGCCCGTTCGCAGCGGATCCAGTGGTTGACCGCCCGCAGCGAGCACAGCACGCCTGCCGCGAGCAGCGCGAGCGCGAGGCCGACCCGCCAGCCCCAGCGCAGGTCCGGCAGGAACTGGTCCACGGCGAAGCCGCCGCCGATCAGTGCGAGCGCGGTGCGCAGCCAGGCGAGGAAGGTGCGCTCGTTCGCCAGCGAGAAGCGGTAGTCGGGGGTGCCGCCCTCCTGCCTGAGCTCCTGGGGGGCGAACCACAGTCGGACGTTCCGTGCGAATTCGATCACGTCGAGGACCCTATCCGGCACGCCGAGGAGCCTGTCCGGCCGCCTTCACCCGGCCGCCTGTCCGGCTCGTTCTCACGCGCCGGACAGGCCGGACCGGTACGCCTTCAGCCGCTCGTACGCCGCCAGCCCGTCCGGTACCCACTGCCACTCCCGCAGGCGGAGCTCCACCTCGTCCTCGGACAGGAAGTCGTGCCAGGCGACCTCCTCGGTCTGCGGGCTGACCGGGAGCTCGCAGCGGACTTGGTACACCGCCGACCACCAGGTCCGGCCGGCGCCGTCGTCATAGAGGAACTTGAAGAGGTACTCGGGGCGGGGCAGGCCCGTGACGCCCAGTTCCTCCTCGGCCTCGCGCAGGGCCGCGTCGTCGTAGGACTCGCCCGCGCCGACGACTCCGCCGACGAACATGTCGTACAGGGAGGGAAAGACCAGCTTGCCCGGCGTGCGGCGGTGGACGAACAGCCGGCCCTCGGCGTCCCTGGCCTCGATGAAGACACAGCGGTGGCGCAGGCCGCGCGCGTACGCCTCGCCGCGCGGGGACTGCCCGGTGACCTGGTCGTTCTCGTCGACGATGTCGAGGATCTCGTCAGCAGCGCTCATGACCCCATCCAAGCAGGGGCCGCGTCCGGGCAGCACGCACGGGCCGGGGGGAGCCGTCCGTCAGTACGGCTGCAGGTCCCGGGCCGGCTCGGTCTCCGTCGCGCCGGACGGCATCGCCGGATGCAGGCCCAGCAGCACGATGCCGGCCACGACCGCCGCGAGTCCCGCCGCCTCCCAGGCCAGCGCGCCCGTGTCGGTGCGCAGCCGGTCGCCGAGGAAGCCGACACCGCAGACGATCCCGGCCAGCGGCTGGGCGGCGGTCAGCGCGGGCAACGACATCCGCAGCGGCGCGGTCTCGAACGCGCTCTGCACCAGGACCAGGCCGGTCACGCCGAGGGCCAGTACGGCGTACGGCTGCCAGCCGGTCAGCACCTCGACCAGTCCGCCCTCGGAGAACCGCTGGCCGCTGACCCGGGTCAGCGCGTCCTGCACGCCGTAGAGCATTCCGGCGGCCAGCGCCAGCAGCAACGGGGCGGCGCTCAGCCGGGAGCGCTTGGCGTACGTCGTCAGCAGCAGGGCGAGGCCGATCATCACGCCGATGATCAGCCAGTGGCGCAGCGGATCGGTGACCGCGTTGCCGCCGCGCGGCTCGCCCGCCAGGATGAACGCGGTCACCCCGCCCGCGAGCAGCAGGAGCCCCGCCCAGCCCTGGCGGCCCAGCGGCTGCTTGCTCTGCTTGCGGGACAGGGCGAGGGCGAACAGCAGGTTCGTCGCGAGGAGCGGTTCCACCAGGGAGATCTCGCCCTGGCCCAGCGCGATCGCGCCGAGGACCATGCCGGCCACCATCAGCGCGATGCCGCCGAGCCAGCGCGGCACCTTCATCAGGTCCAGCAGCAGCCGGGGTGAGAGGAAGTCGCTGAGCGGTGCCTGCCGGGCCGCGTTCTGCTGGAGCACGAACCCGAAGCCCAGACAGCAGGCCGCGCTCACGGCGAGAACAAGAACCAGTACAGACACGCTGCGTACCTCGATCATCCGGCCGGGTCACGGGATGCGTAGGGGGCTGACTGTAGCGGCCCAGGGCCCGGCTTGCCCCTGGGAGTACCCGGATTCGGGCGCTTGACTCGGTCACGCCACCCGGGTCGGTCAGGGGCGGGCGGTACGACCTACTTGCCATGGTGCGATGCCGGGCCGGGCGGCGCCATGGCGTACGCCACAGCGGGACCCGCGAATCGGACGTTCACATTCCGCTGCGCCTGACAAGTCCCCTGTGAATCAGGACAGTTGAAGCGTGTAACATCCCGGCGGCCCTTGACGGAAAGTATTAGCTGCGGGTTGGCTGTGCGTGATCAGCTGCTGGCAAGCCGAAGCGTCCGGACCGGACGGCCGGCCGGCGCGTCGTCTCCCTGCCGACGGCGAGCCGCGTCGCGTGAGGAAGTTCCCGCGGTGTCCCCACCCCCGTCACCCCTCGGCCTCGAGGCGTGCCCATCGCAGTCCGCGCGGGCCGCGCGGTACGCACCCGCCCCGGTGCCCGCGACCCCGGTGTCCACCGTCCGGGTGCCCGCGACCCCGGCGCCCGACATCGCCGTCCCCGCCGCCGTACGGCCGCACGTACCCACAGGTTCGAACGCGCTCCCGCCCGGGCGCCCCCTGCCCCCTCTCGTGTGCGCTCACAGGCGCCGATCCTCGGAGCCGAAGTGATCCGGAAGCCAGGCCGCAGACGCGCCGCCGCCCACGCGCTCGACGCCGCCCTCGACGACGCAGAACTCGCCTCCGCACGGGCCGCCTTGACACAAGGGCGCTGGCAGGCCGCCCGTACGCTGCTCGCCCACACCGGCGACGACTGGGACCTGAGGGGTCACCGGATCACGGTGCTCGCCCTGGAGCCCTACTGCGCCGCCTGGGCGAACGACTGGCTGCTCGCCGAGCCCGATTCCGCCGACGCCGCCGTCCTGCTCGCCCTCGCCCAGGTCCGGCGGGCCCTGCGCGGCAAGGAGAAGCCGGTCCGGGCCCGCGAGGCCTGCCGGTCCGCCGCCGCGCTCGCACCCTCCGATCCCACCCCCTGGCTCGGCCTGCTCATGCTGGAGCACACGGTGGGCGCCGATGAGGAGGTCGTCCACCTGTTCGGCGAGGTCCGCGCCCGGCACTCCGACCACCACCACGCCCACCACCTGATGGTCGCCCGCCTCGCGGAGCGCCGCGTGGACGCCGGCCCGGACCCGTTGCACGAGGTCTACGACTTCGCCAACTGGGCCGCCGAGCAGGCCCCCGCCGACTCCCCGCTCGCGATCCTCCCGGTCGTCGCGCACGCGGAGCGCTACCGCGTCCTCGCCACCGCCGGACACGCACCACCGGACCCGGCGGCCTCCGGCCACTGGACCGGCCGCCGGGCCCGGCAGGTGATGAAGGCCGCGTTCGACTGGTGGCTGGAATGGGAGCACGAGGGCCACCCCCGCCGCCTCGTGGACCTCAACTTCCTCGCCCACGCCAAGGTCTGCGAGGGCCGGGGCGCCGAGGCGGCCGCCCTGTTCCACCGCATCGGCGAGCACCCCACCCCGGCCCCCTGGTCCTACCCGGACCGCGACCCGTACTCCGCCTTCCGCGCCGCCCGCGACACCGCGCTCGGCACGGCCTGACCCCATCCCCGTAACCCAGAACTCCCCGAAAAGGACGGTCCCCGTGACAACGGACAGAACGGACAGTTCGAGCACCACCGGATCCACCGGATCCACCGGTTCAACCGGATCCACCGCCGACGGCATCAGTACTTTCAAGGGCCAGGAGCGGGCCCTGCGTGCCGACCGCCTCGGCACCGGCGGCCTGCTGCTCTCCGTCCTGGCGGCCACCGCCCCCCTCATGGTCGTCGCTGGTGTCATGCCCACCACATTCGCGGTGATGGGCATCGTCGGCCAGCCGCTCCTGTTCGTCCTCCTCGGCGTGGTTCTCGTGCTGTTCGGGGTCGGGTACGCGGAGATGAGCCGCCATGTGCACAACGCGGGCGCCTTCTACGCGTACATCTCCCGCGGCCTCGGCGGCACCGCCGGCGCGAGTGCCGCGCTGGTCGCCCTCGTCGCCTACAACGCCCTCCAGGTCGGCATCTACGGCGTCTTCGGCTTCGAGGTCTCCGGACTGTTCGCCACCTACGCCGATCTCGAGATCGCCTGGTGGATACCGGCCCTGGTGGCCGCGCTGGTCGTCGGTGCGCTGGGCTGGCTGAAGATCGACGTCAACGCGAAGGTGCTCGGCGTTCTGCTGGTCGTCGAGGTGGCCCTGGTGGTCATCTTCGACATCGCGGCCGTCGCCGACCCGGGCAAGGAGGGCCTGTCCCTGCACGCCTTCAACCCCGACACTCTGACCGGCGCCGGAGTCGGCACCGCGCTGTGCTTCTGCATCGCCGCCTTCCTCGGCTTCGAGCAGGCGCCCGTGTACGCCGAGGAGACAAGCCGCCCGCACATCCTGGTGCCGCGGGTGATGTTCCTCGCGGTCAGCGGGGTCGCCGTCTTCTTCGCGCTCAGCAGTTGGGCCCTCACCGTCGCCGCCGGACCCTCCGCGATCGTCGGCGAGTCACAGAAGCAGAGCGCCGGGCTGCTGTTCTCCCTCACCGAGTCCCGGCTCGGCGGCACCTTCACCGACGTCCTGCACGTCCTCTTCGTGACGGGCATGTTCGCCGCCCTGCTCAGCTTCCACAACGTCGTCGCCCGGTACGCCTTCGCCATGGGCCGCGAGGGTCTGCTGCCCGCCGCCTTCGGCCGTACGACAGGCGCCAGCGGCGCCCCCGGCACGGGCTCGCTGCTGCAGACCGCCGTCTCCGTGGTCATCGTGATCGCCTTCGCGGTCGCCGACGACAAACCGGCCGGCGACCCGACCGAACCCGTCCTGCACCTGTTCACCTGGTTCGGCAACATCGGCGCTCTCGGCGTGATCCTGCTGATGGCGGCGGCCTCCTTCTCGGTCGTCGTGTTCTTCGTCCGGCGCGGGGCCGCGGGCGCCCAGGCAGGACGGCTGCTGACCTCCGCCGTCGCGGGTGTCGCCCTGCTGGTGATCGCCGGCTACACCGTCAAGGACTTCGACGTCCTGGTGGGCGCCGGTCCCGGCTCCGCGCTGAGCTGGGTGCTGCCCGGCACCATCGGGCTCGCCCTGGTGCTCGGCCTGGTGCAGGGCGCGGTCCTGCGGGCCCGCCGACCCGAGGCGCACGCCCGGATCGGACTCGGCAACGAGGCGTTCCAGCTGGAGAAGGCGGCGGAGCAGACGTCGTAACCGGGTGAAATCCGGCTGGGATCGGCTGGGATCCGCTGGGATCCGGCCGGGATCCGGGTGAGAAGTGGTTACGGAACTCTGACGAGCACCCGCGATCCCTGGTCCGGCAGGGGTCGCGGATGCTCGAATGAACAGGTGAACCCCGAACAGCCCGAGGAACGCGGCCCGCTCCACCCCGACGAGCGGCGTGAGCACGACGGCGGGCAGCGCAAGCACCCCGGTGAGCCGCACCAGCGCCGCGGCGGACCGCGCGCGCAAGGCCTCGAACCGCGTACGGAACGCCCCGGCGCCCCGCGCGCGGAGCGCCCCGAGGAACGCGGCGCCCCGATCGGCCGCCGGGTCCTGCTCGGCACCCTCGGTCTGGGCGCGCTCGGCGTGGTCGCCGCGCCGACCCTGCAGCGCGGCCTGGAGGCGTTCCTCGGCAGCGCCGCCGACAGCGACCCGACCGGCCTCACGGGTCTGCTCCCGAACGGAGGCGGCTTCCGCTACTACTCGGTCACGTCCTCCGTGCCGCACAAGGACGCCGAGGACTACCGCCTCACCGTCGACGGCCTGGTCGACACCCCGAAGAGCTACAGCCTCGCCGAGCTGCGCGCCCTCCCACAGACCCGCCTGGTCAAGGACGTGCAGTGCGTCACCGGCTGGCGGGTCCCCGACACCCCCTTCGAGGGGGTACGCCTGTCCCGGCTCCTGGACGCCGCGGGAGTGCGCCCCTCAGCCGGGGCGGTGCGCTTCACCTGTTTCGACGGCGCGTACAGCGAGAGCCTCACCCTCGAGCAGGCCCGCCGCGACGACGTCCTGGTCGCCCTGCGCATGCAGGACAAGAACATCGGCCACACCCACGGCGGCCCGGTCCGCCTCTACGTGGCGCCCATGTACTTCTACAAGTCCGCCAAGTGGCTCTCCGGCATCACCGTCACAGAGAATGTGAAACCGGGCTACTGGGAGGAACGCGGCTACGACGTCGACGCCTGGGTCGGCCGTTCCAACGGCCGCGACGACGAGCCCACGAGCTGACGGCACGAGCTGACCATGAGCCTGCGCATCCACGCCCCCGCGCCCGAGTCGTCCCGCGTGCGCCGCTTCGGCCGCACCCAGCGGTGGGTCCACCGCACCACCGCGGCGCTGATGGGCGTGTGCGTGGTGACGGCGGCCTGTCTGTACGTTCCCCAGTTCGCCGAACTCGTGGGCCGCCGTGAGCTGGTGGTCCGTATCCACGAGTGGGCCGGTCTCGCTCTGCCCGTGCCCGTGCTGGCGGGCCTCGTCTCCCGCGGGTTCCGTTCCGACCTGCGCTTCCTGAACCGCTTCGGCCCGCACGACCGCCTCTGGCTGCGTGCCGCCCTGGTCCGCGACAAACGACGGTCGTCGCGCCCGGCGGGCAAGTTCAACGCGGGCCAGAAGGTGTACGCGGCCTGGATCGCCGGCGCCACCCTGGTGATGCTCGGCACGGGCCTGCTGATGTGGTTCACCCACCTCACACCGATCCAGTGGCGCACCAGCGCGACCTTCGTCCACGACTGGCTCGCCCTCACCATCGGCATCGTCCTGGGCGGCCACATCGGCATGGCCCTCGGGGACCCGGAGGCCCGCCGCGGCCTGCGGACGGGCACCGTGAGCCGGGAGTGGGCCGAGCGGGAACACCCACTGTGGCGCCCCTAGCGTGGTGAATCTTTTCGGCCATGCGAACGTACGGGCGACGTAAGAGGACTGTGAAGCACTTGCGGGGAAACGGGGCCGTAACCCACACCCGCCGTACGTTAATCCGCACCGAACCTCCGGCAAGGAAGTGGCTTGATCTCGTTCCCCCCGCACTGATCGCCGGCGGTACCCCCCATGCACGCTGTGCTGTCCGCCCGGCGGGCGAGAGGAGTTCTCCATGGGACACATGGACCACTTCAGCGCCGGATGGGTCACGCCCGTCCTTTCCTACGTCATGGCCTGCGTCGGCTCGGCGCTCGGCCTGCGGTGCACCGTACGGGCCCTCGATGCCGCCGGTGCCTCGAAACGGAACTGGCTGCTGCTGGCCTCGTTCGCGATCGGCTCCGGCATCTGGACCATGCACTTCGTCGCGATGATGGGCTTCGGCGTGGAGGGCACCCCCATCCGGTACGACGTCCCCCTCACCGTTCTCAGCCTCGTCATGTCCATCGCCGTCGTCAGCGCCGGCGTCTTCACCGCCGGGTACGGGCGCTCACGCGTGACGTCGGTGCTGCTCGGCGGGCTCGGCACCGGACTGGGCGTCTCCGCCATGCACTACACCGGCATGGCCGCGCTCAACCTGCACGGCACCGTGGACTACGACCCGCTCCTCGTCGTCGCCTCCATCGTGATCGCCGTCGTCGCCGCGACCGCCGCGCTCACGCTCACCCTCATCGTGCGCGGCCCCGTCCTCACCGTCGTCGCCGCGCTCGTCATGGGGCTCGCGGTGAGCACCATGCACTACACCGCGATGTTCGCCGTCCACGTCAGCCTCGCGCCCAGCAGCGCCGAGCTGCCCGGAGCCACGCCCACCGCGTTCCTCTTCCCGCTCGCCGTGGTGCTCGGCTCGTTCCTCTTCCTCGCCTCCGCGTACGTAGCGCTCTCCCCGACCGGCAGGCGCGCCGAGTCCGTCGCCACCGAACTGCTCCGCGAGGTCGAGCTCTCCACCGCGACCCCCACCGAGCCGGTCACCGCGTCGGCCACCGTGTCCGCCACCGCCGGGGTCGTCTGAGCCGTACCGCGGAGCCGCACCGCACACACCCTCCAAGAGGTATCCCATGAGTCTCACCCGTACCTTGGCACAGCTGCGCCCCAGATCGGTCCGGGCCAAGATCGTCGCCCTGCTCATGCTGCCCGTCGTGTCCCTCATGGCGCTGTGGGGCTTCGCCGCGGTCACCACGGCCTCCCACATCGGCGACACCCGGCGGGTCAAGGACGTCAACACCGAACTCCTCGCCCCGGTCGGCGATTTCGTCGCCGCACTGCAGACCGAACGGACCGCCGCCGCGCGTCAGGCCGCCGCGCGGAACACGGCCGGCCTCGACGCTTTCGAGGCGGCGGGCACGGCCACCGACAAGGCCGCCACCGCCGTCCGCGACGGCGCCAACGCCGCCACCACGGACGCCGAACTCCTCGACGCCGGCCTGCCCGCCCGCATCGACCGCCTGCAGAGCGACGCGCGCGGACTCGACGCGCTCCGCGCGCAGACCGGCGCGAAGGGCAGCGCCCCGACGGTGTTCACGGCGTACTCGGCGGTCATCGAGGACGCCTTCGCCGTCACCGGCGCGCTCACCGGCGAGGACAGCACCGGCGTCGCCTCCGAGGCGCGGGTCGTCCTCGAACTCGCCCGTGCCCGCGAGGCCGTGGCCCAGGAACAGGCCCTCCTCGCCATGGGGAGCGCGACCGGGAAGCTCACGACGGAGCAGTACGCGCTGTTCGCCGGCGCCGTGGCCACCCAGCGGGAGCTGATGAAGCCAGCGGTCGCCGACCTGAAGCCGGCGCACCGGGAGGCGTACAACGCGGTGCTGCACAGCGGCGGTCACCGCACGCTCGCGGCCGGCGAGGACCGGGTCCGCGACGCCGGGCCCGGCGCCTCGGTCCTCTCCACGGACTTCCTGGGCAACTGGGACAAGGGCGCCGACGCCGTGCTGACCGAGCTCGCCCAGGCCGAGTCGGACGCCGGTACGGGAGCCATGGCCAAGGCGAACCTGATCGGCTGGGACACGCTGGGTGCTTCCGGCGTCGCCGTCATCCTCGGTCTGGTGGGCGTGCTGCTGTCGCTGCTGGTGTCCGTGGGCGTCGGCCGGGGACTCATCGTCGAACTCCTCGACCTGCGCAACGACGCCCTCGAAGTAGCCGGGCGCCGGCTGCCGCGGGCCATGCGCCGACTGCACGCCGGGCAGGGCCTGGACATCGACGCCGAGGCCCCGATGCGCCGCCTCGTCGGTGACGAACTCGCCCAGGTGAGCACCGCGCTCACCGCCGTGCAGCGGGCCGCGCTCAGAGCCGCCTCCGAGCGCGCCGAACTGCTCAGCGGCATCTCCGGGGTGTATGTCAGTCTCGCCCGCCGCAGCCAGGTGCTGCTGCACCGCCAGCTCGACCTGCTCCACCAGCTGGAGCAGCGTCCGCGCGATCCGGCCGAGGTGCAGGAGCTGTACCAGGTCGACTACCTCGCCACCCGGATGCGCCGCCACTCCGAGAGCCTGCTCATCCTGTCCGGCATCGCGCCCGGACGCGGCTGGCACGACCCGATTCCGCTGGTGGACGTCCTGCGGGCGGCCCTCGGGGAGATCGAGCAGCCGGGCCGGGTCCAGATCTGGCCGGTGCCGCGCGTCTCCCTCAACGGCGGCTCCGTCGCCGACGTCATCCATCTGCTCGCCGAACTCGTCGAGAACGCGGCCTCGTTCTCACCGCCCAGTGCCCATGTCCAGCTGCGGGCCGCCCGGCTGCGCGACGGCCTCCTCATCGAGATCGAGGACAGCGGCTTCGGCATGAACGAGGAGGCGATGGCCGAGGCCAACCGCAAGATCCAGTCCGAGAACATCGACCTGCTCGACGCCAAGCGGATCGGACTGTTCGTGGTCAACCGCATCGCCGCCCGGCAAGGCCTGCGTGTCGAACTGCGCCCCTCGGCGAGCAGCGGGGCGACAGCGGCCGTCCTCATCCCCGAGAACCTGATCCGGGACGACATGCCCGTACACGACGTCGCACTCTCCGGCGGTCAGGACGGCACCCGGGAAGGCGGCCACGACGGCGGCCGGGACGTTCACCAGGACACCGGCCGGCCACTGGCCCCCGCGGCGGCGTTGATCCCGCGGCAGCGGGAGTAGCAGGCACGGCGGCCGGCAGGTGCGGTGATGTCTCAGGGCGGGTGTGTGCGGTGATGTTCCAGGGGCCGCGTACGCGGTGAGTCTCAGGGGGTGCCGGGGACGCCGAAGTCCAGCAACACCTTGCACGACCGGCTACGGTCGGCGGCCAGCGCGAACGCCGACTCCGCCTCCCCGACCGGGATCACCGCGCTGACCAGCGCGTCGAACGCCGGCTCGGCCGCGAGCAGTTCCAGCGCGTCGTCGAACTCCCCGTCGAAGCGGAACGCGCCCCGCAGCTCGATCTCCCGGCTCACCACGAGGTTCCCGGCGAAGGGGCTCTGCCCGGACGGCAGCATCCCGAGCTGCACGACGACCCCGCCCCGCCGCACCAGCCGGAGACAGGTGTCCAGGCCCGCGGCGACCCCGGACGCCTCGACGGCCGCGTCGACCTCCGACGGCCACCCGGGATCGGACGGATCGTCCGCCCGTACGACGGTGTCGGCGCCCGCCGCGGACGCGTACCGCAGCGCCGCCGGGAGGAGGTCCGTCACCGTCACGTGTGCGGCGCCCGCCGCCTTCGCCGCCGCGACGACCAGGCAGCCGATGGGACCGGCGCCGGTGACCAGGACGTGCTTCCCGGTGACGTCCCCGGCCCGCCGCACCGCGTGCAGCGCCACCGACAGCGGCTCCGCGAGCGCCGCCCGGCGCGGCTCCAGACCGGCCGGAAGCGGCCGCAGCTGCTCGGCCGGTACCACCACGTGGGCCGCGAAGCCGCCCTGGACGTGCGGGAAGCGGGCCGCGCTGCCGAGGTACCGCGTGTCCCGGCAGACGTTCCGCCGCCCCTCCACGCACTCCGGGCAGACCCCGCAGGGCGTCGCCGGGTGGACCGCGACGGCCGTACCGGTGACGGGACCTGACGCCCCGTCACCGTACGAGACGACCGTCCCGACCACCTCGTGACCGAGCAGCATCGGCTCCTTGAGCCGGAAGTCGCCGACGCCGCCGTGCCGCCAGTAGTGCAGGTCGGACCCGCAGACCCCGCCGTAGCGGACGGAGACCAGCGCCTGACCGGGGCCCGGCGACGGCACCGGCAGCTCCTCGACCCGGAGGTCGCCCTGACCGTGGATCACACAACCCAGCATTCCCGGGGCCCCTTTCACAGCACGCTCGTCATGCCGCCGTCGACGTACAGCACCTGCCCGCTGACGAAGTCCGCCGCGGGCGAGGCCAGGAACAGCACCCCGCCCACCAGGTCCTCCGTACGGCCCCAGCGGCCGGCCGGGGTGCGGCGCCGCACCCACGCGCTGAACTCCTCGTCCTGGACGAGGGGCTCGGTCAGCTCCGTCTCGATGTAGCCGGGACCGAGACCGTTGACCTGGACGCCGTGCGGGCCCCAGTCCGCGCACATGCCCTTGGTGAGCATCTTCAGCGCGCCCTTGGTGGCCGCGTAGGGCGCGATGCCGGGCCGGACCACCTCGCTCTGCAGCGAGCAGATGTTGACGATCTTTCCGTGGCCGCGTTCCGTCATCCCGCGGGCCGTCTCCCGGCCGACCAGGAACGCGCTGGTCAGATTGGTGTTCAGGATGCGGTGCCAGTCCGAGTCGGTGAACTCCAGGAGCGGGGCGCGCAGTTGCATTCCCGCGTTGTTGACCAGGATGTCGAGCGGGCCCACCCGCTGTTCGACATCCGCGATGCCGGCGGCGACCGACGGCCCGTCGGTGACGTCGAACACGGCCGTGTGGACCTCACCGGGGACCTCCGCGGAGAGTTCCGCGGCGGCCTTGGCGAGCCGGTCGCCGTCCCGTCCGTTGAGGACGACCCGGCAGCCCGCCTGTGCGAGACCCCGGGCCAGCGCGAGGCCGATGCCCCGGCTGGAGCCGGTGACCAGGGCCGTACGGCCGCCGATGTCGAAGAGAGGGTGACTCATCCCGTACCCCTAGATGACCAGTGAGAGAAGCAGGACCAGACCGCCGGCGACCACCGAGATGATCGTCTCCATGACGGACCAGGTCTTGAGGGTCTGCCCGACGCTGAGGCCGAAGTACTCCTTCACCAGCCAGAATCCGGCGTCGTTGACATGGCTGAAGAAGAGCGAGCCGGCACCGATGGCCAGGACCAGCAGGGCCGTGTGGGTGGTCGACATGTCGACTGCCAGCGGGGCGACCAGGCCGGCCGCCGAGACCGTGGCGACCGTCGCCGAACCGGTCGCCAGCCGGATCGCCACCGCGATCAGCCAGGCCAGCAACAGGGCCGGGATCGACCAGTCCTTGGATATCTCCAGGACCATCTGGCCGACGCCGGAGTCGATCAGCGTCTGCTTGAAGCCGCCGCCCGCGCCGACGATCAGCAGGATGCCCGCGATGGGCGCGAGCCCCTTGTCGACCAGCTGGGAGACCCGCTCCTTGGCGAACCCGGCGGGCCGCAGCAGGGTGAAGATGCCCACCAGCACAGCGGCCAGCAGGGCGATCAGCGGCGAGCCGGCGACGTCGAACACGCGCTGCACGGTGCTCTCGGGGTCGTCGATGACGATGTCGACGAGCGCCTTGGCCAGCATCAGGACGACCGGCAGCAGGATCGTGGCCAGCGTCGCGCCGAAGCCGGGACGCCGCTGAAGGTCCTCGGAGGCGCGCTGCGCGGGGGTCTGGGGGGAACCCCCAGTCGAAAGCAGCATCCGGTCCGGGGCCGGGACGTCGACCCAGCGGGCCGCGACCTTCGAGAACAGCGGACCGGCGATGATCACGGTCGGTATGGCCACCAGCACGCCGAGCGCCAGTGTGACACCCAGGTTGGCCTTCACCGCGTCGATGGCGACCAGCGGGCCGGGGTGCGGCGGGACCAGGCCGTGCATCACGGACAGACCCGCGAGCGCCGGGATGCCGATCCGCATCAGCGAGTAGTTGCCCCGCTTGGCGACCATCAGCACGACCGGGATCAGCAGCACCACGCCGACCTCGAAGAACAGCGGCAGGCCGATCACCGAGGCGATCAGCACCATCGCCCAGGGCATCGAGCGCGCGCTCGCCTTCGCCAGGATCGTGTCGACGATCTGGTCGGCACCCCCGGAGTCGGCGAGCATCTTGCCGAGGATCGCGCCCAGCGCGATCAGTACGCCCACGCCGGCGACGGTCGAGCCGAGCCCGGTGGTGAAGCTGGTGATGGCCTTGTCGAGCGGTGCCCCGGCGAACGCGCCGAGCGCCAGTGTCCCGATGGTCAGCGACAGGAAGGCGTGGAGCTTGAACTTGGTGATGAGCAGGACGATGACGGCGATTCCCGCCAGTACGGCGATACCCAGCTGAGCGTGGCCGGCCGAAGTGATCGGCTCGGGTGCGTCCGCTGCCAGCATCTCGACACTGAGTCTGGTCACGGGGAGTTCCCTTGCAGGTACGGGGATGGGGGGAGTACTGCGGTGGGGGGTGTTGCACAAGGAGGTACTGCGGTGAGGGTGTTCCAGGGGTGGTGAGAGGTCTCGGGGAGGCGCCGGGGCCGGTCCTACCGAGAGGTCCCGTCGAGTGCGTCGAGTGCGTCCGCGGCCCGGTCGGTGATCTCCTCCGGACTGCCGGTGACGTCCACGACGACCCCGGCCTCGTCCGGCTGGAGCGGCTGGAGCGTGGCGAACTGCGAGTCCAGCAGCGCTGTCGGCATGAAGTGACCCCGCCGATGCGACATCCGGTCCTCGATCAGCGCCCGGTCGCCCGCGAGGTGCAGGAACACGACTCCCGGGGCTTCGGCCCTGAGCCGGTCGCGGTACGACCGCTTCAGCGCGGAACAGCTGACCACCCCGCCGAGCCCGGCCCGCCCGTGCGCCCAGGTGCCGATGGCGTCCAGCCACGGCCACCGGTCGGCGTCCTCGAGCGGGACACCGGCCGACATCTTGTCGATGTTGGCCTGGGGGTGGAAGTCGTCGCCCTCGGCGTACGGGACGCCCAGCCGGGCCGCGAGCAGGGGACCGATCGTGGTCTTGCCCGTGCCGGCGACGCCCATCACCACGACGACGTGAGGGGTACGCATCACTGCCTCGCTGTCTTCTTCGACATTCGACGCCGACATCTGGCGTCGGCCACACTGAAACCCATTAGGTACGACGAGTTCAAGAGTCTGTGACAAATAAGTCTGACTTTTTGTTCCTGTGATCCACCTCGTACGCTGAGTACATGACCACAACGGACCGGGGGCTGCACGGCCGCGTACTGGAGTCCCTCGGCCCCGCGATCACCGCGGGCGAGTACCCGCCGGGCAGTGTCCTGCGGACCGACGAGCTGGCCCAGCGCTTCGACGTCTCACGCTCCGTCATGCGTGAGGCGGTCCGCGTCCTGGAGTCCATGCACCTCGTCGAGTCCCGCCGCCGGGTGGGCGTGACGGTCCGTCCCGCGAACGAGTGGAACGTCTACGACCCCCAGGTCATCCGCTGGCGGCTGGCCGGCGCCGACCGCCCCCGCCAGCTGCGTTCCCTCACCCTGCTGCGCTCGGCCGTCGAACCCGTCGCCGCGGGCCTCGCCGCCAAACACGCCACGGCGGCGCAGTGCGCCGAACTCACCGAGCGCGCCCTGGGCATGGTGGCCCACTCACGCGGCCACCAACTGGAGGGCTACCTCCTCCACGACATGGCCTTCCACCGGGTGATCCTCAACGCCTCCGGCAACGAGATGTTCGCCCGCCTCGGAGATGTCGTCGCCGAGGTCCTCGCCGGCCGTACCCACCACGAGGTCATGTTCGACGATCCCGACCCGGCCGCCGTCACCCTCCACGTCCAGGTCGCCGAGGCGGTCCGCGAGGGCGACGCCCTCCGCGCGGAGGAACTGACCCGCGAGATCACCGTGGGGGCACTTCAGGAACTGGACATACTCGCGCCGTAGGCCCTACTGGTCGCCGTGGCCCCTACTCGTCCACGAACTCCCCGTCCACGTACATCCACGCCCCGTCCACCCGCTCGAACCGGCTCCGCTCGTGCAGCGAGCCACCCCGGAACGAGGCCCGGAAGGTCACCGTGCCCGTGCTGTGGAAGGCGGAGCCGTCCGTCGTGCCGAGGATCTCAAGACCGGTCCAGCGCATCCCCGGGTCCAGGTCGAGCCGAGCCGGCCGGGTCCGCGGATGCCACGTCCGCAGCAGATGCGGCGCGTCCCCCCGCACGAAGGCGCTGTAGCGGGACCGCATCAGCGCCTCCGCCGTGGGCGCGGCGGCGGCCCCAGCGTGGAAGCGGCCGCAGCACACGCCGTACGGCTCCGGAAGCCCGCAGGGACAGGAGCCGCCGGGACGGGTGCCGGCGGGACGGGAGGGGCGGGTGCCACGTCGGGACATGCGCACCATTGTGCCGGGCCGCCGCCGCGGCGCGCCGCGCGGCCTTCGGCTGCTTTCGACGTGCGGTTCTGCGCGGCTCGACACGCGGTTCTGCGCGGACTCGACACGGGGTCCTGCGCGGGCGAGGCGTGCGGTTCTGCGCGGGCCCGACCCGGGGTCCTGCGCAGGCCAGGCGTGTCCTGCGTGAACCCGGCACCCGTGCCTGCGCGGACGCGCCGCC
This sequence comes from Streptomyces sp. NPDC050287, assembly GCF_044459385.1. Classification (NCBI taxonomy): domain Bacteria; kingdom Bacillati; phylum Actinomycetota; class Actinomycetes; order Kitasatosporales; family Streptomycetaceae; genus Streptomyces; species Streptomyces sp. NPDC050287. The sequence continues at coordinate 121,228 of NZ_JBITIY010000011.1, read as the reverse complement.
CGGGCCCAAGTCGACCCGGCGCTGTTCGCCCACGCCCACCCGGCGCTGTTCGCCTACGCGGACCCGGCGTTGGTCGGCGGATGCGTGGGCCGGGCCGGGATCGGCGGGGCCGGCTCGGGCAGCGGCGGCAGCCTCGTGCCGTACACCCACGCACGGAACACCTCGTCCAGCGGCTCCGGCGCGAACCGGGCCGCGTGGGCGGTGAAGGTCGTCGTGCTCACCGCGCCGCCCCGGTGCAGCGTCGCCCATCCGCGCAGCATCCGGAAGAACGCGTCGTCGCCCATCGCGCACCGCAGCACGTGCAGGGTCAGCCCGCCGCGCTGGTAGAGCCGGTCGTCGAACATCGACTTGCGCCCGGGATCGGCCAGTGTGAGGTCCTGGGGGAGCGAGGACAGCGACCGGTGGGCCGCCACGGCGAGTTGATGCGCGCTGCGGCCACCCGACCGCTCCGACCACAGCCACTCCGCGTACTTCGCGAACCCCTCGTTCAGCCAGATGTGCCGCCAGTCCGCGATGGACACACTGTTGCCGAACCACTGGTGCGCCAGCTCGTGCGCCACCAGCCGTTCCCAACCCCGCGCCCCGTCCACGTGGTTGGCGCCGAACAGCGACAACCCCTGTGCCTCGACGGGGACATCGAGCTCCTCCTCGGTCACCACGACCGCGTACTCGTCGAACGGGTACGGCCCGAACAGCTCCTGGAAGAGCTCCATCATCTGGGGCTGACGTGCGAAGTCCCGAGAGAACTCGGGCAGTTTGTGCGCCGGGATGTGCCCGTGCTGCGGCACCCCGCCCGGCCCCGGATCGCCCAGCAGCACCGTCTGGTACTTGCCGATCGACAGCCCGACCAGATAACTGGACGTCGGCGCCGCCTGCTCGTACACCCAGGTCGTCGTCGACGCCTTCGTCGTCCGCGTCAGCAGCCGCCCGCCCGCCACCACCGCGTACGCGGACGGCGTGGTGATCGAGATCTGGTACGAGGCCTTGTCGGCGGGCCGGTCGTTGCACGGGTACCAGGACGGCGCCCCGACCGGCTGGCTCGCCACCAGCGCCCCGTCCTCCAGCTCCTCCCAGCCGAGTCCGCCCCAGGGGCTGCTCACCGGCTTGGGGTTGCCGGACCAGTGCACCTCCACGGTGAAGGGGGCGCCCGGCCGGACCGGCTTGGCCGGCCGCAGACGCAGCTTGCCGCCCCGGTGCGTGTAGTGCGGCTGCCTGCCGTCCACCCGGACCCGGCCGATCTTGAAGTCGGCCAGGTTCAACTGGAACTCGGGCAGCGCCGACCGTCCCGCTATCGCGTTGATCCGGGCCGTCCCCGACAGCCGGTTCGGGCCCGGGCGGTAGTCCAGCGCGAGTTCGTAGCGGTGCACCCGGTAACGGGAGTCGCCGTTGGCCGGGAAGTACGGATCCGGACCCACTGCCTGCTGAACGGTCACTGCGGTGTCTGCTCCCTGCGCTGTGCTCGAACGTCGTGCCGGTGCACCACCGTCCTCGGGACCCGGCCGAGCCGCGCTCAGGAACGCCACGACTCGATGGGGTTGCCCAGCCAGCGGGTGTCGTCGGGAACGGACTCCACCGCCATCACCAGCGACGCCGGCCCCAGAGTCGTACGGGCGCCGATCGTGCTGCCGGGCAGGACGATTCCGCCAGGACCCAGCGTCGCGCCCTCACGGAGGACCACAGTATCCGTTCGCAAGATCCGGTCGTGGAAGAGGTGGGTCTGCAGCACGCAGCCACGGTTCACGGTCGCCGCGTCCTCCAGGGTCACCAGGTCGGTCTCGGGCAGCCAGTAGCTCTCCACCCACACGCCCCGGCCGATCCGTGCCCCGAGCCCGCGCAGCCACGCCGTCAGCACCGGCGTACCGGGCACGGAACCCGCCAGCCACGGCACCGCCAGCACCTCCACGAAGGTGTCCGCCAGCTCGTTGCGCCACACGAAGGAGCTCCACAGCGGATGCTCCCCGCCGCGGTGCCGCCCCACGAGCGCCCACTTCGCCGCGACGGACACCAGCCCTGCCACCAGCCCCGCCCCGAGCAGTACCAGCCCCGACAGCAGCGGCGCCCACCCGCCCAGCGCACACAGCGCGGCCACCGTCAGCACGGCCAGCCCCGCCGAGCAGAACACCGGGACGATCCGGCACAGCTCCACCAGCGCGCGCGCCCACAGCAGCCGGGCCGGCGGGTCGTACGTCCGGCTCTGGTCGCCGCCGGCCGCCGCGCGCGGCAGCTTCATCGGCGGCAGACCCAGGTACGAGCTGCCCTTCTTCGCCTTCTTCGGCGTCGCCGACAGCACCCCGACCAGCCCGCCGTCCGGCACGGAACGGCCCGGCGCGGTCATCCCCGAGTTCCCGAGGAACGCCCGCCGCCCGATCTCGGCCCGCCCGATCCGCATCCAGCCCCCGCCGAGCTCGTACGGCGCGGTCAGCGTGTCGTCGGCCAGGAACGCGCCCTCACCGACCGTCGTCAGGCTCGGCAGCGCCAGCACGGTGGACACCTCGGCGCCCTTGCCGATCCGCATCCCCAGCAGCCGCAGCCACACCGGCGTGGCCAGCCCGGCGTACAGCGGGAACAGCGTCTCCCGCGAGCGGTCCATCAGCTGCGTGACGGTCCACGCCTGCCAGCCGATCCTGCTGTGCGTGGGATGGGTGCCCTCGCGCAGGCCCAGGCTCAGCAGCCGTACGGCGACCAGGATCACCAGCGCGTACGCCACCCCGAAGGCGAGCGTCGCCGGGACGAGACCGAGCGCGACCCCGGTCACGGTCACCTCGGGCGTGACGAACCAGTGGCCCACCAGCAGCGCGACCGCGCCCGCCAGCACCGGCAGCGCACTGAGCGCGAAGCCCGTCACGCCGTACATCGCACCCCAGGACCTGCCCCGCACCGGCCGCTCCTTGGGCCAGTTGCGCTTGGCCTTGCCGAGCTTGACCGCGGGCGCGCCCGCCCACCGCTGCCCGGTCGGGATCTGGCCGGTGACCGCCGAACCCGGCGCCACCTCGGCCCGCTTGCCGACCCGGGCGCCCGGGAAGAGCAGGCTGCGCGTGCCCACGACGGCGTGCCCGCCCACCTTGACCGGCCCGATCTCCAGCCGGTCGCCGTCCAGCCACCAGCCGGACAGGTCCACCTCGGACTCCACGGCCGCGCCCCGCCCGAGCTTGAGCATGCCGGTGACCGGCGGCAGCGAGTGCAGGTCCACATCCGGGCCGATCTTCGCGCCCAGCGCCCGCGCGTACCGCTCCAGCCAGGACCCCGTCAGCGAGGTCGCCCCGCTGAACTCGGCCAGCCGCTCCGCGGTCCACAGCCGCAGATGGACACCGCCACCGCGCGCGTACCGGCCCGGTTCGACCCCCTTCAGGAGCAGCCGGGCGCCGCCCGCCGCGATCGCGAGCCGTCCGGGCGGGCTGAAGAACACCAGCGCCCCGGCCACGACCAGCCACCAAGGAGCGGTCGGCAGCCAGGAGTAGGCGGGCAGCAGATTGCCGAGCGCGGCCAGCACGACGGTCCAGCGCAGCCCGAGCACGGTGAACAGGGGGAGAAGGAGGAGGAGTTGGGCGGCCTGGGCACGCACCGGGACCGGGGCGATCACCCGCGTGCCGCCGTCGTCCTGCGCCGACTTCTCCAGGTGCCGCGCCAGCTTCCGCAGCACGGGATGCTGATAGATGTCGAGGACGGCGGCGCTCGGGTACCGGGTGCGCAGCCGCGTGGTCAGCTGGGCGGCCGCGAGACTGCCGCCGCCGATCGCGAAGAAGTCGTCCCGCGCGCTCGACACGGGGATGCCGAGCGCCTCGCTCCACTGCTCGGCGAGCCACGCCTCGGTGCCGTACAGCTGCTCGGCCGGACCACCGGTCGTCAGCCCTTCCAGCGGCCAGGGCAGGGCGCCCCGGTCCACCTTGCCGCTGGTCCGCGTCGGAAGGTCGTCGACCGGCGCGAGCAGCGGAACGAGCGCGGCGGGCAGTTCCGCGCGCAGCTTCTCGACGGCCACCGCCTGGTCCCAGCCGTCCTGGGTGACGACATATCCGACGAGGAGCTGGTTGCCGCCGCGGGCGGTCCGTACGGCGGCCGCGGCGCCCGCCACACCCGGCAGGGCCTGCAACGCGGCATCCACCTCACCGAGCTCGATCCGCCGCCCGCCGAGCTTGATCTGCTCGTCGGCCCGCCCGAGGAACACCAGGCCCTCGGGCTCCGCCCTGACCAGATCCCCGCTCCGATAGGCCCGGTCCCACCCCAGGGACTCCAGCGGCGCGTACTTCTCCGCGTCCTTCTCGGCGTCGAGGTACCGGGCCAGCCCGACCCCGCCGATCACCAACTGCCCGCTGCCGCCCATCGGCACCGGCTCGCCGGCCTCGTCCACGACGGCCAGTTCCCAGCCGTCCAGCGGCAGCCCGATCCGGATCGGCTCCGCGCCGCTCATCAGCGAGGCACAGGCCACCACGGTCGCCTCGGTGGGCCCGTACGTGTTCCAGACCTCCCGCCCCTCGGTCACCAGCCGCTGCACCAGCTCGGGCGGGCAGGCCTCACCACCGAAGATCAACAGGCGTACGTCGTTGAGGGTCTCGGGCTCCCACAGCGCGGCCAGCGTCGGCACCGTCGAGACGACGGTGATCTCCTGCTCGACGAGCCAGGGCCCCAGATCGGCACCGCTGCGGACCTGCGACCGCGGCACCGGCACCAGACAGGCCCCGTACCGCCACGCCAGCCACATCTCCTCGCAGGACGCGTCGAACGCGACGGACAGTCCCGCCATGACCCGGTCCCCGGGCCCGATCGGATCGTCCGTGAGGAACAGAGCCGCCTCCGCGTCCACGAACGCGGTCGCACTGCGGTGACTGACGGCGACACCCTTGGGCTTCCCGGTGGAGCCGGAGGTGAAGATGATCCAGGCGTCGTGCCCGACGCCGGGGCGGGCGGCGGGGACCGCGGAGCGGCCGTGCACGGTCAGCTCGTGCCCGGCGCCGACGACGGCCCGTACCCCGGCCTCCCCGAACACCAGCTCGGCCCGCTCTTCCGGGTCTTCTGCGTCCACGGGCACATAGGCGGCACCGGCGGCCAGCACCGCGAGGATCGCCACGTACAGATCGTTGGTCCCGGACGGCACTCGGACGCCCACGCGGTCCCCGAGACCGACCCCGGCGTCCGCGAGCCGCAGCCGCAGCCGCTCCACCTCAGCGGCCAGCGCACGGTAGGTCAGCGGTGTCGTGCCGTCGTCCAGGGCGAGCTCGTTCGGATACGACCGCACGGACGCGTCGAGGACGTCCACCAGGGTGCGGGGAGAGGCCGCCGGCCCTCCGGAGAAACGTGCCGTGTCGCCGAACCGTTCTCGGAGCTCGTCATCGAGCAGGCCGAGAGCACTGCTCTCGTGTATCGCCGCCATCGGGCCCTCGCGTCTCTTTCCCGGAGAACCTCCGGGGCGCTGGCGGGCCCGCAGGTCTGCCTGGGGTTGTCCGACTCCAGCTCCGTTCCGTAACAAGCCGGAAATTTTAGTACGAAGCTAGGCCCGCGCCCTTCCGTCGGCCACTCGGGACGGCCTTCCGGGGGTCTGTAGTCGTGCCGCCACCGCCCGTGACCTGGTGATCTTCAACCGAGGAGAGATGCCCCACACAACGAGCGAGGGTCGTGACCAGACGGTCACGACCCTCGCTCATCTTCTGTGTCCGAGGGGGGACTTGAACCCCCACGCCCGATAAAGGGCACTAGCACCTCAAGCTAGCGCGTCTGCCATTCCGCCACCCGGACAAGGTGTGTGTCGTGCTGGGTTTCCCCTGCGGCGACGGAGGAAACATTACCAGGCTTTCGACGGGCCCCTGATCCACCCCGTCCGCGCGTGAACGGGGTGTGACGGGCCGGGACCGGCCTTGGGGAGCGGCCGGGGGAGGGGGAGGATGAGGGGGACCACCAGCGGCGACAGCGGGAGGAAGCAGCGTGAGCGAGACGGACACGGCCAGGGGCGTCACCGGCGAGGACGAGGTCGTGGACCTCTGCCGCGAGCTGATCCAGATCGACACCAGCAACTACGGCGACCACTCGGGACCGGGTGAGCGCAAGGCGGCCGAGTACGTCGCCGCCAAGCTCGCCGAGGTGGGCCTCGAACCGCAGATCTTCGAGTCGCACCCCGGGCGCGCGTCCACCGTGGCCCGCATCGAGGGCGAGGACCCGTCCCGGCCCGCGCTGCTCATCCACGGCCACCTGGACGTCGTACCGGCCAACGCCGACGACTGGACCCACCACCCCTTCTCCGGCGAGGTCACCGACGGGTGCGTGTGGGGCCGGGGCGCCGTCGACATGAAGGACATGGACGCGATGACCCTGGCGGTCGTCCGCGACCGGCTGCGCAGCGGGCGCAGGCCCCCGCGCGACATCGTGCTCGCGTTCCTCGCGGACGAGGAGGCGGGCGGCACCTTCGGGGCCCGGCACCTCGTCGACAACCACCCGCACCTCTTCGAGGGCGTCACCGAGGCGATCAGCGAGGTAGGCGGGTTCTCGTTCACCGTGAGCGAGCAGCGCCGGCTCTATCTGATCCAGACGGCCGAGAAGGGCATGCACTGGATGAAGCTGACCGTGGCCGGCACCGCCGGGCACGGCTCCATGATCCACCGGGACAACGCGATCACCGAGCTGTCGGAGGCCGTGGCCCGGCTGGGCCGGCACGAGTTCCCGGTGCGGGTCACCAAGACCACCCGCGCCTTCCTCGACGAGCTCGGCGACGCCCTCGGCACCGAGCTGGACCCGGAGGACATGCAGGCCACCCTCGCCAGGCTCGGCGGCATCGCCAAGCTCATCGGCGCGACCCTCAGCAACACGGCCAACCCCACCCAGCTCGGCGCCGGTTACAAGGTCAACGTCATCCCGGGCGAAGCCACCGCGCACGTCGACGGGCGCTTCCTGCCGGGCCACGAGGAGGAGTTCCTCGCCGACCTCGACCGCATCCTCGGACCGAAGGTGCGGCGCTCGGACGTGCACTCCGACAAGGCCCTGGAGACCAGCTTCGACGGAGCTCTGGTCGAGGCGATGCAGTCCTCGCTGCTGGCCGAGGACCCCACCGCGAAGGCCATCCCCTACATGCTCTCCGGCGGGACGGACGCCAAGTCCTTCGACGACCTGGGCATCCGCGGCTTCGGCTTCGCGCCGCTCAAGCTGCCGCCGGAGCTGGACTTCGCGGGCATGTTCCACGGCGTCGACGAACGCGTCCCGGTCGACGGCCTCAAGTTCGGCGTGCGGGTGCTGGACCGTTTCATCGACGCGTCCTGACCCGGCGGGCGCCGGAATGCGCCCGCTGAAACGAAACCTCAAAATTCGGGCGCCTGTGCGGAACCGACTGAGAAGAGTGAATGCGACCATAAGCTCGTAGCTCGATTACTCCCTCCTCGTTCCTGATGATGTGATCCGCGACTTGGGATCACATTGTCAACCAGGAGGAATAATGATCAAGAAGATCGTCGCTGCTGCGGCCGCCACGGGTGGTCTGGTTCTCGCGGGTGCGGGCATGGCTGTCGCCGACTCCGGTGCCCAGGGTGCCGCCGTGCACTCCCCGGGATTCCTGTCCGGCAACGTCGTCCAGGTTCCCGTTCACGTCCCGGTGAACGCCTGCGGCAACACGGTCTCCGTGATCGGGCTGCTGAACCCCGCTTTCGCCAACACCTGCATCAACAAGTGACGTTGTGCCTCGCCCCATGAGGGGCTGAGCCCGTCGGTCCCGGAGCGCGTGCCATGCGCTCCGTGGCCGACGGGCCTTTTCGAAGCGGTTCTTTTCGAAGCTGCTTTTTCGAAACGTCGAGATCCGGGCTTCGGATTTCCGGCGTCGGTATTCGGTACAAGGTCGAAGGCAGGGATTCAGTAATGCGACAGGTCACCCGCAAGGGCCTCATGACCGTGGCCGCAGCGACCGGCGTGATCGCCGCCACGGGCGGCGCCGCGCACGCCGGCTCGTACGCGAGCGGATCGAGCGCCGGCTCGCCCGGCGTGCTGTCGGGCAACTCGGTGCAGGCGCCGGTGCACGCGCCGGTGAACGTCTGCGGCAACACGGTCGACGTCGTCGGGCTGCTCAACCCGGCGATGGGCAACAAATGCGTGAACACCGGCGTCAGGACCGGAGGCGGCTCCCATGGCGGACACGGCGACTCCGGTGGATACGGCGACTCCGACGACTCCGCCGGATACGGCGGCTCCGGTGACTCAGGAGGGTCGCACGCCGACGGTCACACCGGCGGCTCCGCGGGCGTGGTCTCCGGCAACCACGTCGAGGCGCCGATCGACGCGCCGGTCAACGTCTGCGGCAACAGCGTCGACGTCATCGGCGTCGGCAACGCCGCCACGGCTGACGACTGTGCCAACGGCGCCGGCTCCGGCAGCGGACACCACCCCACGCCGCCGGGCGGCGACGGAACGACCCCGCCCGCCGCACCCGAGCAGCCGGGCCACCCGGGCACCCCGGAACACCCCGGCCGGCCGGGCAACCCGGTGGAGCCCGGTCGCCCCGGCGTCCCGCACACTCCGTCCCCCGCGGACGGCCGCACGCCCGGCAGTTCCGCGCCCACCAGCCACCTCGGAGCCCAGACCGTGGTCCAGCCGCAGGGCGCCGCGCAGCTCGCGCACACCGGCAGTGAGCTGCCGCTGGGCCTCGCCCTCCCCGTGGGTGCGGGGGCGCTGCTGGCGGGCGCGGTGCTGTACCGCAAGGCACGCGCCTCCGCGTGAGGCGCGTGCAAGCCGTACACGGCGGCGGAAAGTACCGCGAACTACCCCAGCGGTGCGCACGACGGCGCGGGCCCTGCCTCGGCGGGGCCCGCGCCGTGTCCGTCGCCCCAGCTCACCACGTGGCGCGGACCTGGCGGATGATCCGCCGTCGCAGCCGCACCCTGCGGCTGCCGTCGCGCAGCAGGCTCAGGCGGTCCAACTCCCAGTGACCGTACTCGGCATGGTCCGTCAGCAGACGGGTCGCGTCCTTGCGGGAAACCCCGCGCGGTACGTACACGTCGACAAATTCGTATTCCGGCATCGCATCTATTGTGCGGGCTGGGGCCCGGTACGGATAGCGTCTGCACTATGTCTGATGCTGCGCAGCCCACCGCTGCCGAGGTACGAGCCGCCGCCGAGGCGGTCAAGACCGCGCTCGACCGCCACCTGGCCGCGGTCGAACGCAGGTCGGGTGAGGACGACCCGGCCGTCTACGAAGCGTTCAACGAGCTGGCCGCGGCCGCCGAAACGTATGACGAACTGCTCTACGACCGCTATGACGAGGTCACGCCCTTCGAGATCCCCGGAGCGGAAGAGTCGCTCCCGCCTTACACGGGCCCCGAGGAGCCGAACGGCCTCAGCGTGCTGATCCGTCGCGACTACGCCGTGGTGGAGCCGCAGCGGCTGCTGGCGCAGGCCCAGCGGATCGAGGCGGCGGACGACGAGATCGGCAGCGGTACGGGGGCATCGGGCACGGTCCACGGCGCCCTGGGCCTTCTGTTCGGCGAGTTCGAGCCGGACGAGATCGCCTCCCGGCACAAGGAGTTCGGCCTGGAGGAGGGCGACTCCACGCTCTGGGTGACGGCCGCCGACGAGGCACCCGAGCCCGGCGAGTGGCTGGAGGCTCCGTTCGAGCAGGCCGACGCCCAGCGGGTGGTCTGCCGCTTCGACGTCAGCGCGGTCTTCGACGACGAGATCGACGACGGCGTGGACGAACTCGACGCGGATCTTGACGAGGACGAGGACCTGGAACCCCTGGACGCGGACCGCTGACCGCCCGCGCGGGCGGGAACGACGCGTGAGACGGCGGCGGCCGTCCGGGAGCTCAACCCCGGGACGGCCGCCGCCGTCGTGCTGTGGCACCCCGGCCGGCGGGCCCGACCCGTCGGCCGGGGCGGGCCCGGCGGCCCGTACCGGCTCCACCGCGCCGGTCGGTCCCGCTCCACCCTTCCGGCGCTGCCCCGCCGGTCCCGTCCCACTCACCCCGTCCCGGCGGGCCCGGTTCAGCCGCTCAGCGGTACCTGCGGGGCCAGCAGTACGGGCAGACGGGTCGTCCGGGGCTTCGGCAGGGACTCGGCCACAGCCCTGGGCAGGGCTTGCTCCACGCCGTGCACCACGGACAGGTGCCGCTCCGCCCGACCGAACGCGGTGTAGACCCAGGGGCGGCTGAGGGCCTGCGCCGCGTCGCCTGGCAGCACCACGACCGCCGCCGGCCAGCGGCCGCCCACGGCCTGGTGCGCGGTCAGCGCCCACCCGTGCCGCACGGTCTGCTCGACCCGCTCCTTCGGTACGACAACGGCCTCGCCCGCACATGACAGATGCAGTCCCTCGGCGTCGGCCCCCACCACGCGACCCGGCAGCGTACGGCCCGGCGCGGGGGAGTAGGCGATCCGGTCACCGGGGTCGAAGCCGCCGAACCGGCCCGGGCCCGGGTTGAGACGTTCCTTGAGAGCCGCGTTCAGCGCACGGGTGCCGACCGCTCCGCCGTGGCCCGGCGTGATCACCTGAGTGTCCTCGGCCGGGACACCGATCGCCCGCGGCACCGAGTCCGCGACGAGCTGCACCGTCCGGTGCACCGCCTCTCCGGCGTCCCGCACCGGCACGATCACGACCTCCTTGCCGGGGGCCTCGACCTGGTTCAGCTCGCCGACGCCGATACCGGACACCAGCTCGCCGAGCGGCCCGGGATCGGGCCGCCGCGAGGCGATCTGCGGACAGACCCGCGCGGCCAGGAGATCCGCGAAGACCCGCCCGGGACCGACGGACCACAGCACCGCGGGATCCCCGGCCAGCACCAGCCGGGCACCGTCAGGCAGGGACTCCGTCAGCAGCGCCGCCGTCTCGACGTCCAGTTGGGGTGCGTCCAGGACGACGAGCAGGTCGAGGTCGAAGGTGCCCTCGGCGTCCCGCCCCGGCCCCTCGGCGCCGGACAGCAGCCCGGTGACGGTGGCGACCCCGGCCCCGGCGAGGGAGCCGCTGGAGGAACCGCCATGTCGGGCGTCGCCGGCCGGATCGTCGTTCGACGCTTCGGCCCGCCCCTCGGCCCCACCCGTCAGCGCCGCGAAGCGATCACGCCCGATCGGACCGTGGGCGGCGGCCCAGGCTCGCAGCCCCAGCTGCCCGGCCGCGCTCAGCAGGGCCGCGGGCTCGGCCAGTGAGGCCGCTCCGCCGGTGTGCAGCACGAGACCGTGCCGGGCGACCGCGCGGATCAGCTCGGCGGCCGACCCGCCGGCGGCCTGCGCGGCCCGCTCCCACTCCGCCCCCGAACCGTCCTCCTTCGGCACGGAGTTGATCAGGCGGGCCAGACCGTCGGCGAGGCTCTCCTCGGCGAGGGCGTACCGCTCCAGTCCCACGAGGACACGGACCGGCCGTTCCTCCTCGTCCTCCTCCGGTTCCGGGGCGCCCGGGTCGAGGGCGTCCTGGAAGACCAGGGCCTCACCCTCGGCGAGAGTGTCCTGGACGGCCGCGTCGGGATCCGGCACGCCCCGCTGGGACAGCGCGGCGACGAGGGCCGGCATCTCCAGGACGGTGTGCCCGGCGAGGGCGGCCTGCTCCAGCAGCCACACCGTGACCGCGCGGCCCCGCCGCTCGTCGTCCGGCCCGCACTCCGCACCCAGCAGCGCCCGCGCGAACCCGTCGGCCTGCTCGGGGCGCACACCGCCGACCCGCAACAACTGCCAGGGATCCGCCCGCAGCCGGTCACCGGCACCCTCGCCGAGCACCCCGGCCGCCTGGGCCGCGAGTGACTCCGGCGCACCCCCTTCGACCAGCACGCCCCGCACGGCCTCGACCACACCCTGCGCCGGTACGGCCGCGGCGGCCTCGGCCGGGACCGGTTGCGGCCTCGACTCGGGCACGGACCGGGGCGGCGCGGGCGCCGGCTCCTCGAAGGCGGCCACCACGGGCCGCTCGCCGCTCTCCACCGCCCGTACGGCCGCGAGCAGATCCGCGGCCTTCCCGCTGAGCTTGGCCCCGGCGGCGACGGGCGCCTGCTTCTCGGCCTTTCGCTTCTCGATCCGCTCCCGCTCCAGTCGCTGGGCGGCGAGCTCGGCCGCGGCCTCGGACACCTTCGCCGCATCCGCGCCGGCGCCTCCGTCGGCGCCCGCGGAGCCCCCGCCCTCCGCCTCGACGCCTTCCCCCTCGACACCGTTCGCCTCGACGCGCTCCTCCGCGGCGCCCGGCGTCCCCGGCTCGGTGTCCTCGGCGGCCTCGGCGTCCTCGGCGTCGTGGGGTAGCCCCGGCTCCGTGCTCACAGCGTGCTCCAGTCGTGATCGGGATAGCGGTGCACGGGCGCCGACACGTCGTCGAGAGCCCGGCAGATCTCGTCAGGAAGACTAAGGGCCTCCACTGACAATGCCGCCGTGAGCTGCTGTGCGTTGCGCGCGCCGACGATCGGCGCGGCCACCCCCGGCCGGTCCCGGACCCACGCGAGGGCCACCTGAAGCGGTGTCACGGCGAGTCCGTCCGCCGCGGTCGTCACGGCGTCCACGATCCGGCTCGCCGTGTCGTCGAGATACGGCGCGACGAACGGCGCCAGATGCTCCGAGGCGCCCCGCGAGTCGGCGGGCGTCGAGTTCCGGTATTTGCCGGTGAGCACCCCGCGCCCGAGCGGTGACGAGGGCAGCATCCCGATGCCCAGGTCCAGTGCGGCCGGCAGCACCTCGCGCTCGACACCGCGCTGGAGCAACGAGTACTCCAGCTGCGTACTCGCCAGCCGGGTCCGGGTGCCCGGCGCCGCGACCTGCCAGGTCGCCGCCTTGGCGAGCTGCCAGCCGCAGAAGTTCGAGACCCCTGCGTACCGGGCACGCCCACTGCTCACCGCCAGGTCCAGCGCCTGGAGGGTCTCTTCCAGGGGGGTGTCAGGGTCGTAGGCGTGGATGTGCCACACGTCGACGTAGTCCGTGCCGAGCCGGGCCAGCGAGGCGTCGAGCGCGGAGAGCAGATGTCCGCGCGAGCCGTCGAACCGCCGGTCCGGATCGGGCACGCTGCCGGCCTTCGTCGAGATGACCAGGTCCCGACGCGGCACGAGCCCTTCGATGAGACGTCCGAGCAGATACTCGGCCTCTCCGTCGCCGTACACGTCCGCGGTGTCGACGAGGCTCCCGCCCGCCTCCCAGAACGTCTTCAAGAGGTCCGCGGCGTCGTGCTCATCGGTGTCCCGGCCCCAGGTCAGGGTGCCGAGCCCGATCCGGGACACACGCAGGCCTGTGCGGCCGAGATGCCTCTGCTCCATGAACGCCGAGATTACTGGCCAGAACCTGCCGCGTGGGTGCCTGTGGACAACCAGTTCCCGCCAACGGCACCGCACTGAGGACGGCCCAGGCACCGACCGGCAACACACCCGTCGGCGCTACGCACCCCACCGGACCCGCACACGCGCCGCAGGCGGCGCGCCGCGCCACCCCACCCACCCGCGGCAGACCCCCGCCCGCAGGTACCCGCTAAGGTTCCCTCCAAGGGACGTTACTGATCGGTAAGGGGATTCGGCATGCAGCTCGGGATCAACCTCGGCTACTGGGGTGCAGGCATGGACGCGGACAATCTGGCCGTGGCCAAGGAGGCCGACCGCCTCGGCTACGCCGTCTGCTGGGCCGCGGAGGCCTACGGCTCCGACGCGGCCACCGTGCTCACCTGGGTCGCCGCCCAGACCGAGCGTATCGACGTCGGCTCGGCCATCTTCCAGATCCCGGCCCGCCAGCCGGCGATGACCGCGATGACCGCGGCCACCCTCGACTCGCTCTCCGGCGGCCGCTTCCGCCTCGGTCTCGGCGTCTCCGGCCCGCAGGTCTCCGAGGGCTGGTACGGCGTCAAGTTCGACAAGCCGCTCTCCCGCACCCGCGAGTACGTGGAGATCGTCCGCAAGGCGATGACCCGCGAGCGCCTCTCCTTCGAGGGCGAGCACTGGACCCTCCCCCTCCCCGGCGGCCCCGGCAAGCCCATCAAGCTCACCGTGCACCCGGAGCGCGAGCACATCCCGCTGTACGTCGCCGCCATCGGCCCGAAGAACCTCGAACAGACCGGCGAGATCGCCGACGGAGCCCTCCTCATCTTCCCCTCCGCCGACCACCTCGAGGACACCGCGATCAAGTACCTGCGGGCCGGCCGCGAGAAGGCCGGCAAGACCCTCGACGGCTTCGACGTCTGCCCGACCCTGCCCATCGCCGTCGGGGACGACAAGGACGTCACCACCCTCGCGGACACGTTCCGCCCGTACACCGCGCTGTACGTCGGCGGCATGGGCAGCCGCAAGCAGAACTTCTACAACCAGCTCGCCCAGCGCATGGGCTACGAGAAGGAAGCCGCCGAGATCCAGGACAAGTACCTCTCCGGCGACAAGCGGGGCGCCGCGGCCGCCGTCCCGCACGACCTGATCGACAAGACGACTCTGCTGGGCTCCGTCGACCGGATCGCGGACCGGATGAAGGCCTACGCCGAGGCCGGGGTCACCACCCTCACCCTCGCCCCCGCGGGCTTCACGCTCGACGAGCGCCTCGCATCGCTCCGCACCGGCACGGAGGCCCTCGACCGCGCAGGCCTCGCCTGACACCGAGCTCCGCCCGACAGCCACCTCCGGCTCCGCCTGCCGGCCAACCCCCGGGCCCGTCCGACGACGGTCACCGGGGGCCGCCGTCAACGGCCCCCGGGCCCCGCCCGACAGCCACCCCCGGGCCCCCTCCTGCCGGCCAACCACCGGGCCCGTCCGACAACCGGTCACCGGGCCTGCCGTCAACCGGTCACTGGCTCCGCCTGACAACCGATCACCAGCTCCGCCTGACCACCGGGCCTGCCAGACAACCGGTGACTGGGCCGACCGTCAACCGACCACCGGGCTCCGCCTGACCACCGACCACCGGCCCCCTGCCAGCCAACTCCGGGCCCGCCCGACAACCGGTCACCTGGCCGGCCGTCAACCGATCACCCGGCTCCGCGTGACCACCGGTCAGCGGGCCGCCGCCAACCGTCCCCCCGGGCCCCGGCCGACAACCAGGCCCACGTAACACACAGGCCCAACCACCGGAGGTTTCCGCGGCCGTGGTGGGGGCTCGGGGGCCCACCCCGCCACGGCCGTCACGCGGCACAACGCGCCGGCGACCGCCCGGTTACGCACGCGTGCGGCCCCGCTGGTCCTCCTTTCGGCGGAGCTGTCCGGGACAGCTGTTGCAGCACCCGTCGCGCCACGTTTGACTCGTTCTCTGCGGAGTCCTGCGGAGCCCTGCGGAGAGGTGCCCACGATGGTGTCGGCCAAGAGACTGTTCGAAGAGATCCTCGGCAACGACGAGTCCTTCCGCCTGTTCTGCTCCATCGCGGCCAGCGGGGAGTCCCAGGGCGGCTGGGAGAACGCCCGCATCGCCGCGCTCGTCCCGGCGAGCGAGCGTGCCCTCGCCCCCAAGATCGCCCGGCACGGCGCGGACGAGGAAAAGCACGGGCGGATCTTCAACGCCCTGCTGAAGAAGCGCGGCCTCGATCCCGTTCCGGTCCCGCCCGAGACCGACTACACGAGGATCCTGGAGGAACACGGCATCGGACTGGCCCACGCGAAACTCAAGGGCGACGAACCGCTCACCGTCCAGGACCTCATCACGTACC
Organism: Streptomyces sp. NPDC050287; assembly: GCF_044459385.1. Taxonomy (NCBI): domain Bacteria; kingdom Bacillati; phylum Actinomycetota; class Actinomycetes; order Kitasatosporales; family Streptomycetaceae; genus Streptomyces; species Streptomyces sp. NPDC050287. The sequence goes on along the minus strand of NZ_JBITIY010000011.1, from coordinate 105,700 downwards.
TCGCGCACAGCCGGGTCACCGAGCAGCGCGCCTCCGACCAGATGGTGATGCTGCGGAAGTACTTCTCGGACCACCCCGTGGTCGGCAAGGCGGTCCGGATGATCTCCGACGACGAGGACAACCACCTCGCCTACACCCACGAGGAGTTGCTGCGCTTCGCGGCCGCCGGGCACGGACGGTTCATCCAGCGCGTGCTGCGCGACTGCGCGCTCGCCGAGATCCGCGTCTACCGGGGCGTCAGTCTCGCGGTCATGGCCCACCTGGGCCGCATCCTCGGCTGGCCCAAGGCCAAGTCGGCGCTCCTGGCGGCGGGCATCCACGCGGTGTACGCGTACGAGCGGTCGGCCGGCTGGAGGACCATGGTGTCCCTGAAGATGCCGGAACACCGGAACCCACTCGGCGGCCCCGCGACATCGGCGCCCGAGTTCGCCTGACCTCAAGCAGCCCTACAGCCACCCCCGGCGCTTGAACAGCCGGTACAGCAGCACCTCCAGGGCGGCCATCAGCGCGATCACCGCCGGATACGACCACATCCAGTGCAGCTCGGGCATGTGGTCGAAGTTCATGCCGTAGATCCCCGCGATCATCGTGGGGATCGCGGCCATGGCCGCCCACGCGGAGATCTTCCGCATGTCGTCGTTCTGCCGGACGCTCATCTGCGCGAGATGCGCGGAGAGGATGTCCGAGACCAGCCGGTCCAGCCCTTCCACCGACTCGTTCACACGCGTGAGGTGGTCGCTGACGTCACGGAAGAAGGGCCGCGCCTTCTCGTTGACGAAGGGCACCGCCCCGCCGAACGTGCCCACCCCCGCCAGCCGGGTCAGCGGCAGCGCCAGCGGCCCGGTCGCCCGGCGGAACTCCAGGATCTGCCGCTTGAAGGTGTATATGCGGGACGCAGTGTGCCGTGAGCCTCCACCGTCCGGCGAGAACACCTCCGTCTCCAGCTCCTCCAGGTCGGTCTGCAACTCGGTGGCCACGTCCAGATAGTGGTCGACGACGGCGTCGGCGACCGCGTACAGCACGGCGGTGGGGCCCTTGCCGAGCAGCTCGGGCTCCTGTTCCAGCCGCTGCCGTACGGTGCCCAGCGGGGAGCGCACACCGTGCCGGACGGTCACCACGAAGGAGTCGCCGAGGAACAGCATGACCTCGCCGGTGGACACGGCGTCGCTCTTCGGCTCGTACGCCACGGGCTTGAGGACCACGAACAACGAGTCGTCGTAGACCTCCAGCTTGGGCCGCTGGTGGGCCTTCAGGGCGTCCTCGACCGCCAGGGGATGCAGCGCGAACTCCCGGGTGACGTGGTCGAATTCCTCCTGGGACGGCTCGTGCAGCCCGATCCAGACGAACCCGTGGGCCGCCCGGGCCTCGGCGAGAGCGTCGGAGAGATCCTCGGGCCCCTCCGTCCGGTGGCCGTCACGGTAGATGGCGCAGTCGACGATCACAGACCGTGTACTCCCGTCATCCGAAGGCCACCCCGATCACCGCGACCACTCCCACCACGGTGACCACCGCGCCCCGGACCGTCGCCCGGCGTACGCCTACGCTGGGCGGCATGCCCACGCTGATCCTCGTCCGGCACGGACGATCCACCGCCAACACCGAGGGACTGCTCGCCGGCTGGACACCCGGCGTCGCCCTGGACGAGCGCGGCGCCGCACAGGCGGCCGCGCTGCCCGGCAGGCTCGCCGAGCTGCCGCTCTCCGAGATCGTCACCAGCCCGCTGCAGCGCTGCCAGGAGACCGTCCAGCCCCTTCTCCAGGCCCGCCCCGGCCTCACCGCGCACACCGACGAACGGATCGGGGAGTGCCACTACGGCGACTGGTCCGGACGCAAGCTCGCCGAGCTCATGGACGAGCCGCTGATGCAGGTCGTGCAGACGCACCCCTCGGCGGCCGCCTTCCCCGGCGGCGAGTCGATGCGGGCGATGCAGACCCGGGCCGCCGAGGCGGTGCGCGAGTGGAACGCCCGGGTGGAGCGGGACCACGGCGCCGACGCCGTCTACCTCATGTGCTCCCACGGCGACGTCATCAAGTCGCTCGTGGCGGACGCACTCGGACTTCATCTCGACCTCTTCCAGCGGATTTCTGTTGAACCATGTTCCATCACAGCGATCCGTTACACCCGTCTCAGGCCGTTTCTCGTCCGCCTCGGCGACACCGGTGACTTCGCGTCCCTGGCGCCGCGCGAGGAGCCCCCGGCAGGCGACGCCCCGGTGGGGGGCGGTGCGGGCGCACCGTGATCGTCGGGCGCAGTAGGGTGAAGCGGTCCGCGCAAGCACGTTCACGTACGGACGTTCACGGACAGCCGCAGCTACTCACGATTCCAATGGAGACAGGACGTGTCCCGTCAGGTGTTCCTCTACGACCCCCCGGAGCGCTTCGTGGCCGGTACGGTCGGACTGCCCGGACGCCGTACGTTCTTCCTCCAGGCCACGGCCGGCCCCCGGGTGACCAGCGTGGCCCTGGAGAAGACCCAGGTCGCCGCGCTCGCCGAGCGGATGGACGAGCTGCTGGACGAGGTCGTACGCCGTAGCGGAGGCAGTGCCGCCGTGCCGGCCGTCGCGCCCACCGAAGTCGCCGACACCGCCCCTCTGGAAACCCCTGTCGAGGAGGAGTTCCGGGTCGGCACCATGGCTCTCGCCTGGGACGGCGAGGAACAGCGCATGATCGTCGAGGCGCAGGCCCTCGTGGAGCTCGACGCCGAGTCCGAGGAGGACCTCGCCGAGGCGGAGGAAAAACTCCTCCAGGACGAGGAGAACGGGCCCCCGATGCTGCGGGTCCGGCTCACCGGCGCGCAGGCGAGAGCCTTCGCCAAGCGTGCCCTGGACGTCGTCAACGCCGGGCGGCCGCCGTGTCCGCTGTGCAGTCTCCCGCTCGACCCGGAAGGACACGTATGTCCGCGCCAGAACGGATACCGCCGCGGAGCGTGACGACCGGGGCGACACCGACCGAGCCGCTCGCCGACGTGCTCGCGGAGGGCGAGCTGACCGTGCGCGGCCGCATCCGGGAGGCGTCCAACGCGGCCCTGTACTGCACTGTCTCCTACGACGGCCGGGAGGCGGCCTGCATCTACAAGCCGATCGCGGGGGAGCGGCCCCTGTGGGACTTCCCCGACGGGACGCTCGCACAGCGCGAGGTCGCCGCGTACGAGGTCTCCGAGGCGATGGGCTGGGGCCTCGTCCCGCCCACCGTGCTGCGCGACGGGCCGTACGGCGAGGGCATGTGCCAGCTGTGGATCGACGTGACGCCCGAGAGCGAACTGCTCGCGCTCGTCGACGCGGAGGAGCCGGAGCCCGGCTGGAAGGCGATCGGCCTCGCCGAGGTCGGTGAGGGACGCACCGCGCTGCTGGTGCACGCCGACGACGAGCGGCTGCGCCGGCTCGCCGTGCTGGACGCGGTGATCAACAACGCCGACCGCAAGGGGGGCCATCTGCTGCCCACCGCCGAGGGCCGCCTGTACGGCATCGACCACGGGGTCACCTTCAACGCCGAGAACAAACTGCGGACCCTGCTGTGGGGCTGGGCCGGCGAGCCGCTTAACGCTGAGGCGGTCGACGTGCTCAAGGCCCTGAACGGGGCGCTCGGGGAGTCCGGCGCGCTGTCCGCACGCCTGGCCTCGCTCATCACCCCGGCGGAGATCGACGCCACCCGCGCGCGGGTCGACGCCCTGCTGACGTCCGGCAAGCACCCGGAACCCAGCGGCGAGTGGCCGGCCATTCCCTGGCCACCGGTGTAGTGGCACACCGGCCGGTATCGCGCAAGAGTGCCTCACCGGCCATCCGGCCCGGTCCGGTTCGTATACGGAACTTCCGTCCGGTTAGGCTCATGGCATGCATGCCTGGCCCGCTTCCGAGGTCCCCGCCCTGCCTGGTCAGGGCCGCGACCTGAGGATCCACGACACCGCCACCGGTGGCCTGGTCACCCTCGACCCCGGTCCCGTCGCCCGTATCTACGTCTGCGGCATCACGCCGTACGACGCGACCCACATGGGTCACGCGGCGACCTACAACGCGTTCGACCTTGTGCAGCGCGTGTGGCTCGACACCAAGCGGCAGGTCCACTACGTCCAGAACGTCACCGACGTCGACGATCCGCTGCTGGAGCGGGCCGAGCGCGACGGCCTCGACTGGACCGCCCTCGCCGAGCAGGAGACGGCCCTCTTCCGTGAGGACATGACCGCCCTGCGCATGTTGCCCCCGCGGCACTACATAGGCGCGGTCGAGGCGATACCCGGCATCGTGCCGCTCGTCGAGCGGCTGCGGGACGCGGGCGCCGCCTACGAACTCGAGGGGGACATCTACTTCTCGGTCGGGTCCGACCCGAACTTCGGCAAGGTGTCGGGCCTGGACGCGGACGCCATGCGGCTGCTGTCCGCCGAGCGTGGCGGCGACCCGGACCGCCCGGGCAAGAAGAACCCGCTCGACCCGATGCTGTGGATGGCCGCCCGCGAGGGCGAGCCCAGCTGGGACGGCGCCTCGCTCGGGCGCGGCCGCCCCGGCTGGCACATCGAGTGCGTCGCCATCGCCCTGGACCACCTCGGGATGGGCTTCGACGTGCAGGGCGGCGGCTCCGACCTCGCCTTCCCGCACCACGAGATGGGCGCCTCGCACGCCCAGGTCCTCACCGGCGAGTTCCCGATGGCCAAGGCGTACGTCCACGCCGGCATGGTCGCTCTCGACGGCGAGAAGATGTCCAAGTCCAAGGGCAACCTGGTCTTCGTGTCCCAGCTGCGGCGGGACGGGGTCGACCCGGCCGCCGTCCGGCTGGCGCTGCTGGCCCACCACTACCGGGCCGACTGGGAGTGGACCGACCAGGTCCTCCAGGACGCCGTCGACCGGCTCGGCCGCTGGCGTGCCGCGGTTTCCCGCCCCGACGGCCCGCCCGCCGAGACGCTCGTCGAGGAGATCCGCGAGGCCCTCGCCGCCGACCTGGACTCCCCGGCCGCGCTGGCCGCCGTGGACCGGTGGGTGACGCTCCAGGACGAGCAGGGCGGTACGGACGAGGGCGCCCCCGGCGTCGTGTCGCGGGCGGTGGACGCACTGCTGGGCGTGGCGCTGTAGCGATCGAGAACACACGCTCGACGACACAAAAAGCACACAAGGGGCGGTGCGAACTGGCGCACCGCCCCTTGTGTTTCAGCCCGTTTCAGTCCTCCGGCGACGAGTCCTCGTCGTCCGGCTCGGCCGCGGACTCCGGCTCGGCCGCCGACTCCGGCCCCGCCCCGGACTCCGGCTCCGCCCCCGGTTCCGGTTTCGGCGGTTTCGGCGGCTTGTTGCGACCGCTGGGGTTGTCCCGCAGATACGACGTGCTGTCGCTGCCGTCCGTCGTCGCGTGCCCACCGGAGCCGCCCGGTCCGGACCCGTCCCGGCGCCGCAGGTACCGCTCGAACTCCCGGGCGATCGCCTCGCCGGACGCCTCCGGCAGCTCCGCGGTGTCCCGGGCCTCCTCCAGAGACTGGACGTACTCCGCGACCTCGCTGTCCTCGGCGGCCAGCTGGTCCACGCCCACCTGCCAGGCGCGCGCGTCCTCGGGCAGCTCACCCAGGGGGATGCGGACGTCGATCAGATCTTCCAGGCGGTTGAGGAGGGCCAGCGTCGCCTTCGGGTTCGGCGGCTGCGACACGTAGTGCGGCACGGCCGCCCACAGCGACACAGCCGGGACGCCCGCGTGCGTACACGCCTCCTGGAGGATGCCGACGATCCCCGTGGGCCCCTCGTACTTGGTCTCCTCCAGGTCCATGCGGCGGGCCAGGTCGGCGTCCGACGTGGTCCCGCTGATCGGGACCGGACGGGTGTGCGGGGTGTCGCCCAGCAGGGCGCCCAGGACCACCACCAGCTCCACGCCCAGTTCGTGGGCGAAGCCCAGCAGCTCGTTGCAGAACGAGCGCCACCGCATCGACGGTTCGATACCTCGCACGAGGACGAGATCACGCGGCTTCTCGCCGCCGACCCGTACCACCGACAACCTTGTCGTCGGCCAAGTGATCTTGCGCACGCCGCCGTCCAGCCACACCGTGGGGCGGTTCACCTGGAAGTCGTAGTAGTCCTCGGCGTCCAGCGCCGCGAACACCTCGCCCTTCCACTCCCTGTCCAGATGCGCGACCGCGGTGGAGGCGGCGTCGCCGGCATCGTTCCAGCCCTCGAACGCGGCCACCATGACCGGGTCGATCAGCTCGGGAACCCCCTCGAGCTCGATCACCCAGCGCCTCCTTCCGACGTGCCCTCGCTTAACGACCCAACCTTACGGCGTGCGGCGGGGGCGTCCGCAGCCCCCTTGCACGGGGGAGTGAACGCATCACTGCCCCGTTCGCCACCCCGGAACACCCCGAGCCGTCCGGGCCGTTACGCCCCGAGGGCGCAGCGGCCCGGGGCAACTACGCGGTCGCCCGCTGCTGCGTCGTCCTCCGGCCGGTGCTGCCTGCCGTACGGCCTCATGGGCTTCCCCGGCAGGCCCGCGGACGGGGCGTGCTGGACCGGATGGGGGCCGTCCACCCGGTTCCGGTACATCGGGCTCTCCAGCACCGTCTCGCCGGCGCTGGAACCCGGTCCGGATGCCCCCACCGTCTTGGCCGGCGCCGGGCCCCGTCCGGTTCCCGCACCGTCCCGCCGAAGCCGGGACCCGGTCCGGGCGATTCGTCAGAGCGTGGACCGCAGCCACTGCTCCACGCTCGCGATGTGCACGGTCGCCCAGGAACGGGCCGCCTCCCCGTCCCGGTCGCGCAGCGCGGCAAGGATCGCCCGGTGCTCGCGCAGGGTGCCGGTGACGGCGTCCTCCTGGGTCAGCCCCCGCCAGATCCGGGCCCGGGTGGTGGGCCCGGACAGACCGTCGAGCAGGGAACACAGCACCGAGTTCCCGGAGCTCTGCACGATCCCGCGGTGGAAGTCCAGATCGCAGGCGACCAGCTCCTCCACCGACGGGCTGTCACCCAGCTTGTCCAACTGGGCCGAGAGCGCGTCCAGTTGCTGCTCGCTGATCCGCAGGGCCGCCATCGCGGTCGCGGCCGGTTCCAGGATGCGGCGTACCGCCAGGAACTCCAGGACCGTGTCGTCGCGATGGAAGTCGACGACGAAGCTGAGCGCCTCCAGCAGCAGCTGCGGGTCGAGGCTGGTGACGTACGTGCCGTCGCCCTGCCGCACGTCCAGGATCCGGATCAGCGACAGGGCCCGCACGGCCTCCCGCAGCGAGTTGCGGGACAGCCCCAGCTCGGCGGCGAGCTCGCTCTCCTTGGGGAGCCGGTCGCCGGGGCGCAGCGCGCCGGAGACGATCATGCCCTTGATCTTCTCGATCGCCTCGTCGGTGACTGCCATGACCGGCCTCCCTGTCGCCCCGAAGTGTGCCGAGACATCGGATGTCTCAGCCACATTATGCGGGCCTGTTCAGATGAGCGCGCCAGATCGGCGATCACCGCGGCCTCTTCCGGCGCGGTCGGGCCGGTTGCACGGCGGCCTCCACCCCTTGACGACGCTGCCCCGATGGGCCTCGCGGGCCCTGCGGGGCCCGCGAGGCCTACTTCTTGTCGAGCAGGTCCTGGACCTTCGCGCGGACGTCGTCCGTCGCCAGACCCCGGATCGTCAGCGTCGTACGCCGGCGCAGTACGTCGTCCGGTGTCTCGGCCCACTCGTTGTCGCGGGCGTAGACGACCTGGGCCCAGATCTCCGGGGCGTCCGGGTGGACGCGCTGGGCCAGCTCCGGGTCGTCGTTCGCCAGGCGGGCGATGTCGAAGGCCAGCGAACCGTAGTGCGTGGCCAGGTGCCTGGCCGTGTCGGCGGCCATGCGCGGGCCGGGCACCGGGTGGTCGACGAGGAGGCGGTGGGCCACGGCACGGGGATTCGCGACGCCCGGCAGCGGCAGCTTCCTCGGCAGCGCGGAGACCGGCTCGAAGTCGTCGCCCAGCGGATGGCCCGGCAGCGCCTGAAGCTTCTGCATGACCGTACGGCCGATGTGCCGGAACGTCGTCCACTTGCCGCCCGCGACCGAGAGCATCCCGCCCCGGCCCTCGGTCACCACGGTCTCCCGCTTGGCCTTGGCCGTGTCACCGGGGCCGCCCGGCAGCACCCGCAGACCCGCGAAGGCGTACGTGATCAGGTCACGGTCGAGCTGCTGGTCGCGGATGGAGAACGCGGCCTCGTCGAGTATCTGGGCCGTGTCCTTCTCGGTGACCGCGACATCCGCCGGGTCGCCCTCGTACGCCTCGTCGGTCGTGCCGAGCAGCAGCATGTCCTCCCAGGGGAGGGCGAAGGTGATCCGGTACTTGTCGATCGGGGTGGCCAGCGCGGCCTTCCACGGGGCGGTCCGCTTAAGGACCAGGTGCGCGCCCTTCGACAGGCGGATGGACGGCGCCGCGTCCGGGTCCTCCATCCTGCGCAGGTGGTCGACCCACGGGCCGGTCGCGTTGAGCACCAGACGGGCGTTCACGCCGAACTCGTCGCCGGACAGCCGGTCGCGCAGGTCCGCGCCCGTGACCCGGCCCTTGGTGAAGCGCAGGCCCTGGACCTCGGCGTGGTTCAGCACGACCGCGCCCGCCTCGACGGCCGCCCGGACCGTCATCAGCGCCATGCGCGCGTCGTTCATCTGGTCGTCGCCGTACACGGCCACGGCCTTGAGGTTCTCGGTGCGCAGCTCGGGCACGTCCCGCTGCGCCTTAGCCGGCGACAGCAGGTGACCGACGCCGTCGCCGAACGCCGACAGCATCGAGTACGCGAAGACGCCGGCTCCCAGCTTCGCCGCGCCGTGCGGCCCGCCCTTGTACACGGGGAGGTAGAACGTGAGCGGGTTCGCCAGGTGGGGAGCCACCTGGCGGGAGACCGCACGGCGCTCGAAGTGGTTCTCCGCCACCAGCTTCACCGCGCCGGTCTGCAGATAGCGCAGGCCGCCGTGGAGCAGCTTGGAGGAGGCGGAGGAGGTGGCACCGGCGAAGTCGCCGGCGTCGACCAGGGCCACCCGCAGGCCGGACTGCGCGGCGTGCCAGGCGGTGGAGATGCCCAGGATGCCGCCGCCGATGACGAGAAGGTCGTACGACGCCTTGGAGAGCTGCTCCCGGGCCTCGGCGCGGCTCGGGTTGGAGCCGGAGGCCGGGCGGGTGCCCAGGGCAGGCACGGACTGCAGGGTGGACTGACTGGTCATGTGGGGTTCTTACTCCTCATCAGAGCTCGTGTCGGAGCTCGCTTCAGAGCTCTCTCAGCTCTCGTCAGTGCTCGTCTTCGAGCCAGCCCATGGTCCGCTCGACGGCCTTGAGCCAGCTCTTGTACTCACGGTCGCGGGCGTCCGCGTCCATGCGGGGGGTCCACTCGGCGGCCCGGCGCCAGTTGGCGCGCAGGTCGTCGGTGCTGGTCCAGAAGCCGACGGCGAGACCGGCGGCGTAGGCGGCGCCGAGGCAGGTGGTCTCGGCGACCATCGGGCGCACCACGGGGGCGTCCAGGAAGTCCGAGAGCGTCTGCATCAGCAGGTTGTTGGAGGTCATGCCGCCGTCGACCTTGAGGGCCGCGAGTTCGACGCCCGAGTCCTTCGTCATGGCGTCGCTGATCTCCCGGGTCTGCCAGGCGGTGGCCTCCAGGACGGCGCGCGCGAGGTGCGCCTTGGTGACGTACCGGGTCAGGCCGGCGATCACACCGCGGGCGTCGGGACGCCAGTACGGGGCGAACAGGCCGGAGAAGGCAGGCACGAAGTACGCGCCGCCGTTGTCCTCGACCGAGAGCGCGAGCGTCTCGATCTCGGCGGCGGTGGAGATCAGGCCCATCTGGTCGCGCATCCACTGCACCAGCGAACCGGTGACGGCGATGGACCCCTCGAGGGCGTAGACCGGCTTGTCGTCGCCGATGCGGTAGCCGACGGTGGTGAGCAGGCCGGAGTACGAATTGATGATCTTCTCGCCGGTGTTCATCAGCATGAACGTGCCGGTGCCGTACGTCGACTTGGCCTCGCCCTCGGCGAAGCAGGTCTGGCCGAACAGGGCGGCCTGCTGGTCTCCGAGCGCGGAGGCGACCGGGATGCCGCCGAGCAGGTCGCCCAGCTTGCCGCCGGTGATCTCGCCGTAGACCTCGGCGGAGGAGCGGATCTCGGGCAGCATCGCCAGCGGCACACCGATGGACTCGGCGATCTTCGGGTCCCACTCCAGCGTGTGCAGGTTCATCAGCAGGGTGCGGGAGGCGTTGGTGACGTCGGTGACGTGCCGGCCGCCGTCGACACCGCCGGTCAGGTTCCAGATGACCCAGCTGTCCATGGTGCCGAAGAGGATGTCGCCGGCCTCGGCGCGCTCGCGCAGGCCCTCGACGTTGTCCAGCAGCCAGCGGGCCTTCGGACCGGCGAAGTAGGAGGCCAGCGGCAGGCCCGTCTCGCGACGGAAGCGGTCCTGGCCGACGTTGCGGCCGAGCTCCCGGCACAGGGCGTCGGTGCGGGTGTCCTGCCAGACGATGGCGTTGTGGACGGGCTCACCGGTGTTCTTGTCCCAGAGCAGAGTGGTCTCGCGCTGGTTGGTGATGCCGATGGCCTTGATGTCGTCGCGGGTGATGCCGGCCTTCTCGATGGCGGAGGCGACGACCTCCTGGACGTTGGTCCAGATCTCGGTGGCGTTGTGCTCCACCCAGCCCGGCTTCGGGAAGATCTGCTCGTGCTCCTTCTGGTCGACGGAGACGATACGGCCGTCCCGGTCGAAGACGATGCAGCGGCTGGAGGTGGTGCCCTGGTCGATCGCCGCGATGAAGGGGCCGGCGGTGTGGGCGTCGGTCACGGTGTGCTCCCGGGAGGTTCCATGGTGAAGGGGACTGGTCTACTGCTGCTCAGGTGCTTCGAAGCCGCTGTCACGAGCAGCTGCTCTAAGCAAAAGCGACGTTGTAGATGCCTGCCGCGATGGCGCCGCCGATCAGCGGACCGACCACCGGGATCCAGGCGTAGCCCCAGTCGGAGCCGCCCTTGTTGGGCAGGGGCAGGAGGGCGTGCACGATGCGCGGCCCGAGGTCACGGGCCGGGTTGATCGCATAGCCGGTCGGGCCGCCGAGGGACAGACCGATCGAGACCACCACGAGCGCGGTGATCAGGGCACCGAGGGTGCCGAGACCCTTGCCGCTGTCGTTCAGGCCCTGCGTGAGGATGGCGAGCACCAGTACGACGGTGCCGATGATCTCCGTGGCGAGGTTCTGCCACACGACCCGGATCTCGGGGCCGGTGGAGAAGATGCCCAGCACCGGGCCGGCGCCCTTCTCCTGGGCCTCGACGGCCTTGGCCGAGGTGGCCTGCGCGCCGGGACCGCCGACGATCTCCTTGTCGGTGAGGTGGGCGTGGAACTGACCGTAGTAGGCCACCCAGACCAGGGCCGCGCCGATCGCGGCGCCGACCAGCTGACCGGCCCAGTAGACCGGGACGTTGCTCCAGTCGTCGTCCTTGATGGCGAGCGCGAGCGTCACGGCCGGGTTGAGGTGGGCACCGGAGAGCGGCGCCGAGGTGTACACGGCCGTCAGAACGGCGAAACCCCACCCGAAGGCGATGGCGAGCCAGCCGGCGTTGCGGGCCTTGGAGGCCTTGAGCGTGACGGCGGCGCAGACGCCCCCGCCGAGCAGTATGAGTATGGCGGTACCGATGGTCTCGCCGATGAAGATGTCGGAGCTGGACACCCGCGACTCCTTTGTCCTTCGTCCAGAGGAAGAGCTGCCGGCCCTTGGCGTAGTCACTGTAACGCCTATTTGCCGGTCGGTGTTCGACAATGTCGACCGATGGACGGGAGTCTCGCCCTGGCGTTACAGGCACGTCAAGAGTTCTGTTGTCGAAAACACGATCGTTACTGACGGCCGTGTGCCACCGATGCCGCGCCTGCCCGCAGGCGCGGGCAGCCCGGCGCGCGACAGGGCCCGCGACGCCCGCGGTGTCCCGGTGTTCCGGCGTCCGGTGTTCCGGCGCCTGCGCTCCGCCTCGTCCCCGACGGGCTCAGAACCGCCCGGCGCCCAGGTCCCGCGAGACCGCGCGGGCACAGTCCCGCACCGCCGCGATCAGCTCGGGGCGCAGCTCGCCGTCCCGGCACAGCCGCTCCACGGCCCCGTTGATGCCGACCGCCCCGACCGGCATCCGCCGCCGGTCGTGGATGGGCGCGGCGACGGACGCGATGCCCTCCCAGGTCTCCTCGACGTCGGCCGCGTACCCACGCGCGCGCGTGATGTCGAGGATCTTCTCCAGGTCGTCGAGGTCGCAGACGGTCCGCTCGGTGAAGGACTTGCGGTCGCTCTCCAGCACCTCGCTGTGCGCCACCGGGTCGTACGCCGACAGGACCTTGCCCAGGGCCGTGGAGTGCAGTGGCTGCATGGCACCGATCTCCAGGACCTGCCGGCTGTCGTCGGGCCTGAAGACGTGGTGCACGATCAGCACGCCGTGCTGGTGCAGGACGCCCAGGTGGACGCTCTCGCCGCTGGAGCGGGCCAGGTCGTCGGTCCACACCAGGGCGCGTGCCCGCAGTTCGTGGACGTCGAGGTAGGTGGTGCCCAGGCGCAGCAGTTCGGCGCCCAGCTGGTAGCGCCCGGAGGCGTCGTCCTGCTCGACGAAGCCCTCCTGCTGGAGGGTGCGCAGGATCCCGTGCGCGGTGCCTTTGGCGAGGCCCAGCGAGGAGGCGATGTCGGACAGGCCGAGTCTCCGCTCGCCACCCGCGAGAAGCCGCAGCATCGCGGCCGCTCGTTCCAGCGACTGGATGTTCCGTGCCATCGCCGTGCTGCCTCCGTCCCCTTCGACCGCCGCCGCGCGACGCCCGCTGCCACCGTTCGGCAATGTCGAACACTACCGGTCCATGCCGACCTCCGCTAATGGTCGGCCCGTATCTGTTGCGCCACGGGTGGGACACCGGTGGCACACCCGTATGCCGCCGGTGTCCCACCCGTCTCGCTCAGGTGGCCCCCCACTGTCCGCCTATCGTGGTCCGTCCCGTGGACGTCCTGACCATCGGAGCCGGGACCCGGCTACCCTGGCGAGGTGCGCCTCGCGTGGGACGTCTCGCGGGCGCCGGAGAAGCCGACAGCCGTCGCACCTCAAGGGAGCCCTTACATGGCCTCGTCGCCACCGACCCCTTCCGCCGACAGCCGGACCCGTGTGTCCGCGCTCCGTGAGGCACTCGCCACCCGTGTGGTGGTCGCCGACGGAGCGATGGGCACCATGCTTCAGGCGCAGGATCCGACCCTGGAGGACTTCGAGAATCTCGAGGGCTGCAACGAGATCCTGAATGTCACCCGCCCCGACATCGTGCGTTCCGTCCACGACGAGTACTTCGCGGTGGGCGTCGACTGCGTGGAGACCAACACCTTCGGGGCCAACCACACGGCCGCGGCGGAGTACGACATCGCCGGCCGTGTGCACGAACTGTCCGAGGCCGGCGCCCGTATCGCCCGTGAGGTGGCCGACGAGTACGCCGCCCGCGACGGTCGCACGCGCTGGGTGCTGGGCTCGATCGGCCCCGGAACCAAGCTGCCCACCCTCGGCCATGTCACGTACGCGACGATCCGCGACGGCTACCAGGCCAACGCCGAAGGACTGCTCGCCGGCGGCGCGGACGCCCTGATCGTCGAGACCACCCAGGACCTGCTCCAGACGAAGGCATCCGTCCTGGGCGCCCGGCGCGCGATGGAGGCGACCGGCGTCGAGGTGCCGCTGGTGGTGTCGATGGCGTTCGAGACCACCGGCACCATGCTGCTCGGCTCCGAGATCGGTGCCGCGCTGACCGCGCTGGAGCCGCTGGGCATCGACATGATCGGCCTGAACTGCTCCACCGGCCCGGCGGAGATGAGCGAGCACCTGCGCTACCTGACCCGGCACTCCCGTATCCCGCTCGTGTGCATGCCGAACGCGGGCCTGCCGATCCTCACCAAGGACGGCGCGCACTTCCCGCTCGACGCGGAGGGTCTGGCCGACGCGCAGGAGACCTTCGTCCGCGACTACGGCCTCTCCCTCATCGGCGGCTGCTGCGGCACCACTCCCGAGCACCTGCGCCAGGTCGTCGAGCGGGTCCGCGACCTCGCCCCGAGTGAGCGTCATCCGCAGCCCGAGCCGGGTGCCGCCTCCCTCTACCAGACGGTCCCGTTCCGTCAGGACACCGCGTACCTGGCCATCGGTGAGCGCACCAACGCCAACGGGTCGAAGAAGTTCCGCGAGGCCATGCTGGAGGGCCGCTGGGACGACTGTGTGGAGATGGCCCGCGAGCAGATCCGCGAGGGCGCCCACATGCTGGACCTCTGCGTGGACTACGTCGGCCGTGACGGCGTCGCCGACATGGAGGAACTGGCCGGGCGTTTCGCCACCGCGTCCACCCTGCCGATCGTGCTGGACTCCACCGAGGTGGAGGTCATCCGCGCGGGCCTGGAGAAGCTCGGCGGCCGCGCGGTCATCAACTCCGTCAACTACGAGGACGGCGACGGCCCCGAGTCCCGCTTCGCGAAGGTCACCGAACTGGCGCGGGAGCACGGCGCCGCGCTGATCGCGCTGACCATCGACGAGGAGGGCCAGGCCCGCACCCCCGAGAAGAAGGTCGAGATCGCCGAACGGCTCATCGATGACCTGACCGGCAACTGGGGCATCCACGAGTCGGACATCCTCATCGACACCCTGACCTTCACCATCTGCACCGGTCAGGAGGAGTCACGCAAGGACGGCGTCGCCACCATCGAGGCGATCCGCGAACTCAAGCGCCGCCACCCGGACGTGCAGACCACGCTGGGCCTGTCGAACATCTCCTTCGGTCTCAACCCGGCCGCCCGTGTCCTGCTCAACTCGGTCTTCCTCGACGAGTGCGTGAAGGCGGGCCTGGACTCGGCGATCGTGCACGCGTCGAAGATCCTGCCGATCGCCCGCTTCACCGAGGAAGAGGTACAGACCGCCCTCGACCTCATCCACGACCGCCGGGCCGAGGGCTACGACCCGCTGCAGAAGCTGATGGCCCTGTTCGAGGGCGCGACCACCAAGTCCCTCAAGGCGGGCCGGGCCGAGGAACTGGCCGCCCTGCCGCTGGACGAGCGCCTCAAGCGCCGCATCATCGACGGCGAGAAGAACGGCCTGGAGGCGGACCTCGACGAGGCGCTCACGTCCCGCCCCGCCCTCGACATCGTCAACGACACGCTGCTGGACGGCATGAAGGTCGTCGGTGAGCTGTTCGGTTCCGGACAGATGCAGCTGCCGTTCGTGCTGCAGTCGGCCGAGGTGATGAAGACCGCGGTGGCCTACCTCGAGCCGCACATGGAGAAGGTCGAGGGCGACGAGGCCGGCAAGGGCACCATCGTGCTGGCGACCGTGCGCGGCGACGTCCACGACATCGGCAAGAACCTCGTCGACATCATCCTGTCCAACAACGGCTACAACGTCGTCAACCTCGGCATCAAGCAGCCGGTCTCCGCGATCCTGGAGGCCGCCGAGGAGCACCGCGCCGACGTCATCGGCATGTCCGGGCTCCTGGTGAAGTCCACGGTGATCATGAAGGAGAACCTGGAGGAGCTCAACCAGCGCGAGCTCGCCGGGAAATACCCGGTCATCCTCGGCGGTGCCGCGCTGACGCGCGCGTACGTCGAGCAGGACCTGCACGAGATCTACCAGGGCGAAGTCCGCTACGCCCGCGACGCGTTCGAGGGTCTGCGGCTGATGGACGCGCTGATCGGCGTCAAGCGGGGCGTGCCCGGGGCGAAGCTGCCGGAGCTCAAGCAGCGCCGGGTGCGGGCGAACGCCGCCGTCGAGGTGGAGGAGCGCCCGGAGGAGGGCCACGTCCGCTCCGACGTCGCCACCGACAACCCCGTGCCGACCCCGCCGTTCTGGGGCACCCGCGTCATCAAGGGCGTCCAGACCAAGGAGTACGCCAGCTGGCTCGACGAGGGCGCCCTGTTCAAGGGCCAGTGGGGCCTCAAGCAGGCCCGCACCGGCGAGGGCCCCTCCTACGAGGAACTCGTCGAGAGCGAGGGTCGGCCCCGGCTGCGCGGGCTGCTGGACAAGCTGCAGACGGAGAACCTGCTGGAGGCGGCCGTCGTCTACGGCTACTTCCCGTGCGTGTCCAAGGACGACGACCTGATCATCCTGGACGAACAGGGCAACGAGCGCACCCGCTTCACCTTCCCCCGCCAGCGCCGCGGCCGCCGGCTGTGCCTGGCCGACTTCTTCCGCCCGGAGGAGTCGGGTCAGACCGACGTGGTGGGCCTCCAGGTCGTCACCGTCGGCTCCCGCATCGGCGAGGAGACCGCGAAGCTCTTCGAGTCCAACGCCTACCGCGACTACCTCGAACTGCACGGCCTGTCCGTCCAGTTGGCGGAGGCACTCGCCGAGTACTGGCACGCGCGCGTGCGCTCCGAGCTGGGCTTCGCCGGCGAGGACCCCAGCGAGATGGAGGACATGTTCGCCCTGAAGTACCGCGGCGCCCGCTTCTCCCTCGGGTACGGCGCCTGCCCCAACCTGGAGGACCGCGCCAAGATCGCCGACCTGCTCCAGCCGGAGCGTATCGGCGTCCACCTCTCCGAGGAGTTCCAGCTGCACCCGGAGCAGTCCACCGACGCGATCGTGATCCACCATCCCGAGGCGAAGTACTTCAACGCACGGTGAGGCGTGTCACGCCGCCGGTTCCGTCCCGAACGGCACGCTGATCGGATAAGTCGTACACTGGTCGGTCCACTGCAGGCCGGTTCCCCCCGTGGGAACCGGCCTGGTCGTCCCTCAAAGGAGGTACGTGGATGACCAGCACGGTTCCCGCACCAGTAACCCGTACGGCCGAAGGCTCCGCCCTGCAGGCGGTGCTCCTCGACATGGACGGCACCCTGGTGGACACCGAGGGCTTCTGGTGGGACGTCGAGGCCGAGGTGTTCGCCCGCCTCGGGCACACCCTGGACGACTCCTGGCGCCATGTCGTGGTCGGCGGCCCCATGACCCGCAGCGCGGGCTTCCTCATCGAGGCCACCGGCGCCGACATCACCCTCGCCGAGCTCACGGTGCTGCTCAACCAGGGCTTCGAGGAGCGTATCGACCGCGCGTTGCCGCTGATGCCCGGAGCCGCCCGGCTGCTGGCCGAACTGGCCGCGCACGAGATCCCCACGGCGCTGGTCTCCGCCTCGCACCGGCGCATCATCGACCGGGTGCTCGGCTCGCTCGGCCCCCAGTACTTCGCACTCACCGTCGCCGGCGACGAGGTGAGCCGCACCAAGCCGCACCCCGACCCGTATCTGTTCGCCGCCGCCGGACTCGGCGTGGACCCGGTCCGCTGCGCGGTCGTCGAGGACACCGCGACCGGCGTCGCCGCGGCCGAGGCGGCCGGCTGCCATGTCGTGGCCGTGCCTTCCGTGGCGCCCATCACCCCCGCAGACCGGCGCACCGTCGTGACCTCGCTCGAAGAGGTGGACCTGGCATTTCTGCGCGGTCTGATCACGCTCTGACGGGGCGTTGATGACGGAAATACGCCGCGCGTTCACCCAGCGTGCGGTGCCGATAGGGCGGGAATTCCACGAGGCGTGTGCGAAGGAATTCGAACCGGCCCGGACGCCCGGAATTCGGGCGCTCTCCACACCGCCGGGTATGTGACGTTCCCCACGCCATGAGGGCTCGACAGGGTGGTACGGGTGTGTGTGCTGCCCCCTTTGCGGGGGCGCAGGTGGGTCTTTGTGTCCCGATTGGGGAGACCCTGCACGAATCCTTCCCCCCTCGGGTTTCCGGTCCGTCCACACCTGGTTCCGCTGCGTGATGGGCCCTCAACTCCGGTCGTCGCGAACCCTCCTGCCGGCGCGGACTAATCTCCTAGCGAGAACATCACCCTTACCCCGTGATCCGCATCGACACCCCTGCATGCCGGGTACACGGACTCGACAGCTCTGGAGAACTTCGAGCATGAACCGCAAGACTTTGGTGCTGCCGGCCGTGATCGGCCTGCTCGCTCCGGTACTCGCAGCCTGCGGCGGGTCCGACAGCGGGAGCGACAGCGGCGACGCGATCGTCGTTGGCACCACGGACCGGTTCACCGCCACGAAGAAGGCCCCGGCGCCGCTCGACCCCGCCTTCGCCTACGACGTCGGCACCTGGAACATCCTGCGCCAGACGGTGCAGACCCTGATGATCATGCCGAAGGGCGACGGGACCCCGGTGCCCGAGGCCGCCGAGAAATGCGGCTTCACCGACAGCGGCAACGAGCGCTACGCCTGCACCCTGCGCGACGGCCTGAAGTTCGCCGGCGGCAAGGACATCACCGCCAAGGACGTGAAGTACTCCATCGACCGTGCGATGGCGCTGAAGGCCGACAGCGGTGTCTTCGCCCTGCTGTCCACCATCGACACCGTCGAGACCCAGGGCGACCGCGAGGTGATCTTCCACCTCAAGACGGCCGACGCCACCTTCCCGTTCAAGCTGTCGACCCCGGTCGCGGGCATCGTCAACCCCGACGACTACGCCAAGGACAAACTGCGCGACGGCTTCGACGTGGACGGCTCCGGCCCGTACACCCTGCAGGCCGACGTCAAGAACGACGCGCTCGACAGCGTGGTGTTCACCAAGAACCCCAACTACAAGGGGACGCTGAAGGTGAACAACGACAAGGTCGAGATGCGCTCCTTCGAGGACGCGGACACCATGGGTACCGCGCTCGACAAGGGCGACATCGACGTCATGACCCGCACCATGTCCCCGGAACAGATCGACAAGCTCGCAGGCGCCTCGGGCGGCAACGTCGACCTCGTCGAACTGCCCGGCCTGGAGATCCGCTACCTGGGCTTCAACACCGCCGCGCCGACCGTGAAGACCAAGGCGGTCCGTGAGGCGATGGCCCAGGTCATCAACCGCAGCGAACTCGTCAGCAAGGTCTACGGATCGCAGGCCGAGCCGCTGTACTCGATGGTCCCGGCCAGCATCACCGGCCACTCCAACTCGTTCTTCAACACCTACGGCGACCCGAGCACCGCCAAGGCCAAGTCGGCGCTGACCAGGGCGAACATCTCCACCCCGGTCAAGCTGACCCTGCACTACACGACCGACCACTACGGTCCGGCCACCAAGCAGGAGTTCGAGGTACTGCAGAAGCAGCTCAACGACACCGGCCTGTTCGACGTCAGCGTCAAGGGCGAGCCCTGGGACACCTTCCGCCCCGCCGAGCAGGAGGGCGCGTACGACGTCTACGGCATGGGCTGGTTCCCGGACTTCCCGGACGCCGACAACTACCTGGCGCCGTTCCTCGACAAGGACAACACCATCGGCTCGCCCTACGCGAACAGCCAGATCCGCAACACGCTGATCCCGGAGTCCCGCCGCGAGTCGGACCGGCTCGCCGCCGCCGCCAGCCTGACGGACATTCAGGACATCGTCGCCCAGGACGTTCCCGTCCTCCCGCTGTGGCAGGGCAAGCAGTACGTCGCCGCACGCGACGACATCACGGGCACCGCGTACGCGCTGAACTCCTCCTCGACCCTTCAGCTGTGGGAGCTCGGCCGCGGCGTCCGCGGCTGACACCGAGCACCCCGCCGGGGCCCGGGAGGGCGGCTCCGGGCCCCAACACAACGACAAGGCATTACGTGAACCTGCGCAACCAGTGGCCGGTCCTGCCCATCGTGGCGGGGCTGGCCTCCGGCCTGTTGACCGCCTGCGGAACCCAGACCGGGGCATCGGGGGACAGCGGCTCCTCCGTGGTCATGGGAATGTCCGACGACGTCCTGGCCACCGACCCCGCCTCCGGCTACGACCCCGGCTCCTGGATGCTGTTCAACAACGTCTTCCAGTCGCTGCTCAGCTTCCCCAAGGGCAGCACCGAACCACAGCCCGAGGCCGCCCGGAACTGCGCCTTCACGGACACCGAGACCAAGGTCTACACCTGCACGCTGAAGGACGGCCTGAAGTTCAGCAACGGTGACGCGCTCACCTCGAAGGACGTCACGTTCTCCTTCGACCGCATGCTGAAGATCAACGACGACGCCGGGCCCGCGATCATGTTCCCCATGCTCCAGAAGGTCGAAGCACCGGACGAGAAGACCGTGGTGTTCCACCTCAACACCCCCGACGCCACCTTCCCCAGCAAGCTCGCCTCAGGCGCCGGCTCCATCGTCGACCACACCCAGTACGACGCCGACGGGCTGCGCGAGGACGGCGAGGCGGTCGGCTCCGGCCCCTACAAGCTGGACTCCTTCAGCGACGACCAGGCCGTCTTCTCGGTCAACGAGAACTACCAGGGCACTGCCGACGTCAAGAACTCCGGTGTGACGCTGAAGTTCTTCCACGGCGACCAGCCCGCCCTCAAGCAGGCCCTGCTCGACCACAAGGTCGACATCGCCTACCGAGGACTCGCCGCCGGCGACATCGCGGAGATCGAACAAGGCGAAGACTCCGACGTCGAAGTCGTCGAGGGCAGCAGCGCCGAGGTCCAGCACCTGGTCTTCAACATGGACGACCCGGTCGCCGGCCGGCTCGGCGTGCGCAAGGCCATGGCCTACCTGATCGACCGCGACGCCCTCATCAACGACGTCTACCAGGGCACGGCCACCCCGCTGTACTCGATCATCCCGGCCGGAATCACCGGCCACAACACGGCCTTCTTCGACACCTACGGCGCCCGCCCCTCCAAGGCCAGGGCCGCCGCCGCGCTGGCCGCCGACGGCATCAGCGGCAAGGTGAAGCTGACCCTGTGGTCCACCCCGTCCCGCTATGGCCCGGCCACCGACGCCCTGCTGAAGGCCATCGCCGCCGAGCTCAACGCCAGCGGCCTGTTCGACGCAGACATGCGGTCCGTGGCCTTCGACGAGTACGAGAAGAACATCGCGGCCGGCACCTACGGCGTCTACGTGAAGGGCTGGGTCCCCGACTACCCGGACGCCGACAACTTCACGGCCCCCTTCTTCGGCAAGGGCAACGTGCTCGACAACCACTACCGCAACAGCACGATCACCGGCACGCTCATCCCGAGGACCGCCGCCCAGACCGACCGCGCCGCGACCGAGTCCGACTACGGCAAACTCCAGGACCTCGTCGCCGACGACCTCCCCGTCCTCCCGCTCTGGCAGGCCAAGCAGTACGCCGTCACCCGCGAGGGCGTCTACGGCCTGGAGTACTGCCTCGACGCCTCAACCGTCTTCCGCTTCTGGGAACTCAGCAAGAGCTGACACGCTTGACGGAACCCGCCCCGCGGGAAGACGTTCCCGCGGGGAACCCGCCCCGCGGGAAGAAGCCCGCGGGAACCCGCTTCGAAGGCACGTACCGCCTACTGCTGGGCCCCAGGCCGCACCAGACCGCTCTCGTACGCGTACACCGCGGCCTGCACCCGGTCGCGCAGCCCCAGCTTCGTCAGGACATGGCCGACATGCGTCTTGACCGTCGTCTCACTCACGAACAGGTCCGCGGCGATCTCCGCGTTGGACAGCCCGCGCGCCACCAGCTTCAGCACCTCGACCTCACGGTCCGTGAGCGTGTGCAGGGTGTCCGGCACCGGCTCGTCGCCGGAGGGCAGATGGGTGGCGTACTTGTCGAGCAGCCGCCGCGTGATGCTCGGCGCCAGCATCGCCTCACCCGCCGCCACCACACGGATGGCCTGCACCAGCTCATTGGCCGGGGCGTCCTTCAGCAGAAAGCCGCTGGCACCCGCCCGCAGGGCCTCCACCACGTACTCGTCGAGGTCGAAGGTGGTCAGCACCAGCACCTTGGCCGGGCCGTCCCGCCCCGGCCCGGTGATCTGCCGGGTCGCCTCCACACCGTCCATCCGCGGCATACGGATGTCCATCAGGACCACATCGGGCTGCAGAGCCCGCACCTGGTCCAGAGCCTGGAGGCCGTCTCCGGCCTCGCCGACGACCGCGAGGTCCTGCTCGGCCTCCAGGATCATCCGGAAGCCGGTGCGCAGCAACGGCTGGTCATCGACCAGTAGGACGCGGATGGCCACGTAAGTCTCCTTCGCTAGTCCGGCCCCATTCTGCCCTGCGGGCCACCGCCGGACTCCGGCGCCCTCACCGGCAGCGGATAGGGCGGGGGAGTACCGCCGAACTCCGGACAGTGCGCCTGGTGATCGCACCAGCCGCACAGCTTGGTCGGACGCGGCCGCCACTCACCGGTCCGCGTGGCCTCGCGGATCGCCTCCCACAGCGCGTGCAGCTTGCGCTCGACCCGCTCCAGGTCGGCCACCACGGGGTCGTACGTCAGAACATCGCCGCTGCCGAGATAGACGAGCTGCAGCCGGCGCGGGACGACGTTCTTCAGCCGCCACACCACCAGGGCGTAGAACTTCATCTGGAACAGGGCACCCTCGGCGTACTCCGGCCGGGGCGCCTTGCCCGTCTTGTAGTCGACGATCCGCACCTCGCCGGTGGGCGCCACATCGACCCGGTCGATGATCCCGCGCAGCTTCAGCCCCGAGTCCAGCACCGTCTCGACGAACAACTCGCGCTCGACCGGCTCGAGCCGGGTCGGGTCCTCCAGCGTGAACCAGCGCTCCACCAGCTGCTCCGCCTCACCGAGCCAGCGCGCCATCCGCTCGCCCTCAGGATCGTCGGCGAACAGCTCGACGACCTCCGGCCGGGTCTCCCGCAGCCGGTCCCACTGTCCGGGGATCAGCGACTTGGCACGGGGAGCGGTCCGCTCCGCGGCCGGGGCGTCGAAGAGCCGCTCCAGGACCGCGTGCACCAGCGTGCCGCGCGTCGCCGCCTCGCTCGGCTTCTCGGGCAGCCGGTCGATCACCCGGAACCGGTACAGCAGGGGGCACTGCATGAAGTCACCCGCCCGGGAGGGGGACAGCGAGGCCGGGGCTATGGCCGTGTGACCGGTCGGACCCGCCGGACCGGCCGTGATCACCTCGTCGGCCGGCGCTGCAGTCGCAGCTGCGGCCTCAGCGGTAGTCGTAGCCGTCACCGCGGCACCGGCTGCCGCGACCGCCGTCGCCGTGTCCACTGCCATGGCCGTGGCCGTGGCCGTCGCGGCCGTGACCGTCGTGTTCGCGGCCGCCGATTCCGCCGCGACCGGCGGATCCCCCTGCGCGGTCCCTTCGCCGGCGGCCCCCGCGGCGTCCTCCGTGCTCGTCTCCATGACCACAGACCATACGGCCCGCCACTGACAGTGACCCAGCCACCGTCATGACCCGCGCGACGACCAGGGAAACACGGGGGGTGCCGGGGCGGAACGCGTCGCGACGGCCGCATACCATCGACCCGAGACCCTCCCGTCCGGCAGGCGCGGGAGACGCTTCGAACGAGGGGACACCGTGGACGAGAGCAGCGGGAGCGGGCAGCCGCGGTCCGGCGACGACCAGCCGACCGAGCGCCCCGCAACACCTGCGACCCCGGCCACCGGCCCCGCACGCCCCGGCCGGCCCCGACGGGCCACCGACACCGACACTGACGAGACCCCACCGGCCGACGAACCCACCATGGTCGTACGCCGCCTGGACGCCCCGCCCCAGACCCCGGACGACGCCACCGCCGTCGGCGACGAGACCACGGCAGGCGAGAGTCCCGGTCACTCCGCGGAAGAGTCCCCCGAGGACGAGACCCCCCGGGACAAGCCCGCCGAAGACCGGCCCCACACGGACCAGGCCGCCGGTGACCAGGCCGCCAGTGGCCAGGCCCCCAAGGACCAGCAGGCCATGCCTGCCGCACACGACACCGAGCACCCCACCACCCCTCAGCACGCCGCCGACCATCACCGGACCGAAGCGCACACCGGCAGCCCGGAGCACACCCACCCCGTCGGCGACCGGCCCCTCGCCCACGCCGGCTCCACCAAGAGCCGTCCTCCCCGGCGCGAACGAGGCCCCGGCGGCGGACTGCTGATGGGGCGGCCCTTCGGCGTGCCCGTGTACGTCGCGCCCAGCTGGTTCCTCGTCGCCGCCCTCATCACCTGGGTGTTCGGCGGCCAGCTCGACCGGGTGCTGCCCGAACTCGGCGCCGCCCGCTACCTGGTCTCCCTCTTCTTCGCCGTCGCCTTCTACGCCTCCGTACTCGTCCACGAACTGGCCCACACCGTCGCCGCCCTCCGCTTCAAGCTCCCCGTCCGCCGTATCCAGCTCCAGTTCTTCGGCGGTGTCTCCGAGATCGAGAAGGAGGCCGAGACCCCCGGCCGGGAGTTCTGGCTCGCCTTCGTCGGCCCGCTGCTCTCCCTCGCCCTCTCCGGCCTCTTCTACCTCGCCCTGCAGCCCGTCGAGCCCGACACGGTCCCCGGCGTACTCCTGGCCGGCCTGATGGTCTCCAACCTGATCGTCGCCGCCTTCAACCTCCTGCCCGGCCTGCCCCTCGACGGCGGCCGAATGCTGCGCGCCGTCGTCTGGAAGATCACCGGCAAGCCCATGACCGGCACCATCGCCGCCGCCTGGATCGGCCGCGCCCTCGCCGTCTCCGTCCTCATCGGCCTCCCCCTGCTCACCCAGTCCGGCGCACTCGGCTCCAACGCCGAGGACAGCGTCGGCATGGACACCGTGATGGACGCCCTGCTCGCCGCCATCCTCGCCGCCATCATCTGGACCGGCGCCGGCAACAGCCTCCGCATGGCCCGCCTGCGCGAACACCTGCCCGAACTGCGCGCCCGCACCCTCACCCGCCGCGCCGTCCCCGTCGAGACCCACACCCCCCTCTCCGAAGCCCTGCGCCGCGCCAACGCCGCCGGAGCCCGCGCCCTCGTCGTCGTCGACACCGACGGCCACCCCCTCTCCCTCGTCCGCGAGGCCGCCATCGTCGGCGTACCGGAACACCGCCGCCCCTGGGTCGCCGTCAGCGGCCTCGCCCAGGACCTCACCGACGGCATGCGCGTCTCCGCGGAACTGGCCGGCGAAGACCTCCTCGACGCCCTGCGCGCCACCCCCGCCACCGAATACCTCGTCGTCGAGGAGACCGGCGAGATCTACGGCGTCCTGTCCGCGGCCGACGTCGAGCGCGCCTTCGTCAAGGCGATGGCCAGGCCCTCCTAGTGGTCCAAGGCCCCCGCCGGGACCGGTAGGCTGTTCACATGTCCGAACCGACCGGTGCCGCCCGCAGGCGCGGGCCCTTCAAGGTCGGGGACCAGGTTCAGCTGACCGACCCCAAGGGCCGCCACTACACGTTCACACTCGAGGCCGGGAAGAACTTCCACACCCACAAGGGTTCCTTCCCCCACGACGAACTGATCGGCGCTCCCGAGGGCAGCGTTGTCCGCACCACCGGGAACGTCGCCTACCTCGCGCTGCGCCCCCTGCTCCCCGACTACGTCCTGTCCATGCCCCGCGGCGCCGCCGTGGTCTACCCCAAGGACGCGGGACAGATCCTCGCCTTCGCCGACATCTTCCCCGGCGCACGCGTCGTCGAGGCCGGCGTCGGCTCCGGCTCGCTCAGCAGCTTCCTGCTGCGCGCCATCGGCGACCAGGGCATGCTGCACAGCTACGAGCGCCGCGAGGACTTCGCCGACATCGCCCGGCAGAACGTCGAGCGCTACTTCGGCGGCCCCCACCCCGCCTGGCAGCTCACCGTCGGCGATCTCCAGGACAACCTGTCCGACACGGACGTCGACCGCGTCATCCTCGACATGCTCGCCCCCTGGGAATGCCTGGAAGCCGTCTCCAAGGCACTCGTCCCCGGCGGCATCCTCTGCTGCTACGTGGCGACCACCACCCAGCTCGCCCGCACCGTCGAGTCCATCCGCGAGATCGGCTCCTTCAACGAACCGACCTCCTGGGAATCGATGATCCGCAACTGGCACGTCGAGGGCCTCGCCGTCCGCCCCGACCACCGGATGATCGGCCACACCGGCTTCCTGCTCACCGCCCGCCGCCTCGCCGACGGAGTCGAGCCCCCCATGCGCCGCCGCCGCCCCGCCAAGGGCGCCTACGGCGAGGACTACACCGGCCCCAACGCCGACGGCGGCGCCGCCCGCTGAAGCGGCCCGGTGCCGCGACAACGCACGAACGCCGTGGCCCAGTTCCCACCGACCTCCGGGAACTGCGCCACGGCGTACGCGTGTTGACACCGCACCAAAGTCCGTAAGGCCCAAGGTCGGCGGAGTGCCGACCCCGCCGTTTCCCCCTCACTGTGACGTGTGGCACCATGCAGCCACCCCCACCGGCACAGCCCTCAGGAGACGCTCCTAGTGCAGCAACCCGCCGTCCCGGAACTGGCACACACCCACACTCGTCCCATCCACTGGGTCGCCACCGCGACAGCGGTCGCCGGCGTCGTGGCCCTCTCCTCGGTCCTGCAGCCCAACCCGGCGACGGCAGCCCAGGAAGCCGGCCCCCAGACCAAGAAGGACCCGGCCGTCACCGCACCCCCCGACCCCTCCCACGTCCACTTCCCGATCGAGTGCGGCCCCGCCAAGGCGATCGTGGCGAAGAAGGTCACCGGCGACCTCGACCAAGACGGCAGGCCGGAAACAGTCGCCGTCGTGCACTGCGACACAGCGATGGGAACCCCGCCCGACGGCGTCTACGTCCTCACCCGCTCCGCGGACACCGGCACGCCCCGCGTGGTGGCCACCCTCATCAACCCCAAGGACCGCCGGACCGTGACCGACTTCGCCCTCCGGGACGGAGCCGTCCTCGCCACAGTCCTCGGCTACTCCACCACCGACGTGCCCAGTTGCTGCCCCGACGTCAAGGACGACGCGAAGTGGCGATGGAAGAACGGCACGTTCGTCCGCTCGACACCCGCCGGCTCCCACACCGTCTGAAACGCGCCACCGCGCATGTGAGAAATCAGACAGCAGTCACAGCGAGCACCCGCACCGTCACTCGGCGTTCGGACCGTAGACCTCAGCCCTGTCCGAAACCCGACGCACGTGAATGCACTCCCCCGGACACTCCTTCGCCGAGTCGACAACATCCGTGAGAAGCGGCAGCGGAACGGGCGTTGTGGCACCCCTGTCCTGCAGCAGCTCGTCCTCCGCGCCCTTCACGTACGCCAGCCCATCGATGTCCAACTCGAACACCTCAGGCGCATACTGGACACAGATGCCGTCGCCGGTACAGAGATCCTGGTCGATCCAGACCTCCAGCGCCTCCGTGTCGGCCCCGGCCTCCTGCTGCACGCTCATATCTCCTGCCGTTTCTCGTCGAGCCGCACGGGAATCCGGCCAGCTCTGACGGGCGTTGAACACTTCGACCCTACCTCCGGCGGCTTCCCCGCCATGTTCAGTGGGTATTCCCCTGGCGTGAGGGAGAGCGCAAGGGTGAAGATCGGACACACCCCTACCGTCTTTGTGATCTAGGGGTTTCAATCGACACCCACCCAGGTAGGGTCTGGAAGCGTCCAGCTCCCCTTGGAGGAGGTGAGGACCGTGGCAGCCCACGACGACGACATGAACCGCGGCATCCGCCCGGGACGAGGGTCCGACGACCCCGCCGGGCAGATTGCCTACCTTGAGCAGGAGATCGCCGTCCTGCGACGCAAGCTCGCCGACTCTCCGCGACACACGAGGATTCTCGAAGAGCGGATCGTCGAGCTGCAGACCAACCTGGCCGGCGTGTCCGCCCAGAACGAGCGACTCGCCAACACGCTCCGTGAGGCCCGCGACCAGATCGTGGCCCTCAAGGAGGAAGTCGACCGGCTCGCACAGCCACCGGCCGGCTTCGGTGTCTTCCTCACGGCGAACGAGGACGGCACCGCCGACATCTTCACCGGCGGCCGCAAACTCCGGGTGAACGTCAGCCCCAGCGTGGAACTCGACGACCTCCGGCGCGGCCAGGAGGTGATGCTCAACGAAGCGCTCAACGTGGTCGAAGCCATGGAGTACGAGCGGGTCGGAGAGATCGTCACCCTCAAGGAAATCCTCGAGGACGGCGAGCGCGCCCTGGTACTCGGGCACACCGACGAGGAACGGGTGGTACGGCTCGCCGAGCCGCTGCTGGACGTCACCATCCGCGCCGGCGACGCCCTCCTGCTCGAACCCCGCTCCGGCTACGTCTACGAGGTCGTCCCCAAGAGCGAGGTCGAAGAACTCGTCCTCGAAGAGGTCCCGGACATCGGCTACGAGCAGATCGGCGGCCTCGGCGGCCAGATCGAAGCCATCCGCGACGCAGTCGAGCTCCCGTACCTCTACCCGGACCTGTTCAAGGAGCACGAACTGCGCCCACCCAAGGGCGTCCTCCTGTACGGACCACCCGGATGCGGCAAGACGCTCATCGCCAAGGCCGTCGCGAACTCGCTGGCCAAAAAGGTCGCCGAAGTCACCGGCCAGGCCGCCGGCAAGAGCTTCTTCCTCAACATCAAGGGCCCCGAACTGCTGAACAAGTACGTCGGCGAGACCGAGCGGCAGATCCGCCTCGTCTTCCAGCGTGCCCGTGAGAAAGCCAGCGAGGGCACCCCCGTCATCGTCTTCTTCGACGAGATGGAATCCCTCTTCCGCACCCGTGGCTCCGGCGTCAGCTCGGACGTGGAGAACACCATCGTCCCGCAGCTGCTCGCCGAGATCGACGGCGTGGAAGGCCTGCAGAACGTGGTCGTGATCGGCGCCTCCAACCGCGAGGACATGATCGACCCCGCCATCCTGCGCCCCGGCCGTCTCGACGTGAAGATCAAGATCGAGCGTCCCGACGCCGAAGCCGCAAAGGACATCTTCGGCAAGTACCTCACCGAACGCCTCCCCCTGCACGCCGACGACCTCGGCGAGCACGGCGGCAGCAAGGCCACAACCGTCCAGAGCATGATCCAGACGGCCGTGGAACACATGTACACAGAATCCGAGGAAAACCGCTTCCTGGAAGTCACCTACGCCAACGGCGACAAGGAAGTCCTCTACTTCAAGGACTTCAATTCCGGCGCCATGATCGAGAACATCGTGGGCCGCGCCAAGAAAATGGCGATCAAGGACTTCCTCGAACACAAACAGAAGGGCCTCAGGGTCTCCCACCTCCTCCAGGCCTGCGTGGACGAGTTCAAGGAGAACGAGGACCTCCCGAACACCACCAACCCGGACGACTGGGCCCGCATCTCCGGCAAGAAGGGCGAACGGATCGTCTACATCCGCACGCTCATCACCGGAAAGCAGGGTGCGGACACCGGACGCTCCATCGACACGGTGGCAAACACCGGGCAGTACCTGTAAAACACAGGGCGGCTGCGGGTGCCCACACCGGGTACCCGCAGCCGACTGTTTTCCAGGCCACGGCTGGAGCAAGGCAATGACGCAAATGATCTCCCCGCCGGCGCAGAGGCGTTCTAGGCTCTTCCATACCGCCGAGTCGCGCAGTGCGGGGACGGGCACCGCACACGCACCGGAGCGCCAGCGGTACTTGAGCGGCGCCCCCGACCGAGGGCGCCGCCGGGCAAGGAGGGCCGCATGACCGTACGGCGAGTAATGGGCATCGAGACGGAGTACGGGATCTCCGTCCCCGGCCACCCCAACGCCAATGCCATGCTCACCTCATCCCAGATCGTCAACGCCTACGCGGCGGCGATGCACCGGGCCCGCCGGGCCCGCTGGGACTTCGAGGAGGAGAACCCGCTGCGCGACGCGCGAGGCTTCGACCTCGCCCGCGAGGCCGCCGACTCCAGCCAGCTCACCGACGAGGACATCGGCCTCGCCAACGTCATCCTCACCAACGGCGCACGGCTCTACGTCGACCACGCACACCCCGAATACAGCGCCCCCGAAGTCACCAACCCACGCGACGCCGTCCTCTGGGACAAGGCCGGCGAACGCATCATGGCAGAAGCCGCCGAACGCGCCGGCCAGCTCCCCGGCGCCCAGCCGATCCACCTCTACAAGAACAACACCGACAACAAAGGCGCCTCCTACGGCACCCACGAGAACTACCTGATGAAGCGGGAAACCCCCTTCTCGGACATCGTGCGCCACCTCACGCCCTTCTTCGTCTCCCGCCAGGTCTTCGCCGGAGCGGGCCGCGTCGGCATCGGCCAGGACGGACACGAACACGGCTTCCAGCTCAGCCAGCGCGCCGACTACTTCGAGGTCGAGGTCGGCCTCGAAACCACACTCAAACGCCCCATCATCAACACTCGCGACGAACCCCACGCCGACGCCGAGAAATACCGCCGCCTGCACGTCATCATCGGCGACGCGAACCTCTCGGAGATCTCCACCTACCTCAAACTGGGCACGACGGCGCTCGTCCTGTCCATGATCGAGGACGGCTTCATCGCCGTCGACCTCGCCGTGGACCAGCCCGTCCGCACCCTCCACCAGGTCTCCCACGACCCGACCCTCAAGCGCCTGGTCACCCTCCGCAGCGGCCGCACACTCACCGCAGTCCAACTCCAGATGGAGTACTTCGAGCTCTCCCGCAAATACGTCGAGGAACGGTACGGCGCCGACGCCGACGACCAGACCAAGGACGTCCTCGCACGCTGGGAGGACACCCTCAACCGCCTCGAACACGACCCGATGAGCCTGGCCGGCGAACTCGACTGGGTCGCCAAACGAGAACTCATGGAGGGCTACCGACGCCGCGACAACCTCGACTGGGACGCACCCCGGCTGCACCTCGTCGACCTCCAGTACGCCGACGTACGCCCCGAGAAGGGCCTCTACAACCGACTGGCGGCCCGCGGACGCATCAAGCGCCTCCTGGACGACAGCGAGGTCGAGCGGGCCCGCACGAAGCCCCCGGAGGACACCCGCGCCTACTTCCGAGGCCGCTGCCTGGAGCAGTACGCCGACGACGTCGCGGCCGCCTCCTGGGACTCCGTGATCTTCGACCTCCCGGGCAGGGACTCGCTCCAGCGCGTCCCAACCCTGGAACCACTTCGCGGAACGCGTAATCACGTCAAGGAGCTCCTTGACCGCTGCCGGACGGCCGAAGACCTGGTCAGGGTACTGTCCGGCCACTGAGGGGTACCCGGGGCCGACTCGGCCCCACAGGGTGGAAAGGTCCGCGTCCGGGAATCATCGAGATGGTCCCCGGACGTTGACGGAACAGCGGGGCCAATGTCGGACCCTGCTTGTAGGGTCTGATCAAGAACGTCGAACCGAGCGGGGTGA
Organism: Streptomyces sp. NPDC050287; assembly: GCF_044459385.1. Classification (NCBI taxonomy): domain Bacteria; kingdom Bacillati; phylum Actinomycetota; class Actinomycetes; order Kitasatosporales; family Streptomycetaceae; genus Streptomyces; species Streptomyces sp. NPDC050287. The sequence goes on along the minus strand of NZ_JBITIY010000011.1, from coordinate 74,861 downwards.
GGGTTATGGCGACCAAGGACACCGGCGGCGGACAGCAGAAGGCGACGCGCAACACCGAGGAGGTCGAGGAGGCGCCCGAGGCACAGGGATCCGAAGACCTCAAGGAGCGCCAGGAGAAGCTGAGCGACGACGTGGACTCCGTCCTGGACGAAATCGACGACGTACTAGAGGAAAATGCCGAGGATTTCGTTCGAAGCTTCGTGCAAAAAGGTGGACAGTAGGCGGTCGTTCGGCCATTTCTCCTTCGAATCGAAGGAAGCGGGGGATTTGGGGGTGGCTGGAGAACCGCACGCGAAGCGGTGTACGGGCTGCAAGAAGGACTTGCCCGTCGCCGCGTTCGCACGGGACAAGAACCGGAGCGATGGTCTCCAGGTGCGGTGTCGGGAGTGCGTGGCGGAATACAGCGCCGCACACTACCGGCGCCGCCGGGAGGCCATGGGTAAGCCGGTCCGCGAGAAGGTGGACGTTCCGGCAGGGCACAAGCTCTGCCGGACCTGCGGCGAAGTGAAGCCTCACAGCGAGTGGCATCGCAACGCGACCGCTTCGGACGGCCTGTCGACGCGCTGCAAGGCGTGTCGGGCCATCCAAGGGCGCGAGGGGCATCTGAAGCGCCAGTACGGGCTCACCGAAGCCGAGCGTGACGAGTTGATCGCCTCTCAAGCGGGCGTCTGCTGCATATGTTTGGCGGCTCCGGCCGCACATGTGGATCACTGCCACAAGACGGGTAGGGTCCGGGGCGTACTGTGCTTCAGCTGCAACGCCGCACTGGGGCAGTTCAAGGATCGGCCCGATGCCATAAGGCGGGCTGCTGCTTACGTGGAAGGAATCGCGTGGAAGCCAACACTCGTAGCACCGGGCGTCTACCAGCTGCCTTCCTGACGCCTGGGTCCTCGTCCTTCATGGACTTCCTGTCCGAGCACCAGCCGGAGATCCTGCCGGGCAACCGGCAGCTCCCGCCCACGCAGGGTGTGATCGAGGCGCCGCACGGGACCACGATCGTGGCCGTCACCTTCCCCGGCGGGGTGGTGCTCGCCGGTGACCGGCGGGCCACGATGGGCAATGTCATCGCGCAGCGGGACATCGAGAAGGTGTTCCCGGCCGACGAGTACTCGGCGGTCGGTATCGCCGGCACGGCCGGTCTCGCGGTGGAGATGGTCAAGCTGTTCCAGCTGGAGCTGGAGCATTTCGAGAAGGTCGAGGGGGCGCAGCTCTCGCTGGAGGGCAAGGCGAACCGCCTGTCGACCATGATCCGTTCCAACCTGGGCATGGCCATGCAGGGTTTGGCCGTGGTGCCGCTGTTCGCGGGGTATGACGTGGACCGGGAGAGGGGTCGCATCTTCTCCTACGACGTCACCGGTGGCCGCTCCGAGGAGCACAATTTCGCCGCGACCGGCTCGGGGTCGATCTTCGCGCGTGGTGCGATGAAGAAGCTGTTCCGTAATGACTTGAGTGAGGCCGATGCCACGATGCTCGTGGTGCAGGCTCTGTATGACGCGGCTGACGACGACTCGGCGACCGGTGGTCCCGATGTCGCTCGCCGGATCTACCCGATCGTCACGGTGATCACCGAGGACGGTTTCCGTCGGATCTCCGATGATGAGTCCTCGGAGATCGCCCGCTCGATCCTGGAGCGGCGTCTGGAGCAGCCGGACGGTCCGCGGGCCGCGCTGCTGTAGTCGGCTGCCCGGTTGTTTTCAAGGTGATCCAGGGATTTCGACGGTACTCAGAAGAGAGGGACGGATAACCGGTGTCGACGCCGTTCTATGTCTCACCCCAGCAGGCCATGGCCGACCGGGCGGAGTACGCCCGTAAGGGCATCGCCCGTGGTCGCAGCCTGGTCGTGTTGCAGTATGCCGACGGCATCGTGTTCGTCGGCGAGAACCCGTCCCGTGCGCTGCACAAGTTCAGCGAGATCTATGACCGGATCGGCTTCGCGGCTGCCGGTAAGTACAACGAGTACGAGAATCTGCGGATCGGTGGTGTGCGCTACGCCGATCTGCGGGGTTACACCTATGACCGTGATGACGTGACCGCTCGTGGTCTCGCCAATGTCTACGCCCAGACGCTGGGCACGATCTTCTCGAGTGCGGCTGAGAAGCCGTACGAGGTGGAGCTGGTCGTCGCCGAGGTGGGGGAGACGCCGGAGGGTGACCAGATCTATCGGTTGCCGCATGACGGTTCGATCGTGGATGAGCACGGTTCGGTCGCGGTCGGTGGCAACGCCGAGACGATCAGCAGTTATCTGGACCAGCGTCACCAGGACGGCATGAGTCTTGCCGAGGCGCTGAAGCTGGCTGTGCAGGCGTTGTCCCGTGACACCAACGGGAGTGAGCGGGAGATTCCGTCGGAGCGTCTGGAGGTGGCGGTGCTGGACCGTACGCGTCCGCAGAAGCGCAAGTTCAAGCGGATTGTGGGCCGTCAGCTGGGTCGGCTGCTGGAGGTCGGTGGGGCGAGTACCGAGGCGGAGAGCTCCGATGAGGCGGAGGGTTCCGAAGAGGAGTAGTCCCGTTCTCTTTCCTGATGTGCCCCGGCCGACGGTTCGGCCGGGGCACAGGTGTGTTCAGGAGGCCCTGGGTGGTGCTGTGGAGCCTCGTACGACCAGTTGGACGGGGATGTCTCCGGCGTCGGGTGTTCGGCCCTCCAGGACGGCCAGGAGGGCGCGCATGCCGTGTTCGCCGAAGAGTTCGGCGTCCAGGCGTACGGTCGTCAGTTCGGGGTCGATGGCGGTGGCGAGGGCGAGGTCGTCGAGGCCGGTGACGGAGATGTCGTCGGGGATGCGCAGGCCGAGGCGTCGTATGGCTTTGTAGGCGCCGGCGGCGAGTTTGTCGTCGTCGCAGACCAGGGCGGTGGGCCGGGGGCCGGGGGCGGAGAGCGCGGCTTCGGCTGCGCTCTGTGCGTCCTCGATGGAGATGGGGGCGTGTGTGGTGCGGACGGTGGTGCCGGGCACTGCGCGAACGCGGGTGGCGAGCTCGCGTGCGCGGACGTCGAAGGTCCAGGACGGTACGTCCGCCGCGAGGTGCAGGAAGTGGCGGTGTCCGAGGCTCAGGAGGTGTTCGGCGACCTGGCGTACGCCGTCGGCGATGTCGAGGTTGACGGTGGCCGCGCCGAGGCTTCCGGACGGGTCGCTGTCCAGCATGACCAGGGGCAGCTGGTCGCCGCGGATGGCGGTGAGGGCGTCGGCGGCCATGGAGGAGGCGATGACGCCGTCGAGGGCGGCCTGGGCGGAGGCGAAGGGGTCGCGGGCGGGGCCGACGCCTTCGGGGGAGGGGTAGAGGACGACTCCGAAGCCGTGTTCGGCGGCGACTCGGGCGGCGCCGGTGTAGACGCCGGCGAAGAACTCGGTGGTCAGGGCGGGGACGACGAGGAGGACGGTACGGGTGTGGCCCAGACGGAGGTTGCGGGCTGCCAGGTTGGGGCGGTAGCCGAGTTCGCGGGCGGCGTTGCGGACGCGTTCGGCGGTGGTTTGGGAGACCCGGCCGCGCCATTTGTCGCCGAGGACGAGGGAGACGGCGGCCTGGGAGACGCCGGCGGCTTGGGCGACGTCGCGGCTGGTGGGTCGGGTGCTGCCTCGGGCCACCGGTTGCCTGCGCTTTCGTGTGGACGCGTGAACTGCGCACATGGTACGTATGACGGAGGGCGTTATACGTAACACCTCGCGTGTCACCGGCGCACCGGGCGAGTGAAGGGCGGGACATGGCCGCGGGATATCTGGAGATCCTCAGGGCGAGGCACGCCGTACGGCTGCTGGTGGGCACGCTGGTGGGGCGGCTGCCGAACGCGACGGCCGCGATCGCGATCGTGCTGTTCGTGCGTGCGGGGGGCGGCGCGTACAGCATGGCCGGGGGGCTGGCGGCCGCCTACGGGGTGGCCAATGCGGTCGGGCAGCCGGTGCTCGGGCGGCTGGTGGACCTGTACGGGCAGCCGCGGGTGCAGTTGCCTGCAGCGGTCCTGTCGGCTCTCGCGACGGCCGTCTTCGCGTTCGCGGGCACGGATCCGTTGCCGGTCGCCTATGCCGCCGTCGCGGCCGCGGGGCTCTTCACCCCGCCTCTGGAGGGCGGTCTGCGGGCGCTGTGGCCTTCCGTCCTCGGTGAGGAGGGCGAGGTGCACAGGGCATACGCCCTGGACGCGGTGGCGCAGGAGGTCATGTTCGCGGTCGGGCCGTTGCTGGTGACGCTGTGCGTGTCGCTGTGGTCGGCGCAGGCGGCGTTGGTCGTGGTGAATGTCGTGGGAGTGCTCGGCGCGTTGTCGGTGGTGGTGTCGCCGCCCTCGCGCGCGTGGCGCTCGGCTCCGCGTGAGGCGCACTGGCTCGGTGCGCTGCGTTCGCCGGGCCTCCTGGCGCTGCTGGCCGCGTTTTTGTTCGTGGGTATCGCGCTGGGCTCCATCACGGTGGCGTCCGTGTCGTACGCGGACGACCATGGGGGTGACGCGGTGTACGGCTGGCTGATGGCGGGCATCGGGGTGGGCGCGCTCATCGGTGGTGTGTTCTACGGGGCGCGGCAGTGGAGTGGGGAGCCGGCCCGGCGACTGCGGGTTCTGGTGGCGCTTCTGGCGGTGTGTTATGTGCCGTTGACGCTGATGCCGGGTGCGGTGGCGATGACGTTGCTGACGGTCGTCGCGGGTGTGTTCCTGGCGCCTGCCATCGCCTGTGCGTTCGTCCTCGTGGACCGGCACGCGCCGCGGGGGACGGTCACTGAGGCGTTCTCGTGGCTTGTGACGACGTTCACGGTGGGGGCGTCCGTGGGAACGGGGCTCGCGGGGCCGGTCGTGGAGGCGGGCGGGGCGTTGTGGGGGTTCGCGGTGCCGGGGGCCGCGGGGGGTGTGTCGCTGGTGGTTCTGCTGGCCACGGGGCGGGTACTCGCAGCTGTTGGTGGGGGTGCGGTGGTTGCGTCTTCATCGGAAAATGATCCAAACCGTGCTGTCGAACCTCGTTTCAGCTCGGGGGATCGGGCGTAATGTTCACTCATGGACCGCCGCATTTTCGGGCTGGAGAACGAGTACGGCGTCACGTGTACGTTCAGGGGACAGCGACGCCTGTCTCCCGACGAGGTGGCGCGGTACCTCTTCCGCCGTGTCGTGTCATGGGGCCGCAGCAGTAACGTCTTTCTGCGAAACGGTGCCCGCCTCTATCTCGACGTGGGCTCACATCCGGAATACGCGACACCCGAATGTGACAATGTGACCGAACTGGTCACCCACGACAAAGCGGGCGAGCGCATTCTCGAAGGACTCCTGGTGGACGCCGAACGACGCCTGCACGAGGAAGGAATCGCGGGCGACGTCTACCTCTTCAAGAACAACACCGACTCGGCGGGCAACTCGTACGGATGCCACGAGAACTATCTCGTCGCGCGTCATGGCGAGTTCTCCCGGCTCGCGGACATTCTGATTCCGTTCCTGGTCACCCGGCAGCTCCTGTGCGGAGCGGGCAAGGTGCTGCAGACCCCGCGTGGCGCGGTGTACTGCGTGAGCCAGCGTGCCGAGCACATCTGGGAGGGTGTCTCCTCGGCGACGACGCGTTCCCGGCCGATCATCAACACGCGGGACGAGCCGCACGCCGATGCCGAGCGCTATCGCCGCCTGCATGTCATCGTGGGCGACTCGAACATGTCCGAGACGACGATGCTGCTCAAGGTCGGCGCGACCGACTTGGTGCTGCGCATGATCGAGGCGGGCACCGTGATGCGGGACCTGACCCTGGAGAACCCGATCCGGGCGATCCGTGAGGTCAGCCACGACATCACCGGCCGGCGCAAGGTGCGTCTGGCCAGCGGCCGGGAGGCCTCCGCGCTGGAGGTGCAGCGCGAGTACTACGAGAAGGCCGTGGACTTCTGTGAGCGCCGCGGTATCCGTACCGGCACCGTCGAGCAGGTCCTGGAGCTGTGGGGCCGCACGCTGGACGCGATCGAGGCCGAGGACCTCGACCGGATCGGCACCGAGATCGACTGGGTGATGAAGTACAAGCTCATCGAGCGGTACCGGGCCAAGCACAACATGACGATGTCGCACCCGCGGGTGGCGCAGATAGACCTCGCGTACCACGACATCCATCGTCGTCGTGGTCTGTACTACCTGCTGGAGAAGAAGGGCCAAGCAGCCCGGATCTGCAACGACTTGAAGATCTTCGAGGGCAAGTCGGTTCCGCCGCAGACCACTCGGGCGCGGCTGCGCGGTGATTTCATCCGGCGGGCGCAGGAGCAGCGCCGTGATTTCACGGTCGACTGGGTCCACCTCAAGCTCAATGACCAGGCGCAGCGCACCGTGTTGTGCAAGGACCCGTTCCGTTCCGTGGACGACCGGGTGGAGAAGCTGATCGCGGGAATGTGAGCAACGCGTTCCGGAGGTATGTCCGGAACGCAACACGGGCGCCGTGCGTTTCGCGTACGGCGCCCTTCTCACGCCGTAGAGTTGCGCGCACGCCATCAACAAGATCGACCGATTACGAGGCCCCCACCGTGCGCCGACGCTCCCTCATGCTTGCCGCCGTACCCGCAGGACTGGTCACGCTCGCCGGATGCGGCGACGACAAGTCCGACTCGAGCAAGGCGAGCGACAGCGCGTCGCCCTCGGGTGGGTCCGCGTCGGCGTCGGCTTCCGCCGCGCCTCCGCCGAAGATCGTGGACGGGCCGTTGCCGGCGGTCACGGCGGGTGAGAAGTTCGGTGAGAAGCCGACGATCGCCAAGGGCAGCGGTGAGCCGTCGAAGCAGCTCGCGGTGAAGACGCTCATCGCGGGCAGCGGCACCACCGTCGCGGAGGGTGACTACATCCAGGCCAACTACCTGGGCCAGATCTGGAACACGGGGAAGGTCTTCGACAACTCCTACGACCGCAAGACCTCGCTGGTCATCCAGCTCGCCCAGGGCCGCATCATCGACGGCTGGCGGTACGCCCTGGCGGGCAAGAAGGTCGGCAGCCGTGTCGAGATGGCCGTTCCGCCCACCTGGGGGTACGGCGCGAAGGGTGAGCCGCAGGCCGGCATCAAGGGCACCGACACGCTGGTCTTCGTGGTCGAGGTGCTGGGCACGTTCAACGCGAAGAGCTCCGCCAAGGGCACCAAGGTCGCGCAGGACAACGCCGGCCTGCCGAAGGTGGGCACCAACACCGACGGCAAGGCGCCCTCCATCGAGGTTCCCAAGGCCGACCCGCCGAAGAAGCTGGTGGCGAACTATGTCATCGAGGGCGACGGCGACGAGGTGGCCGCCGAGGACGCCGTGCTGGTGCAGTACAAGGGTGTGCTGTGGGACACCGGCAAGGAGTTCGACTCGACGTACGGCCGGAAGCAGTTGGCGTCGTTCTCGCTCCAGCAGGTCGTCCAGGGGTGGTCGCGGGGCATGACCGGCAAGAAGGTGGGCAGCCGGATCCTCATCGTCGTCCCGCCGAAGCTGGGCTACGGCGACAACCCGCAGCCCGGCAGCGGTATCAAGAAGGACTCCACGATGGTCTTCACGGTCGACATCCTGGCGAAGATGTAGTCGACGCCGTCGCGACGATGTGACCGTGCCCGAAGTGCAAGACTGTGTTCGTTGCCTTTCCGTACACAAGCAGGAGCTAGAGACGTGAGCATCGACAAGCCCGAGATCGACTTCCCGGGCGGCGAGCCCCCGGCGGACCTGGAGATCAAGGACATCTGGGAGGGCGACGGCGCTGTGGCGCAGGCGGGCCAGACCGTCACCGTCCACTATGTGGGCGTTGCCTTCAGCACCGGTGAGGAGTTCGACGCCAGCTGGAACCGCGGCCAGCCGTTCCGCTTCCCGCTGGGCGGCGGCCGGGTCATCAAGGGCTGGGACCAGGGCGTGCAGGGCATGAAGGTCGGCGGCCGCCGTCAGCTGACCATCCCCGCCCACCTCGCCTACGGCAACCAGAGCCCGACCCCGGCGATCAAGCCGGGCGAGACCCTGATCTTCGTGGTCGACCTCCTCGGGGTCTGATCGTCGTACGACCGGTCTCGACCAGCTGGGGCCCATGCCTGTCCGGGCATGGGCCTTCGGCTTTTGCCGTGCCACATCGGGGCGGTACGGTCATCGTCGTCAAGCACCATAGGGAGGCGAAGGGCGTCGATGGCCATTGCCAAGGCCGAGCGGCTGATGAACCTGGCGCTGTGTCTGCTCGGGACCCGGCGACCGCTCAGCAAGCGCGAGCTGCGTGAGTCCATCGAGGCCTACCTCGAAGCGGGGTCGGACGACTCCTTCAACCGGATGTTCGAGCGCGACAAGGACGACCTGCGCGAACTCGGCCTGGTCATCGAGACCGTGGAGAACCTGGACGGCGAGGTCGGCTACATGGCCCGCCGTGACAGCAACCGCCTGCCGCCCATCACCCTGGACGCCGAGGAGGCCGCCGCTCTGGGGCTGGCGGCCAAGGTGTGGCAGCAGGCCCGGCTCGCCGGCGCGGCCAGTGGCGCCCTGCAGAAGCTGCGCGCGGCCGGCCTGCCCGAGGACGTCGACCCGTATGAGGCGCACAGCGCGCTGGAGCCCCGGATCCCGGTGCACGAAGCCGCGTTCGAACCGCTGATGCTGGCCTGCCGTGACCGCCGTCCGGTCGTCTTCGACTACCGCAAGGCCACGGCCGCCCACCCCGAGCCCCGGCATGTCGAGCCGTGGGCGCTGGAGTGCTGGCGCGGCCACTGGTATCTGGCCGGTTTCGACCGTGACCGGGGCGCCGAGCGGGTCTTCAGGCTGTCACGGATCACCGGCAAGGTGCGCTCCCGCGGCAGCCGCTTCACGGCGCCGGTCCCGGATGTCGTCACCGTGCGGGAGACCGTCGCGAGCTGGGCGGGGGAGACCGCCGACCGCTCCGCGCTGATCCGGCTGCGCACCGGCGCGGGGTACCCCCTGCGCGCGAAGGCCACCGCGGTGCGGGAACTGGGGGACGGCTGGGACGAGTTGGAGATTCCGTACGGTCATGGGCTGGACGCCTGGCTGGTGGAGTTCGGGCCGGACGTGGTGGTGCTGGAGCCCGCCGAGCTGCGGGCCGATGTGCTGGACCGGCTGCGTGCCGTGGCCAAGGGCTGAGGGGACGTAAGAAAGTGGTGGGAAAACCGGCCAGGCCGGGAAACGCCATCGACCAGACCCGGCGGATGCTCTCCCTGGTGACGTATCTGCGGGAGCGGCCCGGTGCGCGGGTCGAGGATGTCGCCCGTGCTTTCGGGATCACCGAGGACGAACTGGTCTCCGACCTGGACGTGTTGCCCATGTGCGGGACCAGTTTCCGCGGTGGCGACCTGCTGGACATCGACACCGACGGTGAGCGGATCTGGTGGCACAACCCGGCCGCGCTCGGGGCGGAGGCGGCCGAACCGCTCCGGCTCGCCGCCGACGAGGCCACCGCGCTGCTGGTGGCCGCCCGAGCGGTGTCCACGCTGCCGGGGCTGCGGGAGAGCGACCGGCAGGCGCTGCTGCGGGCCACCGCCAAGGTCGAGGCCGCGGCCGGCGAGCAGGCGGGCGCCAGTTCCCGGCTGTCGGTGACCTTCGAGTCCGAGGGCGGTGTCTTCGCCGATGTCGACCGGGCGATCTCCGAGCGGCGCCGCCTGTGGATCCGCTACTACTCGCCCGCCCGGGACGAGCTCACCGAACGCGAGATCGACCCGATCCGGCTGGTCAGCGTCGGACACACCTACGTGGAGGCCTGGTGCCGGCGCTCCGAGGCGCGACGCACCTTCCGGCTCGACCGGGTCGCCGAGATCAGGATCCTGGACGAGCCCGCCGCACCACCCGAGATCGAGCTGCGGGACCTGTCCGAGGCCCTGGTGCAGCCCGCGGCGGAGGACCCGGAGGTGGTCGTCGAGGTCGGGCCGGGCGGGCGCTGGGTCGCCGAGTACTACCCGCACGACAGTGCGGATGAGCTTCCGGACGGCGGTCTTCGTATCACTCTGCGGACCCCGGAGCCGGCGTCGCTGAGACGGTTGGCGCTGCGGCTCGGCCGCGACGGCCGGATCGTCTCGCCGAGCGGCCTCGCCGACAGCGCCCGCGAGGCGGCCCGCGAGGCGCTGGCGGCGTACGACGGGATCGAGGCGCGCGGCGCTGCGGCGGCGCCGGTGATGAACGGCGCGCACGACGGGCAGTAGGACGGGCGGAGGTCAGCGGCGTCGACGCGCGGGAGGCGAAGCGGCGGGGCGGCGGGCGTGTGCCGGCCCGGAAGTCTGAGCACGGTCGCCCCTCGGCACCGGTTGGTGGCCCAACCCGGCCGAGCTCGGGGCGGAGGTCGCGGGCGCTGTCGGCGAGGCCGCTCGGCGGGCGGCGAACGACCAGAGAAGAGGAGCAGGGGCTGTGAGCGAGTCGTCGACGTCCGGCGCCGACATGACTGTGGCTGCCGCGTTCGCCGGAATGAGAAGCGTGACCCCGGTGACGTTCAAGGCGGCCTGCCCGCAGTGCCGGGGCTGTTTCGAGCTCGCCGCGAGCGCGCTGCGGCTCGCCATCGGCGCCAGCAGCCGCACCACCTTCTACTCCTTCACCTGCCCCGAGTGCGGATCCCCGGTCCGCAAGCCCGCCGGTGAACGGATCGTCGAACTGCTCACCGGTGGCGGGGTCAGCACCCTGCGGCTGCACCCCACCGTTTAGGCTCGGCGTCATGTTCTGGCCGATGTTCGCGGTAGCCGTGGGTTTTGTGGGTCTCGCCGTCCTCGGGGTGCTCGCCGTGCGGGTCTTCCTGGAGGCGCAGCGTCTGGGCAGGCAGGTCACGGATTCCGCGCACCGGATCAACCGTGCCGCGGAGGACTTGGAGCGCGCGTCGCTGAGCGCGGCCCGCGCCGCGGACTCCCTCTGAGCTCGCCCGCGGGTCGCCGGTGAGGCGCCTGCGCGTGGCGGGTGGTATGCGCTTTGGGCTGCTTCGCCCTGTCACCTTGGTGGGGTCGGCGGGTACGCTGCTGGTCGCGGACCGGAGAACGAGGCCCGGATCGCGGACCGGGAGTACGCACAGGGATTGCCACGCGTTTACCCCTGAGCGTTACGATCGCTGTCAAGGACGATCGATCGGACACTTGTCCGACCGGTCGGACGGCACCCCCACCCAAGCCGCCTCGGTGAGAAGGTAAAGACTTATGTTCGGAAGGCTCGGCGCCCCCGAGATCATTCTCATCCTCGTCGTCGTCATCCTGCTGTTCGGCGCCAAGAAGCTTCCCGACATGGCGCGCTCCCTCGGCAAGTCGGCCCGCATCCTCAAGAGCGAGGCCAAGGCGATGAAGTCCGAGGGCCAGGACAACGCGTCCGCTCCCGCGGCCCCGCCGCACGACGACCAGCAGACCTCGGCTCCGCGCACCATCCAGGCGGCCCCCGGCGACGTGACCAGCTCCCGTCCGGTCACGGAGCCGACGGACTCGACCAAGCGCTGACGCAGGGCCGGTGACCTCCGGCCCGCCGCACGAGATGGGAACGTGGGTTGCTGAAGCCTGCCCGCAAGAAGGAGAAGGATCCCGAGGGGCGGATGCCCCTCGCGGAACACCTTCGTGAGCTCCGCAACCGGCTCGCGAAGGCGATGCTGGCGATCGTCGCCATCACGGTGGTCGCGGCCTTCTTCTACAACGACATCATCAACCTCATCACCAGGCCGATCCTCGACTCGGTCGGTTGCGACCAGACCTTCGAACAGCTGTCGAAGGTGAAGTCCGGCCAGCCGTGCGCGCAGATCACCATCAACGGTCTGCTTACGCCGTTCACGCTGGCGCTGAAGGTGTCGTTGATGGCCGGTGTGGTACTGGCCTCGCCGGTCTGGCTCTACCAGCTCTGGGGGTTCATCGCGCCCGGCCTGCACCGCCACGAGAAGAAGTACGCCTACGCGTTCGTGGGCACCGGTGCCCCGCTCTTCCTCGTCGGCGCCTACTTCGCCTACACGGTGCTGCCCACCACGGCGAAGGTGCTGCTCGACTTCACCCCGGACGGCGCGTCCAACCTGCTTCCGCTGGACGACCTGCTCGACCTCGTCCTGCGCATGGTGCTGGTCTTCGGTCTCTCCTTCGAACTGCCCCTGGTGCTGGTCTTCCTCAACCTCACCGGGGCGATCACCGGCAAGCGGATGCTCGGCTGGTGGCGCGGGATGATCATGGCCATCACGGTGTTCGCGGCCATCGCCACCCCCAGCACCGACCCGCTGACGATGCTGGCGCTGGCCGGACCGATCTGGATCCTGTACTTCGGCGCCGTCCTGTTCTCCCTGCTCAATGACCGCCGCAGGCGCCGCCGCGAGGCCGAGGGCCCCGACGACGACGAGGCCTCCGACCTGGACCTCACCCCCGAGGACATCGGTGAGGTGGAGACCGTCTCCGCGAGCCGGACCCTGCCCGAGCAGGCGAGCACCGAGCGGGTCAACGGATACGACGACGTGACCTGACCCTCCTCCGCAGGGCGCGGCCGCCCGGTTCCCCCGGCGCCGTGAACTGCGGAGATCCCGGGTTCGCCAAGAGCGGATCCGGATAATGATCGTCCTGTTGTCAGTGGGGCCCGGTACGCTCGAAAGCACGATGACAGAGGACCTCTCACCGGCCGAGCGGTACGCGGCAGCACGCAGGCGCGCTGTCGAGCAGGCCACCGCACTCGCTGGCTTCCGCGAGATGTACGACTTCGGCCTCGACCCCTTCCAGATCGAGGCCTGCCAGGCACTCGAAGCGGGGAAGGGCGTGCTGGTGGCCGCCCCCACCGGCTCGGGCAAGACGATCGTCGGCGAGTTCGCCGTCCACCTCGCCCTCCAGCAGGGCAAGAAGTGCTTCTACACGACTCCCATCAAGGCGCTGTCGAACCAGAAGTACACCGACCTCTGCCGCCGGTACGGCGCGGACAAGGTCGGCCTGCTCACCGGCGACAACAGCGTCAACTCCGACGCCCCGGTGGTCGTGATGACCACCGAGGTCCTGCGGAACATGCTGTACGCGGGCTCCCAGACCCTCCTCGGCCTCGGATACGTGGTCATGGACGAGGTGCACTACCTCTCCGACCGCTTCCGTGGCGCCGTGTGGGAGGAAGTGATCATTCACCTCCCCGAGTCGGTCACCCTGGTCTCGCTGTCGGCCACCGTGTCGAACGCCGAGGAGTTCGGCGACTGGCTCGACACCGTGCGCGGTGACACCCAGGTGATCGTCTCCGAACACCGCCCCGTGCCGCTGTTCCAGCACGTGCTCGCCGGGCGGCGGATGTACGACCTGTTCGAGGAGGGTGAGGGCAACAAGAAGGCCGTCAACCCCGACCTCACACGCCTGGCCCGTATGGAGGCTCAGCGTCCGTCGTACCAGGACCGCAGGCGCGGCCGGGCCATGCGCGAGGCCGACCGGGAGCGGGAGCGCCGGGAGCGCTCACGCGTGTGGACACCGAGCCGCCCCGAGGTCATCGAACGCCTCGACGCCGAGGGCCTGCTGCCCGCCATCACGTTCATCTTCAGCCGCGCCGCCTGCGAGGCCGCCGTACAGCAGTGCCTGTACGCGGGCCTCAGGCTCAACGACGACGAGGCGCGGGAACAGGTCCGCGCCCTCGTCGAGGAGCGCACGGCGTCCATCCCGAACGAGGACCTGCACGTCCTCGGGTACTACGAGTGGCTGGAAGGCCTGGAGCGCGGCATCGCGGCCCACCACGCCGGCATGCTGCCGACGTTCAAGGAGGTCGTCGAGGAACTGTTCGTCCGCGGCCTGGTGAAAGCCGTGTTCGCCACCGAGACACTCGCGCTGGGCATCAACATGCCCGCCCGGTCCGTGGTGTTGGAGAAGCTCGTCAAGTGGAACGGCGAACAGCACGCCGACATCACCCCGGGCGAGTACACCCAGCTGACCGGCCGTGCGGGCCGGCGCGGCATCGACGTCGAGGGCCACGCGGTGGTGCTGTGGCAGCGCGGGTCGAGCCCCGACCACCTCGCGGGACTGGCCGGTACGCGCACGTATCCGCTGCGCTCCAGCTTCAAGCCGTCGTACAACATGGCCGTCAACCTGGTCGAGCAGTTCGGCCGGCACCGCTCACGCGAGCTGCTGGAGACGTCGTTCGCGCAGTTCCAGGCCGACAAGTCGGTCGTCGGGATCTCCCGGCAGGTCCAGCGCAACGAGGAGGGCCTGGAGGGCTACAAGGCCTCCATGACCTGCCACCTCGGCGACTTCGAGGAGTACGCGCGGCTGCGCCGCGAGCTCAAGGACCGCGAGACCGAACTGGCCAAGCAGGGGGCGGCCCAGCGGCGGGCGGAGGCCGCCGTCGCGCTGGAGAAGCTCAAGCCGGGTGATGTCATCCACGTCCCGACGGGCAAGTACGCGGGCCTCGCGCTGGTGCTGGATCCGGGGCTGCCGGCCGGGCGGTCCAACGGCCACCGGGGTTTCGAGTACCACGACGGCCCGCGTCCGCTGGTGCTCACAGCCGAACGTCAGGTCAAGCGGCTCGCGTCGATCGACTTCCCGGTGCCCGTCGAGGCGCTCGAGCGGATGCGGATCCCGAAGTCCTTCAATCCGCGTTCGCCGCAGTCCCGTCGCGACCTCGCCTCGGCGCTGCGCACCAAGGCCGGACACATCCCGCCGGAGCGGGCCCGCAAGCAGCGCTCGCAGGCCGCCGACGACCGCGAGATCGCCCGCTTGCGTACGGCGATCCGCGCGCATCCCTGTCACGGCTGCAACGACCGTGAGGACCACGCCCGTTGGGCCGAGCGATATCACCGGCTGCTGCGCGACACCTCCCAGCTGGAGCGGCGCATCGAAGGACGTACCAACACGATCGCCCGTACGTTTGACCGGATCGTGGCGCTGCTGACCGAGCTGGACTATCTGCGCCAAGACGAGGTCACCGAGCACGGCAAACGGCTCGCGCGGCTGTACGGCGAGCTCGATCTGCTGGCCAGCGAATGCCTGCGGGCCGGCGTGTGGGAGGGGCTCACCCCCGCCGAACTCGCCGCGTGCGTCTCGGCGTTGGTGTACGAGTCCCGGAACTCCGACGATGCGGTGGCGCCCAAGGTGCCCTCGGGCAAGGCGAAGGCCGCGCTCGGCGAGATGGTGCGGATCTGGGGGCATCTCGATGCCATGGAGGAGGAGTTCCGGATCACGCAGACCGAGGGTGTGGGGCAGCGTGAGCCGGATCTCGGGTTCGCCTGGGCCGCGTACATGTGGGCCGGCGGCAAGGGGCTCGACGAGGTGCTGCGGGAGGTGGAGATGCCGGCGGGGGACTTTGTGCGGTGGTGCAAGCAGGTGATCGATGTGCTGGGGCAGATCTCAGCGGCGTCTCCCTCCGGCGGTTCGACGGTAGGGAAGAATGCGCGTAAGGCTGTTGACCAACTGCTGCGGGGGGTTGTGGCCTACTCGTCGGTGGGGTGACGGGTTCGGTGGCGAGTGCGGGTCCGTTGTGGCTGGTCGCGCCCACGCGGCAGAGCCGCACATTGATACAGCCCCGTGCCCCTTGGGTGACTGACCTCAGCGCTTGTTGAGATAGGAACGCCAGCTGCCGTACCCGGTGATGTCTGTCGCGTCGTCCAGCGCGCTCGGCTCGCACAGGAAGCCCGGCACGCTCGTGCCGTCCGCCAGTTGGACTCTGCCCAGCGTCATGGGGCGGGGAAGCGCGGTCAGGAAGCGGCCCAGGCCCTCTGCCGGGAGGTGCCACACCTCCGTTTCGATCTCCGCGCCGCCCTCGCCCACGTGGACCAGGCCCGGCTTCGGCGGGTCGGTTGCCAGCGCGTGGAGGCGGTACACCGGGGCCGTGGTCGTCGTACGGTCCAGGCGAGCGCCCAGGGACAGGAGCTGGGGGTTGAGGGGCTGGCCCGTGAGGTGGGCTCCCACCACTGCCAGCCGCGTCCGGGGCTGGAGCAGGGCGGCGATCCTCGCCAGGCGTTCGTCCGTGAACGCGGGGCCGATCAGCATGACGCCGAAGGGGAGGCCGTTGGTCTCGCCGGCCGGGACCGCCACCGCCGCCTGGTCGAAGAGGTTGGTGGAGTTGGTGAAGCGGCCCAGGCGGGCGTTGGCGCCCACCGGGTCGGCGGCGACTTCGGCGAGGGTGGGATGGCCGGGGGCGGTGGGGAGCAGGAGGGCGTCCGCGTCGGCCAGCTCGGCGAGGGCTCGGGTACGCAGGGTGGCCAGGCGGTCGGTGTCGGCGAAGAGCTGGTGGGCCGGAATGTCACGGGCGCCGGTGATGATGCCGGCGACCGTGGGGTCGAGCCCCGCACCGCCCGCTGCGATCAATTTGTCGACAAAACTCCCCACTGCCGTGTAGCGCTCAGCCACGAACGCGCCCTGGTACAGCATCGCCGCGGCGTCCGTGAAGGGGCTGAGGTCGATCTCCCGTACCGAGGCGCCCGCTGCGACGAGTTGGTTCACCGCCGCCTCGTACGCCTGCGCCCAGCCCTCGTCCAGCTCGCCGAGCTGTTCCCGCGCGGGTACCGCCACCCGCCAGGGGCCCGGGGTGCGCTGGGGGAGCGGGGGCAGGTCGCGGTCGGGCGGGGAGGCCATGTGGGCCAGGGCCTGCTCCGCCTCCGGGAGGGTGCGGGCGAACACGGTCACGCAGTCCAGGGAGGCGCAGGCGGGGACCACGCCGGCCGTCGGGACCAGGCCCCGGGTGGGTTTGAGGCCGACGATGCCGTTGAAGGCGGCCGGGACGCGGCCTGAGCCCGCGGTGTCGGTGCCCAGGGCGAAGTCGACGATGCCCAGGGCCACGGCGACGGCCGAGCCGGAACTGGAGCCGCCGCTGATCCTGGCCGGGTCGTACGCGTGGCGGACGGCGCCGTACGGGGAGCGGGTGCCGACCAGGCCCGTCGCGAACTGGTCCAGGTTCGTGGTGCCCAGGACGAGGGCGCCCGTCGCGCGGAGCCGGGCGACGGCGGGAGCGTCGGCCTCGGGGTCGTAGGCGTACGACGGGCAGCCCGCGGTGGTGGGCAGGCCGGCCACGTCGATGTTGCCCTTGGCGGCGAACAGGCGTCCGGCGAGCGGGAGCCGCTCACCTTCGGACAGCCGGACGTCGAGCGCCCGGGCCTCCCGCTCGACCTCGTCCTGCGGGCGCAGGTCGATCCAGATCTCGGGGCGGTCGACCGCTTCGATGCGGGCGTAGGCGGCGCGGACGCGGGAGAGGGTGGTGGACATACGGTGTTCCTCCTTCAGTTCGCGGCCGGGGCCAGGACGACCAGCGCCGTCCCCGCCTCCACCTGGTCGCCCGGCCTGGCCAGGATCTCCGCCACCACACCGGCCATCGGCGCGTGCACCCTGGACTCCATCTTCATCGCCTCCAGGGCGAGCAGCGGCTGCCCGGCCGTCACCTCGTCGCCCGGACCGACGTTCAACTGCCATACCGAGGCGGCGAATTCGGCTTCGATCAGGCGACCGCCCGGTGGGACGGTCACCTCCGCCGGGGCAGCCGCCGGGGCGGTCGCTGCGTCCGCTCGCGTGAACTCGCCCGCCTCCTCCCACGCGTCCCGCTCCGCCGAGAACGCCGTCTGCTGCCGGGACCGGAACTCCCCGATGGACTCGGCGTGTTCGGCCAGGAAGGCCTGGTACTCGGCCAGCGAGAAGGTGCTTTCCTCGATGCGTGGGACAAAGCGGCCCGAGATGATGTCGGCGCGCAGGTCGAGGAGTTCGTCCGCGTCCACCGGATACCACTTGATGCGGTCGAAGAAACGCAGCAGCCAGGGTGAGCCCGGCTCGAACGCGCCGCGCTGCTGCCAGCCCGACCACACCTGGGTCGTACGCCCCACGAACTGGTAGCCGCCGGGGCCCTCCATGCCGTAGACGCACAGGTAGGCGCCGCCGATGCCGACCGAGTTCTCGGCGGTCCAGGTGCGCGCCGGGTTGTACTTGGTGGTCACCAGGCGGTGACGGGGGTCCAGGGGCGTGGCCAGGGGGGCGCCGAGGTAGACGTCGCCGAGGCCCAGCACCAGGTACTCCGCGTCGAAGACCGTGCGGTACACGTCGTCCACCGACTCCAGGCCGTTGACGCGGCGGATGAACTCGATGTTCCACGGGCACCAGGGCGCGTCGTCGCGGACGCCCGCCATGTAGCGGGCGATCGCCTCGCGAGTCGCCGGGTCGTCCCAGGACAGGGGGAGGTGGACCGTGCGGGAGGGCACCACCAGCTCGTCGCTCGGGGGCAGGGAGGTGGTGATCTCCCTCACCGCGGCAAGGAGTTCGTCCGGGGACAGACGGCTGGGGTCCGTCTGGATCTGGAGCGAACGGATGCCCGGCGTGAGGTCGGTGATGCCTTCCGGGCCCTGCTCGGACACCGCCTCCATCAGTGCGTGCACGCGCATGCGCTGGGCGAGGTCCAGTTGCATCGGGCCGAACTCGACCAGCAGGTTGTCGTCGCCGCTGCGGCGGTACGTGACGTCACCGTCCCGGGCGAGAATGCCGCCGTCCACGATGGCGGGGCGGGGGGCGCCCGACACGTCCACCGGCGCGAAGCGCACCGTGTCGCCCGGGCGGAGCTGGCCCAGCTTCCAGCGGTCGCTGCTGATCACCGTCGCCGGGCAGACGAACCCGCCCAGGGAGGGGCCGTCCGGGCCGAGCAGCACCGGCATGTCGCCCGTGTAGTCGACGGCGCCCACGGAGTACGCGGTGTCGTGGATGTTGGACGGGTGCAGGCCCGCCTCGCCGCCGTCGGTGCGGGCCCAGCGCGGCTTGGGGCCGATCAGGCGCACGCCGGTGCGGGCCGAGTTGAAGTGGACCTTCCAGTCGGCCGCGTAGAAGTCGCGGATGTCGTCCTCGGTGAAGAACTCCGGGGCCGCGTGCGGGCCTTCGACGGCCTTGACGTGCCATACGGCACCGAAGTCCGGGCGATCACCGGGCGGTACCGGCCCGCCCGCGGTCACGGTCCCGCCCTCCGCCACAGTTCCGCCGTGCAGGACGTCACCCGTGCGCAGCGCCCGCCCGCCGTGCCCGCCGAAGCGGCCCAGCGTGAAGGTGCTCGCGCTGCCGAGGAAGGCCGGCACGTCGAGGCCCCCGGCGACGAGGACGTACGTCCGCAGGCCGTGTTCACGGGGGGCGCCGATCTCCAGCAGGCCCCCCGCGGGCACCGTCACCGGCTCCCACTGCGCGATCGGCAGGCCGTCGACGGTGACCGGGGCGGGCGCACCCGTCACGCACACGGTCGTCGGGTGCGTGAAGCGGAGCGACGGGCCCTGGAGGGTGCATTCGAGTCCCGGGGCGCTCTCGTCGTTGCCGAGCGCCCGGTTGCCCAGCCGGAAGGACAGGTCGTCCATCGGCCCGCACGGCGGAACACCGACCTGCCAGTATCCGGTGCGGCCCGGCCAGTCCTGCACGGTGGTGAGGGTGCCGCCGGAGACCACCTCGATGCGCGGGGTCGGGTCGCTGACGGTCGCCAGGGTCGCCGTGGAGTGGGCGGCCTCGCGGAAGTCCCGGCCGGCGAGCGCCGCCCGCACCAGGCCCAGGTTGGTCTCGATGCCGTCGACGCGGGTGCGGGCCAGGGCCTCGTCCAGGCGTTCCAGGGCGTGGGCGCGATCGGAGCCGTAGGCGATGACCTTGGCGAGCATCGGGTCGTACGAGGTCGTCACCTCGGTGCCGGTCTCCACCCAGCCGTCGACGCGTACGCCCGGCGGGAACTCCACCCGTGTCAACAGGCCCGCGCTGGGGCGGTGTTCGCGGGAGGGGTCCTCGGCGTAGAGGCGGGCCTCGACGGCGTGGCCCCGGGGGGTGCCCGGGTCGCGGACGACGTCCCGCTCGCCGCGGGCCAGGCGCAGCATCCAGGCGACCAGGTCGACGCCGTAGATCTCCTCGGTGACCGGGTGCTCGACCTGGAGGCGCGTGTTGACCTCCAGGAAGTAGGCCTCCTCGCGGCCGGCGTCGTAGACGAACTCGACGGTTCCGGCGGAGCGGTAGCCGACGGAGGCGCACAACTCGCGGGCGCTGGCGGCCAGTTGATCGCGTACGAGGTCGGGCAGGCCCGGCGCCGGGGCCTCCTCCAGGACCTTCTGGTTGCGGCGCTGCAGGGAGCAGTCGCGGTCGCCGAAGGTGACGACCTTGCCCTCGCCGTCGCCGAACACCTGCACCTCGACATGGCGGGCGCGTTCGACCAGGCGTTCCAGGAAGACGCCGGCGGAGGAGAAGGAGGCGGCGGCCACACGCTGGACACGGTCCCAGGCGTCGGTCAGTTCATCGGCGGAGTGACATGCCGACATACCGATCCCGCCGCCTCCGCCGGTCGCCTTCAGCATGACGGGATAGCCGATCCCCGCCGCCTGGTCGAGGGCGTCGTCGAGGGACGCGAGCAGGCCCGTGCCCGGCGCCAGCGGCACCCCGGCCGATTCCGCCGCCGCCCGGGCCGTGTGCTTGGCGCCGAACAGCTCCAACTGCTCCGGTGTGGGGCCCACGAACACGATCCCGGCGTCCTCGCAGCGCCGTGCGAAGGCCGCGTTCTCGGACAGGAAGCCGTACCCGGGGTGAATGGCCCCCGCGCCGGTGTCCTTGGCCGCCTTCAGCACCAGGTCGGCGTCGAGGTACGACTCCTTCGCGGGCGCCGGGCCGAGCCGTACCGCCTCGTCGGCGAGGCGGACGTGGGGTGCGGAACGGTCGGGATCGGAGTACACGGCGACCGTGCGCAGGCCCAGTTCGCGGGCGGTGCGGATGATGCGGACGGCGATCTCGCCCCGGTTGGCGACGAGCAGGGTGTCGAAGCTCATCCGGCCGCCCCGATCGTCATCTGCACGGCGGTCGGCTCGAATCCGTTGCACGGGTTGTTGATCTGGGGGCAGTTGGAGACCAGGACGAGCACGTCGCGTTCGGCGCGCAGGGTCAGCTTCAGGCCCGGGGAGGACAGGCCGTCGACGATGCCGAGGGTGCCGTCCTTCTCGACCGGCACGTTCATGTACCAGTTGATGTTGGACACCAGATCCCGTTTGCCGAGCCCGTACTTGGCGCCCTCGGCGAGGAAGTTGTCCACACACGCGTGCTGCGACCAGGTGTGGTGGCCGTAGCGCAGGGTGTTGGACTCCTTGGAGCAGGCGCCGCCGACCGTGTCGTGGCGGCCGACGTCGTCGGCGGTCACCGTCATCAGCGGGGTGTGCTCGTTGGACATCAGCACGCTGCCGGTGGTCAGAAAGAGGTTGCCCTGAGCGTGGATCGTGTCGGGGGCGCTGTAGCGGACCGACGTGTCGTGGGCGTCGTAGACGAGGAAGTCGACGGCCTGGTTGCCGTGCAGGTCGGTGACGGTGAGCGTCTCGCCGGCGCGTACGACGGCGGACCAGGCGGCGCGTGCGGGAACGACGGCCGTGTCCGTGCTCGCGGTCGTGCTTGTGTGCGTGCTCGTGGTCATGCGAGCCCCCTCGCGGCAAGGAAGTCGGCGGTGTTGAGGAAGGCGCGGTGGCCCTCGGGTGTGGCGTCCCACAGGGGGTCGCCCGGTTTGGTCGCCTCGGCGCGCCAGGCGAGTACTTCCAGGGGGGTGCTGAGGTACTCGGGGCGGGGGTCGGCCGGGTGGGGCACGTTCGCGATCAGTACGGTGACGTCCTGCTCGGCGCGCAGGGTGACGCTGCCGCCGGGGCCGGCCGAGCCGGTGAAGTCGAGGGCGCCGTCCTCGCGGACCTCGACGCCCTGGAAGAAGGAGAGCGAGGGCGGCAGGTCGCGCGGCTCCAGACCGTTCTTCGCGGCCGCCAGCTTGAACAGTTCGCGGCCCGCGGGGGAGGGGCTCTGCGGGGTGCCGTCGCCGTAGCGCTCGGTGTTGCGGACGAGGGTGGAGGTGCCGCACAGGGCGTCGTGCCGGCCGGACGTGTCCGCGATCAGGGAAGCGAGGACGCGGCCCTGGTCGGACAGCAGGAGCTGGCCCTCGCCCAGGTAGGCGTTCCACTGGACCTTGACCGTGTCGGCGACGTTGAGCCGTTCCCAGGGGCGGTCGGCCGCGTACAGGAGCAGGTGGGCGCAGGCGTCGCCGCGCAGGTCGGTCAGGCGCAGTTCGGTGCCGCGGGCCAGGACCCGGTGGGTGTAGTTGCCGCCCGCGACCGTCTCCGCCCACACCAGGTGGCCCGCCTCGCACGGTGGGGCCGGCCAGTTCCTGGCCGGGACGACGGGCATCGCCTCGGTGCGGGTGCCCTCCTGGGCACGCGCGTGGGCGCGGGCTCCGTAAGTGGTCGCTGTCGCCATCGCGGGACCTCCGGCTCCGTGGGTACTGTCCTATTTCTGTCGCTCGACAGAAATTAGGCGCGGGGCGGGTCACGGGCGTTGCCGTCGCGTTGCCGGTCGGTTACCGGGCTCTCACGAAGATCGCCGCGGACGGCGGTGTGCGAGGATCGGCCGCATGGGGACAGCAGGTGCAGGGCAGAGCCGACGGGTCGGCAGGCCGCGGGCCGCGCAACGGCCGGACAGCGGGCTGGAACCGCGCGAGGAACTCCTCGCGGCCGCCGCGGAGTTGTTCACCACCCTCGGCTACGCGGCCACCTCCACCCGGGCCGTCGCCGAACGCGCCGGAATGCGCCAGGCGTCCATGTACCACTACGTCTCCGGCAAGGAGGAGTTGCTCGCCCAGCTCCTGGAATCCACGGTCACGCCCTCCCTCGCGTACGCCCGTGAGCTGCTCGCCGACGACACCGCCCCGGCCGAGGACCGGCTGTGGGAGCTGTGCCGGGCCGACGTCGAGGTGCTGTGCGGTGGACCGCACAACCTCGGCGGGCTCTATCTGCTGCCCGAGGTGCGCGCCGAGCGGTTCGCCGGCTTTCACGCCGTGCGCGCCGAACTCAAGGACGCCTACCGGCAGTTGATCGGGGCGACGACAGCGGGCGGCGTGCTCGCCAAGAGCGAGCTGGATCTCCGTACGGACCTGGTGTTCGGGTTGATCGAGGGTGTCATCCTCGTCCACCGCTCCGACCCCGCGCGGTCCGTGTCGGTGTTCGCGGAGGCGACGGCGGACGCCGCGCTGCGCATCGCCGGGGTCTGACCAGGGTTCCTCCGCCTCGTCAGGGGGGCACGTCACTCGTCACGGTGAGGATTTTCGTACGCCCGTACGTTGTGACGATCCGTGTTCGAACGGGACCTCAGCGTGTAAATGGAGCCGAGGTTACCCCCTTCCCGTGCCGGGTTTCAGACGCTTGCTGAATATGACATAGCGATGATCCGGTCGGACTAAGCTCGCCCGCAGCGCACCGAGTTGAGGCGTATTCGTGCGCTTGTTCCCAAATGCGCAGAAGATCCAGAGACAGCTACCACCTTCCCCCCTGCAAGCTCCCCGACACCCCGCCGATTTTTTTCAGAGGGCCCACATGGTGAGTGTTCAATCTCCTCCAGGTCGCCGTGAACTCCCGTACAGCCGTGTGCTGTTGCTGCCCGCCATAGCGATGGCCGCGGCGACCGGGGCCGCCGTCGCGCTGGTGACGGCACCGGCCCGGGCGACCGTCGGCTGGTGCGGCGCCCTCGCCACGCTGCTGGTGATCGCGACGGCGTCGGAAGCGGTCCGCCGGGGCCGGGCCCTGCGCGACCTGCGCACGGAGCACGCCCGTCGCTCCGCGTATCTGGAACGGCGGATCGCCGGCCACGAGGAGGAGATGACCCGCCTCGCCAAGGAGATCCTGCCGACCGCGCTGCACCTGATGCGCGGCGGGAATTCCCCCGCAGAGGTGATTCGCCACCTCGGCAACGCCGAGACCGCCTGGCGCGAACTCCCCGAGTCGCAGGTGTCGTTGCTCAAGGCGGTGCTGACCATCATCGACACCGAGGACGTCATGCGCGACGCCGCGCAGCGCTCGTTCGTCAGCATCGCCCGCCGCGTCCAGGCCATCGTCCACCAGCAGGCCAACGAACTGCGGGAGATGGAGGAGGACCACGGCCGCAACCCCGAGGTCTTCACCGACCTGCTGCGCATCGACCACGGCACCGCGCTGATCGGCCGGCTCGCCGACTCCATCTCCGTCCTCGGCGGCGGCCGCCCCGGTCGTCAGTGGCCCGAGCCCGTCGCGCTCTACAGCGTGCTGCGCGGCGCGATGTCCCGGATCCTGGAGTACGGGCGCATCGACCTGACCTCCATCGCCAAGGTCAACGTCAAGGGCACCGCCGTCGAACCCGTCATCCACGCGGCGGCCGAACTCCTCGACAACGCCACCCGCTACTCGCCCCCGCAGACCAAGGTGCACGTCACCGCCACCGAGGTGCAGACGGGTGTCTGCATCGAGATCGAGGACGCCGGCGTCAGCCTCAGTGAGGATGCCCGGCTGAGGGCCGAGGGCATGCTGGAACGCGCCATGGCCGGTGTCGACCTGCAGGACCTCGGCGAGGCGCCGCGCCTGGGCCTCGCGGTCGTGGGCCGGCTGTGCCGGACGTACAACATGCAGGTCTCGCTGCGGGCCTCCGCGTACGGCGGGGTCCGCGCCATCCTCGTGGTACCCAGCGACATGCTCACCTCCGAGCCCGGCCTCGGACTCGCCCACGGCATCGGCGCAACGGCCGTGCCCCAGCCCGAACTCGGCGCGCTCCCCGGCCCCAAGCGCACGGTCAAGAACCGCCGCCCCACCAGCCCCAAGTCCGTCACTCCGGTCTCCATGGAGGACGACGTCCCCGAGGTCACCGAATGGACGGCCAACGGACTGCCGCAGCGCCGCAGCCGGGTCAAGACCTCGCTCACCCAGCGCTACGCCGAGCAGGCCGCCATCGAGCAGGCCGAACGGGAGGGCCGGCCGACCATCTGGTCGACCGCCCCACGCGAGCCCGAACCCGAGCCGGAGCCCGCTCAGAGGGCGCCCGACACCCCGCCGGGCCAGTGGGTCCAGGCGTTCTTCGACAACCTCAAGCGCCCGGACTCCACCGCACCCCCCCAGCCGACCGACGAACCGGCCCGCGTCGAGGCCGACGACGAGGGAGACCTCAAGTGATCCAGCAGCGCGGCAACTTCGACTGGATGCTCCAGGACCTCGCCAAGGGCGTACCGGGCATCCAGATGATCGTGGTGCTCTCCGCCGACGGCCTGCGCATCGCCCGCCACGGCGGCGACCCGGACACCGCCGACCGCGTCGCCGCGGCCTGCGCGGGCCTGCAGAGCCTGGCCGGCGCCGTCGCCCAGGAGATCCCGGGCAGCGAGGGCGAGATGAAGATGGTCCTCATCGAGATCCACGGCGGCTACTTCTACCTGATGGCCGCCGGCCCCAACGCCTACCTCGCGGTGCTCTCCGACGTACGCGCCGAACCCGGCTACATGAGCGCCCGCATGAGTGACCTGGTCATCCGGATCGGCGCGCACCTCACCAGCCCGCCCAGGCGCAACGGGCAGACCGTATGATTCCTCCGCAACGCCGGCGGCGGTACCCCAAGCAGGAACCCGAGCCGTACATCAGGGCGGAACCCGAACCGGCGCCCCCGCCCGAGGACGACCAGCAGCCCGAGGGGGAGAAGAAGAACCCCGAGCGGCTGTACGTGATCACCGGTCCGGACGGTGCCCGGCGCACCGAACTCGACCTGGTCACGTTGATCGTGGCGAGCGCCGATCCGCCGCCCTCCGCGGCGCCCGAGCAGGCGGCACTGCTCCGGCTGTGTACGGCCCCCCTGTCCGTGGCCGAGCTGTCGGCCTATCTGAGCCTGCCGTTCAGCGTGGTGACCGTGCTGATCACCGAGCTGCTGACGGCCGAACTGGTGACGGCGCGCGCCCCGGTCATCCGCCAGGCGCTGGCCGACCGTTCTCTCCTCGAAGCGGTGATGCATGGACTTCAAAAGCTCTGACACCGTCACGGGTCCCCGGAAGGAGGACCACCTCCCGCACACCGCCCAGGCGGCGGTGAAGATCGTCATCGTGGGCGGCTTCGGAGTCGGCAAGACCACCATGGTCGGCTCGGTCAGCGAGATCAAACCGCTGACCACCGAGGAGACCATGACCCAGGCCGGCGTCGGCGTCGACGACAACTACGGTTCCGAGTCCAAGACGGCCACCACCGTGGCGATGGACTTCGGCCGCATCAGCATCACCGACCAGCTCGTGCTGTACCTCTTCGGCACCCCCGGCCAGGAACGCTTCTGGTTCCTGTGGAACGGCCTGTTCGAGGGAGCGCTGGGCGCGGTCGTGCTGATCGACACCCGCCGCCTGGAGGTCAGCTTCGACGTCATGGGGCGCCTGGAGGAACGCGGCGTGCCCTTCATCGTCGCCGTCAACTCCTTCCCGGACGCGCCCCGTTACCCCGTCGAGGAGCTGCGCACCGCGCTCGACCTGGGCGAGGACATCCCCATCGTCGACTGCGACGCGCGCCGCCGCGCCTCCAGCCGGGACACCCTGATGACCCTCATGCGCTTCCTGCACTCCCTCGCCATGTCGGGCGCGCTGAGGTGACCGCCGCCGCACCCGCGCCGGCGGTTCCGCACGGACATGCGTGACAGCCGCCGCACCCGCGCCGGCGGTCCCGCACAGACATACGCGACAGACATGACATACGTGACATGCACGGACACCGGATCTCCTTCGGAGCGATCACTGTGACGCCTGAATCCCACTCCCCGACCGGCACGGACCCCGGCCTCGCCCCGCCGCCCGGCTGTCCCGCCCACGACCGCGGCCCCGGCGGCCTGCGCCGGCTCTACGGACCCGACGCGGAGAACCTCGGCTCCCTGTACGAGCAACTACGCGAGGAACACGGCCCGGTGGCGCCCGTGCTGCTCCACGACGACGTGCCGATGTGGGTGGTGCTCGGCCACGCCGAGAACCTGCACATGGTGCGTACGCCCTCCCAGTACTGCCGGGACAGCCGCATCTGGACCCCGCTCCTGGACGGTCTGGTCAAGCCCGACCACCCGCTCATGCCGCACATCGCCTGGCAGCCCATCGCCGCCCACGTCGAGGGCGACGAGCACCTGAGGCTGCGCGGCGCGGTCAACGGCGCCATCTCGACCATCGACCCCCGCGGCATCCGCCGGCACATCAACCGCCACACCCAGCGCCTGGTCAACCGGTTCTGCGAGGAGGGCGTCGCCGACCTGGTCAGCCAGTTCGCCGAGCACCTGCCGATGGCCGTGATGTGCGAGGTCCTCGGTATGCCCGACGAGTACAACGACCGGATCGTGCAGGCCGCCCGTGACATGCTCCGCGGTACCGAGACCGCGATCGCCAGCAACGCCTACATCATGGACGCCCTCGGCCGGCTCACGGCACGCCGCCGCGCCCGCCCCGAGGAGGACTTCACCAGCTACCTCATCACCCACCCGGCCCGGCTCAACGACGACGAGGTCCGCGAACACCTGCGGCTCGTGCTGATCGCCGCGTACGAGGCGACCGCCAACCTGCTCGCCAACGTGCTGCGCATGGTGCTCACCGACCCGCGCTTCCGCGCCCAGCTCAACGGCGGCCAGATGACGGTGCCGGAGGCGGTCGAGCAGTCCCTGTGGGACGAGCCGCCGTTCAGCTCGATCTTCGCCTACTTCGCCAAGCAGGACACGGAGTTGGGCGGCCAGCGCATCCGCAGGGGCGACGGACTGCTCTTCGGGATCGCGCCGGGCAACGTCGACCCCCGGGTGCGACCCGACCTCTCCGCCCACATGAAGGGCAACCGCTCCCACCTCGCCTTCGGCGGCGGGCCGCACGAGTGCCCCGGCCAGGACATCGGCCGTGCCATCGCCGACACCGGAGTGGACGCGCTGCTGATGCGGCTGCCGGACGTGGAACTCGACTGTCACCAGGACGAGTTGACCTGGACGGAGTCCATGTCCTCCCGCCACCTGGCGGAGCTGCCGGTGCGGTTCGCGCCGAAGCCGCCGCAGGAGGTGACGCTCACACCGGGCGCCCTTCCGGTTTCGCCGCCGCGCAACTCCTGGCAGGTCGGCACGCACCAGCCGGAGCCGGCCCCCGTCGCCGAGCCGGTCCCCCGGCCGACCGCCGCCCCGCTGCCACAGTCCGGCCCGCTGCCACAGTCCGGCCCGGCGCCACAGCCCGCCCCGGCACCCGAACCGGTCCGCCCGCGGGGCGCCTGGCGGCGCCTGCTGCGGTGGTGGCGCGGTTACTGACCGGGGGAACCCTCGTCGTACGACGCGGTCCGGTCGGCGTACGACGCGGTCCGGTCGGCGCACGGAGTCGCCCAGTCGTCGTACGACATCCAGGCCTCCAGAACTCGTCCGCTCCGGAACCGGTGCTCCACCCCCGTGACCGGATCGGTGAACTCCAGCCCCCGCGCCAGCAGTTGGAGCGGACGCCGGAAGTCACCGGCCGGCACGGGGGCGGTCACCACGGGGTAGAGCGGGTCGCCGAGGACGGGTACTCCGAGCGCGTTCATGTGGACCCGCAGCTGGTGGGTCTGGCCGGTGGCGGGGGTGAGCCGGTAGCGGCCGAGGGTGCCGTGGTGGCCGGCGACCGGCTCGCCCCGCTCGACCAGCTCCACCCGGCTGATCGCGTTCGGTTCGCCCTCCACCTCGTACGCGGCCAGTACCCCGCGCTCCTTCACGATCCGGCTGCGCACGGTCCGGGGCAGGGTGAGCGCGGGGGAGTACGGTGCCACGGCCTCGTACTCCTTGCGCACCCGCCGGTCGCGGAACAGCCCCTGGTAGGCGCCCCGTTCCCCGGGCCGTACGGTGAACAGCACCAGCCCGGCGGTGAGCCGGTCCAGCCGGTGGGCGGCGCCGAGCGTGGGAATGTCCAGCTCCCGGCGGAGCCGGGCGAGCGCGGTCTGGGTGACATGGCTGCCGCGCGGGGTGGTGGCCAGGAAGTGCGGCTTGTCGGCGACGACGATGTGCTCGTCGCGGTACACCACCTCGACCGGGAACGGCACCGGTACCTCGGCGCGCAGTTCCCGGTGGAACCACACGAACATCCCGGGCACGTACACCGCGTCCGGGGCCACCGCCCGCCCGTCCGCCCCGACGACCTGCCCCGCGTCGAACATCGCGTCGACGACCCCGGCGTGCGCCGCGAGCCGCTCCACCAGGTGCTCGCGCACCGTGGCCCACGGGCCCTCGGCGGGCAACCGCACCCGCACCGGGTCCACCCCCTCGCGCTGCGGCAGGGGAGAGGGCGGGATCCGGTGGTTGCGTGTCATCACGGGCAAGCCTAAGCGTGTACACCCGTGACCCGAGCCGGGTTACGCCGCGACCGCCTCGGGTGCCTCCACCACCGCGGCGCGTGCCTTGTACGCCCGGTAGGCCACGCCCGTCACCACGGTCGCGGTGAGGAACAGCACCGTGAACCACTGGAAGTACCAGTGCCCGCCCGCCGGGTCGTACACCGCGGCCCTCGGCCAGGCCAGGTTGACCGTCATGACCAGGCCGTAGAGGAGGGCGAGGGCGTTGACCGGGACGCCCCAGCGGCCGAGCGAGAAGAGCTTGGCGCCCGCCTCGTCGGTGCCCTCGACGGTGAACTGGCCGCGCAGCCGGCGGACCAGGAGGGGGCCGGTGACCATCGCGTAGGCCAGGTACAGCATCACGATGCAGGTGGTGCCGATGGCCAGGAAGGCATCCGGGGAGGCGAAGTTGAGCAGCAGGAGTACGGCCGCGAGAACGCCGACGACCACGGCCGGGGCGCTCGGCATGCCGGTGCGCGGGTTGACCTTGGCGAGGCGGGCGGAGAAGGGCAGCTGGCCGTCGCGGGCCATGGAGAACAGCATCCGGCAGGCCGCCGTCTGGATCGCCAGCGTGGCCACCGCGATCGCCACGACCACGTCGGCCAGCAGGACCCGGCCCACGCCGTCGCCCAGGCTGCTGGTGAGGACGTAGCTCAGGCCGTCGACGGACAGGTGCCCGTCGGTGAGGCTGGGAGCGGCGAGCAGGCCGCCGAGGACGATCAGGGTGGCGAGCAGACCGGCCGCGCCGAGCGCGACGAGGATGGTGCGGGGCGCGGTGCGCCGCGGGTGGTGCGTCTCCTCGCTCATCTCGCCCGCGCTGTCGAAGCCGATCATCACGTACGCCGCCGCGAACGAGCCCACCATCAGAGCCCCGAACAGGCCGGACTGGGCGGCGCCCGTGGTGTGGAAGGTGATGCCGGGGGAACGCTCGGAGTGGGTCAGCAGCAGAACGATGATCAGCACCGCTCCGATGATCTCGGCGGTGACGCCGACGCGGTTGATCACCGACATCACGCGGTTGTCGAGGATGTTCACCAGCGTGGTCAGCGCCAGCAGGATCACGCCGAGGACGGCCGCGTTGGCCGCGCCGTCCGCCGAGGTGACCGCCGTTTCGGTGCCGATCAGCTGGAAGCCGGACCAGATCGCCGGCAGCACCAGCTGCAGCGCCAGCGCGGCCGCCGCGACCACCACGATCTGCCCGATCACCATGATCCAGCCGGCGAACCAGCCGAACGTGAGGTTCGACAGGCGCGACGACCACTGGTAGATCGCGCCCGAGATCGGATAGCGCGCGGCCAGTTCGGCGAAGCAGGCGGCCACCAGCAGCTGCCCGAGCAGCACGGCCGGCCAGGTCCAGAAGAAGACGGGGCCGCCGAACGCGTACCCGAAGGCGAAGAACTGGAAGACGGTGGTCAGGACGGAGATGAAGGAGAACCCGGCCGCGAAGGACGCGTACCGGCCCAGGCTGCGGTGCAGTTCCTGGCGGTAGCCGAACTCGGTGAGTGAGCGGTCGTCCGGGGAGTGCGGAGGATCCGGGCGGACGTCGGAGGGGGCGGTTGTCGTCACGGCGGCCTGCCTTCGGCGCGGGAGCGGGGCGGAAGCGAGTTCCTGTCGGGTGACAGAAATTAGGGAGGCGCTGTTTCGACGGCGTCACGCGGGCATGTCCGGGGCGGGCCCAAGTGCTCACGGCGTGATGGAGTGCACTCGATCGCGATACATCGCGTGTGTGCGACGCCGATGGCACCGGCCCGCAGCGCCCTGCGTCGCAGGGGTTGCGCGACGGCGGTCCGGGCGCGGGGACTCCGTCGCCGGGCGCGACGTGCTGCGGCCGCCGCACCTCTTCAAGGGAGTCGTGGAACTCGGCGGCTTCGGCCCCTGCCTCGTACCTCGACTGCCTGATGCCGGGCGCGGTGGTGATGAGCGTCCTCAGCTCCGACGTGTGGGCGGCGATCCCGTCGACGCCGCCCGCGCGGATGCCGTCCTGGATACGGCACATCGCCGACTTCAACTCGCTCGACCGGGCGATGGTGGCGGGCCGTTCGGCGATGTCGGTGATTCGGACCCGGGCGAGGTGCTCAGCCGTGGGGGAGGGCTGCTCGCGGTGGCGGCGGTGTGGCTGTCGATCCGTACGTTCCGCTCCTACCAGCGGTCGGTGTAGTGCACCCCCGGGGACGCCCCCGATTGCTCGGTTTGCCGCGGTTTGCCTCGGTTTGCCTCGGTTGGGTCAGGAGGGCGTGGAGGTGCCCTCCTGCTCGGCCTCGATGCGTGCGTTCCACTCCCGCTTGGATGCCTGCCAGCCGTCCTCGTTGTGGCCGAGCCGCCAGTAACCGGAGATCGACAGGTCCTCGCGCGCGAGCCCGCGTTCGACACGCAGCAGATGGCGCAGTTCCTTCACGAAGTGCGCCTCCCCGTGCACGAACGCGTGCACGCGGCCCTCCGGGAACTCCAGCGCTCGTACGGCCTCGACCAGGGCCTCGCCGATGGGCCGGTCGCCGCGGTGCAGCCAGACGACCTCCACGTCGGAGTCGATCTTCTGCTGCTCCTCCGGCCCGGAGACCTCGACGAAGGCATGGACCCGGGCGCCGCCCGGCAGCGCCTCCAGGGACCGCGCGATCGCGGGCAGCGCGCTCTCGTCGCCGACGAGCAGATGCCAGTCGGCGGCCTGGTCGGGGGCGTAGGCGCCGCCGGGACCCATGAAGCGCACGGTCTCGCCCGGCCGCACCCGCAGGGCCCAGGGGCCGGCCAGGCCCTCGTCGCCGTGGATCACGAAGTCCAGTGTCAGCTCGCGGTGTTCGGCGTCCCAGGCGCGCACGGTGTACGTCCGCGTCACCGGCCATTGTTCGCGCGGGAACTCCTCGCGGATCCGCTGTATGTCGAAGGGCTCCGGGTAGGTGGCCCCGCCGCCGGGGAAGAGGAGCTTCACATAGTGATCGGTACAGGTGTCCGGCGAGAACTCGGCCAGACCCTCGCCGCCGAGCACCACCCGCTGCATATGGGGAGTCAGCCGTTCGGTGCGGATGACCTGCGCGGTGTGGGGTGTGCGCGGCTTGCGCTCCGGTCGTTCTGCCATGGCGACCTCCCGATCTATATGGTTAGGCTTGCCTAAGTTAACATCTCTTCCCTGTGGACGCGTCCTTCCGGGCAGGTTCATGACCTCTTCATGACCTCTTGCGGGGACGATGATTACGCCCCGAGGGTGGCGAGAAGTCGATGCAGTGATCCCCCCAGTCCCCGGTGGGCCGCCAGCTCCTCCAGTGCCACCGGATCGCGCGGGGTGCGCGGCACCACCGTGTCGACGTCCGGCAGCGGGACGTCGTCCGCGACCCGCACGACCTTCGGCGCCACCGCCAGATACGGCCGTGACTCGTCCAGGCGCTTGCGCTGCGCCGGCGTGAGCTTCGCCTTCGGGTCGTCGACCGCCGCCAGGATCCCGGCCAGGTCACCGAACTCAGCGAGCAGCTTGGCAGCCGTCTTCTCACCGATCCCTGGCACGCCGGGCAGGCCGTCGCTCGGGTCGCCGCGCAGCAGCGCCAGATCCGCGTACCCCTTGCCGTCGACCCCATACTTCTCCCGCAGCCACGCCTCGTCCGTCAGCTGCAGGGAGCCCACGCCCTTGAGCGGGTACAGCACCCGCACCTCGCGCGCGTCGTCCACCAGCTGGTACAGGTCGCGGTCGCCGGTGACGATGTCGACCGGGCCCTTCGCGCGCGCGGTGAACGTGCCGATCACGTCGTCCGCCTCGTACCGGGCGACGCCCACGCGGGCGATGCCGAGCGCGTCCAGCACTGCCTCGATGATCGGCACCTGAGGCGAGAGGGTGTCCGGCACCTCCTCCTCGTCCGGCCCCGTCTCGTGCGCCTCGGCGACGCGGTGGGCCTTGTACGAGGGGATCAGCTCGACCCGCCACCGGGGCCGCCAGTCGGCGTCCATGCACGCCACCAGGTGATCGGGCCGGTGGTCCTTCACCAGGCGGTCGATGAACTCCAGCAGTCCGCGCACGGCGTTCACCGGGGTGCCGTCGGGGGCCTTCACGGACTCCGGGACGCCGAAGTAGGCGCGGAAGTAGAGCGAGGCGGTGTCGAGAAGCATCAGTCGTCCGGTCACGCCACGCATCATGCCGTACACCACTGACAGGGACGGCCGGCCAAAACCCCGTCGGCGACGATGTCGTCGCCGGCGCGGGCCGGTACGCGGAGCGGACGGGCGGACGTAAACGTCCTGTGAACTGGACCACCTCTGCGTTTGGTCAAAAGGTGTCTGGGCAGGCGCCGCCACTAAGAGATGCGCCGGTTGCACTTTCAACTGATCGCGGCCCCGCGTCTCTGCTTCTGCCCGCCGAGACTAGAGGTACGCGTGTCATCCAGACTTGAGGCCGCAGGCCTTTACAAGGTGTTCGGGAGACGACCGGACGACGCGGTCGAGCGGCTCCGCCAGGGCGCCGACCGGGAGGAACTGCGCGCCGACGGCACCACCGCCGCCGTCGTTGACGCCTCCTTCACCGTGGAACCCGGCGAGATCTTCGTCGTGATGGGTCTGTCGGGCTCCGGCAAGTCCACGCTGCTGCGGATGCTCAACGGCCTCCTGGAGCCGACCGCGGGCCATGTCCGCTTCGGCGGGCAGGACCTGACCGCCCTCAGTGACCGCGACCTGCGCGAGGTCCGCGCGCACAAGATCAGCATGGTCTTCCAGCACTTCGCGCTCTTCCCGCACCGCAGCGTCCTGGAGAACGCCGCCTACGGCCTCGCCGTCCAGGGCCTTCCCCGGCGCGAGCGCGAGGAGCGGGCCGCCGAGGCGCTCGCCCTGTGCGGACTGGCCGGCTGGGAGAAGTCCTGGCCCGACGAGCTGTCCGGCGGCATGCAGCAGCGCGTGGGTCTGGCCCGCGCCCTCGCCACCAACGCCGACCTGCTCCTCATGGACGAGTCGTTCAGCGCGCTCGACCCGCTGATCCGCCGTGACATGCAGGACCAGCTCATCGAGCTGCAGAAGTCCCTGAAGAAGACGATCGTCTTCATCACCCACGACCTCAACGAGGCCATGCGGCTGGGCGACCGGATCGCCGTGATGCGCGACGGCCGTATCGTCCAGATCGGCACCGCGGAGGACATCCTCGTCCGGCCCGCCGACGACTACGTCGCCTCCTTCACCAAGGACGTCGACCGCTCCCGGGTGCTGACCGCCTCCTCCGTCATGGACACCTCCGTATCGGGCGACAGCCCCAGCTGCAGTTGTGAGACCGCCACCGCCGACACCCCGTTCGCGGAGCTGTGCGCGATCAGTGCCCGCCTGTCGCACCGGGTCTCGGTGGTCGACGAGGCGAACCGGGTCATCGGTGTCGTACCGCGGGAGCGGCTGATCGCCTTCCTCGGCGACGAGGTCCCACAAGCCGTGCCGTGCGACAACCCCGACGGCGAGAAGGTGGTGACCCGTGCCTAGGATTCCGCTCGGCGACTGGGTCAACGACGCCGTCGACTGGCTGCTCGGCCACATGGCCTGGCTCTTCGACTTCCTCAAGACCGTCTTCACCGGCACCTACGACGGGATCAACGCCGTCCTGCAGGCGCCCGAACCGCTGCTGCTCGCGGGCATCTTCGCGGTGCTCGCGTTCTGGCTGCGCGGCACTCTGGCCGGTGTCCTCACCTTCGTGGGCTTCGCCTTCATCGACTCCCTCGAACTGTGGGACGACGCGATGGTGACCCTCTCGCTCGTCCTGGTCGCCACGATCATCGCGCTGGTGATCTCGGTACCGGTGGGCATCTGGGCGGCGCGCTCGGACCGGGTCAGCGGACTGGTCCGGCCGGTGCTGGACTTCATGCAGACGCTGCCCGCGATGATCTACCTCATCCCGGCGATCCTGTTCTTCGGCACCGGCGCCTCCGCGGGCATCGTCGCCACCCTGATCTTCGCGCTCGCCCCCGGCGTGCGCATGACCGAGCTCGGCATCCGCCAGGTCGACAAGGAACTGGTCGAAGCGGCCGACGCGTTCGGTACCGCGCCCCGCGACGTCCTGCTGCGGGTCCAGCTCCCGCTGGCCTTGCCCACCGTGATGGCGGGCGTCAACCAGGTCATCATGCTCGGTCTGTCCATGGCAGCGATCGCCGGCATGGTCGGCACCGGCGGCCTCGGCGGCGACGTCAACCAGGCCATCGGCCAGCTCAACGTGGGCCTCGGCTCCGAGGCCGGTGTCGCCATCGTGATCCTCGCGATCTACCTCGACCGCATGACCAGCGCGCTGGGCACCCAGGTCTCCCCGCTGGGCCGCCGCGCCGCCGCCCGGGTACGGGCCGCACAGGGCCTGAAGATCTGGTCGTACCGGCCCCGCCCGCAGGTCGCCGTGATCGGCGTCGTGGCCCTCGCCCTCGTGGCGGGCGGCATGGGCATGTTCGGCGGCACCCCGGGCGGCTCCGCCGTCGCCGACGGCAAGGACATCGGCCAGGGCAAGAAGATCACCATCGGCTACATCCCCTGGGACGAGGGCGTCGCCTCCACCTTCCTGTGGAAGGAGATCCTCGAACAGCGCGGCTATCAGGTGAACACCCAGCAGTTCGAGGCCGGTCCGCTCTACACCTCCCTCGCTCAGGGCAGCGTCGACTTCCAGACCGACGCCTGGCTGCCGACCACGCACGAGCAGTACTGGAAGAAGTACGGCAGCAAGCTCGACGACCTGGGCGCCTGGTACGGCCAGACCTCCCTGGAGCTGAGCGTGCCCGCGTACATGAAGGGCGTCGACTCGCTGGCCGACCTCAAGGGCAAGGCGGCCACCTTCGGCGGGAAGATCACCGGGATCGAGCCCAGCGCCGGCATGATGAGCCTGCTGAAGACCAAGGTCCTCAAGGAGTACGGCCTCGACAAGG
Organism: Streptomyces sp. NPDC050287; assembly: GCF_044459385.1. NCBI lineage: Bacteria > Bacillati > Actinomycetota > Actinomycetes > Kitasatosporales > Streptomycetaceae > Streptomyces > Streptomyces sp. NPDC050287. The sequence continues at coordinate 39,138 of NZ_JBITIY010000011.1, read as the reverse complement.
AGTACAAGGTCGTCGACAGCTCCACGCCGGCGATGCTGGCCGAGCTCAAGCGGGCGTACAGCAAGAAGGAACCGATCGTCGTCACGCTCTGGTCGCCGCACTGGGCGTACAGCGACTACGACCTGAAGAAGCTGAAGGACCCCAAGGGCGCCTGGGGCAAGGGCGACCGGGTGCACACCATCGCCCGCAAGGGTTTCGCGGCCGACAACCCGGTCGTCGGCGAGTGGCTGAAGAACTTCAAGATGGACGAGAAGCAGCTCACCAGCCTGGAAGCCGAGATCAACAAGGCGGGGGAGGGGAAGCAGCAGCAGGCGGTGCGCGCCTGGCTGAAGCAGAACCCGGGCGTCGTCGACAAGCTGGCCCCGGCCGCGGGCGGCTCCGGCTCGACCCCCGCGGAGGCCAAGGACCCGATCGACGTGGCCTGGTTCCCCTGGGACGAGGACATCGCCGTCACCTACCTCTGGAAGAACGTCCTGGAGCGGCGCGGCTACAAGCTCAACCTCAAGCAGATGGATGTCGGCCCGGTCTACACCGGTCTGGCCTCCGGCGACCTGGACCTCAACTTCGACGCGTGGCTGCCGTACGCGCAGAAGAACTACTGGGACCAGAGCAAGGACAGACTCGCCGACCTCGGCACCTGGTACCAGCCGACCTCGCTGGAGGTCGCGGTGCCGTCGTACGTCAAGGGCGTGAAGTCCTACGAGGACCTCAAGGGCAAGGCCGGCCTCTTCGACGGGAAGATCATCGGCATCGAGCCGGGCACCGGCGAGATGAACCTGCTCAAGACGAAGGTCCTGCCCGGCTACGGCCTGGACAAGGAGTACGAGGTCGTGGACGGCTCCACGCCCGCGATGCTCGCCGAACTCAAGCGCGCGTACGCCAAGAAGGAGCCCGTCGCGGTCGTCCTGTGGTCGCCGCACTGGGCGTACAGCCAGTACGACCTGACCAAGCTGAAGGACGACAAGAAGTTCTTCGGTGAGGGCAACACCATCCGCACGATCTCCAACAAGAAGTTCCCCGAGCAGTACCCGCAGCTCACCAAGTGGATCAAGAACTTCAAGATGAGCGAGGACGAGCTCGGCAGCCTGGAGGCCGAGATCAACCAGCGCGGCCAGGGCCACGAGGAGGAAGCGGTCGCCGCCTGGCTGAAGGAGCACCCGGACATGGTCGGGCGGATGACCCCGCAGTAGCCGCCGTATCCGGATCGCCCGAGGGGCGGGCCTCCCCACGCGTCCTGACAGCGTGTGGTGAGGTCCGCCCCTCGGGGCATGCCCCTGTCCCCGTCCGCCCCTCTCTCCCACGAAAAGGATCCGGCCAACCACATAGCGCTACGCACCCGCCCGAACTTTCCTGTGTCACGTGAGCAGCCGGTGGACCGACGCCAGGCCCCCGTGGGGAGGGGCGGCCGGCCTGAGCGCGGCCCAGCCGTTTCCGGGCCGATCCACTGGCGAGAACTGTGAGGTCCGACCGCATGCGGGATGCCCTCGATGTGACGGCCGCATGAAACGGTTTGCCGAACATGCGTAGGGTGCAGACAACTCCTCAGGAGCGGTGAGCCCGAAAGCGGGGCACACGGAACAACGGACAGCGACAGCCGGCCGACGAGCGAAGGAGGGAGCCGGAGCGATGGGCGACCACAAAGAACAGCCCCTTCGGGTGGGCGCGGCCGTGCGGCGCCGCCGCCGTGCCCTGGAGCTCACCCTCGCCGTCGTGGCCGAACGCAGCGGCCTGTCGGTCCCCTTCCTCAGCCAGATCGAGAACGAACGCGCGCGCCCCAGCCAGAGCTCCCTGGAAAAAGTCGCCGACGCCCTGCGCACCACCGCCGTGGAACTCCTCGCCGCCGCCGACCCGGCGTGCAGCGTCGACGTGGTCCGCGCCGAGGACGGCGAGCCACTGCTCGCGCCGCAGGTGCGTTCCCTGGTGCGCGGTCACCATCAGATGCACGCCTCGGAGTTCACCGGCGACCACGACGCGGGCCGTGAATTCCAGTACCGCAACGACCAGTTGATGTACGTCGCCGACGGCGCCGTGGAGATCGAGGCGGAGGGCCGCGCCTACCGGCTGGGCCGCGGCGACACCCTGTACCTCACCGGCGGCGTGCGCCACCGCTGGCGGGCCACGGTGGGCGACACGCGGGTGATCGTCGTCGCGGTGGCCGAACACGTCGAAGCCGTCCAGGACCGGCAGCGGTAGTGCGAGTCGTCTCCCTGGTGCCGTCCCTCACGGAGGCCGTGGCCGGCACGGGCACACTGGTCGGCGCCACGGACTGGTGCACTCATCCGGCGGATCTCGACGTCCTGCGGGTCGGCGGCACCAAGAACCCCAAGCTCGACCGGATCGTCGCCCTCGCCCCGGACCTGGTGATCGCCAACGAGGAGGAGAACCGGGCCCCCGACCTCGCGGCCCTGCGCGAGGCGGGCGTCGAGGTGCTGGTGACGGAAGTGCGCGACGTACCGCAGGCCTTCCGGGAACTCCAGAGGGTGCTTGAGGCCTGCGGGGCGAGGACCCGCCCGCGCTGGCTGGACGAGGCCGAGGAAACCTGGTCGGCGCTACGGCCGCCGGAGCGCCGTACGACAGCGGTCGTACCGATCTGGCGCCGGCCCTGGATGGTCCTGGGCCGGGACACCTTCGCGGGCGACGTCCTGGCCCGCCTGGGCGTCGACCACCTGTACACGGGACACGCCGAGCGGTATCCGCGCATCCCCGTCGAGGAACTGCGGGCCGCCGCCCCCGACGTGGTGGTCCTCCCGGACGAGCCCTACCGCTTCACCTCCGACGACGGCCCGGAGGCCTTCCCCGGCCTGCCCTGCGCTCTGGTCAGCGGACGGCACCTGACGTGGTACGGGCCCTCGCTGGCCGAGGCGCCACGGCTGCTCGGTGAGGCTCTGCGAGCAGCTCTCCGCTGAGCAGGCCGCGCGCGGTGCACACGGCGGCGGTGCCCCAGGCGGCGACGAGACCGGCGTACAGCACGACCGCGATCCCGTCGTAGGCGGGCAGCCCGGTGTGCCGGGCCAGTGCCTCGGCCCCGGTGAGCATGTGTCCACGGTCTCGCCGGTCGGCGGGGACCGCGACCAGGGAGTTTGTTTCTATGAAGGCATAAGCTGTCTTTATGAGCGGCGATGGGGAACAGGACAAATCCCGGTTCGGGGTGAGCGGCTCGCTGGCGCACCGGGTGCCGGATCTCGGTGCGCTGGAGCTGCTGCTGGCGGTGGCGCGGCTCGGAAGTCTGGGCCAGGCGGCGCGTGAGCTGGGGATCACCCAGCCCGCCGCGAGCAGCCGGGTCCGCTCGATGGAACGCCAGCTGGGGGTGGCCCTGGTGGACCGCTCGCCCCGCGGCTCCCGGCTCACCGACGCCGGGGCGCTGGTCACCGACTGGGCCCGGCGGATCGTGGAGGCGGCGGAGTCATTCGACGTGGGGGCGCAGGCCCTGCGGGACCGCCGCGACTCCCGGCTCCGGGTGGCGGCGAGCATGACCATCGCCGAGTACCTGCTGCCGGGCTGGCTGCTCGCGCTGCGCGCCCAGCGGCCGGACACCGCGGTGTCGCTGCTAGCCGGCAACTCGGCGGCGGTGGCCGAGCGGCTGCTGTCGGACGAGGCGGACCTGGGGTTCGTGGAGGGGCTCAGTGTCCCCACCGGGCTGGACTCCGTGGTCATCGCCCACGACCGTCTGATCGTGGTGACGGCGCCGGGGCACCCGTGGGCGCGGCGTCGCCGTCCCCTGGAGGCCTCCGAACTGGCCGCGACCCCCCTGATCCTGCGCGAGAAGGGCTCGGGCACGCGTCAGGTCCTCGACACGGCCCTGGGCGGCCTGGCACGGCCCCTGATCGAGCTGTCGTCCACCACGGCGGTGAAGGCGGCGGCGGTGAGCGGGGCCGGGCCGGCGGTGCTCAGCGAACTGGCCGTGCGGGAGGAGCTGGCGATGCGGCGGCTGGTGAGCGTGCCGGTGGAGGGGGTCTCACTGGCCCGGGACCTACGGGCGGTGTGGCCGACGGGGCACCGGCCGGTGGGGCCGGCCCGGGAGCTGCTGTCGCTGACGCGCGGGTAGGCGGGCCGTCAGCCGGGTGCTTCCGTTCGGGGTGCCTGGCGTGTGCCGGCTCCCGTGGTTCCGTTCGGGGTGCCTGGCGTGTGCCGGCTCCCGTGCTTTCGTTCAGGGGCCCTGGCCTCTGCCCGCTCCCGTGCTTTCGTTCGGGATGCCTGGCCGATGCCCGCCGCCGTGCTCCCGTTCCGGACGTCTGGCCGGTGCCGCCCACGTCTCTACAAGGACGCGGCCTCCACCAGCGCCCCCATCACCCGCACGTCCTCGCCCATCTCCGGATGCCACTGCACGCCCAGCACCCAGTGCGGGCCGGGCAGCTCGACCGCCTCCGCCGTCCCGTCCTCCGCGTACGCCGAGACGATCAGGCCCGCGCCGAGACGGTCGACCGACTGGTGGTGGAAGGTGGGCACCGAGGTCTCCTCCGGAACGACCTCGGCGTACGACGTCCCCGGCACGGGCTTGACCGGGTGCCGCCCGAAGACCCCGGGCACCTCCGCGTGCCCGTCGATGTGCTGGACGAGCGTGCCGCCCAGGGCGACGTTCAGCAGCTGCATGCCCCGGCAGATGCCCAGCAGCGGGACCCGTGCGGCCAGGGCCGCGTCGATCAGCGCGAGTTCCCAGGCGTCCCGGGCGGGGGCGGGCGGTCCGGTGCGGGGGGCGCGCTCGGCGCCGTAGCGGGCCGGTTCGACGTCCGGGCCGCCCGCGATCACCAGGCCGTCCAGGCGGGCGACGGTCGCCGCGGCGTGCTCCGGGGCGTCCGGCGGGAGCATCGCGGCCAGCCCGCCCGCGCGCTGTACGAGCCGCGGGTACCCGGCGGGCAGCAGGGCGGCCTCCAGCTCCCACCCGCCCCAGCGCGTGCCGGTCTCCAGATACGTACTGACACCGATCAGCGGCCTGCGCGACATGTGCCCCTCCGATCCCTCAATGGACTGCTGTCATACCTTTTCGAACCGTGGGTTGCCGGCTCAGGCCAGGAATCCCCGCAGCAGCGCCGCCGTCCCCGCGCAGTGCTCCCGCATCATCTCCCGCGCCCCGTCCGCGTCCCCGTCGAGGACCGCCTCGACCAGTGCGGTGTGCTGGCGCTGGGAGTGCTCCAGGTTGCGCACCAGGAGCGGGATGCAGTCCAGGAGGTCGTTCACCGAGGCCCGTACCGCCGCGTACCGCGCGGTCAGCGTGGGTGAGCCGCACAGTTCGGCGAGGGTGAGGTGGAGCAGGGTGTCCAGGCGGCGGTACTCGGTCAGCGGGGCGTCCTGCGTCGCGGCCAGCGCCTCGCGCAGCCGGTGTGCCTGGTCCGCCGAGAGCCCGTGCGTGGCGCACAGACCCGCCGCGCCCACCTCCAGCACCTCCCGGAAACGCAGGACGTCCTCGATGTCGACCGCGGCGATCCGCCGCCGCAGCTCGTCCTCGCCGCGGGCGTCCGTACGCGGCAGGACGAACGTTCCGCCGTACCGGCCGCGCCGCGACTCGACCAGTCCCTGGTCCTGGAGCACCTTCAGCACCTCGCGCAGGGTCACCCGGCTGATCCCGAGCCGCTCCGCCAGCTCCCGCTCCGCGGGCAGCCGTTCGCCGCCCGGCACCAGGCCGAGCCGGACCACCTGGAGGATCTGCTCCAGCGCCTCCTCGAAACCGTTGCCCGCCCGCACCGCCCGCAGCACGGGCGTCAACGGGTCGTCCGGGCCGCCGTCAGCCTGCAGCGACATATGGCCGTGCCCCCTTCCCAAGCAATGGTTCTCGGCAATACCTTATGGCTTCCGGCCCGGCCGAAAAAGCGCGAAGAAGCCGAAGGAGCGTTCCGTGGCAGACCGCACACCCCCGCTGAGCGTCGAGGAGCTGCACACCCTCGTCGCCGGCGGTGAGATCGACACTGTCGTCCTGGCCTTCCCCGATATGCAAGGGCGGCTCCAGGGCAAGCGGTTCGCCGCCCGTTTCTTCCTCGACGAGGTCCTCCACCACGGCACCGAGGGCTGCAACTACCTCCTCGCCGTCGACACCGAGATGAACACCGTCGAGGGCTATGCCATGTCCTCCTGGGACCGGGGGTACGGCGACTTCGCCATGCACCCGGACCTGTCCACCCTGCGCCGCGTCCCCTGGAACGCCGGTACGGCCATGCTCATCGCCGACCTCGCCTGGAACGACGGCTCCCCGGTCGTCGCCGCCCCCCGCCAGATCCTGCGGCGCCAGCTGGAACGCCTCGCCGAACACGGCTTCGCCGCCCAGGTCGGCACGGAGCTCGAGTTCATCGTCTTCAAGGACAGCTACGAGCAGGCGTGGGACGCCAACTACCGCGGGCTGACCCCGGTCAACCAGTACAACGTCGACTACTCGGTGCTCGGGACCGGCCGCGTCGAGCCCCTGCTGCGCCGCATCCGCAACGACATGGCCGCCGCCGGCCTCACCGTCGAGTCCGCCAAGGGCGAGTGCAACCCCGGCCAGCACGAGATCGTCTTCCGCTACGACGAGGCCCTGGTCACCTGCGACCAGCACGCCGTCTACAAGACCGGGGCCAAGGAGATCGCCGCCCAGGAGGGCGTCTCGCTCACCTTCATGGCCAAGTACAACGAGCGCGAGGGCAACTCCTGTCACATCCACCTCTCGCTCACGGACGCGGCCGGCGACAACGCCATGGCGGGCTCCTCCCAGGACGAGGGCGGCATGTCGGAGGTCATGCGGTACTTCCTCGCCGGACAGCTGGCCGCGCTGCGGGACTTCTCGCTCCTGTACGCCCCCAACATCAACTCCTACAAGCGTTTCCAGCCGGGCTCCTTCGCCCCGACCGCCGTCGCCTGGGGCTACGACAACCGCACCTGCGCCCTCCGGGTGGTCGGCCACGGCCGCTCCCTGCGCTTCGAGAACCGGCTGCCCGGCGGCGACGTCAACCCGCACCTCGCGGTGGCCGGGCTGGTGGCGGCCGGCCTGTACGGCATCGAGCAGAAGCTGGAACTCCCGGACGCCTGCGTGGGCAACGCCTACACCGCCGACTACGCGCATGTCCCCGGCACGCTCCGTGAGGCCGCCGAGCTCTGGGAGAACAGCCCGATCGCCAAGGCCGCCTTCGGTGACGAGGTCGTCGCGCACTACCGCAACATGGCCCGCGTCGAACTGGACGCCTTCGACGCCGCGGTGACCGACTGGGAGCTGCGCCGCTCCTTCGAACGCATGTGAGGTCCGTCTTGTCCCACGAGCACGAACTCCAGGTACTGAACCCCGCGAACGAAGAGGTCGTCGCCACCGTCCGGGCCGCCACCGCGGCCGACGTCGACGAGGCCGTCGTACGCGCCACGCAGGCGCAGGTCCGGTGGGCCGCCCTCGCACCCGGCGAGCGGGCCCGGCTGCTGCGCCGGTTCGCCGTCGCCGTGGACGAACACGTCGAGGAACTCGCGCGGCTGGAGGTCCGCGAGGCCGGCCACACCGTCGGCAATGCCCGCTGGGAAGCCGGCAACGTCCGTGACCTGCTGGACTACGCGGCCGGCGGAGTGGAGCGGCTGACGGGACGGCAGATCCCGGTGGCCGGCGGCCTCGACGTCACGATCCTCGAACCGCTGGGCGTCGTCGGCGTCATCGCGCCCTGGAACTTCCCGATGCCGATCGCGGCCTGGGGCACCGCCCCGGCGCTCGCGGCCGGCAACGCGGTCATCCTCAAGCCCGCCGAGACGACCCCCCTGACCGCCCTGCGCCTGGCCGAACTGGCCCTGGAGGCAGGCCTGCCCGAGGGGCTGTTCCAGGTGCTGCCCGGACACGGGCCCGTCGCGGGCAACGCGCTCGTCGAGCATCCGGGCGTCGCCAAGATCGTCTTCACCGGGTCGACAGCCGTGGGCAAACAGGTGTTGGCGAAGGGCTCGGCGCTCCTCAAGCGCGTCACCCTCGAACTCGGCGGCAAGAGCCCCAACATCGTCTTCGCCGACGCCGACCTCGAAGCCGCCGCCGCAGCCGCCCCGATGTCCTTCCTGGACAACTCCGGCCAGGACTGCTGCGCCCGCACCCGGATCCTGGTCCAGCGCAGCGCCTACGACCGGTTCCTCGACCTCCTGACCCCGGCGATCGAAGCCGTCCGCGTCGGCGACCCGGCCGACGAGACGACGGACATGGGCCCGCTGATCTCCAAGGTCCAACTGGAGCGCGTGCGTTCGTACGTCGCGTCGGACGCCGACGGCATCCGCGGCAAGGCCCCCGAAGGTCCGGGCTTCTGGTTCCCGCCCACCGTCCTCACCGGCGTCGACCCGCACGCGCGGGTGGCCGTCGAGGAGGTCTTCGGCCCGGTCGCGGTCGTCCTGCCCTTCGACGACGAGGCGGACGCCGTCCGGCTCGCCAACGCCACCGACTACGGCCTGGCCGGCTCCATCTGGACCCGGGACATCGGCCGCGCCCTGCGCGTCTCCCAGGCGGTCAGGGCGGGCAACCTGTCCGTCAACTCGCACTCCAGCGTGCGCTACTGGACCCCCTTCGGCGGCTTCAAACAGTCCGGCATCGGCCGCGAACTCGGCCCGGACGCCCTGACCGCCTTCACCGAGACCAAGAACGTCTTCATCAGCACGGAAGGCCCCGCACAGTGACCGCATCCGACGACATCATCTGCCGCCGCCTGGTCGGCCGCACCGCCGTCATCACCGGAGCCGGCAGCGGCATCGGCCTCGCCACCACCCGCCGGCTCGCCTCCGAGGGCGCGCACGTCGTCTGCGGCGACGTCGACGAGACCCGCGGCAAGGCCGCCGCCGAGGAGGTCGGCGGAACGTTCGTGAAGGTCGACGTCACCGACCCCGAGCAGGTCGAGGCGCTGTTCCGGACGGCGTACGACACCTACGGCAGCGTCGACATCGCCTTCAACAACGCCGGCATCTCCCCGCCCGACGACGACTCCATTCTGGAGACCGGCCTGGAGGCCTGGAAGCGCGTCCAGGAGGTCAACCTGACCTCCGTCTACCTGTGCTGCAAGGCCGCGATCCCCTACATGCGGCGGCAGGGCAAGGGCTCCATCATCAACACCGCGTCCTTCGTGGCCCGGATGGGCGCGGCGACCTCGCAGATCTCGTACACCGCGTCCAAGGGCGGTGTCCTCGCCATGTCCCGGGAACTGGGCGTGCAGTTCGCGCGGGAGGGCATCAGGGTCAACGCCCTGTGCCCGGGCCCCGTCAACACCCCCCTCCTCCAGGAGCTGTTCGCCAAGGACCCCGAGCGGGCCGCCCGCCGGCTCGTGCACATCCCGCTCGGCCGGTTCGCCGAGGCCGAGGAGATCGCCGCCGCCGTCGCCTTCCTGGCCAGCGACGACTCCTCCTTCGTCAACGCCTCCGACTTCCTGGTGGACGGCGGGATCTCGGGGGCTTACGTCACACCGCTGTAGGGCCCGTCCTACAGTGCCGGGATGAGCACGACGCCTCCGCCCGGCTGGTACCCCGACCCCTCGGCCCCGCATCTGCAGCGCTGGTGGGACGGGACCTCGTGGACCGACCACCGACACGGCCCGGAGGCCCTCGGGCCTCCGGGGGCGCCGCACGCTGTCGGCGGCCCGGTCGCCGGGGCCGTCGGCGGGGCTTCGGGCGGGGCTTCCGGGCGGGCGAAGGCCGTCGCTCTGGGCGCCGCCGGGCTCGTCCTGGTCGCCTCGATCGTCACGGGCGCGTTCGTCCTGCGCGACGGCGACAGCGACGGCGGCGACACGAACGCGAACACCGCGCCCACCCTGCCGGCTCCCTCCTCCGGGTCGGCACAGACGGCGGAGACAGCGCCGGACAGTCCCTCACCGACGCCGTCCGCCGACGAACCGGCCGTCGTGGTGGACCAGCTCAACGGCATCACTCTGCCGCTGCCGGAGGGCTGGACCAGGCCCGAGAACGTCTCCTCGGACGACGTCGTCATGATGACCGACGACGGGACCTACGACTGCCCCGCCGGCGTCGGCATCTGCCGCCACGGCCTGGTCTCCTCGCGCACGGTCACCGAGACCGACGAACGGTCCCCCGAGGCCCTCGCCAAGGCCGACATCTCCAAGGCGGCCGACGACGCCTACGACCGCGACTCCCTCGGCCAGCGCCCCTACGGCGGGATCGAGTCCCACCGGAGCGTCGGGTCCGGGCAGGTCGCGGTGGCGGGCCGGGCCGGGTACTTCGTGCGCTGGCGGGTTACGACGGCCAAGGGCCCCGGCGGCTATGTGCAGTCCCTGGTGTTCCCGTCCAGCGTCGGCAGCGAGTCGCCGGTCCTCGTACGGTTCGTCTTCGACGCGGGCCCGGACGGACCCCCGCTCGCCGACATGGACCGCGTCACCAAGGGAATCCGGGCGGTCGGCGACGCGGACACGGGCGGGGGAGTGGGCAGCAGCATCGGCCCGACGAGCTGAGCCGCCGAGCTTCTGAGCTGAAGCGCCGAGCGAGAGCGCTGGGCTAGAGGAAGGTGTGGCCCTCCCCGCGGTACGTCGGGACGGTCGCCGTCACCGTGTCGCCCTCGATCAGGTGCAGGGCGTCGAACCGCTCGCACAGCTCACCGGCCTTCGCGTGCCGGAACCACACCTTGTCGCCGAGGAGCAGGTCGTCGGCGGGGGAGCCGAGCAGCGGGGTCTGCACCTCGCCGGGCCCCTCCTGGGGGTCGTACTTCAGACCTTCCGGAAGGTACGGCACCGGCAGCCGGTCGGGCCCGGCCGCGCCGGAGGCGGGATAACCGCCGCCGAGGACGGTCACCACCCCGACCCCCGGCCGCCGCACGACGGGCTGGGCGAACAGGGCCGCCGGACGCCCGCTGAAGGACGTGTAGTTGTCGAACAGCCGCGGGACGTACAGGCCCGACCCGGCGCCTATCTCGGTGACCGCGTCCTCCGCGGCGGTGTGCTGCACACTGCCCGTGCCGCCGCCGTTGACGAACTCCAGGTCCGGCACCACGGCCCGCACCGCCCGCACCACCGCGGCCCGCCGCTCGGCCAGTTCCCGGCGGGCGGTGGCCTGCATCAGCCGCACGGCACGCGACCGCAGCGGCCGCCCGGCGACGGCGTCCCCGACACCGGCGATGTGCCCCTCGTACGCCATGATGCCGACGACCTTGAACCCCGGCCGCCGGGCCACGGCACGGGCCATGTCGGCGACCCGCGCGGGGGAGTGCAGCGGTGAGCGGCGGGCCCCGACCCGCACGCGGCCCCCGAGCAGCTTCAGGGAGGTGTCCAACTCCAGGCAGACCCGGATGACTTCGCGTCCGCCGTCGCGGGCCTCGTCGATCAGCCTGAGCTGCGCCGGGTCGTCGACCATCACGGTCACGGCGGCGGCGAGCTTGGGATCTGCCGCCAGCTCGGCGAATCCGGCGCGGTCGGCGGACGGGTAGGCGAGCAGGACGTCGTCGAATCCGCTCCGGGCCAGCCAGAGGGACTCGGCGAGGGTGAAGGACATGATGCCCGCGAAGCCGTCCCGTGCCAGCACGCGTTCCAGCATGGCCCGGCAGCGTACGGACTTGCTGGCGAGGCGGATCGGCTTGCCGCCGGCACGACGGACGAGATCGTCCGCGTTCGCGTCGAAGGCGTCCAGGTCCACGATCGCGAGGGGGGCGTCGAGATGGGCGGTGGCCCGGTCGTAACGGGCCCGGTCGGCGGCGCGCGCAGTCATGGACGCAGCCTGCCAGACAGGATTACCGCAGGGTAGGGGGACGTTCCGGGCAGATGCCCCGGGCTCGCGGACTGGTTCCCGTGCGCCCGGGGACAACCCGTAGAGTGACGCGCACGCACGGAGGACCGTCCCGTCCCCGGCCGCACGGCCGCACCGGGATGGCGGTCCGCCCGCGCGGGTATGCGTGCCCGGACGGCGTGGTCCACGCCGGGCCGGGCCGACGGTGACACTGGCCCGCGTACGAGGAGACGGCCCGGGCACGAGGAAACGGGGGGTGCATGAGCACGGAGGCGAGGCGCGCCCCGGTTCCCCCGCACCCGCCGGAACCGCCTGCGGCGGGGGGCCAGGAGAGCGGCCCGGCACGAGCAGGCGGGAGCGGGTCCGAGAGCGGTTCGGGCGCCGGTGTCGGTGTGGGTTCGATGCCGGTGGGCCGGGGTGTTTCGGGGGTTGGTCCGGTGCCGGGCGGTGGGAGCGGTTCCGGTTCTGGGACCGAAGCCGGTTCTGGTTCTGGTTCGTCTCCGGGTTCGTCGTCCGGTGCGCCGGCCCGTCGCCTTGGCCGCGAGTCCGACGGTGACGAGGTCGGCCGTACGCCGTCCTTCCAGAGCTTCGGCGCCCGCTTCCCCGGCCTGAGGGCCCCGTCCTTCGGGACCAACGGCTCCATCTCCACGCCGCCCCCGCCGAAGGCATCGGCCCGGTTCCCGGACACACCGCCGCCACGTCCGGGCAACGGACCGACCGCGCCGGGTTCGGCTTCTCCGCGTTCGGACGACGAGCCCTCCGTCTTCGACCCCTTGCCTCCACGGTCGAACGCGAGGCCGGCCGCGCCGGGCTCCGTACCGCCGCGGCCGACTGCCGACCCGGCGGCTTTGGGTTCCGTACCGCCACGGCCGGGTGCCGGACCGATGGCGCCGGGCAGCGTGCCGCCCCGGACGGGAGACGTGACGTCGGGGCGGGGTGTCGTACCGCCGCGGTCGAGTGCGGAGGCGTCCGCGCAGGGTCCCGCGGCACCGTCGGCGGGTGCCGAAGTGTCCGCGCCGGGGCGCGTGCCGCCCCGGCCCCGTACGAGGCCTGAGGCCGGAGGAGCTCTGCCGCCTTTGTCGGGTACGGGGGTCCCGGCGTCCGACCGGATACCGCCCCGCCCGAGCCATCGGCCTCCGATACCGCCCCTCCGTACCTCCGCGCCCGCCGAAAACGCGTCGGAGACGACGTTCCGGCTCGGCCCGGTCCCCGCGGACCGGACGTCGGAGCAGCCGGGACCCCGCGCGGGCTCCGCGTGGTCCGGAGCCGGCCGAGACTCCGCGCACATCGAGTCGTACGGCTCGGCGGCTTCACCCGTTGGCCCGGCGTCGCGCCCGCAGGCAGCCTCGTCCGAACCCACCCGCGAACCGCGGCGGCAGGGTTCCGCTCCGTCCGATTCGTACGGCTCGGCGGCTTCAACCGGCGGCCCGGGTTCGCGTTCGCAGTCAGGTCCGTCCGCGCCGGCCGGCGAGCCGCAGCGGCCGGGCGCCGGCTCCGCGGGTGCGCCGAGCGGTGGCCGCTCGGAGGCCGCACCCGATCGCGGCGCCGGTTCCGGCGGGACCGACCCGCTACCCGGCGCTCGGCGGAGCGTCCCTCTCCCGCCCGCCCGGCCGGACTTCCCGCCGCGCCCCACTCGTGAAGCCGCGGGCCGCCCCGATCCCACCTCCAGCACGGCGAGCAGCTCACGCATGCCCTCCATGCCCGCCGCACCCCCGGCTCCCGCCGGTCCCGGCAGCCGTCCGCAGGAGTCCTCTGCGTACTCCGCACCCGACACCCGCACACCTCCCGCCCAGCCCGCCGAGCCGCCGTACCCCCCTCGCGGCTCCGATGCGCCCGGCCTCTCTCCGGACCCCGCTCTCTCCTGGAGCGCTCCGATGACGCCCGGCGCGGCCCTCGGTTCCACGCGGCCCGTGGTGTCGTTCGGGGAGCCCGAGGGGTATGACGAGCGGGTGCGGCCACGGGTGATCGGGGTGTGGGTCCGGCCGAGGGTCGCCGCCGCGGCCGCGAGCGTCGTGCTCGGGCTCGGCCTGATCGGCGGGGCGGTGACCGGCAGTTGGCTCGTGGGAGAGCCCGGGGACACCGGGGCGCGGGACAGCTTCACCGTGGCCGGAGGGCTGTGGCACAACGTACCCGTGGACCAGTTGTTCCCGCCGACCCTCGCGGGCCGGGGCGCCGGCCCCGGTGGCGCCGACCGCACCTGGACGCGTATCGCCGTCGCCCCGGACACCGGCTGCGCGGACGCCTTCGATCCCCTGATGCGCAAGGTCCTCGCCCCCGTGGGCTGCGAGCGCCTCCTGCGCGCCACGTACACGGACGCCACCCAGAGCTACGTCACCACGGTCGGCCTGCTGTTCACGAAGGGCGACGCCGCCGCCATGAGCGCCCTCGCCCGGCGCTTCAAGGACGAGAACCTGGCCGGCCGCACCGACCTGATGCCCCGCCCGTACGCCGCGCGGAACACCGTCGCCGCCGACTTCGGCCCCGGGCAGCGGGCGTCCTGGACCGTGTCCGTCCTCACCGACGCCCCCGTCGTCGTGTACGCCGTCTCCGGCTGGGCCGACGGCCGCACCGTCGACGAGCCGGAACCCGCCGCGGAGGCCATGGAATCCGGCATCACCACGGCCCCCGCCCAGGCCGGCCTCGGCAACGAGGCACAGGGACTCGCCGACCGCGTCGAACGCGGCCTGCGCAAGACCGTCAACTCGCCCACGGAGAAGCCTTCATGAGCAGTGTCGGACAGCGGGCCACAGCCCGCCGGGCCGGCCTCCTGAGCGTCCTCCTCGCCGCCTCGGTCGCCCTGGTACCGCCCACCGCCGCGCACGCCGACGGCATCCGCGCCCAGCAGTGGGCCCTGGACGCCATGCACACCCGGGAGGCCTGGCGCGTCACCAAAGGCGCGGGCGTCACCGTCGCCGTCCTGGACACCGGCGTCGAGGCCGACCACCCCGACCTGGCCGGCAACGTCCTCACCGGCAAGGACATGGTCGGCTTCGGCGCGCAGGAAGGCGACCGCGCCTGGGCCGTCCACGGCACCGCGATGGCCGGCATCATCGCCGGTCACGGACACGGCCCCGGCAACGCCGACGGCGTCCTGGGCATCGCCCCCGAGGCGAGGATCCTCCCCGTCCGCGTGATCCTGGAGGACGACGACCCGGCCCGCGCCAAGGCCCGCAGCACCCGCGGCAACGCCCTCGCCGACGGCATCCGCTGGGCCGCCGACCACGGCGCCGACGTCATCAACCTCTCCCTCGGCGACGACTCCTCCTCCGCGCACCCGGAACCCGCCGAGGACGAGGCCGTCCAGTACGCCCTGGGGAAGGGCTCCGTCGTGGTCGCCTCGGCCGGCAACGGCGGGGAGAAGGGCGACCACATCTCCTACCCGGCCGCTTACCCGGGGGTGATCGCCGCGACTGCGGTCGACCGCTTCGGTACCCGGGCCTCCTTCTCCACCCGCCGCTGGTACGCCACCGTCAGCGCCCCCGGCGACAAGGTCGTCATCGCCGCCCCGGACCACAAGTACTACGACGGCTGGGGCACCAGCGCGGCCTCCGCCTTCGTCTCCGGCGCGGTCGCGCTCATCAGGGCCGTCCACCCGGACCTGACTCCGGCCCAGATCAAGAAGCTCCTGGAGGACACCGCCCGCAACTCACCGGCCGGCGGCCGCGACGACTCCCGGGGCTTCGGCTTCATCGACCCGTCCGCCGCGCTCGACGAGGCCAAGCGGATCAAGCCGGAGGGCCTGCGGTCCGCCTCGTACGGCGAGAAGTACTTCGGCTCCGGCCCGGACACCGCCGAGGAGGACGACGGCCCCGCCGGCTGGGCGGCCCCCCTCGCGGGCGGCGCCGGCGGGGCCCTGCTGATCGGCGCGGTCGTCCTGTGGCGCGGTCGCCGCCGCGTACCCCGCCCCCACGACGGCTACGAGACCCACGACGGCTGGACATGATCGCCGACCTGCAGTGCGTGGTGCTGGACTGCGCCGATCCCGGTCGGCTGGCCCGGTTCTACGGGTCACTGCTCGGCGGCACCGTCGACCAGCCGGACCGCCGGTGGGCGCTCGGCGAGGGCTGGTCCACGCTGCACGCCCCGTCGGGCCTCGTGCTCGCCTTCCAACGGGTGGCGGACCACCGGGCACCGCGGTGGCCGGATCCCGACCGGCCCCAGCAGTTCCACCTGGACTTCGGTGTCACGGACCTGGACCGGGCGCAGCAGGAGGTGCTGGCCGCGGGCGCGGCGCTGCTCGACGCCGGCCCCGACGGACGGAGCTGGCGCGTCTACGCCGACCCGGCGGGACACCCCTTCTGCCTGGTCCGCCACTGACCGGTCACCGGAGCGAGGACGCCGTAGCCGCCGAGGACGCGGAGGCCGAAGCGGACGCCCCGTCACCCAGGAACACCGACACCGCCGCCTTCGCCGCCCCCTCGATCAGCGAAATCCCCCGCTCCTTCGTCGAGTTGCCCTTCGACAGCGTGGCCACCAGACAGTCGTGGCCGGCCACGGTCACCCGCCCGATGCTGTTGATGTCCCAGAGCCGGGTGGTGCTGCGCGGCAGCCAGCCGTTCTTCAGCGCCCACGCGGAGCCGTCGGCCGCCGCCGACACCCCCCAGTGCTGGTCCGCCGCTATCTGCCCCATCAGCCCCCGCAGATACGCCCGTGAGGCCTCGCTCAGCTCCGAGTCGTTCCCGAACACCTGCTGGAGCAGGACGAGTTGATCGGCCGCCGTGGTCTGCGTCAGCCCCCACAGCGCACCGTCGCCGCCCTCGGTGTCCGTGAGCCCCAGCCGATCGTTCGCGGCATCGAGCCCGTCCGCCTCGCCGATGTCCTGCCACAGCGCCGACGCGGAGGCGTTGTCGCTGTTCTCGATCATCGCGGTGGCGTACGACTTCTCCCGCCCGGTGAGACGCGTGCCCGTGTCCTGCGCCTGGAGCAACAGCGTCGCCAGGATGTCCACCTTGACGATGCTCGCCGTGTCGAACGCCCCGCCGCCGTACCTCGCGCTCCGACCGGAGTCCAGGTCCAGCACCGCTACCGACAGCTTCGCGGTGTCCTCCACGTCCAGCGCCTTCATGACGGAGGCCAGCAGGGCGTCGTAGTCCACCACCGTCGGATCCGCGACGGGTTCCACCGACGCCTCCCCACTCTTCGAACTCTCCGAGACCGAGACCGAGACCGAGACCGAAGCCGAAGCCGAAGCCGTAGCCGATTTTGAAGCCGAAGCCGATTCTGAAGCCGTCGACGAGGCCGACGGCATCGCCGCCGACGCTACGGTGCCCGCGTCCGATCGCGCCGCCCTCGCCTTCACGTACACCGTCCCCGCGGCCGTGGCGCCCACGACCGCCACGGAAGCGAGCGCGGCGGAGAGCAGCGGGCGCCGCAGCAGGGAGCGGGAGCGGGTGCTTCGTGCGGCTCTGCCTCGGGCGGCTGTGGAAGACTCCATGCCCGCGATGCTGGACGCGGCGACTGTGCGGTCCGTTAGACGGACGTTAGATGCGTGTCAGGGAATTCTGAGAAAGCCGTGAAAGCGGTCACGGTCAGGTTTCCGGGCCCGCACAAGCCCTGCAACATCCCCCCGATAGGGTCGGTGACCGTGGCGAACAAGAACATTCCCGACTCCGGCTTCTCCGACGACGACGGCTCGGCCGACCCCCGGCTCAGCGCGGCGCTCGCGGCCTGGGCGCAGGACCGTACCGCCGTGGGCCCGGTGCTTCAGGCGCTCAAGGGCGCCCGGCTGCTGGTGCCCGTCGTGGCCGTGCTCGGCGAGGTCGAGGAGGACGAGAACGGTGTGCGCCGCGAGAAGACCAGCGACATGGCCGTACCGACGCTGAAGGCGGGCCGTCGCACCGCTCTCCCGGCCTTCACGTCCACCGACTCGCTGGCCCGCTGGGACCCCGAGGCCCGCCCCGTCGCCGTACCCCTGCACCAGGCCCTGCAGGCGGCGGCGCACGAGAAGGCGGACACGATCGTGCTGGACCTGGCCGGACCCGTGCCCTACGAGCTGGCCGGACCCGCGCTGCTCGCGCTCGCGGAGGGCCGTACGACGGCCGACCCGCTCGCCGACCCGGCCGTGCGCGACGCCGTACGCACCGCGGTGGCCGCCGAGCCGGGTGTGCTCCGCGCCCACCTCGGCCCCGGCCGGGCCGACGGCACCCTCGCCCTCGTACTGGACGCCTCCGCGGTTCCCGCCGAGGCCGCCCGCGGGGTCGCCGGGCGCCTCGCCGCCGACGAGACGCTCAGGGCCCGCCTGGTGCGCGGCCTCGACCTGGCACTGCTGCCGGCCGGGGCGACGCCGCCGGGCGAGCCCTTGTACGTACGCGGATCAAGCTGAAGCGGTCGAGACGGCGGGGGATTCAGCCGTAGATCGGCCCCGTGTACTTCTCGCCCGGCCCCTGCCCCGGCTCGTCCGGGACGAGCGACGCCTCCCGGAAGGCCAGCTGGAGCGACTTCAGGCCGTCCCGCAGCGGGGCCGCGTGGAAGGAGCTGATCTCGGTCGCGCTGCCGTCCAGCAGGCCGGCGAGGGCGTGGATCAGCTTGCGGGCCTCGTCCAGGTCCTTGTACGTGTCGCCCTCCTCCGTCAGACCGAGCTTCACGGCGGCGGCGCTCATCAGGTTGACGGCGACCGTCACGATCACCTCGACGGCGGGGACCTCGGCGATGTCGCGGGTCATCGCGTCGAAGTCGGGGGACTCGGGGGGCTGGGGAGGGGTGTCACTCATGCCCACACGATAGGGCCCGGTGTTCGCCGGTTCGCACCACCCCCGGCTTGCTGCTAACCTTGTGTGACGACCGGCCGGACACGCATGTGTGTAAGTGTGACTGGCCTACAAGTGGAGGCTCCGATTCTCCCACCTGACCGTCCTCCGGGACGGCGGGTCACCCCGGTCAGGCGGCCACCATCGTTCCGTACGGACGATGGAGTCGCCCGAAAGCGCGCCCCGCGATCATCGCGGCGGTGCTCCGGTAGTGCTTTGGAGCCCCGCCTGTGATCGTCCGGGGCATTTTTTGTGCTCCGGCGCGGTTAGGTCTGTCAAAAGAGACAAACGCGGCTGTCCGCCAGACCGCCGTGTGGTGCTAACCGAGGAGGATCCATCAGCGCCGAGCCCCGCATCAACGACCGGATTCGCGTTCCAGAGGTGCGACTTGTCGGTCCCAGTGGCGAGCAGGTGGGCATCGTCCCACTGGCCAAGGCACTGGAGCTTGCGCAGGAGTACGACCTGGACCTGGTCGAGGTGGCGGCGACCGCCCGTCCGCCTGTGTGCAAGCTCATGGACTACGGGAAGTTCAAGTACGAGTCGGCCATGAAGGCCCGTGAGGCGCGCAAGAACCAGGCGCACACGGTCATCAAGGAGATGAAGCTCCGGCCGAAGATCGACCCGCACGACTATGACACCAAGAAGGGTCACGTCGTCCGGTTCCTCAAGCAGGGCGACAAGGTCAAGATCACGATCATGTTCCGTGGTCGCGAGCAGTCCCGGCCCGAGCTGGGCTACCGACTGCTGCAGCGTCTCGCGGAGGACGTGGCCGACCTCGGGTTCGTGGAGTCGAACCCGAAGCAGGACGGCCGAAACATGATCATGGTTCTCGGTCCGCACAAGAAGAAGACCGAGGCGATGGCCGAGGCTCGCCAGGCGCAGGAAGCCCGCAAGGCTGAGGCGAAGGCCAACCCCGGCAAGTCGCAGAACGCCGCGGAGTCCGAGGGCGCCGAGGACGAGGTCGAGGCTCAGGCCGAGGCTCCCGCCGACGCGTGACCCCGGGGGACGCAGGTCCCCAGGATGTAACCGATTCAAGTACGACGCTCCACCGTGCCCGGTTTTCGTGACCGGGCACCGGAGCGCCACCGACGAGGAGAGAACGGCGCCATGCCGAAGAACAAGACGCACAGCGGTGCCAAGAAGCGCTTTCGGGTGACCGGCTCGGGCAAGGTGCTGCGCCAGCGCGCCGGCCGCCGCCACTACCTGGAGCACAAGCCCTCGACGCTGACCCGCCGCCTGGCCGGCACCGTCGAGCTGGCGCCGGGCGACGCCGCCAAGGCCAAGAAGCTCCTCGGGATGTAGTGCGCGCCCTGCGTGGGCAGGGCGCAGCCGATAACCGGGACCAAGCCGTTCTCGGGTCACCCTCGTGACCCAGCTACAAGGAGTTAACAAGTGGCACGCGTCAAGCGGGCAGTCAACGCCCACAAGAAGCGCCGGGCGATCCTCGAGCAGGCCTCCGGCTACCGCGGTCAGCGCTCGCGCCTGTACCGCAAGGCCAAGGAGCAGGTCACCCACTCGCTGGTCTACAACTACAACGACCGCAAGAAGCGCAAGGGTGACTTCCGTCAGCTGTGGATCCAGCGCATCAACGCCGCTGCCCGCGCGAACGGCATCACGTACAACCGCTTCATCCAGGGTCTCAAGGCCGCGAACGTCGAGGTCGACCGCAAGATCCTGGCCGAGCTGGCCGTGAACGACGCCGGTGCGTTCGCCGCGCTGGTCGAGGTGGCCCAGAAGGCGCTGCCGAGCGACGTCAACGCCCCCAAGGCTGCGTGACGCCGCGCGTCACCGCGCCGGCTGTGCGCCGACGTGACTGAACGGACCCGTGGGCAGCTGCCCGCGGGTCCGTCGTGTTGACCGGTAACCGAAGGTGAGTCGCATGGTCCCCGCCACCCCCGAGCTGATCTCCCCCCGTTCCTCCCGCGTCCTGGCCGCCAGGCGGCTGGCCAAGCGGAACTTCCGGGGCAAGGAGCGGCTGTTCCTCGCGGAGGGGCCGCAGGCCGTGCGGGAGGCCGCGGGGCATACGGACACGCTGGTCGACCTGTTCGCCACGCCGGACGCCGCGGAGCGGTACGCCGACATCATCGGTCGGGCCCGCACCGCCGGGGCCCGGGTGCACCTCGCCGACGAGCAGGTGATCGCCGACGTCTCGACCACCGTCACCCCGCAGGGTCTGGTCGGGATCTGCCGGTTCCTGGACACCCCGTTCGAGGAGATCCTCGCCGCCCGTCCCCGGCTCGTCGCCGTCCTCGCGAACGTCCGGGATCCCGGCAACGCCGGCACCGTGCTGCGGTGCGCGGACGCCGCCGGTGCCGAGGCCGTCGTACTGACCGACGCGTCCGTCGATCTGTACAACCCCAAGGCCGTACGGGCCTCCGTGGGCTCGCTGTTCCACCTGCCGGTGGCCGTCGGGGTCGCCGTGGAGGAGGCGGTCGAGGGCCTGAAGAGCGTCGGCGTGCGGATCCTCGCCGCCGACGGTGCGGGGGCGCACGACCTCGACGACGAGCTCGACAAGGGGACCATGGGCGGCCCCACCGCCTGGGTGTTCGGGAACGAGGCCTGGGGGCTTCCGGAGGAGACCCGTGCGCTCGCGGACGCCGTGGTGCGCGTACCGATCCACGGGAAGGCCGAGAGCCTGAACCTCGCGACCGCGGCCGCCGTATGTCTCTACGCGTCGGCCCGTGCACAGCGCGCCTCCGGAGGGTGCCGCACCGTCACCGAGAGCTAGTAAGGTGACCAGCTCGGAGGCCCACTGCGCCGGCTGAGCGGCCGTCTGAGAGGTGGGGCAAGGGGATGAGCGTCGGCACGAGCAGCGCACCGGGATCACGGGATGTGCGGCAACCGCCCGCGCCCCGGCCCGGTGATCTCGCCGAGCTCGGCATCGACCCCGACCAGCTGCCCGACGGCCTGATCGTCGCCGACGAGCACGGGCACGTGATCTGCTTCAACGCCGCCGCCCAGCGCATCACCGGTGTCCCCGCCGCCGAGGCCCTCGGGCAGCGGCTGGACAAAGCTCTCCCGTTAGAGGACCTGGAGGGGCGCCGCTGGTGGCAGCTGACCGACCCGTACGGCGGCCTCGCCATCCGGGTCGGCCAGCCCGAACGCAACCTCCTGCTGCCCGGCGGCCGGGAAGTCCTGGTCTCCGCCCGGTACGTCCGCACCGAGCCCACCGGTCCCGTCCGCCGTGTCGTGGTCCAGCTGCGCGACACCGAGGCCCGCCGCCGCACCGAGCGCAGCCACGCCGAGCTGATCGCCACCGTCGCCCACGAGTTGCGTTCCCCCCTCACCTCCGTCAAGGGCTTCACCGCGACCCTCCTCGCCAAGTGGGAGAGGTTCACGGACGACCAGAAGCGGCTGATGCTGGAGACCGTCGACGCGGACGCCGACCGGGTCACCCGGCTCATCGCCGAGCTGCTGGACATATCGCGCATCGACTCCGGGCGCCTTGAGGTGCGCCGCCAGCCCGTCGACATCGGCGCCGCCGTCGGCCGCCACATCCAGTCCTACGTCGCCGCCGGCCTGCCCGCCGACCGGTTCCTGCTCCGCATCGAGCAGCCGCTGCCCGCCCTGTGGGCCGACCCCGACAAGATCGACCAGGTGCTCAGCAACCTGCTCGAAAATGCGGTGCGGCACGGCGAGGGAACCGTCACGATTGACATCACGTCCACGGCGTCCCCCCGCGAGGGCGAGGACACCGGTACGTCGGTCACGGTGAGCGACGAGGGGTCCGGCATCCCGGAGGAGTCCATGAACCGCGTCTTCACCCGCTTCTGGCGGGGCAGCAAGCGCGGCGGCACCGGCCTCGGGCTCTACATCGTCAAGGGCATCGTCGAGGCCCACGGCGGCACCATCACGGTCGGCCGCGCTCCCGGTGGCGGCGCCGAGTTCCGATTTTCGTTGCCCGTGAGCGCTCCGGCCTACCTGACCTGAGCGGCCCGCGGGCACATTCGTCAGTCCTCACCCCGTTAGACTCGGCCTTTGGCACCCATGTGTCCCATGGACGGCCCTCTGACCTCTGAGTGAGTCGGTGACGGGGACCTTCAGCCAGCCAATCGGAAGCACGGGAAGAGATGTCGGCACCGAACAAGTCGTACGACCCTGTAGAGGTCGAGGCCCTGAAACCGGAAGAGATCGAGCGCATGCGGGACGAGGCGCTCGCCGCCTTCGCCGCCGCGGACTCCCTCGACGCGCTCCAGGAGGCCAAGGTCGCCCACACCGGCGGCACCTCGCCGCTGGCCCTCGCCAACCGCGAGATCGGCGCCCTGCCCCCGCATGCCAAGGCCGAGGCCGGCAAGCGCGTCGGTCAGGCCCGCGGCGCCGTGAACAAGGCCCTCGCCGCCCGCCAGGTGGAGCTGGAGGCCGAGCGGGACCAGCGGGTGCTCGTCGAGGAGGCGGTGGACGTCACACTGCCGTACGACCGCGTACCGGCCGGCGCCCGCCACCCGCTGACCACCCTCTCGGAGCGCATCGAGGACATCTTCGTCGCCATGGGCTACGAGGTCGCCGAGGGCCCGCAGGTCGAGGCCGAGTGGTTCAACTTCGACGCCCTGAACATCGGCCCGGACCACCCCGCCCGCGGCGAGGCCGACACCTTCTTCGTGCAGGGCCCGAAGGGCGGCACCGAGTCCGGCGTCGTGCTGCGCACCCACACCTCGCCCGTGCAGGTCCGCTCGCTGCTCGACCGCGAGCTGCCGGTGTACGTGATCTGCCCCGGCCGGGTCTACCGCACCGACGAGCTGGACGCCACCCACACGCCCGTCTTCCACCAGGTCGAGCTGCTCGCCGTGGACGAGGGCCTGACCATGGCCGACCTCAAGGGCACCCTGGACCACATGGTCCAGTCCCTGTTCGGCGAGGGCATGACGACGCGGCTGCGGCCCAACTTCTTCCCGTTCACCGAGCCGTCCGCCGAGATGGACATGGTCTGCTACGTCTGCCGGGGCGAGTCCGTCGGCAACCCGGACCGGCCCTGCCGCACCTGCTCGTCCGAGGGCTGGATCGAGCTCGGCGGCTGCGGCATGGTCAACCCGCGGGTGCTCACCGCCTGCGGCGTCGACCCCGAGAAGTACAGCGGATTCGCCTTCGGGTTCGGCATCGAGCGGATGCTGATGTTCCGCCACAACGTCGAAGACATGCGAGACATGGTCGAGGGTGACGTCCGGTTCACCCGGCCGTTCGGGATGGAGATCTGATGCGGGTCCCGCTTTCTTGGCTGCGGGAGTACGTCGACCTGCCGGCGACGCAGACCGGCCGAGACGTCCAGGCCAAGCTCGTGTCCGCCGGCCTCGAGGTCGAGACCGTCGAGCACCTCGGTGCCGACCTCAAGGGCCCCTTGGTCGTCGGCCAGGTGCTGACCATCGAGGAGTTGGAGGGCTTCAAGAAGCCGATCCGCTTCTGCACGGTCGACGTCGGCCAGGCCAACGGCACCGGCGAGCCCCAGGAGATCGTCTGCGGCGCCCGCAACTTCGCCGTCGGCGACAAGGTCGTCGTGGTGCTGCCCGGCGCCACGCTGCCCGGCGGCTTCTCCATCTCCGCGCGCAAGACGTACGGCAAGACCTCCCACGGCATGATCTGCTCCAGCGACGAGCTGGGCATGGGCGACGACGGCACCAAGGGCATCATCGTGCTGCCGCCGGAGACCGAGGTCGGCAAGGACGCCATCGAGCTCCTGGAACTGGTCGACGAGGTCCTGGACATCGCCGTCACCGCCAACCGCGGCGACTGCCTGTCCATCCGCGGCGTCGCCCGCGAGACCGCCATCGCCTACGGCCTGCCGTTGAGCGACCCGGCCCTCCTGGACGTCCCGGCCCCGAACGCGTACGGCTACCCGGTCCGCGTCACGGAACCGGTCGGCTGCGACCGCTTCACCGCCCGCACGGTGACCGGCCTGAGCCCCGAGGCGCGCTCCCCGATCTGGCTGCAGCGCCGCCTGCAGAAGGTCGGCATGCGCCCGATCTCGCTCGCCGTCGACGTCACCAACTACGTGATGATGGAAATCGGCCAGCCGCTGCACGCCTACGACCGCACGCTGGTCCAGGGCACCATCGGCGTGCGCCGGGCCGAGGAGGGCGAGAAGATCGTCACCCTCGACGGCGTCGAGCGGAAGCTGCACGCCGAGGACCTGGTGATCACCGACGACCGTGGCCCCATCGGCCTGGCCGGCGTCATGGGCGGCGCCGACACCGAGATCGCGGACCACGCCGACCTCGAGAACGCGACGACCGACGTCGTCATCGAGGCCGCGCACTTCAACCAGGTCTCCATCGCGCGCACCGCCCGCCGTCACAAGCTGTCCTCCGAGGCGTCCCGGCGCTTCGAGCGCGGGGTGGACCCGCAGGCCGCCTCCGCCGCCGCGCAGCGCACCGTCGACCTGCTCGTGCTGCTCGCCGGCGGCACCGCCGAGGCCGGTGTCACCGAGGTCATCGCCCCGTCCGCGCCGCACACCATCACCGTGCCCGCCGACCACCCGGACAAGGTCGCGGGTGTCGTGTACGGCCGCGAAATCGTCGTACGCCGCCTCCAGGAGGTCGGCTGCGACGTGTACGGCCAGGACGAGCTGGTCGTCACCGTGCCGTCCTGGCGGCCCGACCTGCGCGATGCGAACGACCTGGCGGAGGAGGTCATCCGCCTGGAGGGCTACGAGAACCTGCCCTCCACGCTGCCCAGGCCCCCGGCGGGCCGCGGCCTCACCCACCGGCAGCGGCTGCACCGCCGGGTCGGCCGGGTGCTGGCCGGTGCCGGCTATGTCGAGGCGCCGAACTACCCCTTCGTCAGCGAGCAGGTCTTCGACCAGCTCGGCCTGGCCGCCGACGACCCGGCCCGACGGGTCGTCAAGCTGGTCAACCCGCTCAACGACGAGGAGCCCGCGCTCCGTACGTCGCTGCTGCCGGGCCTGCTGGGCGCCCTGCGGCGCAACGACGGCCGGGGCTCGCACGATCTGGCGCTCTTCGAGACCGGCCTGGTCTTCCAGCCGAGCGAGGAGCAGCGGGTCGCCGCCGCTCTGCCGGTGGACCGGCGGCCGACCGACGAGGAGATCGCCGAGCTGGACGCCGCACTGCCCGCGCAGCCGCGCCATGTCGCCGTCGTCCTCGCGGGCGCCCGCGAGCAGGCCGGCTGGTGGGGCAAGGGCCGTCCGGCCGACTGGGCCGACACGGTCCAGGCGGCGCGTGCGGTGGCCCGGGAAGCCGGTGCCGAACTGGTCGTCCGCGGTGGGCAGTACGGGCCGTGGCACCCCGGCCGGTGTGCCGAGCTGGCGGTCGTCGCCGACGGTGGCGAGCGGATCGTGGGGCACGCGGGCGAGTTGCATCCGCGCGTGCTGAAGGCGCTGGGGCTGCCCGGGCGCACCTGTGCGATGGAGCTCGACCTGGACGCGCTGGAGGAGGTGGGCGACGCGACCGTGCGGGCGCCCGGCATCTCCACGTTCCCCGTCGCCACGCAGGACGTCGCCCTCGTCGTGGACAGGTTCGTACCGCACGCCGATGTGGAGGCCGCGCTGCGCGACGGCGCTGGGGAACTGCTGGAGGCGATCCGGCTGTTCGACGTGTACGAGAACCCCGAGCAGCTGGGCGAGGGCAAGAAGTCGCTGGCGTACGCGCTGCGGTTCCGTGCGGCCGACCGGACGCTGACCGTCGACGAGGCTTCGGCGGCCCGGGACGCGGCGGTGGCGGTGGCCGGGGAGCGGACCGGGGCGGTGCTGCGGGGCTAGCGCGCCGGCAGGCAACGTTTGCCCGTGAAGGAGCGGCGTCCGGTGCGTGCTCTGGGGTCCCCCCGGCCGAAGGCTGGGGAAGTGTCGGCCGGAGGCCCTCGTACTGGATGTACTTGGGTCTTCGGCCGGTGCGGCGAGTGGGGGCACCTCCCACGCCCTCAGGGCAGTGGGGGAGCGTGCCGGGCGTCGCGACGGGGCGAACGTTGCCTGTCGGGGCACTGGGAGCGCCTGAGGGGCGGGCGGGGGGACCGTCCGACAGAGCCCCGCGCCCGGAGGGCCGTCACCGCACCCCTGGCCGGAGCGGTACCGGGCCGCCGCATGTACGAGGGGGAGCCGGCGGCCCGGTCGGCCTCTTGCGAGGCATTTCAGTCAATCGGCCGGAAACTCTCCGCGACAGCGTGCACACAGTGCGGATTCGAGTACTCCGTTCACACCCCGTGTGAAGGCGGACGCACTACTCTGTCGGCACCGAGCCACCGGGGGGCCTCCCATGCAGCCCAACACTCTGCTCGACGCGATCCTGGACGAGGCGGGGATCTCGCACGCGGGTCTCGCCGCCCATGTGAACCAGGCGGGCCGGGCCCGCGGACTCGCCCTCCGCTACGAACACACCGCCGTCGCACGGTGGTTGAAGGGACAGCGGCCCCGCGGTCAGGTGCCCGACCTGATCTGCGAGGTGCTCGCCGTCCGGTTGCACCGCCCCGTCACCCTCGATGACATCGGCCTGGGCGTCCCCGGCGAACCCTCCGCCCCGCACGGCACCTCCCTGTCCGGCTTCGTCGAGCGGGCCACCGCCCTGTGGCGCTCCGACGAGCAGCAGCGCCCGCACATCCTGGGCGCGCCCGCGGTCACCGGGACGCCCGCCGTCATGCCGGTGTGGGAGTGGGAGAACCCGCCTGAGGACGTCGACGTGTCGCGCGGCGGACGGCACCGGGTCACCTCCGCCGACATCGAGATGCTGCGTGCCGCCCGTGCCCACTACGAGCAGATGTACCGCAAGGCGGGCGGTATCGCGACCCGCTCCCGGATCGTCGGCTTCCTCAACGCGGAGGCCGCCCCGCTGCTGCGCGGCAGCTACACCGACGAGACGGGCCGCCAACTGCACCGGGCCACGGGCGGGTTGGTCGCGGTCGCCGGGATCTGCGCGTACGACTCCGACGCGCACGGACTCGCCCAGCGCTACTTCCACCAGGCGCTCAGGCTCGCGAAGGCCAGCGGGGACCGGGGACTTGGCGCGTACGTGATCGCGCTGCTGGTCAACCAGTCGCTGTTCATGCGGGAGTACCGGCAGGCCGTCGCCTTCGCGGAGGCCGCGCTGCGCGCCGCCGGCACACACATCACCCCGGCGCTCGCCTCCGACCTGTACGCGATGCAGGCGAAGGCGTACGCCCACCTCGGCGACGGCACGAGCGCGCTGTCCTGCATCCGGCGGGCCGAGCAGGCCGCCGGACGCATCCGGCGCGGATACGAGCCCGACGAGACCGGCTATGTCCAGCCCGGACTGGTCAACGTCCAGGTGGCGGAGGCGCTGCTCAGCCTCGGCGAGGTGGCGGCGGCCCGGGAGCACGCCATGGCCGCCGTCGACAACCCCGCCCACGACCGGGGCCGGGTGCACCGGCTGGCCATGCTCAGCACCATCGAGCTGCGCCAGGGCAACGCCGACAAGGCGGCGGCCACCGCGGTGCAGATGGCCGAACAGGCCCGGGGCATGGAGTCGCAACGGCTGCGCGACAGACTCAGAGCGGTGCGCGAACACCTGGTGCGCAGCGGCTGCGCGGGCACGTCCGAGGCAGCCGAACTCATCGACGGGGCACTGCGCGTACCGCTGTAGACCGGCCGCAGACCGGCACAAGAGCACCCACACTCCACAGTCCCTGCTGCGATATTGCCACTTACTCGACGGAAGGTGGCAGAACCGTGCAGTGGACGAAGCAGAACGAACAAACTGTGTATGAAAACCGTTGGTTCACCGTCAACCTGGCAGATGTGGAACTGCCGGACGGGCGGCACCTGGACCACTTCCTGATACGGCTGAGGCCCGTCGCCGTGGCCACGGTCGTGAACGAGGCCAACGAGGTCCTGCTCCTGTGGCGCCACCGCTTCATCACCGACAGCTGGGGATGGGAACTCGCGGCGGGCGTCGTCGAGGACGGCGAGGACGTCGCGTACGCGGCCGCCAGGGAACTCGAGGAGGAGACCGGCTGGCGGCCGGGACCCCTGCGCCACCTGATGAGCGTGGAGCCGTCCAACGGCCTCACCGACGCCCGGCACCACATCTACTGGTCGGACGAGGGCGAGTACACCGGGCACCCGGTGGACGACTTCGAGTCGGACCGCCGGGAATGGGTCCCCCTCAAACTCGTCCCCGACCTGGTCGCCCGTGGGGAGGTCCCGGCCGCCAACATGGCGGCCGCGTTACTACTGCTGCATCATCTCCGGCTCGGCCAGGACGCCATGCCCTGAACCAACCCCCCACGCGTCCTGGGCCTCAGCGGCCGAGAGCCTGCCAGATCGTCACCACGAGCGCGCCCAGCGCGGTGAGTACCGTGACCGCGGGCAGCGGCCAGCGAGCGTGCTCCAGGGCGACGACCCGCGCGCTCAGGTCGTCGAGCTCCTTGTCGGTTTCCTCGGTGCGGTGACTGAGCAGAGCCAGTCCCCCCTCGACGCGCGCGTAGGCGACGTCGAGGCGTCGGCGTAACTCTGCGAGTTCGCCATGGACCACGGGATGTTCGGGATCGGTGGTCACGGTGCCACTCCTTTGCGTAGTCGTCACATCCCTTGCATGCGCATAAGGAGTCAACTCGCCTGGTGGACACGTGGGGAGAGTGTGCGACGGGCATATGCGGGCCCGGCGCGCACACGGCGTGTGAATGCGACGGGCCCGGCACTGAGAAGAGCGCCGGGCCCGTGGTCGTCGCACTGTGTAGCCGGCACCCTGGAACGGTCACTGTGCAATCGGCTGTCCGTGCTGTCCGTGCTGTCCGCGGAAGAAGCCGCAGTGCCTCAGGCGTACGTGTAGAAGCCCGACCCCGACTTCCGGCCCAGCCGGCCCGCGTCGACCATGCGCTGGAGCAGCGGGGGAGCGGCGTACAGCGGTTCCTTGTACTCCTCGTACATCGAGTACGCGACCGAGGCGACCGTGTCCAGGCCGATCAGGTCCGACAGCTTCAGCGGGCCCATCGGGTGGGCACAGCCCATCTCCATGCCGTTGTCGATGTCCTCACGGCTGGCGATGCCCGACTCGAACATCCGGATGGCGGAGAGGAGATACGGGATCAGCAGCGCGTTCACCACGAAGCCGGAGCGGTCCTGAGCCCGGATCGCGTGCTTGCCGAGCACCTTCTCGGCGAAGACCTGGGCGCGGCTGAGGGTGCCCTCGGAGGTGGTGAGCGCCGGGATCAGCTCGACCAGCTGCTGCACGGGGGCCGGGTTGAAGAAGTGGATGCCGATGACATGGTCGGGGCGCGCGGTGGCGACCGCCAGCCTCACCAGCGGGATGGAGGAGGTGTTGGAGGCCAGGATGGCGTCCGGCCGGGTCACGACCTGGTCGAGCACCTGGAAGATCTCCGTCTTGACCTGCTCGTTCTCGACGACGGCCTCGATCACCAGGTCACGGTCCGCGAACTCGCCGAGGTCGGTGGTGAAGCTGAGCCGCGCCTGCGTCGCCTCCAGCTCGGCCGCGGTGATCTTGCCGCGCTCGGCCGCCTTGGACAGGGAGTTGAACAGCCGGGTGCGGCCGATCTCCAGGGCCTCGCCGGTGGTCTCGGCGACCTTCACGTCCAGGCCGGCCCGGGCGCACACCTCGGCGATGCCCGCTCCCATCTGGCCGCAGCCCACCACTCCGACGCGTTCGATGTCGGTCACATCGTCCCTTTCGCTGATGTACGGCTGTGGCAGGTCCGCCGTTGCTCCGGTGCCTGCTCCGTTCGTGCACGTTACTCCCAAGTATCGATGATCGATCGGTGGGGTCCGGGCATCCTGGGGCGCGAGGACGATCCGTGACCGGGCGGATCCAGGGTGTATGGGGGTTGTGCTGATGGGGCGAGTGTCACGTCGGGCGTTCGCACTGGCCGCGCTGTCGACGCTCACGTCGGCCTCGGGAGCGACGGCCGCGCCGCAACGGCGGGTCAGCGCCGAGACGCGGGGGGTGTGGGTGGCGACGGTGAGCAACCGTGACTGGCCCTCGCAGCCGGGTCTGTCGGCGGACCGGCAGCGCGCCGAACTCGTCGCCCACCTCGACACGGCGGTCCGGGCCCGCCTGAACACCGTGGTGTTCCAGGTACGCCCGACGGCCGACGCGCTGTGGCCATCGCCGTACGAACCCTGGTCGCAGTACCTCACCGGCACCCAGGGCCGGGACCCGGGCTGGGACCCGCTCGGCACGGCGGTGCGGGAGGCGCACAAGCGGGGACTGGAACTGCACGCCTGGTTCAACCCGTACCGCGTCGCCAACCACACGGATCCCACCAGGCTGGCCGCCACCCACCCCGCCCGCAAGCACCCCGACTGGGTGGTGCCGTACGGCGGGAAGCTCTACTACAACCCGGGGATGCCCGAGGTCCGCGCCTTCGTGCAGGACGCGATGCTGGACGCGGTGCGCAGGTATCCGCTGGACGCCGTGCACTTCGACGACTACTTCTATCCCTACCCGGTGGCCGGCCAGACCTTCGACGACGACGCGGCCTACGACCGGCACGGCGGCGCCTTCCCCAACCGGGCCGCATGGCGGCGCGACAACATCGACAGGCTGGTACGGGAGACGGCGGCCCGCGTCAGACGGATCCGCCCCGCCGCCCGCTTCGGCATCAGCCCCTTCGGGGTGTGGCGCAACGCCGGCACCGACCCGCTCGGCTCGGACACGCGGGCGGGAGTGCAGACGTACGACGATCTGCACGCGGACACCCGCAGGTGGGTCCGTGAGGGCTGGATCGACTACATCGTCCCGCAGCTGTACTGGAACATCGGCTTCGCCGCCGCCGACTACGCCGCACTGCTGCGCTGGTGGGCCGAGGTGGCGAAGGGGAGCAGGACGAAACTGTACCTGGGCGAGGCGCTCTACAAGGCCGGCGATCCGGCGCAGAACGCGGCCTGGCAGGACCCGGCCGAGCTGTCCCGGCACCTGACCCTCGCCCGGGCCTACCCGCAGGCACGCGGGCACGTCTTCTTCGCGGCCGAGGAGGTCGCGGCCGACCGGATCGGGGCGATGGCGCGGGTGGTCGCCGACCACTACCAGCGGCCGGCGAGCCCCCCGCGCTGAGTCACCGCTGGTGGATTTCCCGGTGCCGGATCTCGGTGTCGGGGCCGGGTGAGCACACGCCCTCATGCCCGTCCTCGAAGCGGACGCGGTACGGGGGGTTGCCCTCGCGGCCCATCACTTCGACGATCTCGCCGACCTTGTCCTGCTGTCCGACCACCCTGCCGTGCTGGACAAGCTGGTCGCCCACGGTTGCACGCATCTGTGGGGCCTCCTCACCTCGTGCGGGAGCAGCGGTCCGTGGCTTCGAGTTTACGGCGCGGGGACCCGGTGGGACCGCCGCATGCACGCCGCTCAGCCTCGGGCCCGCTGGGTGACGGCGATGCACACCAGCACCGCCACGGCCGTCAGCGGGGCGGCCACCGTCAGGTGCTCGCCGAGGAGCAGCACCGACCACACCAGTGTGAGCAGGGGCTGGGCCAACTGCAACTGGCTGGCCTTCGGGATGCCGATGGCGGCCATGCCCCGGTACCAGACGACCAGGCCGAGGAACTGCGAGCCCGCCGCGAGCCACAGCAGCCCCGCGACGCTGCGCGCGGTCAGGTGGACGGGCTCGTACGCCAGCGCCACCGCGGCGGCCGGAACGGCGAGCGGCAGACACAGCACCAGGGCCCAGCCGATGACCTGCCAGCCCGGCATGACCCGGGCCAGTCGGCCGCCCTCGGTGTAGCCGGCCGCGCACACCAGCAGCGCGCCGAACAGGTACAGGTCGGCGGTGGTGAGGGCGCCGCCGCTCTGCTGCACGGTGAAGGCGGCCACCGCGGCCGCGCCGGCCAGGGCCGCCGTCCAGAAGGTGCGGGAGGGGCGGGTGCCCACGCGCAGGGCGGACAGCAGCGCGGTCGTCAGCGGGAGCAGGCCGACCACGACGGCCGCGTGCGCGCTGGTCGAGGTCCGCAGGGCGAGGGTGCTCAGCAGCGGGAAACCGACCACGACCCCGGCGGCGACGACCGCGAGCCCCGGCAGGTGCCGGCGGTCGGGCAGCGGGACGCGCAACGCCACCAGGCAGCCACCGGCGACCAGTGCCGCCAGTACACAGCGCACCGCGACGAGGGACCAGGGGCCGAAGCCCTCCAGGCCCCAGGCGGTGGCGGGAAACGTGAGGGAGAAGGCGACGACGCCGAGCGCGGCCAGGAGCGTGCCGGTGCCGCCCGTGGGCTTCGTGGCCGAGGTGGTGGTGACCGCTATCCGGGTCGCGGCGATAGCGCTACTCTGTGCTCTCATGCAAGAGCGTAGCAGCGTGGGTGAGCTGGCGGAACAGCTGCGAAGGGAGCTGGATCGCTACTCTCCAGGTGGAAAGCTCCCGTCGAGCCGTGCTCTCGTCGAACGGTTCCGGGTGAGCCCGGTGACCGTCGCGCGGGCCCTCGGGCAACTGGCCGCCGAGGGGCTGGTCGTCACGCGGCCCGGTGCGGGTGCCTTCCGGGCCCAGCCGCGCGCGGCGGCCGCACCGGCCGGGGACACGTCCTGGCAGGAGGTGGCCCTGAGCGCGGACGGCGCCGCCGATCTCGTACCGCGCTCGGTGGACGCGTCCGGAGTCCTGGTCTCGCTGGCCGCACCGGCGCCCGGCGTGATCGAGTTCAACGGCGGCTATCTGCACCCCTCGCTCCAGCCCGAGCGGGCGATGTCCGCGGCCCTGGCCCGTGCCGGACGCCGGCCCGGCGCGTGGGGGAGGCCTCCCATGGAGGGGCTGCCCGAGCTGCGGGAGTGGTTCGCGCGCAGCATCGGCGGGCCCGGCGGGGGCGTCACCGCGGCGGAGGTGCTGATCAGTTCGGGTGGCCAGGCCGCGCTGACCACCGCCCTGCGCGCCCTCGCGCCGCCGGGTGCGCCGGTGCTCGTCGAGTCGCCCACGTATCCCGGCATGCTGGCGATCGCCCGCGCGGCCGGCCTGCGCCCCGTCCCGGTGCCGGTGGACGCGGACGGCCTACGGCCCGCCCTGCTCGCCGACGCCTTCCGGGCCACCGGCGCCCGCGTCCTCGTCTGCCAGCCGCTGTTCCAGAACCCGACCGGCGCGGTGCTCGCGCCGGAGC
This sequence comes from Streptomyces sp. NPDC050287, assembly GCF_044459385.1. NCBI lineage: Bacteria > Bacillati > Actinomycetota > Actinomycetes > Kitasatosporales > Streptomycetaceae > Streptomyces > Streptomyces sp. NPDC050287. The sequence goes on along the minus strand of NZ_JBITIY010000011.1, from coordinate 5,781 downwards.
GGCGCGGTGAGGTGCTGCGCATCGCCCGCGAGGCGGGCGCGTTCGTCGTCGAGGACGACTTCGTACGACGGCTCGTGCACGAGGACGCGGGCGACCTGCCGCGCCCGCTCGCCGCCGACGATCCCGACGGAGTCGTCGTCCATGTCAGCTCACTGACCAAGGCGACCTCGCCCAGCTTCCGGGTCAGTGCGCTGGCCGCCCGCGGTCCGGTGCTGGAGCGGCTGCGCGCCATCCAGGTCGTCGACAGCTTCTTCGTCCCCCGGCCGCTCCAGGAGGCCGCACTCGAACTGGTCGGCTCACCGGCCTGGCCCCGCCATCTGCGCGCGATCTCGGCGGAGTTGAAGGCCCGCCGTGACACCATGACGGCCGCGCTCCGGCTCGAACTGCCCGAGCTGGCCCTGCCCCACATTCCGTCGGGCGGCTACCACCTGTGGCTCCGCCTGCCCGACGGCCTGGGCGGCACCGCCCAGGCTTTCGGCTCCGGGAGAGAGTCCGCCCTCACCTCCGCCGCCCTCCGCGCCGGCGTCGCCATCACCCCCGGCCGCCCGTACTTCAGCGCCGAACCCCCCGCCGCCCACGTCCGGTTGAGCTTCGCGGCGGTGGCGGGGGCAGGGGAGATCGTGGAGGGGGCACGACGGCTTCGTACGGCGTGTGACGGGGTGCTCCCGTCCTAGTGCGGCGGTGCGGGACCCCTGCTGTCACGCCCCCGGCGTCGCGCCCGCCACTGACAGTCCCCGCGAAAATCGCTCGACGCCGACGGCCATGAGCTGCGAATCTCCGCGCATGACCGACACCCCGCCCCTCGCCGAGGGTTATGAGATCTCCGCCGACCCGGACCGTATGGACGCCGAGCGGGTGCACCGCTGGCTGTCGACCGATGCGTACTGGGCGCTCGGGCGGACCAGGGAGAAGCAGGACCGGGCGATCGAGGGGTCGCTCAACTTCGGGGTGTATGACGTGGTTTCCGGCGATCAGGTGGCTTATGCCCGGATCATCACCGACCGGGCGACCTTCGCCTGGCTGTGCGACGTGTACGTCGACCCCTCCGTGCGGGGCAAGGGAATCGGCACCGCGCTCGTAGGGGCCGTACGGGAGCACGTGCGGCCGTACGGGCTGCGGCGGATCCTGCTCGCCACGCACGACGCGCACGGGGTGTACGAGAAGCTCGGGTTCGCGCCGCTCGCGCAGCCGGAGCAGTGGATGGCGCTCGTCTTCTAGCGGCAGGCCCCGCAAAACTGTCGGGTAACAGCTCTTGACCTGCGTACTTTCGCGGCCCACCATCGCCGCATGCCACTTCGGGTCACGTTCGTCGCCGCCGCACGCAGCTCCCCCCTGCTCGCGGAACGCTTCGATGACGACCGCCCGCTGGACCAGGCCGGATGGGACGACGTGCAACGCGTCGCCCGCGATCTGATCCCGCTCGCGGCGGCCGAGCTGCGCTACTGCTCACCGACACCGCGCAGCCGCGTCACCGGGGAGGCCCTCGGCTATGCGCCGCTCGTGCAACTCGCCCTGCGGGACTGCGACATGGGGCGCTGGTGCGGACTGACGCTCGGCGAGGCGATGGCGCGGGAACCGGCGGCCGTGGACGCCTGGCTCGCCGACCCGCGGGCCACCCCGCACGGCGGTGAGTCGCTGGCCGCCTTCATCGCCCGGGTCGGCGACTGGCTCGACACCCGGCCCTTCGAGGAGGGCGGCCGGATCGTCGCCGTGGCCGAGCCCTCCGTGATCCGCGCCGCCCTGGTCCACGTGCTCAAGGCGCCGCCCTCGACCTACTGGAACATCGATGTCCGGCCCCTGTCGACGACCGCCGTCACCGGCCGGGCCGGCCGCTGGAACCTTCGCTTCGACGGTGTGACCGCTCAGCCCTCGCGGACGTAGTCCGTGGTCAGCGCGAGGTCCTTGGCGGGGCCGCGCACCCGCCACACCGTCCGCCAGTGGTCCGCGGACCGGACGGTGAACTCGCCGCGGTAGAGGTCGGCCGAGCAGGGATGGTCGGCGACATGGTGGCCGGTCGCCAGGTCCAGGTCGTGGAAGGGGCGGCCGTCGGCGAAGCGCACGTCCGCGCTGCCCGGTGAACTCCCCGGCAGAAAGCGCAGGGTGCGCTCGGCGGGGCGCGGCACGCCCTGCCACACGAACGTGCCGGATTCCCGGTGCAGCAGCCCGCCGCCGTCCAGCGGGCCGAAAAACGTCGTCCCGGAGAACTGCCCTTCCGCGCCGCTCGCCAGGTCCAGCACCGACCGTTCCACTCGCCAGCTCCCGGCCAGATATTCCAGCACGTCCGGCACTGGCCAGAACTCGCCCATCCCGTCTCGCTCCCCGTCCCATCCGTTGCCGCAGGCCCCATTGACGCGTCCCGTCCCCCTCCCTATCTTGCCGTTCGAAGTATTGATCATTGTTCGATATATCGAACAAGCGGAACCATCGGAACAGTCGCATCTCCCATTCGAGCCGCGGAGTATCCATGTCACGCAGCACCCGCACCCGCTGGAGACTCGGTCTCACGGCCACCGCCTTCCTGGTGGCGGCCGGTCTGGTCACGGCACCCGCCCACGCCGAGGACGTCACCGACTACGCGATCTCCGTCGACCCCGCAGCCAAGGGCGCGAAGATCGACGACACGATGTACGGCGTCTTCTTCGAGGACATCAACCGGGCCGCCGACGGCGGGCTGTACGCCGAGCTCGTGCAGAACCGGTCCTTCGAGTACTCCACCGCCGACAACACCTCGTACTCCCCGCTCACCTCCTGGACGGTCGACGGCACCGCGCAGGTCGTCGACGACGACGGCCGTCTGAACGAGCGCAACCGCAACCATCTGGCCCTGGCGGCCGGTTCGTCCGTCACCAACGCCGGCTACAACACCGGCATCCGAGTGGAGGCGGGCAAGAAGTACGACTTCTCGGTCTGGGCCCGTGCCACCGGCGGCACGACCCTGACGGTCTCGTTGCAGGACGCCGACGGCGCCCTGGCCGCCGCCCGCAAGGTGGCCGTACGCAAGAGCGGCTGGGCCAAGTACACCGCCGCCTTCACCGCGACCCGCACCAGCAGCGCCGGCCGCCTCACGGTCGCCTCCTCCGCCGCGTCGGCGCTCGACATGGTCTCGCTGTTCCCGCGCGACACCTACAAGAACGAGCCCAACGGTCTGCGCAAGGATCTCGCCGAGAAGATCGCCGACCTGCACCCGGGCTTCGTGCGCTTCCCCGGCGGCTGCCTGGTCAACACCGGCTCCATGGAGGACTACAGCGCGGCCTCCGGTTACCAGCGCAAGCGCTCCTACCAGTGGAAGGACACCATCGGCCCGGTCGAGCAGCGCGCCACCAACGCCAACTTCTGGGGCTACAACCAGAGTTACGGCCTCGGCTACTACGAGTACTTCCGCTTCGCCGAGGACATCGGCGCGATGCCGCTGCCCGTCGTGCCGGCCCTGGTGACCGGCTGCGGCCAGAACCGGGCCGTCGACGACGAGGCGCTGCTCAAGCGGCACATCCAGGACACCCTCGACCTCATCGAGTTCGCGGGCGGCCCGGTGACCTCCAGGTGGGGGAAGGTGCGCGCGCGGATGGGCCACCCCAGGCCCTTCCACCTCACCCACCTCGAGGTCGGCAACGAGGAGAACCTCCCGAAGGAGTTCTTCGCCCGCTTCACGCGGTTCCGGGCCGCCATCGAGGCCAAGTACCCCGACATCACCGTCATCTCCAACTCCGGCCCTGACGACTCCGGTTCGACCTTCGACACGGCCTGGCAGCTCAACCGGGACGCCAAGGTCGACATGGTCGACGAGCACTACTACAACAGCCCGCAGTGGTTCCTGCAGAACAACGACCGCTACGACTCCTACGACAGGAACGGCCCGAAGGTCTTCCTCGGCGAGTACGCCTCCCAGGGCAACGCCTTCGAGAACGGCCTTGCCGAAGCCGCGTACATGACCGGCCTGGAGCGCAACGCGGACGTCGTCAAGCTCGCCTCCTACGCGCCGCTGTTCGCCAACGAGGACTATGTGCAGTGGCGGCCCGACCTGGTCTGGTTCAACAACCACGCCGCCTGGAACTCCGCCAACTACGAGGTCCAGAAGCTGTTCATGAACAACGTCGGCGACCGGGTCGTGCCCTCCACGGCCACCGGCACCCCGTCCCTGCTCGGCCCGATCACCGGTGCCGTCGGCCTGTCGACGTGGGCGACGAGCGCGGCGTACGACGATGTGAGGGTCACCGGCGCCGACGGGAAGACGCTGCTCACCGACGACTTCTCCCAGGACTCCTCGACGTGGACGCACACGGGCGGCGGCAGCTGGAGCGTGCGGGACGGCCAGTTCGTCCAGACCGACACCGCCGCCGAGAACACCATGGTCCAGGCCGGTGACCCGTCCTGGCACGACTACGACCTGCATGTGAAGGCCACCAAGAAGTCCGGCAAGGAGGGCTTCCTCGTCGCCTTCGGCGTCAAGGACACCGGCAATTACTACTGGTGGAACCTGGGCGGCTGGAACAACACCCAGTCCGCCGTCGAACAGGCCGTGGACGGCGGCAAGTCGACGCTGATCTCCAAGGCCGGGTCCGTCGAGACGGGCCGCGCCTACGACATCGACATCAAGGTGCGCGGCCGCCAGGTCACCCTCTACCTCGACGGCAAGGAGTGGGACAGCTTCACCGACGACAAGCCGGCCGAGCCGTTCCGGCAGGTCGTCACCCGGGACAAGAAGACCGGTGACCTGATCGTCAAGGTCGTCAACGCCCAGTCCTCGGCGGCCCGTACGGCGATCGACCTGGGCGGCGCGAAGGTCGCGTCGAAGGCCGAGGTCGCCACGCTGGCCGCCGCGCCGGACGCGGTGAACACGGAGACCTCGACCGCGGTGGCGCCGGTGACGTCCACCTTCACCGGGGTCACCGGCAGGTTCACGTACACCTTCCCGGCCAACTCGATCACCTTCCTGCGGATCCAGCAGCGGAGGTAGGCGGCCGGTGTGGCGTGGGCCGCCGCCTTCCCTTTCCCGGAGGCGACGGCCCACGCCCTTCGGGCGACCAGGGTGCCGCGACCGACGGCGGGCGGTGGCATGTGTCCCAGGTCACACGCAACCTCGGAGTGGGTCGGACGTCTGTCGGGGTGGAGGCCTCCTTTTCACCGCGACCGCAACGACGATTCGAGGAACGGCATGTCTGCACGTCACGCCCTGCAATCCCTGCGCGCCCACCGGCTGCGCACCGCCCTGGGGGTCTCCGCCGTCGGGGCCGTCCTGGCCGTCGGCGCCGGGGCGATGACCGCCCAGGCCGGCACGGCCGGCTCCCACCCGGCTCCGGCGCCCGCGAAGTCGTCGCGTCCCACGCCGGTGCCGTCGCCGACGGAGGCCGGCCCGGCGACGGGGACGCGTCCCAGCCCGGTCCCCTCGCCTGTGCACGGTGAGCCGAGCGCGGTCCCGTCGCCCGTGCACGGTGAGCCGAGCGCGGTCCCCTCGCCCACGCGCGCCGAGCCGAAGCCCGTACCCACGCAGTGGACGAGCCCGAGTCCGGTTCCCGCTCCGACGAGGGCCGAGCCCAGGCCCGTACCGACGAAGGCCGAGCCGTCACCCGTGCCCACGGTGTGGACCAGTCCCGCTCCGGCCCGGCGGCACCGCTGACCCGGTGACCCGCCGGGGGGGGGGGGGGGGGGGGGGGGGGGGGGGGGGGGGGGGGGGGGGGGGGGCGGGGGCGGGGGGGGGGGGGGGGGGGGCGGGGGCGCGGCGCGCCCCCCCCCCCCCGCCCCCGGCGGCGCCCCCGGCGCCGACACCGCCAGGGCGGCGGCGCG
>NZ_JBITIY010000010.1:0-349949 GCF_044459385.1 Streptomyces sp. NPDC050287 | reverse complement strand
ATCACATGACAGGTGGAGGTGCCCATGATGGCCACCATCCGGCCGGGCTCCACCGCCTTCGCCGCGGGCGCCGTCACATGCGCGTCGACGTTGCCCACGCACACCGCGATGCCCTCCGGCAGACCCGTCCACGCCGCCGCCTCAGCCGTCAAGTGCCCGGCCTTCGCGCCCAGTTCGCCGATCGGGTGCTCCAGTTTCTCCGTCACGAAGTCGGCGAAGCCGGGGTTGAGTGATTCCAGGTATGCGCGGGAGGGATAGACGCCGTCCTGCAACTGGCCTTTGTAACCGGCGGTGCAGGCGTTGCGCAGGTACGTGCCGCACAGCCGCCAGACGATCCAGTCCGCCGCCTCCACCCACCGCTGGGCGCGGTGGTAGATCTCGGGGTCCTCCTCCAGCACCTGGAGGGCCTTGGCGAACTCCCATTCCGAGGAGATCTTCCCGCCGTACCGCTCCAGCCACGCCTCCTTCCGCTCCGCGGCCAGTGCCGTGATCCGGTCGGCCTGCGCCTGGGCCGCGTGGTGGCGCCACAGCTTCACGTAGGCGTGCGGACGACCGGAGAGGCCGGGAAGCTCGCACAGCGGCGTGCCGTCCGCGAGCACCGGCAGCACCGTGCACGCGGTGAAGTCGGTGCCGATGCCGATGACCTGCTCCGGCCGCACACCGGCGGTCGCGAGCGCCGCCGGCACCGCGTGGCGCAGCACGTCGACGTAGTCCGACGGCACCTGGAGGGCCCAGTCCGGGGGCAGCCGGGTACCGTCCGGCAGCTCCCGGTCCAGGACCGCGTGCCGGTACCCGTGCTCGGCGGTCCCCAACTCCGCCCCGTCCCGTACGCGGACCACCACGGCCCGGCCGGACAGCGTCCCGAAGTCGACTCCTACGACACAGGGTTCAGGGATTCCGGCTGTCTCGTCTGCGGCGTTCACCATCAGTCTCCTCACATTGACGTATTCGATATATCGATCACTGTTCGATCATCTGAGCGCACCGAGGCGGAGGCTGCGCTCGGACCGGCGGATTCGACGGACGTGCCGGCTGCGGCTCCTGCCGAAGTAGCGCGCGCCCGGTCGAGCAGGATGGCGACGCCGAGAGCCGCTCCCTGCACCACCTGCTGGTCGTACGGGCTGACCTTGAGCGCGAGCAGTCCGTTGGTGATGAACTCGAGCAGGATCGCGCCGGATTGAGGGAGAATCGCATGCGGCCGGCGACTCACGTCGCCGACCTCGGGCCCCCAAGTGGGCTTAGTAGAAAGGTCTTTCGCCCTGCGGCACGCACGTGTGACGGCCCCTGGCAAGCGGGGGCGTGGTGCCGCAGTCGGATGGTCGGCGTTACATCGAGTGGATGCGGCGCGTGACGGAGTTCCCTTTCTCTGGGCAGGCCGGTGGTGCGACCGAGTCGTCGGTCAGTGCTGGGGGCGGGTCGCCGAGGTTCGCACCACCAGACTGGGCGGGATGACGATGTGGGGGGTCTCGTCGGACGCCGGGATCCCGGCATCGGGATCGCCGACGATCTCGATCAGCGCGCGCAGGGCACGTCGGCCGAGTTCGTCGAAATCCTGGCGGACACTGGTCAGTGACGGGCCGAAGTACTCGGTCTCCGGCATGTCGTCGAAACCGACGACGCTGATGTCCTCGGGCACTCGGTGCCCGGCCTGTTGCAGCGCCCGCAGCAGACCGAGTGCCATGTGGTCGTTCGCGCAGAACACCGCGGTGACATGGGGGTCGGCGGCGAGCCGCTTCCCGAGCTCGTATCCCGTGCCGGCCGTCCAGTCGGCGCCGGCCAGCGGTTCGGCCACCGGAGCGCCCCGCTTTTCCAGAGCGCTGCGCCAACCGTCCTCGCGCTCCTGCGCGTCGAGCCAGGAACGCGGCCCGACCAGGTGGTGCACCGTGCGATGGCCGAGGTCGAGCAGGTAGTTGGTGGCGAGTTCGGCGCCTGCCTCGTTGTCCACGGCGACCGAGGCCAGCGCGGTGTGGGTGCCGCAGCCGACCGCGACCAGGGGCACGTCGGGCGGTACGTTCGCCAGTGCGCCGACCGCGGAGGTCTGCGGGGCGATGACGACGATTCCCTCCACGCCCTGGTCCCGAAGCCGGTCGACGGCGTCCAGCACCGAACGCCGGTCGAGCGTGCCGACCGCGGCGACGGTGACGAAGTACTCGTGCTGTCTGGCCGCCTGCTCGATGCCGTAGAGCATGCAGGCCGGGCCGTACAGCGTGGTGTTGAAGCTGATCACACCCAGGGTGCGGGTGCGGCGGGTGGCCAGGGTGCGGGCGGCGGCGTTGGGGCGGTAGCCGAGTTCGCGGACCGCGGCGAGCACCCGGTCCCGGGTGGCGGGCCGCACGTTCGGGTGGTCATGGAGGACCCGCGAGACGGTCTGGTGCGAAACGCCCGCGATCCGCGCCACGTCCGCCATCACCGGTGCGCGATCCGCTTCCATGCCCCACCTCCTTACGCGCCCATCACGTTCCGAGCGGTGCGCTCCCCGGCCGGGGCCGGTAGTGCCGTGGGGGCATTGTTAGCGCACACATTTTGGCTGTCAATCTCTCCGCCCATTGTCTTTCGGAATTCTTGCCCGCGCCACCAGGGAGCCAAAGCCGCCCTGACCTGCTCACCCGTCACCCATGGCAGGGCCGGGGGGTGCCGGCCGAGCCCCGGAACCAAAGCAACGCATGACCTTTGTTTCCACACTCTTGACTGTCGGACTGTGTTGCCTGCAGTTCACCGCAGCGTAAAAAGATGGTGTCGCGAGACCGGTGGAACAGTCACCGACCACGTGAGAACGGCGCAGTCACACCACCGTGGTCCAGCTCCAACAGAGCGACCGACAGCTCGACCGTACCCCTCGTCTCCCTACAGCTCGGATGAGTGGACGGCATCCGTGCCCCTCATTGTTAGCGCTCACAATCCCCCGAGCGGTCGACGTCCCCCTGCTCTCTGCGCACACGGCGTCGCACCGGACAAGAACGCAAGACGGAAGAGGTTCACAGTGACAGCCAGACACCTGAGAGGACTCCGGCTGAGGGTGGTGGGCGCGGTCCTCGCGCTGCTCGCCGGCATCCTGGCCGGAGTCGTCAGCACCGCCGGGACGGCTCAGGCCGCTTCCTCCCTGCCCTGCGACATCTACGCCTCCGCGGGGACGCCCTGCGCCGCGGCGCACAGCACCACGCGCGCGCTCTACGCCGCCTACAACGGCCCTCTCTACCAGGTCAAGCGGACCTCGGACTCCGCCACCACCAACATCGGCGTACTCAGCGCCGGCGGCTACGCCAACGCCGCGGCGCAGGACTCCTTCTGCGCCGGTACGACCTGCGTCATCACCAAGATCTACGACCAGAGCTCGCACCACAACGACCTGACCATCGAGGGGCCGGGTGGCAACGGCGGACAGGACGTCGGCGCGATCGCCGACGCCCTGCCGGTCACGGTCGGCGGCCACGCGGCGTACGGCGTCTTCGTGTCCGCCGGCGTGGGCTACCGCGACAACAGCACCACGGGTATCTCCACCGGCAGCTCGCCCGAGGGCGCGTACATGGTGACCAGCGGCCACCACGTGAACAACCGTTGCTGCTTCGACTACGGCAACGCCGAGACGTCCGGCAACGACACCGGCAACGGCCACATGGACGCGATCAACTTCGGTACGGAGTGCTGGTTCTCGTGTTCCGGCGCCGGATCAGGCCCCTGGGTCGAGGCGGACCTGGAGAACGGACTCTTCTTCGGAGGGAACGGCTCGAACTCGAACAACAAGGGCAACTCCAGCGAGTTCGTCACCGCCCTGGAGAAGAACAACGGCACGACCACCTACGCGATCAAGGGCGGCAACGCCCAGTCGGGCTCCCTGACCACCTGGTACAACGGCGCCCTGCCCAACCTCGGCGGATACACCCCGATGCACCTGGAGGGCGCCATCGTCCTCGGCACCGGCGGTGACAACAGCAACGGGTCCGACGGCTCCTTCTTCGAAGGCGTCATGACCTCCGGCTACCCGACCGATGCCGCCGACAACGCGGTGCAGGCCAACATCACCTCCGTCGGCTACACCACCCCGGCCACCGGCTTCCCCGTGGCCGGCACCGCCTACCGGCTGACCAACACCAACTCCGGCAAGGTCCTGGACGCGGTGAACTGCGGTACCGGAAACGGCACTTCGATCGACATCTGGGCCTCGCTCGGCAACACCTGCCAGCAGTGGAAGTTCGCCGGCGCGGGCAACGGCCACTACACCATCACCAACGTCAACAGCGGCACCGTCCTGGACGACAAGAACTGCGGGCAGAGCAACGGCACCGCCGTCCAACTGTGGGCCTCACTCGGCAACACCTGCCAGCAGTGGGACGTCACCAAGACCGGCAGCCACTACACCCTCACCAACGTCAACACCGGAATGACGCTGGACGTCGCGAACTGCGGAACGGCCAACGGCACCGCGGTCCGCCAGTGGCAACAACTCGACAACACCTGCCAGCAGTGGAACATCGCCCCCTGACCGAACCGACCGAGTCACCGCCGACGGCGGCGAGCACCGCGGCACCGAGGGCCGTCACCGCCCGCCCTTCGCCGGCGGTGGCGGCCGCTCCACACGGGTGCTGACCGTCGTGGGCTCGACCAGGGACAGCGACTGGCAGGGCACCGCGACGGGCACCCGGGTGGCGAGTGCCGACAGTGCCGGGCTTCGGACCCGGCCGCGCGCCGGCACCGACATCCCCTCCTCGACCGACAAAGGCGCTCGGGGACGAGGTGACAGTGAAGCCGTCCACCCCAACCCCCCATCCCCCCAACCCCGCAGTTGCACTGACCGACTTGTCTCCCCCCAAAGGAACGTCGCACATGTCTTCAGAAGCCGGGCTGCCCCGCAGGTCCGTCCTCACAGCCGCCCTTGGCGTCGCGTCCCTTGCCGGGACATTCGCCGCCTCCGCTCCCGCCCGGGCCGCCGAGCGCTCCGCCGCGGCCGCGGCCGCCCCCGCCGCGGACCTCCCCGCAGCTGCCTCGCACTGGACCTTCGACGAGGGCACCGGTACCTCCGCCGCCGACTCCTCGGGCAACGGTCGCACCGCTGTCCTCCAGGGCGCGGCCACCTGGGACACCGGCAAGGTCGGCGCCCACTGCCTGAACCTCCAGGCAGGCGGCAACGCCGCGGCGTCCGGGCCGGCCCTCGACACCTCCCAGGCGTTCTCGGTGGCCGCATGGGTCAATCTCGCTCAGGCGGGCGGCTACCAGACCGCCGTCAGCATCGACGGCAAGGTCGTCAGCTCCTTCTACCTGGGGCTGCGCGACGACACCGGCACCTTCGCCTTCGCCCGGCTGAACGGGGACGCCACCGGAAGTGCCGCCGTGGCGGCCGCCGCCTCGGCCCCCGCCATCGGCGTCTGGACCCATCTGGCCGGCGTCAGCGACCCCGCGGCCGGCGTCACCCGCCTGTACGTCAACGGCGTGCTGGAAGGGGAAACCGCCTACACGGCAGGCTGGGCCGGCGGCGGCGACACCGCCATCGGCCGCGCCCTCTACGGCGGTGGGCACGTCGACCAGTGGCACGGCCTGATCGACGACGTGTGGATGTTCCCGTCCGTCCTCACCTCCGACCAGGTCGCGGCGCTGGCCGGGGTACCGGTGGAGACCACGACACCGCTGCTGAGCGTGGACGTCGCCACTCCCCTGCACGCCGTGTCCCCCATCCTTCCCGGCCTGATGTTCGAGGACATCAACCACTCGGGCGAGGGCGGCATCTACGCCGAACTGGTGCAGAACCGCTCGATGACCGCCGACGACACCGCGCCGGTCCACTGGTCCGCCGTCGGTGGGGCGACTCTCTCGCTGGACACCGCCACTCCACTCAACGACGCGCTCAAACGTTCCCTCAAGGTCGTGCTGCCGAGCGGCACCGGGGCCGGAACGCGGTCCGGGGTGGCCAATGACGGCTTCTGGGGGATACCGGTGCGGCCCAGAACCACGTACACAGCCCGGCTGTTCGCCAAGGCATCGCGCCGGATCGGGCCTCTCACGGTGACCATCGAGTCGGCGGACGGCTCGACGGTGTACGCGTCCGCACCCGTGCCCCACGTCGGCACCACGTTCCCCGACCGCCCTTTCGAGCTCACCCTGCGCACCGGTCCAGGCGCTCCCGTGGTCGGTGACGCGAGGCTGACCGTCACCACCGCCGACCCCGCCGCCGCGGGCGAGACCCTCTGGCTCCAGCACGTCTCCCTCTTCCCACCCACCTACAACAACCGTCCCAACGGACTGCGCGTCGACCTGATGGAGAAACTGGTCGCCCTGAAGCCGAAGTTCCTGCGCTTCCCCGGCGGAAACTTCGTCGAGGGCAACACGATCGCCACTCGGTTCGACTGGAAGAAGACCATCGGTCCGGTCTGGGAGCGTCCCGGCCACATGGACGACGCCTGGGGCTACTGGTCCACGGACGGGCTCGGACTGCTGGAATACCTGGAATGGGTCGAGGACATGGACGCCCAGCCGGTCCTCGCCGTCTTCGCCGGCTACTCGCTGAGGGGCGAACACGTGACCGGTGACGCACTCAAGCCCTACGTCCAGGACGCACTCGACGAGATCGAATACGTCACCGGCCCCGTGACCAGCACCTGGGGCGCGAAGCGCGCCGCCGACGGACACCCGAAGCCGTTCCCGCTCGAGTTCGTGGAGGTCGGCAACGAGGACTTCTTCGACGGCTCCGGATCGTACGAGGAGCGGTATGCGGCCTTCCACGACGCGATCAAGGCGAAGTACCCGCGACTGAAGCTGATCGCCACGACGCCGGTGACGAGTCGTGAGCCGGACCTGATCGACGAGCACTACTACCTCGCACCGTCCGCCGCTCAGGCCTCCACCCACAAGTACGACAGCCGGGACCGGGACTCGACGAAGGTCTTCGTCGGGGAATGGGCCGCGCAGGAGGGCCGTCCCACACCCGACCTCAACGCCGCTCTGGGCGACGCGGCATGGCTGGCAGGGCTGATCCGCAACTCCGACCAGGTCCTCATGGAGTGCTACGCGCCGCTCTTCTCCCACGTCAAGGACAACGTCTGGGCGACCAACCTGATCGCCTACGACAACCTGACCAGCTACGCCTCACCCAGCTACTGGGCGCAGCACATGCTCACGAGCCGGCTGGGCAGCACAGTGCTGCCGGCCTCCGCCCGTGCACTGCCGGCTGTCGCCACCGTCGCCACCCGCTCCGGGAGCCGTCTCTACCTGGCGGTCGTCAACTGCGGGGCGGAGAAGGTGAATGTGCCGGTCGAACTGAAGGGGCTGGCCAAGGGTGTCGAGAGGAACGCCACCGCCACCGTCCTGACCGGACCCTCGCCCACCACCACGAACACGCTGACCGAACCCAGCACCGTGGTGCCCAGGACCGGCACCGTCACCGGCGCCGCTGCTTCCTTCACCAGCACCCTGCCGCCGCTGTCCGTCACCGTCCTGGAACTCACCCTGACCTGATCCGCTCCGGCAACCACGCGGGCCGTGAAGGTCCCGCTCTGCCACGCCGAACTCGAGTCCTGATCCGTCCTCACCTGGCATTATGGAGCGACCGGCGAACCACTCGTTCTGTGTCGCAGTGAGGGCAAGAGGCAGTGCCACATCAGAATCCAGCTGACGATCACCTGCACGCCCTTCACCAGCAGGGCTGGGAGGCCGCGTGTTCTCTCCACCGGCACCTGAGCAACGGAGGTGAGTTGGCCCCGGTCGCCACTCCAGGGGTGCTGCTCGAAGTGGGTGAGATCGCATACGGCGACGTATCGGCGCACTACGCGCGCTTTTACGGCACGAATGTGACCTACAACCAGCGCTCGGGCTTCTACTTCGGGTCACCGCTGTTCGTCGCGGCCGGGCTGATCGGGGACACGGTCGCCAACAACAGCGCCCGGAACCGTGCGCAGGCGATGGCTCAGGCGCAATGGCGCGACTTCTCCTCCTGCCGCGCGATACTCACCGACCGTCGCATGTTGCTGCACGTCGCGGCCGAGAACCGTTGGGTGTCGCTGAGGCACCACGAGATCATCAGCTTTCTTCCCGTGATCGAACAGTGGGCGCTGTTCACCGACTACCAGCAGTGGGAGCCGATGCGGTTGGCCGGGCCGACCGTGCCGTGGCTGGCCGCCGCGACGATCTCCGTGCTCAACCGGGGCCGCTCCGAGTACCAGCAGCTTCCTCCACTGCCGCTGCCGAACTGATGTCTTCGTCGACACGGCCACCGCGGCACTCGTCGTCGCGTTTTTGAGCGCCGCGCCGGACGCGAGGCCGCCGTTCTGCCCTGCTGTCCGGCTCGCGCACGTCGGCGGCCGCGGCGCGTCCCCTGTCTACGCCGCCGCCTCCCCCGCCGGGGCGATCTCCGGCACGCCGCCCGCGCGCTGGGTGAACTGGGTCCGGTGGAGTTCGGCGTACCGCCCGTCCAGAGCCAGCAGTTCGTCGTGGGTGCCGCGTTCCACGATCCGGCCCGCCTCGACGACCAGGATCTGGTCGGCGCCGCGGACGGTGGACAGGCGGTGGGCGATGACGACCGCCGTCCTGTCCTGCAGGGCCTCGGCGAGCGCCTCCTGGACGGCGGCTTCGGAGGTGTTGTCCAGGTGGGCGGTGGCCTCGTCGAGGATGACGACGCGCTGGCGGGCCAGCAGGAGCCGGGCGATGGTCATGCGCTGGCGTTCGCCGCCGGAGAGCCGGTAACCGCGTTCGCCGACCACGGTGTCGAGGCCGTCCGGCAGGGACCGTACGAGATCGTCCAGGCGGGCGCGGCGCAGGGCGTCCCAGAGCTCCTCCTCCGTCGCCGTGGGGCGGGCCAGGAGGAGGTTGGCGCTGACGGTGTCGTGGAAGAGGTGGCCGTCCTGGGTGACCATGCCGAGGGTGGAGCGCAGGGAGGCGGCGGTCAGGTCGCGGACGTCGACGCCGCCGATGCGGACGGCGCCCTCGTCGACGTCGTAGAGGCGCGGCAGCAGCTGCGCGATCGTCGACTTGCCGGCGCCGGACGAGCCGACGAGGGCGACGGTCTGGCCGGGTTCGGCGCGGAAGGAGAGGCCGTGCAGGACCTCGGCGCCGCCCCGGGTGTCGAGGGACGCCACCTCTTCGAGGGAGGCGAGGGAGACCTTGTCGGCGGAGGGGTAGGCGAAGCGGACGTCGTCGAACTCGACGGAGACCGGGCCGTCGGGGACCTCGCGGGCGTCCGGCTTCTCCTCGATGAGGGGCTTGAGGTCGAGCACCTCGAAGACGCGCTCGAAGCTGACCAGGGCGCTCATCACCTCGACGCGGGCTCCGGCGAGGGCGGTGAGCGGGGCGTACAGGCGGGTCAGGAGGAGGGCGAGGGAGACGACGGCGCCCGGGTCGAGGGTGCCGCGCAGGGCGAACCAGCCGCCGAGGCCGTAGACGAGGGCCAGTGCCAGGGCCGAGACCAGGGTCAGGGCGGTGATGAAGACGGACTGGGCCGTGGCCGTGCGGACGCCGATGTCCCGGACCTGGCCGGCCCGGACGGCGAACTCCTCGGACTCCTGCTCCGGGCGGCCGAAGAGCTTGACCAGGGTGGCGCCGGGTGCGGAGAAGCGCTCGGTCATGCGGGTGCCCATCGCCGCGTTCAGGGCGGCCGCCTCCCGCTGCATACGGGCCATCCGGCTGCCCATGCGCCGGGCGGGGATCACGAAGACCGGCAGCAGGACCAGCGCGAGCAGGGTGATCTGCCAGGAGATGGTGAGCATCACGGCGAGCGTGAGCACCAGCGTGACCAGGTTGCTCACCACTCCGGAGAGGGTGTTGCTGAACGCGCGCTGGGCGCCGATGACGTCGTTGTTGAGACGGGAGACGAGCGCTCCCGTACGAGTGCGTGTGAAGAACGCCACCGGCATGCGCTGCACATGATCGAACACCGCGGTCCGCAGATCGAGGATGAGCCCCTCCCCGAGCGACGCCGACAGCCGTCTGCCGAGGATGCCCAGCGCCGCCTCCACGACGGCGATCAGCGCGATGAGCAGGGCCAGCCGGACGACAGTGCCCTCGTCGTCGCCGGCCACGATCGCGTTCACGACACGCCCGGCGAGGACCGGGGTGGCCACCGCGAGCAGCGCGGTCACCACCCCGAGGGCCACGAACCGGGCGATGCGGCGGCGGTGCGGTCGGGCGAACGCGCCGATGCGGCGCAGCGTCGCGCGGGCCAGGGGTCGGCGCTCCTGCTCGGCGTTCATGACACTGTGCAGCTGTGTCCAGGCCGTGGTCTCCATGCTCATGAGAGGAACAGTAGAACCTCAAGCAAGATTGAGGTCAACGAATGCCGGCAGTCCGCTCCTGCGAAGGATCCGATGACCGTACGTAAGGCCCTGTCCCCGCTCCCGCAACCCGCAGTTGGCGCGGGGTGGACAACCTCTCCCACTGTGACAGCGGTACACATCCCCGAACTCCCCGACATCCCTCACACTCCCGACCTCCCCGACTGCTCCCAGGGACGACTCCCCCGTCGCGTCCCGGTCCGTCGGATCCGCCAGATCCTGTGTCTGCTCCCGCTCCTGCTCGTCACCGTCGTCGCGGTCCAGCACCGCTCGGTGCTCGCCGAGGGCTTCGGCCACCTGCGCGGCGCCCAGTGGCCCTGGCTGGTGGTCGCGGCCGGTGCCACCTGTCTGACCTGGGTGGCCGCCGCACTGACCCGGCAGGGCGCCGTCGTCGAGGCCCTGCCCAAGCGCCGACTGCTGGCCACGCAGTTCGCGGCCGGGGCGGCCAACCATCTCCTGCCGTCCGGCCTGGGTGCGAGCGCGGTCAATCTGCGGTTCCTGACGGTGTGCGGGCTTCCGCTCGCCCGCTCGTCCGCCGCGCTCGCCCTGTATCTGCTGGCCGAGACGGTCGGCCGGCTGAGCCTGCTGGCCGCGCTGCTCGTCGTCTTCCCGGACGCGCTGCGGCTGGGCTCGCTGCTGCCCGACGGGGCGGTCGGCCCGCTGCTGTCGGCCGTCGCCGCGGTCCCGCTGGTCGCCGCCGGCGTGCTGGCCTGCGTACGGCGCCTGCGGACGGCCGTGTGCTCCTTCCTGCGGACCGCGCTGAGCGAGGCCCGCTCGGTGCACACCCGGCCGGCCCGGGCGTTCGCCCTGTGGGGCGGCTCGCTGGCCTTCCCGGCGCTGCAGGCGGCCGGACTGGCCGCGGTGGGGCAGGCGATGGGGCTGCCGGTGCCGCCCGCGCACATGGCGGTGGCGTATCTGGCGGCGACCGTCGCCGTCGCGCTGGTGCCCACACCGGGCGGGATCGGTTCCGTCGAGGCCGCGCTGGTCGTGGCCCTGGTGGCGGCGGGCGGCCCGGCCGCGGTCGCCACCGCGGTGGTCCTGGCCTTCCGGATCATCACCGTCTGGGTGCCCCTGGTGCCGGGAGCGTTGACGCTGGGCGCACTCGTTCGGCTGAAGGTGATCTGACCGCCTGAGCGAGTGTGGCCCGACCGTCCGGACCGACTGTCCGGCCCGGTCGTCCGCCCCGACTGTCCGGTCCAATCGTCCCGCCCGACTGTCCGGCCCGGTCGTCCGGCCCGGTCGTCCGGCCCGGTCGTCCGGCCTGACCGTCTCAGACCGTGATCCGCACCGGCCCGCCTCTCGGGTCCACGCGTCCGGTCCAGCGGGCCGTCAGGGTCACCGTCCGGTTCGGTACCGCGGTCCCGAGGCGCGCGCGGTGCAGGAGACGGCCGTCCTGGGTGACCCGCAGGAGCCGGCGGGTCAGCGGGACCGTCGTGCGCAGGACGTACGGCAGCCGGTCGCCCGGGGCGACACGGTTCGGCGCGATCCAGCGCAGGGGCGGGTCCACGAGCAGCGGGACACCGTCGGGCCGGTCCGCTCCGGCCAGGGTCCGCAGGACCGCGCCGGCCGCGTGAACGCCCTCGCGGGTCGCGGTGGCCGCGTTCTCCACGGCGTGCAGCACGCTGCCGACGGCGAAGACACCGGGGCGCGAGGTGTGCAGGGTGCCGTCGACGACGGGGCCTTTGGTGCCGGGGTCCAGGGTGAGGCCGCCGCGCCGGGCCAGTTCGTGGTCGGGTACGAAGTCGCCGGTGAACACGACGGTGTCGCAGGGCAGTACGGCCGTCCTGCCGTCGCGGTGGCGTACGCGCACGCCCGACAGCCGCCCGTGACCGAGGAGTTCGGTGACGGTGGTGTCGGCGAGGAGCGGAATGCCCTGCCTGAGGCGGCAGTCGAGGGCGCGGACGGGGGCGGTCTGGGGGCGCGGCAAGTCGGTGACCATCGCGACGACCCGGGCTCCGGCACTCCGTACGGTGTCGGCGGCGGCGTACGAGACGTCCTCCGCGCCGACGACCACCGCGCGGGTCCCGATGTGCTGCCCGTACAGATGCACCGCCTGCTGGAGTTCCCCGGTGGTGTACACACCGGCCGGGCGGGTGCCGGGCACGAGCCGGGCGGCGCGCGGACGTTCGCGGGCGCCGGTGGCCAGGACGACCGCCCGGGCCCGGAGGATCTCGGGCCCTTGTGGGCCGACGGTGCGCAGGGCCAGGGGACCGGCCCAGTCGAGGGCCGTCACCCCGGTGCGGACGACGGCTCCGGCCTGTTCGGCGGCGGTGACGAGGAGGCGGGCGTAGGCCGGGCCGGTCAGCGGATGCAGCAGAGTGCCGTAGCCGCCGTGGGCACAGTGCCGGGGCACTCCCCCGGCCTGCCGCTCCCGGTCCAGGACCTCGACGCGGCCCGCCCCGCCGACGGCCAGCCGCGCGGCGGCGGCGAGCCCGGCGGGCCCGGCACCGACGACGAGGACGTCGACGTCACGCTCGGCGCTCACACCCGCCTCCGCCCTCATCCATCCGCCCCACGATCAGTCCCCGCACCATCGCGGTGCCCGAGGACGTCAACCTCACGCCCGGCACTCACACCCGCCTCCGCCCTCATCCATCCGCCCCACGATCAGTCCCCGCACCATCGCGGTGCCCGAGGACGTCAACCTCACGCCCGGCGCTCACACCCGCCTCCGCCCTCATCCATCCGCTCCTCGATCAGTGCCCGCACCGCCGCGCCGCAGTAGAAGCCCTGGCAGCGCCCTGCCCTCGCCCGGGTCCGGCGGCGCAGGCCGTCCGGGCCGGACGGCGGGATGGTGCCGGCGAGGGCGTCGCGGATCTCGCCGCGGGACACCCGTTCACAGTGGCAGACGAGGCTGCCGTACTCCGGGTCGGCGGCGATGAGTTCGGGCCGCTGGTACGGGCGTGGGAAGGCCTCGCCGAGGTTGGGCATGCGGACCGGTTCCAGTTCCTCGGCCGGCCCCAGGTCCAGCCCGGTGTCGGCGAGCATCTCCGTGACGTACGAAGCGATGGCGAGCGAGGCGGTCAGGCCGGTCGAGCGGATGCCGCCGACGGTGACGTACGCCTGGTCGGGGTGGGCCGAGATGCGGTAGTCGTCGTACTCGGTGGCGGCACGCAGGCCCGCGTAGACGGCGGTGACCTCCTCGTCGAGGAGTGCGGGCAGGATGCGTCGGCCCTTGTCACGGAGGACCGCGAGCCCGTCGGCGGTGGAGCCGGTGTCCCGTTTGTCGTCGAGGTCCTCGGCGGTGGGGCCGAGGAGGACGTTGCCGTACACCGTGGGCGCGACCAGCACGCCCTTGCCGAGAGCCGTGGGGACGGGCAGCAGGATGTGGCGGACGAGGTCGCGGGCGAGCTTGTCGAAGACGAGGAGCTGGCCCCGGCGCGGGGTGACGGTGAAGTCGTCGTGCCCGAGCAGGCGGTCGAGCGCGTCGGCGTGCAGACCGGCCGCGTTGACCAGGCGGCGGGCGCGCAGGGTGCCCCGGCCGGTGTCGAGCACATGGACACCGTCATGCCGACTCGCCTTCCGCACCTGGCAGTTGAGATGCAGGTCGACTCCGTGGCGGACGGCCTGGGTGGCGTACGCCAGGGTCGTCGTCCACGGGCAGACGATGCTCTCGCCGGGTACGTGCAGGGCGGCGAGCGCGCTCGGGCCGAGGTGCGGTTCGCGCTCGTACAGCTCGGCGGGACCGATCAGCCCTGTCTCCCAGTACTCGTTGCGCTCGGCCTTCTCGGCCAGGCGGGGCAGCGCGGCGAGCTGCTCCTCGTCCCAGGCCACGAGGAGCGCGCCGACCGGTTCGACGGGGATACCGGACTCGGCGGCGTACGCGCTCAGCAGCCGGGCGCCGTCGCGGACCAGGCGGGCCTCCAGCGAGCCGGGGACCGCGTCGAAACCGGTGTGCAGGATCGCGGTGTTGGCCTTCGAGGTGCCCTGACCGATGTCGTCCTGCGCCTCGACGAGGGCGACGCGCAGGCCGGGGTGACGGGCCAGGGCACGGGCGATCGCGCAGCCGACGACTCCGGCACCGACGACCACCACGTCGTACGCCGCCGAGGGCAGCGGCCCGCGCCGGGTGACCGTCATCGAGGCATCCTCGCTTCCGCACCCGACCGCACCGGCACGCCCCGCCCGAACGCGGTCGCGGCGGGCAACGTCCCCCACCGGGTGACCGTCATACGGCCGCCCCGCCCAGCAGCGCGGCCACCGCGGCCCGGAACCCCGCCAGTCGCTCGGCGGCCGCGTCCGCGGAGATGCGCGGCTCGTACACGGCGGCGGGCTTCCAGTCCGGCAGTGCCTCGGCGACCGTCATGCCCGGTTCGGTGCCGAGGCGGGCCAGGGCGCCCACCCCGAGAGCGGTCGCGTCGGGCAGCGCGGACACCTCCACGGGGCGTTGCAGCAGGTCGGCCTGGGTCTGCATGAGCAGGGCGGAGCGAGTGAGGCCGCCGTCGACGCGCAGGACGTCGAGCGGGTCGCCGAGGTCGGTCGCGGCGGCCTCGGCGAGCGCGACCACCTGGGCGGCCAGGCCCTCGCACAGTGCCCGCACCAGGTGCCCGGGGCCGGTGTCCAGGCCGAGTCCGCTGAGGGAGCCGCGCAGGTCACCGCGCCACCAGGGGGCGGCGAGTCCGGCGAGGGCCGGGACGAAGGTGACGCCGCCGCTGTCCGGCACGGCCCCGCCCACGGTGTCGAGGTCGGCGGCGCCGGCGATGACGCCGAGGTCGGTGAGCCAGCGGACGGCGGAGGCGGCCGTGTACACCTGGCCGTCGAGGCAGTAACTGGTCCGTCCGTCGAGCCTCCAGGCGACACAGCTGACCAGTCCGGAGGTGCCGCGCGTGGGTGTGCCGCCGGTGTGGGCGAGCAGGAACGCCCCGGTTCCGTAGGTGCACTTGGCGCCGCCGGGCGCGGTGATCCGCTGGGCGAGCAGGGCGGCCTGCTGGTCGACGAGCACCGCCGTGAGCGGGATATCGGCTCCGAAGGCGGTGCTGACGCCGATGAACTCCGCCGCGTCCACGACCCGTGGAAGTCGCTCACCGGACAGGCCGTACAGATCCAGTGCGCGCGGCGACCACTCCACCCGGTCCAGGTCCAGGAGCTGGGTACGTCCGGCGGTGGCGGCGTCCGTGACGTACGCGCCGGTGAGGCGGTGGACCAGCCAGGCGTCGCTGGTGGTGACGACTCCCTCGGTGGTCAGGTGCCGTCGAATCCAGGCCATTTTGGGGGCGGCGAAGTAGGGGTCGAGGGGCAGGCCGGTCAGCTGCCGCAACTCGTCGGCGTGCGGGGTGAGTTGGGCGCACACGGACTCGGCGCGGCGGTCCTGCCAGACCAGGGCGTCGGTGAGGGGGCGGCCGGTCGCCGGGTCCCAGGCGAGCACCGTCTCGCCCTGGTTGGCGAGGCCCAGCGCGACGACGGGCTCACCGGCCTCGGCCAGCGCGCGGGTCCCCGCCGCCACGACCGAGTCGTACAGCTCGGCCGGGTCGACTTCCACCAGGCCACCGGACAGGTGGCGGGGCCGTACGGCGGCGAACCCGGTGCCGAGGACTCCGCGTTCGGGGCAGATCACGAGGGCCTTGGTGCCGGACGTGCCCTGATCGACGGCGAGCACCGGACCTTTCATCACGCCCCCTTAGTCGGTGATCACCGCTCGACAGCCTGCCGCCGTCTCCGGTACCGCGTCAAGCACCCCTGACCAGCGACGACATCCCCTCTTTTACTGGCTCGCGGCCAGTCGACTCACCGTCGCGGGAAAGATGTTCGGAATCCTCCGGGAACCGTGGAAGGCACCCGGCCGGCGCCCCTATAGTGACCGCCGACCCACGCCATCTCCCCAACCGCCGCCCACGGGAGGGCTGTTGTTACTCCACCGTGCCGTCGTCCTGCCCGGCCCGGAGTCCGGGGCGGGCGGCTGATGGCCAGAGACGGAGCCCGGCCCGCCTACGATCCCGCAGGCCACGACACCGAACTGCGCGCCGCTCTCCAGGAGGTGCGCGCCGGGCGCTGGATGTCGATGCGCACCCTGCTGGAGCGGGCCACGCCGTGGTGGCAGTGGACGCGGCGCACCCAGGTCCTGGCGGCCGCCGCGGCCGGCACCGACGTGGTACGGGCCTGGCTGGCCGAGGAGCCGCACAGCGTGCCGGCCGCGGTGATGCGGGCCCGGGTGGCGGTGGAGCGCGCGTTACGGGCGCAGCGAGAGAGCCATCGCCGTACGCACCAACTGTGGATCGAGGCCTGGGACGTGAGCGACGCGGCCACCCGGGCCGCGCCTCAGGACCCGGTGCCCTGGATCTGTCTGCTGGCGCTGGCGCAGCTGGACCGACGGCGGCTGTGGGAGGAGCACCGGACGGCGCCGCCCGCGCCCATGCTGCCGCCGGGCCCGTGGGGGCTGCTGGCCGAGGCGGACAAGCGCGACCCGTGCAACCGCGAGGCCCACCACCGCATGCTGCAGTTCCTGTACGCGCAGGCCTCCTCGGAGCGGCTGGCTCAGGCGGCCGGCTACGCGCACCACGTGGCCGAGTCGGCCCCGCCGGGCTCCCCGCTGCACATGCTGCCCCTGTACGTCCGGGTCGAACGCTACCGTCGCGGCAGCGGGCGCCGTGCCGCCCTGGACCTGCACTGGGTCGCCGACGACGCCACCCGTGAGGCGGGCCAGGCGTACGGGGCGTGGTTCCAGCGGGCCGATCCCGCCGAACGCTCCCCTGTCGACCTCAACCATCTGGCCCACGCCCTCTGGGGTGCGCTGCGGTTCGAGGACGCTGCCCGGGTGTTCGAGGCGATCGGCCCGTACTACACCCCCCTGCCCTGGGCCTGCCGCGCCGCCGAGCCTGGCGATCGGTCCGGGGCCGCACAGATCTTCCTCCAGGCACGTGCGCGCAGCCGGTCGGCGGCGCACGGGCCCGACGCCTGACACGCGATCCGAGTGCCCTCTTCCCCCCTCGCATCGGAGGTCCGAGCATGTCCCCCACCCCTGAACCGTCGCTCACCCCCGCCGTCCCGCAGCACGACGAGGAACGGCGGCTGCGCGAGCTCGGTTACCGGCCGGTGCTGGCCCGCCGTATGGGCGGCTTCGGCAACTTCGCGATCAGTTTCTCGGTGATCTCGATCCTGTCCGGCTGCATGACTTTGTACGGCTTCGGCATGGGCGCGGGCGGCCCCGCGGTGATGCTGTGGGGCTGGGCGGGCGTCGGTCTGTTCGTGCTGTGCGTGGGACTCGCGCTGGCGGAGGTGACCAGCGCGTATCCGACGTCCGGCGCGCTGTACTACATGGCCGACCGGCTCGGCGGGCGCCGCTGGGGCTGGTACACGGGCTGGCTGAATCTGCTCGGTCTGCTCGGCGCGATCGCCGGTATCGACTACGGGGCCGCCCTGTTCGCGGGGGCGTTCGCCAACCTCCGGTGGGGGTTCGAGCCGACGCCTCAGAAGACGATGCTGATCTTCGTGGCGATCCTGCTGCTGCACGCCGTACTGAACCTGTTCGGGGTGCGGCTGGTCAGCGTGCTCAACTCGATATCGGTGTGGTGGCACCTGGCGGGCGTGGCGCTCATCGTCGGCGCGCTGGCGATCGTCCCCGACCACCACCGGTCGCCGTCCTTCGTGTTCACCGAGTTCGTCAACGACACCGGCTGGTCCAACCCGGTCTACGTCGCCGGGATCGGCCTGCTGCTCGCCCAGTACACCTTCTCCGGCTACGACGCCTCGGCGCACCTGTCCGAGGAGACCTCCAACGCGTCGGTGTCGGCCGCGAAGGGCATCGTGCGGTCCATCTGGGTGTCGTGGCTCGCCGGGTTCCTGCTGCTCGCCGGTCTCACCTTCGCGATCCAGGACTACGACGCCACACGGGCCACCGACACCGGGGTGCCGCCCGCGCGGATCCTCCTCGACGGCCTCGGCACGACCGGCGCGAGCGCGCTGCTGCTCGTGGTGATCGTGGCCCAGTTGTTCTGCGGCAACGCCGAGGTCGCGGCGGCCAGCCGGATGGTGTTCGCGTTCAGCCGGGACAAGGCCCTGCCGGGCTCGGCCCTGTGGCGCAAGGTCAGCCCCCGCACCCAGACCCCGGTCGCCGCCGTGTGGCTTTCGGTGGTGGTCGCCTGTCTGCTCGCGCTGCCGTCCCTGTACTCGGCGACCGCGTACGGCGCGGTGACCGCCATCAACGTCATCGGGATCACACCGGCGTACGCCATTCCCGTGCTGTTGCGTCTGCGCGCGGGCGACCGTTTTCAGCCGGGTCCCTGGCACCTGGGCCGGTGGAGCAGGCCGATCGGCGGGATCGCGGTGGTGTGGGTGGCCTGTGTGACCGTCCTGTTCTGCCTGCCGCAGTCCTCGCCGGTGACGGTGGCCACGATGAACTACGCGTCCGTCGCGCTCGCCGTCGTGCTGGTCCTGGCCACGGTGTGGTGGTTCGTCGCCCGCCGTTCGTACGGCACGCCCACCACGGCCGCGTACTCCGACCGGGAACAGGCCGAACTGGCCGAGGGAATCGTCTGAAACCAGACGTTTCGGCGCCACTCGCGGTACGAAGTCCCGTGCCGGATACGGCAGGATGAGCGGTCGCGCCGACCACGGGGGCCGTCTGGCGGCGCGACCGCACATCCCGGAAAACAAGCAGGTGGCAACGTGACGCAACTTCACATCCGGCCGTCGGCGCAGGCCTTCGCCGCGGTACTTCTCTCCGGCGGTGACCGGTGAAGCGGGACCTCACCATGGACGACCTGGTGATCGCCGGAATCGCCGTGATCGCGGGTCTGCTGGCGGCGTTCCTGCTCCGCATGCTGCTGCGCTGGCTGGGCAAGCACGCCGACCGCACCCGCTGGGGCGGCGACGACGTCATCGTGGACGCGCTGCGCACGGTGGTGCCGTGGGTGGCGATCACGGGGGGTGCCGCGTCCGCCGCGGCGGCGCTGCCGCTGACCTCCGCCCTCCAGCGCACCGTCAACCAGGTCCTGACCGTGCTGCTGATCTTCGTGGTCACGGTCGCGGCGGCCCGGCTCGTCGCCGGCCTGGTGCGGTCGGTCACCCAGTCCCGCTCCGGCGTCGCCGGGTCGGCCACGATCTTCGTCAACATCACCCGGGTGCTGGTCCTGGCGATCGGGTTCCTGGTGGTGCTGCAGACGCTGGGCATCTCCATCGCGCCCATGCTCACCGCCCTGGGCGTCGGCGGTCTGGCGGTCGCCCTGGCCCTCCAGGACACCCTCGCCAACCTCTTCGCGGGCATCCACATCCTCGCCTCCAAGACCGTCCAGCCCGGCGACTACATCAAGCTGGCCAGCGGCGAGGAGGGCTACGTCGAGGACATCAACTGGCGTCAGACCACGGTCCGCGCGCTCTCCAACAACCTGATCGTCATCCCCAACGGGGAGCTCGCGAAGACGAACATGACCAACTTCATGCGTCCCGAGCAGCAGTTGACGATCCTGGTCCAGGTCGGCGTCGCCTACGACAGCGACCTGGAGCAGGTCGAGCAGGTGACCTGCGAGGTCGTCACCGAGGTGATGACGGAGATCACCGGTGCCGTCCCCGACCACGAACCGCTGGTGCGCTTCCACACCTTCGGCGACTCCCGGATCGGCTTCACGGTGATCCTGGGTGTCGGCGAGTTCAGCGACCAGTTCCGGATCAAGCACGAGTTCATCAAGCGCCTGCACCGGCGCTACCGCGAGGAGGGCATCCGCATCCCGGCGCCCGCGCGCACGGTGGCGTTGCAGCAGGGCACGGTGGTCATACCGCACCAGCGCGGCACGGAGGACGAGCCGGACGAAGTCCCCTCCGCCCGGCTCGACTGAGCCCTGCCTCAGCCGGTCCCCTACAGGGTGGCCGAGTTGTCGTGGTGGTGCCTGTCCATCCGGTTGTCCGGGGCGACGAGCGAGGAGCTCACCGGCGTGACCGTCCAGTCCGGGTGGCCGGGCATCCGCGGGGTCTTGGTGCCGTAGAGCCAGTCCCGCAGGAACCCGGACAGATCCTGGCCGGAGATCTCGGAGGCGAGGGCGATGTAGTTCTCGGTGCTCGCCGTCGAGTTGCGGTGGCGCTCCAGGAAGGTGCGCTCGATCGAGCTGAAGACGGTGTCGCCGACCAGCTGCCGCAGCGCGTACAGGACCAGCACGCCGCCGAGGTAGCGCTGGCTGTCGAAGAGGTTGGCCGCGTTCGGCGAGGCGACCGGGCCGGAGGTCCCCCGCCACTGGTCGCCGCGCGCGTACGTGTCCTTCATCCGGGCTTCCATCGTGGTCAGGCCGAGCGAGTCGGTCCAGCCGCGCTCGTAGCGGTACAGCAGCCCGTAGAAGTCGGCGTGGCCCTCGTTCAGCCACAGGTCGGCCCAGGTGGCGGGGCTGACGCTGTTGCCGAAGTAGGAGTGGACCAGCTCGTGCATCATGTGCGAGCCGATCTTCGACTCCTCCTGGAGCAGGAAGTTCGGCTTGTAGAGGGTGAGGGTCTGGGTCTCCAGGCCCGTGAAGTCGAAGGCGTTCGGGTCGTCGGAGTTGCAGGGCAGCAGTCCGTACGTCTCGAACGGGAACGCGCCGAGCCGCTGCTCGAGCCAGCTGACCAGCCCCGAGGTGAGCGAGAGTGCGGGCTCCAGGGCGGCGGCGCGGGCGGTGGGCACGACGTCCCTGAGGGGCAGGCCGTTCGGGCCCTGCCGGTTCTTGACCACGTAGTCGCCGACCGTGATCTGCACCAGTTCGGTGGCCATGGGCTCGCGGGACCGGTAGGTGTACGTGGTCCGGCCGTCCGCGTGGGCCTCGGTGCCGACGAGGTGGCCGCCCGCGACCCCGCGCAGTGTTTTGGGGACGGTGACGCGGATGGTGAAGTCCGCCTTGTCCTGCGGGTGATCGTTGCAGGGGAAGACGGTGTGCGCCGAGTCGGGCTGGGGACACACGGCGAAGCCGTCCGGGGTGGGGACCCAGGCGGTGTGCGCGAGGGCCCTTCGCGGGTCGGCGGTGTACGCCACGACGACGGTGGCCGCGCTCCGGTCCGGCAGGCTGCGGACCGGCGTGATCCGCAGCTTCTCGCCCACCTGCTCGAACTCGGCTCCGTGGCCCGCGACGCGGACGGACGTGATGTCCAGCCCGAGGGCGTCCAGGGAGAACCGGCTCAGGGCCTGGGTGGTGGTGATCTTCAGCGTGGCCGTCGCGGTGACGAGCCTGGTCGTGGCGTCGTAGGCCAGGTCGAGGCAGTACGCCGAGACGCGGTAGCCGTCGTTGCCGAGGCCAGGGAAGACGGGGTCGCCGAGGGTCTCGGCACCCGGGGAGGAGGCCGCCGGGGCCGCCTGGGCCGGGAAACCGACGGTCAGGGCCGTCGCGGTGCCGATCAGTGCGGTGGCCGGGGCCGTCACTCTGGTGCGATATCTCATGGTCCGCTTTCGCTCGGACAGCCGGGTGGTCAGGGCCGGCCGTCGGTCAAAGGGCGATCACCATGCAGGACCACAGGATCAGACGCGTCGGTTGCCTCAAGGGACGCACCGGATCCCCACAACGAGGCGAGGACCGCTGTCGAGCCCGGGTCGGCCACGAGATATCTTGATGTCGAGCAATGTTGCAGACGTGGAGCGGAGCACCCGGTGACTGACTCGACCATCATCTATACGCACACTGACGAGGCCCCGGCCCTGGCGACGTATTCCTTCCTGCCGGTGGTCCAGGCGTACGCGTCGCAGGCGGGTGTCGCCGTATCGACGCGGGACATCTCGCTGGCCGGCCGCATCATCGCCCTGTTCCCGGAGTACCTCGCCGAGGACCAGCGGATCCCGGACGCCCTGGCGGAGCTCGGCGAACTCGCCAAGACGCCCGAGGCGAACATCATCAAGCTGCCGAACATCTCGGCGTCGATCCCGCAGCTCAAGGCCGCGATCGCCGAGCTGCAGAGCCAGGGCTACGCGCTGCCGAACTACCCGGACGACCCGAAGACCGACGAGGAGCGGGACATCCAGGCCCGCTACGACAAGGTCAAGGGCTCCGCGGTCAACCCGGTCCTGCGCGAGGGCAACTCCGACCGCCGCGCCCCCGCGTCGGTCAAGAACTATGCAAAGACCCACCCGCACCGCATGGGCGCCTGGACCCCCGAGTCCAAGACCGACGTGGCGACGATGGGCGTCGACGACTTCCGCTCCACCGAGAAGTCCGCGGTGATCTCCGAGGCCGGCTCGCTGAAGATCGAACTGGTCGGCGACGACGGCTCCACCACGGTCCTGCGCGAGTCCGTACCGGTCCTCGAGGGCGAGGTCGTCGACGCCTCCGTCATGCACGTGGCCCCGCTGCGGGAGTTCCTCACGGCGCAGATCGCCAAGGCCAAGGCGGACGGCGTGCTGTTCTCCGTGCACCTCAAGGCCACCATGATGAAGGTCTCCGACCCGATCATCTTCGGTCACGTGGTGCGCGCCTTCTTCCCGAAGACGTTCGCGAAGTACGGCGAGACGCTCGCCGCGGCCGGCCTCACCCCGAACGACGGTCTGGGCGGCATCCACAAGGGCCTGGAGTCCCTGCCGGAGGGCGCCGAGATCAAGGCCTCCTTCGACGCCGAGCTCGCCGAGGGCCCGGCGCTGGCCATGGTCGACTCCGACAAGGGCATCACCAACCTGCACGTGCCGTCCGACGTCATCGTCGACGCCTCGATGCCGGCGATGATCCGCACCTCCGGCCACATGTGGGGCCCGGACGGCCAGGAGGCCGACACCCTCGCCGTCCTGCCGGACTCCTCCTACTCCGGCGTCTACCAGGCCGTCATCGACGACTGCCGCGCCAACGGCGCCTACGACCCGTCGACGATGGGCTCGGTCCCGAACGTCGGCCTCATGGCGCAGAAGGCCGAGGAGTACGGCAGCCACGACAAGACCTTCGAGATCCCGACCACCGGCACGGTCCGCCTCGTCGACCAGGCGGGCAACGTGGTGATCGAGCAGACGGTCTCCGCCGGCGACATCTTCCGCGCCTGCCAGACCAAGGACGCCCCGATCCGCGACTGGGTGAAGCTGGCCGTCACCCGCGCCCGCGCGACCGGCAACCCGGCGGTGTTCTGGCTGGACGAGACCCGCGCCCACGACGCCAACCTGATCGCCAAGGTCAGGCAGTACCTGACCGAGCACGACACCGAGGGCCTGGACATCCGCGTCCTGAACCCGGTCGAGGCGACCAAGCTGTCGGTGGAGCGCATCCGCCGCGGCGAGGACACCATCTCCGTCACCGGCAACGTGCTGCGTGACTACCTCACCGACCTGTTCCCGATCCTGGAGCTGGGCACCAGCGCCAAGATGCTGTCGGTCGTCCCGCTGATGGCGGGCGGCGGCCTCTTCGAGACCGGCGCCGGCGGCTCCGCGCCGAAGCACGTCCAGCAGCTGGTCAAGGAGAACTACCTGCGCTGGGACTCCCTCGGCGAGTTCTTCGCACTGGTCCCGTCCCTGGAGCAGTACGCCGACTTCACCGGCAACTCCCGCGCGAAGGTTCTCGCCGACGCCCTCGACCGGGCCACGGCGACCTTCCTCAACGAGGACAAGTCCCCGACCCGTCGCGTCGGCGGCATCGACAACCGCGGCAGCCACTTCTACCTGTCCCTGTACTGGGCGCAGGAGCTGGCCCGGCAGACCGACGACGCCGACCTGGCGAAGGCCTTCGCCCCGCTCGCCGAGACGCTCGCGGCGAACGAGCAGAAGATCGTCGACGAGTTGAACGCCGTCCAGGGCAAGCCGGCCGACATCGGCGGCTACTACCGGCCCGACCCGGCCAAGGCCGCCTCGGTCATGCGTCCCTCGGCCACGTGGAACGAGGTCCTGGCGTCCCTGAGCTGACGCGAGCGGCCCGACGGCCCCTTCTGTCCCGCGCCGGTCGGCGTACCTGCCCGGCCGGGGCGGGGCTGTGCCGGGGACCGGGTGCCGGGCCTCGCCACCAGCGGGGGCCTGGACGGCCGTGCCTCTCGAGAAACGGGTGCGCGATCACCTGCCGGTTGCTGACGGGCACGCTGCTCCCTCCGCCCTTCCTCGTCGTCGCGATGTGGCACCTTGATCGTGCGCCACGCCACTGACAACGCCCCCGGGAGCAGCCCATGACCCCTGCCCTGCCGTCCTTCGAGTCGCTGCCCGGTGCCGCGGGGTCGCCGGTGATCCTGCATGTGCCGCACTCCGCGCGGGAGATACCGGGTGAGGTGCGGGCCGGCATCGTGCTCGGGGAGGAGGCACTGGAGCGGGAGCTCGACCACATCGTCGACGCGCACACCGCGGAGCTCGCCAAGGCGGCGTCCGAGCTGTCCGGCGTCACCCCCTGGCGGTTCGTCAACCGGCTGTCCCGGCTGGTAGTGGATCCGGAGCGGTTTCCGGACGAGCGGGAGGAGATGCTCGCCGTGGGGATGGGGGCCGTCTACACCCGGACCACTCACCGGGAGCTCCTGCGGCCCGCGGACACCGACCCCGAGCCGTTGCTCGCGCGGTACTTCCGGCCGTACGCCGACGCGATGACCGAAGCGGTGGCCGAGCGGCTGGCCGTGGCCGGGCGGGCCGTGATCATCGACGTGCACTCCTATCCCACCGAGGCGCTGCCCTACGAGCTGCACGGGGACGGGCCCCGGCCGCCCGTCTGCCTGGGCACCGACTCCTTCCACACGCCGGAGAAGCTGCTCGCCGCGGCCCGGGAGGCGTTCGCCGGGTGCGGGGAGCTCGGGCTCGACAGCCCGTTCGGCGGAGCGTATGTGCCGTTGGCGTTCTACGGCCGGGACGCGCGGGTGAGCGCGCTGATGGTGGAGATCCGCCGGGACACGTACATGAGCGAGCCGGGCGGGCCCGCTGGGCCCGGGCTCGGCCGACTGGCCCATGCGCTGGCCGCCCTTGTCGACGCCGTGACCGGCTGACTTCGGTGAGGACACGGTGGACACCCTCGGCGAGAGCGACGCCCTGGTCGTGATCTCCGAGGAGACGGCGCAGTAATCTCAACTCCTGTGTCACGACGACGAGTCGACGGGAGCCACCACATGATCACCGGATACGTCATCGGCGAGAGCCTCCGCCCCGGCGCGGCGTTCGAGCCGCGGGGACTGCGGTTGCGCAAGGTGAGCCGCGTGGACGCCGCGGACACCGCGACCGACGCGCAGCCACGGATGTGGACGTTCGTCGAGTGGGAGTCCGACGGCGACGACATCGACGGGCTCGCCCAGGCGTTGGCCGACGCGCTGGAGCCCGAGAACGGCTGGTACGCCGACTTCACCGCCGGGGACGAGCGGGTGGTCGCCTTCGCCGGGAAGGTGTTCCGCTACCGGCACGGCGACGCGGCGGCCCGCGCCGAGGCGATCGCGTACGGGCGGTCGGCCGGGACGCCCGAGCATCAGCTCGACTGGCCGGAGTGACACCGGGTGGCACCAGGGGGTACCGGGGACACGGGTGTACCGGGGCGTCATGACGCCACCGGTTCGGCGTGTACGTCGTCGGGGTGGTTCAGGCCCAGGTGGTCGCGCAGGGTGGTGCCCTCGTACTCGGTGCGGAAGACGCCCTGTTCCTGGAGCAGGGGGACGACCTTGTCGGCGAAGACGTCGAGGCCGGTCGGGGTGATGTGCGGGACGAGGATGAAGCCGTCGGCGGCGTCGGCCTGGACGTAGTCGTTGACGGTGCGGGCGACGGTGGCCGGGGAGCCGACGAAGTTCTGCCGGTTGCCCATCTCGATGACCAGGTCACGGATGGACCAATTGTTGGCGGCCGCGCGTTCGCGCCACTCGCGGGCGGTGGCCAGCGGGTCGCGGTACATCCGCACCTGGGCGCGGCCCCGGGCGATGGTGTGCTCGCCGGGGTCCGGGTCGATGTCGGGCAGCGGACCGTCCGGGTCGTAGGCGGACAGGTCCCGGTTCCAGACGAATTCCAGGTGCTTGAGAGCGGTGGCCCCGCTGACCTGCTGGCGGCGCACCTCGTGGGCGAGTTCCTCGGCCTCGGCATCCGTGTCGCCGAGCACGAAGCTCGCGGCGGGCAGGATCTTCAACTGATCGTGGTGGCGGCCGTACTTGGCGAGGCGGTTCTTGACGTCCGTGTAGAAGGCCTGCCCCGCCTCCAGGGTGGCGTACCGGCTGAAGATGGCGTCAGCGGAGGAGGCGGCGAACTCGCGGCCCTCCTCGGAGTCGCCGGCCTGGAAGATGACGGGGCGGCCCTGCGGGGAGCGCGGGACGTTGAACTGGCCGTGGATGTCGAAGTGCCGGCCGGTGTGGACGAAGGAGCCGGCCTTCGCGTCGCGCAGGAAGGTGCCGGTGGCCTGGTCGGCGAGGATCTCGTCGCCCTGCCAGGAGTCGAAGAGCTCACCCGCGGTGGCCAAGAATTCCTGGGCCCGCACGTAACGCTCCTCCTGCGCGAGGAAACCGCCGCGGCGGAAGTTCTCGCCGGTGAAGGCGTCCCAGGAGGTGACCACGTTCCAGGCGGCGCGTCCGCCGGAGAGGTGGTCGAGGCTGGCGAACTGGCGGGCCACCTCGTAGGGCTCGTTGAAGGTGGAGTTGATGGTGCCGGCCAGACCGAGGTGCTCGGTCACAGCGGCGAGCGCGGCCAGAACGGTGAAGGTGTCCGGGCGGCCGACCACGTCCAGGTCGTAGATCTTCCCGCCCTGTTCGCGCAGCCGAAGTCCCTCGGCGAGGAACAGGAAGTCGAACCGGGCGCGTTCGGCGGTCCGCGCGAAGTGCGCGAAGGAGCTGAACTCGATGTGACTGCCGGCCTCCGGGTCGCTCCACACCGTGGTGTTGTTGACGCCCGGGAAGTGGGCGGCCAGATGGATCTGCTTCAGCGGCTTGCTGGTCATGTCGGTGCGGGTCCTTCCGGCTCAGGCGGTCGCTGCGGCGTAGCGGTTGGCGGGGCGGGCCAGGCCCAGCAACCCGCGCAGGGTGTCTGCCTCGTACGCGCGCCGGAAGGCATCCCGGCGCTGGAGTTCGGGGACCAGACCCCGGGTGATGGCCGGCAGGTCGTGGCCCGCGACGGCGGGCCGCAGCCGGAAGCCACTCAAACCTTCCGCCGCCAACTCCTGAAGCAAATCGGCGAGTTGAGCGGGCGTACCGGCGAAGATGCGGGCATCACTCTGGTACGGCTCACCCGCGAGGGCGTCGAGCCGTGCGCGTCGGTCCTGCGCCTGCGCCTGGTGGTCGTCGAGGAAGACCACCAGGTCACCGAAGACGTGCACGGGTTCACCGGCGCGCTTGGCCGCCTCCTGCTCGGCGCGGATCTCGGCGACGATCGCACGGGCCTGGCCGGCGTCGTGCGCGGTGACGTAGCCGACGTCGGCCTGGCGTGCCACCAGCCGGTACGGGACGCTCTGGTGGGCCAGCGCGGTCACCAACGGCTGCCCCTGCGGCGGGCGCGGGGTGATGGAGGGGCCCTTGACGCTGAAGTACCTGCCCTCGAAGTCGATGTAGTGCAGCTTGTCCCGGTCGATGAAACGGCCCGAGGCCACGTCCCGGATCTCCGCGTCGTCCTCCCAGCTGTCCCACAGCCGGCGCACGACCTCGACATGGTCGGCGGCCTCGTCGAAGAGGTCGCTGAGCTGTTCCTGCCCGGCCGGCGTGCGCAGCTCATCCAGGCTCAGCGGCGGGAAGGCGCGGCGGCCGAAGTGGTCGGCCTCGTGCGGGCGGGCGGTGATCTGCACCCGCAGACCGGCCCGTCCGGTGCTCACATAGTCGAGGGTGGCGATCGCCTTGGATATGTGGAACGGCTCCGTGTGGGTGGCGATCACGGTCGGCACCAGCCCTATGTGCCGGGTCAGAGGCGCGACCCGGGACGCGATCAGTACGGCGTCCAGACGGCCACGGACCTGGTCCGTACGGCCGTCCGGCTCACCGTAATGCGAGGACTGCAGGCCCAGGCCGTCCTCGAAAGTGACGAAGTCGAGCAGGCCGGCTTCGGCCTCGGCGACGAGATCGGCCCAGTACCCGGCGGTGAACAGGTCCCGGGGCCGGGCCACCGGCTCACGCCAGGACGCGGGATGCCAGCCGGTGCCGTCCAGGGCGACGGCGAGATGAAGAAAAGGGGAGGAATCGGAGGAACGGAGAGGAAAAGAAGGGGACACGGGTGGGCGCCTTCCTGGAGGTCCGTACGAGATCGCCGGGCCCGCGGGCGGGCAGGGCACGGCGGCTGGGGGAACGGCGTCAGGAACGACAGAGGGAGCCGGCCACGCGCTGCAGGTCGATGTGGGGCCGGGAGTGGAGGTGGACGGAGCGGAACACGTGCCGCACGGCCGCCACCTCCCTACGTCCGGCGCGCGAGGGCGCCTGGCCGATCTCGTCGTGAGTCACAACACCGCGGCCTCGCCGGATGTTCCTGGGCCGCGCACGCGCGCACCGGCCGGGCGGCCGGACCGCGGTCGCGGCGGTCAGAGTCGGTGCACACCGCTCCGGTCAGGACGTGCGGCCGGCGTGGGACGCCCAGTCCAGGATCTGCACGGCGGCGCCGGCGGCCTCCAGGCCCCGGCAACGGGCGTGGTGCCGGCGGGCGATGCCGGCGAGGTCGAGCTGGGAGCCGAATTCCGGGTGGGCGGTCAGGCGGCGGGCATAGGCCCACAGAGTGGGGTGACCGGCGATACGGTGCACCGCGGCGGCGTCCAGGTGGTGCCGGTGCACGGTGTCCAGTTGGACCAGGGTGACCCACAACTCGACGTCGGCCGCCGTCACCTGATCCCGGATCAGATACTCCCGCCCGACGAGCCACCGCTCAAGTGAACCCAGCGTCTCCAGCAGCCTGTCGAGCGCCGCGTCCTGCGCCGCCGGTTCCGAGGCCGACGTCGGCGCCGCGCCGGCCTGTTGCGCCGCCTCCTCGATGCCCTGCCGGCACAGCCGCTCGACGGCCTCGATCTCCGACTCGGCTCCGCACGGATACAGAGCCGGGCGGCCGCCGCCGAAGTGCCGGGCCAGGTCGCGGGTGATGTCGGGGGCGTGCGTGCTGACGATCCGGCCCGACCAGCCGTCGCTGAGCACCGGCCCGGCGGCCGGCCCGGCATAGCGGTGCGCACTCGCCTCGTACAGCGGCCGCAGGGCGGAATGTCCCCCGTCGGGGCCGTCGGGGACCGCGTCCAGGAACGTGACCGGACAGACGTCGTCCAGACCGAGCAGGCTGTGCACGACGGCGATGCGCAGGCCGTTCGGACAGGAAGGCGCGAGATGGAGCCGGTAGCGGCGCGGCACGGCGTAGTGCCCGCTGCGCGCGTCACAGCCGATCCTTCCCCGGAACGCGGGGGCGGGCTGGGCGGAGGGGACGGCGGAAAGCGGTGTGACGGACATGGGTCTCCCCGGGGTGTCGGGTGCGCAGACGTACGCGCGGCGGAAGCGTCGTCGAGGGCGGCCGGACTCAGCCCAGGGGGCTGATCGCGCTGCAGACCCGCAGCAGATCGATGTGCCGGCGGGAGGTCAGCAGAGGCGACGGCGGCGACGTACGGCTCACTCGACCGCTGGCCGACTCATCACGCATGCTTCCCTACCTGTTCACTAGGATTCCCCTCTGGAGGGTCGATCCGCCCCGGGCGTGCGTCAAGGGGGCGTCCAGGGAGCGGGCACGACGGACGCCCGCCGCCCGCCATCGGCGGACGGCGGGCGGCGGCGTAGCTGTTCCGGCCCCTTCGGGTCAGGCCTGGGCGAGGACTCCGTTCGTGGAGGCACCGGAGGCGATTCCGTACGCCGGCTCGGGCACCGACAGTGGTGCGAGCAGCGTGGAGGGGCGGCCGTCCACGCCGACCGGTACGTCGCCGTCGATGGTGATACGGCGCAGGGTGCGCTCGTGGGCGTCGGAGTCGTCGACGCCGTAGTGCTGGGTGGCGCGGTTGTCCCAGATGGCGACGTCCCCGGCGCGCCACTGCCAGCGGACGGTGTTCTCCGGGCGTTCGACGTGCGCCTGGAGGACACCGATGAGGGCGCGCGAGTCATGACCGGTGAAGCCGGTGAGCTTCTGCAGGAAGCTCCCGAGGACCAGCGTGCGTTCGCCGGTCTCGGGGTGAACGCGCACGACCGGGTGCTCCGTCTGGAACTTGACGGCGGTGAAGACCTTGCGGTGCTGTTCCAGCTCTCGGGACGGCGCCTCGGGGCGGGTGGCGGCGTAGTCGTAGTCGTTGGTGTGCACACCGCGCACGCTGTCGGCCAACACGCGCAGGGGTTCGGGCAGTTCGGCGTAGGCGGCGGCCGTGTTGGCCCACAGGGTGTTGCCGCCGTAGGGCGGGATGACCTCGGCGCGCAGGATGGAGAAGGCCGGGTAGGCGGGCACGAAGGTGACGTCGGTGTGCCACTGGTTGGCGCGGCCGCCGTGGTCGTTGTCGATACCGAGGGCGTACCGGCCGTCCACGGAGGGCACGGTCGGGTGCGCGACGGGTTCGCCCAGCAGCCGTCCGAACGCCTCGTGCCCCGCGGCGTCGAGGTGGTGCTGGTCGCGGAAGAAGACGACCTTGTGCTCAAGGAGGGCGGCGCGGATCGCGGCCACGGTGGCCTCGTCCAGGTCACCGCCGAGGCGTACGCCGGAGATCACGGCACCGATACGGCCGCCGACCTTGTCGACCGTGAGTGTGGTGGCGGAGGTGGAGGTCATGTCGGGGCCTTTCGGTGGGTGCCTGCTGTTGGTTGCGCTCGGAGCGGAAGGAAATCGGCGCAGGTGAGTGCGTGGACCTACCAGGGAAA
The DNA here is from genome assembly GCF_044459385.1 of Streptomyces sp. NPDC050287. Classification (NCBI taxonomy): domain Bacteria; kingdom Bacillati; phylum Actinomycetota; class Actinomycetes; order Kitasatosporales; family Streptomycetaceae; genus Streptomyces; species Streptomyces sp. NPDC050287. The sequence continues at coordinate 319,134 of NZ_JBITIY010000010.1, read as the reverse complement.
TCTGTCGGCAGGCCGGTCAGGAGAGACGGGCAGCGGCGCTGTGGGTCAGCGACACGCGCAGACGGCGGGGGCTGGACACCCCAGGCCGGCACGAAGCCGCGGAACGAGGAGATTCATCGCGGTCACACCCACGAGCTTGGGCATCGCCCGGCGCCCGGTCAAGGCTCCCCGGCCCCGCTTCACGACCCTGCAACACCCCCGACACCCCCGACACCCCCGAGGCCCCCGACACCCGCGAGGCCCCCGACACCCCCGGGGTTCTACACACCTCCCTGCTGCCGGCCTGGCACTCCCCCGTGGCCCCGACCCGGCACTCCCCTGTCGCGCCGGTCACCCCTGGTCGCCAAACCGCTTCCGCACCCGGCATGTTGGAGCCCACCGCGCTTGAAACGGATCGCGCACGGAAGGACCGCCATGTCGACCACCGTTCCCCCTGCCGCCCGCCCCTCCGGCGACGGCCGCCGGGAGGCCAACGCCGCGTCGGTGCTGCGGGCCGTGCTCGACCACGGTCCGGTGGCCCGCAGCGGGATCGCCCGGCTGTCCGGGCTGAGCCCCGCGGCCGTCTCCCGGCAGTGCACCGACCTGGCCCGGCTCGGTCTGGTGCGCGAGGTGCCCGAGCTGATCGCGGCGAGCGGTGTGGGCCGTCCGCAGATCCCGGTGGACCTGCACACCGGTGCCGCGGGCGGGCCGTTGGTCGCGGGGGTGCACATCGGGGTGCCCTCGTCCAGCTTCGGCCTGACGGATCTGCGCGGCACGGTGATGGCCAGGCAGGACGTCCCGCACGACGGGATTCTGGCCGCCGGACCGCGCGAGCGGGTGGGCCGGGCGCTGGCGGCGTTCCTCGCCGACCGGACACCGGCCGGCGCCCGGATTCTCGGGGTGGGCGCGGCCATCGGCGGCTGGGTGGATCCGGCGGCCGGCACCGTCGTACGGCATGACGCGCTCGGCTGGCACGGGTATCCGCTCGGAGCGGACCTGCGGCGGCACACCGGGCTGCCCGTCCGGGTGGACAACCACGCCCGTGCCGTCGCACAGTCCGAGTTGCTCTTCGGCCGGCCCGCGGCCCGGCGTTCCCTGCTGCACCTGTTCGTCGGGAACGTGGTGGACGCGGCGCTGGCCATCGCGGGCGTGGTGCACAGCGGGCCCCGCTCGGGCGCGGGTGACGTGGCGCATCTCCCGGTGCCGGACAGTTCGGCGCCCTGCCCGTGCGGCCGTACGGGCTGCCTGGAGGCGACCGTCTCCGACACCGTCCTCGCCGGGAGCGCGGTCCGGGCGGGGCTGATTCCCGAGCCCGACGCGGGGCTGCTGGTGGACGCGGCGGCGGCCGGGGACCGGCGGGCCGACGCGTTGCTGCGGGAGCGCGCGCGGGCGGTGGGCCGGGCGACCGGGCTCCTCCTCGACGTGCTCAACCCCGACCTGCTCGTGATCACCGAGCGGTCGAGCGCGCTCCATCCCGAGTACCTCGACGAGATCCGGACGTCCGCGATCACCCACGCCCACGTCTGCGACGACCCCGAACGGATCGTGGTCCCGCACGCCGGTCCGGACGTCCTCCTCGTGGCGGCGGCGACCGTCGTCCTGGGCCCGTTGTTCAGGAGCCCGTTGCAGATCGACGCCGGGTGACCGACGAAGTCCGCGGGGTGGACCGACCGGCGAATGGATCACTTGAGGCGACGTGGGGTGGGGCGTTCAGTCCCGCGGTGCGACGCGGATACGGTTCCCGTCAGGATCGGCTGCGAGGAAGGTCAGCCCGAACCCCGCATCATGAGGCTCGCGCAGGATCGTGACCCCGTTGGACTTCCACTGCTCAAAGATCGCGTTGACCTCGTCGGGTCCACCGTCGATGGCCAGGCAAACCTCACTGGTGCGCGGGACGTCCGGTGACAGATGCTCGAACTGGCCAGACCACAGACCGAGGTCAGCGCCTGGCCCGAGGTCGAAGGTGATGTATCCCGGAGTCTCGAACGAGGGGCTCATGCCGAGGAGGCCGCCGTAGAAACGAGCCGCGGCGGGAGCGTCGTTCACGTAGACGATGGACACGACGGATGTGGTCATGGCTGTTCCTTCTCACAGGCGGTAGATACGCATCCACCAGCCTGACCGGGATATGCGCCGCGTCGTGTCGCAATTCCTGAAAAAATTGGTGTGTGACCCCAGACCGCTTCTTCACCCTGATGCTGCTCCTCAATTCGAGGAATGCCGCGACCACACAGGAACTCGCCTCAGCGCTCGGGGTGTCCCTTCGAACCATCACCCGGGATCTGAACTGGCTCCGCGACGCCGGTCTGCCGGTGACCGCACACCGGGGCCGCCTCGGAGGCGTGACCATGCTGCCCGGATCCGGACTCGACCTCACGCGACTCACACCGGGCGAGCGTGATCATCTGTCGCTCACCGGGCTGGATGAGAAGCAACGTGCGGAGCTCAACGCATCGGTCGAAAGCCGGCGCGCGCTCTCCAAGATCGCCGCTGCACAGCCACGTCGAGTTCATGAGCTCCTGCCGCTCACCGACGTAGTGCACGTGGACAGCCGCCCCTGGCGTCAGGCACGAGCTTCCGGCACGACTCCGGCTTCGCTGATCGGCGCAGTGCGGCGAGGTCACCGGCTACGGATCGAGTACGACAGCCCACGCGAGTCATGCCCACGCGACCTGGTCGTCGATCCCTACGGGCTGTTCGCCAAAGCCGGCATCTGGTACCTCGTCGCCGACTGTGCCCAAGTGCCACGGATGTACCGACTCGAACGGATCACGACGTGGAAAGAAGCCGACCAGCCACGACGGATCCGCGAGAAACAGACCCTGGCCACCGTCGCTGCGGCGCTCATTGCTCAGTGGGAACACAACCACGCGATAGAGGTCAGCGCCACCATCGACCAGACCCAGATCGAGCGAGCGCAACGGATCTTTGGCCTACGACTCGCCTGGGACGACCACGAAGAATCCGCCACCGGCCGCAAGGCAACAATCCGCTTCCTGCATCTGGAGGACGTGCGAGCACTACTGCCGTTCGGGAGCGCCATCACTGTGCACGGCCCCACCGAAGCCAGGGCTCACCTTCACGACCTCGCCACCGATCTTGCCCACCACTATGCGCCGTCACCAACGTCCTGACCCGCAACAACTAACCGCCCCAGCCGGTAGCGGCCACCACCTCACGGGCGATGTCCACGACGGGCCGCCCGTCCGTCACCACCCTCACAGTGTCAGCAGCTACCCGCTCGTCCAAGAGCCGTGCCTTGCGGGCGCTCGCCTTCAACTCCTGCTCCAGTTCCGAGCCGAGCTCCCGGCCCGCCAACCGCTCGCCGGCGGTGGTGTCGGATGCGGTGAGCAGAACCCGTACGATCCGCACGCCTGCCCCCATGGCACGCTCGAACATGCCCGTCGTCTCGGGCAGCACACTCAGGGTGTTCGTATAGATCAGGCGGCGGTAACCGCGCTGGGCGAAGTTCCCCCATACGGCAGTCAGATTGCTCTCGGTGATCTCCGAGCGGTGCGGATCCCCGTCCGGAGCCGGATGCACCTGCCCCATGAAGTCACCCTCGATGACTGCGTGAGAGACCGCCACGGCTCGCAGCCGTGCCGAAACCTCCCAGGCCACCGTCGTCTTGCCGACACCGGCACGCCCTCCGATGAGCAGTACCTCCGTGTGATCCATGAAGGCAGCTTGCCAGCTCGCGACCGCATCACGCGATCCGATATCGCTCTATTCCTATGGCCGCAGCCCTACCCAACCAACAAGATCACGATCTACAGCTGGAGTACTGGCGACCCAACAGGTCTTCCACGATCAACACCAGCCGGGACAAGCGCGCCCTCCCCTGGAGTCATCGGTACATCGGGTGTATCGGTAAGCCTGAGTGCGCTCCACGTGGCTGTCAACGTCCTCATCAGTCATACAAACCGGCTCCGATAGGCCGTCTTGGGTCGTTATGGCCGTCATGAGCACATCAATGATTCTGTTCGAAGTCCTTGACTCCTCCGATGTATTGAGGTTGCCTGCGTTCTCGTTCCTCACTGCGCATTCCGCGTTCGGCCGTTGGCCGACCCCGACCGGAAGGACCGCGCCGCATGCGCAAGGTCACGATCAGACACGTACTCGCGGCTCTCCTGGCAGTACTGGCATCGGCTCTCCTGCCGTTTCCGGCGAGCGCGGCCGCGTCCGGCGACCAAGGAACCGCGACCGGCAGGCCCGGCTGGACCGGCACCTGGGAGGCCGCCGCGTCCGCCACCGCCACCGAACTGCCGGGCCAGTCGGTGCGCAACGTGATCCACACCAGCGTCGGGGGCCGCGCGGCCCGGATCCGGGTGTCCAACCGGCTCGGTACGGCGGCGCTCGAACTCGGCGCCGCAGCCGTCGCCGTACAGGAGGCCGACGTTCCGAAAAGCCCGAACGCGGTGGCCGGAACGGTGCGTACGGTCACCTTCGGCGGCGCCGCGTCCGTCGTGGTGCCGGCCGGCCAGGACGTGGTGAGCGATCCGGTCCCGCTGCGGGTGCCCTCGGACGCCAACCTGCTGGTCAGCCTGTACACGCCCAATGATTCGGGCCCGGCGACGTATCACCGCTCCGCCCTCCAGACCTCGTTCCTCGCCCCGGACGGCAACCACACGGCGGACCAGGACGGCGCCGCGTACACCACGACCACCGGCTCCTGGTACTACCTGACCGGCGTGGACGTGCTCGGAGCGCCGGCCGCCGGCAGCGTCGTCGCGCTGGGCGACTCGATCACCGACGGGTCCGGGTCCACGGCGAGCGCGAACCACCGCTGGCCCGACCGGCTCGCCGACCGGCTGCGCGGGCTGCCCCCACGCGCACGCCTCGGCGTGCTGAACGCCGGCATCGCGGGCAACCGCGTTCTGCTGGACGGCACCGGCCCCAGTGCCCTGTCCCGGCTGGACGCGGACGTGCTCTCCCGCAGCGGCGTCCGCGCTCTGGTCGTCATGGAGGGCATCAACGACATCAAGGGCAGCCCGAACCAGACCGATCCCGACGCCTTCGCGGCCGCGTACCGCGACATGGTGGCGCGCGCCCACGCCCGCGGCATCCGCGTCGTCGGCGGCACGATCACCCCGTACGGCGGGAACGGCGGCTGGACCGCGGCTCGCGAGGCCGTACGGCAGTCCGTCAATGACCTGATCCGGAACGGCGGCATCTTCGACGCGGTGGCGGACTTCGACGCCGCCGTCCGCGATCCGGGCGCTCCCGACCGGATCCTGCCGGCCTTCGACTCGGGCGACCACCTGCACTTCGACGACGCCGGCCTCCAGGCGATGGCCGACGCCGTCGATCTCCACTCCCTCACCGGAAAGGACACCCCATGAACAGGCGAACGGTCTTACGAGCCGGAGCCGGCCTGCTGGCAGGCGGCGCCGCGCTCGCCCTGCCGCCGGCCCCGCTCGCCGGCGCCGCGCAGGCGGCGCCCGCCGCCGACCCGACCGACGGCTGGACACAGACCTCGTTCACGTACAGCTGGCACAAGCCCTGGAACCTCGACCTCAGCGAGCGGCACAGCTACAGCGGCGGCGTCCACCGCATGTGGGCGTACGCCACCGACGAGCCGTTCGATCAGGACAGTGCCACCGATCCGCGCACCGAGATGCGCTGGAAGGTCGACTACGCAACGGGCAACCACATGTGGGACGCCGACGTCTACCTCCCGTCCGGCACCGACGGCGCCACGTTCGTCCAGATCCTGCGGGGCGTCCACCCCGCGGGCACCTACGCCACCGACATCATGCTCAACGTCTACAACACGAGCGGTGGCACCGTGCGGCGCTACGACGGCACGGTGCTCAAGACGGGTGCGTACAACACCTGGTTCAACGTGAAGATCGCCCACCAGGCGAGCAGCGGGACCGGGACCGTCAAGGTCTACTTCGACGACTCCCTCGTCCTGACGGTCGACGACCGGGGCCCCGCCACCCGCTACTTCAAGAACGGCGTCTACAACCACGGGTCCGGCCGCGCCGAGGCCCGCTTCCGCAACATTCGCTACTGGACGAGGTGACCGTACCGTGCGCAGACGACAGGCCCTCGCCCTGCTCGGCGGCACCGTCCTGGCCGGCGCGGCCGGCCCGACCGGGCGGGCGTACGCCGCCGACGAGGTGTACTTCCAGAACCGTGGCAGTGTCGAGGGCTGGGACTACGCCTACACGCAGAAGAACGGCGTGATCGCGACCGCCGACTCCCCGGTGTACAAGGGCGCCCACTCCCTTGAGGCCACCCAGACGTACATCGGCGAGACCGGTGGCTACCACTCGGAGGTCATCCAGCGCGGCGCACAGAGCGTCGGCGAGGACAAGTACTACGGCCAGGCCATCCGGCTCGCCCCCGACTGGGAGTTCCATGACCAGAACGTCACTTTCCAGCAGTGGTCCCCCGAGGACCCTGAGGGGCCCTGGCTCCTGATGTTCGTCATCGGGGACGAGATCCGCTTCGGCGGCTCCGGCGGGATCAAGGGCACGGTGGGCGCCATCACGGCCCTGCGCGGTACGTGGCTGCGCGTCGTCGCACGCCTCAAGCTGGCGGGCAGCGGCGCGGGCGCCTTCGAGGTCTGGCTCAACGGGAGGAAGACCGTCAGCATGACCGGCATCACGGTCCTTCCCTCGACCTCGAAGACCATCCGCTGGTCGAACGGGATCTACTGCACGGCCTGGCGGAACGGCACACCGAGCGGTCCCGACGTGCTGACGGTCCACCACGACAATCACCGGATCGCCTCGTCCTACGCGCTCGCCGAACCGGCCAACTGGTCCTGAGCACGCCGCGTCACCCCAGCGGTACGACGCGGTCGGGAGCTGGGGTGGCGCAACGGGCGAGGCCGGGCCTTTTTCCGAGCCGTGGTGACTTCGGACCTCCTCCCGCTTCGGACCCCTCCCGCAACCGCGCGATCGTGGGCGCGGCCACTCCTTCCGGGCCGTGCCTGCCTACGGTCCCGGTGTCACGAGTCCTGTCTCGTAGGCCACCACCACCGCCTGGGCCCGGCTGCTCAGGTCCAGTTTGTTCATGGTGCGGTTGAGGTGGGTCTTGACCGTCGCTTCGCTGATGCAGAGCCGGTCGGCGATGTCCAGGTTGGACAGGCCGCGCGCGGTGAGCTTGAGGACTTCGACCTCGCGTGAGGTCAACGCGTCCAGGTCGCACGGGGGTGGGGCGCCGGGGTCGGAGCGGGCCTGGCGGGCGAAGGCTTCGACCAGGCGCCGGGTCACGGTGGGTGCGAACAGGGCGTCGCCGCCGCCGACCGCGGCAACCGCCGCCAGCAGCCGCTCGGGTCCCGAGTCCTTGAGCAGGAACCCCGACGCTCCGGCCCGCAGCGCCCCGTACACGTATTCGTCGAGGTCGAAGGTGGTCAGCACGAGCACTCGGGGCACGGGGGCGGCCGCGTCGGCGAGGATACGCTCCGTGGCCTCGATGCCGTTCATGCCGGGCATGCGGATGTCCATCAGGATCACGTCGGGCCGCGTCGTAGCGGCCAGTCGCACCGCTTCCTCGCCGTCCGCGGCCTGGCCGACGGTCTCGAAGCCGGGCGCGGCGTCGAACAGCCCGACGAGCCCGGCGCGGATGAGGAACTGGTCGTCGACGACGAGGACTCTGGTCATCTGGTGCGTTCGTCCCTCCACCGTGCGGCAGTTGCCGAAGTCGGCAGGGTCAGGCGGACCGCGAAACCGCCTTCGGCGCGTGGGCCGACGCTGATGGTCCCGCCGTAGAGCTTGGCCCGCTCCCGCATGCCGATCAAGCCGAGTCCGCCGTCCGACGAGACCATAGCCGGAATCTTCCCCTCTCCGTCGTTGGTGACGCTGACGGTCAGTTGGTGCTCGGCGTAATGAAGTCGCACCTGCGTGGTGGCGTGGCGGCTGTGTTTGAGGACATTGGTGAGGGCTTCCTGGACGACCCGGTACGCGCACAGCTCGACGCCGGGTGGAAGCGGGTGCGCGATGCCCTGGACTTTCAGTTCGACGGGGACGCCGCCGGCCCGGACCCGCTGCAGCAGGTCGCCGAGGCGGGCGAGGGTGGGCATGGGGGCGGCCGACTCGGCGCCGGCCAGGTCGTGTTCCCGCAAGACCTTCAGCATGCGCCTCAACTCGTCGAGCGCCTCCGTGCTGGTGTCCTCGATGGTGGTGAGCGCGTTCCGGGCCGTTGTGGCATCGGAGTCGAGGACGAACCGGGCCAGGCCCGCCTGCACGGAGATCACCGACATGTGGTGGGCGACGACATCGTGCAGTTCGCGGGCTATGCGCCCGCGTTCGGCGGCGACCTCACGGCGGGCCCGCTCGGCCTGCTCGGCCCGCAGCTGCTGGGCGAGTGCGTGGGAACGGCGGGCCAGGGTGCCGGACCACACCAGCACCGAGCAGTACAGCAGCACCTGGCCCACGACCAACCCGGTGGACAGGTTGTCGCTGATCAAACCGGCGTACACCCACTTGGCGGTCATCGCGGCCGCGCAGCCGACGGCGATTCGTGCCGGGTGCACCGATGCCACCGTGTACAGGACGAGCATCGAGCCGAACGCCGAGGCCACCGGCCAGTACCCCAGGCCGATGTAGACGACGCCGGCCGCCTGCACGACTGCGAAGACCACCAGCGGTGCCCTGCGCCGCAGGGCGACGGGCAGATGCGCCAGGGCGAGGAGCACGTAAGCGCTCGCGTCGAGTTCGGGCCAGCCCTGCGCCACCGACGACTGCCCCAGCCGGACAGCCACCGCGGTCATGGCGAGCGCGATCACCGTGTCGACAGTGAGCGGCCGAGGCGTACGCATGCGCATCGCCGCAGCGTATGCCCAAGCCGCACGTGGCAGCGTCAAACTTCCGTGGTACCGCGGAAGTTGCAGGTACCTCCACCGCTACCGCACACAGTTGAGCGGGAATTACACCCGCCACCCGACGCGGAGGGTGCGCCGCCGACCTTACGGTCATCGGACACGGCGCCGCCCGACCAGCGGAGCCATACAGCTTCGTGGGCTGCTCGCAGGAACCCAACGGGGCGTTACCCGGCTCGCGCCGGAAGGAGCCAGCATGACCACACGCACACGCACTACACGGGCGACGCTGTTGCCGATCACCACGCGGAAAACCATGGCGCGCGGCAAGCGGGGTCTGGGGGCTGCAGCCACCATGGCCATCGGAGGCGTACTGGCGCTGGCTCCCACACCCGCGTCGGCGTCCGTCTCTCAGGGCTACGTCGTCGGCGCGGGCGTGGTCACGGATGACTGGGGAGACGAGGGGCCGCTGTCGGCGTCGCAGCACTCCAACTCCTACGCTGTGGGCCTCTGGCAGTGGGTGCTGTGGGCGGAGGCAGCCCCGGAGACGAACGGAACCGCATTCGATCTGGGAGACATCGACTGCCGCTTCGGCGCGAACACCACCTACGCGACCAAGCAACTCCAAAAGCGATGGAGGCTCAGTCAGGACGGGATAGTCGGCAAAGCAACCTTCAGCAGGGCCGACAATGAACTGATCCTCTTCGAAGGCAGTGGGTTCGACACCGTCGCCTACAGTGGCAGCGAAGGTGACATTTACTTCAACCGCGACGACGTCGGTGTGTACACCTTCCCGGTGGTTTACAAAGACGACGAAATCCTTGATGCCAGTTACAGCGCGGCTCCTGCCGAGGTCTGCGAATACGGCAACTGAGCGCGGCATGTCCGTGGCGTGAAGACGGCTGCGCGGGGTGTTCGAGTACCACCGGGCGGGGCAGCCGCCTGCACGGTCGACGCCGTGGCCGCCCCAACCGAGTCAGACCTTCAACAGAAGGAGCCAAAAATGCGCATTCCGCTCATCAAGCGCACCGTCGCCGTAACGGTCGCCGTGGTAGCCGGAACGGTGGTCTTCACCGCGCCCCCCGCCTGAGCCAGTTCTTACAAGGGATGCGCGTACCCCCGTCGTCTGCATCACACTCGCCGTAGACCCCACCGCCCGCCGGCGAGGCGGGTGACGACGAACCCGCAGCCGGGCGACATCGCGGCCTTCGACTGGGATGGGGGCAACAACTACACCGGCGGGCATGAGCACATAGGCATCGTGCGATCGGTGAGCGGCGGCGCCGGCTTCACCACCGTCGAAGGCAACACCGGCAATCCCAACGGCGGATCGGACGGTGTCTACGTCAAGTCCCGCAGTACGAACAGCGGATACGACGTGCTGTTCATCCGAGTCCGCTGACCGGCTGACCGGCCGACCGGTGTTGGGGTTCCCCGCACTGCGGGGAACCCCAACTCGGCATCAGTGCACCCCTTGTGCCCTCAAGACGGCGCCCGAGATGAACATCCGCGTGGGCAGGAAGTGACTCGGCTCGTCTCACCACAAGTGCTACAGGCTGGGCATATGTACTGCCCGGGGCGACTCGCGGCCCAGCACGGAACCGCCAGGAAGGAACCGCCGACACGGCGGTCCAGGTCAGGTTCGTGGGCACCGGCGACGCCAAGACCAACCGGATCGAGCAACGGAAACCTGTGGCCGCAGGCTACGCAACGGCGGAGCTCCCACCGAGTGCGGCAGGAGGAACAAGCCGCGGCGAACAGGTCCGCACGAGGCTTGAACACCGTCTGGCGCTGCGCTCCCGTCTTGACACAGACCGGGCACACTTCGAGAAGCTCGGTCCTGGTGGCTGCGTCTTCCACCGCCGCGTACACGGTGCGCAGCCTCTGGGCTTCGTGCTCGGCTGCCCGTCCGCCGCCGCGGCGCCCTCGGGTGCCTTTCAGGAGCGTGGCAAGCCGGTCCAACTCCTGCGGTCGCGGCGCACGCACGACCGCGACGCCGTCGGGTCGGGCTTCGAGCCAGTCGCAGTCCGCGAGAGCGGACCGTTCGCCTGTGGACATGAGCACCGTGTGGGGATATTCGCGGGCGTCGGCGCCCAGGGTCGCCCACTGGATGGCCCGCACCAGACGGGCGACACTGAAAATGTCCAGTGGGGACAGGGGGGCCACGTCCGCACCATGCCCGGGCCCGACCCTGTCGCGGTGCCCGATCCGATACACGGACCAGACCACGTCGGTTTCCGCGTCCTGCCGCGGTTGGAGCAGGCCTGGATGGACGATGAGGTCGTTGTCGTCCTCGGCAGGCGGTCGGTTCCTGCGGATGTCAGCGATCGCGTCTGCGACCGAGGCGGGGTCGGGAGCCGCGCACAGGTCAGTCGTGGCCGGCAGGACGTTCAGCGCCCGCCGCCCACGCCAGTGCAGGGTGAACTCTCCTGTCCGGGACCAGGTGACCGTCAACGGCGCGCCCCGCATGCGGAAGCGGGTGGTGCGGCCAGGGGCGGGAGCCGGCTGGTCGGCCTCCGGTACGGCCTTGAGCAGCTTGCAGGCGAGAAGCAGGAGGAGACCGGTGAAACATTCGAAGCTCATGCGGACTTGCTGTCGGCGGCGGGCCACTTCGGCGGCCCCCGGACGCACGGCCTCGATCGCGGTGCAGGCCTGCCAGAGCAGGGCCACCCGTCGGTAATGCGGGTCGCTGCTGAACAGATTGGTCGGATGCAGTTCGCGGGGTGGTATGGAGCGGTGGTCGACGGCGCGTGCCAGAGGCGAGCTCAGCATGATCTCCACCGCCGCGAGGGACGATTCGAGTGTGCGCAGGCGCACCTCCGCGGCCGCCTGGTGCCTGCCGGAGTCCTCGACGTTTCTCAACAGTCCGGTCAGCTCCCGTCGTGCCCGCCAGGAGCTCTCCTCGGAGGACATCAGCAGGCCGTGTACGTCGCTCACCATCCTGCTCAGGTCCCTCAGTTTGGCGATGCGCTGCTGCAGATGCGACCGCATCACGTTGAGGACGGCGACAGCCACCCGGTTCTCGTAGATGTCGGCGTCCTCCTCACTGCGCCTGGCCAGGAGACGGCTGGGCCGCACACCGGCAAGGGTGTAGGAGTCCCAGTCCTCCGGGCGGGCGGCCAGACGTGCCGCCGCTCCGGTGGCGATGGAGCGTACCCGGGACGTCGGCAGGGTCTCCTCCACCGTGCGCAGGCGCGTGTACGGGCGGTGACACACCGTACGCAGTGCACCGGACTCACGCTCGAAGACGTCTTCCACCGGGAGCGCTTCCGTCTCGTCGGACACGTCGAGAATGATCGGCGGCATGGCCAGCCAGTCGTCGAGCGTGGTGGCCTCGGCCAGACGGGCCGACAGCGCCAACAGATGACGTACGAGAAGGGAGTCGGGATCCGGCTCGGTCGCTTCCCGGCTCATCGCCGACCACGCGAGCTAATCTCGTCGTCCAGCAGGCGTTGCGTCGCCACGGGTTCGTGAGCGCTGTCGAACAGCATCAGGCTCTCGACGAGGTCGGTGCGCAGCGTGTCGAGAGTGTCGGCATGGATGTCGTACCGTCCCCGGACGGAGCGGAGGATGCGCGTGGCCATGAGATGGTCCAGTGCCTCTCCCGGACTGCCTCCGGCGGCGACGACGACGGGGGCGAACTCCTTGATCTGCAACTCCAGCCGGTTGCCCCAGCCGATGCGCATGTCCTCCGCGAAGCGTCTGCGCCAGTGCGTGTCGAGGAAGCCGATGATGCCGGCGGCCTGCGTCCCGAAAGTGGCCTGCGCTTCGGTGAAGGCCTGGTGGAGACCGCGATGCGCGAGGGGTTCGGGCAGCGCGGTCGCCCTCTCCGGGAGGTCCGGGTGCTGCCAGGGCAGTTCCAGGACGAAGGCCCGGTCGTACGTCTTGTCGGCGAATCCGACGGTCGTCTCGTCGTGGTTGGCGGTTCCGATGAACCAGACGTTGTCCGGGACGGCGATGTGTGTTCCGTCGATGAGCAGGCTGGGAGGGTTTCTGACCGGCGCCGTGGTCAGCGCCAGTCTGGGCCGGTCCTTGATGGCGAGTGCCGACAGCACTCCGCTGAAGTACTGCTCGGGATGGGAGAGGTTCATCTCGTCGAGGACGATGAAGAAGGGCCGGTCCTTGAAGGCGGGGCACTGGGCGCGGTAAAGAGCCTTGGTGAACTCGGATTCGTAGAAGATCCGGTCGAAGCTGTTGTAGTAGCCCATCAGGTCCTGCGGGTCACGCCAGCCTGCCTGGACGGGGACCACGGCCACGCTGTTGTCGCTGCCGAAGGCGGTGGCCAGTGCACGGGCCAGGCCGGTCTTGCCGATACCGCTGATGCCCTGGAACAGGTGCAGGCGGCTCATCGCCATGCCTGCCAGGACGAGGCGCAGCTCCGACAGGCCATAGGAGAGGCCGGCCTTCTGCCGGATGACCGCCTGCATCCGGCGCACGAGGTCGGGCAGTTCCGGCGTGTGCGGGTCGGACGGCCACGGCGTGCCGAACTCGCGGTCCATCTGCGAGCAGGCCGGGAAGGCATGGCCCTCCTTGCCGGCCTGGGCGGTGGCCTTGAGCTTGGCCGCTTCCTCATTGAGGAGTTGCTGGAGTTGGTCGTTGGCCGCCTTCAGCCAGTTGTTGGCTTCCAGATAGTTCTGGCGTTCGTTGACCGCGATGCGATCACGTTGCAGTGCGGACTCCAGCTCTCCGCGCTCCCTGACCAGTTCTTCGTTCTCGGCGGCCAGTTGCGTCACCTGCTGCCGCAGTTGCTCGAGCAGGCGCGCGTCGGCGCGTGGTGCTGTGGCGTTCTCCTCCGTCAGGCGAGCGTTCTCGGCGCGCAGTTCGGCCATGCGCTCGACGACCTGCTCGAGGGTCATGCCGCCGAGAGAGGCCAGTGCGCTGTCGTATGCGCCGAGGCGAGCGCTCAGGCGTTCATTTCCCTCGGTGACCGCCGCCAGCCTGCGGCGGTCCTCCTCGACCTGCTGCAGCAGTTGGTCGGTTCGGCTCGCCACCTCGCGCTCGATTCGTTCCGCGCGGCCGGCTTGCTGCTCCCTGAGCGCGGCTTTGAGCTGCGTGACGTCCTCACGTTCGTCTTCAAGCCGGAGCTGGGCCGACCGCAGGTCCCTCTCGCGCTGGGCGAGGTCGCTCTCACGCCGGTCCAGGGCCGCCTGCGCGTCCGCCAGGCGATGCTGCGCCTCGCTCCACCGGGTCCGCCAGGCTTCGTGTTCGGCCTCGAGAGCGTCCGCCGCCGCCCGGCGCTGGTCCGCCAGCCAGGCTTCCAGTTCTCGGCCGGCCTCCAGGCGACGCTGTGCGAACTCTGCTTCGGCCGCTTGCTCCCGGTCGGACCGGTCCCGCTCACTGCGCTCGAGGAGTTCCGCGCGGACGTCGAGGGACGCGCGCTGTTCCTGGAGGGCTGCGGCCTCCTCCAACTGGCGGGCCAGCGTGGCATCGAGCTCCTCGCGCTGGGCACTGAACCGCTCCCCCTGTGCCGCCAGGGCATCTGTGGCTTCTGCCTGGCGCTTCGCGAGCGCGCGGTAGAGCTGCCAGGCCCGCTCGAGCTCGGAGGCCGCGCTGCCGGGTTCGTCACCCGCCGCGAGAACCACCTGGGCCTCGGCCGCGACCTCCTGTATCTCCGTGAGCAGTGCCGCGGTGCCGTCCGCTGTCTCCGTGAACGGCGGCACGGTGCCGTCCTCGTCCTTCGGATCGGCGGTGGATCCCGCGGGAGCCGGCTGAGGGGCACGGGTGGCCGCAGTGCGCTGGGAGGCGGCAGGCTGGCCCGGCCACACCGCTCCCTTTACCTTGCCACGCGATCGCGGCTGCCTCTTGCCCATGGCGTCAGTTCACTCTCTTGCTCGTGGTGGATCGGCCACCGCTCAGACCGAGCAAGTGGCGGGCTGCTTCGTAGGCGAGAGTCCGGATGTGTTCCAGCTCGTCGGGGGCCGGGGCACCGGTCGATCCGTGCGTTGCGTTGTTGCGCAGGATCCGTGACCGGTCGAGATCTTCCAAGAGCGTGGGCCGCTGCCTGATGAACGTGCCGAAAGGATGGTGCGGGTTGTCTCCGGCTGCCCAGACGGCTCTGATGATGTCCCCCGCCAGTCCGTTGGCCGGTCTGGCGCAGTATTTGCGCATGTCCGGTGGCACGGAGGTGGCACCCAAGCGCTCGGCGGTCAGTACGAACGCGCGCTCGCGCACCCCTTGCACGCGGGACGTCTGCAGTTGGGCGGGGAATCTTTCGTTGAGCCCGGGAAGTATGCACTCGAAGACCCGGATCGCGTTGCGGGCGGCGTTCTCGCGCTCCCGGGCGGTGTCCTTGACGAGCGCCAACTCGATGTCCGCGAGATGGATGAACACCTCCGGATGGTCCCGGATCTCCTCGCCGAGGATACGCACGACGTCGGCGCGGGCGTCCTCGGCGAGTTCTCGGTCGACCTTGCGGGCGGCGGCTGTCCGATCGCGGCGGATCTTTCCGAGCAACTCGTCGATCAGCCGGCCCAACTGCTCGTCGCTCTCGGCGCGGCTGGCCAGCAGGTCGGCGAAGGGCCGCCCGTCGCCCACCGCGAACGGGTCGTCGACGGTCCACGGACGCCCTGACCCGTCGTCGCCCTCGACGACGTAACACACCAGGTAGGCCGGGTTCGCGGTCCCGTGGAACGCGATCCGCCGTGCCGCCACGGCGGTGTTGTCGCGATCGCGGGAAGCTCCCCGAAGACCCCGAGCCGCCAAGTCGTGGCTTTTGCACGCTTCGAGCACATCCCGCTCCGACGGGCGCATCGACGTGCCGTTGGTCCGGAGCGTCAGTGCGCTGACCTCCCTGGACGCGCCGGCTGTGCCGAACTGGATGGTGACCCAGCGACCACGGTGTTCCCGAAGGTCGGCGCGTACCGGGTCTGCGATCAGGATGCGGGGCAGCAGCGCCCCGGAGGTGGGATCCTGGAAGACACGCACGAGCCGGGGGTCCGTCTCCGCCACCTCCCCCTCGGCCACGGTCTGTCTCCCCGCCTCGGTCAGCGCAAGACCGGGCCCCATGAGCCGGCCCTCCACCAGCCGGGCGATCACTGTGCGGCACAGGGCGGTGTCCAGACCGATCAGCCGGGACATGTCGCCCACGTCCCGGACTCCGGCGGCGCACAGGCGCAGTACCACGGTCTGGAAGACGTCCAAGGTGCGGGAGTAGCCGGTCGGTGCTGTCACCTGGTGGACCCACACCGGCAGCAGGACGGGCCGGTACCGTTGCCGCGGCGGGAAGGCCAGCTGGAAGACCGGGGTCTCACGGTCGAACGACACGGCCGTCCGCCCCCTTCCGGCACAGTTCCAGGAACGCGGCAAGAGGCTTGACCGCTGAGGGGCTCCCAGGCCCGAACATGTCGTCGTCCCCGACCACGGCGAGCAGTCGCTGCTGTCGGCTCATCGCCACGCACAGCCGGTTCGTGACGGTCACATGGCCGTAGGCGCGCTTGGCATCGGCGCGTGCGTCCGGTGCGCAACTGCGCACGGTGGAAAGGTAGGTGACGGAGAACTCCATCCCTTGGAAGGCGTCGACGGTGCCGACCCGCAACCGGTCGAGCGGTGCGCCGTCCTCGTCGCGGCAGAGCCGGGGCACGGGGCGCCATCCGCCCGCATCGGTGAACTCGGCGAGCCCGGCTTTCTTGAGTTCCTTCCAGACCTCGGTGACCTGCGCCGCGTAGAACGAGATGACTCCGAAGGTCATCCGCGGGTACCGCTCGATCAATGCGGCTATCTCCGCCGCGATGGCAGCGGCCTCGGCGGGACGGGCGCGGCTTGATCCCCGCTGTGTTTCGCCGCCCGCTGACAGCGGCACGGGAAGCCATACCGCGGGGACCTCGCCGTACCGGTCGATCCCGTGCACGAACTCGGCGGCGTCACGGCCGTTGCGCAGTCGGCGGTCGTAGAAGTTCTCGCTGACGAAACTGCCGAGAACCGGGTGCATGCGGAACTGTGTGTCCAGCCGGACGAACCGGTGATGCCCGTCCGACGAACCACGCTCCCACTGCCGGGCCAGTCGCTGGAAGAGGCTTTCCTGCAACCGGTCGCGCATGTCGTCGCCGAGCGAGGTCAGTTCACGTTCCACATCGGGTTCCAGCATGTGCGGAAGCTGTTGGTGGTCCCCGACCAGCACGATCCTGCGGCGGGCCTGGGCAAGCGGGATGAGGAGGTCCAGCGGGTTGGCCCGGGCCGCCTCGTCGACGATGACGGACTCGAACACTCCGTCCTGACGGCCGACAGCGACCATGGCTTTGGAGACGGCCTGCTGGCAGGTCGAGGCGAGCGAGACGGTGTAGGCGCGCAGGGTGTTGTCGACGCCTTCCGGATCGCTGCGCAGATCGTCCCGGTAGTCGAGCAGCGCCGCCGCTATGGCGTCGGGTGACCGGGTCACGTCCTGTGCGAGTTGTGCGGCGAGCCGGTCCAGGAGGTCGACGATCGCGGGATCGGCCACGGTGACCTCCGGCAGCCGGATGCGCGCGGTGAGACGGTCGAGCAGGATGTCGCGCAACCCGGAGAGTGAATCGAGCAGTTCGGGCGGCGGCGACGTGGCGGCGACCGCCGCCCGCAGCGGCTCCCGGTACGAGATGCCGTCCAGCAGCGGGCTGTCGGCGAGATCGAGCCGCGTCAGCAGTGCTCGGGCGGTGCGGGGCCCGTCGTCGTGGAATCCGGTCGCGGTGCAGCGTAGAGCCCGGATGTACGGCAGGAGGTCCGCGCGAACCTCGGGGTCGGCCACCGCGGCGGCCCGGAGGCGGTGCTGGTCGGCACTGTCCCTGTGACTTCGGAGTTCCGACACCAGGGACGGTTCAGCGATGTCGCCCAGTTGGTCGAGCACCTGGTCGAGGAACTGGGGCAGGAACTCGGGCGGGACCGGTGCCACCCGGTAGGTGGCGGCCAACTCGGCGGCGGCTCGCCGGGCAGCCAGATGACGTCCCGCCGGGCGTTCACGCAGCCGTAGGTCGGCGGCGCGGGCCGCCTCGATGCGCCAGGTGTCGAGCGCGACTTTGCTGCCCCGGCCTCGGGAATCCACCTTGAGCGGAGGCAAGCCGAAGACCCAGCCACGAGTGACCAGGTGATCCACCGCGGCGTGCTGGAAACTCGTCAGCAGGGTGCTGCCGGCGACATCCCCGCCCTGGGCCAGGTCGCCCAGTTGGTTGACCAGAGCGGCGATCACCTGTGTCTTGCCTGTACCCGGCGGTCCTTGGATGATCGCCACATCGGGGGTGTTGAGGGCGGCGAGTACCGCTTCCCGCTGCGCCGGCGTCGGCCCGTGAGGAGCGAAGCAGTTGAGTGCGGAAGGGGAGAGCTCGGTGATCCGCCGTGGTGGCGGCTGCGGCCAGGAACGGCCCTCCAGCAGAGTCGGCAACGCGGGAATGTGCGTCCCGTCGGTGCGCAGCTTCTGCATGGCTTTCTCGCGCCGGTCGAGGCGGCGCTGATCACCGCGGTGTGCCAGGTAGAGCCACCCCTGGGACGGCGGGTCCTCCTGGTCGTTGAGGGTCGCGGCAAGCCGCAGCGTCTCGGTGACGCTGTCGTATCCGAGTGGTTCGCCGACCCACGCGTGCACCTTCTGCGCGCGGGACGCGACCAGCCACTCCCGATCGGTCAACGCCGTGTCCGTCACGGAGGCCGGAACCTCCGCCGCCGCCTCGATCTCGGCGCGTTCGACCGCTGTCGTGTTCTCCAGGGCAGCTCGCGTGCGGGGCAGCGCACGGTGGAGATCCACCGTGAAAGCGCAACGGCCGTCAGGCTCGACCTTGACGTCGGTGTACCGAATGATTCCGAAGTCGCGGATGCGTCCCCTGATGTGGCGGGCCTCCAGTTCCTGGTACCTGTCCCACATGGCCAGGTAACTGTTCTGACTGGCCACCAGGTCGAGTCCCTGCTGGATCCTCTCCCGGTCGCGCTGTCTGGCCGTCATGTCGCGGAACTCGACAGCACCGACGGCCAGCGCCTTGCGACCGGTGCCGTGCCGGTCGTGGACCGAGCTGAGCAGGCGGACGATGCGGTACCCGGCCGTGTGTTTCTCGACGTCGGCCATGAGCCCGGGCCCGTGCACCCGAAAGCCGGCTTCGAAACTTCCGGCTGGTCCGGCCGAGACCACCATGCGCCGGACGTCTTCGGGAGCCCCGGGACGTGGGCCCAGGAACAGTTCGCGTCTCATGAAGTCCAACGTGGACCCGACGTTGACGGTGTCCGCCCGGTCCGCGTACTTCATGGCGTCCTCGATGACCGCGTCATCGACGTCGAGCAGGAGTCCGGAGCTGAGCGGAACCGCGAGCCCGACGGCGGGCGCGTAGATGTGCGCCCGCAAGGTGAATGGTTGGTCCGCGTCGGACGCGGACGCGTCGGGCCTTCCGGCACGAGGACGGTGCGGCGGGACAGCCGCGGGCGGCCGCGGCCGGACCGGATGAGCGGTCACCGTCACACAACTGGTCCCGGCTGCCACGACGCCGTCGAGCTTTCGTTCGTCCTCAGGACGGGCCGGCGTGACTCCGAACGTGGCGGACTCGGTGACCAGGTCGAGGTGGCCTGTGGGCCGACGGTACAGGCGGACCTCGCTGCCGTCGGGAATGGGCTGGTCGGTGAACCCCTGCGGCACCCGACGCCAGTGGAACGACAGCAGAACGGGCTCTCCGGGCATACGGGCCGGCATGACCGGTCCCCTGGTCCGAACGCTCATCCACTCGCCTCCAGAGCCATCAGGCGTACCCAGCGGTGGATGACGCCCGGCTTCCCGAAGTGCAGCGTCCAGGTGCGGCCGTCGACGGGTACCGTTGCCTGGCTTCCCTGGCCGATCTCCCGCCATGGCCGACCGTCCTGATGGTCCAGCCAGAGGCTGTCGCGTGAGAGGTTCAGCACCGTGGCGTCCCGGCCCTGGAACTGCACCTGGGCGACCACGGCGTCGGGCCGATCCGGTGCGGGGGAGGTATGGCGAGCGGTCAGCGTTGTCCCGGCACCGGAGCGCAGCACGGTGAAGTCGGGCAGGGGCACCTCTGTCAGATCGACACCCGGGACATCGTCGCCGCGGCCCGACTGGGCTTCGGGCTCGATGCCCACCGGACCGGTCAGTCCGTGACGCAGCACCCAGACTCGGTCTCTGGGCCTCCCGCACGCGAGGCAGGAGAGCGCGGCGGCACGGTAGGTCCACCCGCATGCCGGGCACCCGACGGTCTGTCCCGCCGCGGAGTGCAGGGCCGCGGCCCACCGGGCAGCGGGCGGCCGCAGCAGAGGGTCGCCCACGGCGTCCACGAAGCACCGGGTGGCCAGGTCCCACAGCTGACCGGACAGCACTTCCCGTCGGGGCGTGATGCCCGACGTGCACTCATTGGTGTGTTCGGTGGGGTGATCGATCCAGGGAAGGCGAAAGCGGTCCGCGTACTCCTGCTGATAGGCAGGGTCGGAGTCCAGGACCTCATCGCCTCGAAACGGGTGACTCGCCGTGAGGGTCTCGAAGATCAGTACGCCGAGTGCGTGCGCGTCGGCCAGCGTGGTGGCGCCGCTGCGCCCCGACACGATCTCCGGTGCCCCGTAGCCCGGAGTGTGGACCGGTGCGGATTCGACTGTCGAGACCAGACCGAGATTGTCCACGTCGATGAGCCGGATCTCGTGCTGCTCGGGAGCGGCGGAAACCAAGACGTTCGACGGCGACAGGTCCTGGTACACCAGGGCGCGCGCATGGAGAAGGGCGACGGCGTCCGCGAGTCTGGCCAGCAGTCGCAGTCGGCGTTCCAGCCCTCCGGTGCGCAGGTACCAGGCTGCCAGGTCGTCCTCGTCGGGGACGCACAAGGTGTCCAACGGAACCATCTCGTCGGCCAGTTCCATCACGTAGCCGAGCTTCGGCGGAGCGAGCAGGGCGAGCACGCCGGCCAGCGGGACACCGGCCAGCGGCAGGCGCTGGATGCGGCGCAGCCGGGCATGAACGGCCTCTGCCGCCTCCTGGGTCGGCGCAGTGATCATCTTGACGGCGGTGCGTCCGCCTCGGGCCAGCCACACCTCACCCTGGCCTCCGGCTCCGATCGAGTGAGTCAGTGACCACAGTTGGTGGTACTCGTCCTCGACGGGCCGCAGCAGACCGCCGAGGTCCCAGCGCGATGCCACTGGTCGGGTTCCTCTCGCCGCGTGCCTCAGCCGGCTCAGGCGCCGAAGTCGGACAGGTCCTCGGGGCTCAGCACCGGTGTCCGGTCCGGCCGGGTGCTCTGGGCACGCTGAGTGACGGTGACCGTGACCCAGCGGAAGTACTGCTGGATGCGTCCGACGTCCTGTGCCTCGAACACACCGTTGGCCTCGTCGCTGACGAAACGGCGGAGCACTGCCTTGGCCTGCTCGGTCATGTCAGGACCGATGGCGATCGCCAGCCGGGTGGCCTTGGCGCCCTTCGGGGAGTCGAGCAAGGAGTCGAGGGCTTCTTCCCACTCGTCGGTGGGCATCCCGTCGGACACGAGGACGAGAGTGGGAGAGAAAGCCCGGGCCGGGACGACGGACTCGTCCCGCAGGACCAGATCAGCGAGTTCGAGGGCCGCGCCGAGCGGGGTACCGCCCCGGGCCTCCATATCGGTCCAGGAAGCCTCCGCTGCGGGCACCAGTTCCTGGTGCAGGACGGCACGGTCCTGGCTGAAGGCGATCACTCCGACGTGGATGACGCCTCGTCCGACGTCGGCCGTCGCGAAGTCGCCGAGCATGCGGCGGATGCACTCGTTGAGCACATCGATCTTCTCCTGGGGCTCCCCCATGCTTCCGCTCACGTCCGCCAGCACGAGTACCGGTAACGGACGCGCCTTCGCGGCCATGAAGCGCGGCGCACCACCCACGACGACCCCCCATCGTCCTCACCGCACTGGCAGTTGCACACCGACGCGCCTGGTTGCGGCAAGGTCATTCCTGACGCTGAGGCAGACAAGGTACTACGAATCGCGCCGGGCGGTCCCCCGCCGACGGCCGCTGCCCGCCGGCCCGCCGACGCGGTCCGTGCCCAGGGGGCGACCGCGCCGATCTGCCCGAGTGACCTCAAGGCCCCGCTCGCGGACAGGGGCACCGGCAAGGTGAACGTGTACGGGTTCCCGGACACGAACCCGGGGGCGATCGTCAGTCAGCAGGTTCGGGGGGCCGGCGCGGTCGCCTCTGAAGGCTCCGTTTCCAGCAAATGATCAAGAGGCCGGTTCAGATCTCCTCTGAACCGGCCCCTGACCCGCGACTTCGTAAAGTCGGGACGACAGGATTTGAACCTGCGACCCCTTGACCCCCAGTCAAGTGCGCTACCAAGCTGCGCCACGTCCCGGTGCGCTCGCACGGTTGCCCGTGTGAGCGCGTGGATCAACCCTACCGCATGCGGGTACGTCAGCCGCGCGCGCCGGGAGCCACGGGCTGCTGCTCCGCGCCTGGTGTCCCGGCGTTTGCGAGCGCGGGGCCGGTCGTCCGGCCGCCGCGCCGGGCCGGGACCAGCAGGGCGGCCAGGGCCGCGGCCAGGCAGAGCAGGGCGAGCAGGGTGAAGCCGTGGGTGTAGCCGGAGTCGTACGGCAGGCCCGAGGGCTGGAGGCGGCCGGTGACCAGGACGCTGGTGACGGCGGCGCCGATGGATCCGCCGATGGTGCGGATGTTGGCGTTCATGCCGGTGGCGGCGCCGGTCTGGTCGGCGGGGACGCTGCCCACGATCAGGTTGGCCATGGAGGCGAAGGCGAGTCCGATGCCGAGACCGAAGACGCCCGCGACCAGGGCGATCTGCCACTGCTCGTCGTGCCACCGGGCGAGGAACCCGCAGGCCGCCGCACCGAGTGCCGCGCCTGTGGTCAGGAGTTTCTTGGCGCCGAGCACCGGCTCCAGCCGGCCGCTGAGGACACCGGAGAGGAACATCGCGACCAGCATCGGAAGCATGAGCAGTCCGGCGGCCGTGACGCTGGCGCCGAAGCCGTATCCGGCCGAGGACGGCGTCTGCACGAAGCCCGGCAGGAAGGACCAGATCGCGTACATGCCCGCGCCGAAGAGGAACGCGGCGGTGTTGGTGGTCCACACGGCCGGCAGCCGCATGACCTTCAGGTCGATCAGCGGGGTGCGGGAGCGGGCCTCGGCGGCGAGCCACAGCGCGAACAGCACGACGGCGGCGGCGAACAGGCCGAGCACCCGGGCGGAGCCCCAGCCCCACACGGCCGCCTGGCTGAGCGGCAGCAGCAGGGCCACGAGCCAGGCCGACAGCAGCGCGGCACCCAGCCAATTGACCTGCCCCTGGGCCCGGTTGGACGACTCGGGCACATACCGTACGGCGATCAGCGTGGCGAGGGCGACGATGGCGACCGGGATCCAGAACAGCCACCGGTAGTCGAGCGCGGTGACGATGGGCCCGGCGGCGACCATGCCGACGCCGCCGCCGGCCGCGATCACGGCGGACAGGTTGCTGATGCTGCCGCTCACCTCGGACGGGGCGAACTCGTCCCGGATGATGCCGAAGGAGAGCGGGAACAGGGCGCCGCCGACGCCCTGGACGACCCGGGCGGCGATGAGGACGCCGATGCTCGGGGCGAGCGCGGCGAGCAGACAGCCGACCGCGACGGCGACCAGGACGGCGACCAGGGTGCGCTTCTTGCCGATCAGGTCGCCGACGCGGCCGAGGATCGGCGTGAAGATCGAGGCGGACAGCAGATAAGCGGTCATCACCCAGGTCGCCGTGGACTGCGAGGTGTGCAGCGCGTGCTGGACGGTCGGCAGGGCCGGCGCGATCAGCGACTGCAGCATGGAGAACACGCCTGCACCGGTCGCGAGGACCGCGAAGGTGAGACGGGTGGACTTGCGGGGCATGGAGAGCCTCTCCGAAGACAGG
The DNA here is from genome assembly GCF_044459385.1 of Streptomyces sp. NPDC050287. NCBI lineage: Bacteria > Bacillati > Actinomycetota > Actinomycetes > Kitasatosporales > Streptomycetaceae > Streptomyces > Streptomyces sp. NPDC050287. Next base: position 295,594 of record NZ_JBITIY010000010.1, on the reverse strand, counting down.
ATGCGGCCGAGGCCTCGGTCCGCGGTCGGACGGGACCCGGTGCGCACTGCGGGCAGCACGGGGCACGCCGACGGCCACGGTGAGCGGTCGCGGAAAGGTGGTGGACGGGGACGGACGGTCGCGCGGTGCGGCGCCCGTGGGGTACGGGGACGTGGTCCCGTCGGCGATGCGCGCGGCCGCACGCATCCACGGCGAACACACCCCGCACTGGTAAAGTGGAGGTACACCTCCACTGTAGCGGAGGCGTACCTCCGCTTCAACCTCGCGCCGCCCCAGGAGGCACCGTGACCACCCAGCCGTTTCCCGTCAGCGAGATCGTCGCGTCCCGACGACCGCACCGGAAGGACGCGGCGCGCAACTACGACGCCCTGCTGGCCGCCGCCCGTGAGGCGTTCGCGGAGCACGGCGCGGAGGCCGCCCTGGAGGACATCGCCCGGCGCGCGGGCGTCGGCATCGGCACGCTGTACCGGAACTTCCCCACCCGCCGCCACCTCTTCGAGAGCGTCTACGCGGACGAGGTCAACACCCTGTGCCGGGTCGCCGAGGAGGTCGCCGACCGGGAGCCCTGGGAAGCCCTGACCGCCTGGCTCGACCGGTTCGCGGGCTACGTGGTGACCAAGCGGGCGGTCCGCGAAGCCCTCAACGACGAGTCGGAGATCTTCGCCGCGTGCCGCGATTCCATGCTCCGGGCCGGCGGCCCGCTCTTCGAGCGCGCCCAGCGGGACGGCGAGGCGCGCACGGACATGGACTTCGTCGACCTGCTGCGCATGGTCTCGGGCATCGCCGCGACGACCTTCGACGACGACGCCCAGCGCGACCGGGTGCTGTCCGTCGCCCTGGACGGAGTGCGCGCCGCCCGCTGACCACCAGGGACTGGTTATTCATTGTCATATCCAAGTAAGTTCGGCCGCATGTCCCTCCTGGCCAGGCCCGCAGTGGCCGCCCTCGCCGCCAAGACGATGCAACGCGCGACGGCACTCGCCGACCGGCGCTCCGGCGGGCGCGGCTCCGCGGCGGCCTCGCACGCCCGGTTCCCCGAATTCCCTCGTAACGTACGGGAGTTGACCATCCCCACCTCGGTCGCGCCGGCCCGGTCGACGGTGTATCTGCCCCCGGCCGGCGAGACCGGGACAACCGCCCCGCCGGTACACGTCAATTTCCACGGCGGCGGCTACGTCATCGGGCTGACGGAGATGGACGACCCGCTGTGCCGCTTCCTCGCCGCCGAGGCGGGGGTCGTGGTGATCAACGTCGACTACGTGGTCGCCCCGCAGCACCCGTTCCCCGCCCCGCCCCGGCAGGCGTACGAGGTCGTCCGCTGGGTGGCCGAGCACGGCGGGGAGCAGGGCTGGGACGGCGGCCGGCTCACCGTGGGCGGACAGAGCGCCGGCGGCGGACTCGCGGCGGCCGTGGCCCGGCAGGCGCTGGAGGAGGGCGGCCCCTCGATCGCCCTCCAGGTCCTGCACTATCCCCCGCTGGACCTGGCGACCCACGCCAAGGACAAACGCGCCGCCATCGGCAAACCGGTGCTGCGGCCGTGGATGGCCGACGTCTTCGACACGTCGTACGTCCCGGACGAGCGGCTGCGGACGGACCGGCTGGTGTCGCCCGCCCATCCGTCGGACACCGCGGATCTGACCGGCATCGCCCCGGCCCTCGTCGTCACCGCCGCGTACGACCTGCTGCGGTCGGAGGGCGAGCGCTACGCCGGCCGGCTGCGGAAGGCCGGCTCCCTGGCCGAGCACCATGACGTGGCCGGGGCCGACCACGGGTACGACGGCTCGGACGACGCGAAGGCGCGGGAGACGTACGCCCTGATCGCCCGCCATGTGCGGGAGGCGGGCCGGGGCTGAGACCGCGGCTTGTCGGCCCCGTGTTTCAGGGGCCTGGGCTCGTGGCGGCCGCCTCCAGGACGACGTCGGCGACCCGTGCGGGCTGCTCGACCAGGACGGTGTGACCGGCGTCGGGAACCGTGACCAGGTGGATCCGGGGGCAGGCCTCCAGCGCCTGCCGCTCGCCGTCCGTCAGACCGATCTCGTCGTGGTCGCCGCGCACCACCCAGGCGGTGACGCCGGAGTCGCACAGGCGCGCGACCAGCGACGGGTACCGGTCGAGGTACTCGTAGTAGCGCCGCACGATCCGCCGGCACGTGTCCGGATCATTGTGGCCCATGTCCGCCGCGAGCGCGTCCGCCCGCCGGGGCGGCAGCTCGCGTTTCATCGCCATGGGCAGCAGCTTGAGCATCCCCGCCCAGGCGGCGGTGGAGATCCCGGGCACCCGCCCGACGGAGTTCATCACGCCCAAAAACCTCGCCTCGTCCCCGCGTGAGAACGTCGGCGACAACAGGACCAGGGGCCCCGGGAACAGGCCCTCCGCAGCCATCTCGATCGCCACGTTCGCCCCGAGACTGTGGCCCACCACCACGTCACAGGCCGCATCGGCCGCGAAGTCCGCCATCAGGCGGGCGTAGCTCTCCATGGTGACGTCGTCGGGTGCCGAGGTCCCGCCGAACCCGGGCATCGTCGCCGCCACCAGCCCAAGGCCCGCCACCGCCGGCTCGGCCATCACGTCCGCGTAGAACTCGGTCGTGCACAGACCGCCCGGAATCATCAGCACCCGGTGCGGGGCGCCATCGACCGGCCCCGCACGCCGGACATCCCAGCTCTCACTCATCCTCCGAGCGTGACGCCGTACGCCGTCCCTCGCATCCGCAGCAGTGGGTGCCGCCGTCCCCGGCGTGCTCAGTCGACCGGCGGCGTGCCGTGCGTGTGGAAGGACTCGATGGTCTTCAGCCCCCAGGCCTGCCCCTTCTTCCGCTCGTCCTCGGTCCAGGTGACCAGCGGCCAGTCGGGCGCCAGCACCAGCCGGGTGAGCGGGTTGCACAGTTCGACGCGATTGCCGCCGGGCTCGTAGACGTACAGGAAGAAGGTCTGCTGGATGGCGTGCTTGTGCGGGCCCGTCTCGATGAACACGCCCGTGTCGATGGCGAGGTCGGCGGCGCGCAGGATGTCCTCGCGGGTGTCGGTGGCGAAGGCGATGTGGTGCAGCCGTCCGGTGGAGCCGGTCCAGTCCTCGGTGTAGAGGACGTCGTACGACTTGTCGGTGAAGGTCAGCCAGCGTGCGGCGATCCTGCCCGTGTCGAGCCGGATCTGCTCGGTGGGCCGGGCACCCAGCACCCGTTCCTGGAACCGCGCGTTGCCGAGCACGTCGGCGGCGAGGAAGTTGATGTGATCCAGCCGTCGCACTCCCACGCCCCGGGAGGGCTTGGCCTGCGGCTGGTTCTTCAACGCCGGTCTCAGTTCCCCGGGGGCCCGGTAGTACTCGCTCTCCCAGTAGAGGGCGTGCTCGTGGCCGTCGGGGTCGGTGGTGACGTACAGCTTGCCGAGGCCGGGTTCGTCCTCCACCCAGCGGCCGCCGGTGCCGCCCGCCTCCTCGACCGCGGTGACCCGGCGGCGGAGTGCCTCCTCGCTGGAGGTGCGCAGGGCGAGACGGCCGAGGCCGGGCTGTGCGCGGGCGGTGAGCACCAGGCTGTGGTGCTCGTAGTCGTCGAAGGTGCGCAGGTAGACGGTGTCGCCGTGCCGCTCGTTGACGGTGAGCCCGAGGTAGTCGGTGAAGAAGGCGACACTGGCGTCCAGGTCCGGGGTGAACAGCTGGGCGTGGCCGATGTGGGCGATGTCGCCGAGCGGCGGGGTCATCGTCGATCTCCTCGGGTGGGAGGGGGCAGCGGTGCCGTGCCCGCGGGCCTGGGGAAGACGGCGCCGTCGAAGATCTTGCGAGCGGTGCGGACGACTGCGGTACGGCGGGCGCGGGGCAGGCCGTCGGGAGTGGTCCCGAGGCTGCTTTCGATGTCGAGGAACCCCGTGGGATGTTCGATACGGACCCGGTCACCGGCCGCATCGAGTTCCGCCAGGCCGGCGCCGACACCGCCTTCGACGCGCAGGCCGGCGGCGACACCGGCCGCGCCAAGCACCCCGATCGCCGGGTGGCAGCGCACCGGAATGAAGGTGCGGGTGGTGACCGCGCCGCCCTCGCGGGGCGGGGCGAGCAAGGTCAGCTTGGGCACCGTGGCGTTCGAGACGTCACCGAGGCCCATCAGCCGGCCCGCCTGCAGGCGGATCGTGCGGAGCCGGTCGGCCAGAGCCTGGTCGGCCTCCAGCTCGGCGGGTGACTCGTATCCCGTGACCTTGAGCGCGGCGGCCTCGATGAGGACCGTCGTACGGTCCGGGCACAGGGCGACCCGGCCAGGACACCTGGCCGCGCCCGACACGCCGCCCACGGCGGGCGCGATCAGCCGGTGCGTCCGGGCGGGGCCGTCGTACCCCTTATTTCCAGCGTGGGGGCCGCCAGGTGGACCCGCCCCGGTCCCCCGGCTCCCTCGAAGCGGTCGAGGAGGCAGCGGGCCGCGCGGCGCCCGACCTCGTGGCCGGCGTTGTCGACGGTGGTGAGCCACAGGTGGCGCAGCCGGGAGATGCTCGTGTTGTCGTAGCCGGTGACGGAAAGGTCCTCGGGGACGCGCAGGCCCAGTTCCTCGGCGGCCGAGAGGGCGCCGACGGCGGCGATGTCGTTGACGGCGACGACGGCGGTGGGCCGCTCGCTCCGGCCGAGCAGCCGGACGGCCGTGCGGAAGCCGCCCTCCTCCGTCATGTCGCTGAGCTCCACGGGCGCCCGGTCCGCGAGGCCATGGGCACGCATCACCTCCTCGAAGCTGCGCCGCCGGAGCTCGCCGACGGCGCCGTAGCCCGCGAGGTGCGCGACATGGCGGTGGCCGAGGCCGATGAGGTGCTCGGTGACCAGCCGGGCCCCCTGCGCGTCGTCGCCCGCGACGACGTCCACCCCGGCCGGGGCCGGCTCGCGGGCACCCGCCACGACGACCGGTATGCGGGCGGCGGCCGTCTCCAGCGCGGCCGGGTCGGGCAGGGTGCCGACCACGACCAGGCCGTCGACCTGGAGGTCCAGGAAGGGACGGGCGAGGTCCTGGCCGGTGCGGCGGTTGAGACGGGCGTCGCCGAGCAGCATGTGCAGGCCGTGGTCGTGCAGCAGCGGGTTGAGGCCGTCGAGGAGGTCGACGAACCAGGGGTTGCGCAGGTCGTTGAGGAGGACACCGACGGTTCGGGTGCGCTGCTCGCTCAGGCTGCGGGCGGCGGCGTTGGGCCGGTAGCCGAGTTCCCGTACGGCCCGCAGCACGGCCTCCCGCTTCTCGGACCGCACCTGTCCTGAGCCACGCAGCACCAGGGAGACCAGCGACTTGGAGACGCCTGCCCGCTCGGCCACGTCCCGGATGGTCGGTTGTCCCATGAGATGGACCGTTCCATGTGGCCCGGCAGCTTGTCAAAGGGTTGACACCTGCCCATCATCGCGCTCAGGGTGGCTGGACAGCGTGTGGACCGGTCCAAGAAGGGTTGTCATGGTGGATTCGCTCGGTGTCGCCGTCGTCGGATTCGGCTGGATGGGCCGGGTGCACACCCAGGCGTACGCCCGTGTCCTGCACCACTACCCTCAGCTCGGTCTGCGCCCGGAGCTCATGGTCGTCGCCGAGGAGGTGCCCGGCCGGGCCGAGGAGGCCGCCGCGCAGTTCGGCTTCGCCGCCACGGCCCGCGACTGGCGGGAGGTGGCGGCCGATCCACGGGTCCGGGCCGTCAGCATCACCGCGCCGAACTTCCTGCACCGCGAGATCGGTGTGGCGATGGCCGAGGCCGGCAAGCACATCTGGATCGAGAAGCCGGTCGGCCTCACCCTGGCGGACGCGCGGGCGGTGGCCGGCGCGGTCGCCGAGGCGGGCGTCCAGGGCGCGGTGGGCTTCAACTACCGCAACGCGCCCGCCGTCGAGACGGCCCGTTCGCTGATCGCCTCCGGCGAGATCGGCGCGGTCACCCATGTCCGGGTGCGGCTGTTCAGCGACTACGCGGCGCACGCCGAGGGGGCGCTGACCTGGCGGTACGAGCGGGAGCGCGGCGGCAGCGGGGTGCTGGGCGACCTGGCTTCGCACGGCGCGGACCTGGCCCGTCATCTGCTCGGCGACATCGTGTCCCTGGCCGCGGACACGGCGGTCTTCGTCCCGGAGCGGGCCCGCCCCACCGGCGCCACCGCCGGGCACAGCCGTGCCTCGGGCGGCGAACTCGGCCCGGTCGAGAACGAGGACTACGTCAACTGTCTGCTGCGGTTCGCCTCCGGCGCGCGCGGTGTCCTTGAGGCCTGCCGGGTCTCGGTCGGCGAGCAGAACAACTACGGCTTCGAGGTGCACGGCACCAAGGGCGCGGTGTTCTGGGACTTCCGCCGGATGAACGAGCTCGGCGTCAGCCGCGGTACCACCTACCAGGACCAGCCGGTCAGCACGGTGTACGTCGGCCCGGGCGACGGCGAGTTCGGCGCGTTCCAGCCGGGCGCGGCGAACGCGATGGGCTACGACGACCTGAAGGTCGTGGAGGCCTACCGCTTCCTCCGCTCGGTCGCCGAGGGCGTCCCGTACGGGGCCACACTCGCGGACGCCGTGCACAGTGCCGCCGTACTGGAGGCGATGGCGCGGTCCGCCGAGAGCCGGGCCTGGGTGGAGGTACCCCCGGGACGGTGTCCCTAGGACCACCCCGGATCCGGATTCCAGGCCCCGCGACGACGGGCCCGGTGGACGGCAGGCTTCGAAGGGCGCCGGCAGCACGCCGGCGCCGGACGGATCCGTCTCACCGACTCCCGGGGGAATCCATGAACGACATCCTCGCCAGGCGCCTGACGGGCCTCGCGGGCATCACCGCCGCGCTCGCCCTGATCGTGGAAGTACCGCTGTACTTCGTCTACTCGGGCCCGCCGCCGGACGCGAACGTCCTGTCCCGGCTGCTGCTGGGCATCATCGGGCTGGCGTCTCTGGTGGTGTTCGTGACGGCCTTCCGCGAGCTGGTCAAGCGGGTCGGTCCGGCCCACGAGTGGGTCGGCTCGCTGGCCTTCGCCACCGGACTGGTGTACGCGACGATCACCCTGGTCTCCATGGGTCTGGAGGCGGGCGCGGTCATCGCCGCGGACCGTCCGATCGACCCGACGATCGACGTCAGCGGCACCTACATCCTGTACGGGTCGATCTCCCGGCTGATGCTGGCGCTGTTCCTGACCGCGTTCGGGTACGCCGTCTCCCGCACCCGGCTGCTGCCACGCTGGACCGGCCGGTCGGCGTACGTCCTCGCGGGCGTCAATCTGGCCTTCGTGCCGTCCCTGTTCTTCGGCAACACGCCCGCGAACTTCTACGCGGCCAACGGCTGGGGAACCACCGCGCTGATGGGCGCCGTCCTGAGCTACTGGCTGCTGGCGCTCGGCATCTCCGTCTACCGCAGCGCTGGATCACCGGTACCGCGGACCTGACACAGCCTCCCGCCCCGGGCAACCGCTCACCCGGCGGGCGCCTGGGGCGGCATGTTGTACGGCGTGACCACCTGGATCGCCGACGGCAGGCTCGGCCCGGCCGGGGGCAGGGCGCCATGGGCCCGCATGACGATGTGGCAGGCCTCGCGCATGTCCTGGCGCAGGTCGTGGTGGAGCACGGCGGACAGGCGGTGTTCGCGCAGCAGGCGGGTGTTGTCGTGGTCGAGGTCGTGCGCGACGAACACCGCGCACTCGCGGTCCAGGTCCTCGAAGGCCCGCAGGGTGGCGATGTTGCCGCCGCCGATCGAGTAGACGGCACGGATGTCCGGGTCCCGCTCCAGCGCGGCCCGGACGAGGTCGTACTGGGTGGCGTCCAGGCCCTGGCCCTCGGCGATCTCGACCACCGTGCGCCCGGGGTGGCGGGCGCGCATGGCGCTGCGGAAGCCCATCTCGCGCTCCTCCTCGTTGCGGAAGAAGCCGCTGCTGAGGCTGGTGAGCACATTGCCGGGACGGTCGCCGAGCCACTGGCCCATCAGGTAGGCGGCGGTCGCGCCGGCGGCCCGGTTGTCGCTGCCGACGTAGGCCAGGCGGGACGTGGAGGGCAGGTCGGTGACCAGGGTGACGACGGGGATGCCGGCGTCGGTGAGCCGGCCGACGGCGGCAGCGACCTCGGGAACGTCCGGCGCCTTGAGGACGACCCCCTGGGAACCGCGCCGGGCGATCCGGTCCAGTGTCCCGGTCAGTTCCCGCACCGGGCCGGTCTCCCGGAAGTGGAAGCGTGAGCGCACGACGGCCGGGTGCAGGGACGGCAGCTCGGCCTCCAGTGCGGCGCGGACGGCGGTGGAGAACCGCTCCGGCGTCTGCATCACGATGTCGATCATGAAGGTACGGCCGACCAGCCGGACCTGGGTACGCTGCCGGTCCAGGTCGGCGATGGCCTGCTGGACCTCCCTGGCGGTGCTCTCGCGGACCCCTCCCCGCCCGTTGAGGACCCGGTCGACGGTGGCCTCGCTCAGGCCCGCCTGACGTGCGATCTCCCGGATCGGGAAGGGGTGGCCCACCGACGGCTCCTTGAGGGGTTTTTGATGGCTCGCTGCTGGTTGTTGGAGGGGTTTGTACTGACAAGAATGGCAGAGCCGCGTCGCCGTCGGGCGACCGGATCCGTGTCGCATTCCGTGACCGAAAGTAGGACGACGATGTCCCTCATCGCCGCTCAGCAGCGGGCCTGGCTGACCGAGCAGGACTGTGACCTCGATGCCTTCCGCTCGCTGATCGACCGTACGACGGACCTCGCCGACTACCCGCACGCCTCGGCGGTCGAGCAGAACGTCCTCGTCTACGACAGTGAGCGCCTGCGTAACGCCGAAGCCTCCCGTGAGGTGCGGGCCGAGCTGGTCCGTGCCTTCGCCGACGGGCCCGGTGTCGTGGTCTTCCGGGGCGCCTTCCCGAACCCGGCGGTCGTCGACCGGCTCACCGGTGTCTTCGACGCCCTGATCACCGAGCAGCGCGCCTCGGGCGCCGACGCGGGCGACCACTTCGCCAAGCCGGGCGCCAACGACCGGGTGTGGAACGCGCTGGAGAAGGCCGCGCTCTACGACCCCGAGGCGTTCGCCGACTACTACGCCAACGACATCCTGGCGCTGGTCTCGGCCGCCTGGCTGGGCCCCGGCTACCAGGTGACCTCGCAGGTCAACGTGGTCAACCCGGGCGGCGCCGCGCAGACCGCGCACCGCGACTACCACCTGGGGTTCCTCTCGGACGAGGCCGCCGCGGCCTACCCGGCGCACGTGCACCGCCTCTCCCCCGTGCTCACGCTCCAGGGCGCGGTCGCGCACTGCGACATGCCGGTCGAGTCCGGTCCGACGCTGTACCTGCCGTACTCGCAGACCTTCGAGCCGGGCTACCTGGCCTGGCGGCTGCCGCGGTTCCAGGCGTACTTCAAGGCGCACCACGTCCAGCTTCCGCTGGCCAAGGGCGACGCCGCCTTCTTCAACCCGGCGCTGTTCCACGCGGCCGGCACCAACCGCACCCTGGACGTGCGGCGCGTCGCCAACCTGCTCCAGGTGTCCTCCGCCTTCGGCCGCGCCATGGAGACGGTGGACCGGGAGGCGGTCGCGAACGCGGTCTACCCGGTGCTGCGCGGACGGCTGGCCGGCGGCGTCGGCGACCAGTGGCTGGAGCGTGTGATCGCCGCGAGCGCCGAGGGCTACCCATTCCCCACCAACCTCGACAGTGACCCGCCGGTCGACGGACTTGCCCCGCCCTCGCAGGCGGACGTCGTACGGCGGGCCCTGCGCGAGGGATGGACCCCGCGGACTCTACGGGACGAGCTGCGGGCCGGCGCCGTACGGCGCGAGAGCTGAAAGGGCCTGGATCTCATGGGACTTCTCGACGACAAGGTCGTCCTCGTCAACGGCGGCAGCCAGGGCGTGGGCGCCGCCATCGCCCGGGCCGCGGTCCGGGAGGGAGCGCTGGTCGCCGTCACCGGGCGGCGCACCGAGCCCGGCGAGGCCCTCGTGGCGGAGCTGGCCGCGGCCGGCGGCAAGGCGATGTTCGTCCGGGCCGACCTCGCGGACGCCGAGCAGGCGAAGGCCTCCGCGGCCGAGGTGGTCGAGGCGTACGGCAGGATCGACTGCCTGGTGAACTCCGCGGGTCTCACCTCCCGGGGCACCCTGCTGGACACCACGCCCGAACTGTTCGACCAGCACATCGCCATCAACCTCAAGGCGCCGTTCTTCGCCATGCAGGCCGCCGTCGCGGACATGGTGGGCCGGGGGGCGCCCGGCACGGTCGTCAACATCATCACGTCCTCGGCGCACGGCGGGCAGCCGTTCCTCGCGCCGTACGTCGCCGCGAAGGCGGGGCTGATCGGCCTGACCCGCAACGCCGCGCACGCACACCGCTTCGACCGGGTCCGGATCAACGGCCTGAACATCGGCTGGACCGCGACCGAGGGCGAGGACGCGACACAGAAGGCCTTCCACGGCGCCGGGGACGACTGGCGCGAGCAGGCCGCCGCCCGCCTGCCGATGGGCAAGCTGGGCCAGCCGGACGAGATCGCCGACTTCGTCGTCTTCCTGCTGTCGGACCGGTCCGGGGTGGTCACCGGGTCGGTGATCGACTGGGACCAGAACGTCCTCGGCGGCCTCGACTAGCTCCCTCTCCCCAACGTCCTCCCCCCCCCCGCTCTCTCCGCCGGCACCCTCCCCGCACAAGAAACCAGGAGCTGCACCACCATGCGCATCGGAATCCTCGGCCTCGGCCGCATCGGCGCGTTCCACGCCGAGACCCTCTCCGGACTCGACGCGGTCGAGTCGCTCGTCCTGGCCGACCCGTTCGCGGACGCCGCCAAGTCCGCCGCCGAGCGGTTCGGCGGCGAGGTCGCGGACTCCCCCGAGGCCGTGCTGGCCGCCGGGGTGGACGGCATCGTCGTGGCCGCCGCCACCGACGCCCACCCGGCGCTGATCCTGGCCGCCGTGGAGGCGGGCGTGCCGGTGTTCTGCGAGAAGCCCGTCGCGAAGACCATGAGCGAGGGCGTCGAGGTGCTCCGGGCCGTCCAGGGCGGGGACGTGCCGATCCAGATCGGCTACAACCGGCGCTTCGACGCCGGGTTCGTCGCCGCCCGGGCCGCCGTGCACAGCGGTGAGCTGGGCAAGCTGCACACCGTCCGGTCGACCACGCTGGACCCGGCGCCGCCGCCGGCCGCGTACATCGCCGCCTCGGGCGGCATCTTCCGGGACTGCTCGGTGCACGACTTCGACATCATCCGCTGGGTGACCGGCCGCGAGGTGACCGAGGTGTACGCGGTCGGCGGCAACCGGGGCGCCGACTTCATCAAGGCGGCGGGCGACGCCGACACCACCGGCGCGATCCTCACCCTGGACGACGGCACCATCGCGGTGGTCTCCAACTCCCGCCACAACGCCCGTGGTTACGACGTCCGTATGGAACTCCACGGCTTCACGGACTCCATCGCCGTCGGCCTGGAGGACAAGCTGCCGCTGCGTTCGGTGGAGCCCGGGGTGACCTTCCCGGCAGGCACCCCGCACGACTTCTTCATGGACCGCTTCACCGCCGCCTACCGCGCCGAACTCACCGCGTTCACCGAGGTCGTCGCGGGCACCCGGCCCTCCCCCTGCACCATCGAGGACGCTCTGGAGGCCGGCTGGATCGCCGAGGCCTGCACCCTGTCGCTGCACGAGCACCGGCCGGTGACGATCGCCGAGGTCCGCACCGCCTGACGGCCGGTCCCTTCTCGCGTTCCGGGCGCCAACCGGCTTACGGCGCCCGGAAGTTGTCGGTGTTCGTTTACGGTCATGAGATCTTCGCGTACGACCATTTCAGGTACGGCCATGAAGATCCGCCCACGCGCAACGGACCGAGGAGCGACGCCCATGAACGCCGGCCAGCCGCGAGAACAGTCCCGAGAAGAGTCACGAGGAGAGTTAGGCGACGACCGCCGCACCGGCGCCGAAGGCCCCCGCAGTGTCGTCGTCATCGGCGCCGGGCCGAGTGGCCTCACGGTCGCCCGGGAACTGGAGCGTGCCGGACACCGGGTGACCGTCCTGGAGGAGCAGAGCACGGTGGCCGGCAAGTGCCAGAGCGTGGACGTCGACGGCCTGGCCTACGACCTCGGCGGACACATCTGCACGCCCCGGTACGAGCGGATCGCGGAGTTGGTGACCGAGCTGAACGTCGAGACGGAACGCACCAGTCGCTACCGCGTCCTGGACGCCGAGGGGCGCGCCCCGAGCCGCCAGGCCATGTCGTTCCTCCGCGACGACGCCTTCGCGCGCTACCGGGCCCTGCGCGAACGTGAGTTCCCGCGCATCGGCGAGCCCGGTCTCACACACTCCGCGCGGGCGCTCGCCGCTCCCGTCACCCAGTGGGTCGCCGAGCACGGCATGCAATCCATGGCCGCGTCGTTCGGCACCGGTTACACGGCGGCGGGGTACGGCTTTCTCGACGACGACATGCCCGCCCTGTACTTCGTCAAGTACGCCGAGATGACGGGCCTGTTGTCCCGCCGATCCGAACTGCTCGGCCACGCGGGCGCGTTCACCGTCGTGGGCGGGTTCGCCACACTGTGGCGCCGGATCGCCGAGGAGTTGAAGGACGTACGGTGCGGGGTACGCGTGACGTCGGTCGAGCGGCACGGTGGCGGGGCCGGGGTGCGGGTGCACACGGACTCCGGCCCGGTGACGGCCGACGACCTCGTGCTCGCCGTCGCCCTGGACAGCATCCTGCCGGTCCTCGACGCCGGCGAGGAGGAGCGCGACCTCGCCGGACGGATCCGCAGCAACGCCTACCACACCACCCTCGCCACCGCGTCCGGCCTGCCGGAGGACGCCTTCTACTTCCTCGAGGGCCACACCGCGACCCGCGAGGCGAACGGGCACTGCGTCTCGTACCACCACCGCTACCCGGGCAGCGACGTGCGGACCTTCTACTCCTACGGCCGCCCCGAGGACGTCTCCGCGCTGCTGGCGGACGACGTCGCGGCACTCGGCGGACGGCTGGAGGAGGTGCACCTGCGGCGCGAGTGGGCGTTCATGCCGCACTTCGGCAGCGCCGACCTCAGGGACGGCGCCCTGGACCGGCTCGACGCGCTGCAGGGCCGGGACCGCACCTACTACGTCGGCGGCCTGCCCGCCTTCGAACTGATCGAGTGCACGGTCGCCCACGCCCAGGACCTCGCCCGCCGCCACTTCCCACCCACGGGCGACGCGCATCCGCGCCCGGCCGCCGCCGGCCTGCCGACCCGTCACGACCGAGAGACCGAGAAGGAGCCGCAGGGATGAGCGAACCGAACCCGAAGCCGCTGCGCATCGGAGTACTGGGAGCCGCGCGGATCACCGAGCGTGCCCTGATCGAACCGGCCCGGGCGCTCGGCCACCGCCTCGTCGCGGTGGCCGCCCGCGACCGGTCCCGCGCCGAGGAGTTCGCCGCCGCGCACGGCGTGGAGCGGGTCGCGGGCTCCTACGCGGAACTGCTGGCGGACCGCGAGGTCGAGGTCGTCTACAACCCGCTCGCCAACGGCCTGCACGGGCCGTGGAACCTCGCCGCCCTCGCCGCGGGCAAGCACGTCCTGACCGAGAAGCCGTCGGCGAGCAACGCCGAGGAGGCCGCTCAGGTGCGGGAGGCGGCCGCGAAGGCGGGGACGGTCTTCATGGAAGCCTTCCACTACCTCTTCCACCCGGTCACCCGACGGCTGCACGAGATCCTGGCAAGCGGCGAGATCGGCGAACTGCGGCACGTCGAGGCGCTGGTCGCGATCCCCGCGCCGCCGGACACCGACCCGCGCTGGTCACTGCCGCTGGCCGGCGGCGCCCTGATGGACCTCGGCTGCTACGGCCTGCACGCCCTGCGCATGCTGGCGCCGTGGGCGGGCGGCGCGCCCCGGCTCGTCTCCGCCCGCGGCGGGGAACGTGCGGGCGCGCCGGGCGTCGACGAGTGGCTGAACGCCGAACTGAACTTCCCGAACGGCGCCACCGGCGCCGCGCGCTGTCACATGGCCTACGGCACGCTGGAGATGAGCTGCCGCGTCGTGGGTTCCCTGGGCGAGGCGAGCGCACCCAACTTCGTGCTGCCGCAGCTGGACGACCGGGTCGTGGTCCGTACGGCACAGGGCGAGCGCACGGAGCGGTTGGGTACGCGGTCCTCGTACACCTACCAGCTGGAGGAGTTCGCGGCGCGGGTTCGCGGGGGCGCTTCCCTGCCGTTGGACGCGGACGACGCGCTGGCGACGATGACGCTGATCGACGCGAGCTATCGCGCGGCCGGGTTCGCGCCCCGGCCACGGACCACGACGGGCGGCTGACATCCGGGGGTCCGGGGGCACGAATCCCCCGCTCACCGGTACAGCGCGGGCCGCTCCACCAGTTCCACCTCGACCCGGCCACCCTCCTCCAGTGCCCGTACGCCCGCCTCGCAGACCGCTGCCGCGGCGTAGCCGTCCCAGACGCTCGGGCCCGTCACCTCGCCCTGGCGGGTGGCGTCGACCCAGGTCTGGAGTTCGCGGTCGTAGGCGTCGGCGAAGCGGTCGGTGTAGTCCTGGGCGATGGTGCCGCCCCAGCGGCCGGCCATGTTGGTGACCATGGCGTGGCCGTCGCCGACACGGGCGGTGCCGCGTTCGCAGACGATCTCGGCCTGGACCTGGTAGCCGAAACCGCAGTTGACGAAGATCTCGACGTCGGCGACCGCGCCGCCGTCGGTCTCGAACACGACGAACTGGGGGTCCTGGATGTCGTCGGGCGCGTTCGCCGACGGTCGTGGCCGCAGCACCGTGACCGCCGTGATCTCATGGCCGAGCAGCCAGCGGGTCACGTCCGTCTCATGGGCGACCGAGTCGCTGATGAGCATGTCGCTGCTGAACCCGGGCGGACTGGCCACGTTGCGATGCCGGTTGTGGAGCAGCAGAGGACGCCCCAACTGGCCCGTCCCCAACAGGGACTTGAGCTTCATGTACTCGGCGTCGTAGCGCCGCATGAAGCCGACCTGGACGCGGCGCCGGCCCAGGCCGGTCTCCGCCTGAAGGACGCGCAGCGCGGAGGCCGCGTCCGGGGTGAGCGGTTTCTCGCACAGGACGGGCAGGTCGTGCTCGAAGGCAGTCAGCAGGGCCGCCTCGTGGGCGGGGCCCGGAGAGGCGACCAGGACGGCGTCGACGTCGGCCGCGGCCATCGCGGCGGCCGGGTCGGTGTAGGCGGTGCAGCCGGCGACCGGGGCCGCGACGGCCTTCGCACGTTCCGCGTCGACGTCGACGACGGCGGTCACCCGCGCTCCGCTGATGACCTGGTGGATGCGACGGACGTGGTCGGCGCCCATCCGTCCGGTGCCGATGACGGCGACACGGAGTTCTTCGCTCGTGCCACGCTGGGTCATGGTCGTCCCCTTCAGGCGCCGCAGGACCTCAGGAACTTACGGGTGCGTGCCGCGATGGGCAGCGGACCGTCCGGCTCGACCTGCCTGACGTGCTGCCAGGCGGACTCCCGGACGGAGGGGCCGCGGTGCGGGCCGGTGAGGCCGGTGCCCGCGGAGACCTTCGGGTTCCCACGGGCCACCTCGTCGGTGAGACGGACCGGGTCGGCCGGCGGACAGCCGTACGGACCCGGCTCGATCCAGGAGCAGCCCGCCTCGGCGACCTCGTCGAGGAAGCGTTCCCAGGGCACCTGTTCCGGGTCGTCCGGGAACCGCGCACCCCAGGAGTCCGAGGCCGGGCCGACCCGGATGAGGTCGAGCGCCGAGGTCATCTCAGGACGCCCCCTCGCCGGTGGCCACCACGGGTGCGGTGAGGTCGCCCTCTTCCGGGAGCTTCTCGACGTCGACGCCGCTGACCTGGGACAACTCGTGCTTGAGGGCGGCTAGTTCGGAGCCACCCGCCATGTGGTTGGTGAGTTCTTCCAGGCTGACCTGCTCGCGGGAGGCGGACAGTTCCATGGTGCCCAGGCGCAGGACGCTGAAGTGGTCGCCGACCATGTAGGCGTGGTGCGGGTTGTGGGTGATGAAGATGACGCCCAGGCCGCGGTCGCGGGCGGCGGCGATGTACTTCAGGACCACGCCGGACTGCTTGACGCCGAGTGCGGCGGTGGGTTCGTCCAGGATGAGGACGCGGGCGCCGAAGTAGACGGCGCGGGCGATGGCCACGCACTGGCGCTGGCCGCCGGAGAGCGTGCCGATGGGCTGTTCGAGGTCGTCGAGGACGATGCCCATGTTGCGCAGTTCCTCGTCGGCGGTCTTCTTCATCCGCTCGATGTCCAGGCGGCGCACGGGCCAGGGGCCCTTGGTCATCTCGGAGCCGAGGAAGAAGTTGCGCCACACCGGCATCAGCGGGACGACGGCCAGGTCCTGGTAGACCGTGGCGATGCCCTTGTCGAGGGCCTCGCGGGGGGTGCTGAAGCGGACCGGGGTGCCGTCGACGTGGAAGTCGCCCTCGGTGTGCTGGTGCAGCCCCGAGATGATCTTGATGAGGGTGGACTTGCCCGCGCCGTTGTCACCCAGCACGCAGGTCACCTCGCCGGGACGGACCCTCAGGTCGACGCCGTGCAGGGCGCGGATGTTGCCGTACGCCTTGCCCGCGCCGCGCAGTTCGACGAGCGGGGCGTCCGTCTCGGGGGCCGTGTCCTCGATGACGGCTCCGTGCGTACCGGAGTGCGTGTCGGACTGCGGTGAGGTCTTGTCGGTCGTCATTCGGGTCACCTCCGGGTCGCGGTCCGCTGGACCCACAGATTGATGAGGACGGCGCCCAGGAGCATCACGCCGAGGAAGGCCTTGAACCAGTCCGGGTTCCAGTTGGCGTAGACGATGCCCTGCTGCACCATGCCGAACATGAACGCGCCGAAGACCGGGCCGATCGCCGAGCCGTAGCCGCCGGTGAGCAGGCAGCCACCGATGACCGCGGCGGAGATGTAGATGAGCTCCTGGCCCACGCCCTCACCGGACTGCACGGTGTTGAACGAGAACAGCTGGTGCATGCCGACGAACCAGGCGCCGAAGCCGACCAGCATGAACAGGGAGATCTTGGTGAACGTCACCGGTACGCCCACGGCCCGCGCGGACTCCTTGTTGCCGCCGACCGCGAAGATCCAGTTGCCGTACTTGGTGCGCAGCAGCACCCAGGTGGCCAGGGCCGCGAAGACCAGCCAGTACACGATGGTGATCTTCACCGCGACGCCGCCGACCTCGAACGAGGAGGCGAAGACCTTCCTCGCCTGGTCGAAGCCGTCCATGGAGCTGATGTCGTCGGTCGCCACGTTCCCGGTGACCAGCTTGGTGACCGCCAGGTTCGCGCCTTGCAGGATCAGGAAGGTGCCCAGGGTGACCAGGAAGCTCGGCAGGCCGGTGCGGACCACCATCCAGCCGTTGAAGAAGCCGACCGCCAGCGACACCACCAGTGCCACGATCACCCCCATCCACACGTTCAGGGTGAGCTGGTAGGCGAGCATGCTCGCGGTGAGCGCCGAGGTCACCACCGCGACACCCGACGAAAGGTCGAACTCCCCGCCGATCATCAGCAGCGCGACCGGCAGCGCCATGATCCCGATCGTCGACGACTGGTACAGGATGTTCGCCATCGCGCTGCCCTCACGCACCGGCGGGGCCGCGACCAGGAAGAAGATGTACACCGCGACCGCACCGAGGAACACACCGATCTCGGGGCGCGCCAACAGCCGCAGAGGCAGTGGCTGTTGCCTGGTCCGGCCGTCGGTCTCCTTCCGGCCGGGAGCCGGCGGTGCGGGCACCGCCGGCGCAGCCTGCTGGGTCATACCCATCACCTGGTGCCCTTCGCGGCGAAGGCGGCGACCCGGTCGACGTTGGACTTGTCGACGAAGGCCGGACCGGTCAGCACGGGCTGCTCACCGCCGCCGCTGTAGTTGCCGTTGTACTTGTAGAGCCACAGGGAGTCCACGGCCAGGTAGCCCTGGAGGTAGGGCTGCTGGTCGACCGCGAACTGGATCGTGCCCTTGTCGATCGCGGTGGTCAGGTCCTTGTTCAGGTCGAAGGTGGCGATCTTGGCCTTGCTGCCGGCGTCGGACGCCGACTGCACCGCGGTCAGCGCGAAGGGGGCGCCGAGTGTGACGACGTAGTCGATGGACTTGTCCTGGCTGAGCTTGGCGGTGATCGTCGACTTCACGGACGGCATGTCGGTGCCGTTGACGTTCAGCGTCTGCAGCTTGCCGTTGAAGGTCTTGTCCACACCGTCACAACGCTGGGTCAGACCGATGTTGCCCTGCTCCTGGATGACACATATGGCGTTCTTGGCGCCGGCCGCGTTCAGCCGCTTGCCGAGCGCCTCGCCCGCCACCGTCTCGTCCTGGCCGAAGAACTCCATGAGACCGAGCTTCTGCCACTCGCTCACACCGGAGTTGAGGCCGACCACGGGGATGTTCGCGGACTTCGCCTTGTTCACGACGTCCTTGAGGGCGTCCGGCTTGGCCAGCGTGATGGCGATGCCGTCGACCTTCTGGTCGATCGCGTTCTGCACCAGGGTGGCCTGGGTGCCGGCGTTCGGGTCGGCCGAGTAGACGAGCTTGATGTTGTCCTTGGCGGCGGCGGCCTGCGCGCCCTTGCGGACGATGTCCCAGAAGGTGTCACCCGGGGACTGGTGGGTGACCAGCGCGACGGTCATCCGCGGCGTGGTGGCCTTGCCCGCGGAGGCCCCCGCGTTGCTCTCCTCGGCCTTCTTGCCGCCGGAGCTGCTGGAGCAGCCTGCGAGAGTCAGAGCTGCCGCTGCGGCGACGGCCACCACGGGGGCCATTCTGCGGGAGCGGTAGCGAGAAGAGCTGTCCATCTTTCCTGCACCTCACTGAGCGACGGGAGAACGTCGGGAAAGGGAAGGGGATCACGGGGATCCGAGGGGGCCGGGACCTGGAGAGTTCCGGGTCGTACTCCGCGAAAAGCGGCTGTTGCGCTGGGACCGGATCCAATCCCTTGCCACGCCCGCTGTCAATACTTTGTTAAGACATCATTTCACAAGCAGGTCCGAATGTAAGTACAAAGTATTGACAGTGTCGCCCCTCAAGTCCTACACCTGGGGCAACGGGCCCGCACGGACCCGCCTCCCCAGCCCGGGCAGAGGAGCGTCGCGCATGGACGGATCAGCCCAGCAGTTCGACGTGATCAGTATGGGCCGTATCGGAGTTGATCTCTACCCGCTGCGGCCTGGAGTGCCTCTGGCACGCGTGGAATCCTTCGGCAAGTTCCTCGGGGGCTCCGCGGCGACCGTGGCGGTCGCCGCCGCCCGCCTCGGCCGCCGCGTCGCCGTGATCACCCGCACCGGCGCCGACCCCTTCGGCACCTACCTCCACGACACGCTCACCGAGTCCGGCGTGGACGATCGCTGGGTGACCCCGGTGGACGGCCTGCCGACCCCGGTGACGTTCTGCGAGATGCTCTCCCCGGACGACGTCCCGCTGTACTCCTACCGCCGGCCGAGCGCCCCCGACCTGCAGATCCACACCGACGACCTGGACTACTTCGCCATCCGTGCCGCCCGGATCTTCTGGATCACCGGCACCGGTCTGAGCGAGGAACCGAGCCGGTCGGCCACGCTCGCCGCGCTCAAGGCCCGGGGCAGGGCGGGCACGACCGTCTTCGACCTGGACTGGCGCAAGACGTTCTGGGCGAACCCGGAGGACGCCCGCCCGTACTACGCCGAGGCCCTGCGGCACGCCACCGTCGCCGTCGGCGACCTCGACGGGTGCGAGATCGCCACCGGCGTCCGCGAACCACGCGCGTGCGCCGAGGCGTTGCTCGCGGCGGGCGTCGAACTGGCCGTGGTGAAGCAGGGCCCGAAGGGCGTGCTGGCCATGCGCCGGGACGGCACCACCGCCGAGGTCCCACCGGTACCGGTGGAGGTGGTGGGCGCCCTCGGCGCAGGCGACGCGTTCGGCGGGGCACTGTGCCACGGGCTGCTGTCCAGCTGGGAAACACAGCAGGCCGTGCGGTACGCCAACGCGGCGAGCGCGCTCGTCGCCTCCCGCCTCGACCGCGCCCCCGCGATGCCGACCGCACCCGAGGTCGAGGCCCTGCTCGCGGGCGTGCCCGAGCCGCGCACCGCACAGCACGCGGACATCCCGGCACCGCGCGCGACGGCCTGAGCGGGAGGCCTCGAGTGATCAACACCCTCATCGGTCGATGGCGGGGAGGGTCCGGTCGTGCGGAGCCGGTCGGCTCTCGCGGGCTCGCCGTGGCCGAGCGCGCCGACCGGGCTCACCGCGCCGACGTGTGAGGATTCCGGTCCGGGGTGCTCGGTCGCCCGCCGCTTCGGTCGGGCGGGATGCGGGCATGCCGACGCGCACGCGCGCAGGCGCGCAAGAAGACCGTGATCGACGCCAAGCACGGCATGCTGCGGAGCGCTGGGCGGGTGGGGGCGGGCGGTCCCTTTCTGAGCACCGGCACTCGGATGCCGCTGCGCTCCCGGACCGCTCGAGCACTGGTGCTCCCGACGCCCGCTCAAGCTTCCCTGGGCCTGCTCCTCGGGGAGTCTCCGCGGCCGCCCGCCGGGCCCGTCTCCTGCCCGGCCTGCCCGGCCTGCTTGGCGGCGACAGCGGAGCGCACCGTGCCGACGGCGAGCGGTGTCCTCAGTGCGCCCCGTCCAGCCGTGCCCGCTGGTCGGGGGTCAGTTCCAGTTCCACCGCCGCCAGGTTCTCCTCCAGCTGGACCACCGACGACACCCCGACCAGCGGGATGATCGGCAGTGCGCCGCCCAGCTGCCAGGCCAGGACCACCTGGTTGACGGTCGCGTCGGTGTCCCGGGCCACCTCGCGCAGGGCTGTGAGGCGGGCGGGCGTGCCGGGGTGGTCGTAGCCGGGCAGCAGGGGGCGTTCGGGGTGGGTGTAGGCGCCCTTCAGGAGGGGCGAGTAGGCGACCAGGGTCAGGGCGGGCTCGGCGCGCAGGTAGCTGAGCAGGTCGGGGCCCGCGGCGCCCAGGGTGCCGTCGGGGAAGAGACCGTCGGGGAGGTCGGTGCGGGGGCGGAGGTAGCTGTGCTCGTACTGGAGAACCTCGTAGCCGGGCAGGCCGGCGGCGGTCGCGAGGGCGCGGGCGCGTTCGACCCGCCAGACGGCGTGGTTGCTGACGCCCAGCAGGCCGACCGTGCCCTCCGCGACCAGTGAGGCGAAGCCTTCGACGGTCTCGGCGAGCGGGACGGTGCGGTCCTCGATGTGGGCGTAGAGCAGGTCCAGTTTCTCCACGCCGAGACGCTCGCGGCTGCGCTCCGCCGACTCACGGATCACCTTCGCCGACAGGCCTTCCGGGTTGTCGACGTAGCTCGTGCCGGGGGCCAGGGGACGGGCACCCAGCTTGGTGGCGATGACGATCTCGCCACCGATGCCGCGGCTGCGCCGCCAGCGGCCGAGGAGTTCCTCGCTCTGCCCGCCCTGGCCGCCGTCCTCCCAGAAGGCGTAGTTGTCGGAGGTGTCGATGAAGGTGCCGCCTGCCTCGACATACCGGTCGAGTACGGCGAAGGCGGTCTCCTCGTCGGTCCGGGAACCGAACAGCATCGCGCCGAGCGCGAGCGCGCTCACCTCCCGGCGGTGGGCCGGGTCGGTGCCGATCGTGCGGTACTTCATGGTCGTCCCTCCCGTTCGTGCCCGCACTCGGGGCACGAACGGGAGTCTTCATCTTGAAGCGCGCTCCAAGTCAAGGGACTTCACGTGCGGCGGGCGAACGGGCCCTCCAGCGCCGCCCACTGCAACAGCATGATCGTCTTGGCGTCGGCGATCTCGCCCGTCCGGATCAACTCCAGGGCCCGGCGGAAGGGGAGTTCGAGGATCTCGATGTCCTCGCCCTCCTCGTCCAGGCCGCCTCCTTCGTGAGTGTGGGTCGAGGGGCCGTAGGCGGCGGCGTAGAAGCTGACGCGTTCGGTGACCGAGCCGGGGCTCATGTAGACGTCGAAGACGTGCCGTACCTCGCCGATGGTGTGCCCGGTCTCCTCGACGACCTCGCGGCGTACGGCGATCTCCGGGTGCTCGTCCTCGTCGTCGAGAAGCCCGCCAGGGGTCTCGATCAGCATGCCGTCGGGGTGGCCGTTGACGTACACCGGGAAGCGGAACTGCCGGGTGAGCAGCACCGTTTCGCGGTCGGCGTCGTACAGGAGCATCGTGGCGCCGTTGCCGCGGTCGTGCGTCTCGCGCTGCTGGGTGCTCCAGGTGCCGTCGGCGCGCAGGTAGTCGAAGGTGGTGGCGCGCTCGACGTACCAGTGGCTGGACAGCAGGGTCACGTCCCGCACCCTGACCCGCGGGTTGCCGGTGAGGTCCCGGCCGGTGCGGTCGAGGCCGGTGCGGCCCCGGCGGTCGGGGGTGTCGACGCCGGCGGTCATCGGGGGCCTGCCGGAAGGACGGGGAGGAGCGAGTTGGTCATGCTCGCTTCTACCACTTCCGCTTCCACCACCGCGGACCGGGTACTCGGCGCCTCGCACAGCGAGCCGTGTCCCGCGCGCCCGGGACCAGGACGAAAGGGAGCAACGCCGTGACCGCACCGGAGCACCCCGCCGAGCGTCATCCGCAGCCCGAGTTCCCGTCCCAGGACCAGCCGCATCCCGGCTGGACGGGACCGATGGACCCGCCCCCGGACCACGGCGAGGAGTCCTACCGGGGCAGTGGCCGGCTGGAGGGCCGCAAGGCCGTGATCACCGGGGGTGACTCGGGGATCGGCCGGGCGGTGGCCATCGCGTTCGCCCGGGAGGGCGCCGACGTCCTCTTCACCCATCTGGACGACGAGAAGGACGACGCCCAGGAGACCGCCCGCTGGGTGCGGGACGCGGGGCGGCGTGCGGTGGCCGTGCCCTGTGACATCCGCGAGGAGGGCAACTGCCGGGCGCTGATCGACCGGGCCGTGGAGGAGTTCGGCCGGATCGACGTGCTGGTGAACAACGCGGCGTTCCAGATGTCGCAGCCCGACGGGATCGAGGCCATCTCCACCGAGCAGTTCGACCGGGTGCTGCGGACGAACCTGTACGGCATGTTCTGGCTGTCGAAGTTCGCGCTGCCGCACATCCCGGAGGGCGGCAGCATCGTCAACTCCACGTCCGTGCAGGCGTACAAGCCCAGTCCGCATCTGCTGGACTACGCGATGACGAAGGGTGCCATCGTCACCTTCACCCAGGGGCTGGCCCAGATGCTGGCCGAGCGGGGTGTGCGCGTCAACGCGGTCGCGCCGGGCCCGGTGTGGACCCCGCTGATCCCCGCGACCATGCCGGACACCGTGGAGTTCGGGAAGCAGGCCCCGCTGGGCCGCCCGGCCCAGCCCGCCGAGATGGCCCCGGCGTACGTCTTCCTGGCGTCTCAGGAGGCGTCCTTCATCACCGCGGAGATCGTCAACGCGACGGGCGGCACGCCGTTGCCGTAGCGGTGGGCCGGGACCCAGGCGTCGACCGGGCTGATCAGGTGCGCGGCTTGCGGGTCGCGGCGAACTCGTCGGCGACCGTGAGGTCGAAGTCCCCGTGGTCGCTGCCGAGGCCCTGCGCCACCAGTGCCGCCGCCGCGCAGCCGAGGACGGCGGCCTCGCGCGGGGTACGGTCCAGGCTCACGCCGCGCAGGTAGCCGGCGGAGAACGCGTCACCGCACCCGGTCGTGTCGACGACGTCGATCGCGAAGGCCGGGACCGTTTCGGTGCCCTCGGCGGTGACCAGGAGTGCGCCGTCGGCGCCGCGCGTGACCGCGACCACGCCGACACCGGCGGCCCGGAGTTTCTCCGCACCGGTCAGCAGGTCGTCCGCACCGGTGAAGCCGAGGAGCTGGTCGTCGTTGGGGAGCAGGTGGTCGACGTACGGCAGCGCCTCCTCGATCTGGTCGAAGCTGCCGAGCACACCGGGCGCCAGGAGGTCCATGGAGGTCACCACGCCGTGCTCCTTGGCGTACGACAGGATGCGCGCGGCCACGTCGACGCCGATCAGTTCCGGGCCGCCGAGGTGCAGATGGGTGGCCTCGGCGAGAGCGTCCCAGGGCACGTCGTCGAGGCCGTAGGTGACGTTGGCGCCGAGCAGGTGCAGGGAGGGCCGGTCGCCGTTGGGGCGGATGGGCAGGACGCTCGCGGAGGTGGAGGTGTCGAAGCGGCGGACCAGCAACCCGGTGTCGATTCCCGCCCGGTTCAGCAGTTGCACCAGCAGGTCACCGGTGGGGTCGGTCCCGATCGCGCCGGCGGTGCGGACGGACGCGCCGAGCTTGGCCAGGGTGAGCGCGGTGCCGCCGGCGGTTCCGGCGGCGGTCATCCTGATGTCGTCGACCAGCGTCGCGCCCTGGCCCTCGGGTATCGCCTCCACCGGCCGTACCAGTACGTCCAGTACGTGCACGCCCATCGTGACGACCTGCTGCGCCTTCATCGGGTTCCCTTCTGCACGGGTGGTACGGGTTGGGTGGTGCCGTAGTTCCGGGCGACGGCGGCCTCGATCACCGCGAGCTGCTGCCGCTCGTCGAGGACGCGGGGCGGTCCGAGCGCGGCCGCGCGCTGGTAGACACCGCAGGCCCACTCCAGCAGCAGCGCGTGCTCGACCGCCTTGTCGAGGGTCGGCGCGTGGGTGAGGGCGCCGTGGTTGGCCATCAGGACGGCACTGCGGCCGTCGAGCGCGGTGAGCACCGACTCGGCGAGTTCCGGGGTGCCGAAGGTGGCGTACGGTGCCACCCGTACGGTGCCGCCGAGTGTGAGCAACTGGTAGTGGACACACGGGAGTTCGGCGAGCACGCAGGAAAGGGCGGTGGCCATGGGGGCGTGGGTGTGGACGACCGCGCCGGCGCCGTGGCGGTGGTAGACGCCGAGGTGCAGATCCAGCTCCGAGGTCGGCCGCAGGGTGCCTGCCACGACCTTGCCGTCGAGGTCCACGACGCTCACCTGGTCCGGGGTCAGCGCGGCGAGCACCGCGCCGGTGGCGGTGATCGCGACCCGCTCGCCCACCCGCACGCTGACGTTCCCCGCCGTCCCGATGAGCAGGCCCTCGGCTCCCAGACGGCGGCAGGCGTCCGCCACGGCGGCCCGCTCCTCGCTCAGTTCCGAGCTTGAGTCGGTCATGCGCGCGACGGTAACGTAAACCTGAAACAATGTCACGTTCACCTTTGGAGGTTGTTCGCGTGAGCGAGCCCACCGCGGGCCTCGACCGGGCGGCCGGTCTCGCCTCCCTCCGGCGTACGCCCCAGCAGGCGCGCAGCAGGGCCCGCCTGGCCCGGGTCCTGGAGACCGCCGAGCGCGTCCTGATCGACGAGGGGACGGGGGCGCTCACCACGACCCGGATCGCGGCGGAGGCGAAGGTGTCGGTGGGGTCGCTGTACCAGTACCTTCCCGACCGCGGCGCGATCATCGAGGCGCTCGCGGCGGGCTACTTCGCCAAGCTCGAAGCCACGATGGACACCCTGGTCGAGGCCGCGACGGTGGAGCGCTGGGAGGACCCGGTCGGTGTCCTCGTCGACGCCTATGCCGAGATCTACCGCACCGAACACGGCTTCCGGGCCCTCTGGTTCGGCAGCGGCCTGACCGAGCGGACCCGGGCCGCCGACCGCGCCCACAAGCGCCGGATGGCCGACGGGATCCGCCGCGTCCTGCTCGCCCTCGACGTCCCCCTGCCGCGCGACGACGAGGCGCTCGCCCGGGCCTGTCACGCCGCGGTCCTCGCCGCCGACGCCCTCGCCCAGGAGGCGTTCCGCCGCGACCCACAGGGCGACACGGCTCTGCTCGACGAGGCGAAGACCATGCTGCGGGGCTATCTGACGGCCCTCACAGCGCGGTCCTGACGTCGGTGCGGGCACCGCACGCCCGGGCTGGAGCCGGCTGTGCCGGCCGGCGCGCGGGCGCCGACCCCGGGTCCGGGGGTGAGCAACGCGGCCGGCGGGGCCGCCGGACTTCGCGAAGCGTCGGACCCACCACCGGGGCGGCACGGTCGGTCAAGAGTGGTTCGCGGGTATCGGGGACCGAGTTGGTCCGTGATGGCGCCTCCGGTGCCGGGCGACCGCGTCCTCTTCGGCGCAGCGGACAGTGCGGCAGGCGACGCCGGCCGTTGCGTGAGGTGTCGCCGAAGGCGAGGCGTGGCGGTATCCGTGCCGGGCGCGGAGCCCAGGCGGTCGGCGCCGGCGAGGCAGACGACGTAGGCGAGTCCTCCTGGGGATTTCTGTCCCGGGGCCGACCTCTGCGGCGGAAGAACTCAGCCGGACAGCAGCGGGGCATCACGGCCTTCGCAGCTGCTGGAGCAGCCGCCTGTCACGGTTGGTGCGTGACGCTCACCCGCACGGTCAGTGCGCCCCTGTTGTCCTGGGAGCAGGGGCCCGCGGCGTCGTTGATGCTCAGGTGCAGGGTTCCGGTCTCGGCGGCCCGGAAGGTCAGTTTCCGTCCGACGGTGTGGAGGGGGGCCTTCGGCTGAGCGGTGAGGCGTGCCAGCAGCGCGCCGAATCTGGCCGCGGGCTTGACCTTGCAGCTCTTCGCCCCGTCGAGGGACCTGTCGGTGTTCGCGTCGTAACCGGCCGGCCCGGTCAGGGGCTTGCTCCGGTAGTCGACCGTCCACTCACCCGACACGAACTGTACGGTGACCCGGTCTCCTCGCTGGACGGCTGCTCCGGTCACCTTTTGCCAGCCGGTCGTGGACCGGACGACCTGACTGGTGGTCGTCGTCTTCGGGTCCTCGTTGGGCGGCAGTACCCCGGTGAGGAAGAGAGCGCCCACGGCTCCCGCTGCCAGCACCATGGCAGATGCCAGTGCCCACCACAGTCCCTTCCCGCCCCTCGGGCGGGACGGCTGCCGGTGCGCGGGCTTGAGTGACGTGGTGTGCCGTGCCGTCGGCGCGGCCTCCCCCGTCGGGACGACCTGGCCGCTGGTCACGGTTTCCGCGTCGGCCAACGGGTCCGAGGGCCGCGACACGCGCACGGTCGGCGTCGGCAGCGGCCCGGCATCCGCCTCCCCCGCCGCGACGCGCCGCAGCGCGGAACGCACGCCGGCCGGCGAAGGGCGCTCGTCCGGAGCCTTGCGCAGCAGCGCATCGACGACCGGCCGCAACGGGCCCAGCGGTTGCGGAAGGACGGGTTCCTCGTACGCCACCGCGTGCAGCGTCGCGGGCCGTGCCGGTCTGCGGAACGGGGACTGACCGCCGCAGACCGTGGCGAGGGTCGCCCCCAGGGACCAGAGATCGGAGGCCGGGCCGACCTCCGATCCCATGACCCGTTCGGGAGCCATGTACTCGAGGGAACCGACCAGTTCGCCGGTGGTCGTCAGGAACTCGCCGTCGTCCAGGGCGGCGATGCCGAAGTCGGTGAGGACGGCGGTGTCGTCGCCGCGCAGCAGCACGTTGGCGGGTTTGACGTCACGGTGCAGGGTGCCGGCCGCGTGCACGGCCTCCAGCGCGTCGAGCAACTGCAGACCCAGGACGGCGGTGTGCTGCGGGGTCAGCGGTCCGGACTCGGCGACCCGGTCCGCCAGCGAGGGCCCTTCGACGAGTTCCATCACGATCCACAGCCGGTCCTCGGACTCGACCAGATCGTGGACGCCGACCACGTGCGGGTGCGGCACCCGGGCGACGGCCCGCGCCTCACGGATCGCACGGCGCAGGCGGATACGGTGCTCCTCGTCGCCGTGGGTGAGGATGTGCAGTTCCTTGACGGCGACCGGGCGGTCCAGCAACTCGTCGTGGGCGCGCCAGACCGTGCCCATGCCGCCCCTGCCGAGGACAGCGCGGAGCAGATACCGACCGGCGATCAGCCGTTCCGAGCCGCGTGCCGCACGCGTCGCCGCCTGGTGATCGCCGTCTTCGGATATCACGTGCTCTCACGTTTCCTTCCCGGTGGACTGGGCGCCCGCCGGTCGTCACTGGTTCAGTGGCCGCCGACTCTATGGCCGTTCGGCCGTCGTTCGCTCGAACGGGGCCGAGCATAGCGGAGCACGTGTTTTGTCATATGCGAACAACTGCCGTCCATGAAAGGAGCTTTGGTGGCCTTACGACCTCACGGCTGGTCTCTTCCGCCGGGTTCCGGCTGCCTGCCCCGCCCGACGCCACTACGGCGTCACATCCTTCGCGAAAGCCGACTCTCGCAAGATAAGGAAGTCGGCCCTCTTCTTGCAAGTGAACTCTCGTAACGAGGGCCCGATGCTAGGATGTCGACGATTCTCGCAGCGGGAGGACGAGAACGAGGACGAGAACAACCGGGAACAAGGGACCAGGAGGAGTCGCACCATGACGGCGCAGGCGGGCACCGGCCGCACCAACCAGAAGCAGCGCACGCGGACGGCGATCCTGGCTGCCGCCCGGGAACTCATCGGCACGGGCGCCGAGGTGACCATGCCCGCGATCGCCCGCGCCGCCCTGGTCTCCGAGGCCACCGCCTACCGGTACTTCCCCGACCTCCCGTCACTGATCAGCGAGGCCCTGGCCGGCGTCTGGCCGCCCCCCGCCGAGGCCCTCGCACCGGTCGCGGACTCCACCGACCCCGTCGAACGCATCGCTTTCGCCTGCGAGTTCCTGCTCCGCGGCATCCTCGCCCGGCAGGGCTCGGTACGCGCGATGATCGCTGCCACCATCACCCGGCCGGAGACGGTGCCCACACGACCGGGCATTCGCTTCGGACTCATCGACCATGCGCTCCTCCCCCTCGAGGACACTCTCGGCGCCACGGACCCGGACGCGTTCGCCCAGCTCAAGCGGGACCTGGCGGTGGTCGTGAGCGCCGAGGCGCTGTTCACCCTCACCGATCTGTGCGGGCTCGCTCCGGAGGAGGCCGTCACCAGCGCCGTACGGACCGCGACCACCCTGACCCGGGCCGCCGCAGCGCGCTCCCTCACGTAACCGCCGAGCTCGTCCGCGGCGGCCGGACCGGACCGGCCCCTCGCGAGGAGGAGGTCGGTCCGGGCGGCCCCCCGTGGTGTCGTGGGTTCAGGTGACCAGCAGGCCGCCGTCCATGTGCAGGTCGTGGGCGTTGATACCGGTGTTGCGGAGCAGGAAGTCGGTGGCGTCGGCGATCTCGGCCATCGTCACCAGCCGTCCGATCGGGGTCTGAGCCGAGTGGGGTGGGTCGGGAACGTCGCGCCACTTGGGGCTGTCACCGATCAGACCCGGGTGCAGGGCGTTGACGCGGTGCGGGGCCATCTCCACCGCGAGGGTCTTCACCAGGCCGGAGATTCCGGCGTTGAAGGTGGTGACGACCGTCGAGCCGGGGTACGGGCGTTCTTTGGCGAGCCCGCCGAAGAGCACGACGGAGGCACCCGGGTTGAACCGGTCACGCAGCACGCGGACGGTTTCGGCGTAGCCGACGAGTTTCATGGTCACGGCCGCTACGGCGTCCGTGATGTCGAACCGCGCCAGCGTGTTCGCGGCCTGTCCGACGGCCGTGATGACGACGTTGTCGACGTCCGTCACACCGGCCAGCGAGGCGCTGATCGTTTCCGGCCGGCCAAGGTCCAGGGCCAGCCCTCGGGTGCCGGCACCGATCCGGGCGGCGGTGGCCTCCGCCCGCGCCTTGTCCCTGCTGGTGATGGTGACGGCGTCGCCGCGATCGGCGAAGTGCTGGGCGATCACGCCGCCCAGGCCGCCGCTGCCGCCGACGATGAGCGTGCTGGTCATGCCGTGACCGTCCTTGCGTCGTGGGTTGTCCGGAGGTTGCTCAGGGTGGTGCGGGCCTGCTCACGCATGGCCGGGACGAGCGGAAGAACGGCGTGCGGCAGGTTCGCCGCGACCGCCTCGAGCTCGGCGGGCGTGCCCACCTGCTCGAAGAAGCCGATGTGGAGGTGGGCACCCATCGGGGGAGCCGAGGCGATCACCGCACGGGAGAACTCCGTCCAGGCCTGGTAGTCACGCAGTTCAGCCGGCCCGTCCGGCGGCGCGGTGTCGCGCTGCGCGGCGTCGGCGAGCAGGGGCGTCGCGGCCCGGTGCATCTTGTGCAGCAGGCGGGTCTCGGCGATCGCCGCGGACTCCGGCGGATTCGTGCTCACCAACACAGACTCCATCTCTCCCAGGGATCCCGAGAAACTTAATGGCCACTTGGATATTAAGAGTAACAGTGCCCGCCGGGACTCCGACGAGGACCTCGACGACCGGCACTACAGTGATCACATGAAGGAGTCGCCATGAACGACCGGGAGACGCCCGAGGAGCCGCCGCGCAAGCGCCGGCGGGACCCGGAGGGGCACCGGGCAGCCATCCTGGAGGCGGCCCGCCACACCTTCGCCGAGCGCGGTTACGCCCGCACCACCCTCCGTGAGATCGCCGGCCGGGCCGGTGTCACCCACGGCCTGATCTCACGTCAGTTCTCGTCCAAGGAACGGCTCTTCCTCGCGGCGGTACCAGGCAACCGCGACCTGGAGCGGGTAGCGGCCGGAGACCGGGCGACGCTGCCCGACCGGATCGCCCACGCCTTCGTCCAGCGGATGGAGACCGACGCCGTCCACGACCCCCTCATCGCCCTCGTGCGCAGCGCCGCGTCCGACGAACGCGCCGCCGCTCACCTCCTGGTCGCGATGCAGGAGCACAGCGCCGCCGTCTACCGGTCCGTGCTCTGCGCCGGCGCCCCGGCAGCGGCCGGCGACGACCTGGACACCCGGGTCGCACTCGTGGGGTCACACATGATCGGCGTGGCTTTCAGCCGGTACATCGCACGAACCGAACCACTCGCCTCGATGCCACCCGAGCAACTCACCGAACATCTCACCCGGATGCTGCGGCACATCCTCCTTGACTGATACGGCAGTTGTAGACAGCCGTTGGTGAACCTTTCTGATCATGGTGTGGTGTCGGCGGGCGCGTGCCGGCGGCGGTGGCAGAGGCGGGCGCGGTGTTGATGTCGTCGGCGCCAGGTGGACCACCACAGCAGGTGGTCGCGGTCTCGTCCGGGCGGCGGAAGGATCAAGGCCCGCGGCAGGCGGAGGAGTTCGTGGCTGCTGAGGGGACGGGTCGGCCTCGCAGGGATCGTCGCGGGTGGCCTGTGCGGTGCGTTCGAGGGCGGCTGCGGTGGCCAGGAACGCGTAGGCGACCAGGGCGATCACGCTCCAGCGGGGCCGGACACTCTTCACCGACCGCGTACGACCGGCGTCCAAATCGCGCCGCAGTCCCGTCGCAGCGACCGGGTGGATATCCGGGCCGTCGCGGGCTCCCGGCCGACCCGGGGCCGTACACGAGCCGGATGATCAAAGGCTGATTCTTCATCCGGCGGTCCCGGGTCCCGAGCCAGAACACGCTCCGGCATCCTGCCTGTGCGGTCAGCAGCCTTTGAAGTGCTGGTCCGCGGACCAGCCGGTGTTGGCCCAGGCCTGCGCATTCGGAGGGGTGAAGCCGGGGAACTGCTTCGCCAACTGGGCGAGCAGCCAGTCGGTGAAGCGGGCGGCACCCTGCGGGCAGGTGTGGATGCCATCGGCGCTGCGGTCGGCCCGGCCATCCTTGACGCGCTGGTAGGTACTTCCCCACACCGCACCGGAGTCGAGCATGCTCGCCCTGCCGGAGGAACCCGCTGCGACCGCTCGGGCGACGCCAGGGGCGCGGTCCAGGTCGGTCATGTGCGGCCGGTAGAAGTCGTCGGGCTTGATCGGTGGCGCGGTGACGAAGACCAGTTTCGCGCCGGTGCCGGTCACCGTGGTCAGCAGCTTTTCGTAGGCGGCCCGCTGCTCCTTTCGGCTGCCCCAGTCGTAGGTGGTGAGCTGGTAGACGACCACGGTGGGTTCGGCAGAGGTGATCTTCTTGGGCAGCGTCTTCCAGTTCTTGTCGGAGAACGGTCCGACGACGTTCCCGCCGCCGTCGGAGGCGATTGACTGGAACCCGACGCCGCCGGCCTTGAACGCGGCGGCCAGGGGCAGCGCCTCGCCCACCGCGACGGAGTCGCCCATGAAGAGCACCTCGGACAGGCCCGGCCCGGCGGACTGCCCCCCTCCGGCTGACACGTCGGACGCCGGCCGGCCGGAACCGGTGGACTGGCCGGAACAGGCGGCGGTCATCAGGAGCAGACCGGTCAGGCCGAAGAAGAGATTTCGTGTCTTGGTCATGGCCTCGACGGTGCCGCCGCTGTGTCCCGTCGCTTCCGCCGTCATGTCGCGGTTGTGTCGCAGAGACCGCCACCACCGACGGCCGGTCCGGGCACTGCCGATACTGCAAGGGTGGCGGAGATTCTTATCATCGAGGACGATCCTTTGGTCCGGCGCGGGCTCCAACTCGCGCTCGGTCGACATGGCCATGATGTCCGCACGGCGGACACCGGCGAGGACGGGCTGCATGACTTGCACACGTCCGTACCGGACCTGGTGGTGCTCGACCTGATGCTGCCGGGCATCGACGGATTCGAAGTGTGCCGTCGTATCCGGGCGGCATGCGAAACACCCGTGATCATGCTCACCGCGCGTGGCGACGACTTCGACGTCGTGAGCGGTCTGGCGGCGGGCGCGGACGACTACGTCGTCAAGCCGGCCCAGCCCACCGTGCTCGACGCGCGGATCCGCGCTGTGCTGCGCCGCGCCCCCGGCACACCCGACGACCTACGGGTCCACCGCGACCTGCACATCGACACCATGACGCTGACGGTGTCGTTGCACGGCACGCCGGTGATGCTGACACCGACCGAGCTGCGGCTGCTGCTGACCCTGTCCCGGACTCCCGGCCGGGTGTTCAGCCGACAGCAACTGCTGCAGGAGGTGTGGGAGCACGACTACCTCGGTGACTCCCGGCTGGTCGACAACTGCGTACAGCGGCTGCGGGCGAAGATCGAGGCCGATCCTGCGACCCCCGAGTACGTGCAGACCGTACGCGGGTTCGGCTACCGGTTCGGACCGGTATGAACCGACGGCTGTGGCCACGCGGGCTACGTGCCCGGCAGCTGATCGCCTTCACGCTGGTGACCGTGCTCGGTGCCGCCGCGGCGGCCTGGTCGAGTGCCAGAACAGCAAGCACCGCGCTGGTCACCTCGACTCAGGCACGGCTCACCGAGACCATCGTCAGCCAGATCGGCGCGACCACTCCCCAGCTGGCCTATCCGCCGGACCAGGGTTCACTGGACCGGCTGCGCGCGGCCGTCGGCGCGAACACCCTGGTGACCTACCGGAACCTGAGCTCCGTGGACGGCGGCGCCGGCGAACTGGTCACCGATACGCTGCGCGACGCCGTGCGCACCCGGAAACGGCTCGTCACACAGCGCATCATTGCCCGCGGCAGGCCGTGGCTCCTGGTCGGCACGCCCGTCACGATCACGGCGACGGACGGTACCCGCACCCCGTCGGGCATCGAGGTGTACAGCGTGCGCGACCTGACCGGTGTCGAGGAGCAGATCGACGGTCTCGCCAGGTCCGCGGCCGGCACGGCCGCCTTGGCGCTGCCTCCGGCGCTGCTGCTGGCGCTGTTGGCCGCGGGCAGCGTGCTGCGCCCGGTGCGTGAACTGCGCGACACCGCACGCAGGTTGGCCGCGGGCGACCTCGAGGCGCGGTCGCCGCCCCAGGGCGCCGACGAATTGGCCGAACTGACCGTCACCATCAACGAGATGGCGGAGTCGGTGCAGACGTCGATGGCGGCGATGCGGCGGATGCAGGCCGACGCGAGGAGATTCGCCGCCGATGTCTCGCATGAACTGCGCACCCCGCTGAGCACGCTGACGGCGGTGGTGGAGGTGCTGGCCACCACGGCCGACGGGATGGAGGCGGACGCCCGGGAGTCCGCGCAGTTGGCGATCACCGAAACCCACCGGCTGGTCCGGCTCGTCGAGGAACTGATGGAGGTGTCCCGCTTCGACGCCGGCACCGCCCAGCTGCGGGTGGAAGAGGTCGAAGTGGCCGGTGCCGTACGGGACTGCCTGCGCGCCCGGGACTGGCTGGACCGGGTCGAACTGGTGGCACCGCACGGGATCCTGCCGCGGGTGGACCGGCGTCGACTGGACGTCATCGTGGCCAACCTGGTCGGCAACGCACTGCGGCACGGCGAACCGCCGGTGCGCGTGCACGTCCAGGCCTCCCCCGAGCATGTGTGGATCGAGGTCACCGACAGCGGACCGGGCCTGCCCGAGCACGTGTTGCCGTACGTGTTCGACCGCTTCTACAAGGTCGACGCCGCTCGCACCCGTACTCCGGGCAGTGGGCTCGGGCTGGCGATCGCGCAGGAGAACGCCCGTCTGCACGGCGGCGGCCTCACTGCGGGCAACGCCGAAGGAGGCGGTGCGCGATTCGTGTTGTGGCTGCCGCGGGACGTGGAGGAGCTGTGAAGCGGATCTGGTGGGCGGTGGCCACTGCGCTGCTCGCGGGCTGTGGAGTCCAGCCCTCCAGGGTGGCCGACGGGGGTGAGCCCCCGACCGGCCTGGCGCGCGGGACGACGCTGTACTTCGTCGACGCGCACGACGAACTGCGGCCGCGGCTGCGGCGAACCGGCCGCCTGGGCACGATCTCCGAGGCGCTGGCACTGCTGTTTTCCGGGCCCGGCGACTCGGGCCTGCGCACGGAGATCGCGTCGGACGCGACGACTCGGACCGTGGTGACCACCGCACCGGGGGTGATGCAGCTCATGGTGCCGATCACGATCCACGATGTGACCCCGCTGGGCATCGACCAGATCGTGTGCACGGCTCTCGGCGTCCATGTGCAGGGCGGCGGGTCGAAGAGCATGAAGGTACGGGTCAGCTTCATACAGCCCACCCCGGAGTCGGACGAGCGGCGGACCTGCCCACTGATCAGATGACGAGGTGGGCAGGTGATCAGCGCAGTTTGGTGATGTCGATGGTGGGCGGGGCCGGGGCGGGCAGCGCGAGCCACAGCATGGTGAGGCCGGCCATGAGCGCTGCGAACGCGAGCAACCCGCCACGCCCCCTGGCCCATTCGGCGCGGAACCGGATCGGGTCTTCGACCAGGTACTTCGACAGCGCGGCCAGACCGATCGACACGGCGCACACCACGAGCGTCCAGGACCACCCGCCGAGTCCCGTCCGCTGCGGGGAGAGCAGTACGAAGACGGGCCAGTGCCACAGGTACAGGCTGTAGGAGATCAGTCCCAGCCACCGCAGTGGCAGCCGGGCGAGGACTGTGGCGACCGGCCCCCGCGGAGCCCGCACGACCAGCCCGACCAGCAGCGCGGCGGCCAGCGAGTGCGCGAACAGTCCGCCGGTGAACAGCCCTGACGAGTCCACGCCGTCCACGAGGAACCACATCGCGCCGATCCCGGCCGCCAACAGCACCGACACCGCACCCGCCCATCGGCCGGCCGCACGCGCCGGCAGCGCACGCACTGGTGGGGTGGCGATCACGGCGCCCAGCAGCAGCGAGAATGCCCGGGTGTCGGTGCCGGTGTAGACCCGGGTCGGGTCCGCCGGGTCGACGAGAGCGACCATCAGCACCAGCGACACGGCGGAGGCCACCGCCGCTGTCACCGCGACCCGGCGGCCCACATCCGTCCGCTGCCCGCACCGGGCGACGATCAGCACGATCACCGGCCACACCAGGTAGAACTGTTCCTCGACCGCGATGCTCCACAAGTGCTCGAACACCCGGTCCGGGCCGAATCGGTCCCAGTAGCTGGCCGACTCCGCAAGCAGATGCCAGTTGACCAGGTTCAACTGCACCCACGGACCGTCCGCGAGCGTGGTCCGCACGATGTCCGGTGGCCCCACCGCCCAGACCAGCACAGTGACAGAAGCGAGCATGGTCACCAGCGCGGGCAGCAGACGCCGGATCCGCCGCCCCCAGAAGGCGCCCAGCGACAGGGCTCCGGTCGCTTCGATCTCCCGCAGCAGCAGGTCGGTGATGAGGTAACCGGACAGGGCGAAGAAGAGATCCACCCCGAGGAAACCACCGGAAAGGTGGCCCGTGTGGAACAGCAGAACGCCGAGGATCGCGATGCCGCGCAACCCGTCCAATGCGGGCACATACGGCCGGCGCCCGGCGGTCGACGAGGCGGCTCTGGGCAGCTGAATGTGCGTCATGGAGCCGACTGTGCTGTGCCCGCGTCGAATCGACGTCCCAGTCGGGTCGCAGTCATGTCGTAGCAGACTTGCGGGTCCGCCTACCGGCACCGCTACACCCGCCCCGTGTCCTACTACCGCTGCTTCGCCCCCGGGCCGGTGACTCTGGCTCGGCTGGTGTCACGTAACTGATCCCGCAGAGCCCACAGAGACCGCCCCGAGAGGATCGGCCGGAGCCCGTGCTCAGGGTGGTCCGAGTCTTCTTCTCGCCACCACCGGACGAGTGGACGAGACGCGCGTCGCACGCAACTCTGACGGAGCAGGTCTCGACCGAAGGAAAACTTGCCGAACAGGTCGGATTCCGCGGACCGAGTGTCACAAGCAAGGTCACTGCCCGGACTCCTATCATGCAGACCGAAGTTTCCAGAAAACTCCGAGAGGAATTCCGTCATGAAGGTGGTAGTGACATGAAGGTGGTAGTGATCGGTGGGACCGGGCTCATCGGCTCGAAGGTGGTCGCCGGGCTCAGCGAGCACGGACACGAGGCGGTCGCCGCCGCGCCCACCACCGGCGTCAACACGCTGACGGGCGAAGGGCTGGCCGACGTCCTGCAGGGCTCGTCAGTCGTGGTCGACGTGTCCAACTCCCCCTCGTTCGATGACGAGGCGGTCATGGAGTTCTTCCGGACCTCCACGGCCAACCTCCTGAAGGCGGAGGGGGGTGCCGGTGTGACGCACCACGTGGTGCTGTCCGTGGTCGGCACCGACCGCCTCCAGGAGAGCGGGTACTTCCGTGCCAAGCAGGTCCAGGAAGAGCTGGTCAAGGCGTCCGGCATCCCCTACACCATCGTCCACGCCACCCAGTTCTTCGAGTTCGCGAAGGGGCTCGCCGACGGGGTCACCGAGGGCGACACCGTGCGCCTGCCCGCCGCCGGGATCCAGCCCATCGTCTCCGACGACGTGGCCGCCGCCGTCGTCCGTTCCGCGGTCGGTGCCCCGGTGGGCGGTGTGGTGGAGGTAGCCGGCCCCGAGGCGTTCCAGCTCGAGGAGTTCATCCGTATGGGACTCGCCGCTCAGAACGACCCCCGCGAGATCGTCACGGACCCACAGGCGACGTACTGGGGCGCCGAGTTGCAGGAGAACACGCTCCTGCCGGGCGCGGACGCGCACATCGCGGAGACCACGTTCGCCGACTGGCTCGCGCAGCAGAAATAAGCCCTTCGGGTGACCCTCGCCACCCGAAGAGGGACACACCCTGCCTTTTGGCCGAGCGCAAGAAAGCCACGATTCATCACTGCTGCTCCGTGCCGGATTCCCCACGGCGGGATCGCTCCCATTTCCTTCTGGTCCAGGTTCTTTCCGGTCCAGTTGCTTTCCGGTCCAGTTGCTTTCCGGTCCAGTTGCTTTCCGGTCGAGTTGAGTTCCGCGAGGCCGAATGCCGAAAGAGAGGTGCATGGCCGAATTAAATGCCTCCGGCACCATCTGGCCGCGCGGCGGCGCGTAGCTGCCGTTGTGGTCAAGGGCCCCGCGGTCAGCCCGGTGCCGCGGCAGCGACACGGCGGCGCGACATGCCTCGACCGAGCCCGCCGTCACCATCCGGCGGGAAGGGCTGACAGGCCATGCAAGGGTGTGGATCGACGACCGTGACCTGTGCCTCGCCCGGGCGCAGCGTCAGCATGGACGTCGAGCCGCCCGGCTGGTGATCCGAGCGGACCGGTCGCCGGAGCGTGCCGTGGTACGGCTGGACCGGAACCCCGCGAGGTGCGACTTCGGCGTCCTGGAGGGCCGTGGCCGCGGACCTGGAGGCCGCCGTACAGGCCCCGACCGGCACCGCACGGACGCCGGCGGCCCTGCGGCCCCCTTTCGCGACGGGTGAGCGGGGCGGGCACCGGGGAGGGCCGTCACCGGCCCTCACTTCAGTGTCGCGTAGACGATGAGGTTGTTCACCGGGTGGCCCTGGGCGTCGAAGTCGCCGTCACAGGTGATCAGCCGCAGGGCGCGGTCCTGAGTGGGGCCGTAGACCTTCTCGGTGGGGAAGGAGTGCTTGCTGACGCTCTCGGTGCCGGTGACGGTGAAGTGCGCCGAGTCTCCCCGCGCGTCGGTGACGGTGATGTCCGCGCCCTCGGTGATCTTGTGGAGGTCGTGGAAGACGGCCTTGCCGTAGCGAGTGTCGTTGTGGCCGATGATGACGGCGGCCCCGGGTTCGCCGGGCACGGAACCGCCGGTGTACCAGCCGGCGGTCATGCCCTTCTCGGCCGGGGGGACTTCGACGGTTCCGTCCGTGTTGAGGCCGAGCTCCATCAGGGAACTGGTGATCCCGATCGAGGGGATGGCCACCTTGGCGGGCGCCGCCGGCCGCTCGGTCCGCGCGACGTCGCTGACGGGCGAGGGGGTGCCGGAGGCGGTGACGGAGACCGGGGCGGGGGCCTTGTCGGGGGCGGCGGACGAGCAACCGGTGAGCACGATGAGGGCCACGGGGACGACGAGGGCGAGGCGGGCGAGGACCGGCAGCGAGCCGAAGCGCCGTACCGGAGGGTGTGCAGGGGACACGACGGACTCCAGAGCAGGGGTGGGTGCAACAAGCGGTGGCGCCGCCCGACGGGGGACGGCGCCACAGGTGTACGGGTGGGGCGGCGGGCCGGATCAGCCCTCGCGCCGTGCGGCGGCGCGGCGGCGCACCACGAAGGTGCCCGCGCCCGCGAGGAGGAGGGCGCCGGCGGCCGAACCGGCCAGGGCGGTCGTGTCGGTACCGCTGTCGCCGGCCACGGCTTCGCCCGCGGCGACGCCGCCGCGCGGCATCCGCTTGGCGTCCTCGGCCTTCCGGGCCTCGGCCACCGCCTCCTTCTTCTGCTCCTGGGCCTTTGCCTCCTTCGCCTTCCTGACGTCCTCGGCCTTCTTCTTGGCCGCGTCCGCGTCGTCGGACGGCTTGGCGGACGTCGACGGGCTCGGTGTGGCGGCGAGGGCAGCGGTGGCCGGGGTGAGCAGCGCGCCGGTGGCCACGGCGGTCAGCACGGCGAGACGCAGGGTGAGCTGGCGGGACATGTATGACTCCAGTTCTGGCCCGGCCTCGGTGGCGCGGGCATGACCGAAGACTTGCTGCTACTTGTGAAGAAGCTGTCAGAGAGCCATGGTCATCGCATCAGGGCCGGGGAGGGCCGCCGCCACCGAAGTCCGGCAGGGCCGGCGGATCCGGCAGGGCCGGCGGGTTCTGTGGGGTTGGCAGGGCCGGCAGCCTCAGGGTGAAGACCGAGCCCTGTCCCTCGGTGCTGACCACGTCTGCCGTGCCGCCGTGCGCCTCGGCGAGCTTGAGGACGATCGCCAGGCCCAGTCCACTGCCGCCGGTGCTGCGGTTGCGGGACTTCTCCGCTCTCCAGAAGCGGTCGAACACGTGCGGGAGGTCGTCCGCCGGAATGCCGTTGCCGGTGTCCGCCACTTCCACGGCCACCTCGTCCCCGGCGTCGTTGACGTACGAACGCAGCGTCACCCGGCCGCCCGGCGGTGTGTGGCGTACCGCGTTGGAGAGCAGGTTGCTCACGGCCTGCCGCAACCGGACGGGGTCGGCCTCGATCAGCGGCGCAGGCGACCGGGTCCGCGACAGAGCCGACCCGGTCGTCTTGGCGACCCGCACGGTGACGCCCGCGGTCTCGGCCGGTCCCTGGTGGGCCGCGGCGACCTGGCCGAGCAGGTCGTCCACGCGTACCGGCTCCAGGTGCAGCCGCAGCGCGCCCGCGTCGGCCGCCCCCAGGTCCTGCAGATCGTTGATGAGGTGCTGGAGCTGCACCGCCTCGTCGAGGAGCGAGGAGACGAACGCCGGGTCCGGCTCGGCCAGACCGTCGTGGGCGGCCTCCAGCCAGCCGCGGATGTTGCTCAGTGGGGTACGCAGCTCGTGGGCGACGTCGCTGACCATGACCTTGCGCTGTTCCTCCAGCCGGGTCCGGTGCGCGGCCATGTCGTTGAAGGCCGCCGCCAGCCGTCCGATCTCGTTGTCCGCGCCGACCGGCACGGGCGCCGAGTCCAGACCGTCCCGCATCCGCTGAGCGGCGCCGGTGAGCGCGTGCAGCGGGCGTACGAGCCGGGCTCCGGCGATCACCGAGGCACCGACGGTGAGGGCGAGGACGAGGGCCGTGACACCCGCGATGCGTGCGGTGTTGGCCGGGGAAAGGTCGAACCCGGGCACGCTGACCGCGCCGGGGCCGTCGATGAACAGCAGGGCGGGCAAGGCGACATACCCCGAGAGCTGTTCGCGGCGGGCGCTGACGACACACGCGGCCACGGCCCGGTCGTCCCCGCTGTCCCAGGTCCTTGGCGCGTCGACCGGGCTGTCGGCCGCGTCCGCTTTCCTCTTTTCTGCCAGCTGCCGCTCGGCCGCCACCTCGTCGCTGAGGCCGGTCTCCGGCACGGGGACCGGTGCCGCCTGGCCGGCGTCCGTGCCCGCCTGGCCGTATCCGCGGTCCCAGGACAGGCCCAGGTTCAGTTTCACGCCCGTGCGGCCCTGCCGCTTCAGGCAGGCGTCGGCGAGCAGTTCGAGCGCGCGCAGGGCCTTCTTCTCGGTGGTGGTGGGCTCGGCGGCCCCGCTGGCTGCCAGACACTTCAGCTCCAGGGAGCGGTCGGTGCCGTCGCTCACGAACTGGATCCGGGGCCGTCCGCTCGGGCTCTCGACGACATCCGCGGCGATACCGGCCGAGGCGAGGCATTCCACGCTCCGGGCGGTGGCCTTGCGCAGGGCCGCACGTTCCTTCGCGGGCAGCAGGAACGGCCCCACGGCCCGTGGGTCGACGCGGTCCGAGCCGACCGGAACGGCGTCGGGCACCAGCACCGTGTCGACCGACAGGGGGTCGACGACCGCCGACGCCTGCCGCGGCAGCGTCGAGGTGGAGGAGGTGGACGAGGTGCCGTCGGCGGAGTCGAGGAGCGGTTGCCGGTCCTCCGTGGTCAGCACGATCCGGCGCCCGGACTGCCGGGCCAGTTCGCGCACGGTGGCGGCGGCGCCGTCCCAGCCGGTATGGCCGGCCGCGTAACCCAGCAGGGTGTTGTAGATCTTCGCGTCGGCACTGAGGTTCTGCCCCTGCTCCTGGCGGATCGCGACGGACGTCGTCTGCACGGCGAGCCAGGCGGTGGCGGCGACCGAGCACGAGGCCACCAGCGCCGAGACGGTCAGCAACCGGCCGAGCAGGCTCTTGCGGAGCGGCAGTCGCGTCCGCCGGTCACGCTTGTCGTGCCGGTCGTGCCGGTCGTGCCGGTCGTGCCGGTCACGCCGGTCACGCTTGTCACGACGACGCACGGCGTGCGCCCTTCGCCGGGTCGGTCAGCTTGTAGCCGACGCCGAAAACCGTGAGCAGCCGGACCGGCCTTCGCGGGGCGCGCTCGATCTTCTTGCGCAGGTTCATGACGTGCACATCGACGGTGCGGCTGCTGATGTACGTGTCGAAGCCGTGCAGCCGAGCCAGGAGCTGCTGTCTGGTGAAGACCCGGTCGGGTTCCGCCGCCATCGCGGCGAGGATGCGGAACTCGCCGGGCGTGCACACCACCGGGCTCCCGCCGACCGACACCTCGTGCCGCACGAGATCGACCCTGAGCGTGCCGACCGACAACGCCTGGTCGTCCTCGACGAGGGCAGGCGCGGGCAGGGAAATGGGCACGGGTACGGGTACGGGTACCGGGGCGGGGGCGGGTACTGGGGCGGCGGAACGCCGATTGCGACGCAGCAGCGTGCGTATCCGGGCCACCAGTTCACGCGGGCTGAACGGCTTCGTCATGTAGTCGTCGGCGCCCAGATCCAGCCCGAGCAGCAGATCGTCCTCGGTGCTGCGGGCCGTCAGCATCAGCACCGGTACCTCCCGGGACTCGGCACGCAGGATCCGCACCACGTCGAGGCCGTCGGCCCTGGGCATCATCACGTCGAGAACCAGCAGGTCGGGTTCCCGGTGCCGCACCTCCTCGAGAGCCGCACGGCCGTCCTCGACGACCATGACCGCGTGTCCCTCGTGCTCCAGGTAACGGCGCACCAGTTCTGCCTGCTTCGTGTCGTCTTCTGCGACCAGGATGTTTGCGCACACGCCGAGGATCGTAAGCGAGCGCATTGCCGCGGGACGGCTGTAAGTGGCTTTGC
The DNA here is from genome assembly GCF_044459385.1 of Streptomyces sp. NPDC050287. Classification (NCBI taxonomy): domain Bacteria; kingdom Bacillati; phylum Actinomycetota; class Actinomycetes; order Kitasatosporales; family Streptomycetaceae; genus Streptomyces; species Streptomyces sp. NPDC050287. The sequence continues at coordinate 253,832 of NZ_JBITIY010000010.1, read as the reverse complement.
CCTGACGTGAGTTGCAGTCCAGCCGCAGATCTTGGCCTGCTCTGGCCGACCGGCTGACGAACCTGATCCCCTTTGCATGGCTGCCGGATCAGCGCTCTCCGCACACCTCAGCGCGCCCCGCGTACAGCGCTCGCTGCCGGTCCTGGTCCTGGTCCTGGTCCTGGTCCTGGTCCCCAACAATGATCAAGGGCCCGTTTCGGAATGCCTCCGAAACGGGCCCTGACCTGCGACTCTCACGAGTCGGGACGACAGGATTTGAACCTGCGACCCCTTGACCCCCAGTCAAGTGCGCTACCAAGCTGCGCCACGTCCCGATGCGCTTCCCGCGACGAGGTGCGGGAACGTGCGAACAGAACTTTACCGCACGTCGGAGGCCTCCTCGAAGGCGGGCGCGGGGCGGCCGGGGCCCTTCGTGCCGGGCGCGGCACAATCGACGTATGGGCAGCGCATCCGCAGGGCGACAGATCGGCGCACGGGACCGGGACGACGAGGGGCGGGCCCGCAACGCCCGGCCCCGGGACGGGCTCGGGCGACCGCTGCCGTACGGCGCGGACGGCGTGGAGCGACAGCCCGAGGGCGTTGTCCGCGCCCCGGAGGAGAGCGTCGCCGAGGCGCAGAAGCTGTTGGACGCGGGCAAGCCGTTCCACGCGCACGAGGTTTTCGAGGACGCCTGGAAGTCGGGCCCCGAGGAGGAACGCGAGCTGTGGCGCGGCCTCGCCCAGCTCGCCGTGGGCCTCACCCACACCGCCCGGGGCAACGTGACGGGCGGCGCCCGACTGCTGCGACGCGGTGCGGGGGCCGTGACGGAGTGGGCGTCGGAGACCGGACGCCGACGGCCGTACGACATGGATCTGGCGGGGTTGGCGACCTGGGCGCGGGGGCTGGCGGAGGACGTGGAGCGGGACGGCGGCAGCGTGGACGCGGGGGCTCGGGCGCCGCGGCTTCGGGGACGGGCCGGGTCGTCGTAGGCGCGGACGGGTCGCGCCCACGGCTTTCAGCACCGATCCCCGGCGCCGGTGCCGGATCACCGGCGCGGGTGCCGGATCACCGGCGAGGATGCCGGGGCACCGGCGCGGCTATCGCTCGCCGCCCCGACCCCTGCCACCGCGGAAGCCGCAGGCCCCGAACAGACTCGGTGATCGGAATGTCGGTGCCGTGAGGCAGACTCGGGGCGTGCGAAAGATTCATGTCATCGGTATCGGCGCGGGCGACCCCGACCAGCTGACCCTGCAGGCGGTCAAGGCGCTGCGGAGCACGGACGTGTTCTTCGTCCTGGACAAGGGCGAGGCGAAGGCGGACCTCGTGCGGCTGCGCCGGGACATGCTGGACGCGCATGTGCCGGAGGGGACGTACCGCGTGGTCGAGGCGCGGGACCCGGAGCGTGACCGGGCGGCGGGCGGCGCCGCGTACTCGCCGGCCGTCGGGGACTGGCGCAGTGCCCGTGCCGGGATCTACGCCCGGCTGATCGCCGAGGAGCTCGGAGCGGACGAGAGCGGTGCGTTCCTGGTGTGGGGGGATCCCGCACTGTACGACAGCACGATCGGCATTCTGGACGAGATCCTCGACCGGGGCGAGGTGGACTTCACGTACGACGTCGTACCCGGGATCAGCAGTGTCTCGGCGCTGGTCGCCCGGCACCGCACCGGGCTGAACCGGGTCGCCCGGCCCGTGCAGATCACCACGGGCCGCCGGCTCGCCGAGGGATTCCCCGAGGGCGTGGACGACGTGGTCGTCATGCTCGACGCCCACCAGACCTTCCGTCAGTACGCCGACCAGGACATCGACATCTACTGGGGCGCCTACATAGGTACGCCGGACGAGATCCTCGCCGCCGGTCCGATCGCCGAGGCCGCGCCCCGTATCGAGCGGCTGCGTGCCGAGGCGCGGGAGCGCAAGGGCTGGATCATGGACACGTATCTGCTGCGCAGGCGCCCCGGGGACTGACCGGGAACCGTACCGGTCATCGCGGGCCGAGGCGCAGCCACGTCAGCACTCCCCCGACGTCGGGTGCCGTCGTGACGCCCTCCGGCAGGGCTGGGCGGCGGACGATCACGACGGGCAGGCGCAGGTCACGGGCCGCGGTGAGTTTCGCGGACGTGGCCCGGCCCCCGCTGTCCTTGGTGACCAGGACGTCGATGCAGTGGTCGTGGAGCAGGGTCGACTCGGCGGCGACCGTGAACGGGCCGCGAGCCAGGAGCACTTCGGTGTGCGGGGGCACCGGCGGCCGGGGCAGTTCAACGGACCGTACGACGAAGTGGAGATCCGTGAGGTGGGCGAAGGCGGCCAGGCCCAGCCTGCCGGTGGTCAGGAAGACCCGGCGGCCGAGTCGCGGCAGCAGGTCGGCGGCCGCGGCCAGGGAGGCGACGGAGTGCCAGCGGTCCTCGGGGCCGGGTCGCCAGCCGGGGCGGCGCAGCACCACCGCCGGGACGCCGGTCGCCGCCGCGGCGCGTGCCGCGTTCGCCGTGATCGTCTCGGCGAAGGGGTGGGTGGCGTCGACGAGCGCGTCCACGTGCTGCTCGCGCAGCCAGTCGGCCAGCCCGTCCGCCCCGCCGAACCCACCGATCCGGACCTCCCCCGTGATCGCCCCCGGCCGTGCCACGCGCCCGGCGAGCGAGGTGGTGACGCGGACACCGCGGCGCGCCACGAGTGCGGCGGCCAGCTGACGGGCCTCGGCGGTGCCGCCGAGGATGAGGACGTGCGGGGACATGGCGAAAGCCTACGAGTCCCGGACGGCGAGCCGGGCGGGAGGCCGGGCGTCGGCCGCTGTCCAGGCCAGGTCCCTCAGCGTCCGCACACGAAATGCCCGCGTGGTCCGGCGGGACGCCGAGTACAGGCCGCTGTCCAGCCCACGCCCCTTGGCGTCCGCACACGGAATCCCCCTGCGGTCCAGCAGGAGCCCGAGTACAGGCCGCTACCCAGCCCACGCCCCTTGGCGTCCGCACACGGAATGCCCCTGCGGTCCAGCAGGAGCCCGAGTACAGGCCGCTGTCCAGGCCACATCCATCAGCGTCCGCACACGGAATCGCCGCGTGGTCCGGCAGGAGGCCGGGTCAGGCCGCTTTCGGGACCACGTTCCGTTATCGTCCGGACATGGCATCCGTACGCGCGGTACTGATCGACATCGACGGGGTGCTCACCGTGTCCTGGCGGCCGTTGCCCGGGGCGGTCGAGGCGCTGCGGGAGATCCGCGACGCGGGTCTGATGGTCGCTCTCGTCACCAACACGACGTCCCGGACGCGGGCGTCGATCGCCGCGAATCTGGACGACGCGGGGTTTCCCGTGGCGGCGGAGGACATCCTCACCGCGCCCGCCGTCACCGCCGCGTATCTCGCCGAGCACTGGCCCGGCGCGCGGTGCGCGCTGCTGAACAGCGGCGACATCCGGGAGGACCTCGGGGACGTCACCGTCGTCGATCCGGCGGACACCGACGCCGCGGTGGACGTCGTGGTGGTGGGCGGGGCCGGGCCCGAGTTCGGGTACGCGGCGCTCGACGGTGCCTTCCGGCATCTCCAGCGGGGAGCACGGCTGGTGGCCATGCACCGCAATCTGTACTGGCGCACCGAGGACGGCCTGCGGCTGGACGCCGGTGCGTTCCTGGCGGGTCTGGAGCAGGCGGCGCGGGTCGAGGCCGAGGTCACCGGCAAACCGTCGCCGGCCTTCTTCGCGGCGGCGCTGGCGCACCTCGGCGTCGGTGCCCAGGACGCGCTGATGATCGGGGACGACATCGAGTCCGACGTCCTGGCGGCGCAGCGCGCCGGGGTCACCGGGGTGCTGGTGAAGACCGGCAAGTACCTTCCGGAGACCCATGAGGCGGCAAGCGGGACGCCGGACCACGTGCTCGACTCGTTCGCGGACCTGCCGGCGCTGCTGCGTGGCTCAGCGGACCAGTAGCTGTACGCCGCCCACCACCGTCGCCGCGATGACCAGTTGCTCGAACAGGCGCTGGTTGATCTTGTGCACGGCCCATTTGCCGAGGAACGCGCCGGGCACGACGAACACCACGAGCACCGCGTCGAGGAGCAGCGAGTGGCCGTCGATCAGGCCGAGGCCGACGCTGAAGGGAACCTTCGACACGTTGACGATCAGGAAGAAGAAGGCGGAGGTCCCGAGGAAGCCGAGCTTGCGGAAGCCCGCGGACAGGAGATACATCGACATCACCGGGCCGCCGGCGTTGGCGACCATCGTGGTGAAGCCGCCGAGGACGCCGTAGGAGCGTGCCTTGACGCGCCCGGCGCGGGTGGCGACCGTGTCCGGCTCCTCCTCCGCGTCGGCCGTGCGGCGGCGCCAGACCGTCACCCCGGCCATCAGCAGCAGGATCGCGCCGATCGACGTGCGGACGACCCCGTCGTCGGCCCACACCAGGAACAGCGTGCCCCCGACCACGCCCACGGCGACCGCCGGGAACAGCCGCCACAGTGTGGGCCAGTGCGCGTGCCGGCGGTAGGTGAGGACGGCGAGCACGTCCCCGGCGATCAGCACCGGCAGCAGGACACCGGTGGAGGCGCGGGCGGGCAGCACCGCGGCGAAGATCGCCAGGCTGACGGTGTTGGCCCCGCTGACGGCGGTCTTGGAGAAGCCGACGAGCAGGGCGGCGAAGGCGAGGGCGGCGAACTCCCAGCCGGAGATGTGCCAGAGGGTCATCGTGTTCATGCGAACACTGATGCTATGTGCAAGGAACGGAGGGCCGTAAGGAGCGTCTCGTCAGATGGCCGGTGTCGGAGTGGACCGGAGGCGAGGCAGTGCCTCCCGACCCGTACCCCACTCCCCTGCCCCGCCTCCACAGTTCGTCGTCGAAGTGACCTTTCTTGCGTGTCCGCGCGACAAGTTGGTGGCTGCGCGGCGCGAACGGAGCGGGACGAAGGGCGCGCGGCTCATCGACTCGGCGCCGCCCGCGAGCACGATGTGTCGACTGTGGACCCGTCGCCCGCTCCCTGGCAAGATCCCCGGGACACCGCACCCGACCCGCCGGAGGAGACATGACCGACTCCCGGGAGCACGTCCTGCCCGGCACCCGCGGCACGATCAGCGTGCGGGAATGGCCGCTCGAACAGCCCCGGTACGTCGCCCTCCTCGTCCATGGATACGGCGAGCACGTCGGCCGGTACGACGAGCTCGCCGGTGTCCTGGTCGGCCACGGCGCCGCCGTGTTCGGGCCCGACCATCTCGGCCACGGCAGGTCGGCGGGTGAGCGGGTGCTGATCGAGGACTTCGAGGACGTTGTCACCGACGTGCACACCGTGGCCGCACTGGCGCGGGCCACGCATCCGGACGTACCGATGGCCATGGTCGGGCACTCCATGGGCGGCCTGATCGCGGCCCGCTACGCCCAGCGGTACGGCGACACGCTCGCCGCGCTGGTGCTGTCCGGGCCGGTGATCGGCGCCTGGGAGCTGCCGGGGCGGCTGCTGGCCCTCGACGAGATCCCGGACACGCCCGTCAGCCCGGCGGCGCTCTCCCGTGACCCGGCGGTCGGGGCGGCGTACGCGGCGGATCCGCTGGTCTGGCACGGGCCGATGAAGCGGCCGACGGTGGAGGCGTTCGCGCGGACCCTGGAGACCGTGTCCGAGGGCGGTGACGTGGGGCGGCTTCCACTGCTGTGGCTGCACGGCGAGGAGGACCGGCTGGTGCCGCTCGCCGGGAGCCGGGTCGGTGTCGAGGCGTTGTGCGGGGGCGGGGGCCGGCTGACCGAGCGGATCCGTCCGGGCGCCCGGCACGAGGTGTTCCACGAGACGGACAGGGCGCTGGTGTTCGCGGACGTGACGCGTTTCCTGGACGAGGTGCTCAGGGGCTGAGGCACCACCTGCGGGCCGTTCCCACCAGGTGTTTGCCCCAGTTCGCCCTGGGCACCCGCGCTGCCATGGAGTGGTTGCGCAGTGCTGCCTGCGTCGGAGAGGACCCCGAGTTGTTCTTTCCCGTGGGCACGACCGGACCGGCGCTGCGAGAGATCGCGGCCGCGAAACGCGTCTGCGCCCGCTGCCCGGTGATGTCCCCGTGTCTGGAGTTCGCGCTGGACAACGGGCAGACCTCGGGTGTGTGGGGCGGGACCTGCGAGGAGGAACGGGACGCGCTGCTCCGTACGGCCAGAGCCGACGTGAGAAGGGGAAGCATCGTATGACCGTCGTGAAGAGCACGATTCCCGAATCCGCCCGACAGGTGGTCGGGGACGCTCTGCAGAGCACCCTGGTGGATCTTCTCGGGCTCTCCCTGATCGGGAAGCAGGCCCACTGGAACCTGGTGGGACCCCGCTTCCGCTCGATCCACCTGCAGCTCGACGAGGTGGTGTCGGCCTCCCGCGACTTCTCCGACACGGTGGCGGAGCGCTCGGCGGCGCTCGGCCTGCCGCCCGACGGCCGGCCGGAGACCATCGCGTCCGCCTTCACGCTGCCGAGCCCGAAGGACGGCTGGGTGCGGGACACCGACGTCGTCGAGGTGATGGTCGAGTCCCTGGAGGCGGCCATCGGGCGGCTGCGTGAGCGCATCGAGGCAACCGAGAAGGCCGATCCGGTCACCCAGGACCTGCTGATCGGCATCACCGCGGAGCTGGAGAAGCAGCGCTGGATGTTCGACGCGGAGAACTGGCCCAAGGACAACTGACCGCCGCCCGGCCGAACACGCACGGAGAGCCGGACACGTACCGAGAAAAGGGGCACTTGATGACTGACGCCCTCGAACTGGACGCGCTGTGGGAGGACTTCCACCGCGTGGTGAACATGACCTCGCAGGAGCTGGCCGCCTGGCTGCGGGTCCGTGACGCCGACGAGAACACGGAGCCGCTGCCCGAGAACGCGGGCACGCCGACAGGGCAGCATGTCCTGGCGATCCTGCAGAAGCGGCGCACGGATCTCACCGACGACGACGTCCGCGTGATGTACAAGGTCGTGGACACCGTCACCGAGGCGACCGACGTGGAGAACGAACCCGCGGCCGAGGACACACGCCGGCGGCAGCGTCTCATGACGATCGGCCACGATCCGCTCAAGCCGTGAGCGAGCGACAGCGCATCGTACGGTAACTCGTCGGCGCTGACCGGGCGGACGTTCGCCCAGGAGGCGGGCATCGCGCTCAAGGACACCCCGCGGCCCCCGTACCGGCTGCTCGTCCTCGCCGTCCTCCTCACCGCCCGCATCCGGCGGCCCGGTCGCGGTGGCCACCGCCCGTGCCCCGCACCGGGCGGGCGGCGCGACCCGCGCCGCGTGGCCGGGGCGGACCGGCAGGAGCGGGACGACACGCTGTGCCGCGGCGGCTGTTCGGCGCTACGACGAGAGAATCGCCCCCCTCCCCCCTCTAGGCCTGTTGCGGAAGTGGCGCCGTATCCCGAAGACAAGGCGCTGTCCGGTGCGGAACGCCCACGTCTGCCGAAGGACAGCACCCGGACCGGCTGATCCAGCCGGCCGGAAACACCAACCGTCCGTTCTCACCGCCGTGTTGGTGCGTGCGGTACTGGACGAACAGGTGGCCGAAGACTGTCTGCGCCGCGCGGCGCGATCATGCCAGACTGCTCGCACGCCCTTCCGAGCCACCGGGCAGGGCTTGTCGAGCAGAGGAGCACCGTGTGACCGGGACCGAGTCGGCCGTCCAGCGCATCGACACGAGCAGACCGCATCCGGCCCGGGTGTACGACTGGTTCCTCGGCGGCAAGGACAACTACCCGGTCGACGAGGAGCTCGGCCGTCAGATCTCAGCGATGCAGGCGGACGCCCCACGCCACGCCCGCGCCAACCGCCGGTTCATGGAGCGCGTCACGCATGCGGTCGTGCGGGAGACGGGAATCCGCCAGTTCCTCGACATCGGTTCCGGCATCCCCACCGAGCCCAACCTGCACCAGGTCGCCCAGTCCGTCGCGCCGGACGCCAGGGTCGTGTACGTCGACAACGACCCGATCGTCCTCGCCCATGCCGCGGCCCTGCTGCGCGGCACCCCTGAGGGGGCGACGCACTACGTGCAGGCCGACGCCCGTGAGCCGCAGCGCATCCTCGAACAGGCCGCGTCGGTGCTGGACCTGGACCGGCCGGTCGCCCTGTCGCTGATCGCCCTGCTGCACTTCGTCGCCGACGAGGACGGCGCCCACGACCTCGTGGCCGCCCTGGTGGGCGCGCTGGCGCCGGGCAGTTGTCTGGTCCTGTCCGCCATGACGGCGGACTTCGATCCGGAGAACGTGCGCAAGGGCATCGCGGCGTACACGGCGAGCGGAGTGACGCTCGTGGCCCGCTCGCACGCCGAACTGAGCCGTTTCTTCACGGGACTCGACCTGTGGGAGCCGGGAATCGTGTCCCTGTCCCACTGGCGTCCCGCTCCGGGCGAGGAGCCGGAGGGCGACGGTCCGGTGTCCCTGTACGGCGCGGTGGGCATCAAACGCTGACCGGCATCAGGCGCTGACCGCCGTCATGCGTTGACCGTTCAGCCCAGCAGCCACCCCTGGAGTCGGCGGGTGACGCCGCGGTGCAGCACGGCGAGCGACACGATCGCTCTGCCCGTCCGCGACGCCCTCACCGCACTCGCTGTCCAGGCCGAGGACCGCACCGGCTACGGGCGCACCAAATTCCGCCGCTGGATCGACGCCGACCGCGACGGCTGCAACACACGCTCGGAGGTGCTGATCGAGGAAGCCGTCACCGGCCCCCACCAGGGCGCGAACTGCGCACTGACCGGCGGCTCCTGGTATTCGCCGTACGACGACACCTACTTCACCCAGGCCCGCGCCCTCGGCATCGACCACTTGGTCCCGCTTGCCGAAGCATGGGACTCCGGCGCCTCCGCCTGGACCAGCGCCGAACGCCAGGCGTACGCCAACGACCTCGACGACGCCCGCGCACTGATCGCGGTGTCCGCCGCCGGCAACCGCTCCAAGGCAGACCAGGACCCCACCACCTGGCAGCCCTCGGCCATCGGCTACCCCTGCACCTACGCAACCGACTGGGTCGCCATCAAGACCAGGTGGAGCCTCGCCATCGACCCCGCCGAGCAGACAGCGATCTCCGAGATCCTCGACACCTGCCCCAACGCGCCCATCAAGGTCACCCTCGCCCGCTGACCCATGCGGATAGGCCCGTGAGGGGTCCCCGAACCGTGGTTCGGGGACTCTTTCGGCGTCTGACGGCTCCGGCTCCGGTCGGGGCCGGATATGCGGCCCATGAGACGGCTGGTCGCCTATGGAGTCGACTGGATGAGTGGCCGGTCCCGGCGTGGCCTCAGGTGGCGGCGAGGATGTCGAGGACCGAGATCACCGTGGCGCCGGGCTCCAGGCCCTTCGGGGGATGCGGACCGTACGCCAGGTTCGCGGGGATGACGGCGAGGATCCGGCTGCCGACCCGCTGGCCGGCCAGGGCGCGGTCCCAGCCCGCGATGACGTTGCTCTGGCCGATCACAACCGGCAGCGGGCCGCCGTCCGCCTGGGAGCTGAGGAACAGGTGCGCCTCGTCCTTGCCGCGGGCGGTCTCCCACGCGGCCGAGGAGTGCTGCAGGACCAGGGTCTGCCCGGCCTGCACCACCGGACCGGTGCCGTCCACCATGCGCTTGACGACGAGCCCCTTGGGGGCCGCCTGGTCGGGGACGGTCAGGGTTGCGGTGGCGTCGTCCTTGTTCATGTGGACCTCGGGCAGCGCGTCGGAGACCGAGTTCTGCTCGCCGGGGACGAGGGCGTGGGCGCCGATGACGTTCAGGATGTCGACGGCGAATACGAGAGTGTCCTTGCCGGTGACCCCGAGCTGGGTGCTGCCGGTCGTCCCGTACGCGGCCGCCGGGGGTGCGACGACCAGGATTCTGCTCCTGGCGCGCTGGCCCTGCACGGCCCGGTCCAGGGCGGGCAGTGTCGCGCCCCGCCCGACGGCGAAGACCTGCGGCCGGGCGCCCTTGCCGTATGAGCCGGGCAGCGCCTTGCCGGTGCGCCACACCTTGGCGGTGTAGCGGACGACGACCACATCGCCGGGGTGTGCCGAACGTCCCCGTCCCTGTGTCCGCGGCGCGACGACGAACTTGCCGCTCGGCGCGGCCTTTGGAATTGAGATCGTGGCCCGGCTCCCGAACTGCCCGGAAAGGGTGGGCAGTGCGCCATCTGTGTGCACCACGGCGGGCCCGGCTGCCTCTGTTTGCACCGGCGCCGAGGGGGCCGTGAGCGGCCGGTGCCAGCCGTCCGGCCGGGACTGGGGGGATGAATCGTTGCTGCTGCACCCCACGAGCACGAGGGCTGGTGTTATCAGCAGCGCTGCGAATCGACGCATTTCTTTCCCGAGGATTGGGTCGGGCGACCGCCGAGGACTCGGATCGGTCGCCCCACCGTGGACTGTCTTCCGTTCAGCGCCAGGCCTTTCAGGACCAGCGTTCCGCCCGTGTCTCTGTTCGCCGTGGGACTCAGGCATCGTTTGAGGGTGGTTCCCCCGCGGGCTCTTTCGGCACACGGGGTTCTCTCACGAACTTCAGCTGTCCGGCCTTTCGAAGCTGAAACATTGCCGAAGTCCAAGCGGCCGCAAGCAGAAAGGCAGCGGTCTCGATGAACTGATGTTCATAGTCGCCGAATTCGACACGTAGCTCCACATAGAAGCCGATGAAAAGGAAAGCCACAAAGGCTTGCATAGCGGAAAACAAGATGAGCTTTGACATGTTGCCTCCTTCAGTCCATGGTTCAGCGGGGCCGTCACCTGTGAGAGCCCTGGCCGACACCGGATGAGCTCCGGCCAGGCGGCCAACCCGGTCGCCTGGCCGGAGCCATCTATTTCCTCAGGTGCGTCAGGCTGCTAGGCCGCGGGCAGACTCAACAACTCCGGTACCAGTGGTAGACCTTGGGATACCAGAACCCATGGTATTTCCACGCCGAATAAACGCCGAGGCACTTATGCCTCTTTACGGCTCTCTTTGCCATCCAGACGACCCACGCTGCGTAGCCGGACAGCAGGGCTGCCACTGCCATCCCGTACGGGCCCCCAGCCCAGCCCAACGCGAAGCCGAGGACGATGCTCCCGAATCCGACTGCGTAGGGCCCCTCGTCCGACAGCCAGTTGGTGGCCCACTTGTTGAAGTAGATCCGGACGGAGGCGCCCTCGTGCCAGCCGGCCTGCTTGCACCAGCAACTCTTCCAGAACCCCCACAGGTGCCACGTGACCTTGCCGAAGTAGCGATACAGCGTGGTCCAATGGTGCCACTTTCCGTTGAGGTCCTCCTTGTTCACCGGATCGGCGGCCGAATAGTCGTAGGCGTTTGCGCTGCCGCCCGGGACCGGGTCGACCGAGAGAAAGCGGCCCAGGGTCGGATCGTACAGTCGTACGCCCATGAGGAAGGCTCCGGTGAGAGTGTCGCTGGAGCGCTGCTTCCCGCCGAGCCAGCCATAGCGGGTCTGGCTGCTGCCCGGTGCTGTGTTGCCGTACTCGTCGGCACGGAGCACGACCGGATTCTGGGTGATGTCCACGGGGAGTTGGACGCTGACGTCTCCGTGGATGTTGGTCAGCTGGAGCACCGTGTCGCCCGTGGCGGAAGTTGTGGCTTCCATGTTGCCCGTCAGCCCTTGGACGTTGCGGGCGATGACGCTCCCCGGGTCCTGGGTGATCCACGACGGGCTGTCACCGTCGTCGCCGTAGTGGCTGGTGGTGTGGCCGGTCTGGCTCCAGATGCCGCCGGCCTGCGTCTCTGTCGTGGAGGTGGCGAGGCGCTGGGCGGCGTCCAGGTCCCAGGTCTGGCGCGTGGTGCCCATGGTCTGCCGGCGCACCAGGTCGCTGGCGTAGTAGTCGATTGTGGCGCCGTTGGCCTGGGTCGTGGTACGGCCGAAGGCGTCGTAGGTGACACCGCCGGCGATGAGCCGGTCGGCGCTGTCGTATGTGGCGGTGGCCGTCGTGGCCCCGGTGCCGGTGCACCCTGCCGCGGGCGCGCTGAGCGAGGTCGCGAGCGAGGTGCGGTTGGTGTTGTTGTCGAAGGTGTATTCGCGTCTGGTGCAGGTTCCGTCGGCCGCGGTGTCGTCGGTGCGGATGAGACGGCCTGGATTGTCGTAGGTGTAGTCCTGTTCCGCGGTGTCGCCAGCGGTTCCGGTGTGGTGAACGATCCTGCCGTGAATGGAGTAGTCGACGGTGTCGGCGAGAACGATCGTGCTGTCGCTGTCCCGCGTGTAGATCGCCGATGTCTCGGCGCCGGCGGTGTCCGCGTCGACGGTGAGGGTATAGCCGCCGGGCAGGTGCTCAGCGGCGAGGTCGCCTTCGATGTCGTAGGAGGCGCTGAAGGTTCCGGCGACCGAGTCGGTGATCGAGGTGGCCAGGCCGCGTGGGTCCATGGTGGTGTCGTAGGTGTAGGTGGTGTTGGACGGCACGGAGTCGGTGGTCTTCACCGTCCGGTCCAGGAGGTCGTACTCGGTTGTGGTGGTGTTCCCGGCGCCGTCGCTGTAGCTGATCTGGCGACCGAGCTTGTCATAGCTGGTGGCGGTGGTCTGACCATTGCTGGTGATTGTGGCGGTCTGACCGTTATCGGAGTTGTAGGTGGTGGTCGTCTGGGAGACCGCGGTGCCCACACCGCCGGTCATGCTGATGTTCGTGATCCTGCCGGCGGCGTCGGTGGTCGGCGTGGTGGTGCGGGTCACGCCGTTGGCGGTCTCCGTCGCCTGCGACGGCTGGCCCCAGAAGTCGTACTCAATTGTCCTCGTGGGCAGTCGGGTGGGGTTGGTACCGCCGCCGGTGATGTCACCGCCTGGTCCCGTGGAGCAGACCAGTCCCGCCCATTCCGGCCTGCCGTTGCACGCGCCGGTGCCCGTGGCCGACCAGTAGGTCGTGACCGTCGTGCCCGCGTCAGCGCCGGTCGACTTCGGCAGGGTGGTCTTGCTCACCCGGCCTTGGGAGTCGTAGACCGTGGTCTTGGTGAGGTTCTTGCCGCCGGCGTCCTGGATCGTGCTGGTGGTCTGACCCTTGACCCAGTCGTAGGTGGTCTTGTTGGCCACCGTGTCGGCATCGACCGGGTAGCCGTCGACATGCGCTCCAACGGTGACCGTGGTGGGCATGTCCTGGATCGTGGCCGAGCCGTCCGTCGGGCGACCCTCGTCGTAGGTGGTGACGCTGTGCCGTCGTGCGGCCACCTGCGTGCCCGCCGGCAGGCTGGTACCACCCGTACCGGCCTGGAGGGTGCCCGTCAGCGTGACAAAGTGCAGCGGCTCGTACATATCCGGCTCTCGCACCCCGTCACTGGAGTAGTTGTGGAGGGTGGACAGCGCCTGGGCGCGCTCAGCGGTCGACGCGTCGCCGATTCCGAGGCGGACGAGGGTGTCCAGTTGCCGACCGCTAGTGGCCAGCGCCAACTCCCGGTTTGTCGCGGTCAGTTCGCGAACGGTGTCACCACGGGGGTCGTACTCGGTCACGGAGATGTGCCCGCCGGGGGTGGCGGTGTTCACCTCCCGGCCCGAGGCGTCTGCGTAACTGATCCCGGCGCGCTTGTACGCGGCCGCAGTCAGCGCCTGGCCGTCGTGCGAGACGGGGACGGCATCCGGCGGGAACACCGCGGTGGCGTCGGTCGGCACATCGCTCTGCCCCCAGGCGGCGACGTCGGATGTGCCCATCGCGTATGGCGCGCTGGGGCCGGTGAGCGGCACGTCGTAGACCAGGCTGGTGGCCGCGGTGCCCTCCGGGACATCCGCGGTGCCCTGCCTCAGGCCAGGCCGCGAGGCCGCCAGCAGCATGCCGTTACCGGCTGTGGCGGCGTTGCCGGCCTGGCCGTACGTGAAGGTCCACGGCAGCTGTCCGGGGTCGGTCAGCTGGGTGACCCGGCCGGCGGTGTCGTAGCTGTAGTCGGTGAACAGTGACGGAACGATCTGCGGATTCCACACCCGGCGCAGATGCTTGGCATCGTCGTACAGGTACATCTGCACCGACTTCGACGTTGCCGCCGATGCGCCCGGCTCCGTGGCCCACAGACGGATCTCCTGGACCTGCCCGGCAACATTCCCGAACGCGGTGGGGGTGGCCGTGGTGGCAGTGGAGTAGACGAACTCCAGCAGACGGCAACCCCTGGTGGACGGGGTAACCGCGCAGGTGTCCGCGGACACCGCCGAGGTGGGGGCGATCACGTACTTCGGGCGGGCCAGGGTCTGGCCGCCGGAGACCACCTTCTCGGACACCACCGTGGTGGTTGAGTTCGCCGCGGAGAGATAACTGGTGGCCACCTGCCATGTGGTGGCGGCAGGGTCGACCTTGACGAACGTGGTGGTCGTGTCGGCGGTGTCCTTCAGCGTGAACGATCCGGTCAGTGAACCGGTGAGTGTAAAGGCCTCTGAACCTGGCTCCGGCTGCCAGCCACCGCCGCTGGTGGCGGTGAACCCGGTGCCGACGCCGTGGGAGTCGACCAGTTCGACCGAGGTGGCCGACGTCTGGCGGATGTCGCTCCAGTCGGAGTCGGAGGTGTCCGCGGTGACGCCCGAGATCCAGTCGGGGCCGAAGATGGCCACCTGCCCGTTGGTGTCCTCGCTCGTTGCGCTCTGCCGCGACGAGGTAGTGCGGTCCACCGACAGGCCAAACGCGGAGGCGTCGGGGGCGGAGAAGGTGAAGTCGCCGGTGAGCATGTTCACCTCACCCGGCCCCACTTCCTGCGTGGGTGCGTCACCGGCCTGGCGGTCCACCGTCACCGTCACCAGTTGGGAGTAGCCGGTGGTGGTGCCGTCGGTGAAGACGGCATGGATGTCGATCGGGCCGTCCTCGGGCAGGCTGGTGGTGATGTTCCACGTGAGCGCCGGGGGCGCGCCGTTGGGTGCGGCCAGGGGCCACGCGGTGACCGGGGTGCCGTCGGCGTTCTTGGACACATCGGCCAGCGGCACGGTGTGCCAGGAATCGGTCTCACCGCGCCGGTACTCGTACGTCACACCGGTGTAGGTGGTCTTGCCGGTGGCGGACAGGGCGACGCGCCGGGCGGGCCGGGCGCCGTCACCGGGCGAGATGACGGCCGCGCCGTCGGTGCCGACACCGAAGGCGTACTGGGTTGTCGCGGTGGACAGGTTGCCGCCGGAGTCGATGGTCTTGGCGTACAGCGTGTGCCAGCCGTCGGCGGGGGTGATGGAGATGTTCAGCGGGTCACCGCCGCTGCCGTCCACCGTGTCGTACACGCTCTTGGCCATCGACGGGTCGTCCAGGCCCCACTTGAAGCCCTGCCCGTCCGTCGAGGCCGTGTCCAGGGTGCAGGTCACCGCGCCGGGCGCCTTCGCCGACCAGGTGTTCTGCGGGTACGAGGGGCAGCTGATGGTCGGGGCCGCAGGCAGCGCCGTGTTCAGCACGAACGTGCTGTACCCGGTCCAGGATCCATAGTCGGTGGAGTCGTAGCCCCGCACCCTGTACCGCAGATGCGAGCCCGCCGGGAAGGCGCTGGCTGAGGGGATCGCCAGAGTGGTCGTGGAACCGGACGCCACACCCGCGCTGGTCGCGGTGTAGGTGTAGGTGGTGTCGTTGTACGCGGGGTCCGCGGTCACCTCGAACTGGGCCTTGACCGTGCCGCCGTCCGCGTCCGTCACCTTCGCCGACAGGGTCGGCGTCAGCGAGGTCACGTACCGCTTGCCGTTGTAGGCGTTCACCGCCGAAGGCGAGATCGCGGCAGCGGTCGGGACGGCCGGGTAGGAGTTGTAGGTCACCACCAGCTTCGGCGCGTACCCGGAAGTGGTGTAGTTCGCCGAACGGAAGCGCCGCCAGTTCGTGGAAGCCGTCTCATCCGAGCTGCGCAGCTGGATGCCGTTGTTCGCCACACCGTTGGCCCAGTCCTGGACCATCCCGGTCAGCGTCCAGTTCGACCAGTTCCCCGGACACGAGGAGTCGTAGCCCCAGTGGCCGCTGTTGGTGGCCATGTTGGTCGTCGTGGTCGACGGCTGCGCGCCCCAGGTCAGGGTCGTGGTGTCCAGGGCGGAGGTGATCCGCTTGGCCTGGGTCACCGCGGTGCTCGAGCAGCTGGAGGAGTAGTAGGAGTACAGCGACATCGTCGCCGACTGGATGTGCTTGCCCGTAAACGCCGACGTGCTGAACTTCAGATACGACCGCGCCGTGTCCGTCCCGCCGTCGTACGTACCCGACTTCAGCTCCTGGGAGGAGATCTGCGAGTCCAGGTAGTCCGGGTTCTGCACCCAGGTGTCAGTGGTCACCGCCAGCGTGGTGGTCGGGTCCACGGTCACCGGATAGGCCGCGGTGGCCAGGAAGTCCTGGTCAGGGGTGAGCACGAGGCTCTGCGAGCCGTCCGACGCGGTCTCGATCGTCGTGGCGACCCGCTCCTGGTGCGCCGACTCCCCGGACGCCGGGTCTTTGGACGCGTCCCACATCATCGGGGCGGGCGCCTCGGCCACCAGGTCACCGGCGCCGTTCTTCAGTAGCAGGTGCCCGGAGTCCGCCTGGGACAGCTTCAACCCGTCCAGGTGCAGCGGAATCCGGTAGGACACCGTGTCGTTGACAGGCTGCTGGGCCAGCTTGATGTTCTCCGAGAAGCCCTGCGCCAGCGCGGTGACCGACAAGGTCTGCCCGCTGCCCAGGTTGTAGGAGGCCGTGCCGCCCTTCACGGACGGGGCTGGCAGTGTGTCCTGCCAGCCCAGCCCGAAGGACTCCTTCCCCTCGGCCACGGAGGCCAGTTGGGTGTCACCGCCGTCGGAGACCGCGATGTCCGCGGCCGCCGCTGCCGGCGTGAGATCGGCGCCGGTGTCCGACAACGAGGTGTCGATGCCCTTCCAGGCCCCGTCCTGCTTGACGCGGATCGGCCCGGCATACGTCTCGGTCTGCAGCTCCCCACCGGGCAGCGCGTACGTCGTCGAGTCCGCCGTCCGCGCCGCCAGCACTTCGATCTTCCGGTTCTGCAGACGGGCCATCAGCACCGCCGACGCCTCATCCTGCGCCTGGGCAGGGCCCGACGTGGATGAAGCGGTTGATGTGGACTCAGGTGCCGTGGTGGCCGTATCCACGGCGAACGCCGTCCCAGTGTCCCCCGCGACCACCGCGGTCTCCACCGCCATCGCCAGCACAACACCCATGGCTATCTGCCGTAGCCGCCGGGCCTGCCTCTTCTTCGGTCTGCCACGAGTCGCAGGTCTGTGACGCATGATCAGTTCCCTCCCTGACACTCCGCGTTGCGGAGCCAACAGAAAACTGACTGATCTTCACGCAAGGGCACAGCTCACCCATGACAGCTATACGGCAGACTCACGTTAAACCCATGAAATCGCCATGGCGCATAAAAATAGCCACGCTGGCCGAAAGCTTGCGGTATCCCTGTTGCACCTTTTGTGCACTTTGAATCTGGCGTCGCCTGACGATGGAACCGCAGATGCGTTCCCCAGCCCACTTAAAGACTTTCCAAAGAGATGAAAGAAGAAGTGGATCAATCGGCAATAACTCGACAAAAGCCCTGGTGGGTCACCTTGCCTACTCCGTACGGCTAGGCGTTGACGGCTACCAAAATAATTCACTCACTGGCCACCCTGCCTTACATATCACGCCACAGCGGGGACACCACCATCGCTGAGGAGCTCGGGAAAGCCGTCGTCTCTGACTGAGGTGTGGACCTGGCACAGTTCGCCTCGTACGGTCCCCGACAGCTTCACTGCCCGGGGACCGGACACTTTGCATCACGGCTACAGGCCGATCTCGATGTGCTCCACGTCGGTGAACTCCCGAACAGACAGCGATCTCCGAGATCCTCGACACCTGCCCCAACGTGCCCATCAAGGTCACCCTCGCCCGCTGACCATGCGGATAGGCCAGTAACGGGTCCCCAACGGTGGTTGGGGGACCTTTTCGGCGTCTGACGGCTCCGGCCGGGCCGGATATGCGGCCCATGAGACGGCTGGTTGCCTGTGGACAGACTGGGCGCTCTTTCGCTGTGGCCTTGCGGGGACTGATCCTGGTGATCGGGGCACTAGCCTGCGCGTTTCACTTGCCGCGGTGTCCGGATCTTGACCGAAAACGCGAAAGTGCCCTCTGAGCTGGGAAGATGAGGCTTGTCGAAGGTCTCTGTCATCCCAGCAGGAAGGGCACTTTCTGCGTGCACACTACCGCCTCGCGCCCCAGGGCCCCTTCCGGTGGATCTCGGTGCGACGCCGCGGAGATCCACCGGAAGGGGCCCTGAGGACGTCCCCCTCACCCGAACAGGCCCGTGCGCTGGTGGGCCGCGAGGTCCGGTGGTGCGCTGGGGAATCACCGGCCCCATCGTCAGGAGGCGTCCCGTCATGACCGCTCGTCCGCCCTTGCCCGTCCGATTGCTCTCGTCGGCCCTGGCGGCGGGCGCACTGCTGGCCGCTTCGGCCTGCTCGGACGTCGACAGCGGCGCGCAGGCCGCGGACGGCACCGCGTCGCCGGTCGTGGAAGGGTCGCCCTTCGCGGAAGGGTCGCTCCTCGGACGGTCTGCCGCTTCGCTCGTCGCGAAGCCACCGTCCCCCTCCGCGTCCGGCCGCCTCACCGAGGCCGGCGCGCGGGCCGCGCTGGTCACCGAGGCGGACATCGAGGACGACTGGACGAAGGTCTCGGACGCCGCGTCCTGGCGGGACAAGCTGCTCGTCGGCAAGGTCGACGTCGCCGACTTCCTCACCGCCAAGTCCCAGGCCGCCGACTGTCAGCGGCTGCTCGACGCGCTCTACGGCGACGACCTGCTGGGCAAGCCGGCCGGGGCGTCCGCGCTGGAGGGCTTCCAGCAGGACGACTCCCGGCTGCTGTACCAGGTCGCCTCCTACGACCGGGCCACCCTGGACGCCTCCCTGAACTGGCTGAAGTCCCTGCAGTCGACGTGCGACGAGTTCACCGCGACCGACTCCGCGGGCGGCAAGCGGACGGTCCAGGTGACCGAGGCCTCCGTGCCGAAGGAGGGAGACGCCCGGCAGGGGCTGCACGTGACAGTGCAGGGCACAGCGGCCGACGCGCCCGCCACGCTCACCCTGGACATCGCCGTGGTACGTGTCGGCAACGACGCGATCACCGTCACCGCGGGCGGTCTGGACGGCGGCGAGGCCGACTCCGTCGAGCAGGCGGTGCGGCAGGGCACGCCGCGTCTGAAGGACGTACAGGCCGGCCGGACACCGGCCGCCACCCCGAGCGAGGTCGACTGACCGCCACCCGTCCCGCCCCCCTTTTCCCCCAACTCTCTTCCCATCCCGTTCCCTTCCCGCTCCCCTCCCGTTCCGCTGCTGCCGTTCCCGGGACACGGCTGATCATCGGACGGCACAATGGCCGCGACGGCCACAGGCGCGAGAAGGAGCACAGAAGTGAGCGAAAGCCACACCCCCTCAGGCACGTCGGCGAGGTTGAACACCGGTGTGGCCCACAACGCACGCGTGTGGAACTACTGGATCGGCGGCAAGGACAACTACGAGGTCGACCAGCAGGTCGGCGAGCACGTCGCCGGGATGTTCCCGATCATCCGGGACATCGCCCGCGCCGACCGCTGGTTCCTGGGCCGCGCGGTGCGCTTCCTCGCCGAGGAGCAGGGCATACGGCAGTTCCTCGACATCGGCACCGGGCTGCCCACGGTGGACAACACCCACGAGATCGCCCAGCGGATCGCGCCGGACTCCCGGATCGTGTACGTCGACAACGACCCCATCGTGCTGGTGCACGCCCGCACCCTGCTCACCAGCACCGGCGGCGGCGTCACCGACTACATCGACGCCGATGTGCACGACCCGGACGCCATCCTCGAACGCGCCTCCCGGACCCTGGACTTCAGCAAGCCGGTCGCGGTGATGATGCTGGGCATCCTCAACTTCGTCCTCGACACCGAGGAGGCCCGTGACATCGCCCGCCGGGTGATGGCGGCGATGCCCTCCGGCAGTCACCTGGCCCTCACCCACCCCACCTTCGACTCCGACCTCGGCGGCGAGGGCCAGATCCCGGCGATGAAGTTCTGGAACGAGAACGCCACCCCGCCGATCACCGCCCGCGGCCGCGAGGACATCGCCGCCTTCTTCGAGGGCCTGGAGCTGCTGGAGCCGGGGCTGGTGTCGTGTTCGCGGTGGCGTGCCGACTCCGACTCCCCCGTCGTGGTACCGCAGTTCGGCGCGGTGGCCGTGAAACCCTGACGCAGTCGCCGGTCCGGCCGCGGGTCCGGCCGGGCCCGTCGAGGAGGACGTATGACCACGCTTGCCGATCCCGTCCCCGGTGGACGTCCCGGGGACGTGGAACGGGCCGCCACGCTCGCCGGGGAACTGTCCGGGCGGGGCGTGCACGGCATCGTCCTCGCGTACGTCGACACCGCGGGCGTCACCCGCGTGAAGACCGTCCCGACGGCCCGGCTCGCGTCCGCCGCGGCCTGGGGTGTCGGCATGTCTCCGGTGTTCGACACCTTCCTGGCGAACGACTCGATCGTCACCACGGAGGTGCTCGGCTCACCGGACGGCGATCTGCGTCTCTACCCCGACCTGGACCGCCTGGTGACGCTGGTCGGGCAGCCCGGGTGGGCGTGGGCGCCGGTCGACCGGATCACGCAGGAGGGCGAGCCGCATCCCGGGTGCGGCCGGACGGTCCTGCGGCGGATCGTCCGGGAGGCCGCCGAAGAGCACGGCCTCAGCTTCCGGGCGGGCATCGAGGTCGAGTGGGCCGTGGCCCGGGGGCCGTCCGGCGGCGACTTCGTTCCCGCGACGACGGGACCGGCGTACAGCGCCGCCCGGCAGGTCGAGCTCAGCGACTACACCGCCGACCTGCTGGCAGCGTTCGCCGCGCAGGAGGTCGAGGTCGAGCAGCTCCATCCCGAGTACGCGGCCGGGCAGTTCGAGGTGTCGGTGGGGGCGCTCGACCCGGTGGCGGCGGCCGACCGGAGTGTGCTGGTGCGACAGACGGTGCGTGCGGTGGCGGGCCGCCACGGCCTCGCCGTCTCCTTCGCCCCGGCGGTCCTCGCGCAGGGTGTCGGCAACGGCGGCCACATCCATCTCTCCGCCTGGCGCGACGGCGTGAACCTGCACTCCGGGGGCACGGGACGGTACGGCATGACGGAGGAGGCCGAGTCGTTCGCGGCGGGGATCCTCGCGCACCTTCCCGCTCTGACGGCCGTGACGGCGCCGAGCCCCGCGAGCTACCTCCGGCTCAAACCCTCCCAGTGGGCCGGGGTGTTCACCGCGTGGGGCCGGGAGACGCGGGAGGCGGCGGTGCGGGTGGTCACCGGGACGGCGGGCGTGCGCGACCAGGCCGCGAACCTGGAGGTCAAGCCGGTCGACCTGGCCGCCAACCCGTACCTCGCGCTCGCCTGTGCGATCGCCGCCGGGCTGGACGGGCTGACGTCCGCGGTGCCGTTGCCCGAGGAGATCACCGGAGATCCGGCCCGGTTCGATGCCGAGAAGGCGGCGGCCCGGGGAGTGCGCCGGCTGCCGACGTCCCTGGAGGAGGCCGTCGCGGAGTTCCGCCAGGACGCCCGGCTGCGTACCGCGCTGGGCCCGGTCCTCGCGGACGCGGTGATCGCCGTACGCCTGGGGGAGATCGCGGCCGTCGACGGACTGGACGACGAGCGGGTGGCGGCGGCGTACCGATGGAAGTACTGACATGAGCACGGGCCCCGTCCACGAGGCGCTGGCCGGCGCGCGGCTGGTGGACCACCACTGCCACGGGGTCGTCACCGGCGACCTGGACCGACCGGCGTTCGAGTCGCTGCTCACGGAGGGCGCCCCCTGGCCGGGGATCTCGCCCTTCGACACCCCGGCCGGCATCGCCGTCCGCCGGCACTGCGCGCCCCTCCTCGACCTGCCGCGCCACGCCCCCGCCGACGTGTACCTGGCCCGCCGGGCCGAACTCGGCGCCCTGGAGGCCACCCGCCGCTTCCTCGCCGCCGCCGGAACCGACGTCTTCTGCGTGGACACCGGCTACACCCCCGTCCGTCTCACCACGCCCCGTCAGCTGGCGGAAACGGCGGACGCGACCGCGTACGAGGTCGTGCGGCTGGAGAGCGTCGCCGAGGCGGTGGCCGCGCGGGGAGTCGAGCCGGACGCCTACGCCGAATCGTTTCGGGCGGCGGCGGAGGAGGCCGTACGGCAGCCCGGTGTGGTGGCGGTGAAGTCGGTCGCCGCCTATCGCACCGGCTTCGACCTGGATCCGGTGCGGCCCTCGGACCCGGAGGTCACCGAGGCGGCCCGGCACTGGCTCGCCGTCGGTGGGCGGCTGTCCGACCCGGTGCTGGTACGGCATCTGCTGTGGACCGCCGTCGACCTGGGGCTGCCGCTCCAGCTGCACACCGGGTTCGGCGACGCCGACATCCGGCTGCACCGGGTGGACCCGACCCGCCTGACGGACTGGCTGCACCTCACGGCCGGCACGGTCCCGGTGCTCCTGCTGCACTGCTGGCCGTATCAGCGCCAGGCCGCCTACCTCGCCGCGGTGTTCGAGCAGGTGTACCTCGACGTCGGTCTCACCCTGCACCACGTCGGCCCCGCGCGGGCCCGGGCGATCCTGGCGGAGGCGCTGGAGATCACCCCGTTCCGCAAACTGCTGTACAGCTCCGACGCCTACGGCGTGGCCGAGTTCTACCACCTCGGCGCCCTGGCCTTCCGGCAGGGCCTCGCCGGTCTGCTGCAGGAACGGGTGGACGCCGACGAGCTGAGCCTGCCGGACGCGCTGCGCATCGCCGCATGGGCCGGGGGTGACAACGCTCACCAGGTCTACCGCTTTTCCGCCACCTCCTGAAAGTATGATCAAGCAATGTCTGACATGACCGATACCACGTCCGGCTGGCTCAGCTCCGACGAGCTCGAGTTCGCGCGCGCCCGTATGCCGATCCTGTACGTCGAGGCCGTGCCCGTGCGCGTCGACGACAGCGGCGAAGTCACCAGCATCGGACTCCTGCTCCGCATCGGTCCGGACGGGACGGTCAGCCGTAACGTGGTGTCGGGCCGGGTGATGCACCACGAGCGCGTCCGCGACGCCCTGCTGCGCCACCTGGAGAAGGACCTCGGCCCGGTCGCCCTGCCCCGCGTCCCGGCCTCCCTGCAGCCCTTCACCGTGGCCGAGTACTTCCCGACCCAGGGCATCACGCCGTACCACGACCCCCGCCAGCACGCGGTGTCCCTCGCCTACGTGGTGCCCGTCGCCGGTGACTGCCGCCCCCGGCAGGACGCCCTCGACCTGGTCTGGGTCAGCCCGCAGGAGGCTCTGTCACCGGCGCTGCAGAGCGAGATGCCGGGTGGCCACGGGGTGCTGCTCAAGCAGGCGCTGGCGCATGTGGGCTGCGTGATCTGAGGCGTCGCCCCGGCGGCGTTCAGTGCAGGTCGGCCGCCCGCGCGGGGTCGTTCACGACGGGGTCGTCCTCGACGGGGCCGTCGTCGAGGAAGCCGCCCGACTGGTGCTGCCACAGCTTCGCGTATGCGCCGTCGGACGCGAGCAGCTCCTGGTGCGTGCCCTGTTCGACGATCCGGCCGCGGTCGAGGACGACGAGCTGGTCCATGGTGGCGACGGTGCTCAGCCTGTGTGCCACCACCAGCGCCGTCCGCCCCTCCATGAGCCGCCACAGCGCCTCCTGGACGAGGATCTCGCTCTCGGAGTCCAGGGCGCTGGTCGCCTCGTCGAGCAGCAGGATCGGCGCGTCGCGCAGGATCGCCCGGGCCAGGGCGACCCGCTGGCGCTGGCCGCCGGACAGCTTGATCCCGCGCTCGCCGACCATCGTGTCGAAACCGGCCGGCAGCGCGTCCGCGAACTCCGTGACGTGCGCCGCCTCGGCCGCGCGGCGGATCTCGGCGTCGGTGGCGTCCGGGCGGGCGAAGGCGATGTTGTCCCGGAGCGTGCGGTGGAACATCGCCGGGTCCTGCGGCACGTAGGCGATCAGGCTGCGCAGGTCGGCCTGGCGCAGTCTGCTGATGTCCTGGCCGCCGATGAGGATCCGGCCGCCGTCGATGTCCGTCATCCGCAGCAGCAGCCGGCCGAGCGTGGTCTTGCCGCCGCCGGACCGGCCGACGAGGCCGAGCTTCGTCCCGCTGGGCACCGTCAGATCGAGACCGACGAAGAGCGGCTCCGCGCCCGCGTGCGCGAAGGTCACCCGCTCGAAGCGGACGTCGGCGCCCCGGGTGAGCAGCGGCTCCGGCGACGCCGGGTCGAGCACGGTCGGCGGCGTCAGCAGCAGCTCGGTGAACTGCGCGGCCTCCGTCATCGAGCTCTCCAGACGGCGGTAGATCTGGTTGAACTCGAACATGATCCGGGTCGCGTTGCTGTAGTAGGTGAAGGCGACCACGACCGCCTCCACCCCGTGTGCGCCCCCGCCCAGCGCGACCGCGAGCAGCAGACCCAGCGCGTTGGTGGCCACGAACATCGGCGCGACCAGTGTGTCGATGCGCAGATTCCCGTAGTCCCACGACCGCAGCATGAGCCGCCGCGAGGCCGCGACCCGGGACCGGTGCTCGGCCGCCTCGCGCTCCTCGGCCGCGAAGGCCCGGACCGTGTCCATGTTCATCAGGCTGTCGGCGACATGGCCCGACATCCAGGCGATCGCCTCCTCACGCTGGTCGACGAGCGCCTGCCGGCGACGGATGAGAGGCGTTACGCACACCACCGTCAACGCGATCATCACCAACAGCCCGAGGACGAGCAGGGGTTCGTAGCGCCACAGCACCACCGCCCCGAACAGCAGCGGCACCAGGCTGCCCACGACCTGGAACGTCAGCGTGTCGACGAACAACTCGAAGCGCGAGGCGAAGCTGAGGACCCGCTTGGTCAGCGACCCGGCGAAGTTGTCGTGGAAGAACGCGGCGTCCTTGGCGAACAGTTCGTCCATCCCGATCACGTACAGGTGCTCGATGCCGCGGGCGTCAAGACGGTTCATGCAGTGCAGACCGACGCGCCACAGCGCCTCCGACAGCAGCAGGACCCCGGCGAAGCCGAGGACGTAGGGCAGCATCGAGCCGACGGTGACACCGGTGTCGCCGGCGATACGGCCCACGAGCTTCGCGACGACCAGCGGCGCGAGGTAGTTGATGCCGATGTTGCCCAGCGCCGACATCACCATCGCGGGCACCGTCAGCAGGCGCAGCCGGGACAACTCCCGTAAGTAGTAACGAAGTGCGAGGAGCACCGAGCCCTTGCTCGGCGTGATCCTGCGCGGTTCGGGCGATCCCATCCCACCCCCCGAGTCGTGGGTACGGCCAAGCCGGACGGGCCGGGCCAGGAGTCGGAGTGTCCCGCGGGGGCACGGACGGAGTCCATGCGTTTTTGGAGCGTCCCGGTGCACTCAGGGGGCGCCCGGGGTACGTATTCTTCGACCGTGGCTGAGACCGACCCGACGCGGCTCCCCGATCCGACGCGGCTCCCCGATCCGACGCGGCTCCCCGATCCGACGCGGCTTCCCGAAGCGATGCGCCTTCCCGCCATGCCGCTGCACGATCCGTTCGTCGTCGCCGACGAGAAGACCCGCACGTACTACCTCTACACGTCCAACGACCCTTCCGTGTCAGGCGTGGACGGCACCGGCACGATGGTCTACCGCAGCCACGACCTGCGCGACTGGACGCGTCCCGTGGTGGTCTTCCTGGCCGCCGAGCAGAGCGGGATCTGGGCGCTCGACGGCGGATGGGCACCCGAGGTGCACGCGTGGGGTGACCGGTACTACCTGTTCACCACGCTGCACAACCAGGACAAGCAGCTTCCGGTGCCGCCGCCCGACCGGTGGGGCGTGCCGTTCCAGCTTCCGAACCACATGCGCGGCACGATCACGGCCGTCTCCGACTCGTTGCTGGGCCCTTTCACCGTCGTCGACCCCTCACGCCCCACCCCGCCCGCACACCTCATGACCCTCGACGGCACGCTCTACGTCGACCCGTCCGGGCAGCCCTGGATGGTGTACGCGCACGAGTGGCTGCAGACCGTCGACGGAACCATGGAGGCGATCCGGCTGGCTCCGGACCTGTCCCGGACGATCGGGGATCCGGTCTTCCTGTTCAAGGCGTCGGACGCGTCCTGGATCAGCGAGCAGATCCCCGGCGGCGTTCCCCATCAGCTCCCGCCGTACATCACGGACGGCCCTCAGCTGTACCGCACCCCTGACGGGTCCCTGCTCATGCTGTGGTCGACGTACGAGAAGAACCTGACCACCCAGGACGGCACCCTCGGCGGCGGCTACGTCCAGACCTACGCCGTCTCCCCCTCCGGCGACCTCACGGGACCGTGGCGGCAGCAGCGGCCCCTGGTCCGCGACGACAGCGGTCACGGCATGCTGTTCCGCACGTTCGAGGGCCGGCTGATGATGATCCTCCACCGCCCCTTCGACAACGCGCGGGGCAAGCTGTACGAGATGCAGCTGCTCGATCACGAACTACGGGTGCTCCGTCAGCGCACCGACCTCGATGGTGACCATTGACCGGCCCCGCGACCAGACCTCGACGGCGGCTTTGGCTTCCGCCGTGCCGGCTGGGGCCGCGGGATTGACGCGGCCGGGCAGGAGCACGCACAGCGGGCCTGCCGCTGTCGGCAGACCCGCTGATGAACACCGTCGGGACGACAGGATTTGAACCTGCGACCCCTTGACCCCCAGTCAAGTGCGCTACCAAGCTGCGCCACGTCCCGGTGCTGTCTGACCTGGGGTTTCCCCTGGCCGGACGCGCAGGAAAACAATACCGCACTCGGGTCGGTGGTCGCGCACTCGTTTACGCGCACCCCTCGGTCGGGGGCGCGGACGTCCACGGCTTGACCTCAACCTTGGTTGAGGTCGCACGATCGTCCGTATGGCGATCACCGAGGAACGAGGACGTACCCACGGGTACGCGGAACTGCCCCGGCTGATGGGGCTGATGACGGGCGACGAGAAACACGGACCGGCGGCGACGTCCACGCTGGACGCGCTGTGGGTGCTGTACGACCGGGTGCTCCGGGTGACTCCGCGGCGGCTGGACGATCCGGGCCGGGACCGGTTCCTGCTGTCCAAGGGGCACGGGCCGATGGCGTACTACGCGGTACTGGCCGCCAAGGGCTTCGTACCGGTGGATTGGCTGCCCGGTTTCGGCTCGTACGACTCTCCGCTGGGCCATCACCCGGACCGGGTGCTCGTGCCGGGGGCGGAGATCGGCAGCGGGTCGCTGGGGCACGGGCTGCCGATCGCCGTGGGCGTGGCGCTCGGACTGCGCGCGCAGGGGCTGCACGAGCCTCGGGTGTGGGTCCTGATCGGGGACGCCGAGCTCGACGAGGGCAGCAACCACGAGGCGATCGCGTACGCCGGGCCCGCCGGGCTGGAGCGGCTGCACACCGTCGTGATCGACAACTCCTCCGCGTCGCATGCCCGGCCAGGCGGGATCACCGCCCGTTTCGAGGCCGCCGGCTGGTCCACGGTGACGGTCGACGGCCGCGACCACGAGGCGCTGTACGGCGCCTTCACCGCCGCTCACCCGGGCCGCCCGCATGCCGTGGTGGCCCGGGTGGAGCCGAAGTCCACGTGACGTCCGTCCGCGTCGCGGCATCCCACTCCCTTCCAACGAAAGGCCCTGACTTCCATGGAGACCATGCGTGACCGTTTCGCCCCGGTCGTCTCACGGCTGCTCGACGAGGATCCGCGGGTCGCGGTGGTCCTCGCCGAGATCGGCCGGGACGGACTCGCCGAGGCGCAGCGCCGGCATCCGGACCGGGTCGTCAACGTCGGCATCCGCGAGCAGCTGCTCGTCGGGGCGGGCGCGGGGCTGGCCCTGACCGGGCTGCGGCCCGTCCTGCACACATTCGCCAGCTTTCTCGTGGAGCGGCCCTTCGAGCAGGTCAAGCTGGACCTCGGGCACCAGGACGTGGGGGCGGTGCTGGTCAGCGCAGCCGCGTCCTTCGACTGGCCGGCGGGCGGATACACGCACATGGCTCCCGGCGACGTGGCCCTGCTCGACACCCTCGACGGCTGGACCGTGCATGTGCCGGGGCATCCGGACGAGGCCGAGGCGCTCCTGCGGCACGCGGTCGCCGCGGGCGACGACAAGGTGTACGTACGGCTCTCGGTGCAGTCGAACCGTCGGGCGCACCCGGTCGACGGCGCCCGTTTCCGCACCGTGCGCGAGGGACGTTCCGGTGTCGTCGTCGCCGTGGGACCCGTACTGGACGACGTCCTCGACGCCGTGGCGGACCTGGACGTGACCGTGCTGTACGGGACGACCGTGCGCCCCTTCGACGCGGGCGCGCTGCGCCGGGCCACGGAGTCGGCCGGGACCGATGTCGTGCTCGTCGAGCCGTATCTGGCGGGCACGTCGACCCAGGTCGCGAACGACGCGCTCGCCGACGTGCCCCACCGGGTGCTCGGCCTCGGGGTGGGGCGACGTGAGCTGCGGCGCTACGGGGACGTGGCGGAGCATGCCACCGCCCACGGACTGGACGCCCGGTCGCTGCGGGAGCGGATCGGTGGGTTCGTCGGTGGACGGGAAAGGGCGGGGGCGGGGGCCGCACGCTCGTGAAGCGGGCGCTCGTGAAGCGGGCGGCGCAGAGCCTTCGTCGTGCGGGCGGCGCAAAGCCTTCGTCGATTCCTCCGGGACACCCTCAGCCCATGGCCGGGCGTCCCCACTCGGGGTGGGCGTCGAGCAGTCGGGTGGGGGCCGCCTGGCGCCAGGAGTCGGCGAGGATGTCCCGTAGTTCGTCCTCGTCCTCCAGCGCGGCGAGGCGGGCCCGGACCCAGGCGAACTGCGCCTCGTGGTCGGCGATCCAGAACTTCTCCGGCTCGGCCAGGACCAGTTCGTCGCGTTCCACCTTGGGGCAGCGCACGGCGAGGGAGGTCTCGTCCTCGGGAAGGGTGGCGAACATCTTGCCCGCGACCCGGAAGGTGGGCATGCTCCAGGCCATCTTCTCCGTCGTGTCCGGCAGGGACAGGGCGATCCGTCGTACGTCTTCGGCATCCGGCATGACAGGCACCGTAGCGTCTGGCACTGACAATCACCTGGTGAGGGAGCTCGCCGCGGCTTCGGCACGTGCCCCCACGTACTTGTAGTAGAGGGTCGTCGGCCGCAGCACTCCGGACGGGTTCGCCGCGTAGTCGGGGATCACGCCGGCCACGGTCCAGCCGGCCGTGCGGTAGAGGCGCTCGGCGGGGCTGTCGGTCTCGGTGTCCAGGTGGAGGAGAGTGACGCCGGCCTCGACCGCGGCCCGCTCGGCGACGGCCAGGAGCCGGCGGCCCAGGCCCTGTCCGCGGGAGTCCCGGTGCACCATCAGCTTGACCAGTTCGGCGCGGTGGCGGCTGTTGGGCTTGTCCGGGAAGGCCAGAGTGACCGTGCCGACGGTCCTGTTCCCGTCGTGTGCCGTCCACACGGCGAGGTGTCCGCTCGCGGCCGCGGCGGCGCGCTCCTTCCACCAGGCGACGGCCGCCGCGCGGTCGAGCGGGGCGAGGAATCCGACCGAGGCGCCGTCGTCGACGGTGTCGACCAGCAGGTCCGCCAACTCCTCGACCGCGGCTTCCAGCCGGGCCGCGTGCAGCCGGGTCACGATCACGGCAGCACCACCGCCACCACATACCGTGCGGCGTCCGGGCCGGGGCACCGGAAGCGCGTCGGGCCCCACACCCGCATCCGCAGGCAGTCCCCGGTGTCGAGGTGGTGCTCGACGTCCTGCGCGGTCACGTCGAGTGCCCCGGCCAGCACCCAGATGTGCTGTTCCAGGCCGGGCACGGGCGGGCGGTCGTAGGCGATGTCGGCGCCCGCGGTGAGCCGTCCCTCCACCAGTTCGCCGCGCAGTCCTGGGTGCGGCGGGGACACGGACCGTCGTACGAACCCGGAGGCCCGGTCCTCCCACAGCGGTTGCCCGGCGGCCCGGACCAGCAGCGCCTGCTCCGCCTCGACCTCGCTGAGCAGTTGGGACATGGTCCGTCCATAGACCTGGCACAGCCGGTTGAGCAGGGAGGCGGTGGGACTGATCTCCGCCCGCTCCGCCCGGGACAGGGTGGACCGGCTCACGCCGCTGCGTTCCGCCAACTCCCCCAGCGTCCAGCCCCGTTCGGCCCGCAGCTCGGCGAGGCGGGCGCCCAGCCGGGTGTCGACGGGGTCCGCGGTGAGGGTGCTCGCCGCACTCTCCGCGTCTTCCACGAGGTCTTGTCTCATATACGGGACGCTATCCCAGAAATGAAACAGCCAGGTTACATCCGGGCAGCGTCCTCCAAAGTGCGTCCGGCACCGGGCGCATCAGGGTGCCGCTCCGCTCCCCGCCGTACGGCACCGGGCGGAGCAGCACCCTGATCCGCTCCCCGCCGTACGGCGGCGAACACCCGGCGGGTGGGGCGACCCGTCGACGGGCGTACGGCCCCGCCCTGAGGTCGATGCCGGGCAGCGCCGAGCGCGGGACGAGGGCCACGCCCGCGTCGGCGGAGTCCGGTGCCGGCTGCCGGGCGGCGCCGGCTGCCGGGCGGCGCCGGCGGGCGTCGCGGACGGACTGGCGGCCAGTTTCCCGCCGCCCTGCGGATTCGGTACCCCCGGTCCATGATGGTCGTGCGAGACTCGGCCTCCTAGGTCGGCCGACCGGCAGGGAGCCAGCGATGACCACAGCACAGGACCTGTTGATCGTCTCCATGGGGGTGGAACCCGACGCCCCAGTCCACACCGGTGATCTTTCACTGGCTCTCGCGGGAGCCGAGCTGGTCGACCTCGTCGAGGCCGAGGCGGTCACCCTGGACGGCGACCTGATCGTGCCGGGCCTCCAGCCGGCGACGGGCGACCGTCTCCTGGACGATGCCGCGTCCTCGCTCGTCCGGCAGCAACCGTACGAGTCGACCGAGGACTGGCTGTGGCGCCGGGGCCGTGGTCTGGCCTCGGCCTATCTCGGCGCGCTGGAGTCGGACGGGCTGATCACGCGGGCCCGGGGCCGCTGGCTCCCGGTCCCGACCGGTCGCAGGTCCTTGACGGACTCGCCGCTGCGGCGCCACGCCGAGGAACGCCGGGCCTCGGGCGAGCCCGTACTCGCCGCGCTGGCGGCGGCCGTCGGGATCGAGGACAAGGCGACCGACTCCGCCGGGCGCCCGGAGGCGCCGGACGACGACCTGAGGGGCGCCGGCACGGGCGACGCGGTCGAGGCGGTGCTGGCGGCGGTCGGCGACGCGGTGACGGAACTGGAGTCCGTACGGCAGCGGCGGACCATCGAGGACGCGGCCTTCGACAACGTCTGGCGAGCCCCGTGACGGCGGCGGACCTGGGCCGGCTGGGCTGGGCAGGCCTGGGCTGGTCTGGGCTGGGCTGAACCGTTCGCCGGTCGTCCCGGTCGTCCCGGTCGTCCGCCGGTCGCCGGTCGCCGTACGACGCTCACAGCGGCAGCCCGTCGGCCTCCCGCTGTTCCAGGCGGGCCGCCAGGTCCGCCGCTGTCGCCTTCATGCTCTCCAGACCAGCCCTCCCCCAGGCCCGCGGCTCGGTGTCGGCGACGCACACGGTGCCCAGCACCATTCCCGTGCTGTCGATGAGCGGAGCCCCCAGGTAGGAGCGGATGCCGTACTCGTCGACCACGGGGTTTCCGGCGAACCGGGGATAGTCGCGCACGTCCTCCAGCACCAGTGCCTTGCGCCGCACCACCACATGGGGGCAGAACCCGTGGTCGCGCTCCATGTGGCGGCCCAACACAGGAGCGCTCTTCCCGGTGTCCGTCAGGGGCGTGTCGTCCGGGACACGCAGGCCGGCGAAGAACTGCCGCTGTTCGCCCACGAAGTTGACCATGGCGTACGGCGTTCCGACGCGCTGGGCGAGGTGGTGCGCGAAGGCGTCCAGCGCGGGCTCCGGTCGTTCCCCCAGGCCCAGCAGGGCCAGCCGTCGGGCACGGGCCGGGGCCTCCTTGTCCTCGGGGGTGAGCAGTAGTCGACCGGCCGGGCGGGGCAGGTCGTAGCTCATGGGCGGGCTCCGTCGCTGTGGACGCAGGTCATGTGCGGCTCCGTGGCAGGGTGTGCGGGGGTCACATGTGGGCGCCGTGGCTCGGCGCGGGGGCCGGGCTGTGCGCGATGAGGTGGCGTACCAGGGTGAGCAGGGTCTGCACCCCGGAACTGGAGATCCGGGCGTCGCAGCTGACCACCGGGATCTCCGGGGCAAGGTCGATGGCGGCGCGCACCTCCTCCGGGTCGTAGCGGTACGAGCCGTCGAACTCGTTGATCGCGAGGATGAAGCCGAGGCCGCGCTGTTCGAAGAAGTCGACGGCGGCGAAGCAGTCCTCCAGACGGCGGGTGTCGGCGAGGATCACCGCTCCGAGCGCGCCCTCCGACAACTCGTCCCACATGAACCAGAACCGTTCCTGGCCGGGCGTGCCGAACAGGTACAGGACGTGTTCCCGGTCGAGCGTGATGCGACCGAAGTCCATGGCGACCGTCGTCTCCACCTTGTTCTCGATGCCGTCGAGACTGTCGGTCGCGGCGCCGACCGTGGTGAGCAGCTCCTCCGTGCTGAGCGGGGCGATCTCGCTGACCGCGCCCACGAAGGTCGTCTTGCCTGCTCCGAACCCGCCCGCCACCAGGATCTTCAGTGCGGTGGGGAAGGGGTCAGAGCTGTCGTCGTAGTCCATCGAGCACTGCCTCCAGAAGGGCCCGGTCTGTCGGGTTGTGGGTGAACTCGGGTGGCTTGGTGGTCAGCGCCCCGCAGTCGACGAGGTCCGCCAGCAGCACCTTGGTGACCACCGCCGGCAGCTTGAGGTGGGCGGCGACCTCGGCGACCGAGACGGGTGCGCGGCACATGTCGAGGACCTGCGCGTGTTCGGGTCCGAGGTAGCCGAGGGGGGTGGCTCCGGTGGCCATCACGTGCGACAGCAGGTCGAGCGCGATGGTGGGCCGGGTGCGGCCGTTGCTGACCGTGAAGGGGCGTACCAGCCGCCCGGCCGCGTCGTCGAGCCAGGGCCCGTCACCGGCCGCCGCCACGCTCAAGGCCTCATCGCCGTTGATTCGACGGCGTGCTGCCGGGGTGCGGTCACCAGGTAGGGGCGGACGCTCTTGACCAGCATCGCCATCTCGTAGCCGAGCACCGCCGCGTCGGCCTCACGGCCGGCCAGTACGGCGAGACAGGTGCCGGAGCCGGCGGTGGTCACGAACAGCAGGGTCGAGTCGAGTTCGACGACGACCTGGCGGACGTCTCCGCCGTCGCCGAAGCGGACGCCGGCACTGCGGCCCAGCGAGTAGAGACCGGAGGCCAGGGCCGCCATGTGGTCGGCGCTGTCCGGGTCGAGCCCGTGGACCGACTTCACGAGCCCGTCGCAGGACAGCAGGACCGCGCTGGTGGTGTGCGGTACGCGCTGCACGAGGCCGCTCATCAGCCAGTCGAGATCGGTTACATGGCCGGTCGGCGCTTCGCTCGCCATGGTGGATCGACTCCTTGAGGTACGAAGGTCTGCGGGAGCGCTGGGGGGTGGGGTGACAGCGGGGGTGGTCATCCGGCGGGTGCGCTCCCGTCGTGCCGGGTGCCGTGGTCGATGTCGAGCCCATGAGCAGCGGGGCCGGGCCCGGTTTCGGTCCCGTCGTCCCGCCCCCGTGCTTCGCGTGACACCGGCGTGGGCAGGGGGCGTACGCCCGTCGAGGACGTCGAGGACGTCGAGAACGTCGAGAACGAGGACGGGGAGAACGTGGAGGACGCGGAGGTCGTGTCGGTGCCGTCCAGCATGCGGTCGGCGTCGATGTGGGCGACATGAGCATGTCCACGGTCCCCGTGCTCACGGTCCGCGTGCTCACGGTCCGCGTGAGGGAAGTCCATGGAGGTCGACCCCAAGGGGCGCCGGTCCAAGGGGGACCGTTCGCCGGACTCCCCGCCGCCGGAACCCATGTGGGCTGACGGCATGGCGGCTGAGCCCATGTGGGCCGACGCCATAGGAGTCGCCGTATCACCAGGTGCGGGCTCCAGGTGCTGCTGGGCCTCAGCAAGGCCGATCCCGCGTTGGAATGCTGCCATCAGGCCCGGGTCGTGCCCGGCCAGGTATTCGGGGTCCTGGCGCGGGGCCGGCCCGTCACGCAGTTGGGGTGCGATGTGCTCCTGGGCCCGGCGCCGGGGCAGCTGGGGCTTGCCCATGGTGCCGCGTACGGCACCGCCGCGGGGAGTGGGCGGCGTGGCCGTGTGTTCCGCGACGAGCGGCCGGTCATCGGGTCTGATACCGGGCACGGCCTCCGCCGGTGTGGGCCGCTCGGCCCGCGCGCCGCGCACGGGGAGCGGCGCCGGCCTGCCGCTGTTCGTGTCGGAAGCCGACATCGCCCCGGACCCAGACGTCGACCGCCTGGCCGGCGCGGTGCCCCCCGGGTGCCCGGGCCCCCCGGTCAGCTGCCGGCGCGGCGTGCCGGGCGGCGGGGAGGACGGCGGCGAGATCGGCGCGGGGGGTGCGGGCACCTGCGCGTCCCGCGCGCTCGGCGCCCCCCGGTGGGCTCCCCCGGCCCCGTGCTGCCGCGCCGGTACGGCCGGAACCGCCGTGCCCGTCGAACCCGCCGCGCCGTCCGGTGGCCGCGGTACGACGCCGGGGGCGCCCGGCACCGCGCCCAGCAGGGCCTGCGGCACGACGAGGACGGCCTGGACGCCGCCGTAGATGTTCGTCTGCAGACGGACGTGGATGCCGTGCCGCTTGGCGAGTTGGGAGACGACGAAGAGCCCGATGCGACCGTCCGCCAGCAGGCTGGCCACGTTCACCTGGTCGGGGTCGGCGAGCAGGGCGTTCATCCGGCTCTGTTCGACGACGGGCATACCGAGTCCGCGGTCCTCGACCTCGACCGCGAGCCCGGAGGTGACGAGGTTGGCGCGCAGCAGCACCTGGGTGTGCGGGGCGGAGAACACCGTGGCGTTCTCGACGAGTTCGGCGAGCAGGTGGATCACGTCGGCGACGGCGTGGCCGCGTAGTTCGCCGTCGATCGGGGGGACGAGCTTGACCCGGGAGTACTGCTCGACCTCGGCGATCGCCGAGCGCAGCACCTCGGTCATGGAGACCGGGTTGCTCCACTGCCGGCGTGAGACGGCGCCGCCGAGCACGGCGAGGTTCTCGGCGTGACGGCGGATGCGGGTGGCGAGGTGGTCGACGTGGAAGAGGCCCTTGAGGAGGTCGGGGTCCTCGATCTCGTTCTCCAGCTCGTCGAGGATGGAGATCTCGCGGTGCACCAGGGACTGCAGGCGCCGGGCGAGGTTGAGGAAGACCTCCAGCTTCTGTTCACTGCCGGCCTGGCTGGAGAGCTGGGCGGCCTGGACCACGGCGGCGACGGCCCCGTCGTGGGCGCGGGCGAGGTCCGCGGCGAGCAGTTCGAAGTCGTCGGCGTCCTCGGGCGGCCCGCCGGGCGGCTTTCGGCGGGGCGGTCCCTCGCCGCGGCGCAGCGCCTCGACCAGTGCCCGCAGATCGGCCTCGCCACGTGCGCTGCTGCGGCGCAGCGCGCCGATCCGGTCGCTGACGGACCGCGCGGCGCGGTCGGCGGCCACGGCGGCGATCAGTACGGCCGCGCAGGTCACCGAGACGGCACCGGCGAGCACTCCCCACAGGGTGAGGCCGGTCCGGACGCCGGTGGAGCGCACGGTGAACAGGACCGCGGCACAGCCGCTGAGGGCGACGGCGACGGGCGGCAGCACGGCGAGACGCATCAGCTGAGGCCGTATGTGGGTCTCGGGCAGCGCGTAAGCGGCGCGGGCGGCCGGCCGGCCGTGCCGCCCGCCTTCACGGCGGTCTGCGCGGGCGGCCGGTGCGCGGAGGTGAGACATCGGTGTCCTCGTCGTACGGGTCCGTCGGTCCTGGTTGCCAGGGTGCACATGCCGGTTGCGTGCCGCGGGCACGCGCATGCGGGCGTCGGTCGAGAGAACCGGCCTTTCCGGCCTCGCGTCGCCCGACGGACACTGACAGTAGTCGTCAACCTGTCAGGTGCGGTGGGCAGTTGACAAACTCGCACGAGGAGCGTCGCACTCTGGTATGAGGCGTCGTACGACAGACCGATAAGCCCCCCGAAACACCGGTCGTCGAACGGTATGCACTTGATCGCACCTGGTCAGAAGCGGTCACAAAAAGGCGGCGAGGGCCAAGGAGCCTGACGCCCCCGGCCCTCGCCGTTCACCTGTTCCGCGCCCGCGGTCGGTCCGCCGACTCGGTTTCCGGGTCTCCCGCACCTCCGCCCGCACCCCTCGAAACGTCACTCACCGTATCGGCCTTGGCCTGGTCTTGAGTCTCCGAGTCGGCCGTGTCCTGTCCTGAGCGCAGCCTGGGTGCGGGCGGGGTGGGCTCAGGTCGCGTCGGGCTGCTGCAGGCTGTCTCCGCGGTTGTTGATCGCGATGTAGGTGCCGATCCGCCGAAAATCGTTGATCACGCCGAACAGACTCTTGTTCGACGGCAGGAGAGCCAGGAGAGAAGGTTCCGCCCCCAACTGGGCCTGGAGCATCTCCTTGTAGGCGTTGTAGACCCTCGCCGTGTAGTTGGGCTCCTTCGCCGCGTTCATCCGGTAGTCGTTGGTGAGCGCGATGGAGGCGACGTCCATGAGGTAGCAGTCGATCAGGTCCGTGACGTCCGCCGGCTTCGCGCCCTCTTCACCGGTCCGCGCGTCCTGCGCGAGAACCTTGGCCATCCCCACGACGATGTCGCGGTAGATGCGGTGCCGTGTGCTGCTGGGGAACGCGGCCATGATGTGGTCGGCCTGACCGGCACCGTCGGTGTTCATGGTGCGCGGGGTCTTCAGATCGGACAGACCCGGAACCGGCAGCGGGATCCCCCGGAACATCTCCTCCTCGTCGGGGATGTTCCGGTTCCGGGAGGCCAGGGGATGCAGGCCGATCTCATGGGCGAGCATGCCCATGATGTAGCCGATCTCGTACTTCTCGAAGTAGTAACTGGCGAGGTTGATGTCCACCCCGTCGTCCCCCCGGTCCCGCACATCCGCCGGCGTCTCCGTCGTCCGCACATGCAGAGTGATCCGGCACGGACGGCTGCCGATGTAGTCCCGGATGGTGTCGTGCTTCTGCAGCACGTCAATGATCCGGACGGCCTTGTCGCGGTACTTCTCGTCGGTGTGCTTGAGGTTGGTGAACTCGAAGTTCCCCGACTTGAAGGGGACGAAGGTCGGCTCCGGTGCCGGTGCCGGTGGCACGGTGTTCGGGTCCGGCGGCATCTGGGCCGGGACTCCGGTGATCGCGGTGCCGTCGGTGCCGTCGGTGCCGTCGGTGCCGTCGGTGCCGTCGGCAGGTTGGGGCAGGGAGACCGGGTCCACCCAGACGGACTCGCGGAGAATCGGGGTGACGGCGTGTCGGGCCGCATCCCAGCTCTGGTCGGCGCTCTGCTGAGGCTGCGGGGTCACCTCGCCGATCAGGGCAGCGAGCAGGTCCAGGTGGCGCCCGCGCAGACCAGCGGCAGCGAGGGAAGAGTCCTCGGGCTTCGCTTTCAGGTCGCCCAGCAGGCTGCCCGGGATGTGGGGGCGGTGCGGGGAGTCGGCGTCCCGGTACTCGTCACGCAGACCGAGCTGATGAGTCAGCTCATGCACCAACTGGACCGGGTCGGCATCCGCCCACCACGTGTTCTGGTCCATCGCCCGGTCCCGGCCCGCCAGGTTCACCGTCAGATGCGGGGCATCGGCGGGATCGACGTACTCGACGGTGACGTGCAGCCGGTCACCGTTGGGCAACCGGTAAGCCGGATCGTTGAGGAACTCCCGCACACCCGCGTCGAGTTGATCGCGCACATGGGCGACCTGACCCTCCGGACCCCGTATCGCCAACCGCACCGTGAGATCCGTGACCTGCTCACC
Source organism: Streptomyces sp. NPDC050287 (assembly GCF_044459385.1). Taxonomy (NCBI): domain Bacteria; kingdom Bacillati; phylum Actinomycetota; class Actinomycetes; order Kitasatosporales; family Streptomycetaceae; genus Streptomyces; species Streptomyces sp. NPDC050287. The sequence continues at coordinate 216,323 of NZ_JBITIY010000010.1, read as the reverse complement.
CCCGTACGAGAACCGCCGGGCATCAAAGCCGGAACGCACCACGAACCGGGGACGACTGTCTTGCGGGCCGCGCAACTTCGGTGTGGCGGGCGAAGTTTGTCGACTGGTCTTCTCGGCCTGCCGATCGCTGGTCGTCTCCTGCGGGAGCCGAGGGCGGGCCTCGTCCGTCGGGACAGGCCGCTGGATGCTGTCGCCGCGGTTGTTGGTCGCGATGCTGGTTGCGAGCCGGGTGAAGTCCCGTACGACACCGAACAGTCCCTTGTCGGTGGGCAGCAGGGAGCGGGCGGGGCTGTCGGCGGCCATGTGCTCCATGAGCAGGGACTTGTAGGCGTTGTAGACCTTGGCGGTGTTGCCGGGTTCTTTGGCCGCGTTCATCCGGTAGTCACTGGTGATCGCGATGGAGGCGACGTCCATGAGGTAGCAGTCGATCAGGTCCGTGACGTCCTTGGGCCTGGCTCCCTCCGAACCGGCCTGCGCGGCCTCGGCCAGCATGTCGGCCATCTTCAGGACGATGTCGCGGTAGATGCGGTGTCGTGTGCTGCTGGGGAACGCGGCCATGATGTGGTCGGCCTGACCGGCACCGTCGGTGTTCATGGTGCGCGGGGTCTTCAGATCGGACAGACCCGGAACCGGCAGCGGGATCCCCCGGAACATCTCCTCCTCGTCAGGAATGTTGCGGTTCCTGGAGGCCAGGGGATGCAGGCCGATCTCATGGGAGAGCATGCCCATGATGTAGCCGATCTCGTACTTCTCGAAGTAGTAACTGGCGAGGTTGATCTCGACCCCGTCCTCACCCCGGTCCCGCACGTCGGCCGGGGTCTCCGTCGTCCGCACGTGCAGCGTGATCCGGCACGGACGGCTGCCGATGTAGTCCCGGATCGTCGGGTGCTCACTGAGGAGTTCGATGATCCGGACGGCCTTGTCGCGGTACTTCTCGTCGGTGTGCTTGAGGTTGGTGAACTCGAAGCTGCCCGATTTGAACGGGATGAAAGTCGGCTCCGGTGCGGCGGGTACGGTGTCCGGGTCCGGCGGCGTGTGCGGCGGGACTTCGGGGGTCGCCATGCTGTCGGACGGTTGGGGCAGGGAGACCGGGTCCACCCAGACGGACTCGCGGAGAATCGGGGTGACGGCGCGTCGGGCCGCATCCCAGCTCTGGTCGGCGCTGTGCTGAGGCCGCGGGTCCAGTTCACCGATCAGGGCAGCGAGCAGGTCCAGGTGGCGCCCGCGCAGACCGGCGACGATGAGCGAAGGGTCCTCGGGCTTCGCGTTCAGGTCGCCCAGCAGGCTGCCCGGGATGTGGGGGCGGTGCGGGGAGTCGGCGTCCCGGTACTCGTCACGCAGACCGAGCTGATGAGTCAGCTCATGCACCAACTGGACCGGGTCGGCATCCGCCCACCACGTGTTCTGGTCCATCGCCCGGTCCCGGCCCGCCAGGTTCACCGTCAGATGCGGGGCATCGGCGGGATCGACGTACTCGACGGTGACGTGCAGCCGGTCACCGTTGGGCAACCGGTAAGCCGGATCGTTGAGGAACTCCCGCACACCCGCGTCGAGTTGATCGCGCACATGGGCGACCTGACCCTCCGGACCCCGTATCGCCAACCGCACCGTGAGATCCGTGACCTGCTCACCCCCGTACGAGAACCGCCGGGCATCGAACCCGGAACGCACCACGAACCGCGGTCGGGTGTCCCGCGGGCCCCTTGGGACGGGCACGGTGACCTCTGCCTCTTGGGGCCCGGGTGTCGCCCCGGCTTCCGTCGCCCCTTCGGCGGGAGGGTTCTGGGGCAGCCGCGGCCCCACTGCTCCCGTCTCCGGCGCCGGGGAGCCGGTCATGGCATCGGTGTCCAGCTCCTCCTCGCCGGATTCGTACTCCGACGAGGACGTTGCCGCGTACTGCGGGTTCGCGTTCTGGGTCCTCTCGCCCTGGAGGACTCCGTTGTGGTCCAGGTACGCGCCGATGTTCTCCGCGTTGTCGCGGATGTGGTTCCACAGCTGCGGCCGCTGCCGCATCCACTGCGGCATGCGCCAGCCGGGAAAGAACATCCCGTGGGTACCGGACGCCTGCACCCGATAGCCGAGCCCGCTCCCGACCTGCTCGTTGACCGCCTGATAGGCGAGGTCGCAGGAGGCGCAGGCCATCTTGAACCCGCCCATGCTGAGCACCTGGGGGTCGTCCGGGTCACCGGGGTGGTTCTCCCAGTGCTCGACCCAGTGGCCGAGCAGAGTGAGCTCGCCGTGTTCGGAGCCGTACGATCCCGCCACCGCCGTCCCTTCCCGGCCGCTGACGTTGAGGATCCTCGGGTTGGCCAACGCCCGCTTGACGAGGTCGAGTTCGGGGGAATCCGGGTGGTAGAGCCGGTACCAGCCGGTGGCCAGGGCGCGCAGCTTCGTCCGGTCCCGCAGCTCCCGTGCGATCCCGGGCCGCCTGCGCGCCAGCCACTGCTCGTCCCGCCGCCACTGCCGCCGGTCCGCTGCCAGACTCCGCCGCTCCTCCTGGACCGCCGCCTCGTCGGACTGCAGGTTGTCCCACCGCTGCTGAAGCTGGTCGTTCCACGCCCCCGACTCGTACAGCTCGTCCAGCCGCGCCTGCTCCTCCTCACGCTGGTCGAGGTCCCGCTGCCGCTGTTCCAACTGCCGCGACCACTGCCGGTGGCGCTCCTCGTCCCTGCTCCACTGCTCCAGCTTCCGCTGCCGCGGCGCCCCTCCTGCCTCCTGCCCGGTGACGAACCACCGCAGCTCCTCCTCCACCAGGTCTGCCTCGTCGCTGGTGAGCGCCTTCGAGCCGGTGTTGCCCGCGATGCCGAGTGAACCGTCCGGCAGCAGGCCGACGGCGATGTGCGGGGTGACCTGGGCGTCCGCCTGACGGTCATCCTTCTTCAGGACTTCCTTCACCAGGCGGGCCACCCGGTCCAGCATCCGCAGCGTCACCTCACGGTCCCGTTCCGAGGTGCCGGTGGGACGCGTCTGCGTGAACGGGCCGCCCGTACCGAGGCCGAGCGCCTCCCGCAGTTCGTCGTACTCCTCGGGCTGGAGCCGGCCGTCCTGCTCCGCCTGGTCCAGAGCCTCGGGGACACCGGTGCCCGTGTGCACGGTGAAGGCGCTGTCGAACGCCACGTCCGGGAATCCGCCCAGCCGTGCGTTGCGCCGCCGCACCACGTCCAGCAGCGCGTCGGCCCGCAGCTCGGGCTCGCCGAGCAGGTCGGCGAACTCGGCCGCGAACTCGCTCTCCGGGCCGGTTCGTGCGGCCGCTTCCTCGCTCTCGGACTCGGAGGCGGGGTCGGGGGCGAGGTCCATGTCCGCGTCCGTGTTCGCGTCCATGTCCGAGTCCGTGCCCGTGTCCATGGCGGCGTCCGGCATGGCGGCGTCCGTGTCCATGGCGCTGTCGGCGCCGGACAATGTGCTCAGTTCGTACGCCTCCTCGTCGCCCTCGAGTCCTGGGAGCTCGCTGCCGGTCGGGGACGCGGGGGACGGGGGCAGCGGGAGGGCCGCCGGGTCCTGTCGCGGGGCGGGCGGGGGTGGTGGTGGGGCGTGCGGCGGCACGGGCGGGGGCGGGGGCGGGGGCGGGGGAGCGTGCATCGGCAAGGGCTCGGGCGCAGGAGCATGCGACGGCAAGGGCTGGGGCGCTGGAGCATGCGACGGCAAGGGCTGGGGCGCTGAAGCATGCGGCGGCATCGGCGGGGGCGGAGGAGCGGTGTCCACTGCGGCTGTGCCGGCAGGAGTCGTGCCCTGCGTCTCCGGTCCCGTCTTCTCCGTGCTGCTCGCTTCCGGCGTCGTCCTCGGCTCGGGGGCAGGGGTGCGCAGGGTCAGCGGGACGAAGTCGCCGCCGCGTCGGCGGAGCTGGAGGTGCGGGTCGCCTTCGGCGGGGGGACCGGGGTAGGTGTGGGCGGTGCCGTTCTCCTCGATCAGGGTGACGGTGGTGCCGGTGGCGGCGGCCGCCCACTCGGCCATCGCGCGGTCGGCCTCGGGGCCCCAGGAGGCCTCGGCGAGGTGGCGGCGCAGGTGGCTGTCGCGGGCGTCCGCGCTCGGCGTGGGGGCGCCGGGACGGAGGTTCATGGGCGGGGGCTTGAAGAGGGAATCGCGCTCGGCCGGGTCGCCCGGGAGGCCGTTCAGGCGCATCAGCTGGGCGGGGGGCGCTCCGGCGCGGGTGCGCAGCCGCGCTGCCTCGCGGTGGTGCAGTCCTGGCTGCCCGGCCGCCTGGCGCAGGGCCGTGGAGAGCGCGCCGAAGAAGCCGTTGCCGCGGCCGGTGGGGGTGCCCTGGGTGTAGGTGGCGCCGTCGGGTGCGGTGAGGACGCCGTTCCGGTCGAGGCGGTAGCGCGGGCCGGTGCTGTCGGCGGGCGGCAGCCAGGGCGGGGTGGTGTGGCTGCGGTGCGCGGGCGGCTGCGTGGACGGCTGCTCGGAGGTGGGGCGCGTGGGGGCCGCGTTCGATGCGCCCGCCTCCGGAGTGCCGGTGTCGGCGGTGGAGTTGGCCGGGGCCGGCAACGGCGTGGCGACCGGGGGCGGGGTGCCCGGCGGGAGGGCGGCGTGGAAGAAGTCCTCGGCGGCGAAAAGGACCGGGTCGGTGGCCGGGCGGACGGCGGCCGGGTCGGTGCCGTGCGGGAGGAAGAGCTGCTGGTGGCCCTGGGCGGTGACCACGGTGAGCGGGGCGCCCAGGACCCGGGCGGCGAGCGCGGGCAGCAGGTCGGCGCCCCCGTGGTCGCCGGCCCGGCGCTCGGGCGGGGCCGGTTCGCCGTCCGTGTCACCCTGGCCACCCAGGTCAGCCGAGTCACCCCTGCCACCGGTGTCAGTCGTGTCAACGCGGTCGCCTCTGCCACCGGTGACAGCCATGTCACCCGCGCCACCCGGGCCGTCCTGGCGCGGCTCGCTCGCGAAGGGACGGGAGAGGGCGGCGGTGGCAAGCGCCACCCGTTGGGCGGGGGTCGGCCAGAACGTCTGCGGGAGACGGCCGAAGGTGTCGAACTCGGCCTGCTGCGCGGAGGTCAACTTCACGCCGGCCGCGTCGAGTTCGTCCTCGGTGAAGGTGTCGGCGGCGTCCAGTGCGAGGGCGTCGAGCAGGTCCTCGTTGCCGTCCTCGCCCAGCGCCCAGGCGAGGCGGTCGCGGGTGGCGTCGACGGCCTCCGCGGTGACCGCCGGGTCACCGGGGTCGGCCGCGAACCGGTCGGCGAGGTCGGTGCCGAGCAGTTGGGGCAGCCGGCCCCGGTCCTGGGCGACGGCGAGCAGCGCGTGGAAGAACGAGGCGCCGTCGTGCGGCATGTCGTGCACCTCGCGCACGGTGGCGCCGTCCGGCGAGGTGAGGGTGCGCGGAGCGGAGTCGGTGGGCTCGGTGATCGTGTACGGCTCGGGCGCCTCGGAGCGCCATTCCGGCGTGGCGTACTCCTGCGGCCGGTCCGGCACCGGGACCGAGGCCAGTTGCTGGTGGTGGGCGGTGAGGCGGGTGGCGGCGAGGTGCAGGCGGTGGTGGTCCGCGGCGGCGGCGTCGGTGCGCTGCTCCCAGAGGCGAGCCTCCCCCCGGGCGGCCTGCCAGGCGGCGACGGCCGGGGACTCGGCCACGGACCGGGGCAGGACGGTGGCCCGGTCGGGGTTGTCGTCACCGAGTGCGGCCTGTTCCTGCGCGGTCAGGTCGAGCCAGCTCTCGCGGGCCCGTGCCCGGGCGTCGTAGTAGCGCTTCTCGGCCTCGGCGAGGTCGCCCTGGGCCTTGGCCATGTCGTCCCAGGCCGTGCGGACCTCGTCGGGGAAGGTGGCGTCGTCGAGGAGGCCGTAGTCACGGGCGATGTCCTCGCGCAGCCAGACCAGGGCCGTGGTCTCGGCCTCGGCGGCACGCGGGCCGCGCCTGGCCTTGCCGAGCGCGTGCAGCGGGCGGCTGTCGGTGATCCGGTGGTCCACCTCGGCCACCGACAGCCAGCTCACCGGCAGCGCGAAGAGCATGCTGCGGTCGGTGACGACCTTGAGGTGGGTGCCGAGGGTGGTGTCCGCGGTGCCCTTGAGGGCGGTGGCGTCGTTCGCGCCGCCGATCGGGACCGTGGCGCCCGGGTTGGTCACGCCCGCGTTGCTGGTGCCGGCCAGCGGGGAGGTGCCGACCGCTCCCTCGACGTTGTCGGTGATGCCGGCCTCCAGCGCGTCGGAGGTCTTGTGGCGCTGCATGGCCTCCATGCGCGGCTTGTTCTCCACGGTGAGCAGCCGGGCGCCGCGGCGGTGCATCTTCGCGTAGAGGCGGGAGTCAGCGGTGTGGGACTGGCCGAAGAGGCGGGCGGAGGACTGGGCGGGCAGCGGCGAGCCGTTCGGGCCGAGTGCCTCGCGGAAGCCCGCGGTCAGCCCCACCTGGGCGGTGGCCTCCTGCTGGGCCTGGGCGGGGGCGGTGCCGAGGCCAGTGAGCGGGGTGAGGCGGGCCATGCGCACGTGTGCGGCGAGGGACTTGCCGGTGTGCCGCTTGCCGAGGTCGCTGTCGCCGAGGCCGTCCGCGCGGGCGGTGGCGAGGGTGAGGGCGTCCTGCACGTTGGCCGCGCCGCGGATGTCCACCGCGAGGATGCCGGAGCCGACCTGGTCGTCGAAGGGGAGGACGTCCGAGTCGGCGCTGTCGGGGCCGCCGGTGCCGTTACCGGTGGCGGAGGTGCGCCAGGCGGCGATGCCGTCCGGGCGGGCCTGCGCGGCGGTCAGCATCGTCACCGCGCGCTCCGGTTCCGGCACGTCCTGCTCGGTGAGCGCGCCGTCGGAGCCGTCGCCGTCGGGGGTGAGCAGGCTGGCCGGGAGGATCTCGTTGAGGCTGCCGACCGGGGCGAAGGCGCGCGGAGCGAGGGGGTCGCCGGCCGCGTCCGTCATGGTGACGGTCAGCACGTAGCTGGTGACGATCTCGGCGTGCGCCTGGGTGGTGGCGATGTTCGGCATCGCGGTGCTGCCGCTGGTCGCGGTCCGGGCGCTCGACCGCTGCTTGGCGGCGGTGCCCTGAAGCGACGGGCTGGCGGTGAGGACGCCGCCGCTGGTGGCCGCGGCGCGCTGGGCGGCGCTGAGCGTCACGTCGGCGCCGCGGTCCTGGGAGGTGCCGACGGCGTCGTCGCGGGCGATGGTGCGGTAGTCCTCCAGCTCGAGATTGGTGCGCAGCTTGTCCACGGTGGTGGTGACGGGGCTCAGTTGGAACCGGAGCTGCCCGGGGCTGCCGCCGACCGGCAGGTGGTGCGGGCTGGACCAGGCGCGGTAGCGGACCGGCAGGGTCATCCCGTCGGTGGTCAGCTCGTGCAGATGGGCGCGGAGGAAATCCGGCGAGAGCCGCTGGAGGACCTGCTCCCGGTCGTGCGAGGGCACCCCGATCCTCTCCAGCGGTCCCATCAGCTGCCGCGCCGCCTGGCTCGCGTCGAGTTGTCCGCTGGGGTGAGTGGGGAAGCGGCGGCCTCGCAGGAAGCCGGGCACCCGGTAGCCGCCGCCGAGGTTGTGCGGGGTGGTGGTGCCCAGGCCGTCCGGGGCGAGTCCGGCCTCGATGGCGTCCTGCATGGGCAGGTGGAACATCACCGCGTCGCGGATGCGCTGGAGCGCTGCGGCGGCCCGGCGCGGGGCGAGGCGGCGGCCGAGGCGCTCGGAGAGGCGCCCGGCCGCGGAACTGATCCGGGTCCCGGCGCGGGTGCCCACCGTACCCATCGCGGCGGTCCAGCGGTCCCGCACCGCGACGGTCTCGGCGGCGTCGGCGACCACCAGATACATCCGCCCGGCGAAGGTGAGGGTGGTGTTACGGCCCCGGGTGAGGGTCTGCGAGACGCTGCGGCCCTTGCCCCAGGCGTACTGGAGGGCGGTCGAGTAGGTGCCGGTCACCGCCTGGTGCCCCGGGGCCTGCTGGAGGGGCGAGTCGGAGCCCTGGAGGCCGACGGTGGCGTGCGAGACGGTGCTCGCGCTGCCGAGGACGCGGTGCTCGTTGCCGATGGTGGCTTCGAGGCTGGCCGGCTTCGGGTCGCTCTTCACGCGTATGTTGTGCAGTTCGCCGCGGACCGCCGCCTTCAGGTAGTGGGTCTGGAGCGGTCCTGCGCCGGTCAGTCCGGCGATGCGGGAGCCGAAGGGGCCCAGGTACTGGCCGAGTTGACCTGCCACGCTGAGGTTCGCCATCGCCCGGCGCAGCGCGGTGCGTACCGGGGCGCCGGGCGCGCCGACATGCCAGGACGTGCCGGTGGCCCGGTCGGCGGTGTCCTGCACCAACTGCTGACGCTGCCGCCCGCCCTCGGTGCTGAGCACCACGTGCGGGGCGCTCAGCAGCTTCCGGGTGAGCCGCTGGTCGGCCGATTCCGTCCTCGGCAGCGGGCGGGTGCCATCGAGGAGCTGGTCCGCCTCGACGGAGGAGAGCCGTTGCGGTGCGGGGGCGGGGGCGGGCGCGGGCGTCGGGGTCGGCCCGCCGGGTGGCAGGTTCGTCTGACTGGGGGGCGGGGTCGTCTGAGCGGGTGGCACGGCCGGCTGACCAGGTGACAGGGCCGTCTGAGCAGGTGGCGGGTCCGCGGGGGCGTGGCGGTCGGAGCCGTGCGCGGCGGGCACGGCCAGCTCGACGCGGCCCACGGTCTCGTTGCCGCGGGTGAACAGGGGCCGTTCCTCGACCTTGCTGACGAAGACGCCGGCGCCGAGCAGACCGACCGTGGCGAGCCGGGCCCAGCCGCGCGGGCGGCGGTGGCCCTCGAAGGAGGCGCCCAGTTCCACCTGATAGCTGTAGAGGTCGGCGCCGTTCTGGAACATGAGGTGGTCGTGGGCGACCGCGACCGTGTTCCGGGTGGCCTTCTGGTCGGTCCTGGCGTAGCGGGCGCCGACGGTCACGTTGCCGGTCTGGCGCGGCAGCCCGGCCTCGGGCACCTTGTTGTGGTCACGCGGCGAGATGCCCAGCTCGGCCCCGCCGGAGAGGGTGCTGGACGCCTGCTGCCCTTGGCCGGAGACCTCTGTGCCGATCACCGCGTTGCGCAGCGAGCGCTCGCTCATCGTGGTCTCGAACTGCCGGTCGGTGAGGCGCGCCCTGAGGATGAGAGTGTGGTGGCCGCGGCGCACCTTGCCGTCCTCGGTGAGGGTGACCGGCACCCCGGTGGTGGTCAGGTCGTCCAGGCTCTGCGCCAGGCTGGGCCGGTTCAGGGCTTCGCGTACCTGACGGTCGTTGTGCAGCGCGGTCCGCATCCGCCCGTCGCCGTACCAGAACCTGGCCAGCCGCGGGTGCCGCAGCATCAACGGCGGGACGAACAGCGACGGGTACGAGCGGTGCAGGGTGTCCAGGACGGCGTGCGTGAAGACACGCAGAGGGTCTTGGGGGGTGGGTTGCTGGGTCTGGGTGGGTTGCTGGGTCTGGGCCTGCTGGGCGGGCGGCTGTGGGGTCTGGTTCTGCTGCTGGGTGTGCGACTGAGGCTGGGGGTGTACCTGCGGCTGCGGTTGTACCTGCGGCTGGGACTGGTTCTGTACCTGGTTCTGCGGGCTGATGGGTCGGAAGCCCTCGGCGCGCACCTGACCGCTGAGGTGGACCGGGTCCTCTCGGGTGAGATACCACGGCACCGGCGGCTCGGCGTCCGGGTTGGGGCCCGCCTGGCCCGGCGTGCGGCTGTCCCAGCCCGCGAGGCGACGCGCGTCCTGGGTGGAGATCCAGTCCAGGCTGACCACCCGGACCGGGCGCGCGGCCGACGGCGGCTCGCCGGGCTTGCGCACCATGAGGGTGCGTTCCACCCGGTAGAGCGCGACCGGGTGGTTGCGGACGCGGCCGGTGGTCTTCCGGGCCGCGTCGGTGCCGAGGTAGTGGCCGCGCCCGGTGGTGAGGTCCGCACGGACCAACGGGCCGCCCTGGAGGCGTACGTCGGTCTCCGGGCCGGTGAGGGTGTAGTTCGGCCCTCCGGTGACCTGGACGCCGACGCGGGTGTCGCGGACGTGGCCGCGCTCGTTCTGGTAGGTGGTCTGGGTGAGGTCGCGCAGCTCGGCCTTGACCGACTCGGTGACCAGGGTGGCCCGGTGCGGCACCGACCGCTCCACGATCAGGTGCCCCAGCGGGTGCTGTCCGCTGCCCCGGGTCAGCTCGGGCCCGGTGACCGGCCCGGAGAACCGGCCGAACAGGGCGAGCAGCCGCCCCGGCCGGACGTACGAGACCAGGGTGCGGTGCGCCGAACTGCCGGGCCGCGCACCGGAGATGGCGAGCGCCACGTCCTCCGGCGGGTCCGTCAGGTGCAGCCCTGTGGTGTCGCTGATCCGGGGCTCGATCCCGTCCGGGAAGGTGAGCGTCTTCGGTGCCCGCCGGGGTCCCTTGAAGGGCACGGTGAGGTCGTCCGGCAGCCGCCAGCTCAGCCCGTCGCGCATGGCGAACTCAGCGGTGTGGACCTGCTTGCGCTGCCAACCGGGCTTTGATGCGGGCGAGTTGAGCTGGTCGCTCTGGTTGTTCGGGCTGCTGTCCTGCTTGGATCCGGTGGCCGGACCGGTGGTCTTCGGTGCCTCGGTGACGCGGTCCACCCGCACCCGGTAGTAGACGTCGTCCAGGTGCAGGTGCGAGCCCTCGTGGGCGCGCCACTCGGACTGGTTGTACGCCTGGGTGCCCTGGGTGTAGTCGGTCCTGCGGGTCCAGCCCAGCGAGACGCCGATCTTCAGCAGCCAGTTGAGCGGCGGTCCCATGCTCAGCGCCCCGGCGATCCGGCGCCCGACGCCGACGCTGCGCCCGCCGCCCGTACCGGCCTGGCCGCGTCGCATGGTGTCCAGCCGGACGGTGCCGCCGTTCACGTCGGAGAAGCGCTCCCAGCGGTGGTACGGGATGGCCTCGACCGTCAGCTCGTGGCCGACCCCGGACTTCTCCCGGCCCACGAAGCGTGCGCCGCGCGGGGCGGTGAAGGCGCCGGGCTGTTCGGTCAGCAGGCGCAGCAGTTCCGCCTCGTCGAACTGGGCGCGCAGGTTCTTCGGCAGCTTGCCCAGGATCTCCTGGGCCACCTGCTCGGGCGCGCGCAGGGTGGTCTTGCCGACGCCGGTGAGGAGGCCGGTCGGGGGGCGCTGCGTGGACCTGTCCGTACGGCCGGCCGGGGTACCGTCACCCGGGTCGGCGTCCGGGCTGATCAGGACCGTGGGCAGCCGGCTGCCGTCCTCGAAGGTGACGGTGGGCGGCGCCGGGGCGGGCGGTCGGGCGTCCGGGCCGGTCAGCAGCCGTGCCGGGCGATGCCGGTCGAGTTGGGTCTCCAGCGGAACCGGATCGCCCCGGTCGGGAGTCTCGGTGTCGGGGCCGTAGAGGTCGGTGACCCCGCCCATGCCGCGCAGCCACTCGCCGAAGGGGTCTGCTCCGTCCGGGTCCTGTGCGGCCGGGGCCGGGTCCAGGGCCGGGGCCGTTGCCGGCGTGATGGCAGGGGCAGGTTCGGGGGCGAGCGGGGCGGAGGCCGGGACCAGGGCGTCGTAGTGGTCGGTGCCGTTGTAGGCCAGGTGGAGAGTGCCGCTCCGGCCGCCCGGGTGGAGGGAGGTGACCAGGGGGTTCTGCGGCGACCGCGGGTCGGGGCGGACGATCCGGAGGTCGAGGTCGAGGGTGTGCGCCAGCGCGTCCGGGAGCAGGTCGGCGAAGGGGGAGGACCACAGCTCGGGGCGCTCGGCGGCCGCGGCGAGCAGTTGGCCGGAGCCGAGCCGCCGTGCCGCGGCAGGGGTCGGCGCCACCTCGGCGAGCTGCGGATAGTCGCTGTCCCGGAGGATCTGCCGCCACTGGCCGGGGTCGCCGTCGGTGACGACCGCCTGCGCGCGCTGGTTCCACTCGTCGGTGATCCGGCTACGTTCGTCGGGGTCCCGCACTCCGGACAGGGCGCGTAGCCGCAGGTCGTCCACCACGGTGTACACCGGGTCCGGGATCAACGTGCCCGCGGCGGCGCCCAGTTCGGACCCGGTGATCCGGTCGCGCAACAGGCTGCGCAGCCCGGCGACGTTCCGCGCGGCCCACGCGGGCGGTACGTCCTGGCTGCGCGCGCTGTCGAGCAACGACCGGAAGAGGCAGTTCCCGCCGCCCGGGGTGCGCAGTCGCTGGAAGGCCAGACCGTCCGCGTGCACCGTGTCCGCCGGGCCGGGCGTCGCGGTGCCCTTGCTGAACACGGTCAGGTCCTCGGCGAGGCTCTCCGGGCGGCTCGGCGCGGGCGCCAGGTCGGGCCTGCGGCGGGCGAGTTCGGCGGTGTCGTCGGGGCTCAGGGCCAGCTCGGAGAGCGGCAGCGGGGTGTTGGAGAGCGACCAGGTGATCCGCGCGGAGGGCGCGTAGGCGAGACCGCGCACGTCCTCCGGCGAGACCAGGGTGGTCGGCGGGAGGGTGGGCGGCGGCGGGGGCAGCAGGGCGTCGAGCGTGGTGTCGGGCCCGGCGGCGGAGCGCAGTGCGGCGGCGGCACGCAGGAATTCGGAGTATTGCGCGGGGGTGGGATCGGCTGCAGGGCCGGTGGCGGTGTCGGCCGCTGCCGGGCCGGTGGTGCCCACCGCCGGGTCGGTGGCGGCGCCGCCCTCCGGGCCGATACTGGCCCCGGCCGCCGGGGCGGTGCCGGTGCTGTCCGCCGAGCTGGTGGTGGTGCCGCCCGTCGCACCACGCCAGTCGGTGACCATCCGGCGCAGCAGATCCGGGGTCATCCGGCCGTCGCCGTAGCGGGCCGCGGTGTCCGGGCTGAGCCAGCGCAGGCCGTCCACATAGGCGAGTCCGGCCAGCAACTCCCGATTCTCCGGCCGCTGTTCGGCGTCCGGGCCGAGTGCTTCGCGCAGGGTGCGGATCTGCTGGAGGGTACGGGCCCGGGCGAAGGCGTCGGCCGGTTCAGGGCCCACATGCAGCCCGGCGTCGCGTGCCAGGGCGTCCAGGTCGGCACCGGACGGCTCCGGGGTGAACAGCCGCCAGCGGCCCGGTCCGTCCGGCCCTTCGGTGAGCACCGCGCGGACATTGCCGTCCCGGTCGCGGGCCGTGCCCACCTCGGTGGTCGGCGCGTACACCGGGCGCCCGGTCCGGTTCGCCACGTGCTGTGCCACCGGCAGGCCCGCCACCTCCGGCTGCCGCCCGGTCTCGCACGAGAAGAGAACCAGCGGCCGGTCGAGATCGCCGTCCTCCGCCCACGACTTGAGCACCTCGCCGAGCTGCACGCCGCTCACCTTCACGGTGGGGCGCGCCGCGTCGTCGGTGCCGAGCGTGACGGTACGGGAGGTGCCGTGTCCGGCGAAGTAGTCGGCTCCCCGCTCGGTCCCGGATCCGGGGAGCGCGGTCGGCGGGCCGGTGAAGACGGTGCGAGGGGCGGGCGGGGGCGCATCGGTCACCGGGGCCGTGGCGGTATCGGGCGCCGTGGCGGTCTCCGGGGCCGGGCGGGCGGAGGTGGTGCGCACACCGCGGAAGGAGTCCTGGCCGAGCAGCGCGCGACGGCCCGCGGCGTGCGCCGTACCGTCTTCGGCCGGGCTCTGGGAGATGGCCAACTTCTGTACGGCGCGCCCCGGTTGCGGCTTCACAGCCGCGTCCGGCACCCAGCGCCGCAGCTGCGCGACGGGGACCGTGTGGCCGTCCAGGGTGACGACGACCCGTTCACCCTCGGGTCGTCCGCGACCGTTGCCGTCGTAGGCGGTGCTCCCGCTGTCCGCGGGCCGCACGACGATCCGCCCCGGCGGCGGGGACGCCACGGGAGGTGTCTCCGGAGAGTTGTCCGAAGAGTTGTCCGGCGTGGTGGGCGGGGGCGGAGGCGGAGTGCCGCCGTTCCCCGACCCGCGTCCGCCGCCAGGGCCGGGGCCGGGGGCGTTCCCGCCGGTTCCGTTGCTGTTGCCCGACTCCAGGTGCAGGTCGGTGGCTGTCTCGGTCCAGGGACGGGACAGGGTGGCGAGCTTGGCCGAGGCGGGAGTCGTGGACGCGGAGTCCGAGCCGACTCCGTTTCCGACTACGGGAGTTGTCACTCCCGAGAGCACCTTCGGGAACGTGGCGGGGGTGGTGACCGGTCCGCTGTCGCCGGCCATGGTGCTCTGGGTGGCGGGGCGGGGTGCCGGGGTGGCCGCGGCGGGGGCCGGGCCGAGGGCGTCGGCGAGAGGCAGCAACACGTCTGCGCCGGGGAAGGCGATGTCCGCGCCGGGGAAGCCGGCGTCCGCGGTGCCGTCCGGCGTCATGACGGGCGGCGGGCCGGTGAGCGGGCGGACCCGGACCGGGGCGCCCGGCCCCTCGCGGGTCAGCTCGACGGCGGCGCGTACCGGGCGCCCCGCCCCGTCCGGCGCGACCGCCGGCCCGAGCACCACGGCCCGGTCTGTCCCGGCCCCGTCCAGCAACTCGGCCGCCTCCGGTGTCCCCTCCCCCGGCGGCGGTGTCTCCGAGACCACGATCGTCAACGGCGGCCCCGCAGCGGGTGCGGAGTTCGCCGCAGGGGTGGGACCGGCCTTCACGTCGCTCACGCCGCCGTTGTCGCGTACGTCACCGGTGCCGGCGTACGAGCCGGTGGTGCTCACCTTCGGCGGGGCGGGGGTGGTGTCGGCGGCCGGGGCGGGAGTGCTCTCGGCCGAGTCCGAAGTGCTGGGTGCATCAGGGGAGTCGACGGTCGCCGGAGCATTGGGAGAATTGATGGTCTCCGGAGAGGCAGCGGTCTCCGGAGAAGTAGTGGTCTCCGGCGACTGCGCGGTCTGCGGGGAGCCGTCCGCCGTGGTCTGTGAGCCGTCCGGCGGGGCCGCGCTGTCCGGCGTACGGGTGCCCTGCGGTGGCGCGGCGGAGGGAGCCGGGCCTCCGGCGGTGGGGGCGCCGCCCGGCCGGGCAGCGGTGGCAGGGCCGGACGTGGCGGAGGTGTTGGGGCTGCTGGAGGCGACGGGACCGCCGACCCCCTGGCCCGGCACCGGACCCGTACGGTCGGCCTGCTCGGCTGCCTCGTCCGGAGCGCTCTGGAGGTCGTTCTCCGGGGAGTTCGTGACCGAATTCTCCGGGGAGCCCACGACCGGGTTCTCCAAAGACGCGTCGGGCGCGACACCGTCCCCGTCGAGCGCGCGGCGGGCCTCGTCGGGGTCGACCTGCGAGTCCGAGCCGTTGTCCGCCACCGAGTCGGCGGTGTCCCCGGCGGTACGGACGGCTGGATCGACCGTGGTCGTGGGGCTGTTGCCAGAGGCACCCGGGGTGGTGGCGCGCGGGGTGCCCCCCGCGCTCGGGGAGTCCACCGTGCTCGGCGAGTCCACCGTGCTCGGCGGGTCCGCCATGCTCGGCGAGTCCACGGCGACCGGGGTGTCCACCGTGACGGGGGTGTCCACCGTGACCGGCGTCCCGAAGCCGTCGAGGGTGCGGCGGACCGTGTCGGTGTCGATCTGGGCGGCCGGGCCGTTCCCGGCGGGGACCACCCGTATCTCGGGCAGCTGCGAGAAGTTGCTGTGCAGGCTGTCACGGATGCCGATCTCGGTGCTGCCGGGCGGCAGGGCGCCGCGCAGGGCGGCGAGGTCGCGCAGCGCCTGCTCGCGGACCTCGGCGGGGCCGTCGTAGACCTGCTGCCACAGCTCGTTCTCGGCGGCGGTCACCGGCAGCGGGCCCGGGGAGTACGGCGGCGGATCCTGGGGCGTGTACGGCGGCGGGTTCTCCGCGGCGTAGGGCGGCGGCGGTGTCTGGCTGCCGGTGAAGTCGCCCTGCTGAGTGGTCTGTTGGGTGACGGGAGTCGGCGAGGCGAGTGCGGGGCCGTTGCCGCCGGTGGTGTCCGGACGCGAGGGGCCGTCGGTGCGGCCGGGGCCGTCGCCGCCGCGGGAGGGGGGCGAGTCGGCGGAGTCCCGTGTGTCGGAGTCGGTGTCGCCGCCGGAGACCGTGGGCGGCTGGTTGCGCAGCTTGTCAATGGCGTTGCGCAGTTCGGCGCCGGTGTTCAGGGCGGTGTCGGTGAGCGTGGCCTCGACCTGGCTGCTGAGGCCCGCGCCGACGAAGGTGGACCAGTTGGTGGACCAGTCGCCGTCGAAGGCGCCCTTGATCAGGATCTCCGCGAGCGCCTCGCCGGAGCCGGACGCGAGAAAGTCGGCCGCTCCCTTGAGCCCGTAGTGGCCGGCCAGTGCGCCCGGCCGGTCGGCGTTGTTCCGCAGCAGCTGGTTGTTCCGCCACAGGTCGGGGTTGTTCCGGAAGTTGTTCCGGAAGGAGAACGGGTTGTTGTTCGTGAGGTTGGGACTGTTCCCGTTCGGAGTGGGGTCAGGGCGGTCGTTCGGGGTGTTGTCGCGGTGGGGGTTCGGGGTGGGGTCGGGGTTCGGCTTGGGCTTCGGGTTCGGATTCGGGGTGTTGTTCTTGAGGTTGAGGTTGAGGTTGTTCGCCAGGTTCGGGTTGTTCTTGAAGTTGAGGTCCGGGCCGTTCTTGAGGAAGTTGTTGTCATAGCTCTTGACGATGTTCTTCGCGAAGTTGTCGAAGACGCTGGTGAGGAAGCCCGCGGCGGCACCGAACGCGCCGTCCTTGAGGATCTGGTCCCAGTCGAAGCCGTCCGGGCGGCGGCCGTCCGGCGCGAAGTTCATCATCGCCAGCCGCACCGCGAACGTGGTGAACGCCTCGGCGAACGCCTCGGTCAGGGACGGCGCCAGGTGGAGCCGCTGGAGCAGGTGACTGAGCGTGGTGAGGATCATGAACCGGCTGCGCAGCTTGGCCATCATGATCTGGCTGGCCGAGGCGCCGCCGGTGAAGAAGGACATCGCGAGGTAGAGGGCGATCTCGATGAGCAGCCGGATGACCTCGGCGATGACCTGCCACTTGGACTCCATGATGTCCATGGAGGTCTTGCGCCGACCCTCGGCGATCTTGTCGAGCTGCTCGGCGAACTCGCGCAGGTAGTTCTTGCCGGCGTCGTCGATGAGCATGCCCATCGCCTTGGCGTACGACTTGGCCAGATCGTCCGGCATGGACTCGGCGATGTCGTGGATCGACTTCTCGATCAACGCGGAGAGCTTGTCGAGCTTCCGGCCCAGGCCGGAGTAGGGCCGGCGGCTGTCGTAGGCGAGGTCCTCGTCGGCGTCGATCAGCTTCTCCCCGGTGAGGATGAAGATCATCGCGTTGACCTCGGGCGATGCCTTGATACTCATCGGGGGCCGTCCTGGGCCTCGCGCGGGCAGGACGGAGCGGCCGCTCCCGGCGCGGTGCGGGAGCGGCCGGCGGTGCGCGGGTCAGCGGCGGCCATGCCCGCCTGAACCGTCGTCGCCGTTCAGCCCGTTGGCGTCGATACGGCTGGTGCCCTGCTCGATCCCCTCGATGTTGCGGTCGCGGGTGTCCTTCATCATCCGGACCTGGCTGAGCGTGGCGTCGGTGATCTCCACCAGCGCGTCCCGGATGGACATCATGGTGTCCTTGGTGGTCTGCCGCTCCTTCTGCTCCTGCGGCTTGGCCTTCTCGGCGAACTCGCCCTCGGTGCCGGGCCAGTTGACCGTGGGGGCCAGCTCGTCGAAGAACTCCTCGGTCATACTTTTGGTCAGGGCGCCGATCTCCTCCAGCTGCCCCGCCAGGGCCTCGATGCGGCGCGGGTCCACGTAGTAGCGCTGTCCCACGGTCAGTCCTCCCCGTCCTCGCCGAGCGCGTCCCGCCAGGCAGGTGTCTCCTGGCCGCCGCGTGCCGTGTCCTCGTCGTCCTCGCGCAGCACCTCCGGGCCGAAGATCCGCTCCCAGTCGACCTCGAAGCCCTTCAGCTCCGGCACGTTGCTGCTGGGCTCCGTGAAGGGAGCCATCGCCTTCATCACGTGGCGGTTCATCTTCAGGCGCGCCGCGCTCGCCGCCTCCAGGACGCTGGCGGCCAGCTCCTGGGGGGACATGTCGCGGTACTTGTTCTCCAGGAACTCGATCCCGGTCAGCTCACCCTGCGGGCCCGCGGTCGCCCGGACCGCGCGGTCGGAGGACAGCACCGCGAACGACGCCTGCCGCAGCTCGCGTTCGGTGCGCGCGACCGCCTCCTGGGCTGCCTGGAGTTCGGCCATCGCCTTCTCCAGGCGCTTCTCCAGTGGTTCCGTCACGCCGTCCGTCCCTTCTCCGTCGTGCTCCGTGTGCGTATGGATGTCCGGTCCGTACGTCTGGCCGGTACGTCCGGATGTCCGGCCCGTACGTCCCGACCTGATCTCCGGTCCGTCAACTGCCCTGTCGATCTTGCCTGGTGAGGTCCCGGCTGTGGAAACCGGGGCCGGTCGGGGCTCGTCTCCTCGCGGTGGTCACCGCCCGGGGACGGCCGCACGATGGTCACCGCCCGATGACCGCCGGGGTGCCGCCCTCGTCGGTGCCCCATACGTCCGCGTCCTCCTCCAGGTAGTCGGCGGAACTGGTGGGCCTGCGGCCCGGCTCCGGCTCCGGCTCCGCCTCGGGAGAGTCGCCGCCGGTGGTCGCCACCCGGGAGGCCGGGGCCAGGAAGGTGTCGCTGTCCTCCTGGCGGTTCCACGGGCTGCGCCGGCGGCGGTTGCGGCGTTCGCTCTCCTCCGCCGCGTCGACCAGGACGGCCCGTACCCGCTCGCCGTTGCCCTTCTCTCCGCCCGCGCCCATGCCGCCCATGCCGCCGCCCATCGGCATGCCCGGGCTGCCGGGCGTACCGGGCATGCCGGGGGCTCCGGCCGCGGCGGCGGGACTGAGCGGGGTGCCCGCGCTGCTCGCGGCACCGTCGGAGAGCGGGGCGGCGCCGACCGCGCCGAAGCCGTCCGCGGAGAAGGAACCCGCCCCGGACGACAGCCCGCCGCCGGAGGCCGCGGTGCTCACATTGCCGCCACCGAGGCCCAGGTCGGAGAACGGCACGTCCCGGGAGGTGGTCCCACCACCGTCACCGCCGCCACCAACAGTGCCGAGATCGTCGAGGATGTCCGAACTGTCGAAGTTACCGGGCGAGTTGAGGTCGTGCAGGTCCACCGTCCGGGTGTTGCCCTGCGGGTCGGTGATGGTGGCGATGCCGGTGTCCGGGTCGATGACCTGGGTGCTGCCGTCGGGGAACCCGTTGGTCAGCCGGCCGTTGTCCAGGAAGGTGGTGGAGCCGTCCGGGTTGGTCACCCTCGCCCCGTGGGTGAGGTCGGTGACCGTGGTGGAGCCGTCCGGACGGGTGGTGGTGAGCAGCCCGTTGTCCGGGTCGAAGGTGGCCTCGCTGCCGTCCGCGAACTTGGTGGTGAAGTCGTCGCCGTCGAGCGTGGTGTGTCCGCCGGTCGGGGTCTCCAGGCCTGGCTGGTCGCTGTTGAGGTTGCCGAAATCGCCCAGGTCACCGGTCGACTGGGTGGGCAGGTCGGAGTTGATGTCACCCAGGTCGCCGAGGTCCCCGAAGCCGTTCTGGCCGTTCTGGCCATTGAGGTTGCCCAGGTCGCCGAGGTTATCGGTGGTGGTGGTGCCGTCCGGGTTGGTCGTCGTCGCCCGGCCGGTCGTGGGGTCGACGGTCTGGGTGGTGCCGTCGGGGAAGCTGGTCGTCAGCTTGCCGTCACCGCCGAGAGAGGTGACCGAGCCATCCGGATTGGTCACCTTGGCGCCGTCGCCCAGGTTCTGCGTGGTGACCGAACCGTCCGGGTGGGTGGTGGTGAGCACCCCGCTGTCCGGGTCGAAGGAGCTGCTGCTGCCGTCCGGGAAGTCGGTGGTGAGCTTGCCGTCGGTGAGCTGGGCGGTACCGCCGGTCGGGGTCTTGAGGGAACCTCCGGTGCCGTTGTTCACGCCGCCCAGGTTGCCGAGGCTCTGGGTGATCGCGTCGTTGGCCGCGGCGTTGTTCGTATCGCCCGGGCCGTTGGCCGGACCGCTGTTGAGGGTGCGCAGGGCGCTCAGGTTCGGGGCGACCGGGGCCGGGTTGGACGTGAACCACTGCTGGTCGTCGCCGCCCGGGTTGTTCACGTCGCCGAGGTTGCCCAGGCTCTCGGTGACCGGGTTGTTCGGATTGCCGGTGTTGCCGGTGTTGCCGAGGCTCTCGGTGACCGGGTTGTTCTGGTTCAGCAACTCGTCGAGGCTGCCGAGGTTCTGCTCCTTGAGCGCGTTGGGATCGTTGAGGCCGCCGAGGCTCTCCTCCAGGGCCTTGCCCTGCTCCTCGGCCTGGCGCTTGGCCTCCTCCTGCTCGCGCCGCTGCTCCTCCCGCAGCTCGTCCTGGTACTTCTTGTCCTCCTCGCGCTGCTTGTCCTGCTCCTTCTTCAGCTCGTCGGCCTCGCGCTTGTCCTCCTCGCGCTGCCTGTTCTGTTCGTTGCGCAGCTCCTCCTGGTACTTCTTGTCCTCCTCGCGCTGCTTCTCCTGCTCCTTCCTCAGCTCCTCCTGGTACTTCTTGTCCTCCTCCCGCTGCCTGTTCTGCTCGTTGCGCAGCTCCTCCTGGTACTTGCGGTCCTCCTCGCGCTGCCGCTCCTGCTCCGCCCGCAGCTCGTCCTGGTACCTGCGGTTCTCCTCGTTCTGCTTGTTGATCTCGTTCTTCTCGTCCTCCAGCTTCTTCTTCTCGTAGTCGTCGGCGGCCGTGGTGGTCGACTTCGGCTCGGGCACGTTCTCCGAGAAGTCCTTGCCGAGGTCGAGGAAGTGGTTGTTCAGGTTCGACTGCACCGTGGCGGCGGGCTTGCCCAGGTACTCGTCGACGCCCTGGCTCCAGATCTTGGCCGCCTTGTCGCCGACCTTCGCCCAGTTCGCGATGTCGGTGAGGTCGCCGTACTCCGGGTGCTCCTGGAGGAAGCCGGCCTGGGGCTCGTGGTAGGTGGAGCTGCTGTACCGGGAGTACGAGACCTTGATGTCCGTCTTGGCGACGTTGTTCGCGTCCACCCACTGGGCGAGGTCGTCCAGGACGTAGCGCAGCACCTGGTGCGGGTCGTAGTACGGGGACTTGGCCCAGTCCAGCCACGCCTTCAGCAGGGCGTTGGCGGCGTCCACCAGGTACGAGCGGCCCAGTGACAGTGCGCGGGAGTAGACCGTGCCGCCGGTGCCGGTCTGGCCGCCGGTGCCGGCCGTGGAGTTGAAGGTCTCGACGTAGTTGTCGTAGTTCTCGCGGATCTTCTTCAGCAGGCTGCGGAAGACCTCCGCCGCCTCGCCCTTCCAGCTCGCGTCGTCCCGGCCGAAGCGGTCCTCCCAGTCCTTCAGCACCACCGCGTGGTCCTTGAAGAACTTGGCCGCGTAGTCGAAGGAATCCCCGGTGGTGTTGAAGGAGTTCAGGTCCACCACGTCGGCCCCGGGCACTCCCAGGTTGCTGAACCGGGCGTCCTGGGTGCTGCCCCCCAGCAGGGCCAGGAGCGCCGCCCGCGGCCCGTTCATGTACCGGGCGAGCGCGACGGTGCTCATCTTGTCCTTGTTGTAGTCCGTGAACTCGTTGCCCTCACGGACCTGGGCGTCGTTGACGTTGTCGGAGCCGGGGCTGGCGAAGATGATCTCGTCTCCGGCCTTCACACGGCCCTCGAAGACGATCCGCGCCTGCTTGATCTTGGTCTTCTTGCCCTTGTCGAAGAACCAGATGTCGTAGTCCTCGCCGTTGTTCGTCATGAAGCCGGAGTCCTTGACGAGCAGGCTGAGGCTGCGCTCCTTGATGTCCATCCGGAAGAGCTTGCCGCCGTGGTCGGAGCGGAGGGTGTCGAAGACGGTGTTGCGGTCCGGCACCGGGTAGCCGGTGATGTGGGTGACCAGAGTGGCCCAGGTATCGGTCGACGGGTCGCCGGCTTTGGCGAACTTGTCCAGGTTCTCGTCGGAGTTGGGATCGTACCGATCGGCCACCGGGCGCCCTTTCTGGTCAGTGCTTGTCATTCATGCCGATGCACGGCGTCGTCACGCCGGTGTGCAGCCGGGTGTTCCTCCCGCGGGCGCACCGGGCGGCCGTGGCCCGGCCGGCACGCGCGAGACGGGCTCAGGTGTTGTCGTTGTTCTCCTCGCCGCCGCCCGCGGTGAAGGCGTCGACCTCCTCGAAGGTCTGCAGCAGCGTCTGCGCGTCGATCGCGTCGAGGTTCTTGTCCTTGGTCTTGTTGGCTTCGTCGATGGTCTCGGTGAGCGCCTCCTTCAACTCCTTGAAGAGGTCCATCTGCTCACCGAGCAGCTTGTCGATCGCCGTGGCCGCGGTGCGGATGTCCTCGATCAGCTTCGGTCCCGACACCAGCGGGTCGGTGACCATCTTGCCGATACGCAGGAGCTGCTTGTCCTGGGCGAGGTTCTGCGGGGTGGTGTGCCCGTCGATGAGCTGGCCGAGCGGGCGGATGGTGGACCCGTCGCCCTCCTCTCGGTGCTTCTTCGCGGCGGTGTACACCGGCTGCACCTCGTTGTCCCGGAAGTTCTCCATCTGCTTGAGGTCAAAATGCTTGACGTCGGCCTTCTCACCGGCCATGGGACGTCCTCCTGGCGCTTGGTACCGGACGGGGATACGAGGGCGGGCAGGGCCCGGCCGGCCCGCGCCCCGCGCGCGGGCGGCCGGACCGGTGGGACGGAGCCGGACGCGGACGGCCGGACCGGTGGGCATGAACCGGGCACGGACGGCCGGGCCAGTGGGCCGGATCCGGGCGCGCGGGCACGAGCCGGATCGGCGACCAGGGCCTGTCGTGTGGGTCAGGCCGGGCCAACGGGTCTAGCGGGCCCGGACGTTGCCCCAGTTGTCGGCGCTCTTGCGCTCGTCGCGGGAGTGGTTGTCGTGGATGCTCTGGATCAGCTCGCCGCTGTCGCCGAGCAGGTTGGCCATGTTCTTGGTGGCCTGGTCCCACTCCGCCTGGACCTGGATGTACATCTCCTGGTCCGAACCCTCCCAGGTGCTGACGAGCGGCTTCAGCTCGTCCTCCAGGTTGTTGAGGGTCGTGATGATCTGCTGGGTCTGGTTCTTCAGTTCCTCGATGGCGTTCTGGACCACGGGGTACTGCACGTCGATGATGCCGTCAGCCATGACGTCTCCTCTCGGGTGGCCGGGCGTCGGAGCCCGGAAAGCTCATGGGGTCCCGCCTCGCCGGCCAGCGCCGGCGCCGGAAGGGGGGCGGGTCAGAGCAGTGCTTCGAAGACGCCCTGGGTGGTCTTGCTGTTGAGGACCTCGGTCAGGTCCTGGTTCTCCTTCGCCAGGCGGTTGGCGGAGGTCACGTTCTCCTGGAGCGCGTCGATCATCTTGCTGATCTGTACGACGACCTTCTGCGCCTCGCCGTTCCAGCTGCGGAAGAGCTTCAGCAGGGCCTGGCCCTCGTCGCCGCCGACGCCGGAACGCGCGGCGATCTCGGCGACGTTGTTCTGGATTTTCTCGACCTGGCTCCGGGCCGACTCCAGGGACGAGACGCCCCCCAAGCCCTTGGCATAATCCGCTTTCCGTGCGGCACTGTCCGCCATGTCGCGCTCCCTTCGTTCGAGCAACTCTCGTCGCAACGTTGCTCGCTGAGGCTAAAGAGAACCACGTGTTCCGCGCAACGCGTGCAGGGAAGATTTGAGCATCGGTCAGTTCGCCAAATGTCTTATGTACCACGTGAGTTGTCCGCTTGTTTCACCGGGGTGAACGCCCCCCTCACCGACGAGGGAAGCGGGCACGTGAACTACCCGCCCGCTGACGCTACATGGACGGGAAACGGGCGGGAAACGGGCGCGCGCGGAAGGGAAACGGTCATCGCACTGGCCGGTTTCCGTCCATTGCCCGTGCCGCCTGGCTGGATTCCGCGGGATCCCGGAACCGCCGTAATTCCTGAGCTTTTTCTGAGGTTTCCCCTCCGCGCCCTCCGCACCACTCCGCATCCCGGCGCACCCCCACGCCGAGTTCGGCCGGTATTTTCCCCGCCCTCGCCCTTTCTTTTTCATTGGGTGCTTTACGTGTTTCTTGTCCGGCTCAGCGCGCGGTGCCCGCCGTGCCCGCTGCACCCGCTGTGTCGGCCTTGTCCGTCTTGCCGTCCGCGTCCGCGCCGAGCTTCTCCGCCCGCTCGACGGCCCCGCACCGCGGGGCTGTGATCTTGGCCTCAGCGGCGCCCGAGGCGGCGGCCGGGTCCAGGTCCGCGCCGGTCGGGAAGGCCGCGAGCAGCGGCGCCGGGACCGAGCCGATGTCCCCGGCCTCGTACCCGAGAGCGTCCAGCGCCTTCTGGGAGGAGACCCGGTACTTCACGCCGTTGTCCGCCACCAGATAGGTGGTCCCCGCGTGCGCGGCACCGCTCGCGTGCAGGGCCCGGACCAGGGCGCCGTGCCCTGGCCGTACCACCGAGGCGTCCGGCGGGGTGCAGGCCGGCTCCAGCGGCTGGGCGGTGCCCTCCGGCACCGCGACCGGGGCGAGCCGGGTCAGCGGGGCCAGCACCGAGCTGATCCGGGCGCCGCCGTCACCGCCGTCCACCTTCGCGCACAGCGCGGTGCCGCGCGGCGCGGACCGCGGGACCGGCGGCGCGTCCGGCAGCTCCGCGGACCCGGCCGAGCCGGCGTTCTTCGCCCGGTGCTCGCGCAGCGCGTCCGCGCCGAGCGTGCGCGCCTCGGGCGATCCTCCCTGGTAGGCGTCCCTCTGGGTGGCCGGATCGCCCAGCACCAGGGCGGCGCCGAGCCGGGTCAGCGGCACCAGGCCGTCCTTGCGCAGCAGGTGGTACGTGCTGCCGCCACCGGGCACGCTGATCCTGAACAGCTGGCCGATCCGGCTGGCCTCGCCGCCGAGGTCGGGGCCCTGCTCGCCGCGCCCGGGCACCGCGGGTGGGCGCAGGGCGGGGCCGGGCGCCAGCGCGTCCAGGAAGGCCGCGGAGACCGGCATCGAACGCTCGGAGCCGTAGCCGAGCGCGTTGCGGGCGTCGGAGGCGCGGTCCAGGGGCAGCCTGCTGCCCCGCCACACCAGGTACTCGGTGCCGTCCGGGCCGCGCACCAGCACCCCCTGGTCGCCGCCGATCCCGCGGGAGTCCAGCGACGTCCCGGCGACCACGGTGGTGGCGCCCGGCTTGTTCACCCCGGTGCCCGCCACGGCACCGGAGGTGCTGGGCAGCGCTCCCTCCGGCCCGGTGACGCACATGTGCCAGGCGCCGTCGTCCAGTTGGCCGGGCTCGGGCACCGCGTCCGGGGCGCCGGGGATGCCGACCGGGGCGCCCACCGGGGTGTCCCGGAGCGAGGCGGTGCCCACGTCCTTGGTCGTCAGGTCGGAGCCGCCGATCAGCCGCGCCGAGGCGTAGTTGCGCACCGGATGCAGCACGCCGTCGGTGCCGGTCCACAGGTAGCGGGCGCCGGTCTCGCGGTTGACCACCAGGTGTTCACCGTCACGCCAGCCGTCGTTGCCACCGGGGCGCAGCAGCCCGTACACGGTGCTGCCCGCGCCGATCAGCACGGTGACCAGCACGCCGAAGACCACGCCGCGGGTGGTGCGCCCGAGCGGGCTCTCCGGAGCGTCCGGGTCGGCCATCAGCAGGCCCGAGCTGAGCCTGCCCATCATGAAGCTGTGGGCGTGCACCTGGTCGCGTTTGGACTGCACAGCCTCTCCTCAACTCGTTCTCGATGACCCGGTGTACGGGCGTTGGGTGCAGGACCCCGTGTACGGGTGTACGGGTATACGGGTGTACGGGCGCAGTAGGGCGCCGCCCTGCTGTGGCTGGCCGGGCCCGCTCACACCCCGCCCACGGGCACCCGCATACGGGCGTACAGGCGCAGGAGCCCGCATACGGACGTACGGTGAACTCAGCCGAACAGCCCGCGCAGCCAGCCGAAGAGGCCCGCCAGCCACAGGCTGAGCGGCAGCAGCGCGACCGCGAAGCCGGTGTGTGCCAGCTCCGCCGCGCGGCCCCAGTACGGCAGCACCCGGCGGCCGGGCACCGTCCAGGCGGCGATCACGAGACCGGCCGCGGCGGCGAGCAGGACCGCGAAGACCACCGGGCGCCCGTCGGCGTCGCTGTGCACCGCCCAGGCGCGGGCGAGCAGCAGCAGCCCCCAGACCCCGGGCACCGCGAGGGTCAGCCGCTGCCCGATGTGCACCAGGCCGCGGGAGTGCAGGAGCAGCAGCAGGCTCAGCACGAGGGCGGTCACCACCCCGGGCAGGTCCGGACGCTCGGCGAGGACGACCAGGGCGGCCGCGGCGACGGTCCCGGTGGCGGCGAAGAGCGCGGTGACCCAGCGCCCTGCCAGCTCGGTGCGCTCGGCGACCTCGCTGCCCGCGTAGGGCTCGATGCCTTCCTGGAGCTGGCTGGCGGAGGACGGCAGCGCGGGCATCCGCATCCCGGCCAGCTTGAAGGCGAACGGCGCCACCGCCCCGGCGCCGAGCGCGACCACCGTCGCCACCAGCGCCACCGCGGCCGGCACGTCCAGGCCGCTGTAGCCCATCAGGGCCCCGGCGATCGCGGTGGCCACCGAGACCACCGCGGTGGCCAGGAGGGCCGGGGCGCCGACCGCGGTGGCGGCGAGCGCGAGGACCGCGCCGCCCGCGCCCGCGGCGCCCGCCGCGAGCAGCCGCGCGCCCGCGACCCGTGCCGCGTCCGGGCCGGTCAGGTCGCCGCCGGGCAGCACCCAGCCGGCCAGCGCCAGGCAGGGCGCGACCAGCAGGCCGAGCGCGGTCGCGGAGAGCCGGTCGCCGACCGCGCGGCTGGCCGAGGCCGCGCCGGCGAGCAGCAGCACCCCGGCCACGGCCGAGCAGGCCACCCGGGCGGAGGCGGGCACTCCGGGCCAGAACACCAGCACCAGGGCGGTCACCACGGTCGCCACCACGGTGCCCACCAGCAGCCCTCGGGCCGCGCCGGCGTGCCAGGTGTGCAGTCGCCGGCCCGCGGTGTCGGCTATCCCGTCCACCAGGTCGTCGAGCCGGGCCTCGGGCAGCGCCTCGGTGTGCGGACGCAGGTAGAGCACGTCGCCGTCGGCGAGCCCGGCGCGGGCGAGGGTGGTCTCCTCGTCGAGGGGGGCGTCGCCGAGGCGCTGGAGCACCCAGCCGGCGTGGTCGAGTCCGGCCTCCTCGGCCTCCTCGCCGACGTAGCGCAGCAGTGTGGGCAAGAGGTCGGCGACCGGCACGTCGGCGGGCACGGCCAGATCGACGGAGACGCTCGGCGCGCGTACGGTCAGGCGGCACAGTTCGGCCACCGCGCTGTCGGTCATCAGCTGAACTCTCGGCTTCCGTAGAGGCTTTGGTGGGGGGCTTCCCCGTAAAACGGGGGAACGTGCGAAGAGTACGGAAGGCGCGGTGCCGCCAGAAACCCGGGGGCAGGGCAAGGGAATTAGGTCCGCGTGCCCGGCGACCACCGCTCCCGCGTGGACAGTTGGCGTTCCGTGAATGCAGACTACTGCCGACACCCGCCGGATTGTGCCGCGGACCCGGACACCTGCCCGGTCCGGAGCCGACAGGTACGGGAGTTGCCCGACCGTGCGGTCATGCCCGCGGCTTTCGCCCGGATTTCACAGTTGTCCGGGAATCGCAGGAAACAGTACGGTGCGGCACTTTCCCGGTACCGGCCGCGGCGGTATTCGGTGCGGGCCGGAAAGACCAGTGAACCCGGAGGTTCTGTTCCTTGAGTGTGGTGCTGTTTCGCCGGCCGGCCCGCAGGCCAGGACCGGAGATGCCCGAAGGGCAATTGACCCTCCAGGAGCCGCCGGTCCTCGCCGAGACCGTTCCGGACACCTCGGCGATATGGACCTATCTGCCGATGGCGCTGATGTCGGTGTCGATGATGCTGATGTTCCTGCGCCCCGGCGGCGGGAACGGCGTCTTCATGTATCTGGCGATGGGCGTCATGGCGCTCTCCGCCGGTGCCATGCTGCTGGGGCAGCTGATGCGCCGCTCCAGCGAGCGCAAGCAGCGCCTGAAGGGTGAACGCCGCGACTACCTCCGCTACCTGGCGCAGACCCGCAAGCGG
The DNA here is from genome assembly GCF_044459385.1 of Streptomyces sp. NPDC050287. NCBI lineage: Bacteria > Bacillati > Actinomycetota > Actinomycetes > Kitasatosporales > Streptomycetaceae > Streptomyces > Streptomyces sp. NPDC050287. The sequence continues at coordinate 188,778 of NZ_JBITIY010000010.1, read as the reverse complement.
GTCCGGGCCACCATCGTGGAGCAGCAGCGGGCGCTCGCCTGGCGCCACCCGGAGCCCGCCTCGCTCCGCTCGCTGGCCCGCACCTCACGGCTCTGGGAACGCCGCCCGGCCGACGAGGACTTCGGCGAGATCCGGCTCGCGGTCGGCGAGCAGCAGCTGGCGCTGACCCTGCAACCGGTCTCCACCCGCCCGGTGGAGGACCTCGAACCGCTCACCGCGCACGCCCTGCGCCGCTTCATCCGCGCCTACTCCACCATCCCCGAGCAGCCCCTCGGCCTCTACCTGCGCTCCTCGGCACGGGTTCTGCTGCGCCCCGAGGGGACTGACGGCGAGGAGTCGGCCGAGCCGGGCGTCCCGCCGTACGAGGAGAGCGGCGCCCCGGCGTCCGGCCCGGGCGCCGACGCCGTACGCGCCCTCGTGCGCGCCGCGCTCGGCCAGCTCGCGGTGTTCCACGCGCCGGAGGAGCTGTGGCTCGCCGTCTGTGTCAGTGACGAGCGGCGGCCCGACTGGGAGTGGGTCAAGTGGCTGCCGCACGCGCTGCATCCGCACGAGGAGGACGGCGCCGGTCAGGTCCGCCGGATCACCGCCGACCTCGCCGAGCTGGACGACCTGCTGGGCGCCGAGTTCGCCGAGCGCCCCGGCTTCGACCCGGATGCCCGTCCCGGCCGTGACGAGCCCTACACGGTCGTCGTCCTGGACGGCGTCACCGTCCCCGAGGGCCACCGCTGGGAGGGCCACGGCTACCGCAACGCGGTGGTCCTCGACGTCTCCGGGGCGCTGCGCTGGCGGCCCGGCCGCAACACGCTGCGGCTGACCGTCGGACCGGACCGGGTGAGCCTGGTACGCACCGACCGCAGCCGCAAGGAGCGCTCCGTGCCGCTCGGCCGCCCGGACCGGCTCGGCCCGCTCGGCGCCGAGTCGCTGGCCCGGCTGCTCACGTCGCGCCGGATCAGCCTGGGCACCGACATCGCGCAGCCGCTGGAGACCGACGTCGAGCTGACCACCCTGCTCGGCATCCCCGACCTGCACCGGCACGACCCGCGCACCCTGTTCGAGCGGCACACCGGCTCCGGCCGGCTGCGGGTGCCGGTCGCGGTCGGCGTGGACGGGCGTCCGGTGGAACTCGACATCAAGGAGTCCGCACAGGGAGGCATGGGCCCGCACGGCATGCTGATCGGGGCCACCGGCTCCGGCAAGAGCGAACTCCTGCGCACCCTCGTCCTGGGCCTCGCCCTGACCAACTCCTCCGAGACCCTCAACTTCGTCCTGGTCGACTTCAAGGGCGGCGCCACCTTCCTGGGCCTTGAGGAACTCCCGCACACCTCCGCCGTCATCACCAACCTCGCCGACGAAGTCGCCCTGGTGGAACGCATGCAGGACGCCCTGCACGGCGAACTGATGCGCCGCCAGGAGCTGTTGCGCTCCGCCGGCAACTACACCTCCGCCCTGGAGTACGAGCGGGCCCGTGCCGCGGGGGCCGGCCTCACCCCGCTGCCCAGCCTGTTCGTGGTGGTCGACGAGTTCAGCGAACTGCTTTCCGCGCACCGGGAGTTCATGGATCTGTTCGTGATGATCGGCCGCCTCGGCCGCTCCCTCGGGGTGCATCTGCTGCTCGCCTCGCAGCGCCTGGACGAGGGCCGCATGCACCAGCTGGAGAGCCACCTCTCGTACCGCATCGGTCTGCGTACCTTCTCCGCCATGGAGAGCCGCGGCGTGCTCGGCGTACCGGACGCCTACCAGCTTCCGGCCCAGCCCGGCAACGGCTATCTGAAGTCGGGCGTGGAGGCCCTGACCCGGTTCCGTGCCGCCTACTCCTCCGGCGGCTACCGGCGCCGCACCGGAGCGGTGGTCCAGGCCCGCGTGGCCAGCCAGGTGGTGCCGTGGACCAGCGGCTGGGTGGTGCCGCGCACGCTGGAGGCCGCGCCCGAACCGGAGCCGAAGGCGGAGGAGAGCGGCGACGAGGAGACACTGCTCGACGTGGCCCTCGACCGGCTGCGCGACTCCGGTCCCGCCGCCCACCAGGTGTGGCTGCCCCCGCTGGACGAACCCTCCCCGCTGGACGCCCTGCTGCCCGGCATCGCCCCGGACCCCGAGCGCGGCCTGACCGCCGCCGGCTGGCCCGGCACCGGCAAGCTGCGGGTCCCGGTCGGCCTGGTCGACAAGCCCTTCGAGCAGCGCCGTGACCCGCTGATCGTGGACCTGTCCGGGGCCGGCGGCCACGTCGCCGTCGCGGGCGGTTCGCAGAGCGGCAAGTCCACCCTCGCCCGCACCCTGATCGCCGCCCTCGCCCTCACCCACACCCCCGCCGAGATCCAGTTCTACTGCCTCGACTTCGGCGGCGGCGGCCTCTCGCAGTTCGCCGCGCTGCCGCACGTCGGCGGCGTCGCGGCGCGGCTCAACCCGGAGCGGGTGCACCGCGCGGTCGCCGAGGTGATGACGCTGCTCGCCCGGCGCGAGCAGTTCTTCGTGGACCACACCATCGACTCCATGCAGTCCTACCGCCGCCGCCGGGCCGCCGGGGAGTTCCCCGACGAGCCCTTCGGCGACGTGTTCATGGTGGTCGACGGCTGGTCCACGGTCCGCCAGGACTACGACGACCTGATCCCGAAGTTCAACGAACTCGCCGCCCGCGGCCTCAACTACGGCATCCACCTGATCGTCACCACCACCCGCTGGGTGGAGTTGTCCGCCCAGGTCCGCGACCAGGCCGCCACCCGCCTCGAACTGCGGATGGGCGACCCGATGGACTCCGAGATCGACACCCGCAAGGCCCGCTCGGTGCCGCGCAGCGGCGGCCGTGGCATCACCGCCGACAGCAAGATGCACTTCCTCGCCGGCCTGCCCCGCCTCGACGGCAGCGGCTCCCTCGACGACCTCGGCGACGGCGTCGCCCACCTGGTCACCGAGGTGTCCCGGCACTGGTCCGGCGCACCCGCCCCGCAGGTCCGGATGCTGCCGCACCGCCTTCCGCTCGCCGAACTCCCCGCGCCCGAGGCCACCGAGGGCGGCGGCATGCGCCTCGCGCTCGGCATCGACCAGGACGCCCTGGAACCGGTCTGGCACGACTTCAGCCGCACCCCGCACCTGATCGTGGTCGGCGACACCGAGAGCGGCAAAACCAACCTGCTGCGCCGCGTCACCGCGGGCATCACGGACCGCTACGCCCCCACCGAGGCGAAGATCATCGTGGTCGACTACCGGCGCACCCTGGTGGACACCATCCCCGAGGAGTACCGCATCGGGCACGTGATCTCCCTGGACAACCTCAAGGAGACCATCGAGGGCGCGGCCCGCGCGATGAAGACCCGGGTCCCCGGCGCCGACATCGCGCCCGGCCGTATGCGCCAGTGCGACTGGTGGACCGGCCCGCGCCTGTTCATCCTGGTCGACGACTACGACATGGTCTCCAGCAACTCCTTCCAGAGCCCCTTCGAGCCCCTCTTCGAACACCTGACACTCGGCTTCGAGATGGGCCTCCACCTGGTCGTCGCCCGCAGTGCCATGGGCGCGGGCCGCGGCCTGAGCGACGGCCTCCTGCGCCGCCTCGACGAGGCGAACAACCCCGCCGTCCTGCTGTCCTGCCCGCCCACCGAGGGCCGCCTCTTCGGCAACGCCAAGCCCCGCAACCTCCCGCCCGGCCGGGCTCTCCACATCGCCCGCCGCCGGGAGCGGTTGATGCAGACGGCACTGGTGGAGGAGAGCGCGGGGCAGGGGGACTGACAGAAGGCACGCAGAGGAAGCAGGAAAGCGGGGGCCACCTGGACGGGTGGCCCCCGCTGGGGGCTTCGGGGTGCGAGCGTTGCCCCTCGGTCTTCAGCTCATTCCCTCCCCGCTCCGCCGGCTCCCGCCGGACGCCACCCCCGGGCACGCGCCCGGGGAAGAGCGAAGGCGGCCCACAGGACGGCGAGGACGGTGGCCGTGCCGAGGAGGACGAAGAGGGTGGCGCGGCCGGTGGCGCGGTCGGCGGTGGAGGTGTCCCTCATGGTCACGGGATCGGAACCGCGGTCGGTGCCGACGGGCGGACCGGAGTCGCCGAGGATGGTGGTGACGGCGGCGTAGGGGTCGAGTTGGGGGATGTCGGCGGGGTACGCGGTGGCGGTCAGGCGGCGGGTGACGGCGGCGGCGGAGTCGTCCGGTCGGGCGGCGCGGACCGCCGCGGCGGCCCCGGCGGCGTAGGCGGTGGCCACGGAGGCGCCGGCGCCGAGGTAGTGGCCTTCGCCGCGCGGGCCGCCCGAGACCACTCCGGCGCCGGGGGCGGCCAGGTCGACGCCGCCGGTGGGCAGTGAGCCGTCCGGCCGGGCGCCGCTGGGGAGCATGTCGGCGACCGACAGGACGCCGGGTTCGCCGGCCGGCCAGTAGGTGCGGGACGGGATCTCGTCGGTGCCGCCCCGGGACGGCGGGTCCGGGGTGGCCGCGGCGACCACCACCGCACCCGCGCGGCGGGCCTCGGCGACCGCGCGGGTCAGCTCCGGGGTACGGCGGGGCAGGGCCACCGTCACCGCGATCACCCCGGCCCGGGCGGCGGTCGCCTCGCGCACCGCCTCCGCGACCAGGCCGGGACCGGCCTCGCCGCGCCGGTCGGTGCCGCGCAGGGCCAGGATCCTCGCGCCCGGGGCGACTCCGGCCAGGGCCGGGCTGTCCCCGCCGGTCCCGGCGATCAACCCGGCCAGGAACGTGCCGTGTCCGACACAGTCGTCCCCGGCCGCCCCCTGGGCGGTGACCCGGCCGCCGAGCCCGGCGGCGTCGGGGGCAACCCCGGTGTCGATCAGGGCGACGGTCACGCCCGTACCGGTGCTGTGCCGGTGCAGCCGGTCCAGGTCGAGGCGCTGGCGCGACCAGTCCCGCTTCTTCGCCTGCCGGCCGGAGGCGGGTGTGCAGGCCACCTGCTCGGCCTCCGGATCGAGCGCGGAGGGCATGCCGGGCAGTTCCTGACCTTTCTTCGTCCCGTCGGCCGTGGGCAGGCCCGACAAGGGGGCCGCCTGGGCAGGGAGGGCCGCGGGCAGCAGCAGGGCGGCCGCGAGGCCGGCGCCGGACAACAGGCGGGCGCCCCCGCGGGCGGGCGGCCTCACCGGGCCGCCTTCGGGGCCGCGCCCGTGACGTCCTCGGGCAGGAGGATGCGCAGGTCGTCCAGGGTGGGTACGGCCAGTGAGCTGAGCCGTCCGGCCTGGCGGGTGACCATCGACTCGACCACCTGGCGGGCCAGGCGGGCGTTGCCGAAGGAGCGGTCCCGGGGCAGCGCGTCGAAGTACTCCTTGAGCAGCGGGCCGGTGCCGGCACTGCACTCGTAGCCCATGCTCGCGGCCTGGGTACGCACGATGGTGACCAGTTCCTCGGAGGAGTAGTCGGCGAAGGCGACCCGGCGCGGGAAGCGGGAGGACAGACCCGGGTTGGAGGCGAGGAAGCGCTCCATCTCGTCGGTGTAGCCGGCGACGATGACGGCGACCTCGTCGCGGTGGTCCTCCATCAGTTTCAGCAGCGTGTCCACCGCCTCCTGGCCGAAGTCGGCGCCGCCGCCGCGCGGGGTGAGGGTGTAGGCCTCGTCGATGAACAGCACACCGCCGCGGGCCCGTTCGAACACCTCGCGGGTCAGCTGGGCGGTGTGGCCGATGTAGCGGCCGACCAGGTCGGCGCGGGCCGCCTCGACCAGCTGTCCGCCGGAGAGGATGCCGAGCTGGCTCAGGATCTCCCCGTAGAGCCGGGCGACCGTGGTCTTGCCGGTGCCGGGCGGGCCGGTGAAGACCAGATGGTGGCTGATCGAGGGCACCGGCAGTCCGGCGGCGGCGCGGTGGCGGGCGGTGGTGATGAGGTTGACCAGGTTCGTGACCTCGCGCTTCACCTCGGCCAGGCCGATCATGTCGCCGAGGCGGGTCAGCGGGTCGTTGTCCGGAGCCGGGGTCTCGGTGGCCTGTGCGGCGGCGGTGGCGGAGACGTCCTCCGGCAGCAGCAGCCTGAGGTCGTGCTCGCCGACCTGCGGCAGGGCGGCGAGCCGGACCGCCTGCCGGTCCACCATCTCCTCGAACACCCCGCGCGCGGCACGGCCGTTGCCGAAGCCGGCGTCGCGCGGCATCGCCTCGAAGTGCGCGGCCAGCGCCGCCGCGGTGCCCTCGGCCAGCTCGTACTGGTGCTGGGCGCACATGTTCTCCATGATCGCGACCAGTTCGGGCACCGAGTAGTTCTCGAACTCGACGGTCCGTGAGAAGCGGGAGGCCAGGCCCGGGTTGGAGCCGAGGAAGGACTCCATCTCGCGGGAGTAGCCGGCCGCGACCACCACCACGTCGTCGCGATGGTCCTCCATCAGCTTCAGCAGGGTGTCCACGGCCTCACGGCCGAAGTCGGCGCCGCCATGGCCGCTGTCCGCGGTGAGCGTGTAGGCCTCGTCGATGAACAGCACGCCACCGAGCGCCCGTTGGAAGGTCTCGGTGGTCTTGATCGCGGTGCCGCCGACGATCTGTGCGACCAGGTCGGCGCGGGAGACCTCCACCAGGTGCCCGCTGCGCAGCGAGCCGAGTTCGGCCAGGATCGCCCCGTACAGGCGGGCGACGGTGGTCTTGCCGGTGCCGGGCGGGCCGGCGAAGATCAGGTGGCGGCTCATCGGCGGGGCGGACATGCCGAGTTGTTCCCGGCGCTGGGCGAGCTGGGTCAGGTTGACGAGGGTACGCACCTGCTGCTTGACGTTGTCCAGGCCGATCAGCGCGTTGAGGGCGCCGAGCGGGCCGTCCTCGCGGTCCGGCGCGGGCGCGTCCGCGGCTCCGGATCCGGCCGGGTCGGTGTTCTCGGCGCTACCGCTCCCCCAGGCGTCCCGCTTGCCGTTGCCGGTGCTGGTCAGGCCCTCCACGGCGAGCCGTTCGCCGGGCGCGGTCTGCACCAGGCCGCCGCCCTCGTTCTCCCGGGCGAGGCAGTTCACCAGCGAGACCGGCGCGGTGGACTCCACCCGGAAGCCGTCCTGGGCGCCGCCGGTGACCTCGCAGCCGCTGAGCGAGGCGAGGGCGCCCTCGTGGAGCAGGAAGCCGTGGCCCTGGGGGGCGTGCACCGCGGTGCGGTTGGCGGTCAGCTCGCCGCCCCCGGCGACCACCACGCCGTCCTCGCCGGACATCTCGACACGGAAGTCGCGGACGGTGACGTTGCCGCCGTCCTCCACGACCAGGCCGCTGGTGGCGGTGTCGGAGACCCCGCCGCCGGCCAGGTAGAGCGTGCTGCCGGAGGCCGCGCGCACGCCCGCGCCCGTCGGCCGTACGATCTCGCAGTCCTCGGCGCGGCCGCGGGCACCCTTGGTGGCCACGATGCCGTCGCCGGAGGGCTCCACCAGCCGGGCCCGGCGCAGCAGCGGGTTGGCGCCGCCGCGAACCGCGACCGCGGGTGAGCCGCCGATGACTTCCAGGCGGTCCAGCTCCGGCGCGGAGTCCTCCTCCAGGAGCAGCCCGGTCTCGTGGCAGTCCCGGATCGTCAGGCCGGTCAGCGCCGGGGAGGCGGCGCCGGCGACCCGCAGCGCCACGCCCTGCGCGCCGTCCACCCAGCAGTCCTCGAAGGTGCCGCGCGCCCGGTCGGTGACCAGCACGCCGTGGCCGCGGGTGCGCGAGACGCGGCAGCGGCGCAGCACCGGGTCGGTGCCCGCGGCCAGCGAGATCCCGGTACCGGAGGCCCCGGTGACCCGGACGTCCTCCAGCGTCGTACGGCCCGCGCTGCTCAGGTGGACTCCGGTGCTGGTGTCGTGCACCACGGTGCGGATCACCGAGGTGGTGCAGTTCTGCTCCAGGGCTATGGAGGGCTTGTCGGTGGAGGAGATGTCGCAGTCCTCGACGGTGCCGCGGGCCTCACCGTTGGCGAGCAGACCGTTGCCGCGGGCGTCGCGCACCGTGCAGCCGCGGATGCGCGCGTCGCCCTGCTCGGCGAGGACCAGGCCGCTGGTGCCCAGGTGTTCCAGGGTGCAGGACTCCACGGTGGTGGGCGTGGTCGAGGTGACCACGATTCCGGCGCCCTGCGGGTTGCTCACCCGGCAGTCCCGCAGCGCGAGCGAACCGGTGCCCCCGGCGAGCATCGCGGTCCAGGCGGCACCGACGATCTCGCAGCCGTCGAACGCGGCCTGCCCGCGCCGCACGTCCACGGCGGGCTGCTCGGCGTCGCCGCCGCGCAGGGTCAACTCGGAGAGCATCACGGCGTCGGCGCGCAGCGCGAGCACGCTGCCCGAGCGCGGCCGGATCTCCACCGTGCCCCGGCCCTCGGCGGCGGTGAGGGTGACCCGGGTGTGGATCACCAGGTTCTCCGCGTACGTCCCGGGCCGGACGCTGATGAGCGCGCCGGTACGGGCTGCCGCGAGTGCCTCACCGATGGTCCGGTAGCGGTCCCGGTCTCCCGGTCCGACCGTCAGTACCTGGCGCGACACGCACCAACCTCCTTGCCTCGGCGGCGTCTTGGACGGGCGCCCCGCTTCCGGGGGCCGCGTGTCGGCGAGCCGACGGTGTCATCATGCCGCCCCTCGGGGCGGGGCGGGCTGTCGGGGGCGCTGCCCCCGGTGCCTACGATCCGGGGGCGTCCGGTCAGACGCTCCACTTCTGGTTGTCGGTGCCCGCACAGCTCCACAGTTGCAGCGAGGCTCCGTTGTCCCGGTTGTTGTCCTTGATGTCGACGCACTTGCCGACGACGGTGTTGACCAGGTCGTGGCTGGCGTTCAGGACGAACTTCTGGGCGTTGTTGCCGTTGCACCAGGCGATCTGGATCGGGGTGCCGTCATTGAAGTTCGCGTTGGCCACATCCAGGCACTTGTCCTTGATGCGGATGGTGCCGTCGGAGGCGAACCGCCATTGCTGCGCCTCGCTGTTGTTGCAGTCCCAGACGTGCAGCTTCCTGCCGTCGCCGAAGTCGGCGTCCGGCACGTCGATGCAGCGGCCCGAGAGATGGCTGTGCAGGGAGACGGGAGAACTGAGGGTCAGGCCCGAACCGGCCTTCGCGGGCTGGTTGTTCCCGCCGCCGGCCTTCGTTCCGCCGCTCGGCTTCTTCGGCCGGCCGCTCTGACCGGAGTCCTGCTTCGGCTGATCCTCGGCCTCGCTCTTGTCCTTGTTCTGCGCCGGGGCGGGCGCGGAGGCGGAGGCTGGGGCTTCCCTCACAGGCTTCTCGGGCTTGCCGGAGTTCTTCTCGCTGTCGCCGGAGGCCCCGGTGTCGGGCGAGGTCACCACGAAATCGCCCGGCGCGTCCTCGGAACTCCCGCCGAGCACCGTTCCCGCCGCCGCCGACGTCTTGGGGGCCTTGTCGTCGTCTCCGCCGAGCACCAGGAACGGCACCGACACGAGCACCGCCCCCGCGACCGCCGCGCCGGCCAGCACTGCCCTGCCGGGCCGCCCCACCGGAGCGGTCCGCTGCTGCGGCCGGTCGATCGCGGTCACCGTCATGGTCCGCACGAGCGCGGGCAACCGGCTCTTGGCCGCCGCAGCGGCACCGGGGTCGGTCTCGGAGCCGGACTCGGTCTCTGTATCAGCCTCTGTCTCGGTCTCGGACCGGGTGTCGGAGGCGGTTCCGGCCTCGGTGGTCTTGCCCTGTGTGGCCTTGCCCTCTGTGGTCGTGCCCTCGGTGGTCGTGCCCTCTGTGGTCTTCTCCTCGCCCTCGGCGGCCTTCGTACCGGTCCCGGCCTCGGCGACCCTCGTACCCGTCCCGGTCACGGCGGCCTTCGTACCGGTATCGGCTCCGGTCTTCGTCTCTGCGGGCTCGGTTTCGGGCTCGGCGTGGGCGGCGGTCACGGCGCTCGCGGTGACGGTCGTCTTCTCGCCGCCGGAAGCTGACTCCGCGTGCGCCGTCGGTGATGTGGGGGTGTGCTCGGCCGACGGCGTCACGGGGTCCTCCCTGTGGTCTGGGGCGAGGGTTCAGGAGAGCTGTCGGTCGAGGGAGCGCCGGAACGTTCCTCCGCCGCTGCGTCCGCTACGGGCGTCCCCTGGTCGCCCGCCCCGCGTACGGCGCTGGGAAGACTGTCCGCCGGGACGAGAAGAGGGGCCGCAGCCCCGGCGTTGACCATCAGCAGGGTGCCGGGACCGCTCAGTGAACGGGCCAACTCCCGTGCCGGAAGCGTGTCATGGTGGACCTCCTGGGACATGAACTCGTGCGTCGGTGAGGTGAACACCAGCACCACCGGCGCCCCGTCCCGCCCGGCGGCCATGAGCGGCCGGCTGTCCGGTCCGCGCATCACGGAGACCTCCGCCTCCGCGAGCGCCTCGAGCGCCGCGTCCACCGAGCCGTAGCCGGTGGCGGCCCGCTGCGCCGCCGCGTCCACCGGGTCGGTGGGCTCCGGCCAGCCGAGCATCCGCGCCGAGGGCCGGTACGCCGGGTTGGCGCGGTACTCCCCCACGCCGCCGCTCTCGTCCGACTGCCATTCCCCCAGCACCGCCCACTCCGGCGGCGTGCGCTCCTCGGTCCACTCCGGGTCCACCACCCCGATCCAGTGCCCTGGCGCCCGGCGGGCAGCGGCCCGCACGGCCTCGGGTATGCCGGGATTGTCAGCGGCCTCGCGTAACACGGACTCGGCGCCCTGCCTGGCCTCTTGGCGTTCTCCGGGCCGCATCTCCACCTGAATCTTGGATCCGTACGAACTCTTGGGCGCCATGCGCGCACGCGCCGACACTGATCGGTCGGGGAGCCAACAGGATGCCACACACGCCCCACCCGTGGGCGTCCGGGGAAGATCCGTATCGGGCTCCCACGTGCCCGTTTACTGCCCGGTTGGAGAACTTTCCGGGAGCAGTGAGGCGAGGAGGGACAAAGGGACGGGGCGGTTGGGGCGGCTGAGCGGATGCCTTCCTCGCGACGGGCTAAGTTGGGTGCGCCGTCGGCCCCGGCGCCGTGCACACCTCGACGCGGCGCTGGCCCAACGCCCGCCCGGATCCCCGGAGTTCTTCCGGGCCGGCCGTTGCGCGGGCCCCTGACCACGACCGACAGCTCGCCCCCGAGGAGGAGTAAGCGCATGTCCCCCCAGCACCCCACCCCCGGCGCGAACGCGGAGGCGGCCGCCGCCCCGCGCGTACGGGAGGCCGGGTCCTCGCCCACACCCTCCGCACCGTCCCCGGAGGCGCCCACCCCGGACGCCGGCCCCGAGGCAGAGTCCGCGACCACGCCGACGGGAACAGACCCCACCGCGAGCGCCCCGACCGGGACGACCGCCGCTCCCGAAGCGGAGTCCCGCACTCCCCCGACCGCGAAGACCGCCGCCGCTCCACCCTCAGCCTCGGCCGCCGCCAAGGCCTCAAAGACCACCGAGGCGCCCGAGGAGGGCGTCGGCGTGGCCGCGGCCGTCGGGACAGCGGCGCCGGGGGTCAGGACCGCCACCGGCGTCCACAGCGGACGTCCCCGCAAGCCGGTCCTGGCGGGGGCCGCGATCGTCGGCGCCGTCCTGATCGCCGTACCGCTGCTGCTGGCCGGGGGCGCGAACGACGAGAAGCACGGCGACACCGCCAAGGGGCTGACCGCGCAGGGCTCCGACACGGTGCTGAACCCGGACTCCTCCCCTGCCGCCGTCGACGACTACGTGGCCCAGAAGCCCAGCCCGTCCCCGAGCAGGGAGAAACCGAAGAAGAGCGAGGCCCCTAAGGTCGTCGCGCCCCAGCCCCCCGCGCCCAAGCCCGTCACGTCCGCGCCGAAGGCCAAGGCGAGCAGCCCGCCCGCGAAGAAACCCAAGCCCAAGCCCAAGGCGGCCCCGGAGCCGGACTGGAGCACCGAGACCGTCTTCGCGACCAGTGTCCTGGAAGTCAACCAGGCCTGGACCACCAACCGCATACGCATGGTCATGCAGACCGACGGCAACCTGGTCGTCTACAACGAGAAGGGCAAGCCCATCTGGGCGTCCATGACCTTCGGCCAGAACCACCGGGCGATCTTCCAGACCGACGGCAACCTCGTCATCCACAACGGCGACGACCGCCCCATCTGGGCCTCCCAGACCTGGGGCAACGAGGGCGCCCAGCTGGTCCTCCGGGCCGACGCCAAAGTGGCCATCGTGAACAACGGCAGGGTTCTCTGGTCGACCTGACACCGACAGGACACTCAGCACCGGCACCGGCACCGGCACCGGCACCGGCACCGGGGAATGGCACCCGTGCGCGGCAGTGGAGGACAACAGGGCTGCCGTGCACGGGAGTCACGGAGCCGGGGCGGTCAGTGCTCGCGGCCCCGGACCGGTGCCGGCTCGTGACCGGTCGCGGTGTGTGGCCGGCCTCGGCTCATCCGTCCGCGATCAGCCCTCGCCGACCAGGTCGAGGTCGTCACGAGTCGCTTCCGTGGTGATCTCAGAGGTGATCTCCGGAACGGGCCACTCACGGTTAAGCGGCTGCGACACATCCCGCCACCAGGGACGCGTGGGGAGGTCTCCGGCGGGCTCGAAGGGCTGGCCCGGAACCGGGACGGCTGCGGACTGTCCCACCGCGCCGGCCGCCGCAAGCGTCCACTCACCGGGCTCCGACCACGCGTGCGCCGCGAGGTTGAAGGTCCCCCAGTGGATCGGCATCATCACGCCGTGCGGCTGTCCGCCCTGAAGGTCGAGGTGGGCGCGCATGCCCTCCTCGGGGGTCATGTGGATGTCCGGCCAGAACTCGCTGTAGGCGCCGATCTGGATCATCGTGGCGTCGAACGGGCCGTGCTCGGCGCCGATGTCCCGGAAGCCCTCGAAGTAGCCGGTGTCACCGCTGTGGTAGATCCGGTGCTCGTCCCCGGCGACGACCCAGGAGGCCCACAGGGTGTGCTGGGTGTTGCGCAGACCGCGGCCGCAGAAGTGGCGGGCCGGGGTGGCTGTCAGGGTGAGGCCGCCGACCTTGGTGGCCTCGTGCCAGTCCAGCTCGCGCAGCCGGTCGGCGGACACGCCCCAGTGCTCCAGGTGGGCGCCGACGCCCAGAGGCACCGCGAACAGCGTGTCCGTGCCGGCCAGGGCCTTGATCGTGGGCAGGTCCAGATGGTCGTAATGATCATGGGAGATCACGACGACGTCGACCGGGCCGAGCGCGGCCAGCGGCAGCGGCACCGGGTGCAGCCGCTTGGGTCCGGCGAAGGAGAACGGGGAGCAGCGCTCGCCCCAGACCGGGTCGAAGAGCACGCGCTGTCCGTCGATCTCGGCGAGCACACTGGAGTGGCCCATCCAGGTCAGCCGCAGCCCGGTGGCGGGGGGTCTGGCGATGTCGGCGAGTGTGGTGGGATGCACGGGCACCGTGCCCTCGGGGGCGCGGCGGGCGCGTTCTTCCTTGTCGAAGTAGAGCTTCGCGAACTCCACCGCCGAACCGGAGGGCCGGGTGCCGGTCGTGCCCCCGGGATTCTGGAAGACACCGTTCTTGAAGTGGGGCGATCGGCGGATGCGCGCCATGCGCTCACCGCTCGGATCCGCACCGAAAGCCGCGGGCCGCAGCGCGCGGAGCCCGGAGCTCGGGGAACGGAAACCGGTCACGGTGTACCTCCAGGTGGAGTCGGTGAAGCGTCCCATTATGGTCCGCCCCTCTGACAACGCTGAGACCGCCGGTCTTCGTTCCCACGTTGACAGATCGTGATCTCCGACCCCACGTTGACAGATCGTTATCACCGTCCGGATACTCACCCACCGTTCAGTAGTCCGCACTCAGCGACCACCTGCCGACGAGCGCCCTGCGGCCCGGGCTCGTCGTTCCGAGGAGCCCCATGACCACCCCTCTGATGTCGCTCACCTGGACCGATCACGTCACCGGACGCCAGGGCTTCCTGGTCGTCGACCGGCTGGTGCGCGGTGTCTCCAGCGGCGGACTGCGGATGCGCCCGGGCTGCACCCTGGAGGAGGTCGCCGGTCTGGCCCGCGGGATGACCATGAAGGAGGCGCTGCACTACAACCCCGAGGGCCGCTACGTCCCTCTGGGCGGCGCCAAGGGCGGTATCGACTGCGATCCCCGGGACCCGGGGGCGTACGAGCTCCTGGTCCGGTACCTGCGGGCCGTGCGGCCGTACATCGAGAGCATCTGGACCACCGGCGAGGACCTCGGTCTCACGCAGGACTTGGTGGACCGGGCGGCGACCGAGGCGGGGCTCGTGTCGTCGGTTCAGGCCGTGTTTCCGCTGCTCGACGACGAGGCGGCGGCCCGGCGGCGGCTCGCCGACGCGTTCGCGATCGAGGTGGACGGGATCGGGCTCGACGAACTGGTCGGCGGCTGCGGGGTCGCCGAGTCGGCCCTGGCCGCCCTGGACCTCGCCGGCGTGCCGTACGCCGGGACGCGGGTCGTCGTGCAGGGCCTGGGCACCATGGGCGGCGCCACCGCCCGGTTCCTCACGCGCGCGGGACTCACGGTGGTGGCCGTCGCCGACATCAAGGGCACGATGTTCAACCCGGACGGTCTCGACGTCGAGGCGCTGCTCGCCGCACGGGACGCCTACGGGACCGTCGACCGCGGCGCCCTGCGCCCCGGCGATCTCGAGCTGCCCGGTGACGCCTGGCCGGCGGTGGACGCCGAGGTGCTGGTGCCCGCGGCGGTCTCGTACGCAGTCGACGCCGTGAACCAGGAGCGGATCACCGCGCGCTGGATCGTCGAGGCGGCGAACATGCCGGTCCTCCCGGAGGCGGAGGAACTGCTGGCCGCGCGCGGGGTGACGGTCCTGCCGGACGTCGTCGTCAACTCCGGCACCAACGCCTGGTGGTGGTGGACCCTCTTCGGCGACATCGGCCCCGACGCCGACGAGGCGTTCAGCCACACCCGGCGCTCGATGCGCGCGCTGGTCGAGCAGATGCTGGCCCGCGCGCACGCCGACGGGACGACCCCGAGGGCGGCGGCGCACGCCATCGTCGCCGACCGGCTGCCGTTGATCGCGGAGCGGTTCGGGTGGTACCGGTGACGGCGGTCGCCGATAGGGTCGGGCACCGTGACCGTTCACCTGTGCGTTCTGTTGTGGGCCCGCTCCGGAGCCGGCGAGGCCCTGGCCGCCTACGAGGACAAGGTCCTGGCGCTGCTGGGCGAGCACGACGGCCGACTCCTGCAGCGTGCCCGTACCGTCGGGGCCGGGGTCGGCCCGGACGAGATCCAGCTGATCGAGTTCGCCTCGCAGGCCGGCTACGACGGCTTCACGGCCGACCCGCGACGCACCTCTCTGGCCGCTGAACGCGACGCGGCGATCGCACGCACCGACCTCCACCGCGTGGAACTGGTGGACCAGCGCCCCCACCCGGCGCCATCAGCGGTGACGCAATAGGGTGACCGCGTGGCAAGGGTGCGGTTGAGCGTGACGGAGCGGCGAGAGGAATTGCTGCGGGCCGCCGTCGAGCAGATCGAGGCGCGAGGTGTCGCGGCGGTCAGGATCGCCGACGTGGCCTCGGCGCTCGGGGTGAGCAACGCGCTCGTGCTCTACCACTTCTCGTCGAAGGAGAAGCTGGTCGCCGCCGCGTTCACCCACGCCGCGGAGGACGACCTCGCCCGGTTGCGCAAGCTGCTCGGTCGCCGCACCACGGCGCTGCGCCGGCTGCGCGCGGCAGTGCGCTGGTACGCCCCGACCGGCCAGGCCAAGGGCTGGCGGCTGTGGATCGAGGGCTGGGCGGCGGCGCTGCGCGAGCCCGCGCTGCAGGAGGTCACTCGGGATCTCGACAGGCAGTGGAAGGCGGCGCTCGCCGAGGTGATCGCCGAGGGCGTGGCCGCGGGGGAGTTCCGCTGCCCGGACCCGATGGGCACGGCCCTGCGCCTGACCGCCCTGCTCGACGGTCTCGCCGTACAACTCACGTCGTACGCGGGTGCGGTCCCGCGCGCGCGGGCACAGAGGTGGGTGGACGAGGCGCTGGCCCGGGAACTGGGGCTGACCCGCGAGGCGCTGACGGCCCAGGAGCCGTAACGCCGAGTGCCCGGCGCCCGCCCGCCGTCCTGGGGGCGAAACGCACGGGCACCCGCACCCTCAGGCCACCGAAGCGATCCGCGTCTTGATGTCGTCCGGTGACAGCGTGCCCTTGGCGGTCACGTGGTCCCCCGACGACTCCCCCCGCAGCCGGCGTCCGATCCACGGCACCAGGTACTCGCGCGCCCAGTGCACGTCGTCGCGCCGGATCTCCAGGGTGCCGCGCGGCGGGAGCGGCGGCCAGGGCTGCTCCGGGTCGGCAGGGATCTTCAGGCCGAGGGCCTGGCCCGCGCGCAGCGCCACGCGGGTGTGCCCCTCGGGCGAGAGGTGGAGCCGGTCGCCGTCCCAGGCACGGCGGTCCTGGATGGACTTCAGGGACCACAGGTCGAGCACGGGACAGCCGTACCGGTCGGCGACGGCCCGCACATGCCCGTTGTACGTGGCGATCTTGCCGCGCAGATGCTTGAGGACGGGGACGCCTCGGGTGTCGAAGCCGGTCGTCACCATCACGGTGCCGGCGACGGCGGTGAGCCGCGCGATGGCCCGCTCGAAGCGCTCGGCCACCTCGTCGGGGTCGGTGCCGGGACGGATGATGTCGTTGCCGCCGGCGCAGAAGGAGACCAGGTCCGGCGCGAGTGCCACGGCCTGCGGCAGTTGGTCCGCCACGATCTGGTCGAGCAGTTTCCCGCGCACGGCGAGGTTCGTGTAGGTGAAGTCGCCCTCGGGCCGGCGGTCCGCGAGAAGTACCGCGAACCGGTCGGCCCAGCCGACGAACGCCCCGTCGGGCCCGGGGTCGCCGACGCCCTCGGTGAAGCTGTCCCCCACCGCCACGTACGACCCGATCACTGATGTGTTGTCACTCTTCGAATCGTCTGCCACATCGGCCCATGATTCCCCTTCGGATGTGAGCTACGCGACCGTAGGAAAGGGTTGACGGGCGGTGAGATAAGCCACTGACCAAGGGTTGGTCAAACCAGGAATAGCCTTCTTGTCAACGCTGTTGGAGCTTCGACTGCCACACCCGGAACCCGGAGATCCGGAAGTGGCTCCAGGTGGTCCGGAAGGCGAAGTGCCCACTCGTGTACGGCTCCGGGTCCCGGTAGTCGAACACCAGCCGTCCGTTGTTCCACCATCGCACCGTCGGACCGTCGGAGACGATCCGCACCCGGTTCGGCCGGTTGGCCACGAGCAGCGGCTCCGAGTAGTCGTAGACGAGCGGCCGGACGCCGGGCTCGCCGACATAACGGCGCAGCCGGGTCGTGGTGTTGGTGTTGGCGCCGTAGCCGGCGTAGTACGTCTTCAGGAAGTCGTATTCCGCGAGCGCACCGCCCCGCGCGGTGGCGAACAGGTCGTCAGGGGAGCGGACGTCGAGGGCGTTCCAGAAGTTGTTGAGGTCGGACACGCGGTCGTTGACCCCGCCCTCGGACACCGGCGTGGCGGTGTACTCCAGGATGTACGGTCCTTCGAGCCGCTTCCTGAACCAGACCGTCGCCCCGGCGGGCACGTCGATCTCCAGGATTCCCTTCGAGGCGGCGACGGTGCCGCCCTGCTCGAGTTCCACGGCCCACTGTCCGAGGCCGTGGCGGAAGTCGTCGTGGGCGATCAGGCGGCGGTGGCGGGGCGAGGCGCTCGCGGTGGCCGTGGGGGCGAGGGCCGTGAGGGCGGCACCGGCCGCCAGGGCTCCGAACGCTCTGCGCGTGGTCGTCACGGGAAGCGGCTCCTTCGGGAGGGGTGATGGAGGGTTGGGGGCGACAGCGGGAGAAAGCGCTTACCCCGCAACGGAGTTCACTGTGACCTGACCGACCCCGCGCTGTCGACACCTCGGTCGCCCCTGCCACATGACCGCAATGTGATGATCAGGACGAGACAGGAAGTCCGCCGAGCCCCGGACATACCGAAGGCCGGACCCGGGGATCGGGGTCCGGCCTTCGGCAGCGTGTCAGGCAGATGGTCTACGGGGCGTCAGCCGACCGAGACGCCCTTCGTGCGGAGGTAGGCGACCGGGTCGACGTCGGAGCCGTAGTCCGGGGTGGTGCGGATCTCGAAGTGCAGATGCGGTCCGGTCACGTTGCCGGTCGCGCCGGAGAGGCCGATCTGCTGGCCCTCGGACACACTCTGCCCGCTCGAGACGGAGAGCGATGACAGGTGCGCGTACTGCGCGTAGTAGCCGTCTGCCAGCCTGATGACGACCTGGTTGCCGTACGCGCCGCCCCAGCCCGCGGAGACGACCGTGCCCGCGCCGACGGCCTTGAGCGAGGTGCCGGTCGGGACGACGAAGTCGACCCCGGTGTGGTAGCCGCTCGACCACATGCTGCCCGCCATGTGGTACGGCGTGCCGATGGCGGCGCCGGAGACCGGGAGGGTGAAGCCACCCGCGGTGGTGGTGGTCTCCGCGCTCTGAGTGGCCTCCGTCGGCTTCTGAGACGAGGACGACTTCGACGAGGAGGACGACTTCGGCGAGGAGGCGGACGCACCCGAATCCTCGGAGGGCGACTCGGACTTCGTGGTGCTCGCCGCGGCCTTCTTGCCGATCGTGAGCTTGAGGCCGGGATGGATCAGCGACGGGTCGTCGCCGACGGCCTGGCGGTTGTCGTCGTAGAGCCGGTGCCAGCCACCGCTCACATTCTGCTCGTCTGCGATCTTGGCGAGGTAGTCGCCGGTCCGCACGGAATAGGTCCTCACATCCGAACCCCGCACGGAAGCCGCCTTTTCGGCCACCGCCTTTTCGGTCACCGACTTCTTCGCGGCGACCGGAAGAGACGACTGAGCGGAATTGCCCGAAAGGGAATGGGCACTCGCCGCATGGGCACCGGTGGCCCCCAGAAGCGGAAGGGCGAGTGCGGCGCCGCCGGTTCCGGCGACGGCTATGGAACGGGTGAAGCGCTGGGTCTTCGGACGGCGGTGCTTACCCTTCGCGGGCATGGCGAATTCCTCTCCGGCGCCTGCGAGGTGAGCTGTCGGGTGCGGACTGGAGATGCCCGGCCGCTCCGAAGAAACGGCTTTACCCCTAGCCTGTTCCGGAGACCGGAACAGGCGGTTGTGCCTGTGGGTCCCCCGCTCCTGCCGTGTACGGGTGAGTGTGTGCGGGATCCGGGCGGCGGCAGGATTGGGCGTCCGTCCGGATGGAATCGTGAAGGTAAGCGACCAAGACGCGCAGGGACAAGTGAGAGGTTGCGTCCCATTGCGTTCCTGTTGATTCCCCAAGGGAATGACCGGTCACCCTCCGTCGATCAGGAGGAAGCCCCTCACCCGAATCCCCTTGAAACACGCGAGAATTACGTGGACATGACGGGCGACGCACGGTCACGAATATGACGCTCCTCACGCGCCGCCCCACAGAACGCCTGATTCCACATGGAGTTGGAATGAAGGCGCCAATTAGGGCACAACTCTCAGATGCGGCGCAGCCGGAGAACTGTCGCGTCCAGATCTCCCCGCAAACCGGTACGCAGTCCGTGGTGCAGCAGCACCGCCCCTCGGTGCACTTCGCCCGTTTCACGGCATTCGTACGACGCTGTCGGGTCGAGCCCGCGCAGCCGCAGTGCCGGTACCGGCTCACCGTAGTGCTGGGCCTGGAGCCAGGCGAGAACGACCGCCTCGTCGCCGAGGACGTACTGCACCGCGCTCAGCCCGCCCTCCGGGGGCCGCAGCCGGTAGAGGTCGCCGCGCTGCACGAGGGGCCGGATCTCCTTGTAGAGAGCGACCCACTCGCCGGCCTCGGCGAGTTCCTCGTCGGTCCACTCGGCGAGGTCTCCGCCGACCCCCAGCACTCCGGCCATAGCGCTGACGAACCGGAACCGCAGGGAGCTGACCCGGCCGTTGAGCTGCGTGTTGGGGCTGTCGGTGACCCAGGCGGCCATCACGCGCGCGGGGTGGATCTGACTGAAGCCGTGCTGGATGGCGAGCCGGTCGAGCGGGTCGGTGTTGTCGGAGGTCCACACCTGGTCCGTACGGCTCATCACACCGAGGTCGATCCGCCCGCCGCCGCCCGAGCAGGACTCGAAGGCGACGTTCGGGTGGGCCTGACGCAACCGGTCGAGCAGGCGGTACAGCGCGGTCACGTGGTCGACCCACAGACGCTGCGGGTAGGGGTCGCCGGGCCAGCCGGCGTCGGTGAAGCAGCGGTTGAAGTCCCATTTCACATAGTCGATCGGGGCACTGGAGAGCAGGGTGTGGAGCTGTTGCCAGAGGTACTCCTGGACGTCCTCGCGGGCGAGGTTCAGTACGAGCTGATTGCGCAACTCCGTCCGCTTTCGTCCCGGTTGGTACTGCACCCAGTCCGGGTGGGCGCGGTAGAGGTCGCTGTCCGGGTTGACCATCTCCGGCTCGACCCAGATGCCGAACTGCATGCCGAGGTCGTGCACGGAGTCGGCGAGGGGCTTGAGGCCCTGCGGGAAGCGGTCGGGGTTGGGCGTCCAGTCGCCGAGGCCTGCCCGGTCGCTGGTGCGCTTGCCGAACCAGCCGTCGTCGACGACGAACAGCTCGACGCCGATCGCCGCGGCCCGGCGGGCCAGCACCCCCTGCTGCTCCTCGGAGATGTCGAACTCCGTGGCCTCCCAGGAGTTGAACAGCACGGGCCGGTCCCGGTCCGCGTCCGGGATGACGTACGCCCGCTGGTAGGCGTGCCAGGCACGGCTCGCCCCGCCGAAGCCCCCCTCGCTCCACAGGCCGGCGAAGACGGGCGTGGTGAAGGACTCCCCCGCCTCCAGACGGAGCAGGCCGGAGTCGTCGTAGCCCGCGCCGCCGGTGATCTGCACGCGCGTGTCGGGCAGCTCGGCCACGGCGATGCGCCAGGACCCGGACCAGCCGAGGGCGCAGCCGTACACCTCGCCGCGCTCCTCGGTCGCGTCGGTGTCGAGCGCGACCCACGGCAGGTGCTGGTGCCCGGTGTGGCCGCGGCGGCTGCCGATGACCTTCTCACCGTAGGTGAGGGGGGCGCGCACCAGCCGGGACTCCGCCGCCCAGCGGCCGTGCAGCTGGGACAGCCGCCAGCCGCCGTCACGGTCGGGCAGGGTCCAGGTGGCCGAGTCGGCGCGCAGGAGCTCCACCGCGGGCCCCTGGTTGTCCAGGCTCACCCAGCGCTCCACGACGTCGTGCCGCATCCGGTAGTGCAGCGTGATCGCGAGCCCTCCGTCCCGGAACCGCAGCCGCAGTTCGTCGTCCTCGGCCCGCTCGTACGCCTCGAAGGTCCACTCGGTGCCGCGTCGCTCGTCCGTGCGCACGGACAGGGCCGGGCGGACGAAGCGGGGGCCGCCCTCGACGGGGTACTCCTCGCGTCCGTCGAGCGGGGACTCGAAGGGCCAGTAGTCCGGCAGCGGGCGTACGGCGAGGGCCTCGGCGTCGGCGAGCCCGATCCGTGGGCCCCAGTGCAGGTGCAGCAGCTCGTCACCCTCGGTGAGGTGGAGGGCGTAGCTGCTGGCCGGCCCGGACAGAATCCACGTACGGCCGTTGTCGGCGATTTCCAGCATGCAGTCCCTCACAGATACCAACAGACACGAACAGGTGTAATCAAGCCTCAACATCATCAGGGTCGGCGCACCCTCGGTGCAACGCCTGTGGACAACTCATTGCCTCAGGAACCCATGTCGTATCGTCGAGTGCGTGCCTGTCGCCGAGCCGCGTCGACGGGATCCGAACGAGGAGGAGCCCGTGACGCAGCAGGTCCCGTCCACCGAACCCGACCTGACCGGAGTGCGCAACTTCCGCGACGTGGGCGGGCTGCCGACGGTGGACGGACGCCGGGTGAGATACGGGGTGCTGTTCCGCAGCGGCCACCTCGCACACGCGACCGAGGAGGACGCCGCCTTCTTCTCCTCCCTGGGCCTGCACACGATCTTCGACTTCCGCAACGCGGCGGACCAGAGGCTGGAAGGGCCCGACGTCGAGCTGCCGGGCGTGCGCAACGTGAACCTGCCGCTGACCGACCCGGCGGACGGCGCCGAGTTCTGGACGATGGTCCGGGACGGCGAGATCGACCAACTGCGCGAGATCCTCGGCGAAGGCAAGGCCGCCAACCGGATGATCGCCTCGTACCGCACGATCATCAAGGAGCGCACCGCCGAGCATTCCCGGGTGCTGCACGCGCTCGCCGAGGACAGCCTTCCCGTGCTGATGCACTGCGCGGCCGGCAAGGACCGCGCGGGGCTGTCCGTCGCGGTGACGCTGCTCGTCCTGGGCGTGGAGCGGGAGGCGATCGTCGCCGACTACCTGGAGTCGAACGCCAAGCACCGCCGCTACAAGGTGCGCCGCAGCGGCACCTCGGCGTCGGCCTACTCCCCCGAGGTGATGGAGTTGCTCAGCCCGCTCTTCGAGGCCCGGGTCGAGTATCTGACGGCCGCGTTCGAGACGATCGACGAGACGTGGGGCGGCGTCGACGCGTACTTGGAGATGGGGCTGGGAATCACCCCGGAGATCCGGGACCGGCTGCGGGAACGGCTGCTCGACTGAGACGTACGGCCGCTGGTGCCTGGCACCCGCTACTGCCTGGCACCCGCCGCTGCCTGGCACCCACTACTGCTTGGCACCCACTTCGAACAGGAAGTAGATGAAGGCCGCGAACACGTGGCCGACCGCGATGTAGATGATCAACCGCACCCACAGGGCGCGCGGGAACTTCTCCTCCATGTCGCTCATGGCATCTCTCCAGGGGTGGGGCCCAGGCACAGTGTGGCCGTGGGGCTCTGCAGCAGGGTGTGGACGAGCAGGAGCTCGACGCCGTCGGGGTCCTGGGCGGCGATGCGGTGCGGGGTCAGCGAGTCGAAGTGCGCGCTGTCGCGAGGCGCCGGACGGGACGCGGACGGGAAGTGCCCGCACGCCGCGTCCCAGTCGGCAACTGTCTCATCGGTTCCGAGACCGTCGTACCTTGAAGTTCTCTCCCAGCCGAAGCCGGGAGACTCTCCCCTGGATCGCTCCGGGGAGTTTGACAGGTCATGCCTGTCCGACGACGACCCTTCCGGCCGCCGGAGCAAGTACGGGACTCACTCGGATTGTTGGGGGCTTGGCTGTCACCCCCAGCAATGCACTGATCGTATCAGAGGGGTTACGGAGCGATTAACGTGGCTCCACGCCGTCAAACTGAGGCGGGCGACAGCCCGGCGGCGCGGGCCGCGGCCTCCAGGGTGAGGGAGGCCTGGCGGCGCAGGGCGCGCAGCTGGGGTGCGACGGCGGGCAGGTCGGCGACCGGCCCGGTCGCCGTCTCGTTCTCGGCTTCCGGGGAGCTCATGCTCTCCATTGAGCCGCAGCCTTGCCCGCTCGGCAATTTTCTTGCCTCAGAGGCAAAGCCGCCGGAAGAGGGACGGTTCGCCGCCCGCCGGTTCCCCGCCTACCCGTTCGCCGTCTCCGCCCGTTCGCCGTCTACCGGTTCGCCACCGCCTGCTTGATCAGTGTCTTGCTGAAGTCCCACATCAGCCCGCCGCCGCTGTGCGCGTCGTCCATCACGGCGGTGAACGCGTCCACGAACCGGTCCACCTCCTCCTCGCCCACGACCAACGGCGGAATCAGCTTGATCACCTCCAGGTGGTCGCCGGATACCTGGGTGAGGATGCGGTGGTGCTGGAGCAGGGGGACGACCACCATCTGCGCGAAGAGTCCCTTGCGGGCGGCCTGCAGCACGGTCCAGCGGCTGCGCAGTTTCAGCGACTTGGGCTTTCCGAACTCGATGCCGATCATCAGGCCCCGGCCGCGTACGTCGGCGAGCAGCTCGTACTTGTCGACCAGCGCCGTCAGTCGGGACTTCAGCAGCTCGCCCATGGCACGGGCATGGGCTACGACCTGCTCGTTCTCCATCACCGACAGGACGGCCAGCCCGGCCGCCATGGCCTGGGCGTTGGACCCGAAGCTCGCCGAGTGGACCAGCACCCGGTCCATCGACGAGTAGACCTTCTTGAAGATCCAGTCCTTGCCGAGGGTGGCGCCGACCGGCACATAGCCGCCGGACAACGCCTTTGCCACGCACACCAGGTCCGGCTCGACACCGTCCTCATGCTGGTAGGCGTAGAAGTCGCCGGTGCGGCCGAGGCCGGTCTGCACCTCGTCCGCGATGAGGAGCGCCTTGTGCTTGTGCAGCAACTCCTGGGCGGCGCGCAGGTATCCCGGCGGCGACTCGTGCACGCCCTTGCCCTGGATCGGCTCGACGATCAGGGCGGCTACGTCACCCTTCTTCAACTCCCGTGCCAGGGCGTCGAGATCACCGAGGGGTACGGCCGTGTCGGGCAGCAGCGGGGTGAAGCCGTCCCGGAAACCGTCCTCGCCGTTGACCGACAACGAGCCGGTGGTCAGGCCGTGGAACGCGTGGTCGCAGTAGAGGATCCGCGGCTTCCCGGTGGCGTACCGGGCGAACTTCAGCGCGGTCTCCACCGCTTCCGTCCCGCTGTTGCCGAAGAACACCCGGTCCAGGTGCGGACTGTGGACCAGCAGCTTCTCCGCCAGCAGCCCGGGCAGCGGCTGGCAGTCGAAGCGGGTGAGGTCGGCGAGCCGGGCGTCGAGGACGTCGTGCAGCGCCCGGCGGACGACGGGGTGATGACGGCCCAGGCCCATCACCCCGAACCCGGCGAGCATGTCCAGGTAGTCGTTGCCGTCCGCGTCCCAGAAGTGCGCGCCCTCGCCCCGCTCGTAGACCTTGTCGAAGCCGATGGTGTGCAGCATGCGCGGGAGCTGGTGGTTGAGGTACTTGGTGTGCAGCTCGTAGCGCTCGGCCCCGCGCTCGGCCAGCAGCGCGCCGAGGTCGAACTCCCCGGCCTGCGAGGACGACGACGCGGGTTTGGCGGTTGTCATTCCTGTGTCTCCTTGGACAGTTCTTCCTGGACGGCCCGGCTCGCCTCCTTGACGGCGAGGCTCGCGCCGATCCGTCCGGCGACCTCGACGGGCGTGAGCCCGATGTCGGCGAGCACCTCGCTCCGTTTGGCGTGCGCGAGGAACTGCTCGGGGATGCCGAACCGCCGTACGGGGACGTCGACGTCGGCGTCGCCGAGGGCGAGCGCCACCGCGGCGCCCACACCGGAGGCGCGGCTGTTGTCCTCGACGACGGCGACCAGCCGGTGTGCGGCGGCGAGGCCGGGCAGCGCCGGGTCGACCGGCTTGACCCACCTCGGGTCGACGACCGTGCACCCGACGCCCCGGGCCGCCAGCAACTCGGCGGCCTGAAGGCAGACCGGCGCCATCACGCCGACGGCGACCAGGAGCACCTCGGGCCGGTCCGCGCGCCGCAGGACGTCCATGCCGCCGACGTGGTCGACCGCCGGGATCCCGGTGCCCACCGACTCCTTCGGGAACCGCACCAGCGTCGGCGCGTCGTCCACCGCGACCGCCTCCCTGAGCTGGGCGCGCAGCTGGTCGGCGTCGCGCGGCGCGGCGATCCTTAGGCCGGGCACGACCTGGAGGATCGACATGTCCCACATACCGTTGTGGGAGGGCCCGTCGGCCCCGGTGACCCCGGCCCGGTCCAGGACGAACGTGACTCCGCAGCGGTGCAGGGCGACATCCATCAGCAACTGGTCGAAGGCGCGGTTCAGGAACGTCGCGTAGACGGCGACCACCGGGTGCAGCCCGCCCGTGGCGAGGCCGGCCGCGGACACGGCCGCGTGCTGTTCCGCGATGCCCACGTCCCACACCCGCTCCGGGAAGCGGGCCGCGAACTTGCCCAGCCCCACCGGGTGCAGCATGGCCGCCGTGATCGCCACGACGTCGTCGCGCTCCTCGCCGATCCGTACCATCTCGTCGCCGAACACCGAGGTCCAGGACGGCCCGCCGGCCGGCGTGAGCGGCTCACAGGTGAGCGGGTCCATCACGCCGACGGTGTGGAAGTGGTCCTCCTCGTGGGCGAGGGCGGGTTCGTAGCCGCGCCCCTTCTCGGTGAGGCAGTGCACGAGCACCGGCCCGTGGAAGCGTTTGGCGCGCCGGAGCGCCGACTCGACTGCCTTGAGGTCGTGCCCGTCGATCGGGCCTACGTACTTCAGCCCGAGGTCCTCGAACATGCCCTGCGGGGCGAACGCGTCCTTGAAGCCCTTCTTGGCGCCGTGCAGCGACTCGTACACGGTGTTGCCGACCAGCGGGGTCCGCTGCAGGACGTCCTTCCCCCAGGCCAGGACCTTCTCGTAGCCGTCGGTCGTGCGCAGGGTGGCCAGGTGGTTGGCGAGGCCGCCGATGGTGGGCGCGTACGACCGCTCGTTGTCGTTGACGACGATGATCAGCGGCCGGTCCCTGGCCGCCGCGATGTTGTTCAGCGCCTCCCAGGCCATGCCCCCGGTCAGCGCCCCGTCGCCGATCACCGCGACGACATGGCCCTTCTCGCTCTGCACCTGGCGGGCCTTGGCGAGTCCGTCGGCCCAGCCGAGCGCGGTGGAGGCGTGACTGTTCTCGATGACGTCGTGCTCGGACTCCTCACGCGAGGGGTAGCCGGACAGGCCCCCCTTTCCGCGCAGCTTGGAGAAGTCCTGACGTCCCGTCAACATCTTGTGTACGTAGCTCTGGTGGCCGGTGTCCCACAGGATGCGGTCGACCGGCGACTCGAAGACCCGGTGGAGCGCGATGGTCAGTTCCACCACCCCCAGGTTGGGCCCGAGGTGTCCGCCGGTCCTGGCGACCGCGTGCACCAGGAACTCACGTATCTCCTCGGACAGTTCGCCGAGATCCGCCTCGGACAGCGCCTTCAGGTCGCGTGGTCCCCGGATGTTCTCCAGAATCGTCACGTCGGGCCCCCTATCGGTCCGTGCTGTTCAGCTCACGGTGACGGCCGGCTCCCCCGCCGCGACGCCGTCCTGCTCCATCTGCTCGGCGATCTTCATCGCCTCTTCGATCAGGGTCTCGACGATCTTCGACTCGGGTACGGTCTTGACGACCTCGCCCTTGACGAAGATCTGCCCCTTGCCGTTGCCGGAGGCGACCCCCAGGTCGGCCTCCCGCGCCTCTCCGGGCCCGTTGACCACGCACCCCATGACGGCGACCCTGAGCGGCACCTCCATGCCCTCCAGGCCCGCCGTGACCTCCTCGGCCAGCTTGTAGACGTCGACCTGGGCCCGCCCGCAGGACGGACACGACACGATCTCCAGCCGCCGTTGCCTGAGCCCGAGCGCCTGAAGGATCTGGATGCCGACCTTGACCTCCTCGACCGGCGGGGCGGACAGCGACACCCGGATGGTGTCGCCGATGCCCCTGCTGAGCAGCGCCCCGAAGGCCACGGCCGACTTGATCGTGCCCTGGAAGGCGGGGCCGGCCTCGGTGACGCCGAGGTGCAGCGGGTAGTCGCACTGCTCGGCCAGCTGCTGATAGGCGCTGACCATCACCACGGGGTCGTTGTGCTTCACCGAGATCTTGATGTCCCGGAAGTCGTGCTCCTCGAAGAGGGAGGCTTCCCACAGGGCGCTCTCGACCAGCGCCTCCGGGGTCGCCCTGCCGTACTTCTGGAGCAGCCGCCGGTCGAGGGAGCCGGCGTTGACCCCGATCCGGATCGGCGTGCCGTGGTCCTTGGCGGCCCGCGCGATCTCCTTCACCTTGTCGTCGAACTGCTTGATGTTGCCGGGATTGACGCGTACGGCCGCACAGCCCGCCTCGATCGCGGCGAACACGTACTTCGGCTGGAAGTGGATGTCCGCGATGACCGGGATCTGCGACTTGCGGGCGATGGTCGCGAGGGCGTCCGCGTCGTCCTGTGTGGGGCAGGCGACGCGGACGATCTCGCAGCCGGACGCGGTGAGTTCGGCGATCTGCTGCAGGGTGGCGCCGATGTCGGACGTACGGGTCGTCGTCATCGACTGCACCGACACCGGGGCCCCGCCCCCGACCGCCACCGGTCCGACGTGGATCTGCCGGGACACGCGTCGCTCGGCGATCGGCCGGACCGGTACCTCGGGGACGCCCAAGGAGATGGCGGTCATGGCGCTACTCGCGGTTTCCGGAGACGGTCTCGCGCATGGCGCGCAGCGACTCCTTGAGGGAACCCATGGTGGCGAGGACGGCGGTGGGCTCGTAGCCGCAGTGCGCCATGCAGTTGGCGCAGCGCGGGTCCTTGCCGCGGCCGTACTTGTCCCAGTCGGTCTCCTCGATGAGTTCGCGGTACGTGGGCACGTACCCGTCGCTCATCAGGTAGCAGGGCCGCTGCCAGCCGAACAGGGAGTAGTTCGGGATCGCCCAGGCCGTGCACGGGAAGTCGACCTTGCCCTCCAGGAAGTCCAGGAAGAGCGGGGAGTGGTTGAGCCGCCACTTCTTGCGGTTGCCGCCCGCGAAGGCCTTCTTGAACAGCTCGCGGGTCTGCTCCACGCCCAGGAAGTGCTCCTGGTCGGGCGCCTTCTCGTAGGCGTAGGCGGGCGAGATCATCATCTCGTCGACCTTGAGGTCGTCGTTGAGGAAGTTGAGCACCTCGATGATGGTCTGCGGGGTGTCGGTGTTGAAGAAGGTCGAGTTGGTGGTGACCCGGAAGCCGCGCTTCTTGGCCTCCTTGATCGCCTCCACCGCCTCGTCGAACACACCCTCCTTCGCCACGGACTCGTCGTGCCGCTCACGCAGCCCGTCGATGTGCACCGCGAAGGCGAAGTAGGGGGAGGGCTTGAACTTGTCCATCTTCTTGCGCAGCAGCATGGCGTTGGTGCAGAGGAAGACGTACTTCTTCTTCGCCACCAACTGCCGCACGATCTCGTCGATCTGAGGATGCATCAGCGGTTCGCCACCGGCGATGGACACCATCGGCGCGCCGGATTCCAGCACCGCCCCGACGGCCTGCGCCACCGGCATGCGCTGCTTCAGCACCCCGGCCGGGTGCTGGATCTTGCCACAGCCCTCGCACTTCAGGTTGCACGCGAAGAGAGGTTCGAGTTCCACAATGAGCGGAAACTTGTCCCGCTTGCGGAGCTTTTGTTCGGCCAAGTATGTAGCGACCTTGATGGACTGGCGCAGCGGCATGGCCATCTGGCTCACCTCCGGGGGAGCAGCAAGGAACGGTGCCATTCGTAATAAGCGGGAAGTACGGAACGAAGGACGCGGAAAGCCGATATTCCACCGCGCACCGTGCCGATCCGGACGAGTTCATGTTCTGGAGCGTCCACCACCACCCGGACGGCCGCAACCGGGCGCTCGCCCGTGCGTACGGCGCTCAGGAGCGTGGCCGCGGACTCCATGTCGACCGCGATCGCGCCGGTCGCGAGCAGTTCCGACCGTTCGTGACCGCGGACGACGTGATCGGAACCGGTGAGCGGCCCGGTGTGGACGGTGCGTCCGGGCAGGGTCCGTACGAGCTCCTTGACGAGCAGGTCGGTGCCCACGCACGGCACGGTGCCGCGCGGATCCCGGGTCTCCTCGGCGACGACCAGGTCGCCGGGGTGCATGCCGGGGGCGAGCCCCGCGCAGAAGCCGGTGGCCAGCACGGCGGCCCCGCCCAGCGCCGGGTCGGACAGGGCCCGGGTGACGGCCCGCTCGGCCGCCAGGGGTCCCATGCCGGTGCGCAGGACGGTGACCGGCCCGTCGGCGCCGCCCCGGTCGCCGCTGCGCAGGGCGAGGTGCTCGATGCCGAGCGCGCAGGCGATCAGCAGCGGTGCCGGAGCGGGCTGGCCGTCCATCAGCCCCCCTCGGCCCCGGAGAACGGCTCTCCGTGGACGTACCGGCCGAGTGCGGTGAGCGGGAAGACCTGCCGGTAGAGGTGGTAGTTGATGGAAAAGTCCCAGGGGAAGCCGGTGCCGGTGAAGTAGGGCTCGTCCCAGGAACCGTCCTCGCGCTGGGTGCTCGCCAGCCATGCGACGCCGCGCTCGACGGCCTTGGAGTCCTTCTCCCCGGCCGCCAGCAGGGCCATCAGGGCCCACCCCGTCTGGGAGGCGGTGGAGGCGCCCCGCCCGCTCCACTTCGTGCTGTCCTGGTAGGAGCGCAGGTCCTCGCCCCAGCCGCCGTCGTCGTTCTGGACGGACTCCAGCCAGGTCACGGCTCGCCGGATCGCCGGGTGCGAGGCGGGAAGCCCGGCGGCGGTCAGGGCGGGCACCACCGACCCGGTGCCGTAGATGTAGTTGACGCCCCAGCGCCCGAACCACGAGCCGTCCGGCTCCTGTTCGGCGAGCAGCCACTGGATGCCGCGCCGGGTGCGCGGGTCGTGCGACAGGCCCTCGACGGCCAGCATCTCCACCACGTGCGCGGTGACGTCGGCGGACGGCGGGTCGATGACCTCGCCGAAGTCGCAGAACGGCAGCCGGTTGGGGAAGGGACTGGTGTTGTCGACGTCGAAGGCGCCCCACGCCCCGTTCTTCGACTGCATCCCGAGGTTCCAGCGCACCCCGCGTCCGATCGCCTTCTCCACCCGCTCCGGGTCGTGGTGCCGGATCCGGCGCAGCGCGAGGACGACTTCGGCGGTGTCGTCGATGTCGGGGTAGTTGTCGTTGTGGAACTCGAACGCCCAGCCGCCCGGCGGCAGTTGGGGCCGTTTTACGGACCAGTCGCCGGGCCGCACGATCTGTTCGCCGAGCATCCAGTCGGCGGCCTTGACCAGCTGGGGGTGGTCGGCCGGCACCCCCGCGTCGGCGAGCGCGATGGCGGCGAGACAGGTGTCCCACACCGGCGACTGACAGGCCTCGATCATCCGGGCCCCGTCCTCGCGCCACACGGCGAAACGGTCCAGCGACTGAAGTCCCGCGCGCACCACGGGGTGTTCGAGGTCGTAGCCGAGCAGGTGGAGGGCGATGACCGAGTACACGGCGGGCGGCTGGATACCGCCCCAGCAGCCGTCGTTCTCCTGCCGCTCGATGATCCAGCGGGCGGCGGAGTCCATCGCCGCCTTGCGCAGCCTGCGCGGCGCGACCTTGCGCAGGGCGTGCAGCGCCTTGTCGAGCCGTTCGAAGGCACCGTCCCAACTAGCCAGGCCGGCAAAGGGCTTGGCCGGGTTCGGGTTCGCTGGATCGGAGTGCAGTTCGTCGAGCGGGAAGGGGGCGGGCCGCACCGGCCGCTTCGCGGAGACGATCGTCAGCGGGACGATGGTCTGACGGGCCCAGCACCCGAAGTCGTAGATGTTGAGCGGGAACCACTTGGGGAAGTAGATCAGCTCCGGCGGGAGTTCGGGCAGGTCCTCCCACTTCCACCAGCCGAACAGGGCCAGCCAGATCCGGGTGAAGACCCGGGCGGCGGCGATCCCGCCCCGGTCGCGGATCCAGGCCGAGGCCTTCGCCATGTGCGGTGCGTCCGGCGCGTCGCCGGCCAGACGCAGAGCGACGTACGCCTCGATCGTGGTGGACAGTTCGCCCGGACCGCCGTAGAAGGTGGCCCAGGTGCCGTCCTCCCGCTGCTCACCGCGGATGAACAGCGCGGCGGCGTGGGTCGTCGCGTCGTCGCGGATGCCGAGGAACTGCCGCAGCAGCAGGTCCTCGGCGTCCATCGTGACGTTGGTCTCGAGGTCGCCCTTCCACCAGCCCTCGGCGTCCTGCCTGGACAGCAGGTACTCGGTGGACCGTTGTACTGCGTGCACGGCGGCTTCGCGTGCCCCCGCCGCCACGGGGGTGGTGCTGTGGGTGTCGCTGGCCGAGGCAGCGCGGGGCTGCAGGGCCCCGGTGCTTCCGTCGGTCGTCGCTGTCATGGCTTCCCCTTCGTGCAGTGTGCAATCGGTGCGTCTGCTGTGGGTCCGCCGTCGGCCGGTGCGTCACTTCCCGCGACACCGGCCGGCGACTACGCGAGGGTTGTTCGACCGATAGTGATCATCTCTTTCGTACGACGACGAAGTCGGCGAGCGCCGTGAACTGCGCCCGTACCCGGTCGGGCATGTCGACGGCGTCCAGGGCTTCGATGGCGATGGTGTGCTGACGGCGGGCTTCCTCGGCCGTCCACTCGCGGGCGCCGGCCTCCTCGATGAGGGCGGCGCGGGCCGCGAACTCCTCCTCGGAGAAGTCCTCGACGTCGCTGCTCTTGGCGTCGGCGGCGAGGATCTCGCCGAGCCGCTCGGAGGCGGCACCGCCCGCCGCGAGCGCGGCCACGACCGGCAGGGACTTCTTGCGCTGGCGCAGGTCGCTCCAGGTCTGCTTGCCGGTGGCGACCGGGTCGCCCCAGATGCCGAGGAGGTCGTCGACGGCCTGGAAGGCGAGGCCGAGGTGGTAGCCGTACTTCTCCAGGGTGTCGGCGGTGCGGTCGTCCGCGCCGCCGAGCACGGCGCCGATGGAGCTGGCGCAGGCAAGCAGGGCGCCGGTCTTGTTGCCCTCCATCTCCAGGCACTCCTCGACGCTGACGCGGTCGCGGTGCTCGTAGGAGATGTCCTGCGCCTGACCGTCGATCAGCGCGCGGGTGGCGGTGGTCAGACGGCGGGCGGCGCGGCCGGCCTCGACCGTGCC
Organism: Streptomyces sp. NPDC050287; assembly: GCF_044459385.1. Lineage (NCBI taxonomy): Bacteria > Bacillati > Actinomycetota > Actinomycetes > Kitasatosporales > Streptomycetaceae > Streptomyces > Streptomyces sp. NPDC050287. Next base: position 156,703 of record NZ_JBITIY010000010.1, on the reverse strand, counting down.
GAGCTCCAGCAGCACCTCGTTGGCGAGGGCGAACAGGGCGTCGCCGACCAGGATCGCCTGGGCCGGGCCGTGCACCTTCCACACGGTGTCGCGGTGACGGCGCTGTTCGTCGCCGTCCATCAGGTCGTCGTGCAGCAGCGAGAAGTTGTGGACCAGCTCGACGGCGACCGCGCCGGGGATGCCGACCTCGGGCGCCGCGCCGGTGACCTCGGCGGAGAGCACCGCGAGCGCCGGACGCACGGCCTTGCCGCCGTCGCCGTCGGCGGGGTTGCCCTGGGCGTCGATCCAGCCGAAGTGGTAGGCGGAAACAGTGTCCATGGGGGCTGCCAGGCGGTCGATCGCCGTCCGCAGCACCGGTGTGGCCAGGGTCCGGCCGCGCTCCAGAAGCGCGGTCACGTCCACCGCGGTCCTCCGAGCGGCCGTCGAGGCCGGGGGCACAGTGGGCACAGTCTCTCCTCTTGTTGCGGTACCGGAGGGGCGGGAGCCCGCCATGCCGTCCTGATCCAGCATCAGGCCGCCTCCTCGAACTCGAAGAGGTGGCGGGGGCGGGGCCGGCCCAGGGTGCCGAGTGCGGCGTCGGCCGCGCTCACGCCGCTGCGGACAGCACTCTCCATCGTCGCGGGCCACCCTGTGGCGGTCCACGCTCCGGCCAGGTACAGGCCGGGTGACTTGGTGCGGGCGCCGGGCCTCAGGCGCCCGACTCCGGGCGCGGGGGCGAACGTCGCCGTACGTTCCCTGGTCACGAAGAAGTCCTTCACCTCGGCCTCCCGCGCGCGGGGAAGCAACCGCTCCAGTTCCGGCAGATAGCGCTCACGCAGCACGGCGACGGGCTCGTCGATCTCGTCGTGGGCCGCCGACTGGGACAGCGCGAGGTACTGCCCCGAACGCAGCCCGGAGGCCTCGGTCCGGTCGAAGACCCATTGCACCGGGGTGCCGAGGGCCGCGAAGAACGGCCGGGCGAGCACCGTGCGGTCGTAGACGACATGGACGTTGAGGATCGGCGCGGTGCCGATCTCGAGCAGCCGCTCGGGGGCGTCGAGCGCTCCGGCGGGCAGCAGGTCGTGGGCCTCGCGCTGCGGTACGGCGAGCACGACGGCGTCCGCCCGGAGCGTCTCGCCGGGAACCTGAACGCTCCACAGCCCGTTTTCGTCAGTGGAGATGGAGGTGACGCGTGTACGGACTTCGGTACGCACGCCCGCGGAGTCGAGCGCCTTGCGGGCCAGCCGGTCATGCAGTTCACCCAGCGGGACGCGCGCCCATCCGATGTCGGCGGCGCCCGGGTCGGACAGCAGACCGGTTTTGAACACCATCGCGGCGAGCGCGAGCGAGGCGTCGCCCGCGACCGCGTTGAGAGTGGCGACCCCGACCAGGTCCCACAGGGCCTCGATGGCACGCGCCGATTGACCGTGCGCGGTCAGCCAGCCGCCGAAGTCCTGGGTGTCCAGGTCCGGATCGGCGAGGTCGAGCCCCTTGAGCGCGAGCGCGGCCCGCCCCACCCTGGCCCGCTCGGCGAGCGAGAGATGCGGGTACGTGGCGAGGCTGCGCCCCAGATGCAGGGGCACCGGCAGCGCGTCGCGCCGCAGCCTGCCGAGCCGCCTGCCCGCGGGCCGGTCGACGTCGAGAACGGGCACGTCGAGACGATCCTGCAGCGGAGCCAGCGCCGCGCCCTCGATCCGGTCGAGGAACCAGCGGTAGGCGGTGCAGCAGCGCAGGTACACGTGCTGCCCGTTGTCGACGGTCAGGCCGTCGCGCTGGAAGGAGAAGGCGAGTCCGCCCAGGCGCGGTCTGCCTTCGAGCAACGTCACCCGGACTCCGGCGTCGGCGAGGGCAAGCGCGGCGGTGATCCCGGCGAGCCCGCCCCCGACCACGACGGCGTCTCGTCCTGAGCGTTCCGGCGTGTCCGCGAGCAGCTCGTCGGACGGTGTGCCGTCGGTCATCGTGCGCCCTCCCCAGCCCGGCCGCCGTGGAGGTTGAACGGTGCACGGCAGGCCGTCGCAGTCAGGGACGCCGTCTCCCGCCGGAGGGTTGCGTGCGGCATTTCTCCGGCGGCATCACCTTGGACCGGATTGTCCATCAGGCGCGCCTCCTGACGGTCCTGCGGGTCACATGACGGGCGTCCAGACCGGACAGGCCGCGCACGGCGACGTACGCCTTCTCCCGTCCGGGCAGCGAGACCCGGCCGCGCAGCACGGCCTCCGGGTCGCGCTCGATGCGGTCGAGGAGTCGGCGGTAGATGCCGGCCATGGCGGCGACACACGCGCCGCTGCGCCGGTCGAGCATCGGGAGCAGCCGGTAGCCCTCGGCGAAAAGGGCGCGGGCCCGACGCACTTCGAAGTGCACGAGGCCCGCGAAGTCTGAGCCCTCCGGTGGTTTCGGCCCCTTGAAGCCGGCCGAGCAGCCGAACTTGGCCAGGTCGTCGGCGGGCAGATAGGTGCGCCCGCCCTCGGCGTCCTCGCGGACGTCCCGCAGGATGTTGGTGAGCTGGAGCGCCAGCCCGAGCGTGTCGGCGTATTCCGGCGCGCGCTCGGCGCCGCGCGCCCCTGGTTCGGTGCCGAAGACGCCGAGCGAGAGCCGCCCGATGGCGCCCGCGACACAGCGGCAGTACACCTTCAGGTCGTCCCAGGTCTCGTAGGTCTCGCCGCTGACGTCCATCAGGACGCCGTCGATCAGTTCGTCCAGGCCGCCCAGCGGGATCGGGAAGGTCTCGGCGGCGTGCGCGAGGGCGACCGCGACGGGATCGGTGTCGTCCTCGGCGACCGCACCGTCGCGCACCCGGGCCAGCATCGCCCGGGTGTCCTTCAGCCTCGCCGTCTTGACCTCGCTCGCCAGCGCTCCGTCGCCGATGTCGTCGACGCGCCGCGAGAACGCGTACAGCGCCGACATCGCGCGACGCTTGGGCGTCGGCAGCAGTCTGATGCCGTACGCGAAGTTACGGGCCTGCTGCCCGGTCACGGTCTCGCAGTAGCTGTAGGCGGCGAGTACCGGTGCGGACGCGTGCGGTTCCGACTCCACGGTCCGGATCACCCCTCTCCTCGCAGAGCGACGCCCACCTCGCGCAGCAACTGGATCTTGCCGGGCTTGGGCGGGCCGGGCAGTACGTCGTATTCGGCGGCGGCGATCGCGCGGATCGCCGCCCCTCCCCCCGCCACGAACCCTGCGAGCAGCAGCTTCAACCTGCCGTGGACGCTACCCACCAAGGGGGCGCCTTCATTCAGGAGATCGCGGGCGCGTTGTGCCTCGTATGCAACCAGAGCACGCACCGACGCGCCCCCGGTTTTCATCGCGAGATCCGCTTCCTGAACGTGAAAGCGCTTCATGTCGGCGGCGGGCAGGTAGATACGGTCGCGGCCGAGGTCCTCGGCGACGTCCTGGAGGTGTTCGACGATCTGCAGGGCCGTGCAGATCGCGTCGGAGCGGCGGATCCGCTCGGGGGTCGAGGTGCCGGTGACGGCGAGCACCAGGCGGCCGACGGGATTCGCGGACAGTTCGCAGTACGCGAGGAGGTCGTCGTAGGTCTCGTAGCGCGCGACGAGCTGGTCCTGGCGGTTGGCGGCGATCAGGCCGAGGAAGGGGTCCGGGGTCAGGGTGTGGCGGCGGACCGTCGGCTGGAGGCGGCGCAGCAGCGGGTGGCGCGGCCCCGGGCCCGACCGGTCGAAGACGCGGCGGAGGTCGGCCTCGAAGGCGTCCAGCAGGACCATCCGGTCCTCCGCGTCCGCGGGCGACACGCCGAGCAGACGGGCGTCGGCGCCGCCGGGAGCCAGGTCGCCGTCGCCGATGTCGTCGACGAGGCGGGCGAAGCCGTAGACGGCCATGAGGTCGGTGCGCCAGGCCCGGGGCAGGAAGAACGGGGCCACGGGGAAGTTCTCCGCCGCGGCCTTGTCGAGTGTGTCGCGCTCCGCCTCACCGGCGTGCGGCATGCCGGTTCCCCTCACGGCCGGCTGCCCTGGGCGGGGACGGCACACGCTGCGTGGATCTGGGGAGTTTCCGTAGCCATTGCCGTCACATCTCCCGTTCTACACCGCCGACCCAATGCACACTATTTCGGACACGCCGCCCAGCCGTCCACGCGGCCAACCCCTGCGCAGGGCGTCGCACGTTATCGCCCCACTTGCCGCCTTTCGGGACCGGTACAGCTTACGTTGTACAGCGCTGCGCGGTTCGCTGGGGTGTCCTGCACATCACAACAACACACCGATTGGTCCCAAGATTCCTAACGCGAGCGCGAGTTGACCTTTCCTTTGCAGACGCGGAGCCCCGCCGGAGCAGTTCCGGCGGGGCCCTGGGAAGCGGGGTGGTCTCTTTCGACCGGGTGCGGGTGGACTACTTGCCGGTGAACTTCTCGTACTCCTTGAGAACCTCGTCGGTCGGACCGTCCATGCGCAGCTCGCCGCGCTCCAGCCACAGGACGCGGTCGCAGGTGTCCCGGATCGACTTGTTGTTGTGACTGACGAGAAACACCGTGCCGGCCTCCTTGCGCAGCTCCCGGATGCGTTCCTCGGAGCGCTTCTGGAACTTGCGGTCACCGGTGGCCAGGGCCTCGTCGATCATCAGGACGTCGTGATCCTTGGCGGCGGCGATGGAGAAGCGCAGCCGGGCCGCCATGCCGGAGGAGTAGGTACGCATCGGGAGGGTGATGAAGTCGCCCTTCTCGTTGATGCCGGAGAAGTCGACGATCTCCTGGTAGCGCTCCTTGATCTGCTCACGGGACATGCCCATGGCGAGCCCGCCCAGGATGACGTTCCGCTCACCGGTGAGGTCGTTCATCAGGGCCGCGTTGACGCCGAGCAGGGAGGGCTGGCCGTCGGTGTAGACCTTGCCCTTCTCGGCCGGGAGCAGGCCGGCGATGGCGCGCAGCAGGGTCGACTTGCCGGAGCCGTTGGAACCGATCAGACCGACGGCCTCGCCGCGGTAGGCGACGAAGGAGACCCCCCGGACGGCGTGCACCTTGCGCACGCCCCGCTCCGCGTCGTCGGAGCCTCGCTTGAGTATGCGGCTGAGAGCCGCGGTGGCGCTGCCCTTGCCCGTCTTGGCGCCGTTGACGCGGTAGACGATGTGCAGCTCGTCCGCGATGACGGTGGGAATCCGTGCGCCGTCGCCGCGGTCCCTGAGGTGGTCGCTGATGTGGTCGTCGATGTGGTTGTCGATGTGTTCAGCCACGGCCGTACCGCTCCTCCGCCTTCCAGAAGTACACGAAGCCGCCGAGGGCGAACAGCACGGCCCAGCCGCCCGCGACCGCCCAGACGTGGTCGGGAAGGTTCTCGGCGCCGTAGCCCTCGATGAGGGAGAAGCGCATCAGGTCCATGTAGATCGCGGCCGGGTTCCACTGGAGGATGTTGGCGATCCAGTCCGGCTTGTCGGCCAGCATGATCTTGATGGAGAACATCACGCCGGACGCGTACATCCATGTCCGCATCACGAACGGCATCAGCTGGGCCAGGTCAGGGGTTTTGGCACCCGCGCGGGCCATGATCAGCGACAGGCCGGTGTTGAAGAGGAACTGCATCACGAGCACCGGGACGATCAGTGCCCAGGACAGGTCGGGGTAGCTGCCGAAGGCGATCACCACGGCGAACACCACGATCATCGAGAACAGCAGCTGCTGGAGCTGCTGGAGCGCGAAGGAGATCGGCAGCGAGGCGCGCGGGAAGTGCAGCGCGCGGACCAGGCCGAGGTTGCCGGAGATGGCGCGTACGCCCGCCATGACGGAGCTCTGCGTGAAGGTGAACACGAACACGCCCGTGACCAGGAACGGGATGTACACGTCCTTCGACATGCCGCGTCCGGCGTTCAGGATGACGCCGAAGATGAAGAAGTACACGGCCGCGTTCAGCAGCGGGGTCGCCACCTGCCACAACTGGCCGAGCTTGGCCTGGCTGTACTGGGCGGTCAGCTTGGCCCGGGAGAAGGCGATGATGAAGTGACGCCGGTCCCAGAGCTGGCGGACGTACTCGACGAGGGAGGGCCGGGCGCCGCTCACGCTCAGCCCGTACTTGGCGGCGAGCTGCGCCGCCGTCAGGCCCTCGTCGGGCGACACCGACGCGCTCACCGCGACCGGGCCGTCGTGCGTTGTCTCACTCACTGGTGGAAACTTTCGTCTTCGGGATGCGCAGCCTGTGCGGGCATGGCGTGAGCCGGAGCCCCGGCACGGGCCCGGGGCCTCGGCGGGGCCCGGTTGCTGTCGGGTACGAGCTTGTCAGATGACGGGGGGCCGGCCCAGCCGAGTCAGCCGCCACACCGTACGCCACTTCATGGCCCGGCGCGGTCCGCACGGCGTGGTCCAGCCTTCCCGGAAACCGCCGAACCACGCTTTCAGGGCGGGCCGCGAGGGGCGGCGCAGCAGGGTGAGCAGCATCCAGACGCCCAGGTAGACGGGGATCAGGAGCGCGGGCAGGTTGCGGCGGGCGAGCCAGACGCGGTTGCGGGCGACCATGCGGTGGTAGACCGCGTGCCGCGAGGGCGCGGTCGTGGGGTGGTACAGCACCATGTCGGACCGGTAGTCGATCATCCAGCCCGCGTCGAGGGCCCGCCATGCGAGGTCGGTTTCCTCGTGTGCGTAGAAGAATTCGTCCGGGAGGCCGCCGACTTCGGCGAAGACCTTCGTACGGACGGCGTTGGCGCCGCCGAGGAAGGTGGTGACCCGGGAGGAACGCATCGGGTCGGAGGCGCGCAGGCGCGGTACGTGGCGGCGCTGGGTGGTCCCGGTCTCGGGGTCGGCGATGCGGAAGCTGATGATGCCGAGTCGGTGGTCGTCCGCGAAGGCCCGGCGGCAGAGTTCGGCGGTGTCGTGGCCGGCGAGGAGGCCGTCGTCGTCGAGGAACATCAATATGTCGACGTCGCGGCCGCCGGGGCCGAAGGCCTCGATGCCGACGTTGCGGCCGCCGGGGATGCCGAGGTTCTCCGGCAGTTCGATGGTCCGTACGCCTGCGGGGACGTCCGGTACCGGAGAGCCGTTTCCGACGACGACCACCTCGACGCGGTCGCCGTCCTGCTTGGCCAGCGAGTCGAGCAGGGCGCGCAGTTCGTCGGGGCGGTTGCCCATGGTGATGATCACCGCGCCGACCTTCAGCCCTGTCTCCATGGCCGTCACCTCAGCCTGCTCGACGCCAGGACGGAGACCAGGTGCAGCAGGGTCTGCAGCAGCGCGATGCCGGCGAGTACGGCGACTCCGAGGCGCGAGAAGAACAGGTCGCCCCGCATCTGGTCCAGCACCGCCAGGACCAGGATCAGCAGTGACGCCTCTATGCCGAGCACCAGCCGGTGGAACTTCAGCGCGGCGGCGGCTCTGCGGGCCAGTGCCATACCGGAGGAGCGCGGCTCGGACGCGGCCTCCTTGACCGGCGGCAGGCCGTTCTGATGGCGGGCGACACCCACGAGGTCGGTCTCGGCCTTGATCAGGATCGCGCCGAGCGCTGCCAGGGTGCCGAGGAAGGCCCACAGCCAGTCGATGCGCCCGGAGCCCCACAGATCGGCGGCGCGCAGGCCGAAGCCGACCAGCACCGCGGCGTCGGTCAGATAGGCGCCGACGCGGTCCAGGTAGACCCCGCCGAGCGAGTACTGCTTCTTCCAGCGCGCGACCTCGCCGTCGACGCAGTCGAGCAGGAGGTAGAGCTGGACGCACACCACACCGAGTACGGCGCCCGCGATCCCCGGCACCAGCAGGGCCGGGGCCGCGAGCACCCCGCAGACGGTCATCAGGTACGTGAGCTGATTGGGCGTGACCCTGGTGTTGACCAGGTAGCGGTCGACCCGCAGGGACACCTCGCGCATGTAGAGGCGCCCCATCCAGTGCTCACCGCTGCGCCGGTCCTTCACCCCCGCGGGGTGGACGACCGGGCGGAGTTCAGCTACCGATGGCCTTGACATAGTCGGCGTAGACGTCCTTGATCTGATCGGTCTTGAGGTCGAGGTGTTCGAGGATGGTGTAGCGGCCGGGCCTGGTCTGCGGGGCGTATTCCACGGCACGGACGAATTCGTCCGGGGTGAAGCCGATCTCTTCCGGCAGCACCGGCAGTCCGTGCCGTCGCAGCACCTCGGCCATGAAGGCCGACTCCTCGTGGGCTCCGCGCAGGTACATCGCGAAGGCCGCGCCCAGGCCGCACTGCTCGCCGTGGGCGGCCGCGCGCTTGGGGAACAGCAGGTCGAAGGCGTGGTTGATCTCGTGGCAGGCCCCGGAGGACGGGCGGGAGTCGCCCGACACCGACATGGCGATGCCGGTCAGGACCAGTGCCTCGGCCAGCACCTGCAGGAAGGCGTCGTCGCCGACACCGCCCGGGTGCCGCAGCACCGCCTCGCCGGCCTGGCGGGCCATCGCCGCGGCGAGACCGTCGACCTTCTCGCCCTTGACCCGGTTGGCGAGTTCCCAGTCGGCGACCGCGGAGATGTTGGAGATGACGTCGCCGATACCGGAGCGCACGAAACGGACGGGCGCCTCCCGGATCACGTTCAGGTCGATGACCACGGCGATGGGGTTCGGTACGCCGTACGAGCCGCGGCCGGCGTCGTTGTCCAGGGTGGCGACCGGCGAACACAGGCCGTCGTGCGCGAGGTTGGTGGCGACGGCGACCAGCGGGAGGCCGACGCGGGCCGCCGCGAACTTGGCGCAGTCGATGATCTTGCCGCCGCCGAGGCCGACGATCGCGTCGTAGTGGCCTGCCTTGATGTCGCTCGCCAGCCGGACCGCGTCGTCGATCGTGCCGCCGCCGACCTCGAACCAGGTGGCCCCGGGAAGACTCGGCGCGATCCGCTCGCGCAGCTTGGCGCCCGACCCGCCGCTGACGGCGACGGCGAGCTTGCCGGACTGCGAGATGCGCTCGTCGGCGAGCACGTAGCCCAGGTCGTCGAGGGCACCCGGGCGGATGTCGACGACGAGCGGGGAGGGAATCAGCCTGGTCAGTACCGGCATGCGATCTCCCGTCCACGGGCGAGATCGTCGTGGTCGTCGATCTCCACCCAGTTGACGTCGCCGATCGGCGCCACGTCGATACGGAAACCGCGGTTGACGAGTTCCTGGTAGCCGTGCTCGTAGAACTGCTGCGGGTCGGTCTCCCACACGGCCTTGAGGGCGTCGGCCAGTTCGGGGGCCGCGTCGCCCTCGATGAGGGTGACGCCGATGTACTCGCCGGTGGCCTCGGCGGGCTCCATCAGTTTGGTGATCTTCGTCATGCCCTTCGCGGGGTCGACGACGACCTTCATCTCCTCGTCCGCGAGGGACTTCACGGTGTCGAGGGCGAGGATGATCTTCCTGCCGTCGCCGCGGGCGGCGAGCAGTGTCCTCTCGACCGAGACCGGGTGCACGGTGTCGCCGTTGGCGAGGATCACGCCGTCCTTGAGGGCGTCCCGGCCGCACCACAGGGAGTAGGCGTTGTTCCACTCCTCGGCCTTGTCGTTGTCGATGAGGGTGAGCTTGAGGCCGTACTTCCGCTCCAGGGCCGCCTTGCGTTCGTACACCGCTTCCTTGCGGTAGCCGACGATGACCGCGGCCTCGGTCAGACCGATCTCGGCGAAGTTGCCGAGGGTCAGGTCCAGGACCGTCGGTTCCCCCTCTATACCCGCGGGCCCCACCGGCACCAGCGCCTTGGGCAGGCTGTCGGTGTAGGGGCGAAGACGCCGTCCGGCGCCGGCCGCCAGCACGAGGCCGATCATGCGGGTTCTCCTTCATCGTGTACGGCGGGCGCGCCGCCCTTGTGGGCGGACACCCAGAAGCGGATGCTCTCGACGAGCCCCACCAGGGCGACGGCCACGGCGAGAACCGTGAGCGCGACCTCGAACTGCGCGGCGGTCAGCGCCGCGGCCACAACGGTGACGAGCAGCGTCCGTCCTTCGTGCCCCCCGATGGCGCGCACCAGCCAGGCCGGGGGCGCTCCGGCGTCGCCGCGGATGCGGTACACCGTGTCGTAGTGATGGTAGGCGACTGCCGCCACCAGCCCGAAAGCCGCGGGAAGGGCTCCGTTCACCCCGGATTGGGCCGCGAGGATCAGGACGGTGCCGTATTCGGCGGCTCTGAACAGCGGCGGAACCAACCAGTCGAGGGGCCCCTTGAGGGGGCGCAGGACGGCGACGGCGGACATCAGGACGTAACCGACGGCACACAGGACCGTCTGCCAGCCGGCGCCCCAGAGCAGGGCCGAGCCGATCACGAGGGCTCCACCGACGAAGGACAGGTAGGCCATGGAACGACGGGTCCCGCGGCGCGCCGCGCGGCCCAACAACTCGGCGAGCGGTCCGCTGTCCGCGAGGTCCGCCAGCGCCTGCGCCGCCCGGTCGGTGCGCTGTGCCTTGCGCGTCAGCGACCGCAGCACCCGCCCCGCCGTCGTGTACGTCGCCGCGAACGCGCAGCCGATGAGCAGCACGTAGAAGGTGATACGCGGGGTGGTGGCCGCGGTGAGGACGGCGATCATCGCCCAGCGCTCGCCGATCGGCAGCACGATCATGCGGCGCAGCCAGACCGTCCAGCCGACGCTGTCGAGCTTGTCCGAAAGGGCCGCTGTGGGGCTGGTGTTGGCGGTGGCGTCGTGGTTGGCCTCGTTGAAGGAGAAATCGACGACGTGCCGGCAACTCTGCAGGATCATCGCGCCCAGCGCCAGGGCCCATACGTCGTCACCGCCCCGGGCGGCTCCGAGGGCGAGGCCCGCGTAGTAGGCGTACTCCTTGGCCCGGTCGAAGGTGGCGTCCAGCCAGGCGCCGAGCGTGGAGTACTGGAGGGAGTAGCGGGCGAGCTGTCCGTCGGTGCAGTCCAGGACGAAGGACGCGATCAGCAGGACACCGGCCGCGATGAAGCCGCCGCGGGTGCCGGTGGCCGCGCAGCCCGCCGCGATCAGAGCGGTGAGCAGGGAGGCGGTGGTGACCTGGTTCGGGGTCAGGCCCCGGCGGGCGCACCAGCGGGCGAGGTAGCGGGAGTACGGGCTGATGAAGAAGGTGGTGAAGAAACCGTCGCGGGCCTTCACGGCCGACTTCAGGCGTACGGCCTCGTCGTCGACGGCGGCGACGGACTGCCGTGCCTCGTTGCGGGCCTGCGGGTCGGCCGGGACCTCGGCGACCAGGCTGCCGAGTTCGGGGCGGTGCACCGTGGCGCCGTCGGCGTCGAGGGCGGTGACGATGCGGTCGGCGAGGCTGTCCACGGCCAGGGCGGTGCCGCCGCCCGCGGAGTTCTCGCGCGCTATCGCCCGGGTCAGGGCCTGGCGGCCGGCCGGCTGGGCGGTGACGGCGCCCGGGACCGCGGCGAGCGGGAAGCGGGGGTCGGTGAGGCCGAGGCGCAGTGCGTGGACGTGGCCCACGAAGCGGGCGTCGACCACGGCGACCCGCTGGTCGCCTGGGACCTGGGCGAGGAGCGTCTCGGTGTCGGCGGCGTCGGAGGCGATCCGTACGTCGAAGCCGAGGGACCGCAGGTCGCCCTCGATCGACGATCCGGGGACCGGCTGACCGGTGAGGATGGCGGTCGACAACCGAACTCACTCCCTGGGTGCCGACGCGTCCGCGCCGGGCATGTACATGGTGGGGGCCCGCCGTGCCGTGGTGTGACTGCACCAGGCGGGCGGCATGTCGGCAGAGGCTATCGGATGCCCGGAAGCCGGTGTTCACCGGCCGTTCAGGTGCCGATCAAGCGCAGATCAGGTGCTGATCAACAGGGATTCCTTCCGCCTTTGCCGCGATCATCATCGAGGATCGCGGGCCCCGCCCACAAACCCGCGTTCCCAGACCGGGCATCCGGGACATCGCGCCGAGGGCCGAAGCTTCGGCGCAGGGCGGGGCGGCCAGGTGCCCCCGGGGACGCGCCCCGCGCGGTCGCGTCGGCAGCACGGGCCGCCGACGCGCTCGGCGGAGTGCCCGGCGCGAGGTACGGGAGTTGGTCGAGTCGGCATGGCGGGGCCGGCTGTCGCAGCACGGTCGCCGATCACGCAGCCGCCCTGACCTGCGTAAGGTTTCCGCAGGTCACGGTATATGACAACGGTGTTCAGTGCCGCGTTGCCCGATACCCCCCACCCGTAGTTCACTGTGCTCCTGGGCGGACCACAGGAGGCGTTCTTCATGGGGGCTGGGCACGATCACGGGCATGCGCAGGGTGCGCCTGCGGGCCGCACCGCGACCGCGGCGTACCAAGGGCGGCTGCGGGTCGCGCTGTCGATCACGCTCACCGTCATGGCGGTCGAGATCGTCGGCGGTCTGGTCGCCGACTCGCTCGCCCTGGTCGCGGACGCGGCCCACATGGGGACCGACGCGCTGGGCCTGGCCATGGCGCTCCTCGCGATCCACTTCGCGGGGATGCCGCCGAGCGACCACCGCACCTTCGGCTACGCCCGCGCGGAGATCCTCGCCGCGCTCGCCAACTGTCTGCTGCTCTTCGGGGTGGGCGGCTACGTCCTGTACGAGGCGATCCAGCGGTTCATCACACCCGCCGGCACCGAGGGCGGACCGACCGTCGTGTTCGGTCTGATCGGTCTGGTGGCGAACATGATCTCGCTGTCGCTGCTGGTGCGTGGTCAGCGGGAGAGCATGAACGTGCGGGGCGCGTTCCTGGAGGTGGCCGCGGACGCGCTGGGCTCGCTCGCGGTGCTGGTCTCGGCCGTGGTGATCCTGACCACCGGCTGGCAGGCCGCCGACCCGATCGCCTCGCTGGTCATCGGCCTGATGATCGTGCCGCGCACCTGGAAGCTGCTGCGCGAGACCCTCGAAGTGCTGTTGGAGGCCACCCCCAAGGGCGTCGACATCGCCGAGGTCCGGGCCCACGTTCTGGCCCTGGACGGCGTCGAGGACGTTCACGACCTGCACGCATGGACGATCACCTCCGGGATGCCGGTGCTGTCCGCCCATGTGGTGGTGCGCTCCGACGTACTCAGCGCGATCGGCCACGAGAAGATGCTGCATGAACTGCAGGGCTGCCTCGGTGACCACTTCGACGTGGAGCACTGCACCTTCCAGCTGGAGCCGAGCGGGCACGCGGCGCACGAGGCCCGGCTGTGTCACTGACACTCGTGTTCGGTCGCCGGCCTCCCCGTTCCGACGGAATGCAGCGATCCGCCGCATGGTTGCGTCCTCATGCTCACAGCCCCGCCCCGGACGGTTCCGTCGCCGCCGCGCCGGGCACGATCAACTGCCGGGAGTGTCGGATTCGTACGGCACACTTGGGGCGCGAAGACCGATGTGAAGGATGGGTATGCCGATCACACCTGCCACCGCGACGCACCGTACGTCGAACGGCACCGCAGACGCGATCTTGCTGGAACTGGTCGACGAGAACGGTGTGACGATCGGCACCGCGGAGAAGCTCGCCGCGCACCAGCCGCCGGGGCAGCTGCACCGCGCCTTCTCCGTGTTCCTCTTCGACGAGCGGGGGCGGCTGCTGCTCCAGCAGCGCGCGCTGGGCAAGTACCACTCCCCCGGCGTGTGGTCGAACACCTGCTGCGGCCATCCCTACCCCGGCGAGGCGCCCTTCGCGGCGGCGGCCCGGCGGACGTACGAGGAACTCGGCGTCTCCCCTTCGCTGCTCGCCGAGGCGGGCACGGTCCGCTACAACCACCCGGACCCGGACTCGGGACTGGTGGAGCAGGAGTACAACCACCTCTTCGTCGGTCTGGTGCAGTCCCCGCCGCGGCCGGACCCGGAGGAGGTCGGCGAGACGGTCTTCGTGACCCCCGCCGAGCTGGCGGAACGGCACGCGCAGGACACCTTCTCGTCCTGGTTCATGACCGTGCTGGACGCGGCCCGTCCCGCGGTCAGGGAGCTGACAGGCCCGTCCGCCGGCTGGTGAGCGGGCCGAACTGGTCCTCCGCCGGCCGGTGAGCAGGCCGACGTGGTCCCTCCGCCGGCCGGTGAGCGGCCGGGCTACGGCACCGGCGAGGGCCTGAGCGGCAGGGCGGCCCAGATCACCTTGCCGCCGCTCGCGGTGTGCTCGACGTCGCACATCCCGCCCGCCTCACGGGTGATCTCCCGCACCAGCAGCAGTCCGCGGCCGCCGGTCCTGCCATGGTCGGCCTCCAGAGCCGTCGGGCGGTAGGGGTGGTTGTCCTCCACCGACACCCGCACCCAGTCGGCGCCGACGGCGACCTCCACGGCGAGCATCGGCGACAGCAGCGCCGCGTGCCGGACAGCGTTCGTCACCAGCTCCGAGACGATCAGCAGCAGGCCCTGCCGCAGGTCCTGCGAGACCGGCACACCCTGGCGGAGCAACAGGTCCCGTACCGCGTGCCGCGCCTGCGGGACGGAGGCGTCGAGGGCGGGAGCGGTGAACCGCCACACCCCCTCGTACGGCAGCGGATCCGGTGGACCCGGGTCGAAAGGCTCGTGCGTCCCATCCGCTGGGCGTGGACCGGACCCGCGCCCATGGTTCTCCATCGTCCGGTCGCCACCCTTGCGCTCGATTGTCACCACACGTCGAGTGTTGGTAATCGACTTCTCCCGCCCGGAGAACTGAACACAAGTCAGCGGGAATCGAGCGTTTGTGACCGTTGGCGTATGACAGGGTCAGATGTGGGACCGCTTCTGCCCCTCCCGCAGGGACTTCGCGAACTATTCGGGTTGTACGGGTTTGCCGGATTCCTTGATCCGTCTTCTTGCTCCCCCTCTTTCCTCCGCCCCTTCTCGATCCGCCGTTCTTGATCCCCCTTCTTGATCGGTGCTGTGGCCGGGGCGGATAGCATCCGGCGCATGGAGTCCCAGTTGCTGCACGCCGTCACCGACTCGGTCGCCACCGTGGTCATCCACCATCCGGCCAAGCGCAACGCGATGACCGCCGCCATGTGGCGCGCGCTGCCGCCGTTGCTGGACACGCTGGCGGCCGATCCGGGCGTACGGGCGCTGGTGCTGACCGGCGAGGGCGGCACCTTCTGCGCGGGCGCCGACATCTCCACCCTGCGGGGATCACCTCAGGAGGCGCAGGGGCTGGCGGTGCGCGCCGAGGACGCCCTCGCGGCGTTCCCGAAGCCGACGGTGGCGGCGGTCCGGGGGCACTGTGTGGGGGGCGGGTCGCAGCTCGCCGCGGCCTGCGATCTGCGGTTCGCCGAGGAGGGCGCGCTGTTCGGGGTGACACCGGCGAAGCTCGGGATCGTGTATCCGGCGTCCTCGACCCGGCGGTTGGTGTCGCTGGTGGGTCCGGCGACGACCAAGTACCTGCTGTTCTCCGGGGAGTTGATCGAGGCGGAGCGGGCGTTGCGCACGGGTCTGGTGGACGAGGTGCTGCCCGCGGGCGAACTCGGCAAGCGGGTCGTGGAGTTCACCCGGATCCTGGTGTCCCGCTCGCAGTTGACCCAGGCCGCGGCGAAGGAGTTCGCGGACGGGCGCACGGACCGGGACGCCCACTGGGCCGGGCAGGCGCGCGGCAGCGACGACACCGCGGAGGGGGTCGCCGCGTTCCTGGAGCGCAGGCAGCCGCGCTTCACGTGGACTACGTCAGGATGAAGCGGCTGCGGGCCCGCAGGCGGTCGACGATGTGCGCGGGAGCCTTGTCCGGCGAGCCGGCGTCGTAGGGCGGTCGCGGGTCGTACTCCGTGGCCAGTTGGACGGTCCGGGCGACGTCGTCGCCCGCGATCCGGCCGAGCAGCGTCAGGCCCATGTCGATGCCGGAGGAGACGCCGGCCGCGGTGACGTACTTGCCGTCGAAGACCACCCGCTCCCCCGTCGGCTCGGCCTCGAACCGCTTCAGGAGGTCGAGCGCCAGCCAGTGCGAGGTCGCCCGGCGGCCCGTGAGCAGGCCGGCCGCGGCGAGCAGCAGGGAGCCGGTGCAGACGGAGGTCGTCCAGGTGCTGGTGACGTCGGCGGCGCGCAGCCAGTCCAGAAGCCGCTCGTTCTCCATCTGCGGTGTCTGACCGGGGCCGCCGGGTACGACCACGATGTCGGGACTCGGCACCTCGTCGAGCGTCTTGTCGGCGGTCAGGGCGAGGTTGCCGGTGTCGGTGCGCACGGGGCCGGTCCGCTCCGCGACGAAGACGGTCTTCGCGTCCGGGAGGCGGCCCAGGGTCTCGTACGGGCCGACGGCATCCAGGGCGGTGAACCGGTCGAAGAGGACGATGGCGATCTGCATGTGCTTCCTTCCACGGGGTTTTCAGCGAGCGGGCACGGGGTGGAACCGGCGGCGGTACTCGGCCGGAGCCGTGCCCAGGGCCCTGACGAAGGCGCGCCGCATGGCCTCGGGGGTCCCGTAGCCGCTGGAGCGGGAGACCTCCTCGACACCGTCGCTCGTGTCCTCCAGGAGGCGGCGCGCGTGTTCGAGGCGGACGTGGTCGACGTAGCGGCCCGGTGTCATCCCGGTCTCGGCACGGAAGGCGCGGGCGAAGTGCCGGGGCGAGAGGCTGGCGCGTTCGGCGAGGGACTCGATGCTCAGGTCGGCGGCGGGGTGCTCGGTGATCCACCGCTGAACCTCGCGCAGTGGTTCACGGTGCGCGGTCTGGGCGGCGAGCTGGGCGCTGAACTGCGCCTGGTTGCCGGGCCGGCGCAGGAAGACGACCAGGTGGCGGGCGATGGCGAGGGCCACGTGCCGGCCGAGATCCTCCTCGACCAGGGCGAGCGCGAGATCGATGCCCGAGGTCACGCCGGCGGAGGTGGAGACGCGTCCGTCGCGTACATAGATGGGGTCAGGGTCCACTTCGACGGCCGGGTGGTCGCGGCTGAGTTTGTCGCAGTACGCCCAGTGGGTCGTGGCCCGCAGTCCGTCCAGCAGGCCGGCCCGGGCCAGCAGGATGGCGCCGGTGCACACGGAGACCAGGCGCTGCGCGCGCGGGCCGTGCTCGCGCAGCCAGTCGGTCAGGCGCGGATCGGGAGTGCGGGTGCCCTGGCCGCCGGGGACGAGGAGGGTGTGCGGGTCGGGTGCGGCGGTGAGGGGCTCGTCGGGTACGAGGGTCAGGCCGCTGGAGGTGCGCACGGCGGCGCGGTCCAGAGAGGCCGTGCGGATGCGGTACGTGCCCGGGGTGTGCTTCTCGGCACCGGCGAAGACCTCCAGAGGGCCGGTGACGTCGAGACTCTGGACGCCGTCGAAGAGGACGAGGAGAACGGTTCGCTGCGCCATGCGTACGATTCTTGGGGCGGGCCGGGGCGGCCGCAATGACGAGCAACCCACCTTTCCTGCCATCCGGGAAGCCGGGGTCTCCGCATGTCTGGATCGGGTACCGACCGGTCGGTAACCTGCCCGTCATGACTACCGTTGCCCTGGACCCGCGCGCGGGCCGCCGCTGCCACAACGTACTCAACTCCCTGCACGCGACGCACTACTTCTCCCCCGACCTGGGACGGGAGATGGGCGCGCTCGGCGTCACGCACCCCCGGGCCGTCAACTTCGCGGTGCGGGCGGCGGCGCTGGGGCCGGTCGGGGCCGGCGCGGTGACGGCGGCGTTCTACAACTACAAGCACGAACTCGTCGCCGCGCACGTGCCCGCGGTGTGGGAGACGGCCACCCCCGAGCGGGTTCTGGCGGCACGCGCGCGTGCGGTCGACACGACGCTGCGCCGGCTGCTGGGCGAGGAGGCGGTGTCCTCCCCGGAGATGGCGGAGGCCGCGGGCCTGGCCCTGCGCGCCGCGGAGTCCTGTTCGCGCAGCGCCCGGCCGCTGTACTCCGCGCACGCCGACCTGCCGGTGCCCGAGGAGCCGCACCTGGCGTACTGGCACGGGGCCACGCTGCTGCGGGAGCACCGGGGCGACGGACACCTCGCCGTGCTGATGTCCGCGGGGCTGGACGGTCTGGAGGCCTTGGTGACCCACACGGCGACCGGCAAGGGCATGACCCCGAAGTGGGTGTTCGCCACCCGGGGCTGGAGCCAGGCGGACTGGGACGCCGCGGTCGGACGGCTTCGGGAGCGCGGGCTGCTGGAGGAGGACGGCGAGCTGACCGAGCGCGGGCTCGCGCTGCGCGAGGAGATCGAACGTGAGACGGACCGGCTGGACCGGGACCCGTACGAGCACCTGGGCGCGGACGGCGTGGCCCGCCTGACGGAACTCGGCACCGCCTTCGCCCGCGCCGCGCTCACCGCCGGGGCGTTCCCGGCGGATCTGCTCGGCAAGCGGTGAGAGCAGGGGGCGGACCTTCCCGGGCTGGGCTGAGGAGCGCGGCGGCGGACCTTCCCAGCCTGGGCTGAGGAGCGCGGCGGCGGACTTCCGGCCCGGACCGAGCGGCACACCCGCGCACCTCCGGCCGGGCGTCGGTGACAAGGTTCTGAACGGGGCTCGGAGATCCGGCGGCGGACCGGTCCCGAGCGCCGGTCGGCAGGCATCCCCGGCCGGCGCCGAGCTGCGGGCCGGTAGACCTCCCGAGCCGGCACCGCCCCCCATGTTCCGAGGTCATCACGCATGCCGGGCTGCTGCCGAGGTACTCGTTCCTTCCCGGTCGTCGCGGCCGGGAGAGGAAAGGGGAGATCCGTGTTCCGTGCGATCGCAGACGTACTGCGCCAGATCGGTGGCGCCATCGCCACCGTCGTGACCCTGCCCTTCCGCGCGCTGGGCCGCCTCTTCGGCGGTGCGTCGGGCTCGACCCACAGCCGCCGGGCCTGAGCCGCCGGACGCGCTCCCGCCCCGCGGCCGACGCGCCGCGGGCGGCGGCCCGTCCCCGCCCCGCCGGGATTCCGCCCTGACCCACGAGTGTCGGTGCCACCTGCCACAATTGCCGCGCAACCTCAGTGGAGAAGGCGGTACGGGAATCGTGACACCACCCGGGTCCATCGAAGTAGGGTCCATCGAAGGCAGGATCGCCGAGGAACTCGGCGTACGGGAGCGGCAGGTCAAGGCCGCCGTGGAGCTGCTCGACGGCGGTTCCACGGTGCCCTTCATCGCCCGCTACCGCAAGGAAGCGACCGAGATGCTCGACGACGCGCAGCTGCGCACGCTCGAGGAGCGGTTGCGCTACCTGCGGGAGCTGGAGGAGCGGCGGACGGCGATCCTGGAGTCGGTGCGCGAGCAGGGCAAGCTGACCGAGGAGCTTCAGGCGCGGATCCGGGGGGCCGAGACCAAGGCGCGTCTGGAGGACATCTACCTCCCGTTCAAGCCGAAGCGGCGCACCAAGGCGCAGATCGCGCGCGAGGCGGGTCTGGAGCCGCTGGCCGAGGGGCTGCTCGGTGACCCCGGCGTGGAGCCGCTGGCCGCGGCGGCCGCCTTCGTGGACGCCGAGAAGGGGGTCGCCGATCCGCAGGCCGCCCTCGACGGCGCCCGGGCGATCCTCACGGAGCGGTTCGCGGAGGACGCGGACCTGATCGGCGAGCTGCGTGAGCGGATGTGGGTGCGCGGGCGGCTGGCCGCCAAGGTGCGGGAGGGCAAGGAGGAGGCGGGCGCCAAGTTCGCCGACTACTTCGACTTCGCCGAGCCGTTCACGGAGCTGCCCTCGCACCGGATCCTGGCGATGCTGCGCGGCGAGAAGGAGGAGATCCTCGACCTCGTCCTGGAGCCGGAGGAGCCGACGGACGGCCCTTCGTCCTACGAGGGGATCGTCGCCCACCGCTTCGGCATCACCGACCGGGGCCGGCCCGGCGACAAGTGGCTTCAGGACACCGTCCGGTGGGCCTGGCGCACCCGCATCCTGGTGCACCTCGGCATCGACCTCCGGCTGCGGCTGCGCACGGCCGCCGAGGACGAGGCCGTGAACGTGTTCGCGGCCAACCTTCGCGACCTGCTGCTCGCCGCCCCGGCCGGCACCCGCGCGACGCTGGGCCTGGACCCCGGGTTCCGTACGGGCGTCAAGGTCGCCGTGGTCGACGCGACCGGCAAGGTCGTCGCCACCGACGTGATCTACCCGCACGTCCCGGCGAACAAGTGGGACGAGGCGATCGCCAAGCTGGCCCGCCTGGCCAAGGAGCACGCGGTCGAGCTGATCGCGATCGGCAACGGCACCGCGTCCCGCGAGACCGACAAGCTCGCCGGCGAACTTATCACCAGACACCCGGAGTTGAAGCTCACCAAGGTGATGGTGTCGGAGGCGGGCGCGTCCGTGTACTCGGCCTCCGCCTTCGCCTCCCAGGAGCTGCCCGACATGGACGTGTCGCTGCGCGGCGCGGTGTCCATCGCGCGCCGGCTCCAGGACCCGCTGGCCGAGCTGGTGAAGATCGATCCAAAGTCGATCGGGGTCGGCCAGTACCAGCACGACCTGTCCGAGGTGAAGCTGTCGCGTTCGCTCGACGCGGTGGTGGAGGACTGTGTGAACGGCGTCGGTGTGGACGTCAACACGGCGTCGGCCCCGCTGCTGTCCCGGGTCTCCGGCATCACCTCCGGGCTCGCCGAGAACATCGTGGCGCACCGCGACGCCAACGGCCCCTTCAAGTCGCGCACCCAGCTGAAGGGCGTGGCGCGGCTGGGCCCGAAGGCGTACGAGCAGTGCGCGGGCTTCCTCCGTATCCGTGGCGGCGACGACCCGCTGGACGCGTCCAGCGTGCACCCCGAGGCCTACCCGGTGGTGCGGCGGATGGTGAAGACGTCCGGGCAGGAGGTCGCCTCGCTCGTCGGCAACACGGCGGTGCTGCGTTCGCTGCGGCCGCAGGAGTTCGTGGACGACACGTTCGGTCTGCCGACCGTGACGGACATCCTCAAGGAACTGGAGAAGCCCGGGCGCGACCCGCGGCCCGCGTTCAAGACGGCCACCTTCAAGGACGGCGTCGAGAAGATCTCCGACCTGTCCTCCGGGATGATCCTGGAGGGGGTGGTCACGAACGTGGCGGCCTTCGGGGCGTTCATCGACGTCGGCGTGCACCAGGACGGTCTGGCGCACGTCTCCGCGTTGTCGAAGACGTTCGTCAAGGACCCGCGGGACGTGGTGAAGCCGGGTGACATCGTCAAGGTGAAGGTCCTCGACGTCGACATCCCGCGCAAGCGGATCTCGCTGACGCTGCGGCTCGACGACGAGGCCACGGCGCAGGAGCGGCAGCAGGGCCCGGGCGGCGGCGAGCGGCGGCAGCGCAGCGGCCGTCCGCCGCAGCAGCGGCAGAATCGCGGGGGTGGCGGCGCCGGCGGCGGCTCCCGTCAGGCTCCGCCGCCACCCGCCAACAGCGCGATGGCCGACGCGCTGCGCAAGGCGGGGCTGGTCGACCCGAAGAAGGGCAGGCGCTGAGCGGTCGCCTTGAGGGGTCGCCGCTGAGCGGCAGTGGCTGAGGCGTCCGGTCCGGATTCTCCGTACGACATGGAGGGTCCGGGCCGGTTCGTCCGTCAGGTGGTCATGCGGACACCACGTGCGATCACCTGGGACGTGTCCGGAAGCGGGGGCAGGGAGACCGCCTGGGTCGACCTCGACGAGCGGGTGCCGCGGGCCTGGGCGGAGTGGTCGGCACCGTGCCCGACGGGTACCGGATCTCGTACATCCTGCCTTCCTGGCGTTCGGGGTCGGCGTCAGCGTTCGGTCACCTTGCCGTCGGCCACCTCCAAGCGGCGGGTCACGTGGACGGCGTCCAGCATGCGCCGGTCGTGGGTGACCAGGAGCAGGGTGCCCTCGTAGGCGTCGAGGGCCGACTCAAGTTGTTCGATGGCCGGCAGGTCGAGGTGGTTGGTGGGCTCGTCGAGCACCAGGAGGTTGACGCCCCGGCCCTGGAGGAGGGCGAGGGCGGCCCGGGTGCGTTCGCCCGGGGAGAGGGTCGAGGCCGGGCGCAGCACGTGGTCCGCCTTGAGGCCGAACTTCGCCAGGAGGGTGCGCACTTCGGCGGGCTCGGTGTCGGGGACCGCCGCGCCGAACGCGTCCAGCAGGGCCTCCGTGCCGTGGAACAGTTTGCGGGCCTGGTCGACCTCGCCGACCAGGACGCCGGAGCCGAGGGCGGCCGCGCCGGCGTCCAGCGGGACGCGGCCCAGCAGGGCGCCCAGGAGTGTGGACTTGCCCGCGCCGTTGGCGCCGGTCACCGCGATCCGGTCCGCCCAGTCGATCTGCAGGGAGACCGGGCCGAGCACGAAATCGCCGCGCCGGACCTCGGCGTCCCGCAGGGTCGCGACGACCGCGCCGGACCGCGGGGCCGACGCGATCTCCATCCGCAGTTCCCACTCCTTGCGGGGCTCCTCGACGACGTCGAGGCGTTCGATCATGCGCTGGGTCTGCCGGGCCTTCGCGGCCTGCTTCTCACTGGCCTCACTGCGGAACTTGCGGCCGATCTTGTCGTTGTCGTTGCTCGCCTTGCGGCGCGCGTTCTTCACGCCCTTGTCCATCCAGGAGCGCTGCGTCTGTGCCCGCTCCTGGAGGGCGGCCTTCTTGTCGGCGTACTCCTCGTAGTCGCCGCGGGCGTGCCGACGGGCTACCTCGCGCTCCTCCAGATAGGCCTCGTACCCGCCTCCGTACAGGGTGATCTGCTGCTGGGCGAGGTCGAGTTCGAGGACCTTGGTGACCGTGCGGGTGAGGAACTCGCGGTCGTGGCTGACCACGACCGTGCCGGCGCGCAGGCCGCTCACAAAGCGTTCCAGGCGTTCCAGGCCGTCGAGGTCGAGGTCGTTGGTGGGCTCATCGAGGAGGAAGACGTCGTAGCGGGACAGGAGGAGGGAGGCGAGGCCGGCGCGGGCGGCCTGGCCGCCGGACAGAGAGGTCATCGGCTGGTCCAGGTCGACGGCGAGGCCGAGCGAGTCGGTGACCTCCTCGGCCCGCTCGTCCAGGTCGGCGCCGCCGAGGTCGAGCCACCGCTCCAGGCTCGTGGCGTACGCGTCGTCCGCGCCCGGCGCCCCGTCGACGAGGGCCTGGGTCGCCTCGTCCATCGCCCGCTGGGCCTCGGCCACGCCGGTGCGGCGGGCCAGGAAGTCCCGCACCGTCTCGCCCGGCCGGCGTTCCGGTTCCTGCGGGAGGTGGCCGACGCTCGCGGTCGGCGGGGACAGCCTGAGCTCCCCCTCCTCCGGCGCCGTGAGGCCGGCGAGCATCCTGAGCAGCGTGGACTTGCCCGCGCCGTTGGCTCCGACCAGACCGATCACATCGCCGGGCGCGACGACGAGGTCGAGCCCGGAGAACAGGGAGCGGTCGCCGTGCCCGGCGGCGAGGTTCTTGGCGACGAGGGTGGCAGTCATCAGAGTGCCGATCCTAATGGGCGGCCCGAGCGGTCCGCGTCCCGGTTTTACCGTGCCCCATCGCTTCCACCAGCACACTCCCCGACGTCCGCGCCACCAGGAAGGACTCCCCCTTGACCGCCCCGGCGTCCAGGGCGACGCGGTGGCGGCCCGGTTCCAGGATGCCGTCGAAGAGCTCGTGGGTGCGGGTGCGGTAGAGGCGGTCGAGACGGTACGCGGTGAGGCGGACCCGGCACGGGGAGGTGACCTCGACGCCCGCCTCGCCGTCGGCGGCCACCAGGCCCGTCAGCCGGCGCTGTGCCACCGGGCTGGGGTCGAGGGCGTGCTCGATCTGGGCCACGAGCAGCGGGACGATCGGGGCGAGGCCGTCGACGTACGCCACCTCGACGCCGGCGTCCTCGAACGTGCGGCGTACGGCGGCCCGTTCCTCCTCGGTGATCGCACGGCCGAAGGCGACGGCACCGTAGGCGCGCAGTTCCTCGGCCGAGACGTCGTGCGCGTCACGGGTGATGTCGGCGCCGATACCGATGGTGCGCAGGGCGGCGGCGAGCTTGGCCAGGAGGGCGACGCGGGCACCGATCAGCAGCACCCGGCGCCGGGGCGCGGCGGGGGCGGCACCGTCCAGCAGGGAGGCCAGCGCGTGGCGGTACTCGGTGCCGCGGAAGCGGAAGGGCCCTATGCCGTGGTAGCCGTTGAGCGCCAGGTCGGCGTGTTCGTCGGTCTGCCAGGCGAAGTCCCGCCAGACGAAGTCCTCGCCGTCGCGCTGGATCACCGCGGTGACGGCGCCGCAGGCCAGGTCCTCGCATTCGGGGCAGCCGTAGACGATGTACCGGCCGCCGGGCAGCGGTGCGTGAGTCTCCAGGAGGAGGCTGCGGACCTGGGCGGTGAAGATCGCGGGCGGGACGTCTGAGGCGAGCGGGGAGACAGCGTCGAGGTCGGAGAGCTGGTGAAGGAGGGGGCGGCCGTCGACGATGAAGTCCACGAAGTCCCGGTGTACCTGGTAGCCACCGTCGGCGAGGACTTCACCGGCACGCATCGCCGGTGCCAGGCCGAAGGCCGCGTATGCGACAGACATGCTGTGAGTATCCCCACAGCGGGACCGATGTGAGCACGGCATGACATATTCCGTTAGCGTCCCCGCGTGGAAAGCGAACTGAGGGACGAGATCGTCGTGGTCGGCGGCGGCGTCATCGGGCTGACGACGGCCGTGGTGCTGGCCGAGCGCGGCCGACGGGTGCGGGTGTGGACGCGTGATCCGGTCGAGGGGACCACCTCGGCGGTTGCCGGGGCGCTGTGGTGGCCCTATGCGATCGAACCGGTCACGTCGGCGCGGAGGTGGGCGCTGCGCTCGCTGGACGTCTACGCGGAGGCGGCGGCCTCGCCCGAGGTGACCGGCGTACGCCTGGTCGAAGGGGTACTGGGTGAGGCGGATCTGGACGGCGCACGGGCGTGGGCGGGTGCTCGGGTGCCGGGGCTGCGGGCGGCGACAGCCGTGGAGTACGCCCGGTCGGGCGTGTGGGCAAGGCTGCCGCTCATCGACATGTCGACTCATCTGCCATGGCTGCGGGAGCGGTTCCTGGCGGCGGGCGGGGTGATCGAGACCCGTGCGGTGTCCGACCTCGCCGAGGCCGACGCACCGGTCGTGGTCAACTGCACCGGGCTCGGCGCCCGCGAGCTGGTGCCGGACCCGTCGGTGCGTCCGGTGCGCGGGCAGCTGGTGGTCGTGGAGAACCCCGGCATCAGGACCTGGCTGGTCGCCACGGACGTCTCCGGGGCGAAGACGTACTTCTTTCCGCAGCCGGGCCGGCTGGTGCTGGGCGGGACGGCGGACGAGGACGCCTGGGGGCCGGAGCCGGATCCGGCGGTGGCGGAGGACATCGTACGGCGGTGTGCGGCGCTGCGGCCCGAGATCGCGGGGGCGCGGGTGCTGGAGCACCGGGTGGGGCTGAGGCCGGCCCGGGACGCGGTCCGGCTGGAGCGTGAACTGCTGCCGGACGGACGGGCGTTGGTGCACAACTACGGTCACGGCGGTGCGGGTGTCACGGTGGCGTGGGGGTGCGCGGAGGAGGCGGCCGGCCTGGCACGGCACGGGGCCGCCTCCTCCTGACGGGCAGTCAGCAGCGGCTGGGCGGCGTAGCCTGCCTTCTCCTGGCGAACACTCAGCAGGCGGTTGGGCGTTACGTCCAGTCTCTCCCTGACGGGCAGTCAACAGTCGGTGGAGTGTACGGCCGCCAGCCTCCCCCTGGCGGACAGTCAACAGTCGGTGGGCGTTACGGCCGCCGCCTCCTGGCTAGTGCGGTGCGCTCAGCAGTCGGTGACGGGCTCGCCGGCCGTGAGGTGATACGGGGCGCGTTCGTCCAGGAGCAGCGGGACGAGCGCGCGCAGGGGCTGGCGGAGCGGGACGTAGGTGCCCTTCGACTTCACTCCGTGCAGGGCGAGTTCGTCCTTGACGTCCGTGTACTGGCCGGCGGTGAGCCGGTAGCCGCAGGGCGGGTCCTGGATCACCTCGGCCGGTTCCGGCGGGTCGTTGTCGGCGCCGCCGAGGTAGACGGGCCCGGTGTCCGCGTATCCCGCGAGCCGGGCACCGGCCGTCGCCGCCTCGACCTGGGCACGCCGCTCACCGGTGAACCTGAACAGGCCCTTCAGGGCGGCCAGTTGCGAGCTCACCCGGCGCCGGTTGTTGACCGCCTCCCCGACGTCCGCCAGCGGCTCGACGCGGCTCTCGATGAGCAGGCCGAGGGCGTGCTTGACGCCGGACATGTTCCTCAGGATGCGTTCCTGCCCGTCCCCGGCGACCTGCCGGATCGGTTCGCCGGTCTCGGGGTCCGTCCAGATGCCGTACGTGCCGGTCGAGTACCCGGCGCCGCGGGCGGCGGGGCGGACGTACGCCTCGGACAGGGTCCGCGCCTCGTCGTGGACGGCCGCGTCGGTGTTGAGGTTGCGCGGCCACAGGTCGAAGAGGTCCTTGTCGTAGTACCGGGGTGTGGCGCCGTACTCGTGCAAGTCGTAGATGATGTCCGGGCGTTGGTCGCGGACCACGGCGGCCGTCGCGCGGGCCTCGGCGGTCCGCAGAGCGAGGTGGTCGCGGTTGACGTCCACGCCGTCGCTGTTGCCCCGGGTGTCGGCGGCGCGGCCGTCGGGGTTGGCGGTCGGCACGACGAGCAGGGTGGTGCGGTCCAGGAAGCGGCGGGTCTCGCGGTCCTTCGCGTAGGCCAGGTCGCGGATCGTGGTCAGGCAGGCCTCGCGGCCGGAGGGTTCGTCGCCGTGCTGGCTGCACACGAGCAGCACCTTGTCCGGTGCGTGCGCGGCGCCGATCCGGGCCAGTCGGAGAGGGCGGCCCTGCTTCGTCGTACCGATGGTGGTGACGGAGACCCGGGCGCTCGCGCGGTCGACTGCCGTGAGGAAGGTCTGCTCCTCGGTTTGGGTCGTCCAGCGGGCGCCGTCCGTCTGTTCGAAGCCGGTGCGGGGCGGGGTTTCCGTGGCGGAGGCCGGTGTGGCGACCAGGGAAGCCGCCAGGGCCGCGGTGGTGAGGGTCAGGGCGCGGATCATCGGCCGCTCCCCGGGACGCGGAGGGTGCCGCGCGGTTGGGTCACGCCGTCGAGGAACGCGGCCTCGGGGACTGCGGGCGCGGAGCCCGTCGTGGCTCGGGCGAAGGCGACCGTACCGCCGACGAACGGGACGCGGGCCGAGGTGCGGGACAGGTCGACGGTCAGCGTGGGCCTGGTCGACGGCGGGTCGATGAGGTCCTTGTCCGTGCCCGCGACGATCAGCGCGAGGCGGTGCCCGGCCGGGACGACGTGGTCCGTGGCGCCCAGGTCGAGGGTGATGGTGTACGCCTTGCCCGGCGTGAGGGGAACTCCCTTCACGTCCGAGGCGTAGTTGCCCAGGTCGGCCCAGCCGCGGCTGATCACTGTGTAGTCGACGGCGGCTGTCTTCGCCCGGGTCTCCTTGAAGCAGGCGCTGTCACCGGTCGTGCTCGCGCCCCAGCAGGTCCGTTCGGTGAGCGTGGTGATGCCCTCGCCGGCGGCGGCGTAGTCGCGGATGGTGTCGGGGCCGAGGTCCACGAGGACGGCGGACAGGTGGGCCGTCGAGGTGGTCGGCGTGGCGGTGACGGTGACCTTCGAGGAGCCGGACAGGCGCAGGTCCTTCGTGAGCGGTCCGGTGGTGAAGCCCGTCTTGCCGGGAGTGGGCGTGTCGGTCCGGGCGGCCCAGTCGGTCTCGCTCAGCTGCGCGTCGTCGGTGAAGGTCTCGGTGCCGGTGCCCCGGCGCAGGCCGAGCGTGCCGACGCCTTCCTGGGCGCCCTCGGCGGGGCGCAGGGTGGTGGGGGCGGTGCCGCTCGGCGGCCACACCTTCGACGTGGCCCACTGGTCGGGGTGGCGCTCGATGTCGGCCATGGGTTCGCGGTCGATGCCGTTGTCGTAGCCGAGGAGTTCGTGGTCGAACCAGCGGTGCAGAGTGTCGACCCAGTGCGCGCGGCGGAAGTCGAAGGGGTCGACGTGGCCGGTCTGGGAGAGCCAGATCTTGCGCTCGACGCCGTTCTTCGCGAGGGCGTCCCACCACGGACCGACGTGCTGCATACGGACGTTGAGGTCCTGCATGCCGTGGACCAGGAAGACGCTCGCCTTCACCTTCGAGGCGGCCTTGACGTAGTCACGCTCGCTCCACAGTGGGGTCCGGTCGCCGGTGCGCGGGGCCCCGTCCACGAGCCTCTGCTGAACGGCGGCGCACTTCGCGCGGGCGTCGGGACTGTCGACGTAGTCGGACAGCCACTCCGGGCCGGAGTCGTAGAGCGGGGCGCCCTGGGAGAAGTAGTAGTCGTACCAGGTGGAGATGGCGCTGATCGGGACGATGGTCTTCAGGCCCTCGACGCCGGTGGCGGCGACGCCGTTGGCGATGGTGCCGTCCCAGCTCTTGCCGATCATGCCGGTTCTGCCGTTGGTCCAGGTGGCTTTGGCGCGGGTGCTGCCGGTGCGGGTGGTGTAGGCCTTGCCGCGGCCGTTCAGCCAGTCGACGACGGCCTTCGCGGACTGGATGTCGGAGCGCCCGCCGACGTCCACACAGCCGTCGGAGCGGTTGGTTCCGGCCAGGTCGACGCCGACGAAGGCATAGCCGCGGGGCACGAAGTAGTTGTCGTAGAACAGCGGCATCTGGACGACATGGCCGTCCGCGTCGTACGTCTTGAGCTGGCTCTCGTTGCCGCGCCCGCAGCAGGAGTAGTACGGGCTGGCGTCCATGATCACGGGAACTTTGCGGCCCTGCTGGGCGGGTTCGCGTGGCCGGACGATGTCCGCGGCGACGCGGTCGGTCTTTCCGTCCGAGTCGCCGTCGAGCCCGGTGTCCACCCAGACGGCCTCACGGACGGCGTTCTCGTACGAGTAGACCGGCCGGCTCTCTCGCGGGGCGGCGTCGGCCACGGCCGGGGTGAGGAGGGCGGCCGTCAGGGCTGCGACAGCCACCGCGGCGAGCGATCTCCAGGTCGTGAAGCGCATGCGTGTCGGCATGCGCCGGACGGTACATCGGTCAACTCCCGTACAGAAGAGGGCAATGGCGGGCCTGCGAGGTGGTTGAGAGCTCCGGGACGGTGTTCGTGACGGCCGAATGACATGCCTGTGACAGCGGTGGCCGTGGACACGCCAGGGCTCACAGGGACTGAATAGGCTGCGAACAGACTTCGGTTCCCCACGACTTGGAGCTTTCGTGCACCGCAGAATCTTCGCGCCGGGCGTACTCGCCGCGTCCACCCTTTTGC
Organism: Streptomyces sp. NPDC050287; assembly: GCF_044459385.1. Lineage (NCBI taxonomy): Bacteria > Bacillati > Actinomycetota > Actinomycetes > Kitasatosporales > Streptomycetaceae > Streptomyces > Streptomyces sp. NPDC050287. Next base: position 128,031 of record NZ_JBITIY010000010.1, on the reverse strand, counting down.
TGGCGATCCCGGCATCGGCCGCGAGTCACTCCCCCGGCGCCCCGGGCATCGGCGACCCCTACTACCCGGACTACGGCAACGGCGGCTACGACGTCTCCCACTACGACCTGCGGCTCAAGTACCAGCCTGGCACGGACGAGTTGGAGGGGACGGCGACCCTGCTGGCCCGCACCACGCAGGATCTGTCGCGGTTCGACCTGGACTTCCTGCTCGACGTCAGCGAGGTACGGGTGAACGGCGTGCCGGCGTCGTTCACGGCCTCCGGCGAGCACGAGCTGGAGATCACCCCCAAATCGCCGCTGGACAAAGGCACTTCCCTCACCGTCGTGGTGCGCTACCGCGGGGTGCCGTCCTCGAAGCAGGCGTACGGTTTCACCAGCTGGCACCGGACACCGGACGGCGGTGTCGGCGCCAACGAGCCCGAGGCGGCCTGGTGGTGGTTCCCCAGCAACGACCACCCCCTCGACAAGGCCACCTACGACGTGTCGGTGCAGGTGCCGGACGGCAGCCAGGCCATCTCCAACGGCACCCTCCAGTCGACGAGTTCGCGCGCGGGATGGACCCGGTTCAACTGGCGGTCGAACAAGCCCCAGGCCACCTATCTCGCGACGCTGGCCGTCGGCAGGTTCGACATCACGACCGGCACCACAGAGAGCGGCATCCCGGTCGTCAACGCCTACAGCAAGGACCTCGGCGACAACGACGGCGCGGCCCGGGCGAGCGTCGAGCGGACCGGGGAGATCGCGGACTGGCTGACCGGGTACTTCGGGCCGTACCCCTACAACGCCCTCGGCGGATACGTGCCGAACGTGACCACCGGGTACGCGCTGGAGACGCAGACCCGGCCGTTCTACAGCCCGCGGCAGTTCGCGAACGGGTCGAACACCTCAGTCGTGGTGCACGAGCTGGCCCACCAGTGGTACGGCGACCTGGTCTCCGTGGCCGGCTGGAAGGACATCTGGATCAACGAGGGCTTCGCACGGTACGCGCAGTGGCTGTGGTCGGAGCACGAGGACGAGGGCACCGCGCAGGAACTCGCCGACTACGTGTACGCCTCGCACCCGGCCGACGACGCGTTCTGGACGGTGAAGCCCGGCGATCCGGGACCGGAGAACCAGTTCCATGCCGCCGTCTACGACCGGGGCGCGCTCGCCCTGCAGGCGCTGCGCAACGAGATCGGCGACCAGGCGTTCTTCGCCGTCCTCAAGGGCTGGCCGCAGCAGTACGCCTACGGCAACGCGTCGGTGGCCGACTTCCAGAGGTACGCCGAACAGGTCTCCGGGAAGCCGCTGGCCGCACTGTTCGACACGTGGCTGTTCCAGCCGTCGAAGCCGGGGGCGCCGGCGGCACACGAGGCCTCCCTCGCTCGGGCGGCGACGGCTCCCGTACAGCCGAGGTCGTGGAAGAAGATCGCGGCGACGAACGACGTGCACGAGCACTGACGTCCGCCGGAGCGCGGTGTGTATCGACCAGTGTGACCCGCTACTTCGTGAGGCCCGACAGTTCCCTGTCCGTCGACTCCGACACCCGGCGGCGCACGCCGAACCAGCCGGCGATCAGGAGGACGGCGATCGCGGGGATCAGGAGGAGGGTCTTGCGGCCGACCTCCGGGTCGTTCCACATCATGCCCAGGCAGGCCAGGAGGAAGGCGATCGTGGTGATTTCGGTGACCGGGCTGAACCAGAGGCGGAAGGAGGGGCGGGTCACCACGCCCGCCTGAGCGCGGCGGACGAAGACGAGGTGGCAGACCATGATGATCACCCAGGTGCTGATGACGCCGAGCGAGGCGATGTTCAGCACGATCTCGAAGGCCTGGCTCGGCATGAGGTAGTTCAGGCCGACGCCGAGCACACACACCGCGCAGGTCAGCAGGATGCCGCCGTACGGGACCTGGCTGCGGTTCATGCGAGCGGTGAACCTGGGCGCCGAGCCGGCCATGGCCATGGAGCGCAGGATGCGGCCCGTGGAGTACAGGCCGGAGTTCAGGGACGACATCGCGGCGGTGAGGACGACGAGGTTCATCACGTCGCCCGCCGCCGGGACACCGATCTTCGACAGGACCGTGACGAAGGGGCTCTCGTCGGCCGAGTAGACCGAGCCGGGCAGGAGGAGGGCGAGGAGGACCACCGAGCCGACGTAGAACAGGCCCACGCGCCACATGATCGAGTTCACCGCGCGCGGGACGACCTTCTCCGGCTCGGCGGTCTCGCCGGCGGCCACGCCGACCAGCTCCAGGGCGGCGTACGCGAAGATCACGCCCTGCATGACCAGGATGACCGGCATCACCCCGTGCGGGACGACACCCCCGTTGTCGGTGATCACGCCGACGCCCGGAGTCCCGCCGCCCACCTCATGCCGAGTGGCCAGCAGGAAGATGCCGATCAGCATGAAGCCGACGAGCGTGGCGACCTTGATGATCGCGAACCAGAACTCCATCTCGCCGAAGATCTTCACCGAGATCAGGTTCACCGCCAGGACCACCGCGAGGGCGATCAGGGCCAGCACCCACTGCGGGATGTCGGTGAACAGGCTCCAGTAGTGCGTGTAGAGCGCGATCGCGGTGATGTCGGCGATCCCGGTCGTCGACCAGTTCAGGAAGTACATCCAGCCGGCGACGTACGCGCCCTTCTCACCGAGGAACTCACGCGCGTACGACACGAACGAGCCGGAGGAGGGGCGGTAGAGGACGAGCTCGCCGAGGGCCCGGACCACGAAGAAGGCGAAGACACCGCAGACGAGGTAGGCCAGTGCGAGTGCCGGTCCCGCGTCGTGCAGGCGGCCTCCGGCGCCCAGGAAGAGCCCGGTGCCGATCGCGCCGCCGATGGCGATCATGTTGACGTGGCGGGCCTTGAGGTCCTTGCTGTACCCGGCGTCGCCCGCGTCCGCGGGCACCTGGGCCGCGTCGGTGCGGGAGGCGGCCTGTGCCGATTCCACGGCGTCCTTGCTCACGGGTGAATCCACTCTCTGGTGCGCCCCGGCGGATCTCGCTCGGGTCTTGGGACATGCCTTGGCCCGTGCCCCCTCGGTCGGGGCACGGGCCAAGGGCGCGCCTTCCCCGCACCTCGCGTCGCACGCGATGGCACACGTCACACCGCGGAAGGTGCACACGGTCGCCGCGAGGCCCTCACACGGTCACCCGGAGGTGCGGAAGAGGGGAACGGAAGGCGGGTACGGAACAGTGGTACGGAAGCGGTTTCACATCACTGGTGAGACAGCGATACTGCTGCACATGACGACCGACGCCGAGGAGCCGGCCCTCACGATCGACGAGCTGGCCTCACGGGCGGGAGTCACGGTCCGCACCGTCCGTTTCTACGGCACGAAAGGGCTGCTGCCCCCACCGGTGATCGGGCCCCGCCGAGTCGGCCACTACGGCCGGGAGCACCTCGCCCGGCTCGCGCTCATCGAGGAGTTGCAGCGACAGGGCCTGACGCTCGCGGCCATCGAGCGTTATGTGCGGCAGCTGCCGGCCGACCTGAGCGCGCACGACCTCGCCATCCACCGTGCCGTGGTGGCCTCGTGGGCGCCGGACGCGGTGGAGACGGTGACGCGGGCGGAACTGGAGCGGCGGGCGGGTCGGCGGCTGGGCGACAGTGACGTGGAACGGCTCGCCGCGATGGACGTGGTCCGGGCCGACGCGGGCGCGTACCGCGTCGACCTCGGGCTGCTCCGGCTCGGCGTCGAGCTGCTCGACGTACCGCTGTCGCAGGAGGCGATCCTCGCGTCCCGGAATGCCCTCATCGAGCACTCCCGGGCGGCGGCCCACGAGCTGGCGGATCTGTTCCGCGCGGAGGTGTCGAAGCGGGATGCGCAGGACGTGAAGTCGCTGTCGGCGCATATGCAACCGCTGGTGGTGCAGGCGTTGCTGACCACGTTCCAGCGGTCGCTGAAGGAGGAACTGCGGGAGTGGGCGACGGAGTCGGTCACAGATGGGCTGATCCGTCGGCCACGGGTGGCCTCCGGCGCTTCTCACGCACATCCTGCCCGCCCGGCGTAGGACGGGTCAGGGCGGCGGAGGCGAGTTCCCTGCCCCGCCGCCCCACCTCACGCGTCCCGGAACCGCTCCCCCTTCTCCGCCTTCTCCACCAGCAGCGCCGGCGGCGTGAACCGCTCCCCGTACCGCTCGGCCAGTTCCCGCGCGCGGGCCACGAAGCCGGAGAGGCCGGTCCCTCCCCCGGCGCCGCCCTCGTAGCCGTTGATGAACTGGAGGACGCCGCCGGTCCAGCCGGGGAAGCCGATGCCGAAGACGGAACCGATGTTGGCGTCCGCCACGGAGGTCAGGACGCCTTCCTCCAGGAGCCTGACGGTGTCCAGGGCCTCGGAGAAGAGCATGCGGTCCTGCATGTCCCTGAAGGGGATCTCTGCATCTTCACGCGTGAAGTGCTCGCGCAGGCCCGGCCAGAGGCCCGCCCGCTTGCCGTCCTCGCCGTACTCGTAGAAGCCCGCGCCGCCGCTGCGGCCGGTGCGGCCGAACTCGTCGACCATGCGGTCGATGACGGCGTCGGCCGGGTGGGTCGTCCAGGTGCCGCCCGCCTCCTCGACGGCCCGCCTCGTCTCGGTGCGGATCTTGCGCGGGAGCGTGAGCGTGAGCTCGTCCATCAGGGCCAGCACCTTGGCCGGGTAGCCCGCCTGGGCCGCCGCCTGCTCGACGGACGCGGGCTCGATGCCCTCGCCGACCATCGCCACGCCCTCGTTGATGAAGTGGCCGATGACCCGCGAGGTGAAGAAGCCGCGGGAGTCGTTGACGACGATCGGGGTCTTCTTGATCTGCCGGACCAGGTCGAAGGCGCGCGCCAGCGCCTCCTCGCCGGTGCGCTCGCCCTTGATGATCTCGACGAGCGGCATCTTGTCGACCGGCGAGAAGAAGTGCAGTCCGATGAAGTCGGCCTGACGCTCGACACCTTCGGCGAGCGCGGTGATGGGGAGCGTGGAGGTGTTGGAGCACAGCAGCGCGTCCGGCTCGACGATGTGCTCGATCTCCTGGAACACCTTGTGCTTGAGCGAGGTGTCCTCGAAGACCGCCTCGACGACGGCGTCACAGCCGGCCAGGTCCTGGGGGTCGGCCGTGGGCGTGATGCGGGCCAGCAGGGTGTCCGCCTTCTCCTGGGTGGTGCGGCCCCGGGAGACGGCCTTGGCGCACAGCTTCTCGGAGTAGCCCTTGCCCTTGACGGCCGCCTCCAGGGAGACGTCCTTGAGGACGACGTCGATGCCGGCGCGGGCGCACGAGTAGGCGATCCCGGCGCCCATCATCCCGGCGCCGAGTACGGCGACCTTGCGGACCGGGCGCGGCTCGGTGCCCCTCGGCCGGTTGGCGCCGGAGTTGACCGCCTGGAGGTCGAAGAAGAACGCCTGGATCATGTTCTTCGAGGTCTGTCCGGCGGCCAGCTCCACGAAGTAGCGGCTCTCGATGACCTGTGCCGTCTCGAAGTCGACCTGGGAACCCTCGACCGCGGCCGCGAGAATACTGCGCGGGGCCGGGTAGGGAGCGCCGTTGGTCTGCTTGCGCAGCGTGGCCGGGAAGGCGGGCAGGTTCGCCGCGAACTTGGGGTGGGCGGGCGTACCGCCGGGGATCCGGTAGCCCGGCTTGTCCCAGGGCTGCTGCGACTCGGGGTTGGCCTCGATGAAGGCGCGGGCCTTGGCGAGCAGCTCGTCCTGGGTGGCGGCCACGTCGTGGACCAGGCCGTTCTCCAGAGCGCGCCGCGGGCTGTACTGGGTGCCCTGGAGGAGCACCTTCAGCAGCGCGTCGGCGATGCCGAGCAGGCGTACGGTCCTCACGACTCCGCCGCCGCCGGGGAGCAGGCCGAGGGTGACCTCGGGGCAGCCGATCTTGGAGCCGGGGGCGTCGAGGGCGATGCGGTGGTGGCAGGCGAGGGCGATCTCGTAACCGCCGCCCAGGGCCGCGCCGTTCATCGCGGCGACGACCGGCTTGCCGAGGGTCTCGATGCGGCGCAGGTTCCGCTTGATCGCCATGCCGCCGTCGAACAGTTCCTGAGCGGTCTCGGGCGTGACGCGGATGAGTTCGCGCAGGTCGCCGCCGGCGAAGAAGGTCTTCTTGGCGGAGGTGATGATGACGCCGCGGATGGTGTCCTTCTCGGCCTCCAGGCGGTCGGTGATCACCGCGAGGGAGTCGCGGAACGCCTGGTTCATGGTGTTCGCGGACTGGTCCGGGTCGTCCAGGACGAGGGTGACGACGCCGGTGCGGTCCTGTTCCCAGCGGATGGTGGTGCTCTGTGTCATGACAGGGTCTCCGTAGAGGTCTCTTGGGTCCGGATGTGGATCAGGAGCCGGCTCGGGAGTCGGTCCGGGATTCGGCTCAGGAGTCGGCTCGGGATCGGATCCGGATTCCGCCGGGGTTTCAGACGCGCTCGACGATCGTGGCGATGCCCATGCCGCCGCCGACGCACAGCGTGGCGAGGCCGTACCGCTTGTCCTGGCGTTCCAGTTCGTCGACGAGCGAGCCGAGGATCATCGCGCCGGTCGCGCCGAGCGGGTGACCGAGGGCGATGGCGCCGCCGTTGACGTTGACCTTGTCCAGGGACAAGCCCATGTCCTTCACGAAGCGGAGCACCACGGCCGCGAAGGCCTCGTTGATCTCTACGAGGTCGATGTCGTCGATGGTCAGCCCGGCCTTGGCCAGCGCCTTGCGGGTGGCCGGGGCCGGGCCGGTGAGCATGATGGTGGGCTCGGAGCCGGAGACGGCGGCGGAGACGATCCGCGCGCGGGGCGTGAGGCCGTAGCGCTCGCCGACCTCCTTCGAGCCGATCGCGGCCAGCGAGGCGCCGTCGACGATGCCGGAGGAGTTGCCCGCGTGGTGGACGTGGTCGATCTTCTCGACCCAGTGGTACTTCTGCAGCGCCACGGCGTCGAAGCCGCCCAGGTCGCCGATGTCCGCGAAGGACGGCTTCAGCCGGCCGAGGGAGTCGGCGGTGGTGCCGGGACGCATGTGCTCGTCGTGGTCGAGGACGACGAGACCGCCGCGGTCCTTCACCGGGACGACGGACCGGTCGAAGCGGCCCTCCTTCCAGGCGGTGGCCGCGCGCTCCTGCGAGAGGGCCGCGTACTCGTCGACGTCCCGCCGGGAGAAGCCCTCGATGGTGGCGATGAGGTCGGCACCGATGCCCTGCGGCACGAAGTTGACGTCCAGGTTGGTCATCGGGTCGTTGAACCAGGCGCCGCCGTCCGAGGCCATCGGCACCCGGGACATGGACTCGACGCCGCCCGCGAGGACGAGGTCCTCCCAGCCAGAACGCACCTTGGCGGCGGCCATGTTGACCGCCTCCAGGCCCGAGGCACAGAAGCGGTTCTCCTGGACGCCGGCCACCGTGTCCGGCAGTCCGGCGGCCACGGCGGCGATCCGGGCGATGTCGGAGCCCTGGTCCCCGACGGGGCTGACGACACCGAGCACGACGTCGTCGACGGCGGCCGGGTCGAGGCCCGGGAAGCGGGCGCGGATCTCGTGGATGAGGCCCACGACCAGGTCGATGGGCTTCGTGCCGTGCAGGGCGCCGTTCGCCTTGCCGCGGCCGCGCGGGGTGCGGATCGCGTCGTACACGTACGCTTCGGTGCTCACAGGTCAAGCCTTTCGGGTGAGGGTCGGCCCAGCGGGAATCGCGGGAGACGATGCCGTCCTTCTCCCACTGCTCGTTGTACGGCGGCGCCTGAAAAGATCTGCCGCTTCATGCGTGTCCCTTCATGCGTGGCCCTTGAGGAGGCCGGGCACATCCCAGTCGCGGGCCACGTCCGAGGTGTCGGCACCCGGTCGGGCGGGGCCCGTGCGGACGGTGGTCGGGGTGGCCGAGAAGCGGGGCGCGGGCGCGGGCTGGGTGAGGCCGTCGTGGTCGGTGAAGGTGCCACGGGCGGCGAGGTGCGGGTGGTGCGGGGCCTCGCGCAGCGTCAGGACCGGGGCGACGCAGGCGTCGGTGCCCTCGAAGACGGCCGCCCACTCGTCGCGGGTGCGGGACTTGAAGCGGGCGGCGACTGCCTCGCGCAGCTCGCTCCAGCGGGTCCAGTCCTTGCGGGCGTCCGCGAAGTCCGTGAGGTCGAGCAGGGCGAGGAACGTGTCGTAGAACCGGGGTTCCAGGGCGCCGACCGCCATGTACCGGCCGTCGGCGGTCTCGTAGGTGCCGTAGTAGGGGCAGCCGCCGTCGAGGAGGTTGGCGCCGCGCCGGTCCTGCCAGCCACCGGCGGCCATCATGCCGTGGATCATCGCGGAGAGGTGGGCGGTGCCGTCGACGATGGCGGCGTCGACGACCTGGCCGGTGCCGGTCGCGCGCGCGTGGTGGAGTGCGGCCAGGACGCCGACGACGAGGTAGAGGGAGCCGCCGGCGTAGTCCCCGAGGAGGTTGGCGGGGGCGGGCGGGGGTTCGTCCGGGGGGCCGATCATGCCGAGGGTTCCGGTGAGGGCGATGTACGCGATGTCGTGGCCCGCGCGCGGGGCGAGGGGGCCGTCCTGGCCCCAGCCGGTCATCCGGCCGTAGACGAGCTTCGGGTTGCGGGCGTGGCAGGCCTCGGGGCCGATGCCGAGGCGTTCGGCGACACCGGGTCGGTAGCCCTCGACGAGGATGTCGGCGTGTGCGGCGAGGTCGAGGACGCGGGCCGGGCCGCCGGGCGCCTTGAGGTCGATGATCACGGAGCGCTTGTTGCGGTTGGTGATGTCGTGCGCCGGGTCGATCGCGAGTCCGGGGCCCTCGGGCCGGTCCACGCGGACGACGTCGGCACCCAGGTCGGCGAGGAGCATGGCGGCGAACGGGCCGGGCCCGATACCGGCCAGCTCGACCACGCGCGTGCCGCTGAGCGGGCCCTGCTCCGGCGTCGTTGCCATTCGGCCCCCATGGTTGTGACACGACTGCTGTAACACCAGTGATGCTAGGAACGGGTCGTACCGGGCACAAGCCCGAGCGAGCAAGCGCTTAGCCCATTGTGGCCGGTATCGGCCCGGTCAGCGACCGCGTCCAGCTCCGCTGTCAGCCGCTTGGGGGCGGTGGCGCGGTAGCTCTCCTCGATCCAGTCGCACAGCGGCTCCGCGACCGGGGCGCCCTGGGGTTCCAGCGGGATGCTCACCCAGCCGGCCCTGCCCAGGGTCGCGGCCGTGGGCGCGCTGGTCGCGGCCGCCCAACTGCCGCCCGTGCGGCACTGGTTGTCGGACCGTCTCAAGCCCGGGGAGGGTCCCGGCCCGGAGCAGCGCGCCAAGAGCCGGTTCAACGTCCGCTTCGTCGGTGAGGGCGGCGGCCGGCGCGTGTACACGGAGGTGGCGGGCGGCGACCCCGGATACGGCGAGACGGCGAAGATACTCGCCGAGGGAGCCGTGTCCCTGGCCTTCGACGACCTGCCGCCGACCGCCGGTCAGGTCACCACGGCGGTCGCGATGGGCGACGCGCTGACGGAGCGGCTGCGGCGGGCCGGGATCACCTTCCGGGTGGCCGCGAGCCGGTGACCCGGCCGCCCGGTGGCCGCCCGGCGGCTACGGCGGCCACCGCACGACGGTCCCAGCGCCCACAGCGGCCACTGCACGACGGTCCCGGCGCCTACAGCGGTCACCGCACGACGGTCCCAGCGCCTACAGCGGCCACTGCACGACGGTGTAGATCATTCCGACGATCCAGGCGAGCCCGGCGAGCGTGGCGAGGACCAACCCGGCCACCACGGCGCGCTCGACAGGGCGGTCGGGGTCGGCGAGGGGCTTGTGAGCACGGTGCGAAGTCATGGGGCACAGCCTGCCGAGCGGGACGACGGCCCCACATCCGTACAGGTACTCAGACGACGTACTCAGACCGCTCCGCTCTAGGCAGCCGCTTCCCGCAGTGCCGCGCGGCACAGGGCGTCCGCCCGTCGTGTCGTCTCGGGCAGGCGGTAGGCCGGGGTCAGCGCCAGGGTGTGCGCGCAGGCGTTGTCGAGGCTCACGCGATGGCCGACGGAGACGAAGACCGGTTTGACGCCGTCCCGGGTGCGCACGGCGCGGCCGACCTCCTCGGTGCCGGCGAGCAGGGGGGACGTACTGCCGCGCGGGACGTCGGGATCGTCGTACACGAAGGCGAAGGGGTTCTTGGCGACGCCGATCGTGGGCAGGCCGGTGAGGACGCCGAGGTGGCTGGCGAGGCCGAAGCGGCGCGGATGGGCGAGGCCGTAGCCGTCGCAGACCACCAGACCGGGCGGGCAGGGCAGTTCGTCGAGGGCGGCGAGGACCGTGGGGATCTCGCGGAACGCGAGCAGGCCGGGCACGTACGGGAAGGAGACGCGGCCGACGGCCGTGGCCTCGGCGACGACGACGAGGCCGGCCGCGTCCAGGACGACGGCCGCGGCCACGACGAGGTCGCGCTCGTCGTCGTAGGCCACGTCGACGCCGGTCACCCGGCCGGTGCCGGGCGGCGGGCCCGGCTCGTCGAGCACCACGCGCCCTCGCAGTTCGTCCTGCACGGAGCGGGCCTCATCCTCGGTCGCGGGCCAGCCCGCGGGAATGCGCACGGTCGTCATGATGGGCACGAGCCTACGGGCCGTGAGCCGGGCGGCGTAGGCTCGTGATCATGTTCGTACTGGAGCTGACCCACACCGCCCCGCTCGATGCCGTCGACGCCCTGCTGGACGCCCATGTGGCGTGGCTGGACCAGCACTTCGAAAAGGGCGTCTTCCTCGCTGCCGGGCCCAAGAACCCCCGCGACGGCGGGATCATCCTCGCCGCCGTCGAGGGTCGTGAGCAGGCCGAGGAGATCGCCGCCGGCGATCCCTTCTCCACCGGCGGCGTGTGCACGTACCGCATCACCGAGTTCGCCGCCACCAAGACCGCGCCGGCCTTGGACGGGTACCGCGAGACGCTCGGCTGAGTCGAGCGGCTCAGCCCTTCTTCTGGCTCAGCGCGCGCTGCAACTGGTCCTTGTTCATGTTCGAACGGCCTTCGATGCCGCGCTGCTTGGCCTCGTTGTACAACTGGTCCCGGGTCGGGCCCTGGGGGCCCGTCCGGTTGCCCGACCGCTGGCCGCCGCGCTTGCTGGAGGACATGTCCTTGGTCGAGCTGCGGCTGGCGGTCTTCGACTCGCCGGACCGGGCGCGTTCCTTGTTGACCGTCCGCGCCGCGATCTCCTTGGCGCGTCCGGTGCTCTCGCCCCGGTCCTGCGCGCTCTCCTTGATGTGCTCGTACTGGCGCTCCCGCTTGGAGCTTGAACCTGCGGGCATGGTCGCTCACTCCTTTCGCGTCCGTGACCGAGTACCCGCATTCCGGTTCGTCACCACTTGAGGCGTGCCACCCGCCCCTGCTCCCCCGCGGCCCAGCAGCCGAGGTCCGGGCCGCAGTCCACGGTGTCGTACGAGCCCGTGTCCACGGTCCTCCAGGTACGGCCGCCGTCCGTGGTGAGGTCGGTGCCGGTCGGGCCGACGGCGAGGGCGGCCGTGCGGCTGTGCGGGAGCCAGGCGACGCCGGAGCGGTAGGCGGGCGGCGGCCGGTCGGCCGGCTGCCAGGCCCGGCCGCCGTCGGTGGTACGCGCGGCCGGCTGCGGGGAGGTCTGGTCCGGGCGGTAGTCGCCGCCGACGGCGAGGCCGTGCGCGCGGTCGCGGAAGGCGAGCGCGAACACGCCCCGGGCCGGATCCCCTGCCGGGATCGGTGTGTCGGAGGCCGTCCAGGTCAGCCCTCGGTCCAAGGAGTGCAGCACCCGCGCGCGTGCGGCCCCGCCGGTCGCCAGCCAGACGTCCCGGGGACCGGAGGAGACCAGGCACTGACCGCTCGCCGCGAAGCCCGCCTCCCCCTCCTGCGCGGCCGGCATCCCGGCACTGGGCAGCACCTTCCAGGTACGGCCGCCGTCACCGGTCGACAGGATGCGGAATTTCCCGTCCACGGGGTCGCTCATCGCGAGGCCGTGGCGGGAGTCGAAGAAGGTGAGGCAGTCGTAGAAGGCCTTCGCGTCGGTGTTGCGGAAGGACTCGGTCCAGGTCCGGCCGCCGTCCTCGGTGCGGTACACGCGGGACGCCTCGCCCTCGCCGATGGCCAGCACCACCGCGCGCCGCGCGTCGAACGCCTCGATGTCCCGGAACTGCAACTCGGCGGTGCCCGGCGGCGATACGTTCCGCCAGTTCGCTCCGCCGTCCGTGGTGCGCAGCACGGTGCCCCGGGTTCCGGCGACCCACGCGGTGTTCCGGCCGACGGCCGCCAGTCCCCGGAAGCGGACTTCGGGGCTGCCGGTGTCCTTGAGCTGCCAGTGCGGACTCCCGGCGTGCGGGCTCAGGGCGTCCGGGCTCAGGGGAGGCGACTCCCCCGCCTGTGCCGGTACGGCCGTCAGGGCGGCCAGAGCCGCCACGCAGGCCGCTCCCACCGCGATCGCACGACTCGCACGTCGCGCACCGCCCGTATGTCTCGTCAGCCGCGTGTTCCCCAAGGACCTCATGGCGGGCGAAGCTAGCCCACCAGCCAGGTGCCGTCCAGACGACCGGTCCGCCCTGTGAGGGTTTGCCACACTCGCCCCAAGTGCCCTTCCGGGCCCAGGCGATGAGCTGGATCACTCGCGTGAATGAACGCGGTGACAGAGGTCACTCGATATTCGTGTGCACGGATTGAGCCATTCCGGCGTCTCTTCCAGTGCCCGGCCTCATCCATCCCCGGAAGTCCGTCCCGCCGTCACAAGGGAGCAAGGCGTTGTCCATCGTCATCGAGCAGCCCGTCGAGGCCCGTCTCGTCGCCGCCGCGCCGCGGATGCCGAGCATCCCCGCGACTTTGCACTACGACCGGCGCGACCCGTTCGCCGTCCGTATGACCTTCCCCGCCCCGGCCACCCTGGAGGGCGTCGAGGTCTGCTGGACCTTCAGCCGTGAGCTGCTGTCGGCCGGCCTCCACGGATCCGAGGGCCACGGCGACGTACGGGTGCGTCCGTACGGCTACGACCGCACGGTCCTGGAGTTCCACGCCCCCGAGGGCACCGCCGTGGTGCACGTCCGCTCGGGCGAGCTGCGGAGGTTCCTCGAGGCGACCGGCGAGCTGGTCCCGGTCGGTCTGGAGCATCTCCAGCTGGACCTGGACCACGACCTGGCGGAGCTGATGCGGGACGCCTGCTGAGGCTTCCGGCTCCCCCCACACCCCGGGCTCACCGTCCCAGCAGGGCGTTGAGCTCGCCGTAGTCGAGCCCGTCGGTCAACGACTCGTACGTCCCCGCGTCCAGCAGCTCCCGCGCCGCGCGGCGGACCACGGCGTGCGCGGCCTGGGCGATCCCCGAACCGACGCTCACCGCGCGACACCGAGCGCGGCCGGCTCGGCGACCGACGGCGCGCCCGGACCGGCCATCACGTTCAGCGGCCCGTCGATGCGCCGCCCGCCATGGGCATGAGACTCACGACGCCACAGCAGCCGCCTTCGCCGTGCGTACCTCCCGGACCACCGTCCGCAGCACGGCCGCCGTCTCCCCGGCGCGCTCGGTCAGCTGTTCGGCGCGTCCTGGTGCGGGCCGGCTGTCGGGCGGCAGCAGCCCCGCGGCGTCCGCGAGGGCGGCGAGGGCCGCGTCCCGTTCGGAGATCTCCGCCACCGGCACCGACCCCAGCAGAGCAGCCCGCGCCTGTGTGCGCAGCGCCTGCACGACGGGGCCGCGGACCAGGGCGTACTCCACGGTCGGGAACACCCCGAGGATCCGCCGTTTCTCCGCCCGCAGGCAGCCCCCGGCGGCCAGTTGTTCCCGTACGGCGTCCAGGGTGATCCGCGCCCGCAGGCTCACCCAGCTGTGCCAGTGGTGCGGCCGGGACTCGCGGACCAGTTCGAGGAGGCCGTCGAGGACGGGGTCCCCGGTGTCGGAGTCCAGGTCGGCGGGCGTGGCGATGCCGTCCTCGTCGGTGAGCAGGCCGTGCTGAGCCAGCTCCACGAGGGCCCCGGCCCGGACAAGCGGGGGCAGCCGGCCGGCGCCGGTGACCTCCGTGCTGTCCCAGGCCAGCAGGCACAGGCGGGCCGGGAGCGAGAGCGAGCCGTGGGACACGGGGTCTCCTTCGGGCGTCGAGGGGGTTCACGTTAATCCGTTGACAGCCGTCGGAGCCGTTCATACGGTGTACAGCGGTTCTGTTGCCGTCGATAGGAGAAGGACGTTGCTCGTCTGAGGTTCCGAGACACCGCGTCACACACCCGAGGTGTGTGCGCTGTCTGCGACCTCGGCGTTCGAGCCGTCCTCCGGAACAGGGCCTTGTGAGCCCGTCTCCTTCGGAACCGGACCTTTCTCGTTCTTGAGGCCTCTCCCCGCCGGTCGCAGGTGTCTCGATACGCGTTTGCCCCTGATCGCTTCGAGCAACCGCGGAGACTCCGTATGTCCATCGCCATCACCTGTACCTCCCTCGCCTTCGCCTGGCCCGACGGCACCCCCGTCTTCGAGGGCCTCGACGTCGCTTTCGGCCCCGGCCGCACCGGCCTCGTCGGCGTCAACGGCTCAGGAAAATCAACCCTGTTGAAGCTGATCGCCGGGGAATTCGCCCCCGTCGACGGCACCGTCCGAGTCGCCGGCGAGGTCGGCTACCTCCCGCAGAACGTCACGCTCGACACCACGCTGAAGGTGGACGACGCGCTCGGTATCGCCGCCCAGCGGGCCGCGCTGCACGCCATCGAGGCCGGTGACGTGGCCGAGGAGCACTTCGAGACGGTCGGCGACGACTGGGACGTGGAAGAACGAGCCCTCGCCACTCTCGGCGAACTCGGGCTCGGGCACATCGGGTTGGACCGCACCATCGGCGAGGTGTCGGGCGGCGAGTCGGTGCTCCTGCGGCTGGCCGCGCTGCTGCTGCGCCGACCGGACGTGCTGCTGCTCGACGAGCCGACCAACAACCTCGACCTGTACGCGCGCCGGCGGCTGTACGCGGCCGTCGACGCCTGGCCCGGGGTCATGGTCGTGGTCAGCCACGACCGCGAACTCCTCGACCTCGTCGACCAGATCGCCGACCTGCGCGCCGGGGAGATCAGCTGGTACGGCGGCAACTACTCGGCGTACGAGGAGGCGCTCACCACCGAGCAGGAGGCCGCCGAGCGGATGGTCCGTGTCGCCGAGTCCGACCTGAAGAAGCAGAAACGCGAACTCACCGAAGCCCAGGTCAAGTTGGCTCGCCGCAAGCGGTATGGGCAGAAGATGTGGGACCAGAAACGCGAGCCGAAGATCGTCATGGGGGCGCGCAAGCGCGCGGCACAGGAGTCCGCGGGCAAGCACCGCATCCTGCACGAGGAGAAGCTCGCCGAGGCCAAGGACCGGCTGGACGAGGCAGTGGAGGCCGTACGGGACGACGACGAGATCCGCGTCGACCTGCCGTACACGGCCGTACCGCCGGGCCGCACCGTTCTCACCCTCCTGGACCTGGAGCTCGCGTACGGCGCGCGCGTGTCGGGCGGTTTCGACCTGCGCGGTCCGGAGCGGGTCGCGCTGATCGGGCGCAACGGGGCGGGCAAGACGACGCTGCTGCGGACGATCGCAGGGGAGTTGGAGCCGCTGGCCGGGGAGGCGAAGGCGCAGGTCCCGCTGCGGTTCCTGCCGCAACGGCTGGACGTCCTCGACGGCGAGTTGACCGTCGCCGAGAACGTGGCCCGGTTCGCACCGGTCGCCACCAACAACCGGGTCCGGGCGCGGCTGGCCCGCTTCCTTTTCCGAGGTGCCCGCGCCGACCAGAAGGCGGCGACCCTGTCCGGCGGCGAACGCTTCCGGGCGGCGCTGGCCGCGCTGATGCTGGCCGAGCCCGCGCCGCAACTGCTGATGCTGGACGAGCCGACGAACAACCTGGACCTGGCGAGCGTGCGGCAGCTGACGACCGCCCTGGAGTCCTACGAGGGGGCCCTGATCGTGGCCAGTCACGACCTGCCGTTCCTGGAGTCGGTCGGCATCACGCGGTGGCTGCTGCTGGAGGACGGAGAACTCAAGGAAATTGCGCCAGAAGCTGTCGGGGATCCCTTCTAGCGTCGGGTGCATGCCCGACTTCATCACCGGGGAACACCTGCGCAGGCACCGGCGGTGAAGGCGTGAGCGCCGGGAGGTGAGCCGGCGGGATCGATGCGGGCGCCGCCGGCACCGCCGGGCGTGACCCTCGCGGGTGTCGCCCCGCCCCGGCGGTCCCGGCGGCGCGGCGGTCCCGGCGGCGCGGCGGTCCCGGCGGCGCGGCGGTCCCGGCGCTCCCGGCTTCCTAGCGTCCCAGGCCGTCCACCGCCACCGTCGCCGCCTTGGCGATCAGAGCGTCCCGGCGTTCGGCGCCCTGTGTGTCGCGGCCGGACATGATCGCGAGCACGACGGGATCGCCACCGTCGTCCGGCCAGACCACGGCGATGTCGTTGCGGCCCCCGTACCCGGCGCTGCCGCTCTTGTCGGCCACGGTCCAGTCGGCGGGGAGGCCGGCCCGGATGAGCGTCTCGCCGGTGGTGTTGGTCTCCATCCACGTTCTGAGCAGCGCGCGTTCGTCCCGGTGCAGGGCCTTGCCGAGCAGGAACGCCCGCAGGTCGTCCGCGATCGCCCGAGGGGTACTGGTGTCGCGGAGGTCGCCCGGTGTGCCGTCGCTGAGGTCCGGCTCGTACCGGTCCATCTCGGTCACGTCGTCGCCGAGTCGCTCCAGGGCCTTCTCCAGGCCGTCGGGGCCGCCGAGTTCGTCGAAGAGCAGGTTGGCGGCGGTGTTGTCGCTGTACCAGAGGGTGGCGGCGCACAGTTCGCGCAGGCTCATCCCGGTCTCGACGAAGTTCTCCGACACGGGCGAGTTCTCGACCAGGTCGTCGCGCGAGTAGGTGACCACCTTGTCGAGCCCGGCCGGTCCGCGCTGCTGGAGCACGGCCCCCACCGCGAACGCCTTGAACGTCGAGGCGTACGCGAACCGTTCGTCCGCCCGGTAGGCCACCGACCGTCCGGTGCCCGTGTCCAGGGCGTAGACACCGAGCCGCGCGTCGAACTCGCGCTCCAACTGCCGGAACGCACCGGCGGTGGACTTCGGTGCCGCCGTGGAAGGGGCGGGCCTCTCGGCAGACCGCTCGACGGACCGCTCGAAGGCGGCGGCGGAGGCGGCGGACGCGGGCCCGGTCTCCTGGCCGCACGCGGGAAGCGCGGCGAGTGCGAGTAAGCCGGCCGCCCAGGCGGCGCCACGGCGCAGGCGATGCGGGTACGTCATGGGAGGGACCTCCAAGTCGTCGAAAAGGGACTCATGAAACGCCGGCCAGGACAGCGGACAGTGCCCTTGGCGGACACCACCCTCCGGCGGGGAGAGGGCCGTTGTCCAAGACGCCCGCACGCCGTCCCATGCTGTTCTGGCATAGCGACGCGGCGCGGTTTCGGCCCAGTGGGGCGCCGCTGTTTTGGCATAGTGGTCGCGTGGATCTTGTCGCGGCGTGCCGTGCCTTCGTCAATGTGAGCGAGTACGGCAGTTTCACGGTGGGCGCGGCGGCGGCCCGGACGGCCCAGTCGGTCGTGAGCCGTCGGGTCGCCGCGCTGGAACAGCGCCTGGGCGAGCGGTTGTTGGAGCGGTCCGCTCGCGCGGTGACGCTGACCCCGTTCGGCCGGGACATGCTGCCGCTGGCGCAGCAGCTGGTACGGCTGGCCGACCGGCTCGACCACGAGGCGGAGGCCGCACGGCACCGGCCCCTGCGGCTCGCCGTCCCCGGCGTCTGTCCCACCGGCGCCCTCGCCCACCTCATCGCGCGGGCGCACGAGCAGGGAATCCTGCTCGACCCGCGCCCCGCCGGGCCGGTGGAGCGCGCCGACCTGGTGATGTCCCGGCAGGTGCGCGCGGCCCTGCTGGCGGTGGCGCCCGGTGATGCGGCCTGGACGGTGCCGCTTGGTCTGGCGGTCTCGGAGGATCCGGGCGGCGGACCGCTCTACCTGGACGTCCTGCGCCCCGGCCGGGCCGACGGCGTGCGACGGCCGCGCCGCGTGTGGCTCCAGCCGGAGGACGACGTACCGCATGTCCGGGACCGCCTGGTGCGGCTGCGGGACGCCGTCGGGCTGCGCCCGGCCCAACTGGCCGTCGCCCGAGCCGTGGCCGTCGCCGTGGCGGACGTGCTGAGCCGGGGCGACGCGCTGCTCTGCTCGCGAGCGCAGGCCCGGGAACTCGGCCTGCACTGGCGTCCCGTCGGGGAACTCGGCCCCGGCCTCGCACGGGGGTACGTCCTGGCCGTGGCCGACGACGCCGACGCCGACGCCGCCCGCACGGGCCGGGAGTGCGGGGAGGAAATCGCCCGGTGCCTCGGCGCCAGTCAGTACCCGGAGGAATCCGTATGAGCACGGGGACCGAGCGACTGCTCGGGCAACTGCGCCGCACGCTGCGCGACGGCGGGCTGGGCGGCTCGTTCTGGGTGCGCGACCTGGACACGGGCGAGGAGATCGGCATCGACCCCGACATCGAGTTCCCCGTCGCCTCCCTCATCAAGGTCCCGCTCGCCCTGGCGACGCTGGAGCGCATCCGACGCGGTGAACTCGACGGCGCCGCGACGATCGAGGTGGCCCCCGGGCGGACGACCGCACCCGGGCCGACCGGCCTGAGCCGGTTCCGGCACACCGCCCGGATCGCCGTGGACGACCTGCTCTACCTCAGCACCTGCATCAGCGACAGCACCGCCGCCGACGCGCTGTTCGCGCTCACCCCGCCCGCCCGGGTCGCGGCGCTGCTGCACGAGTTCGGGCTGCGGGGCATCGCCGTACGTCACACCATGGGCGAGCTGACCGAGACCCCGCTCGAGCGATTCGCGAGGGCGGAGGCGCATCTCGCGTACGCGCTCGCGATCGACTCCGGCACCCCGGGGCGCGGTCACCGGCTGCCGCAGCTGGACGTCTCGCGCGCCAACACCGGTACGGCCCGCGCCTTCGTCGACCTTCTCCAGGCTCTCTGGCGGCCCCGGCCCGGGCCCGCCGCGATCCACCCGGAGGTCGCCGCCCGCCTGCGCGGTCTGCTCGCCGACAACCTGCTGCGCCAGCGCCTCGCCCCGGACTTCGCCTCCGACGCCTCCGTCTGGTCGTCGAAGACGGGCACGCTGCTCAATCTGCGCCACGAGGTCGGCGTCGTCGAGCACGCCGACGGCCGGGCCTACGCCGTCGCCGCCCTGACCGAGTCGCAGGTGGCCGCCGGCAGCCGGCCCGACGCCGAGGCCCTCATGGGACAGGTCGCCCGCCGTCTGCGCGACCACCTGCGCTCCGGGCCGCTCTGAGCACCCGCCAGGCGGGCCTGAGCCGGTGGGGCGCCCCGCCGCCCGGGCGCCCCGGGGTGTCGTCACCCGGGACGGCGCTGCATGATGGTCCGCTGACGCCCTATGGATTCCGGCGATCCCGGAAACCCCGTCGGCGCGCTCCCGACACGCCCATCCGATACGGAGTCACGCTCGTGCCCAGCAAGAAGGCCCTCGTCCGCCGCCCCAGCCCGCGCCTCGCCGAAGGTCTGGTGACGCACATCGAGCGCGAGAAGGTCGACGTCGACCTGGCGCTCGAACAGTGGGAGGCGTACGTCGAGGCCCTGCGCACGCACGGCTGGGAGACCGTCGAGGTGGATCCGGCCGACGACTTCCCGGACTCGGTGTTCGTCGAGGACACCGTCGTCATGTACAAGAACGTGTCCCTGATCACCCGGCCCGGCGCGGAGTCCCGGCGGGACGAGACCATGGGCGTCGAGGAGGCCGTGGCCCGCCTGGGCTGCTCGGTGAACTGGATCTGGGAGCCGGGCACGCTGGACGGCGGCGATGTGCTGAAGATCGGCGACACGATCTACGTGGGCCGGGGCGGGCGCACCAACGCGGCCGGTGTCCAGCAACTGCGGGCCGCGTTCGAGCCGCTCGGGGCGCGGGTCGTCGCCGTGCCGGTGAGCAAGGTGCTGCATCTGAAGTCGGCGGTCACGGCGCTGCCCGACGGAACCGTCATCGGTCACATCCCGAAGGTCGACAGGCCGTCGCTGTTCCCGCGCTTCCTGTCGGTGCCGGAGGAGTCCGGGGCGCATGTGGTGCTGCTCGGCGAGAGCAAGCTGCTGATGGCGGCGAGCGCGCCCAAGACGGCGGACCTGCTCGCCGACCTCGGCCACGAGCCCGTCCAGGTGGACATCAGCGAGTTCGAGAAGCTCGAGGGCTGTGTGACATGTCTCTCGGTGCGGTTGCGGGAGTTGTATGCCTGACCGGATGCGCGGGACCTTCTTCCGCCCCTCGGACCTGCGTTTCCTGAGCCATTTGCCACGCTCGGCGAACACTGCTGATCAGGGATCTTTACACGACTCTTAACCTACGGTCTCGTAACCTACGGATACGTAGCCTACGATTCCGTAAGTTACCCGGCACCGCTCGCCGGAAGCCCCTCGTTGTTGTTCCGCGTCCCCCTGGAGTACCCGTGACGATCACTTCCCCTCACCTCAGCAGCCCGTCCACCGCGTGGACCGACGCCCGCCTGCTGTACGCACTGGAGGAAGTGGTCGAACAGGAGCTCAACCGGCACCTCAAGGTGGCCAAGGACTGGATGCCGCACGACTACGTCCCGTGGAGCGACGGCCGCAACTTCCCCGGCCTCTTCGAGGACGGCGAGGCGTGGCGGAAGGAACAGTCGAAGGTCACCGAGATCGGCCGGATCGCGCTGGTGGTCAACCTTCTCACCGAGGACAACCTCCCCAGCTACCACCACGAGATCGCCTCGCTCTTCGGCCGTGACGGCGCCTGGGGCACCTGGGTGCACCGCTGGACCGCCGAGGAGGGCCGGCACGGCATCGTGATGCGCGACTACCTGCTCACCTCGCGCGCGGTGGACCCGGACCAGCTGGAGCAGTTCCGCATGTCCCACATGAGCGAGGGCTTCGAGTCGGACAACCGCCACTCGATGCTGCACTCGGTGGCCTACGTCGCCTTCCAGGAGCTGGCGACCCGCGTCTCGCACCGCAACACCGGCCACCAGTCCGGTGACCCGGTCTGCGACCGCATGCTGGCGCGCATCGCGACCGACGAGAACCTGCACATGGTCTTCTACCGGAACCTGCTGAAGGCGGCCTTCGACCTCGCGCCCGACCTGACGATGCAGGCGGTGCGCGACGTGATCGTGAACTTCCGGATGCCCGGCCACGGCATGCCCGGCTTCGAGCGGGCCGCCGCGCAGATGGCGATCGGCGAGATCTACAACATGCGCATCCACCACGACGACGTCATCCAGCCCGTCCTGCGCTTCCTGAAGGTCCTGGAGATCGACGGCCTCGGCCCCGAGGGCCTCAAGGCACAGGAGGAACTCGGCCTGTACATGGGCGGCCTGGACGCGGAGGCCTCGAAGTTCGACGAGAAGCTCGCCGCGCGCAAGGCCCGGATGGCGGCCCGCGCGGCCGGCTGACACCGCCGTACGAGGGCGCGGGGCGGGCGGCCGGCATCGAACCGGCGTGTTCCGGTTCCGGAAACCGACCGGCCCGCCCGCCTGCGCGCCACCACCCCGCTCTTGACGGGTCGCCGCTCCCGCCGGGCACCGCCGCGCCCGGACCCGCGGCAGGTCGAGGCCCAGGTCAGGTCAGGTCAGGTCAGATCCAGCAATGTGACACCGGCAGTGGTCGCCGCCCGCTGAGGCTCAGACGGCGCTCCGGGGCGTCACGGTCGCGTACGTCGCAACTGCAGCCGTTCCTTCTCCGACAGGCCGCCCCAGACGCCGAAGCGCTCGTCGTGGGCCAAGGCGTACTCCAGGCACGCGGACCGCATCTCACACATGCCGCAGATGCGCTTCGCCTCGCGTACCGAGCTGCCCGGCTCCGGAAAGAAGAAGTCCGCCCCGGTCTGTGCGCACAGGGCCTGTGCCTGCCAGGTGGAGTCGGCCGGGGTGATGGTGTCGATGTGCATGCGGGAGATCGTGCCGGGCGGCGAAAAACATTCCATCAACGCGGGATCAACGCCCCGTCCACGGCCCCCGGCCGCCCGATGATGCCCCGGCCGGGCACCGCGGCGCACGGCGGCGCGCGCAACGTGGACGGAACCCGCGCGATTGTCAGTGGGCGGTGCCAGACTCGGCAGTACAGGCAGCGGGCCCCTTCAAAGGAGGGCACCAAGATGCTCACCACCCGTCACGTCACCGGCGCTCCGAACTGGATCGATCTCGGCACCCCCGATATCGACGGCGCCTCCACCTTCTACGGCAGCGTGTTCGGCTGGCGGTTCCAGCCGGGCCCGCCCGAGGTCGGCGGCTACGGCCTGTTCCAGCTCGACGGCCGGACAGCCGCGGGCGGCATGCAGACCAGTCCCGAGCAGGGCCCGCCCTCCTGGACGGTCTACTTCCAGACGCCGGACGTGGACGCCACCGCGAAGGCGGCCGAACAGGCGCACGGCACGGTGCTGATGCAGCCCATGGACGTCATGGACCAGGGCCGCATGGCGATCCTCGCCGACCAGGCGGGCGTGACCTTCGGCCTCTGGCAGCCCGCGGCCAACAAGGGCCTGGACGTCGTGCAGGAGCAGGGCTCGCTGTGCTGGCTGGAGCTGTACACGCCGGACCTGCCCGCGGCGGCCGGTTTCTACCACGCGCTGTTCGGCTGGGAGACCACCGCCCTCCCCTTCGCCGGCGGCACCTACACCTCCGTCCATCCTCAGGGCACCGAGGCGGAGGCCATGTTCGGCGGCATCGTCGCCCTGGAGGACTCCCCCACCAAGGCGACGTCAGCGGCCTGGCTGCCGTACTTCGAGGTGCCGGACACCGACGCGGCGGTCAGCACGGCGCAGAACGGCGGCGGCACGGTCCGGCTGCCGCCCACCGATCTGGCGGACGTCGGCCGGATCGCCGAGATCGCCGACCCGTACGGTGCCCGATTCGCGGTGATCAAGAGCGCACCGCCACAGCAGCAGAGCTAGGAGTGGGGTATCGGGGCTGGGGTCACGACGGCCCGGGTCACGCCGAGGCGCGGCGGACCAGCGTCGTCGGCAGGACGACACCGGCCGGCCTACCCCCCGCCTCCCCCGCGCCCCCTGCCCCGTCCATCTCCCCCGCGTCCTGAGCCGTGGCGCGATCACCGTGACCGCGCAGCAGCAGCCGAGCCATCAGCCCGCCCATACCCTCTATGTCCTGACGGACCGTCGTGAGCGGTGGGTCGGTCTGTTCGGCGACGGGCAGCATGTCGTCGAAGCCGATCACGGCCACGTCGTCGGGCACCCGCCGCCCGTGCTCGCGCAGCACCCGCAGCGCACCGGCGGCGGTGAGGTCGTTGGCGGCGAACACCGCGTCGACGTCGGGGCAGCGGTCCAGAAGCTCCCGCATCGCCCGCTCGCCGCCTGCCGGGGTGAAGTCGCCCGGCACGACCAGCCGTGGGTCGGCGTCAGCCATGACCTCCCGGTACCCGTCGAGCCGGTCCGCGGCCGAGGTCTGGTCGAGCGGACCGGTGATGTGGGCGACCCGGCTGCGGCCGAGCCCGACGAGGTGGCGTACGGCGTCGCGGGCACCGCCCCGGTTGTCGCTGTCGACGTACACGACGTCACCGCGCTCGCCGTCACTCCAACCGGGACGCCCGCCGAACACGGTCGGGATGCCGGCCCGGCGGATCAGTCCGGGCAGCGGGTCGTCCAGGTGCAACGAGAACACCAACGCCCCGTCGACATGGCCCCCGGCGAGATAGCGGCCTACCCGGACGTGGTCGTCGCGGCCCTCGGTGAGCAGCAGCACGAGCTGGTTGTCGTGGGCGGTCAACTCCTTGCTGATACCGCGCAGTTGCAGGGCGAAGAAGGGGTCGGCGAAGACCCGGGTCTCCGGTTCGGCGACCACCACGGCGACGGCGTCGTGCCGTCTCGTCACCAGGCTGCGGGCGGCCTGGTTGGGCACGTACCCGAGTTCCTCGACCGCCCGCCGGACCCGCTCCACGAGCGGCTCCCGCACTCCGTCCCCGCCGTTGACCACGCGCGAGGCCGTGGCCCGCGAGACGCCGGCCAGCGCGGCCACGGCCTCCAGCGTGGGACGCGGGACTGTCTCGGACACGTGGGGCTCCTCGTCGGCGGGTGCGGTCAGGATAGTCCCGGCCCACCGGCGCGCGGCCCTCAATGGCCGCCGTGGTCCTGCGGCTCGTATCCCGGAATCGTCCCGTCCGTCTTCTTCACCAGGAACATCCCCACCATCCCCATGTCGGAGTGGCTCTGCACATGGCAGTGGTACATCCACGCACCCGCTCCGACGCCCTCGCCCGCGACCACCTGGAAACCGAAGGAGTCCCCCGGACCCACGATCTTGTCGTCGATCACCCGGCTGGGGTCGTCGGGGCCGGTGAGCATGCCGGTGCGGTTGTCGGCCCAGCGGTGTCCGTGCAGGTGGAAGGTGTGGTAGAACTCGCCGTGGGTGATCACCACGAACTCGACCCGATCGCCCACCGTGGCCTCGAAGTCGGGGCCGGAGTGCCCGGACTTGTTGTTGACCAGCATGTCGTTGAAGACGATGGTGTGCGTCTTGTCCGGCAGGACGTCGCCCGCGCGGCGCACGATCAGAGCGCCGTAGAGGCCCTTGCGGATGCCCTGCGTGCCGTGGTCGGTTCCGACGACGTGGTCGTGGTAGTGCCAGTAGCCCGCGCTGCCGGCCCGCCAGGTGCCGTCGGCGCGGCGGCCGGGGGCGTGGGTGCGCCAGGTGTAGGTGCGGGTGCCACCCGGTTCGACGTGGCTCTTGCTCGACTTCGTGCCGTCGCTGGAGAACTCGTAGTCCATGCCGTGGACGTGCAGGCTCGCCGCGACGTCCATGGTGTTCTCGAAGTCGATGTGCAGCGTGTCGCCCTCGTTGAGTTCGATCAGCGGCCCTGGGACGGTCGCCTTCCCCTTCGCGAGGCCGTACCCCATCTGCCCGTCGGCGAGCCGTTCGGCGTACAGCTTGATGTGCTTGACCTCGCCGCCGGCCGGGGCCGTCCTGGCCCGGGTGGCGGCGCCCATCGCCTCGGGCCCCAGGGACAACGATGTCGCGGCGACCGCGCCACCCAGCAGCACCCGCCGGTTGAAACCACGTCTGTCCATGCGGAACTCCCCACCTCGAGGCGGAATTTGCGGAGACGTACCTGTGATGAACCTGAGAGACGCTAGCGGTCCCGTGGCAGTTTATCCACACCCAGGACAAAGTTCGTGGGATTGCGGTCATAGGTATTGGCGAGTCGCGCAAAGGGGTCTAGCTTCCTTGGCGCTGCCCGTGTGACCGAGGAGGCGCCCATGCACTTACGAGGGTTGAGCACAAGAGGCGCGACAAACACCAGAAGACGGACCTGGGTGGCCACCGTGGCCGCCGGGGTCGTCGCCGCCGGTCTGCTGTCGGGCCCGGCCGCCACCGCGCGCCCGGACCCGAACCCGACCCTGACAACGATGTCCGTCAAGTCGCCGCCCGGCGGCGCGAACGTACGGGTGCTGATCTTCCACGGTTCGGCCGCGGCCGGCGACGAATCGCCCGTCGTGAACGCCGGGATCGAGGCGATCGAGAAGATCGGGCTCACCGGCCCGACGAACCAGCGCTACAAGGTCGAGGCGACAAACGACGCCTCGGTCTTCACCAACGAGACGAAACTGGGCCGCTTCAACGCGATCGTGTTCCTGACCGGCGGCGGAGACGTCCTCGACCCGGAGCAGGAGGCGGGCCTGGAGGCCTATATGGAGGCCGGCGGCGGTTTCGTCGGCATCCATGACGCGGCACGCGCGGAGCCGTACTCGGACTGGTTCACCGGTCTCCTCGGCGCCCGCCCCGCCGCGTCGAGTCCGACGGCCGTGCAGCGGGCGACCGTCGAGGTCGGTGACCGCCGGCATCCGGCCACCAAGGACCTGCCGGTCCAGTGGAAGCGCACCGACCAGTGGTTCAACTGGGCGAAGAACCCCTCGGGGGACGTGCACACCGTGGCCCGGGTGCGCGAGTCGACGTACAAGCCGGGTGCGAGCGCCAACGGCTCGGATCACCCGGTGAGTTGGTGCCGTGACTACGACGGCGGCCGTTCCTTCTACACCGGTATGGGCGGCACGGTGTCGTCGTACGACGAGACCGACTTCCGTACGCATCTGCGCGGCGCCCTGCTGTGGACCACCCGCCTGGTGCAGGCCGACTGCAAGGCGACGATCACCGGCAACTACAAGGCCGAGCGGCTCACCCAGCCCAACCAGCCCGGCCAGAACGACCAGATCGGCGAGCCGCACGGCCTGGTCACCGCGCCGGACGGCCGGGTGCTCTACATCGGACGGGGCGGCGCCGACTCCTCCCAGCCCGTGATCACCGACTGGAACAACCCCGACATCGGCAAGGGCAAGGGGCAGATCCACGTCTACGATCCCGCGACCAAGAAGGTCACGCTGGCGGGCGAGTTGACGGTGTTCGGGAACAAGGGCGGCGGCGACGAACTGGTCAAGGTCGAGGAGGGTCTGCTCGGCATCGAGCTCGACCCGCGCTTCGAGCAGAACGGGTGGGTGTACCTGCACTACACACCGCACTCGCAGCTCAACCGCGACACGCAGATGGCCGAGCGGCGCGTCTCCCGCTTCACGCTCGACCTCGCCACCAACAGGCTGGACCTGAGCAGCGAGAAGGTGCTGCTGAAGTGGCCGGTGCAGGTGCACAGTTGCTGCCACGCGGGCGGCGGGATGGCCTGGGACTCCAAGGGCAACCTGTACATCGCCACCGGCGACAACAACTCCAGTGGCTTCAGCGACGGTTACTCCGGCAACAACCCGCAGCCCAGCTACAAGGGCGTGTCCTTCGCGGACGCCCGCCGCACCGCCGGCAACACCAACAACCTCAACGGCAAGATCCTGCGCATCCACCCGGAGCCCGACGGGACGTACACGCTCCCCGAGGGAAACCTCTTCACCGGCAAGGAGACCGACGAGGGCGGCGGCAAGACACGCGGCGAGATCTACGTGATGGGCGTCCGCAACCCGGCGCGCATCTCCGTCGACAAGCAGACGGACACCCTGTACGCGGGCTGGGTCGGCCCGGACGCGGGCGCTCCGTCGACCACCTGGGGCCCCGCCAAGTACGACACCTTCGCCGTGATCACCAAGGCGAGCAACCGGGGCTGGCCGTACTGCATGGGCAACAAGCAGCCCTACCGGGACCGCAACCTGCCGGATCCGTCGAAGCCGCTGGGCTGGTACGACTGCGACCACCCGAAGAACGAGTCGCCCAACAACGACGGCCTGGTCAACCTGCCGCCGGTCACCGGCAACAACATCTGGTACTCGCCCCAGGGCGGCGGACCCGACTACCCGCGTGACGCGAACGGCATCCCCTCCTACAAGCAGGAGGAAGCCACCTATCTGCTGCCGTGGCTCAAGGGCGGCGGGCAGGCCGCGATGAACGGCCCGGTCTACCGCTACGACGCGGCGAGCACCAGCGGGACGAAGTGGCCCGCCTACTGGGACGGCAAGTGGTTCGTCGGCGACTTCTACGACGCCGACCAGCCGCGCAACGCCGTGATCACCGACCCGAAGACCCACGGCGACGGCGGTCTGCCGGTGCACTCGGAGTCCCTGAAGAAGATCGTGCCGATCGGCAACGACGGCATCAAGAACCTCATGGACTGGAAGTTCGGTCCGGACGGTGCGCTGTACGTCCTCGACTACGGCCGCGGCTTCTTCACCTCGGACACCAAGTCGGCGCTGTGGCGGGTCACTTACACGGGCGGCGGGCCCACGCCGGCCGCCGATCAGCTGGCGAGGGGGACGCAGTGATGCGCCGACGAAGAATCTTCACGGCTCTGCTGGCCGCGCTGCTCGTGGTGCTCGGACTGCAGGCACTGCCCGCGGCGGGGCAGACCCAGCAGTCCCAGGGTCAGGCCGCGGCCCAGGTGCTCACCTGGACGGCCGGTGACGGCATCACCCAGTACACCTCCGCGCCGGCGACGGCGGTGGCGGGCGCGGCGACGATCGTCTTCGAGAACAGCGTCGCCACCGGCAACACCACCGGGATGCCGCACACGTTGACGTTCGTGACCTCGGACCCCGAGTTCAACAACGACGTCCAGCTGAACATCCTCGCCAACCCCAACGACGCGCAGGGCGGCCGGTACACCGCGGAGGTCAACCTCACCCCGGGCCGCTACTTCTACCACTGCACGATCCCCGGTCACGGCCAGATGCAGGGCATCCTCGTGGTGACCGAGGGCGGCGGCGAGGACACCACACCGCCCGAGACGGCCGCCCGGGTGACCGGGGCACAGAACGCGCAGGGCGAGTACGTCGGCTCGGCGAGCGTGGCGATCAGCGCGACGGACGAGGGCGGCTCGGGGGTGGACACCGTCCAGTACGCGGTCGGTGACACCGGCGAGTGGCTGCCGTACACCACGCCCGTCGTCGTCGATCAGGTCGGCAGCCACACGATCCGCTATCGCGCACTCGACAAGGCGGGCAACGTCGCCGCCGAGAAGAGCGTGCGGTTCACGGTCGTCGCACCGGACACCGGCGACACGACCGCGCCGGAGACCTCGGCGACGGTCGGCGGCGAGCAGAACGCCGACGGGACCTATGTCGACATGGCCACGGTGACCGTCAGCGCATCCGACACCGGCTCCGGGGTCAACACCATCGAGTACGCGGTCGGGTCCGGTGCCTGGCAGCCGTACACCGCCCCCGTGATGGTGCACCAGGTCGGCACCCACACCGTCCGCTACCGGGCCACCGACAAGGCGGGCAACGTGTCCGCCGAGAAGAGCGTGCAGTTCACGGTCGTCGCGGCGACCCCGCAGGACACCACCGCGCCGGTGACGGGCGTGACCGTCGACGGCACCCGGAACTCCGACGGCGCGTACGTGCGCAGCGCCAAGGTGACCGTGAGCGCGACGGACGAGGGCGGCACCGGGGTCGACCGGATCGAGTACTCGCTCGACGCCGGACCGTACCTCGCGTACACGGCTCCCGTGGTGGTCGATCGCGTGGGTGCGCACACCGTGGCGTACCGGGCGACCGACAAGGCGGGCAACACCTCCGCCGCCCGCACGGTGAGCTTCACGGTGGTGGCCGGGGGCCAGGTTCCCGCGCCGAACTGCCCGGAGTTCGACGAGCGGTTGACGGTGATCGTCGGCACGGTCGACTCGGGTGTGCCCAACCGGGTCACCGACAACCGGTGCCGGATCAACGAGTTGATCGAGGACGAGAAGGAGTGGACCTCCCACGCGCTGTTCCTCAAGCATGTGAAGACGGTCCTGGACAAGCTCCTGAAGGAAGGGGTCGTCGACCAGCGGGAATACAACGCGATCCAGAAGGCGGCCCGGCAGTCGGGGATCGGCAAGCCCGGCCAGACCGAGGGCTACCGCACGATCATGGACGGCACCGCGGACTCCTTCGCCAAGTGGCAGCAGGTGGGCGGCGGTTCCTTCGCACTGAATACGGACGGGTCGATCACCTCGGGCACCGCGCGGGACGGGCTCGGCATGCTGTGGTTCCCCGAGCGCAAGTACGGCGACTTCTCGCTCAAGCTGCAGTGGCGGGACGACGCCCCGGGCACCGGTAACGCCAACTCCGGTGTGTTCGTGCGTTTCCCGTGGATCCTCGACCACCCGGAGGAGCCGCGGCCGGAGTGGGCCGCCATCAAGTACGGGCACGAGGTGCAGGTGCTCGACCGTCCCGACGGCGACATGTACAAGACGGGCTCGGTCTACGGCTTCGACCGGGTGGGGCTCGCCGGTGCGGGCGTCACCCAGAAGGGCACGTGGAACGACTACGAGATCCGGGTGGTCGACCAGCACTACTCGGTCTACCGCAACGGCGTCCTGATCAACGAGTTCGACAACATCGGCGGTCAGGAGTTCACGCCCCCGCGCGACGACGACCCGGGCACGGACGGCCGGCGCTTCGCCTCCGGCTACATCGGGCTCCAGGTGCACAGCACGACGGATGTGATCTCGTACCGGGACATCCGGATCAAGGAGTTGTAGATCCTGACGGCGGTGCCTCGGGCGGCTGAGCCGCCTGGGGCACCGCCTTCTTCGCCGCTCTCTTCGCCGCCGTCTCCGCTGCCTTCTTCGCCACCTGCTTCTCCGCCCTCTTCGCCCGGCTCGGCTGGACCCGCATCGGCTCCCCCGGCATCTTCGGGTACTCGGGCGGGTACGGCAGATCACCCAGCCCGTGGTCGTGCTCGTCACGGCGCGCCAGCTCCAGCAGCGTGTCCAGGGAGAAGCGGTGATCGTCCATGTCCGCGTGCACGTCGCCGAGTTCGGCGTAGCGCGCGGGCATGCTCGCGATGTCGAAGTCCTCAGGGTGGGCCACCCCGACCTCCTCCCAGCGCAGGGGCGCCGAGACAGGGGCGTGCGGGCGTGGCCGTACGGAGTACGCGGAGGCGATCGTGCGGTCGCGGGCCGTCTGGTTGTAGTCGATGAAGATGCGGGCCCCGCGCTCCTCCTTCCACCACTTGATGGTCACGTGCTCCGGCATCCGGCGTTCCATCTCACGCCCGACGGCGATGGCGGCGCGGCGTACCTGGGTGAAGGTCCAGCGCGGCTCGATCGGGACGAAGACGTGCAGGCCCCGGCCGCCGGAGGTCTTGGGCCAGCCGCGCAGGCCGCCGAACTCGTCGAGGACGGCGCGCAGTTCGTGGGCGGCGCGGACGGCGTCGTCGTAGTCGGTGCCGGGCTGCGGGTCGAGGTCGATGCGCAGTTCGTCCGGGTGGTCGACGTCGTCGCGGCGCACCGGCCACGGGTGGAAGGTGAGGGTGCCGAACTGGGCGGCCCACAGCACGGCGGCCTCCTCGGTGGGGCACATCTCGTCCGCGCTGCGGCCGCTGGGGAAGGTGATGTGCGCGGTCGGGATCCAGTCGGGCATGTTCTTCGGCGCCCGCTTCTGGAAGAACGACTCGCCCCTCACGCCCTCCGGGTAGCGCTCCAGGGTGGTGGGCCGGTCGCGCAGGGCACGCAGGATGCCGGGGCCGACGGCCTGGTAGTAGCGGGCGAGGTCCAGCTTGGTGAAGCCGCGCTCCGGGAAGAAGATCTTGTCCGGGCTGGACAGCCGCACGCTCCGGCCGCCCGCCTGAAGTTCCACCGCTGCACCCATGCGAGCCACGGTAGGCGCAGCGCGCACACCTCGCACACCGGGCGGTCCATGAAATTCCGGAGCAGAATCGGAGCCATGGATCTCCCCGTGATGCCGCCCGTGAAGCCCATGCTCGCCAAGTCCGTGGCGACGATCCCGCCGGGCATGCAGTACGAGGCCAAGTGGGACGGGTTCCGGGCGATCGTGTTCCGCGACGGGCCCGAGGTCGAGCTGGGCAGCCGTACCGGAAAGCCGCTGACCAGGTACTTTCCCGAGCTGGTGGCGGCGCTGAAAGAGCGGTTGCCCGAGCGGTGCGTGCTGGACGGGGAGATCGTCATCGCGCGGGAGGGACGGCTGGACTTCGACGCGCTGACCGAGCGGATCCATCCGGCGGACTCCCGGGTGCGGATGCTGGCCGAGCGGACACCGTCCTCGCTCGTCGCCTTCGACCTGCTGGCGCTGGCGGACGAGTCACTGCTGGACGTCCCGCTGAGCGACCGCCGGGCTCTGCTGACCACGGCCCTGTCCGGGGTGACATCCCCCCTGCACGTGGCACCGGCGACGACCGACATCGAGGTGGCACAGCAGTGGTTCCAGGAGTACGAGGGGGCCGGACTGGACGGGGTCGTCGCCAAGCCGCTGACCGTCCGCTACCTCCAGGACGAGCGCGCCATGTACAAGGTCAAGCACGAGCGGACGGCGGACGTGGTCGTCGCGGGCTACCGCCTGCACAAGAGCGGCCCGGTGGTCGGCTCGCTGCTGCTCGGGCTCTACGACGACCGGGGCGCCCTCCAACACGTGGGCGTGTCCGCCGCCTTCCCCATGAAGCGCCGGGCCGAGCTGGTCGCGGAGCTGGAGCCGCTGCGCATGGACGACGTCTCGGGCCACCCATGGGCGGCCTGGGGGGACGAGGCCGCGCACGAGACGGCCCGGCTGCCCGGAGCCCCCAGCCGCTGGTCCGGCAAGAAGGACCTGTCGTGGGTACCGCTCAGGCCGGAGCGGGTGGCCGAGGTGGCGTACGACCACATGGAGAACGGCGCGCGCTTCCGGCACACCGCCCGCTTCCGCCGCTGGCGCCCGGACCGGGCTCCCGAGAGCTGCACCTACGCCCAGCTGGAGGAGCCGGTGCGCTACGACCTCGCGGAGGTCTTCGGCGTCCGTGAGTGACTCAGGGCGTCGTCAGGGCTCCGGGCTCAGGGCTCAGGGCATCGTCAGGGCTCCGACTCAGGGGGCCGTCAGAGCTCAGGGCGTCATCAGCACCTTCACCGCGCCCTCCCGCTTCTTCTGGAACATCTCGTACGCCTGCGGTGCCTCCGAGAGCGGCACCCGGTGCGTGGCGAAGTCGTCGACGCCCAGCGGGTCCTCGTCGGTGAGGTACGGCATGATCTCGTCGCTCCAGCGCCGCACGTTGGCCTGGCCCATCCGCAGCTGGATCTGCTTGTCGAACATCGTGAGCATCGGCAGCGGGTCGGCCGTCCCGCCATAGATACCGGACAGTGAGATCGTGCCGCCCCGGCGCACCAGCT
This sequence comes from Streptomyces sp. NPDC050287, assembly GCF_044459385.1. Lineage (NCBI taxonomy): Bacteria > Bacillati > Actinomycetota > Actinomycetes > Kitasatosporales > Streptomycetaceae > Streptomyces > Streptomyces sp. NPDC050287. The sequence continues at coordinate 95,667 of NZ_JBITIY010000010.1, read as the reverse complement.
CGATGGCCGTGTAGAGCGCGGCGAGCCTGTCGACGCTGAAGCGTTCCGCGAACGGTCCGCTGATCTTGCGGGGCAGCAGGGCCGAGGCCTGCTGGGCGAGCTTGGCGGCGGCGCTGCCGTGGGCCTCGGTGCCGACCGCGTCGATCACGGCGTCCGGACCCCGCCCGTCGGTCTCGTCGCGGATCGCCTGGACCAGCTCCTTCTCGTTGTCGAAGCTCCTGAGGTCGTACGTCTCCACGCCCCGCCTGCGGGCCCGGCGCAGCCGCTCGTTCACCAGGTCCACGCCGAAGACCTGTCCGGCGCCGCGCACCTGGGCGACCCGGCAGGCCATGTCCCCGATCGGTCCGAGGCCGAGCACGGCGACGCTGCCGCCCGGGGGTATGTCGGCGTAGGCGACGGCCTGCCAGGCGGTGGGCAGCACGTCGGAGAGGTAGACGAACCGGTCGTCGGACGGCCCCTCGGGAACCTTGATCGGGCCGAACTGCGCCTGCGGCACCCGCAGGTACTCGGCCTGGCCGCCCGGGACGGCGCCGTAGAGCCGGGTGTAGCCGAACAGGGCGGCACCCATGCCCTGGCTGTGCACCTGGGTGGTCTCGCACTGGGTCGGCAGTCCGGTCATACACATCCAGCAGTTGCCGCAGGCGATCTGGAACGGCACCACGACCCGGTCGCCGGCCGCGAGGTCCGGGACCCCTGCGCCGACCTCCTCGACGATGCCCATGGGCTCGTGCCCGAGGATGTCGCCCGGTGTCATGAACGGCGTGAGCACCTCGTAGAGGTGCAGGTCGGAGCCGCACAACCCGGTGGACGTGACACGGATGACGGCGTCCGTCGGCTCCTGGATCTTCGGATCGGGCACGTTCTCCACCCGCACGTCCCGCTTGCCCTGCCAGGTCACTGCCTTCATCGCCCACTCCCTAGGTCACGGCGTGTCCGGTCTGTTCCGGTCTGCGGTTTCCGGTCTGCGGTTTCCGGTCTGCGGTGGCCACCGGGTACCCGAGCCCTCCGCTGCGAACCGCCGCACCAGGGCCGATCGGCTTATTCAACGAGCGCAATCAGAAGCGAACGGGTATGGCCATCGATGAACCGATTAGCGCACAATCAGAGACACGAGACAGGTGGCCACGGTGGGCATGGGACACAAGACGCGCACGCGGCGCGGTACTACCGCGGTGGCGCTGCTGGCCGCCACGGTGTCGCTGGCGGCCGGCTGCACGGGCGGGCGCGGGCCGGCCGACGACAGCAGCGGACAGCCGTCCCGGACGGCGGAGCGGAGCCCGAGCCAGAGCCCCAGCCCGCGGAAGAGCGGGACGACCGCCCCGCTGCTCGCCGTGAAGATCGACAACGCGCCCGACGCCAGGCCGCAGACCGGCCTGAACGCCGCGGACCTCGTGTACGCCGAGCAGGTCGAGGGCGGCCTGAGCCGGCTGATGGCCGTGTACGCGACCACGTTGCCGAAGGCCGTCGGGCCGGTGCGCAGCGCACGCGAGTCGGACCTGGAGCTGCTGCGCCAGTTCGAGCGGCCGACGCTCGCCTTCTCCGGGGCTCAGGGCAAGCTGATGCCACTGATCGACAAGGCGCCGCTGGACGCGCGGACCCCCGAGCAGGTCGCCGACGCCTACTACCGCGGCACCGACAAGCCGTCTCCGCACAACCTCTACCTGCGCCCCGAGAAACTGCTCGCCCACACACCGGGCAAGGACGCGCTGACGACCGGCTTCCGCTTCGGCGCCGCACCCGAGGGCGGGCGGCGCGAGACCTCACGGACCGTGCGCTACCCGGCGGCCCGCTTCACCTTCACCTGGTCCGCGGACCGGGACCGCTGGCTGCTCTCGATGGACGGCACGCCGACCGTGACCACCGACGGCAAGCGGGTGGCCCCGGCGACGGTCGTCGTGCAGCACGTGAAGGTACGCGAGTCCGCCTTCCACGACTTCCTCGGCAACAACACGCCGTACACCGAGACGGTCGGCTCGGGGACGGCGGAGGTCCTGCGCGACGGACGGTCCTACGACGTGAGATGGAAGCGTGCCCGGCCCACCGACGGCACGGATTTCACGACGGAGGACGGTACGCCGGTGAACTTCGCCGACGGACAGGTGTGGGTGCTGTTCAGCAAGGCGTGATGCCCGTGGGGGAGAGGCCGGCCGTCCGGGGAGCGACCCGTCAGGAGGAGCGGCCCGTCAGGAGGGTGCGGCAAGGGGTTCCGCGGCATTGCGGAGTCCCTCCGCCGCGTCCGAGACCCGCTGGATCAGGTCGAAGAAGACGATCTGCTCCTCGGCGGAGAGCGGGGCCAGGAACACCTGGTTCATCCTGGCCGTGCGCACGGCCAGCTTGCGGTGGGTGCGCAGGCCGTCCTCGGTCAGGCGCAACAGGAAACGGCGGCCGTCCTGTGTGTCGCGCACCTTGTCGAGCAGTTCGCGCCGGCCGAGCCGGCTGATCACCTCGGCCACGGTGGACCGGTCGAGTCCGACCCGCTCCCCCACCGTGCGCTGGTCGAGACCGGGCTCGGCGACGAGCGCGTTCATGACCGCGAACTGAGGTGAGGTGATCTCCTCGGAAACCATCGTGTTCCACAACAGGTAGTGCGCCTGCTGCAGCCGTCGGGCCAGGTGCCCGGGGTGGGTGGAGAGGTCCACCGCGGCCATGTGCGCTCCCGAGGTCGAATTCGTTGGTGCACTGAACAATACCGATCGGCGCCTGAACTGTCTCCGGATCCCTCCACCCGAACTGGCCTCGTATTACTACGGGGCCTTGACGCCCTGCCGCTCCAATGGCAGCGTGAAGGACACCTTGCTGAAATCATCAGTGCCCTGACTAATTGCGGACTGGGCGCTCGGACGGGATGGGGCCTCACGGATGGACAAGGTGGTCGCCGATGTCGCGCTCGACAGCCACCACAAAGCCGCGCGCGTCCACCAGGCGGGCCTCCTCGACGGCGTACTCGCACCCGTGCCCGTCCCGCGGCGCAAGGGCGCCCCACTCTCCCCCGGCGCCGACGAATACGTACGGCCCGATGCGTCGCTGAGCGCGCCGGCCGAGCTCAAGCCCTCCGTCCGTCCCTCCGACGGCACCGTCACCGCCGGCAACGCCTCGCCCCTCGACGAGGGCGCCGCCGCCCTGCTCCTCGTCGGCGAGGAAGGCCTGAAGGCCACCGGCCGTGACCCCCTCGCCCGGATCTCCGCGACCGGCGTCAACGCCCTCGATTCCCTGAGCGCCAGGAAGCGTTAGGAACCCCATGACTCTCACGCAGCACGACATCGACCAGGAGATCGCGGCGGAGCATGCCGCGTACGAGAAGCGCCTCGCCGACGGCGGCCCCGTCGAGCACCACCCGCGCCGCGACTACGCCCCGTACCGCTCGTCGGTGCTGCGGCATCCGCAGCAGCCGCCGGTCACCATCGACGTGACGAAGGACCCGGAGCTGGTGGAGCTGTCGTCCCCCGCGTTCGGGGAACGGGACATCACCGAGATCGACAACGACCTGACCCGGCAGCACCACGGCGAGCCGATCGGTGAGCGCATCACCGTGTCCGGGCGGCTGCTGGACCGGGACGGGCGGCCGGTCCGCGGCCAGCTGGTCGAGATCTGGCAGGCGAACTCGGCGGGCCGCTACGCGCACCAGCGCGAGCAGCACGACGCGCCGCTGGACCCGAACTTCACCGGCGTCGGCCGCACCCTCACCGACGACGCCGGCTGCTACCGCTTCACCACCGTCCAGCCGGGCCCCTACCCCTGGCGCAACCACGTCAACGCCTGGCGGCCCGCGCACATCCACTTCTCGCTCTTCGGGTCGGCGTTCACGCAACGACTGGTGACGCAGATGTACTTCCCGAACGACCCGCTCTTCCCGTACGACCCGATCCTGCAGTCCGTGACGGACGACGCCGCCCGGCAGCGTCTGGTCGCCAGTTACGACCACAGCCTGTCCGTCCCGGAGTTCTCGCTCGGCTACCACTGGGACATCGTGCTGGACGGCCCGCACGCCACCTGGATCGAAGAAGGACGCTGACCTGCCATGACGAAGATCGACACGAGCAGCCCGGAGAGTGTGCTGCCCACCCCGTCGCACACGGTCGGCCCCTTCTACGGGTACGCGCTGCCCTTCCCCGGGGGCGGCGACATCGCGCCCCTCGGCCACCCGGACACCATCACCGTCCAGGGATACGTCCTCGACGGCGAGGGCAAGCCGCTGCCGGACGCCTTCGTGGAGCTGTGGGGACCGGACCCCGACGGCAACCTGCCGACGACCGACGGATCGATCCGGCGCGACCCGGCCACCGGCGGTTACCTGGGCCGCAACGGTGTGGAGTTCACCGGCTGGGGCCGCATCCAGACCGACGCCAACGGCCACTGGTACGCGCACACGCTGCGGCCCGGCGCACGCGGACACAGCGCGCCCTACCTCAGCGTGTGCGTGTTCGCCCGCGGCCTGCTCGTGCACCTGTTCACCCGCATCTACCTGCCGGGCGACGAGGCGGCGCTCTCCGCGGACCCGCTGCTGGCCCGGCTGGAGCCCGTCCGCCGCGACACGCTGATCGCGACGGACGGGGGCAACGGAACGTACCGTTTCGACATCCGCCTTCAGGGCGAAGGCGAGACGGTCTTCCTGGAGTTCCAGTGACATCTGCTGCCTCGGACACCGGCCTGCTCGCCCCCGGGTGGGCAGGCTCCTGCGCGGCCTCCACGACGAGCGACAGCGCCTTTCTGCAGGCGCTGCTCGACGCCGAGGCCGCGCTGACCCGCGCCCAGGCCACGCTCGGGCTCGCCCCGGACGGGGCCGCGTCGGCGGTCGCCGAGGCGGCCGACGCCGCCCGCTTCGACGTACAGTCGCTCGCGGACCGCGCGCGAGGCGGCGGGAATCCCGTCATCCCGCTGGTGGCCGACCTGACGAAGGCGGTCGGCGACGAGTACGGCCCGTACGTGCACCGGGGCGCCACCAGCCAGGACATCATGGACACGGCGATGATGCTGGTCGCCGGGCGCACCCTGGCCCTCCTCCTCGACGACCTCGCCCGCACCGAGCGAGCCCTGGCCCGGGCGGCCGCCGAGCACCGTGACACGGCGATGCCGGGCCGGACGCTCACCCAGCACGCCGTACCGACCACCTTCGGGCTCAAGGCGGCCGGGTGGCGGTCGCTGGTACTGGACGCGCGGGACCGCGTCCAAGCCGTACGGGACTCACTTCCCGCCCAACTCGGGGGCGCGGCCGGGACGTTGGCGGCCTTCTCCGCGTACGGCGCCGAGGACGCGACCGCGCTGCCCGCAGCGTACGCCCGTGAACTCGGGCTCCGGGCACCGCTGTTGCCCTGGCACACCCTTCGCACGCCGGTCGCCGACCTCGCCGGATGTCTGGCCTTCGCGGCCGGGGCGCTGGGCAAGGTCGCCGTGGACGTGCTCACCCTGTCCCGCACCGAGATCGCCGAGGTCACGGAGGGCAGCGGCGGCGGCTCCTCCGCCATGCCGCACAAGGCGAACCCGGTCCGGTCCACGCTGGTCGCGGCCGCCGCCCGGCGGGCACCGCAGCTCGCGGCCACGCTGTACGGCTCGATGGCGGCCGAGGACGAGCGGCCGGCCGGGGCCTGGCACGCCGAGTGGGAGCCGCTGCGGGATCTGCTGCGGCTGGCCGCCGGCGCGGCCCGCGACGCCGCCGAACTGGCCGAGGGACTTCAGGTGCACGCCGACGTCATGCGCGAGCACCTCGGTCTCACGCACGGGCTGCTCGTCTCCGAGCGGCTGTCCGCCGAGCTGACGCCGGTGCTGGGCCGGGCCCGCGCCAAGGAGCTGCTGACGGAACTTGCCCGGCGCACCTACAGCGAAGGCCGGAGCCTGCGTGAACTCCTCGCCGATGAGCCAGAGTTGAAGGACATCGACCTCGTCGAGCTCTCCGACCCCGCCCGTTACACCGGCTCCGCCGGAGCCCTCACCGACCGTGCCCTGGAGCGACGTTGACCGAGAAGCTGCTCAACCACCGTGTCGAGGGGCCGACTTCGGGTCCTGCGCTGCTGCTCGGGCCCTCGCTGGGCACCTCGTACGCCCTGTGGGACAAGGTCGCGCCCGAACTGTCCGTCACCCACCGGGTGGTCCGCTGGGACCTGCCGGGACACGGGGGTTCCGCGGCCGATCTGATCGGGCCGGGCGCGAGCGTCGGTGACCTCGCCGGCCTGGTGCTGGCGCTCGCCGACTCGCTCGGCATCGAGCGGTTCGCGTACGCGGGCGTGTCCTTGGGCGGCGCGGTCGGCCTGCACCTGGCCGTGCACCATCCGGAGCGGGTCTCGTCCTTGGCGGTGATCTGTTCGTCGGCCCACTTCAACGGCTCGCAGCCGTGGGAGGAACGGGCCGAGCGGGTCCGGCGGGAGGGCCTTGACCGGCTCGCGGACAACGCCGACGCCCGCTGGTTCACTTCCGGGTTCACCGTGCCGGAACTGGTACGGGACCACCGGGACGCCGACCCCGAGGCATACGCCGCCTGCTGCGACGCGCTGGCCGCGTTCGACCTGCGGGACCGGCTGGACGGCATCTTGGCCCCCACGCTGCTGATCGCGGGCCGGCAGGACCCGGCGACCCCGCCGGCGCATCTGCGGGAGATCGCGGACGCGGTCCCGGGCGCCACGCTCGTCGAGCTCCCCGGGGCCTCGCACCTGGCGGTCGCGCAGTGCCCGGAGGCGGTCCTGACGGCGCTGCGGCCGCACCTCGGCCGGCCCGCCCCGCGGGGCATGGAGGTGCGGCGCGAGGTGCTCGGCGACGCGCACGTGGACCGGGCCCAGGCCCGGCAGACCCCGTTCACCGCGCGCTTCCAGGACTTCATCTCGCGCTACGCCTGGGGCGAGATCTGGACCGACCCGACGCTCAGCCGCCGCGAACGCAGCATGATCACACTGACGGCGCTGGTCGCGCACGGCCACTACGACGAACTCGCCATGCACGTCAGGGCGGCCCGGCGCAACGGGCTCACCCCGGAGGAGATCGGCGCGGTGCTCCTGCAGACGGCCGTGTACTGCGGGGTCCCGGCGGCGAACTCGGCCTTCGCGACGGCCCAGCGGGTGCTGGCGGAAGAGGACGACACCGGGGAGTGAGCCGGGCGGTGGCCGCGCCGCGACGGCATCGCGGGACCCGAGCCTGTTCGAGAGCAGCGAGCCGCGGGCCGACGGCGCAGGGGCGCCGGTACGGGGTGCCCCTGCGCAGGGTGATCCTGGCAGTGGTGGGATCAGCAGGGTTTCGCTCGTGCCCGCCTGCCGTGCCTAGGCTGGCGGTATGTCCACCATCCTGATCACCGGTGCCACCTCCGGCCTCGGCCGGTACATCGCCTTCGAACTTGTCCGCTCGGGCCATGTCGTGCTCGCGCACGGCCGCGATCCGGGCCGTACGGAACGCCTCGTCGAAGAGTTGCGTACCGAGGGCAAGGCGTACGGACACGTCGCCGACCTGTCCTCGCTGGCGCGGGTGCGCGAGCTGGGGGCCCGGGTCGCCGAGGCCCACCCGCGGCTCGACGTGCTGGTCAACAACGCGGGCATGGGCACAGGCGGGCGGGGAGCGGGCCGTGAGGTGAGCGCCGACGGGCACGAACTGCGGCTGGCGGTCAACTACTTGGCGCCGGTCGCGCTCACCCGTGCGCTGCTGCCCACGTTGCGGGCCAACGCGCCCGCGCGGATCGTCAACGTCGGCTCGGCCGGCCAGGAGCCCGTCGCCTTCGACGATCCGGAGCTGACCCGCGGCTACAGCGGTGTCTCGGCGTACCGCCGCAGCAAGTTCGCGCTCGCCGCGTACACCTTTTCGCTCGCGGAGGAGCTGGAGGGCAGCGGTGTCGCGGTGAACGTGCTGCACCCGGCGACCTACATGGACACCGCGATGGTCCGCGAGGGCGGCATCAGTCCCTGGAACACGGTCGCCGACGGCGCGCCTGGTGTGCTGGCGCTGGCGACCCGGGATCTCGGCTCGGGACGCTACTTCGACGGCACGCGGGCGGCGCGGGCGCACGAGGGTACGTACGACCCCGAGATACGCGAGCGGCTGGCGGCGGTGACCGAGCAGTTGCTCACCGCCTGACGGCGACAGCTACCGGACCGCGACATCCGCCTCACCACGACGGCTACATACGCGCGACATCTGCCCATTACGACAGCTACCTGCCCGCGGTGGAACGGCCTGGGCGCGCCGGCCGCCTCACGGCTGCGGTGCCGGCACGGCCTACCGCGGCTCCGGGCCCGCCTCCAGCGCCGCGCTCGCCCGCGCCGCCAGTCCGTCGGCCCCGCAGGAACGGGCCAGTGCCAGGCCCCGGTTGAGCTCGGAGGCCGAGCGGGACAGGATGCCGTACTCGACCCGGGCCGCCGCGTGTTCGTACTGGCAGGGCGAGGCCTCCAGGTAGGTGACCGCCTGGGCGGCCAGCCGGACCGCGCGCTGGCCGGTCTCCAGGGCGGCGGCGCAGCGCAGGGCCTCCCCTATCGCGGTGTCCGTGCCGAAGCGCTCGGCGCGCCGGCGGGCGTCGGTGGCGAGCTGGGCGGCGCGGCCCGGGTCGTCCACGGCGAGGGCGCGGGCGAGGTCGACGGCCCAGGGGACGACCACCGGGTTGTGGTGGCCGCGCGCGGCGGCGGCCTTCTCGGCTGCCTCCAGCTCGTTGACGCCCTCCTTGGTCCGGCCCACCGCGAGCAGGAGGCGGCCGCGGACCGAGCGGGGGTCGGGCAGCACGATGGTGGACGGGTACGGCGGGGCGAAGCCGTACTGCTCGGCCATGGACCAGGCCTCCTCGACGTGGCCGCGGGCGAGCAGCGTGTCGATGAGGTTGCAGGTCGCCGACCAGTACAGGGGCAGCCCGCGGCCGACGCGTTCGGCGATGTGCAGCGACTCGCGCAGGGACCTCTCCGCCTCCCGGAGCCGGCCGCGCCTGCGGTGTCCGAGGCCGACGTAGGCGTGCGCGAGGGCGAGGTGGCCGCCGCCCCAGCCGGCCGAGTCGTAGGTGCGCAGGGCCTCTGTGAACAGGCTCTCCGCGCGGTCGAGCCGGTCGGTGTAGGCGTACGAGGAGGCCAGCATCAGGGGGAGTTCGAGACCCCACTCGTTGTCGGTCCAGCCGAGTCCGGGTGCCAGGCGGCCGTTGACGAGAGCGCGGTCGCACGCCTCGACGATCTCCTCGGCGTTCTCGCCGTGCGTCATCGCGTCGAAGCCGCGCATGATGAGCAGCGCGCGCTCGGAGTTGTCCCGGCCGGCGCAGGTCCTGGCGAGCTCGGCGAGCCGCTCGGAGCGTCCCGGGGAGGTCGTCTCGCCCGCGTGGATGCCCTCCCACATGTACTGCGCGGCCTGCAACCGCATCCGGGCGGGGCCGGGTTCGTGCCGGGCCGCCTCCGTCTCGACGGTGCGGACGGCCTCCTCCAGCTGGTCGTTGTGGAGGAGGGCCTGGGAGAGGCGGAAGACGGCGTCGACGCGTTCGGCTCCGTCGAGGCCGGGCAGGGCGAGCGCGGTCTGCAGGTGGTCTATGGTCTTGGCGGGGGCGGTCAGCAGGGTGGCACAGCCGAGTTCGTAGAGCAGGTGCGCGTGGACCTCGGGCCGCGGGGGCTCCAGGAGGGCGCGTTCGAGGCAGCGGCGGGCCGCGTCGGGGGCGCCGACGGCGAGGTGGTCGCGGGCCGCCTCACGCAGCTGCTCCACGAGTTCCTCGTCGTCGTCCGGGTGGACCTGGAGGAGATGCCGGGAGGCGGCCGCGGCACCGCGCCCGGAGTCGGTGACGATCTGGGCGGCGATGCCGTGCATGGCGGTGCACAGGGCGGGCGGGATGGATTCGTAGACGGCGGTCGCGATCAGCGGGTGGACGAACTCCAGGTCGCCGCCGTCCGCTTGGGCGTTCGCCGGGTCGGGGGAGGTCAGGATGCGGGCGGTGCGCAGCAGTTCGGCGCAGCGCACCGCCTCGCCGCGGCTGAGGGTGGCGAGTTTGGCGACCAGGTCGACGGATATGCCGGTGCCGAGGATCGCGGCCGCCCAGGCGAACCGGGTGGCGTCGATGCCGAGTTCCTCCAGGCGGGCGACGAGGCCGCCGCCGCGGGCCGTGCGGTTCAGGGCGCGCAGTTCACCGGCCGCGCTCTCGGTGGGTTCCAGTCCGCTGTCGCGCACCTTGGCGAGGAGTTCCACGGTCTCGTACGGGTTCCCGTCGGTGACGGCCCACACCTCGCGGCAGAACGGGGCGTCGGCGTGCTCGCCGAGGGTGGCGCGGGTGAGGCCGGCGGTGCCCTGCGGGGTGAGAGCGCTCAGGGTGGTGGCGGGGCCGCCCGCGGTGGCGGCGACCGCGTCGAGGAGCCGGGCGCTCTCGCCGCTGACCTCGCCGGGGCGGCGGGCCACCACGACCAGCACGGGCAGGTCGTCGAGGCGTTCGGCGAAGGCCGCGAGCCAGCGCAGGGTCTCCTGGTCGGCCCAGTGGGCGTCGTCGATCAGCAGCACCAGCGGCCAGTCCCGCCGGGCCAGCCGGCGCACCGCCGCGACCAGTCCCTCGGTGACGCCCTGCGGGTCGGCCTGCCGTTCGCCGGGCTCGGTGAGGCCGAGGGCGGGGCCGGCGATGTCGTACCAGTCGCCGAGATACTCGCGGGCCTCCTCCGGCATCAGCGACACCAGCGCGGGCTGCAGCAGTTGCCGTACGACGTTGAAGGGGACGGACCTGAGGGTCTGGCCGCCGCGGGCCGACCACACCGTGCAGCCCCGCCGTTCGGCGATGCGGCGGGTCTCGGCGAGCAGGGCGGTCTTGCCGAAGCCGGCCTCGCCCCGGATCACCAGCAGGCTGCCCGAGGAGGAGCTGTCCGCGCCCAGGGCCTCGATCGCCCGTACGACGGCGTGGACTTCGGCGTCGCGCTCCCACAGGGAGGCCGAGGCGGCCGCTGTGGGCCGTACCTCCGTCATCCCGCTACCTCCCCATAGTCGCCCGAACGACGTACAGAACTCGAGAGTAGCCGTCCGACTGCCGACACGGAGACCCGTCCGGCTACCTGTTGCCTTGACGGGTGACGTGCGGTACGAGCGGTCGACGCGGCATGCCCGCGACCAGCCGCGATCAAACATGACTGTCCGTCAGAAACGGTGGCTCCGAGGGGAGGGAGGGGTCTTCTCACGCCGGAGGGAGACGGGTGCTGTTCCCGTTGACGCCGCCCTTCGGCGAGGGGCGGTGCGGGTGCGGGCCGCGCGGCTCCAGCCGCTGCTCCGGCCGCCCCGTCGCAGCCGCGGGTGCCTGCGGAGTCCGGCGCGGGCCGCGGCTCCTGGTCCGGTTCCCGATCTGGCTCCGGATCCGGCTCACGCTCCGGCTCCCGCCGGCGGAGAACGGGCGGGCGCCCGGCTCGGGACTCCCGGTGGGAAGGGGCAGCGGCCGGTGCGGCGCGGACCGGGACGAGCGGGTCGGGGCACGCGGTCCGGGGCCCTCTCATGTCTCTTTCACCGAGTGCTCATACGGTGGGGACATGACGCAGGTGACTCCTCCCGGCTGGTATCCCGACCCCGGGCAGACAGATGACGCTCCCGCCACCGAACGCTGGTGGGACGGTAAGGCGTGGACGGACCAGACCCGCCCCGCGGGATCGACCGCCGCATGGGGTCCGCCGGCGCAGGCCCCGGCCGCCGGACCGTATCCCGCGCATCCGGGCTATCCGGCGTACCCGGCGCAGCCGCCGGCCGGTCCGCGGCGCGGGCTGCGCAACGGCATCGCCGTAGGGGTCGCCGTCGTGGTCCTCGCCTGCATAGGCGTGGGCGTGTACGCGCTGTCCAACGGTGACGGCGGCAACGGCAACACGGCCGGCTCGCAGCCGGGACCGGGTGGTCAGGGCGGCCGGGGCGGGCCGTTCGGCGGCGGGTCGGGCGGTCCGGGCGGTCAGTCGCCGGATCCGAACGGGTCGCCCTCGCCCGGCCAGTCCGAGGCGCCGAAGATCGAGAGCGGTTCGGTGACCGACGCGATCGACGGGATCAGCCTGCCGATCCCGGACGGCTGGTACGGCCAGCAGCTCCCGGCGGGCGCGCAGGTCTCCTCGAACGACTCCTACGACTGCCCCGGCGAGCCCACCCAGAAGTGCACGAAGGGCGGCGCGTTCTCGGCGCCCGCGCTGGCGCTCCGGACCAAGGGGATCACGGCCGAGGAGGTGGCGAAGGCGGACATCGCGGCCAACGCCGCACAGTCCTACGGCACGGGCTACGGCGAGATCACCTCGCACGACGTGCTGGCGTCCGAGGCGGTGACCGTGGCCGGGCAGAAGGGCTACCTGGTGCGCTGGAAGGCGGTCACCAGCAAGGGCTCCGACGGGCTCGTCCAGTCGCTGGCCTTCCCCTCCCCCGCGAACCCCCAGCAGATGGTCGTCGTCCGCTTCGGCGTCGACGTCGATCAGACGGAGTCCGTCCTCGACGACATCACCAAGGGCATCAAGGTGTCGAAGGGCGGCGGCAGCGGCCAGAACGTCTGACCGGGCCGGGACACGCGGCGGCCGGGTGGGGCGCCTCTCCGCTCAAGAGGAACCCCACCCGGCCGGGGGGTGCGCGCCGCCCCCGTCCCCACGGTGCGGCGCGAACAGGTCACCGTCCAGTCATCCCATGGACGGCGGCCCGGTCTCAGGTCAGGCCCAGCGCGGGCAGCACCGCGGCCTCCACGAAGCAGACCAGGTAGTCCGGGTCCGCGTCCTTTCCCTCCAGGACGGGCCGGACGCGCATGACGCCGAACATCTGCGCCGGGATGTACGCAAGCGCCGGATGGTCGGCGGGAACCTCGCCGCGTTCGACGCCGCGGCGCAGGATCTCCTGGAGCGCGGCGATCTCCGGCTCGACGAGCGCCTCACGCAGCGCGCAGGCGAGTTCCGCGTCCTGGGTGACGGCATGGCCGAGCGCCTGGACCAGCTTGGTGTCCTTGGTGGACCAGGCGCCCGCGGCCCGCGCGGCCTGGCGCAGGTCCTCGGCGAGTGAACCGGAGTCGATGCCGGCGAAGCGCACCCGCCGGCTGGCGCGCAGGGCGGCCGCCACGAACTGGGGTTTGGTCCGCCATTGCCGGTAGAGCGTGGACTTGCTGCAGCGGGTGCTGGCGGCGACGCCCTCCATGGTCACGGAGTCGTATCCGCATTCGCGGACCTGTTCGAGGACGGCGTCGAAGAACTCCCGCTCACGCTCGGGCGTGATCTTGGAGCGGCGCGAGGCGGCGACCGTCTCCGGTCCGTCCGCGGCCTGCGACGTCATCTGCTCTCCTCGCTCGGTTCGGCGGCCCAAGGCCCGCATCCAGTGTCGTCCGAATGTGTCGTACGTCAATCGATACGTCAGTGTACCGGTACCCGACCGTATCGGTACACTGGCGTTTCGGTACGCACCCGTATCGATGAGTTCCGGTGCCGGACGAGTCACCCATGCGTCCGGCACCAGCACACGCACCACCACCGCCAGCGAAAGGGCCGGGGGATGAATGCCCGCACCGAGCCTTCAGAAGCGGCACCGAGCGCGACAGCGCGCCCGCCGCTCGTCCGTGAGCTCCTCCTTGTCGTAGGGCTCTTCCTCGTCTACAAGTTCGGCCGGCAACTGGCGGCGGGCCACACCGCCGAGGCGCTCCGCAACGCCCACCGCGTGTGGGACTGGGAGCCGGCCGTCCATCTGCCCGGCGAGGGCTCGGTCCAGTCCCTGTTGCTGCACAGCGACACGCTCATACGCATCGCGAACACCTACTACGCGACGGTCCACTTCCCGGCCACCCTGGGCTTCCTGGTCTGGCTCTATCTGCGCCGCCCGGCGCACTACGTGTGGGCCCGCCGGGTCCTGGCCGCGCTCACGGCCGCCGCGCTGCTGGTGCACCTGGTGTTCCCGCTGGCCCCGCCGCGCATGCTGGCCGAGGCCGGCCTGGTGGACACCGCCCGGGTGTACGGGCCCTCGGTGTACGGCCCGCCGCAGACCGACCACCTCTCCAACCAGTTCGCGGCGATGCCCTCACTGCACTTCGGCTGGGCCCTGATGGTCGCGATCGGCCTGATCGTGGCGACCCGGTCCCGCTGGCGCTGGCTGTGGCTGCTGCACCCTGTGGTGACCCTGCTGGTGATCGTCGGAACGGCGAATCACTACTGGCTCGACGCGATCGTGGCGGGCGCGATTCTGGGGCTCGTCCTCACGGTGATCCACCTCCCGCACCGGACGGTGACCACGGCCGGACGCGCCCGGGACACGCTCGTACCGGTCGACGAGAGCGCCCTGGTCGGAGCGGGCCGATGAACGCCACACTGCTCGCCGTCGTCCTGTCCCTGTTCTCCGCCGTCGCCTACGCGGCCGCGGCGGTCGCCCAGGAACGCCTCGCCGCCCGCAACCCGGGTTCTGGCCTGCTGCGGCTGCTCGGCTCGGGTGCCTGGTGGTGGTCGGTCGGACTGAACGCGTCGGCCGCGCTGCTGCACGTCGTCGCCCTCACGTACGGTCCGCTGACGGTGGTCCAGCCGCTCGGCGCGCTCACCCTGGTCGCGGCGGTGCCGCTGGGCGCGCGGATGGCGGGACGCCGGGTCAGCGCGGTGGAGTGGCGGGGTACCGCGTTCACCCTGCTCGGACTGGCCGCGATCCTGGTCGCCGCGTCCGGGCCCGCCCCGGAGCAGGTGCTGAGCACGCCCGAGGCGCTGGCGGTCGCGGGCGTGACCGCGACCCTGATCGGCCTGCTGGCGCGGCGGGGTGCGCGCCCGGGGCTGCGGCACGCGACCGCGTCCGGCTTCGCCTCCGGTGTCGCCTCGGCCCTCACCCAGACCGTCACGGTGGCCGCGACGGACCGCTCCGGCCCGCTGCTCAGCGTGCAGGTGATCGGGGTGGCACTGCTCGTCGCGGCCTTCGCGACCGGCGGACTGCTGCTGTCCCAGACCGCCTACCGGGACGGCCTCGGCGCCCCGCTCGCGGTGGTGACCCTGGCCAACCCGGTGGCCGCGGCGGCGATCGGACTGGCCCTGCTCGGCGAGCGCCTGCAGGGCGGCGCGGCCGGCGTGCTCCTCGCCCTGGCGGGAGCGGGACTGGCGTCCTGGGGCGTGCTCCTGCTCACCCGGGCGACCCCGCACACCGCCGCGGACGACGACCGCCTGGCAGCGGCCATGGCGGCCGACGACCACGCGGTGGCGGCCGCCATCGCGGACGACGACCACCCGGTCGCCGCGGTCCTGGCACTGGAGCCCTCCACCGCGACGACCGAACCGGCGCTGGTCCCCCGGCAGAAGAAGCCGGGACACCTCACATCGCACTGATCACTTCGCACTGATCACGGTGCTCTGATCACTCCGTCGTGACGGCCGGATCGCTGACTCCGGGGCGCCCGTTCTCGACGTGTCCGGCGAACCGCCGCACAAAGGCCGGGTCGGCCTCGGAGGTGACGGTCAGGTCGTACCAGCGCCTGCTCGCCGTGAGGTCGAAGGTGTGCTTCACGGTGGCGCCGGCCCGCACGGTGAAGGTCCTGGCCGGGCGGCCGTATCCGTCGGCGACCTTCAACCGGGCAGTGCCACGGCCCTTGTTGGTGAAGGTCAGCTCGACGTCGTCGCCGGTGTGCCGTGCGGTGACCTCGGGGCCGGCGGTCTTGTTCGGCCCCTTGAAGACGCGCAGGAAACCGTTGGGACCGTGCACGCTCAGGTCGTACGACCCCTTCGAGTACGCCGAGTTCCAGGTGTCCGAAACACTCTTGCCGGCCTCGGTGGTGTAGCTCCAGGGGCCGTCGGTGCGGTTGCCGGAGGTGACCAGGAACGCGGCACCGGCCTTGGCGCCGGAGGCGAAGGTGAGGGTGAACTTCCCGTTCGCCGTATCCGCCGAACCGTCCACGCGCGGCGCGTACTTGAGCGGGCGGGCGGGGCGCAGGCCGCGTTCCTGCCTGGGCAGGACCGCCTTGGCCGGCGGGGTCGGCACGTAGTCGGGGTGGCGGTCGCGGTCCGGCGGCTCGTAGCCGTCGGTGTCCGGCAGGGCGACGGGCTTGATGTCCCTCCGGGAGAAGTCGAACGCGGCGGTCAGGTCACCGCAGACAGCCCGCCGCCAGGGCGAGATGTTGGGCTCGTGCACTCCGAAGCGGCGCTCCATGAACCGGATGATCGAGGTGTGGTCGAGTGTCTCGGAGCAGACGAACCCGCCCTTGCTCCACGGCGAGACGACGAGCATCGGCACTCGCTGGCCGAGCCCGTACGGGCCGGCGACATGGCCGCTGTCCCCCTTGAAAAGGTCCGGGCCCGTATCGACCGTCGACTTGCCCTGCGCGGCCGAGGCCGGCGGGAACGGCGGGACCAGGTGGTCGAAGAAGCCGTCGTTCTCGTCGTAGGTGATGAACAGGGCCGTCTTCGCCCACACCTCCGGGTCGGCGGTGAGCGCGTCCAGGACCTGGGCGACGTACCAGGCGCCGTAGTTCGCGGGCCAGTTGGGATGCTCGGTGAAGGCCTCGGGGGCGACGATCCAGGAGATCTGCGGCAGCTTCCCGCCCAGGACGTCGGCCTTGAGCTGGTCGAAGTAGCCCTCGCCCTTGGTGTAGTCGGTGCCGGTGCGGGCCTTGTCGTACAGCGGGTCGCCCGGCTTGGCGTTCCGGTACTGGTTGAAGTAGAGCAGCGAGTTGTCGCCGTAGTTGCCCCGGTAGGCGTCGTTGATCCAGCCCCAGGAGCCGTTCGCGTCGAGGCCGTCGCCGACGTCCTGGTAGATCTTCCAGGAGACCCCGGCCTTCTCCAGGCGCTCGGGGTAGGTCGTCCAGCCGTAGCCGACCTCGTCGTTGCCGAGGACCGGGCCGCCGCCCTGGCCGTCGTTGCCGGTGTAGCCCGTCCACATGTAGTAGCGGTTCGGGTCGGTGGAGCCGATGAACGAGCAGTGGTAGGCGTCGCAGATGGTGAACGAGTCGGCGAGCGCGTAGTGGAACGGGATGTCGTCGCGGGTGAGATACGCCATCGTCGTCGACGACTTGGTGGGCACCCACTTGTCGTACGTGCCCCCGTTGAAGGCGGCGTGTCCGTCGTTCCAGCCGTGCGGGAGGTCCTGGAGGAAGGCCATGCCCAGGTCGTCGGCGTCGGGGTGGAAGGGCAGGACGTCCTTGGTGCCGTCGGACTGGTGCCAGACCGTCCTGCCGTTCGGGAGGGTCACCGGGCGCGGGTCGCCGAAGCCCCTGACGCCGCGCAGCGCACCGAAGTAGTGGTCGAAAGAACGATTCTCCTGCATCAGGACGACGATGTGCTCGACGTCCTCGATGCTCCCCGTACGGTGGTTCGCCGGGAGCGCGGCGGCGCGCTGGATGCTGTTCGACAGCGCGGTGAACGCCGTCGTGGCGCCCGCGAGTTGCATGAATCTGCGCCGGTTGACCTCGGGCATGGGTGGTGCCTCTCATCCAGGGGGCGGATGGCCGGAACATGACGGGATGACGGAATGCGTGCGGTGCGAGTGTTCCAAGAGCACCAAACGTCAGGGAAGGGTGTGGTGGCGCTGATGTGAAAGTCGTCGGTACGGGAGGTGTGGGGACGCCGCAGCGGGGGATGGTCGCGATCATGACAGAGACGCACACGTCGTCGTCCACCCCGACGAAACGGCCCGTCCGCCAGCTGCTGGCGGCCTCCGTGGGCAACGCCGTGGAGTGGTACGACTGGTACGCCTACACCTTCCTGGCCACCTACATCGCCACCGAGGTCTTCCCGAAGAGCGCGGACAACTCGCTGGTGCCGCTGCTGTCGACGTTCGCGGTGTTCGCGGTGGGCTTCTTCATGCGGCCGGTCGGCGGACTGCTGATGGGCACGATCGCGGACCGGCACGGACGGCGCGCCGCGCTCACGGTCACCATCCTGCTGATGGGCGGCAGCAGTCTGCTGGTCGGGCTGACCCCGACGTACGCGGCGGTCGGCGTCCTCGCTCCCGTGGTGCTCGTCCTCGCGCGGCTGCTCCAGGGCCTGTCCGTGGGCGGGGAGTTCGCCGCCTCGACGACGTTCCTGGTGGAGTCGGCGGGACCCGGCCGGCGCGGGCTGTTCTCCAGCTTCCAGTACGTGTCGACGACGGCCGGGCAGCTCGTCGCCTCAGGGATCGCCACCCTGCTCGTGGACACGCTCGGCGACGGGCAGATGAACAGCTGGGGCTGGCGGCTGCCCTTCGTGTTCGGGGCCGTCCTCAGCCTGGTCGGGTTCTGGATCCGGCAGGGCGCGCAGGAGACGAGGAGCGCCGAGCAGCGACAGGCACCGCGTCCCGGCCTGTTCGAGGCGCTGCGCCGCCACCCCCGCGAGTCCCTCCTCATCTGCGGCATCACGGCGGGCGGCACGATCGCGTACTACACGTGGACGTCGTACCTGCCGACCTACGCCGAACTCAACGCCGGCGTCGACAAGTCCGACGCCCTGCTCGCGGGCACGATCTCGCTCGCCTTCTTCGGCCTGCTCCAGCCGCTCGGCGGACTGCTCTCCGACCGCTTCGGCCGCCGCCCCCCACTCCTCTTCTTCGGCCTCGGCTTCGCCCTGCTCAGCGTGCCGCTGCTGCACGCCCTGCGCGACTCGTTCGCGGTGCTGCTGCTGGTGCAGTGCGCGGGCATGGTCCTGCTGACCGGCTTCACGTCGATCAGCGCGGCCGTCAACGCCGAGGTCTTCCCGCCCCGGGTGCGGGCGGCCGGCATCGGATTCCCCTACTCCCTGACGGTCGCACTGTTCGGCGGGACGGCCCCGTACGTCGGCACGCTCTTCAAGGAGTCGGGCCACTCCGGGCTCTTCCCCTGGTACGTGGCCGCCCTGTGCCTGCTGTCCTCGCTGGTGTACCTGCGGCTGCCCGAAACCGCCCACAAGGAGCTCGACCGGTGAACCCGCGCGGGAGCACGAACGGGAGCACGAACGGGAGCACGAACGGGGCCGCCGATCCGAGCATTCGGATCGGCGGCCCCGTTGTTTCTCGCGCTCGACGTGAGCTCACTTTTCACGCGCTCGACGCGCGCTCACCTGTCACGCACTCGACGCGAGTTCGTGGAAGCCGCTGCGGTGGAAGACCATCGGAGGGACATCGGGATACATGTCGAGTGCCTCGATCTTCAGCAGCACGATCGCGTGATCGCCCGCCTCGACGACCTCGTAGATGGAGCACTCGAGCCACAGCGTGGCGCCGTGCACGAAGACCGCACCGGCGTCGGTGGCGACCCAGTCGACCTCGGCGAAGCGCTGACCGTTCTTGGACGCGAGCGAACGCGCCACCGAACGGTGCTCGCCGGCCAGCACACTCAGCCCCAGGTGAGGTAGCTCGGCCAGCCGTGGCCAGGTGGAGGACGTGTTCGCCACGCAGACGGACACCAGGGCCGGATCCAGCGAGACGGAGGTGAACGAGCTGGCGGCCATCCCCTCCGGGGCGCCGTCCACCATCCCGCAGAAGGCGGTCACGCCACTGGGGAAGCAGCCGAACGCCTGCCGGAGCAGACCGTCGTCGAACCGCAGGTCGGATGCCCGGATCATGGTGTCACCGCCGTCGGGACGTACTTCCTGGCCGACTCGAGCCAGACGGCCAGGTCCGGCGAGGTCGCGTACTCCGAGTCGATCAGATAGAGGCTCGGCGCCGGACAACTGGCTCCGATCTCCACCAGTACGGGACGCAGGGTCAGCTCAGGGGCGAGCGCGTGCTGGAGTCCGGCCCCGAGCATCACCGGGAACGTCGGGATCCCGCCGAGCTCGCCCTGCCCGAACTGGTCGAGAAACAGCTTGAGGAGACCCGTGTAGGTGGCCTTGAACGTAGGTGACGCCACCACGAGCGAGTCGGCGGCCAGCACCGTGGCCTTGGCCTCGGCCACCTTGGGGTCACCCCAGCCGAGCAGGCCTGCCCCGAGATCCACCACGTCGACAACCGCGGACGGCGCGCTCCCGCTGAGTTCCCGGGCGATCAGCTCGGCGGCAGCTCGGGTACGCGACATCGGCTTGGGATTACCGACGACAACGACCGTCATATGAGTCCTCCATAGCAGCGGACGGATGCTGACCCCGTCAGTGAAGGAGCGGCGGATTTCCCGGTCAGGTGTGCGCAGTAAAGCTTCCATTGCGCCGCTGCCCCCTCGTGGACGGAACCGCCCGGACGGCGCAATGGGCGCGGAACGGTCATGATCCGCCGGTGACACTCTGCCTGGCTAGCTTCCAGCGACAAGGCCGGCGGCAGGACCTGACGCCGTCGTCGCAGGCAGAGAACGGCAGAGAACGGGAGGCCGGGTTGCAAGCCAAGAAGTTCCACCTGGGCTGGTTCATGAACGGCTACCGCGTGCACGGCTGGCGGGACCAGTGGATCGGCACCCACAAGTCCGAGGGGATGCTGCCGGACTTCTACGTCGACATGGCGCGCTCCCTGGAACGGGCGTGCTTCGACTACTTCATCCTCGAGGACTCGTCGTTCGTGCCCGACGCCTGGCAGGGCAAGCACGACTTCTACCTGGAGAACGCGTACGCGGTGCCCAAGTTCGACCCGTCGGTCCTGGCGTCGATCCTCACCCAGAACACCTCGCGCCTGGGGATCGTCGCGACCCTGGCGATCACCGAGTACCCCCCGTACCTGCTGGCACGACTCGTCTCGACGATGGACCATGTCTCCCGTGGCCGGGCCGGGTGGAACATGGTCACCGCCAGCTCGGACCGGGCGGCGCAGAACTACGGCCACGACGCCCAGCCGGACCACGACGTCCGCTACGACATGGCCGAGGAGTTCGCGGAACTGGTCGTCAGGCTCTGGGAGTCCTGGGAGCCGGGTTCCATGGTGGTCGACCAGGACGGGATCTTCGCCGACCCGGCCAAGGTCCACCCGGTGGACTTCAAGGGGACGTTCTACAAGTCGCGGGGCCCCATCAACTCGGCCCGCTCCCCGCAGGGCAGATCGGTCATCGTGCAGGCGGGCGGCTCGCCCAAGGGCCGTGCCTTCGCCTCGAAGTACGCCGACTCGATCATCGCCTCGGCGACCACGGTCGAGCAGATGAAGGAGTACCGCGACGACGTCCGGTCCCGTGCCGAGGCGCACGGACGCGACCCGGACTCCGTGAAGGTGCTGTTCCTGGTGTCGCCGGTGCTGGGCGAGACCCATCAGGCGGCCGAGGACCGCCGCCGGCTCGCCCAGGAGGAGGCGGCGGCCAACCCGGTGACCCGCCTTGCCGGGATGGGCTACGCGACCGACATCGACTTCTCCGTGTTCGACCTGGACACCCCCGTCAAGGACCTGGCGTCCCAGCTGGTGACCAACGGCCACCAGAGCTCGCTGCAGCAGTTCGTCACCCAGAACGGGGACCGCACGCTGCGCGAGGTCGCCGCCCAGTCGTCCACCAGCGCCGGGCAGCGCGTCGAGCTGTTGGGGACGCCGTCCGAGGTCGCCGACCAGATGGGGGACGTCATGGCCACGGTGGGCGGCGACGGGTTCCTGCTCACCCAGGACGTCCTGACGCGGCGCTCCATCAGCGAGGTCTGCGACGGGCTCGTACCCGAGCTGCAGAAGCGCGGGCTGACACGGACGTCGTACTCCTACGAGATGTTCCGCGACAACCTGCTCGAGTTCTGAGGTGACCTCGCCGCCCCGCGAGGTGCCACGGTCCTCGGTCGAGCGCGCCCAGATCCAGCGCAGAAGCCTGCGGGTGCTCACCCTGGGACAGGTGGTGGGCGCCGGAGCGCTCGGCGCTGCCGTCACGATCGGCGGCTTCGTGGTGGAGGACATCATCGGTGTCGCCACTCCGTGGGTGGGTCTGTCGACCGCGGCCGTCACCGCCGGCTCCGGAGCCATGGCGCAGATCCTCGCCCGGGTCATGGCCCGCCGCGGACGACGGGTCGGCATGCAGCTGGGTTACGCGTTCGCCGCCTCGGGAGGTCTGGTCGCGTGTGCGGGCGTGCAGTTGTCGTCCCTCGCGGTCTTTCTGTGCGGCCTGCTGCTGTACGGTGCCGGCTCGGCCACCAACCTGCTCGCCCGGTACGCGGCGACCGACCTGGCCGAGCCGGACCAGCGGAGCCGGGCGATGGGCCGGATCCTGTTCTCGGCCACCTTCGGTGCGATCTTCGGACCGACCCTCGTCGGACCGGCCGAGGCACTCGGCCAGTCCGTGTTCGGGCTCGAGAAGTACGCCGGTCCCTGGCTCCTGAGCTCGTTCTTCTTCCTCTGCGCGATGGTCAACGTGGGGGTACGGCTGCGCCCCGACCCGCTGACCGTCTGGGCGGAGGGCAATGCCGTGACCGTCGCCGCCCCGGCGATCCGCGTCACCGAGTCCCTGCGGGTGGTCGCCAGGGAGCCCGCGGCCCGGCTGGCTCTGCTGTCCATGGTGGTCGCCCAGGCGGTGATGGTCGGCGTGATGGCCATGTCCCCGATCGAGATGAAGACGCACCAGCACGAGATGATCATTCCCTTCGTGGTCTCGGCCCACATGGCCGGCATGTTCGCCTTCAGCCCGCTCGTCGGCCGCTTCGCGGACCGGGTCGGGCGGCTGGCGACGATGCGCGCCGGCGCGCTCGTGCTCGTCCTCGCCGGTTGCAGCGGGACGGTGCCGCACAGTGTCCCCTTGATGTTCGTCTCGATGTTCACCGTGGGGCTGGGGTGGGCGTTCGTCTTCATCGGTGCCTCGACGCTTCTGGTGGACACGATCACCTCCGGTGACCGGGTGCAGGTCCAGGGCGCGGTGGACTTCCTCACCGCCGTCTCCGGCGGAGCTGCCGGGGTCCTGTGCGGTTTCCTGCTCAGCTGGGTCGGGTTCTCCGCCCTCGCGCTGGGCTCCACGGTTCTGAGCGGGCTGATCCTCCTCGGGGTGTCCGGTCAGCGACGAAGGGAGAAGACAGCGGTGGACGCCGGATGACCACAGAAGAAGCCCGATCCGCTCCCCACCCGGCCGGCCCCGAGCCGTCGTCCTCGCTGCGGGCACTGTTCCAGGTCCCCGGCTACCGCTACCTCTGCGTCAGCTCCCTCGTCTGGCACACCACGCGGTGGGGTGGCCTGTTCACCGTGAGCTACCTGCTGGCCCAGATGGCCGGTTCGCCCATCCTCAACCAGGTCGTCGGCGCGCTCGTTTTCGCCCCGATGCTCGTCGGTGGCTTCGTGGCCGGGGTGATCAGCGACCGACTGGACCGCCGCAAGCTCATCCGCCGCGTCCAACTGGTGCTGATCCCGGTCCAGTTCACGATGTTCGCCCTGGTCCAGTCCGGCCGGGTCGAGGTGTGGATGACCTTCCCCTTCATGTTCGCGCTGGGAATCGGCGGATTGGTGAACATGACGGCGCAGCGCCCCCTCATCTACGAGACCGTCGGTCCGCGTCTCGCCGGCCAGGCGATGACGATCGAGGCCACCGCCCAGGCGGGGTCGGCCATGTTCGGCACGCTCGCCGGCGGTGCGCTCATCGACACCGTCGGTCTGGGGGCGGGATTCGCCGGGATGGGCGTGCTGCTGTGCGTCTCGGCGGCCTTGCTGCGGCTGGTCCCCGCTCCTCGCTACGCCACCGTGCGCGACCCCGGCACGCGCGTGTCGATCGCCGCGCAGGCCGTCGCCAGCGTCCGGCTCGCCCGGCGCAGCAGGCGCCTGATGGCCACTTTGGGGGTGACCGTGGCGATGAACCTGTTCATGTTCGGCTACATCCCGCTGGTCCCTCTCGTGGCCCATGAGTTCTCCGACGACGCCGTGCTCGCCGGCGCCCTGGGGGCCGCGGCGGGCGGCGGCCAGATCCTGTGCGGAATCGTCCTGAGCACCCGGCCTCTGCTGCGGCGCGGGCTGGTCTTCGCGGTCGGCTCGATGGTCGCTCTGGTCGGCCTGTTCTGCTTCTCCACCGCGCCCGTGTTCGAACTCGCGTTCCTCGCGCTGTTCGTGGCCGGAATGGGGCAGGCCGCGTTCGGGTCCATGCAGAGTCTCCTCGCGATCGAGTCCGCCCACGACACCGAGCGCGGCGTCGCCCTCGGGGTGCTCAGCACCGCGATCGGGGCGATGCCGATCGGCATGGTGGCGATCGGAGCGGGTGCCGAGCTGCTCGGTACCAGGAACGCCCTGACGCTGTCGTCCCTGGTCGGGATGGCCGCGGTGCTGACCGTCGTGCTGCGCCTGCGGGACCTGCTGTCAGCCGCCCCGGAGACCGAGCTGCGCCCGTCCGCCGGGGCCTGAGCGCATCTCGGTCGCACCGGCCGCCAGTCCGGAGCGCGGTCCGACGTGCGGGCGGAGGCCGTACGGCGACGGCGCTGACGACGGCGCTCGCCGCATCCGGTAACGGTTGGCAGCCGGTACGACAGCCGACCGGTACGGGCGGCGCGCACGGCCGGCAGCCGGTGCGATTGCCGGCCGGCGCGGGCGATGTACCCGAGTCCGCGGCGTGACGCCCACCCCCGGCCCGCCGAGCACCCCCATGGCATCGGCGGCACCGTGACCAAAACCGTATCCGTCACGAACCAGGCGCAATAGGAAAGCCACCGTGACGACGCTGCGGTGTCACACATCGCCGCTTTGATCTGGCCATCAGCGTGGAGACGAGCCGAACGCCTCGCCTCCTTCCTCACCGCACTGACCACGTTGCTCTGTGAGACCCCGCCGTAGGAGGCGACCTTGCCCACCAAGATCGAACATCAGCCCGATTCTGAGCCAAGACCCGGGCTGAGCCGTCGCAGCCTGCTCAAGGCGGCCGGCATCACGTTCGGCAGCGTCAGCCTGCTGAGCCTGCTCGAGGCGTGTGGCCAGGGGGCCAGCGAGGACGGCGCGGGCAACCTCACCCTGACCATGCCGTTCCTGCAGGACATGCAGGTCCCCGACCCCGACATCATGTACGAGGGTGAGGGTGTGGAGGTCATGGACGCCTGTTACGACGGCCTCGTCACCTACAAGTCCGGTACGTCCGAAATCATCCCGCAACTGGCGGATTCCTGGACGGTCTCCGACGACCAGCTGACCTACACCTTCAAGCTGAAGCCGGACGTCAAGTTCCACGACGGGACACCCGCCGACGCGGACGCGTGGCTGAAGAGCTTCAAGCGCCGGGCGGCGGTCAAGCAGGGGCCCGCCTACATGGTGACGGGGATCGCGAAGGCCGAGGCGAAGGACGCGACCACCCTCGTCATCAAGCTCAAGGAGCCCAACAACGCCTTCCTCCACTACGCGGCCTGCCCGTGGAAGATGCTGGTGACCAGCCCGACGGCGGTCGCCAAGAACGCGGTGGGCGGGGACCTTGCCCAGACGTGGCTCAAGACCCACGACGCGGGCACCGGCCCGTACGTCATGAAGGAGTTCGTGCCGGGCAGCCACTACACCCTGGAGAGATTCGACGGTTATTGGGGCGATCAACCGTATTTCAAGACGATCCGGATCCAGATCACCCCCGAGATCGCGACCCAGAAGCTCCAGTTGGACCAAGGTGCGTTCAACCTGGTCAGCCATGGGTTCGCCATCGCCGACGTGCTCAGCTACCGGAAGAACAAGAAGTTCTCGGTCGTCACGAACCTCGGCGCTTCGATGATGTCGCTCTACATGAACCCCGGCGCGGGCATGTTCAAGGACAAGTCCCTGCGTCAGGCGATGATGACCGCCCTCGACCGCGCCACGGCCGTCGAGACGTCCTTCAAGGGGCTCACCCCGGTCCAGGACAACTTCTGGCCGGAGGACATGTTCCCCAAAGGGCTCGCACCCTTCGATCCGAAGGTCGACCTCGGCCCGCTGACCAAGAAGGTCGCCGCGCTGTCGGACAAGAAGGTCGACTTCGCCTGGGTGTCGTCCAACGGCGCACCGGCCCAGCAGATGGCCGAACTGGTCCAGACCCAACTCGCCGCGACCGGGCTGGAGATCACCATCCGGGCGATGCCCTCCGCGGAGTGGTTCGACCTCTGCAACCAGCCGGCCGCCAAACGGCCCGACCTGCTGCTGGCGACGATGGGCGGTGACGCGCTGCACCTGGACACCGCGCTGCGGATCTTCCTGCGCACCGGCGCGAAGCCCCTCAACGCCTACCAGTACGGCAACCCCAAGGTGGACGCGCTCATGGACGAGGCGATCACCAAGGGCACCGAGGAGGCGACCAACAAGGTCTACCTGCAGATCACCAAGATCATCGCGGACGAGGCCCTGTGGGTCCCGTTGTGCCGGATCCCGCAGAACTTCGTCACCCACGCCGACATCGGCGGGATCGAACTCGACTCGTACCTCCCGTACATCTTCAACCCGGCCAAGATCAAACGAGTGTGAGCCGGTAGCGGCGTGCTCATGGGCGACGCCCCGCGCCGAGGAGACCGAAGAGATCCACGAGGACATGAGCGAGATCCTGCTCGACGAAGCGCCGGATCCCGTTCTGCCCGCGACCGACAACTCGTCTCGCGCACGTACCTGGAGGGGCTGGAGCCGGACTCCTCCCTCGCCGACACCGTCACCGCCACCAGGCCGAGGAGGGCATGAACCATGGCCAGCACCAGTACCACCGGGAACAGCGCCGCCGCACTCGCCGAACCACTGACCGCGTCACGCGCCCGGGTGGAGGACCTCACGGTCACCTTCCGGCGTCGAGGAGTGCCCGTCCACTCCCTGCGCGGCGTCACCCTGGACATCGATCCCGGCGAGATCCTCGCCGTCGTCGGTGAGTCCGGCTCGGGCAAGAGCGTGATGGCTCTGGCCCTCCTCGGCCTGCTCGCGGGCGACCCGATGCCTGTGATCACCGGGAAGGCCGAGGTGTGCGGCGTCGACATGGTGTCCGCGTCGGACGAGGAGCGGCGCCGCATGCGCAAGCTGCACCTCGGCGCGGTGTTCCAGGACCCCATGACCTCGCTCAACCCCACGATGCGCATCGGTCGCCAGGTGGTGGAGGCGGCCGGGTCCGAGGAGGAGGCGCTACGACTGCTCGACCTCGTCGGCATCCCGGATCCCGCACGGCGGATGAAGGCGTTCCCGCACGAGCTGTCGGGTGGGCTCAGGCAGCGCGTGATGATCGCCATGGCGGTCGCCGGCAAGCCCGACCTGGTGATCGCCGACGAGCCCACCACGGCACTCGACGTGACGGTGCAGGCGCAGGTTCTCGCCCTCATCCGCGACCTCTGCGACAAGCTCGGCACCTCCTTCATCCTGGTCACTCATGACATCGGCGTGGCCTCCCAGGTGGCGGACCGGATCGCGGTCATGTACGGCGGCCGGGTGGCCGAGGTCGGGAAGACGGAGGAGGTCCTGCGGGCACCGTCCCACCCCTACACCGTGGGCCTGCTGAAAGCCCGGCTGGATCTCGACCTGCCCACCGGCCGGCCCATCCCGGCGCTTCCGGGTGAGCCCCCGGACCCCCGGGCACATCCGCAGGGCTGCGCCTTCGCGCCCAGGTGTTCGGCGGCGATCCATGACTGCGCCGAAACGCTGCCGGTGCCGACGCCTGCGGCCACGCACTCGGGGGTGGCGGCCTGCATCGTGCCCGGAGCGACGAGTCAGGAGGCGGCGGTTCTCGCCGCGGCGCCGTCGTTCCGGCCCATGGCCGAGCTCGACGACGGAGCTCCCGCGCTGCGGGTCAACGGCGTCGACAAGCAGTTCACGGTCAGGCGCGGGATGCTGAAGAAGGATCAGCTGCACGCGCTGCGCAACGTCATCCTCGAGATCGCTCCCGGCGAGTCGATGGCCGTCGTCGGCGAGTCCGGGTCGGGGAAGTCGACGTTGCTCCGCGTCGTCGCGGGGCTGATGGAGCCCGACGGCGGGGATGTCGAGCGACTCGGCGGCCGGCCCCAGATGGTGTTCCAGGACGCCGGTGCCTCGCTCACGCCCTGGCTGACCGTGGGCGAGATCGTGGGCGAGCGGCTGCTCAAGGAGAAGAACAGGGCGGACCGCCGGGAGCTGGTCGACCGGGCGCTGCGTCAGGTGGGACTGCCCCCGGACGTGGCCGGTATCAAGGCGGGCCTGCTCTCGGGAGGTCAGCGCCAGCGGGTGGCGTTCGCCAGGGCCGTCATCGTCCCTCCGAAGCTGCTGCTGTGCGACGAGCCCACCTCCGCTCTGGACGCCTCCTTGGCCGCGTCCGTGCTCAATCTGCTGCAGGACCTGCGGCGTGAGCTCGGAATGGCCGTCATGTTCGTGACCCATGACCTGGCCGCCGCGCGTTTCATCTCCGACCGGACCGCGGTGATGTACCTCGGCCAGATCGTCGAACTGGGGCCGACCGAGGAAATCATCTCCTCCCCGAAGCATCCGTACACCAAAGCCCTGCTCGCCGCGATCCCCACTCCTGGGGCCGCGCCCGTGCGCCTGCCGGGCGAGCCGGCGAGCCCGCTCTCCGTGCCGTCGGGCTGCTCGTTCCACCCACGCTGCCGCGAGCGGATCGACCGGTGCTCCACCGAGGCGCCGTTCCTCTACTCCATCGACGGCATCGGAGGCCGGGAGGCCTCGTGCCATCTCATCAGGGTCCCCGCGAACGAGGGCTGACCAGGCGCGTAGCACGTCGTGGAGCGCGGAGCGGACCAGGGTCACAACGGCGCAATACGAGTGCCATGACGGCGCATTCGTCGTGACACCGGCCCTGGATGTCATGGGGTCACCACAGGTCAAGGCACGCGACGGCGCGGTGCCGAACTGCCCGGCGATCTCGTTCGCGGCAGCGGAGGCAGCAGGAGAGGCAGGAAGAGACACATGACGAAGTTCCACCTGGGTTGGTTCATGAACTTCGCGCCACCGGACTGGCAGTCCGAGTGGGCTTCCCCCGACGTGAAGGACTGGGCCAACGGCAAGTTCCACGTCGACATGGCGCGGTCGATGGAGCGGGCCTGCTTCGACTTCATGATGATCGAGGACACCGTCATGGTCGCCGACGCCTACGGCGGCACCATGGAAGGCTCCCTCAAGAACGCCGTCTTCGCACCCAAGCAGGACCCCGTGCCACTGGCCGTCATGGTCGCCGCCAACACATCGAAGATGGGTGTCGTGGCGACGATGTCGACCTCGTTCTACCCGCCCTACCTGCTCGCCCGCGCCTGCTCCACCGTCGACTCCATCGCCGAAGGCCGCTTCGGCTGGAACATCGTCTCCTCCGCCGAGGACCGCGCCGCCCAGAACTTCGGCCTCGAAGGCCTCCCCGAACACGACGAGCGCTACAACGTCGCCGAAGAATACTTCGACGTCGTCAACCAACTCTGGGACTCCTGGGAACCCGACGCCGTCGTCATGGACCGCGACACCAACACCTTCGCCGACTACCGCAAAGTCCGCACCATCGACTTCGACGGCAAGTACTTCAAATCCCGCGGCCCCCTCAACACCGTCCCCTCACCCCAGCACCGCCCCGCCTTCTTCCAAGCCGGAGCCTCCCCCCGAGGCCGCGCCTTCGCCGCCGGCGCCGCCGACGCCATCATCGCGGTCGGCACCGGCACCGGCGGCATGAAGGAATACCGCGACGACATCCGCGCCCGCGCCGAAGCAGCCGGCCGCGACCCCGACGAGATCAAGCTCCTCTTCGTCGTCTCCCCCACCATCGCCGCCACCGAAGCCGAAGCGATCGCCGCGCATCAACGCTTCGGTCAGTCGGACCTGTTCGTCGAGAAGGCGCTCGTGGGCATCTCGTCCAACACCGAGATCGACTTCAAGCAGTTCGACCTGGACGAACCGCTCCCCGAGGGCCTGACCACCAACGGCGAACGCGGATCCCTGGAGCACTTCATGCGGGGCGACGGCACCCCCGGCCCCAAGACCCTCCGCCAGCTCGCGATCGCGGCGAGCTCGTTCGGCATGGAGTTCATCGGCACTCCCGAACAGGTCGCCGACGAGATGCAGGCCGTGATGGAGCAGGTCGGCGGTGACGGCTTCCTCATCCACCGCAGGGGCCTGACGCGCAAGTACATCGCCGACATCTGCGACGGTCTCGTCCCCGAGCTCCAACGACGGGGGCTGACCCGCACCGAGTACACCGGTTCCACCCTGCGCGAGACCCTCGGCGAGTTCTGAAAGGCACAGCACATGACACAGATGTTCCACCTGGGTTGGTTCATGAACTTCACGCCACCGGACTGGCAGTCCGAGTGGGCTTCCCCGGACGTGAAGGACTGGGCCAACGGCAGGTTCCACGTCGACATGGCGCGGTCGATGGAGCGGGCCTGCTTCGACTTCATGATGATCGAGGACACCGTCATGGTCGCCGACGCCTACGGCGGCACCATGGAAGGCTCCCTCAAGAACGCCGTCTTCGCACCCAAGCAGGACCCCGTACCGCTGGCCGTCATGGTCGCCGCCAACACATCGAAGATGGGTGTCGTGGCGACGATGTCGACCTCGTTCTACCCGCCCTACCTGCTCGCCCGCGCCTGCTCCACCGTCGACTCCATCGCCGAAGGCCGCTTCGGCTGGAACATCGTCTCCTCCGCCGAGGACCGCGCCGCCCAGAACTTCGGCCTCGAAGGCCTCCCCGAACACGACGAGCGCTACAACGTCGCCGAAGAATACTTCGACGTCGTCAACCAGCTCTGGGACTCCTGGGAACCCGACGCCGTCGTCATGGACCGCGACACCAACACCTTCGCCGACTACCGCAAAGTCCGCACCATCGACTTCGACGGCAAGTACTTCAAATCCCGCGGCCCCCTCAACACCGTCCCCTCACCCCAGCACCGCCCCGCCTTCTTCCAGGCCGGAGCCTCCCCCCGAGGCCGCGCCTTCGCCGCCGGCGCCGCCGACGCCATCATCGCGGTCGGCACCGGCACCGCCGGCATGAAGGAATACCGCGACGACATCCGCGCCCGCGCCGAAGCAGCCGGCCGCGACCCCGACGAGATCAAGCTCCTCTTCGTCGTCTCCCCCACCGTCGCCGCCACCGAAGCCGAGGCCCTGGAGCAGGAGGCGCGGATCATCGCGACCGACTCCTTCATCGAGAAGGCGCTGGTGGGCATCTCGTCGAACACGGAGATCGACTTCAAGCAGTTCGACCTGGACGAGCCGCTCCCGGAGGGTCTGACCACCAACGGCGAACGCGGATCCCTGGAGCACTTCATGCGGGGCGACGGCAGCCCCGGCCCCAAGACCCTGCGTCAGATGGTCATGGCTCGCAACAAGCGGGGGCTGGAGCTGGTGGGCACTCCGGAGCAGGTCGCCCAGAAGATGGGCGAGGCGATGGAGGAGATCGGCGGCGACGGCTTCCTGATCAACAAGGGCGGTCGCGACCTCTCGCGGCAGTACATCACCGACATCTGCGACGGCCTGGTCCCCGAGCTCCAGCGCCTGGGCCTCACCCGCACCGAGTACACCAAGTCCACCCTGCGCGAGACGCTCCGCGAGTTCTGAGGATCGGGACGATGACGAAGAAATTCCACCTTGGTTGGTTCATGAACTTCATTCCCCCGGAGTGGGACAGCGAGTGGGCCTCCCCGGACGTGAGGAACTGGGCCAACGGCGACTTCTACGTCGACATGGCACGGTCGATGGAGCGGGCCTGCTTCGACTTCATGATGATCGAGGACACCGTGATGGTGGCCGACGCGTACGGCGGCACCATGGAAGGCGCGTTGAAGAACTCGATCTTCGCGCCCAAGCACGACCCCGTGCCACTGGCGGTCAAGGTAGCCGCGAACACCACCCACCTGGGTGTGGTGGCGACGATGTCGACGTCGTTCTACCCGCCCTACCTGCTCGCCCGCACCTGCTCCACCGTCGACTCCATCGCCGAAGGCCGCTTCGGCTGGAACATCGTCTCCTCCGCCGAGGACCGCGCCGCCCAGAACTTCGGCCTCGAAGGCCTCCCCGAACACGACGAGCGCTACAACGTCGCTGAAGAATACTTCGACGTCGTCAACCAGCTCTGGGACTCCTGGGAACCCGACGCCGTCGTCATGGACCGCGACACCAACACCTTCGCCGACTACCGCAAAGTCCGCACCATCGACTTCGACGGCAAGTACTTCAAATCCCGCGGCCCCCTCAACACCGTCCCCTCACCCCAGCACCGCCCCGCGTTCCTCCAGGCGGGAGCCTCCCCCCGAGGCCGTGCCTTCGCCGCCGGCGCCGCCGACGCGATCGTCGCCGTCGGCACCGGCACCGCCGGCATGAAGGAATACCGCGACGACATCCGCGCCCGCGCCGAAGCAGCCGGCCGCGACCCGGACCACATCAAACTCCTCTTCTGCGTCTCCCCCACCATCGCCGCCACCGAAGCCGAGGCCCGCGCCGAGGTGGAACGGCTGACCTCGTCCGCCGTCTACATCGAGAAGACCCTGGTCAGCATCTCGGCCAACACCGAGATCGACTTCAAGCAGTTCGACCTGGACAAGCCGCTCCCGGAGGGCCTGACCACCAACGGCGAACGCGGATCCCTGGAGCACTTCATGCGGGGCGACGGCACCCCCGGCCCCAAGACCCTCCGCCAACTCGCGATCGACTGGGCCAAGACAGGCGTCGAGTTCGTCGGGACCGCGGAGCAGGTCGCCCAGCAGATGGGCGAGGCGATGGAGGAGATCGGCGGCGACGGCTTCCTCATCATGAAGCCCGGCTGGGATCTGAACCGGAAGTACATCCATTCGATCACCGACGGCCTGGTCCCCGAGCTCCAGCGCCTGGGCCTCACCCGCACCGAGTACACCAAGTCCACCCTGCGCGAGACGCTCCGCGAGTTCTGAGACTCCCGCAGACACCCCGGACATCCCCGGACCTCCACCACCGCACCCCGCCACGACCGTAGGAGACATCATGCCGAAGAAGTTCCATATGGGTTGGTTCATGAACTTCATCCCGCCGGAGTGGGACAGCGAGTGGGCCTCCCCGGACGTGAGGAACTGGGCCAACGGCAAGTTCTACGTCGACATGGCCCAGTCGATGGAACGGGCCTGCTTCGACCTGATCATGATCGAGGACACCGTCATGGTCGCCGACGCCTACGGCGGCACCATGGAAGGCGCGTTGAAGCACTCGGCGTTCGCGCCGAAGCAGGACCCGATCCCGCTGGCCGTTCTGATCGCCGCCAACACAGCGAAGATGGGCGTGGTGGCGACGATGTCGACCTCGTTCTATCCGCCGTACCTGCTGGCCCGTGCCTGCTCCACCGTCGACTCCATCGCCGAGGGCCGCTTCGGCTGGAACATCGTCTCCTCCGCCGAGGACCGCGCCGCCCAGAACTTCGGCCTCGAAGGCCTGCCCGAACACGACGAGCGCTACAACGTCGCCGAAGAATACTTCGACGTCGTCAACCAGCTCTGGGACTCCTGGGAACCCGACGCCGTCGTCATGGACCGCGACACCAACACCTTCGCCGACTACCGCAAAGTCCGCACCATCGACTTCGACGGCAAGTACTTCAAGTCCCGCGGACCGCTGAACACCGTGCCCTCACCCCAGCACCGGCCCGCGTTCCTGCAGGCGGGAGCCTCCCCCCGGGGCCGTGCCTTCGCCGCCGGCGCCGCCGACGCCATCATCGCGGTCGGGACCGGCATCGAAGGCATGAAGGAGTACCGCGACGACATCCGCGCCCGCGCCGAAGCAGCCGGCCGCGACCCCGACGAGATCAAGCTCCTCTTCGTCGTCTCCCCCACCGTCGCCGCCACCGAGGCCGAGGCCCGCGCCGAGGTCGAGCGGCTGCACCACCACCCGTCGTACATCGAGAAGTCGCTGGTGAACATCTCCTCCAACACCGAGATCGACTTCAAGCAGTTCGACCTGGACGAGCCGCTCCCCGCGGACCTGACCACCAACGGCGAACGCGGATCCCTGGAGTACTTCATGCGGGGCGACGGCAGCCCCGGCCCCAAGACCCTGCGCGAGCTGGTGCTGCACCGTGCCAAGCGGGGTCTGGAGCTGGTGGGCACTCCGGAGCAGGTCGCCCGGAAGATGGGCGAGGCGATGGAGGAGGTGGGCGGCGACGGCTTCCTGATCAGCAAGCCGGGTTGGGACCTGTCCCGCAACTACATCAACGCCATCTGCGACGGCCTGATGCCCGAGCTGCAGCGTCAGGGCCTCACCCGCACCGCGTACACCAGGTCCACCCTGCGCGAGACCCTTCGTGAGTTCTGATCGCGTGCGGGCGTGACCGCACCGCACACCTCCCACGCCGGCGCTCTTGCCCGGTTCCGGCAGTCGGCCGGGCATCAGCTGACGATGATCCTGGTCGGATTCGTCATGGCCATGACTGCCCCGATCGAGCTGCTCTACGCGATCAAGGTGGGACTCGGCCCGGTCCTCGCCACCGTCTTCGTCGGGAGCTCCGCGGCCGGACTCATGCTGGTGGACATCCTGGGAACACGGGTCGTCACCCGGATCGACGCCCGCTCGACGGCCGTCGTCGGGATGGTGCTCTTCGCGGTCAGCGAGGCCTGCTACGCGCTGGCCGACCGCGCGCCGGAGCTGATCGCCGCCCGGGTCGTGCAGGGACTGGCCAGCGCGGTGGTCGCCGGCGCGGCGCTGCAGGTGACGGTGCGGATGCGCGCTCGCCCGCACCGCGCCCTCGGTTCGAACGCGAGCCTGCAGATGCTCGGCGGTTCCGTCGGCGCCCCCGTCGGCGGTCTGCTGGCCACCCAATACGCGGGGCTCGACGGCTACCGGCTCGCCTTCGTGGTCTGCTGCGGGTCGGGCCTGGCGACGGGCGCACTGGTGCTCCTGCTGCTACCACGCCTTCCCGCGTCGGAAGAACTCGGCCGACCCCGCATCGGCCTGCCCCGGCTCGCGGTCGGCCGAGCGGTCCGCGTCGCGCTCGTGCTGGGGCTCGTCGGCAACTACCTGCGCAGCGGGATCGAGAACACCGCCTTCCCGCTGATCGGGGACGCGGCGGGTCTCACCCCCGCGGGCATCGGCATCTGTCTGGGCGTGCTCGCCATGGTGGAGATCGTGGTCCTCGGCACCTCGGGCACGCTGTTCGAGAAGGTCCGTCCCGCTCGAGCGCTCGTGTGGGCGCTCGCGCTCGGTCTGATCGCCTTGGGTGCCCTCCTGGTCGCCCATTCGCTCAGCGGCTTCCTGACCGCGGCCGTGCTCTTCGGGCTTGTCGACGGAGTCGCCCTGGCGGCACCACCCGTGCTGGTCGTCGCCACCAGCCCGGACCCGTCGATCGCCGTGGCCAACTACCGGATCGCCTGCGGCGTGGGCTCGTTCAGCGGATCGGGCAGCGTCAACCTGCTCTTCGGGGCGCTGGGGGTGACGGGATGTGTGGTCGGCGGAGGGCTCGTCCTGCTGTGCACGGCCGTGCTGGCGGGATCGAGACCCCTGCGGGAAACGCGCGCGGCGCGCGCGCAATGACCCGGCAACTTGAGTGAACTTTCAATGAGACCACCGAGAGGTGGACTGGTTTCCCGATGGATCGCATCACAAGCCCGCCCGTGCACCGCAGGGTCGAGGACGAGCGGGCCGTCCCGTTACGGAGGAGCCATGGCCGTTGCTGAGCCCTACGTCGCCAAAGATCTGATCCCGGTCGAGACCAGGTTCGGTCAAGGCCTCAGACAGTACTTCCAGGGCACGCCGGTGGCGGCCTGGGTCGCCTTCACCGCGCTGGCCGCGACGTTCCTCGTCGCGATCTTCGCCAAAGCCATCGCGCCCTACGATCCCCTGGTACCGGCCGGGCCACCGATGTCCGCGCCCGGGGCCGGCTATCTCCTGGGCACCGACACGGTGGGACGTGACGTACTCAGTCGCGTACTGGTCGGCATGTCCACGAGCTGGTGGGGCGCCCTGGCGGTCGTCGCCTCCGGTGTCGTCTTCGGTGGGCTGGTCGGTCTCGTCGCCGGAGCCCTCGGCGGCGTCGTCGACAGCATCCTGATGAGGATCACCGACGTGTTCCTGGCGCTTCCCGGGCCGATCCTGGCGATCGCGGTGGTTGCGGCCATCGGCCCGTCCTACTTCCACACGCTCGTCGGCGTCTCGATCGTCTGGTGGCCGCTGTACACACGCATCATCCGAGCCGAGGTCCGCAAACTGCGGGCCTCTCCGCACATGGAGGCGGCCAGGATCTCGGGGGCCGGACCGGTGCGCCGGCTCACCAGGCACCTGCTGCCCGGAGCCGTCCCGGTCACCATCATCACCGCGAGCCTGGACGTGTCGGCGCTGGTGCTGATGCTCTCGAGTCTCTCGTTCCTCGGTCTCGGTGCGCCGCAACCCGCTCCGGAGCTGGGAGCGATGAGCGCACAAGGCATGACCAACATCTTCAGCGCGTGGTGGATCCCCGTGTTCCCCGCCGCGGCCGTGGCGCTGATCGCCATCGTGAGCAACTTCGCCGGCGACGCACTCAGAGACCGCATCCGTGACCGCTGACCGGTACAGACGAACGTGGAGGTGACATCATGCTGCTGATCTTGGGTCGTCGGCTCCTGGGAGCGTTTCCCGTCCTGCTCGCACTGGTGATGGTGGTCTTCGTCCTGCAGAAGGTGGCGCCGGTCGACCCCGTCGTGGCCCTGGTCGGGGAGAAGGCACCGCCGGACGTGTACGAAGCAGCCCGCCACCAACTGGGACTCGACCGGCCGGTGCCGGTGCAGTTCTTCCACTACCTGGGCCACGCGGCGCAGGGTGACCTCGGGACCTCGACCGTGACGCGCACACAGGTCTCGTCGGACATCATGAAGTTCCTGCCGGTCACGCTCGAGCTCGTGTTCACGGCCCTCGTACTGATCGCGCTGATCGGGTTCTTCCTGGGCCTGGCCACGGCACGTGGGTGGCGCGGATCGGGGGTGCTGCGCGTGGTGATGATCTCGGGTGCCTCGGTGCCCGTGTTCCTGGCCTGCCTGATCGCGATGCTGGTCTTCTACCGCTGGCTCGACCTGCTGCCGGTCACCGGCCAGACCTCGGCGTACGACGCGCCGGCGGGCCCGACCGGCTTCCTCCTGGTCGACAGCCTCCTGGCAGGCCGGCCGGGCCTGTTCCTCGACGATCTGCAACACCTCATCCTCCCGGCGCTCTGCGTCGCGATCGGGCCCGCGGTGGCCGTCGGCCGCGTCCTGAGAAGCAGCCTGGAGGGCACCCTCCGAGCGGAGTACGCCCGCACTGCCAGGGCCAAGGGTCTGAGCGAGACGCAGGTCCTCGTCAGACACGCACTCCGCAACGCCCTCGGCCCGGTGCTCGCACTGATGGGACTGCAGCTCGCCGGGATGATCGGGAACAGCATCCTGGTCGAGGCGATCTTCGCCAGACCCGGGATCGGCCTGTACATCTCCCAGTCGATCGGCAGGGGCGACTTCAACACCATCGCCGGAATCACCCTGGTGGTCGGCCTCCTCTACGTGGTGGCCAACATCGTCGTCGACGTCCTGCAAGCCGCAGCCGATCCACGGATCGCCATGTAGCGGCGTCCACGGGCGCAATCGGCCGGCAACGCATGGGAAGGGGCGCGGAAATCCGCGCCCCTTCTCCTGTGCCCATGACCACTCCACTCGACGTGCGCGCAGCAGACACCCCGGAGCCCGAGCCCGACGCGGAGGTGGAGGTGGAGAACCAGCAGCGTCCCGTGTACGCGCGGGGGACCCTGCGGCTGCTGGCACCCGTGCTCGACCGGCGGGCGCGCGTGCGCATCTGGCTCGGCGTCGGGTTCGCCGTCGCCGCGATGGGACTGATGGGTCTCATCCCGCTGATCCAGCAGGTCGTCCTGGACGACACGATCCTGTCCCAGAGGCGTTCCCGAGCCGTCTGGATCGTGCTGCTGCTCGTCACCGGAGTCGTCAGCTTCGTGGCGAACTACCTGCGCCGCACGATCGGCGGCAGAGCCGCCGTGCACATCCAGCGGGACCTCCAGATCAAGCTGCACCGGCACATGCAGTACCTGGACGCCTCGCGGCGCGACGAACTGCGTGCCGGTGACGTGATGTCGCGGGCGACCTCCGACCTCACGCTGATCCAGATGTTCCTCCAGCAGTTGGGCCTGGCCTACGGCAACGTCACCCTGCTCATCGTGTCGCTGGCCGTGATGGTCGCTCTCTCCCCCCTCCTGGCACTGGTGATGGCGGTGGCCGTACCCGTCTTCCTCGCCGTGGCCATGCGGTTCCGCAGCCGGTCGTTCCCCGCGAGCTGGATGGACCAGCGGTTCCAGGGCGCCGTGGCCGGGGTCGTGGAGGAGGCGGTCACCGGAGTCCGGGTCGTCAAGGCGTTCGGGCAGGAGGACCAGGAGCAGGCAGCGCTCAACGAGGAGGCGCGGGGGCTCTTCCAGTCCCGGCTGCGGACCGCGAGGATCACCGCGGTGTTCGGCGCGGGCATGGACGCCATCCCCGGTCTCACCCAGCTGGCCATCCTCGGTTTCGGCGGCTGGCTCGTCATGGAGGAACGGGTCACACTCGGTGTGTTCCTCGCCTTCTCCAGCTACGTCCTGCAACTCGTCGCCCCGGTGCGCTTCCTGTCCGGTCTGATGGCCACCAGCCAGCAGGCGCGTGCCGGCGCCCAGCGGGTCGTCGAACTGCTGTCGACCCAGGCAGGCGTGCGAGAGCATCCCCACGCGGTCCGGCTGGAGAATCCGGCGGGCCTGGTCGAGTTCGAGCACGTCGACTTCCATTACGCCGGTGGCGACCGCGTGCTGCACGACATCTCGCTGCGGGTGAACCCGGGAGAGCGGATCGCCATCGTGGGGGCCTCGGGTTCGGGGAAGTCCACCCTCGCCCACCTCATCGCCCGGTTCCACGACCCCACGTCGGGAGTGGTGCGCGTCGACGGCCGCGACATCCGCGAGTACACCCTGACCTCGCTGCGTGCCGCGGTCGGGATCGTGTTCGAGGAAGGCTTCCTCTTCTCGACGACGATCCGCGACAACATCGCGTTCGGCAGGCCGACGGCCACCATCGACGAGGTGGAGCACGCGGCGGTCGCGGCAGGCGCACACGGCTTCATCGCCGGGCTCCCCGACGGCTACGACACCGCCGTGGGCGAACGCGGCTTCACCCTGTCCGGCGGGCAACGGCAGCGACTCGCGCTCGCCCGAGCGGCGCTGACCAACCCCCAGGTGCTGATCCTCGACGACGCCACGTCCGCCATCGACGCACGGACGGAACACGCCATCCACCGCTCGCTGGGGGAGGTCCTCGCCCGTCGGACGACCGTGCTGATCGCCCACCGGCACTCGACCCTGCGTCTGGCGGACCGGGTCATCGTGCTCGACCACGGCCGGATCGTCGACGTCGGAACCACCGAAGAGCTGCTGGAGAGCTCCCCGCTCTTCCGCGAGCTCCTGACCGGACCCGACGCGGAGTTCGAGCCGGCACCCGAGGAACCGGTCACCGAGCTGGACCGCCCCGCCTGGCCCGAGAACGTGTCACGGCTCGGCGCACCCAAGATCAGCAGCCACACCAGCGAGGCCGCCACACGGGCGGCGTCCGGCTCGCAGGGCGGCCCCGGTATGAGCGGTGCCACCTCGACCCTGGCCGGCCTGGCCACGGTGTCGCCCACGCTGCTCCGGGCCGTGGAGAGCCTTCCCGAGCTGCGCGGCGAGCCCGACATCGACCTCGCGGAGGCGGCCGCGCCGCACGACCGGTTCACCATGGGGAGCGTCTTCCGCGCCTTCGCCAAGCCGCTGTTGCTGGCCTCGGTCATGGTGGTCGTCGACGCGGTGTCGTGGATCGCGACGCCGGCGCTGATCAGGCTGGGCATCGACCACGGCGTCCTCCAGCACTCCCGCCAGATGCTGGCCTGGGTCTGTGCGGCCCTCCTGGCCGTCCAGGGCGTCATCTGGATCAACAGCAGGGTGATGATCTACTTCGCCCAGCGCACCGCCGAGCGCATGCTGTTCGGGCTGCGGGTGCGGACGTTCGCCCACCTGCAACGACTCTCGCTCAACTACTACGAGAAGCACATGGCCGGCGACATCATGACCCGGATGACCTCCGACGTCGAGGCCTTCGCCCAGCTGTTGCAGCAGGGTCTGCTGACCGCGATGGTGAGTCTGCTGTCGTGTGCCGGAATCGCCGTCGGCCTCGTCGTCTTCGACGCCCGGCTCGCCCTCGCGGTCGCGGCGGTGCTGCCGGTCCTGCTGGTCTCGACGCTGTGGTTCCGCTCCGCCTCGGGGAAGACGTACCTGGTCGCGCGCCACCGGGTGTCGGTGCTCTACGCCGACATGCAGGAGAGCCTCGCCGGCGTCGCGGTCAGCCAGGCCTACTCCCAACAGCGGGCGAACGAAGAGCGGTTCGCCGTACTGGCCGACTCCTACTGCGCGGCCCGGATCCGCTCGGCCGAGCTGATGGCCCGCTTCTTTCCGCTGCTCCAGCTGCTGAGCACCGTCGCCAAGGCCATCGCGCTCATGGTCGCCGCTCCACGTGTCATCGCTGGTGACCTGTCCTACGGTCTGCTGATCGCGTTCCTGCTCTACCTCGACCAGTTCTTCACGCCGATCCAGCAGCTGTCCTTCGTCTTCGACCAATGGCTGCAGGCGAAGGTCGCGGTCGTCCAGCTGCGCGAGCTCCTGCAGACGCCGACGGGCACCCCGCTCGCCGAGGACGCCGTCGCCCCGAAGCGCCTGTCCGGCGCGATCTCCCTGGACCACGTGACGTTCGCCTACGAGAGCACCGGCCTGGTCGCGATGGACGACGTGAGCCTCGACATCCCGCCCGGACAGGTCGTCGCCCTGGTCGGCACCACCGGTGCGGGCAAGTCGACCCTGGTCAAGCTGGTGGCCCGGTTCTACGACACCTCCGCGGGCACGGTGAGCCTCGACGGCATCCCCATCAGGCGGCTCGACCTGGCGGCCTACCGCCACCAACTCGGGTTCGTCCCCCAGGAACCCTTCCTCTTCTCCGGGACGATCCGCTCCAACATCGCCTACGGCAACCCCGAGGCGCCCGACCTCCTCGTGGAACAGGCCGCCCGCGCGGTGGGGGCCCATGCCTTCATCGCCGGACTGCCGCTCGGCTACCACACCCCCGTCAGCGAGCAGGGCCGGTCACTGTCGGCCGGCCAACGCCAGCTGCTGAGCCTGGCCCGGGCCCTCCTCGTCGACCCGGCGATCCTGCTGCTCGACGAGGCGACGGCCAACCTGGACCTCGCCACCGAGGCGCGCGTCCAGCGAGCGATGGGCCTGGTCGCGAGGGGGCGTACGACACTGCTGATCGCCCATCGGCTCCAGACCGCGCGAGCCTCCCAGCGCATCCTGGTCGTGGACAACGGGCTGATCGTCGAGGACGGCTCCCATGACGAGCTCCTCGAGCTCGGGGGCCACTACGCGGCGCTGTGGGCGGCGATGGTGACGAACGCCGCCCACAGCCACGAGTGAGGACAGCCCATGGCTCCACTCGCCCCGCTCCGGTGGGAGCGGGGCGAGTGGAGCCATGGGCCGTGGTCGGCAGGCTGATCGGGGGTGTCAGGCCGATCGGACGGCGTGGGTCTGGAAGGCGATCAGGTCGCTCCGCAGCCGGAACTGCGACAGCGCCCTGGCCTGGCCGTGCTCGTCCTCCAGGACGTCCTCCAGGAAGAGCATGGGCGCTCCGACCTCCACACCCACCAACCGCGCGGACTGCGCGTCGGCCGCGGTCGCACCGATCGTCGTCGACTTGGTTCCGCGGATCCTGACGCCGAAGTGCCTCTCCAGGAACAAGATCGCGTCCGGTTCGTCGACGACGACGTCCCGGGACTGCTCGGGACTCAGCGCGACGTAGCTCACCAGGATGCCCAGCACCAGCTCCTGCCGGAGGACGAGCGACTCCATCATGAGCACGGTCCAGTCCCCGACGAGCTCCAGCCGTTCACGCACCAGGCCCGGACAGCCCATGACCTGGTGGTCCAGGGCACGGAGCTGGGTGTGGACGGCCCGCTCGCCGCCGAACGCCTCGACAGGGGCGATCTGGTTGATCCGCAAGGTCGTCACGGGGGCGGAGCGCGTACCGCGCTTCGGGCTGCGCGTGACGAGACCGTCCTTGGCCAGGAGCTGCAGGACCGCACGCACGGTGTTGCGGCTCGCCGACAGCGACTCGGTCAGCTCGCTCTCGACCAGGTACAGGCTCTCGGGGCTGCTTTGCAGCGAGGAACGCAGGAGGTCGTAGGCCCTGCGCATGGAGTTGTTCAGCCGGTCCGGAGTCTGGCGGCGCCGTTGGTACAGCGTCTCCGGGCGCACCGGGCCGACGGGGTGGGCGGCAGCGGCCACCGTCGACGGTCTCGGTTGTGCGGCGTGACGGGGCAACAGATCATCTGCCATGAGGAAACCCCCTTCGAAGAGGCATTCATCCAGCCTGAGCATGGAAGCAGCGCAGTGTTGCCTGAATCGTCCTCGAATGCGACGTACGTATTGCGCCCTGATGGCTCTCGCGCCGGCAGCGCACCCTCAGGGCCGGTCGGTCGTGCCGTCGCAGACGCGCAGGCGCGCGTTGGCGTCCAGCCAGAGCCGGGTGTCGGCGATGTCCTGGTGCATCCGCTCCACCAGGGCCTCCACGTCGGAGAACCGGCGCTGCGGTCGGATTTTGTGTTCGAGCCGGACGCGCAGCCACTGGCCGTAGAGGTCGCCGGAGAAGTCCAGCAGGTGTGCTTCGAGAAGGCGGATCCCGTCGCGACCGTAGAAGGTGGCCCTCCGGCCGACCGACACGGCCGCGCCGTACGTGGCGCCGTCGGGCAGGCGCACCAGTCCGGCCCACACTCCGTCGCTGACGCTCTCGTCGTCGCCCAGCACGAGGTTGGCGGTGGGGAACCCGAGTTCGCGGCCCCGCCGGTCGCCGTGCTCAACCGGTCCCTCGATGAGCCCCAGCTGCTTGTGCGCTGCTTTGCCCGGGTTCCGGTGAAGCTTCGGTAGCGCACCAAGC
The DNA here is from genome assembly GCF_044459385.1 of Streptomyces sp. NPDC050287. Taxonomy (NCBI): domain Bacteria; kingdom Bacillati; phylum Actinomycetota; class Actinomycetes; order Kitasatosporales; family Streptomycetaceae; genus Streptomyces; species Streptomyces sp. NPDC050287. The sequence goes on along the minus strand of NZ_JBITIY010000010.1, from coordinate 53,194 downwards.
GGCGCGCGCAGGACGATGCCGCCCAAGATCTGGTCCATCTTGTCTGCTCCTTCGGTACGGGTTACGGGGTACGGAGTGGGTCGAGGACCAGTGCGACGGACCGCCGTTGCGGGTGAACGAGTCGGGGGTGACGTCTGGATTACGCCGTTTGTGCTGCTGCGGCGCGCGCCCTCTTGTCCCGGAAAGGGCCGAGCCCGGCGCAAAGGACCCGCAACCGGAGGGTGACCCTCGAGCAACAGCGGCACGCTTGACTCCCCGGCATGACGTTTCGAGGCACCAGGGACGGGCGCTGGCACGGCGCTCGCCGCAAGAGGCCGCGCGACTACCGCGTCATCGCCTCCGACCGGGCCACTCGCCGCATCCGGCTGCTGAGCGATGCCGCCCGGCAGGCCGGCCCGACCGAGCTCGACCACGAGTGGCTGGCCGACCGGACCGGGGTCCCCCTCGGCTACCTGGTCTGGCACTACCCGACCGCCGCCGACCTGCACGCCCTGCGCTCACTGCCCACGTGAACCGCGCCCCGGTGCGGGGCCCGGCGAGTCGGCGAAGGACCGCCGCCGAGGTACGGCCTGCGGGTCCCGGCGCGCGACCTGGGCCGGCACATACCGGGGTCAGGCGGAGGTCCGTGTCTCGGGGGCAGACCGGAGTCCGGGGTCGACGGCGAAGCGGAGGCGCACGTCGGAGGCGAGGACGAGGTCGTACGCCTCGTCGGTGTTCTCGACCGGGCCGGCCTCGGCCCTGCGCACCGATGCCGTGCCGGCGCCGAAAGAGGTGCCGGCCCCGGCAGCCGTCCACCACGACGAACCGCACGTCGACACCGCCCACTTCCCCGCCACCGCCCGGGTGGTCCGCGGCCCGGACGGCTCGGACTCGCCTACGGCCGCTCGGCGGCGATCGCCGCCCGGACCGACGACAATCGGTGGCCCGCCTGCGTCCTGGCGAACCGCGGCGAGGCGGGCATCGGCACGCCGGAACCCGCGAAGTGCGGCCCGCCAGGCGAGCGGAAACAGCAGACGAATGCGGCAACTCCCTTTCCCGCGAATGGAGTTGGTCACACATCGATCCAGCAATTGGCAGCCCGGACAGCGGGCATTGCCAGTACAGTGCGGCACCGAGGCCGAAGAGCACGTGACCGGCCCGCAACGCCGGAACCTGCACCGCCCCGGCACAGGGACATGCACGGCGTCCGCGTCAACACCCCCCGCGAAATCGTTCAGAAAATCGCTCTGGAGACACACCCTGATGCAGCTCACCAAGCGTCTCGTCCTCACCGCCACGGCTCTCGCCGCCGTCACCGCCGGCACGCTTTTGACCGCGACGGCCGGCCAGGCCGCAACCGCGCAGCGTCCTGCCCACCCCGGTGTCGACGCTCCCGCCGCGCTGAAGGTGCCCGACGGCAACCGCCTCACCGGCGTCTTCTCCGCCGCGGGCGTCCAGACCTACACCTGCACCGACGGCGCCTGGAAGCTGCTGGAGCCCGCCGCCACCCTCTGGGCCAGGAACGACGGCTCCCGCCGCACCGTCGCCCTCCACTCCCGCGGCCCCGTCTGGGTGTCCACGGTGGACGGCAGCGCCGTCAACGCCGCCGCCATCGCCAACTCCCCCAAGACCGGAACCATCCCCGAGCTCCTCCTGCAGTCCACCGCCACCCGCGGCACCGGGATGTTCGCCGACGTCTCCTACATCCAGCGCCTCAACACCCACGGCGGCGTCGCCCCCACCACCGCGTGCACCGGCACCGACCAGGTCGGCGTCCCCTACTCCGCGACGTACGCCTTCTACAAGCCCGCGAAGTGATGCGGTAGGCAGCGATGGCAGTGGCTTCCCGGACGACCTCCAGGCGGCCACTGCCGTGCCTGCCCCCCGCGGGAGCACGTTCGCGGTCCACTCCTTCTCCAGAGACGCCGTCCGGTACCCACCGTCACAAGGGGGTCACCGCCCCCTACATGTTGATCATGTGGCCGGCGAGGCCGTGGACGGCCTCCTGGACCGCCTCGCCCAGCGTGGGATGGGCGTGGACGTTGCGGGCCACCTCGTGCACGGTCAGGTCCCACTGCTGCGCCAGGGTCAGTTCGGGGAGGAGTTCGGTGACGTCCGGGCCGATGAGGTGTCCGCCGAGGAGTTCGCCGTATTTCGCGTCGCTGATCAGCTTCACGAAGCCCGTCGCGTCGCCCAGGCCCTGCGCCTTGCCGTTCGCGGTGAACGGGAACTTGGCGACCTGGACATCGAAGCCCTTCTCCCGCGCCTGCGCCTCCGTGTAACCGAAGCTCGCGATCTGCGGCTGGCAGAAAGTGGCACGCGGGATCATCGTGTAGTCGAGTTCCATGGTCTCGGCGTCCGCGAGCGTCTCCGCGGCCACCACGCCCATCGCCTCGGCCGCGTGCGCCAGCATCAGCTTCGCGGTGACGTCGCCGATGGCGAAGATGTGCGGGACCGAGGTACGGCAGCGGCCGTCCACGTCGATCGCACCGCGATCGGTGACGCGTACGCCGGTGTTCTCCAGGCCGTAGCCGGTCACGTTCGGCGCGAAGCCGATCGCCTGCAGCACCTTGTCGGCCTCCAGCACCTGCTGGGCGCCGTCCTTGCCGGTGACCGTGACGCGGACCTGCGGACCCGACTCGTCGATCGACTCCACCCGGGTTGAGGTGAGCACGTCGATACCCAGTTTGCGGTACTGGCGGGCGAGTTCGGCGGACACCTCGGCGTCCTCCAGCGGGGCGACGCGGTCCAGGAACTCGACGATGGTGACCTTGACGCCGTAGTTGTGCAGGACGTAGGCGAACTCGATGCCGATCGCGCCGGCGCCCGCGATCACGATGGACTGCGGCAGGTCCTCGGCCAGGATCTGCTCCTCGAACGTCACCACGCGCGAGGTGCGGCGGGTGCCGGGCAACAGTTTGGGGGTGGCGCCGGTGGCGATGATGCAGTGGTCGAAGCCGATGGTGCGGGTGTTGCCGTCGTAGTCGGCCACCTGGAGGGTGTGCGGGTCGAGGAACGTGCCGCGCCCGTTGATCTCCGTGATCTTGTTCTTCTTCATCAGGTAGTGGACGCCCTTGACCCGGCCGTCGGCGACCTTCCGGCTGCGGCGGAACGCCTCCCCGTAGTCGAAGGAGACCTCCCCGTCCACCTTGATGCCGAAGGTCTTCGCCTCGCGCGTGAAGATGTGCGCGAGTTCGGCGTTGCGCAGCAGGGCCTTGGTGGGGATGCAGCCCACGTTCAGGCAGACGCCGCCCCAGTACCTCTCCTCGACGACCGCGACCCGCTTGCCCAGTTGGGCGGCCCGGATGGCGGCGACGTACCCGCCGGGGCCGGCGCCGAGTACGACGACGTCGAAGCGCTCATCCTGCTCGTCCATGGACAGTTCCTTTCCGCTGGGGCGGCCGACTCCCCCGCTGGGGGCCGACCCACTCCCGATCGAACAACCTGTTCAGCACTCGGCAGCGGTGGCTTCCGCCACCGCGCGCCGCAGGGACCGCCGGAGAACGAGGGTCGACCACATGATCCACCACCTCGGCGACAGTCACCCCGAACGTAAACGTTCAGCACCCCGATGCCGTGATCTATGCCCACCCCACATCATCGGCCGGGCGACGCCTCGTCGACTCCTGCGGATGGCCCCGGCCCCGACACGATCAACAGGCCTGTCGACACTCACGGCAGCGCCGCGAGCGGACGTGTTTCTGCGGGAGGGGGAAGACCCTCTTGCCGGGCGCGGAGAGCGGGCGTGCTTTCAGACGCCACAAGGGCCTCCTGACGCCCGGTTCGCATCGCGATCTCGAGCTGGCAGGAGGCCCTTCGTGAAGCCGTTCAGTTGATGCGGACGATCTTCCAGAACTGGTCGTCGATGTTCAGGTCGTTCCACTGCACGACTGCCGCGCCGTTGGTGGTGGAGGACTGGGCGACGGCGGCGTTGAAGCCGCTGTTCACGTTCTTGAGTTCGTAGTAGCCGTTGCCCGCGTCGGTGAGGGTCCACTTCTGTGAGTTCGCGGTGGACGGCGTGTTCTGGACGACGGCGGCTCCGGCGGTGGTGGAGCCGTTACGGATGTCCAGGTTCAGGTTGCTGTTGACGTTCCTGATGGTCCAGGCTCCGCCGCCGGCGGACTGGAAGGTGAACAGCTGGCAGAAGCAGGCGGAGTTCTGCCACTGCTGGGTGGAGGTACCGGTGGCGGTCGAGCCCTGCGGGATGTCCAGGTACTTCCCGCTGTTCTTGTTGACGAGGACGTACTGCCCGGTGCTCAGTGGCGGCAGCGCGGTCTACCCATGTGTACCTGGGCGGCTACCCCGGCGCGTTCCGCGATGTCCTCGGCGTGGTCACCGACGAGCTCTTCCCCCTGCTGCCGGGCGAGACCACCGGCCTGACCGGCGACGTAGCGCCGGGCGCCACGGCCGACCTGTGGTCGGAACGCATCCGCCTCACCGGCGCACAGGCCGTCGCCTCCCACGCCGACGGCCCACTGGCCGGCCACCCCGCCGTCACCTGCCACCGGCACGGCAACGGCACCGCCTGGTATCTGGGTACCCACCCCGACCAGGACACTCTCGCCGCCCTGCTCCACCGCATCCGTCAGGAGGCCGGCGTCACACCGGAGCAGGACGCACCCGCCGGGATCGAGGTCGTCCGGCGCCGCGGCGCGCAGGCCGACTACCTGTTCCTCATCGACCACACCGGCAAGGGTGCCGAAGCACCTGCCGAAGGCGTCGAACTCCTCACCGGCACACCGGTCACCGGAACCGTCACCGTCCCACCGGGAGGCGTCGCCGTGGTCCGCGAGCCCCGCTGAGCCACCTGCCGGCGGTGGCCGCACGCAACCGGCACGAGGACACCGCGCCATCTCCTCACCGGCGAGAGTACGTAATCGCCGGACCCACCAGGAGCGGCTGCCGTTCCTCCGACCGGTACGGGAACAGGCAGGGCGTCGGATCAAATCCACGGGGGCGGCGAAACTGACGGGCTGCCGGCTCCAGTCACTGCTTGACGCTTCCGGTGGCCAGGCCGCTCTGCCAGTAGCGCTGGAGCAGGAGGAAGGCGATGACGAGCGGGACGATGGAGATCAGGGAGCCGGTCACGACGAGCGGGAGCATGTCGCTGCTGGCGCCGGCCCCGCCGTTCTGCGCCTGGGCGGCCCAGGACGAGAGGCCGACCGTGACGGGGTACAGGTTCGGGTCGTTGAGCATGATCAGTGGCTGCTCATGCGGCATCGAATCGTGCCCGTGAATCGGGCAGCCACGCTGTGCAGACGACTACACAAGAAGTGGGCCAGAGCCATCGCTGTTGTCCGCCCAGCTCTGCGTTGGCTCGGGTCCGTCGGACAGTTCATCGTCCTTTGCCCTCCGGGCCGACGTGCGCTTCATGGTGCACGGCTTCGCCGGGCTCCAACGTCCACTGCGCCCTGCGCACGGGGTAGATCAACTGCAGGAGGGGACCGGCCATCGCCGTCGTGACGAGGGCCATCACGACCATGGTGGAGTACAACTCGCCGTCAAGTGCGCCGAGTTGCAAACCAACGGTCAGAATGATGAGTTCGGTCAGGCCGCGGGTGTTGATGAGCACGGCAAGCGCACTCGCTGGCCGGCTCTTCATGCCGGTGGCCCGGGCCGCGACGAAGGCCCCGATGAACTTGCCGCCCACCGCCACGGCAAGGATGAGGCCAAGTTCCACAACGTCCGTGCCGTCCATACCCGACAGATTCACGTTCAGGCCCGCGACGACGAAGAAGACGGGTAGCAGCAGAAGGTCGTTCAGGTAGGAGAATCGCTCCGCGATCTGAGTGGTGACGTCCGCGCGTTCACCTCCCGTTGTGCGTCGCGGCATGACCGCGCCGAAGACGAAGGCCCCGAAGATGAAGTGCAGGCCGATCCATTCGGTGAAGGCGGCGGACGCCAGCAGACCGACAAGCGTGACGACCATCGCGGTCGGCCGACGGGGATCGGCCACCCGTCGGTGCTCCAGGAGGTGGCGCAGAGCGGGCCGGACGACCGTGAACATGAGCAGCAGGTACGGCACGAAGAGCAACAGGAGCCACTGCGAACCAGTGCCGGCACCGCTGACTGCCATGACCACGGCCAGCAGCGTCCAGGCCAGGACGTCGTCGATTGCGGCGCACGCCAACGCGACGTTCCCCAGCCAGGTACGTTGCATGCCACGGTCGGTGAGGATGCGGGCCAGCACCGGGAAGGCGGTGACCGACATCGCGGTACCCATGAAAAGCGCGAATCCCGTCCGGTCGTGGGTCGGGTGATGGTGGAACAGGTACAAGGCGAGCAGCGTGCCGAGCAGGAAGGGCAGCGCGATGGAGCCGGCAGCGACCGTTCCGGCCACGACCCGGCGTCCCCGCATGAGGCCGGCGTCCAGCTCGGCGCCCACAGTGAACGTGAAGAGAGCTACGCCGATGTTCGCCAGAGCGGTAAGGAACGGGCGGAGGTCCTGAGGAAACAACGTGTGCGAGACGGTCGCGCTCAGCAGCGTGGGACCCAGCAGCACGCCGAGCAGCACTTCGCCGATAACCGGCGGCTGTCGCAACCGCCGGGCCACCGCTCCCGCGGCGAACGCGAGGAGTGAAATCAACGCCAGAGCGAGAAAGAGCATCGACACCTGCTGGGTACTCACGGCCGTACGTCTCCCGAGGGAAGTGGTCCAGAGATTTGTCGTCACGTTGGGTCCGCACACGTCGGTGAAGGGGCGTACGGCGGAGGCGACCCAATGCGGACCCGGTCCGGCTCCCGGCAATCACGGACGAGCCCGCGTCCTCTGCCAACGCGCACAGAGCCGTCAAGGACGCGGATGCCACTCAACACGGCACGCGATGTTGTGAGGGGGCTCAACTCAAGAACACGGCCTGGTGACCTGTTACGGGCAGGCCAGCGACCATCACCGCCCTTCCGCGAGCCGTGACGTCTCCATCATTGTCCCCGGCTCCCGAATGGTCCAGGCGTCACCGTGCCAAGCCGCGCAGGACCGGGCGCGGTCGGCCCAGTGCCGGGCTCATGCAGTGCCGCCACCGGTGAGTGCCAAGCGCCGAGTGGCCAAAGGGGCATGACAGGCAAGAAGCTGGGACCGGCTCCACCTGCCGGGCCGGGGCCGGATCCGCGCTGTGAGCCACCGCTTCGCCGGGCAGGAACATCCGCTCGGCCCATCCCCCGGACAGGGACCAGGAGGTCACTCAGGATGCCGTCATCAGGGATCGTCGGACTGAACTGGGCCCAGCAGGCATGGCTGCTGGGCCCACACGACGACTTGCGGGATCTCACCTGGAGGCACAGGTGTGAGCTGAGCGTTCCGCTGAGGGTAAGGATCGACGCCGGCAGGACGAGGACGGCGTTCGAGCGACTGGTCGTCCGCTTCCCGATGCTGCGCGCCGTCGCGGTCAGTGGTGCCGACGGGGAAATCGCCCAGACGCTGCTTCCGACTGCCTCGGCCAAGGATCTGCTCGTGTTCGAGGTCGAGGACCGCAACCTCAATGACGCGTCGTCAGCGCAGATCGACAAGGTGGCCCGAGAGGAGAACCGGCTCAACATCGCTGTGGTACTGGTCCAGGAGCCGTCACGCTCAACGCTGATCCTCAAGGCCGCGCACTTCTTCCTGGACGCCTACAGCCTGACGGCGATCGCCTCCGAAGCCGTGCGGATCATCGAAAGCGGCTGCGCCTCGGAGGAGGCCGAAGAGGACAGGTCTCACTGGTCCATCCTGGAGTACGAGAAGAGTCCCGAGGCTCTGAGGCGTTCGGCACGCAACATTCGCCACCTGTGCGACATCGCGGATGAGGCCGCCCGGCTGGGGCTTGCGAAACCATATTCTCTGCAGCGCGAGTCCTCGATCGGCGGCAGTTGCAGCCGAAGGCTGGAGGTCGCCTGCCGGACGCTTGCGGCGAGCACGCGGGCCTCCCTGCCGGCGGTGCTGCTCTCGCTCTTCCTCATCGTCTACAACAGGATGTTCGGTCCGGAGCACGCCTGGCTGGCGGTGTGTTCGGCCAACAGGATCACGCCTGACGAACTGCGCTACGTCGGGCTGCAGACGCGTCACGGAGCTCTACTGGCCGACGTAGGCCTCGCAGCGGAGACTTTCGCCGAGTTCGCCGGAAGAACGGGACAGTCGCTGGTCCACGCGGTGCAGAACGCGAGGCACGACCCTCGCGGGCTGGTCGCCGAGTACAGCGCCCGCGGGCTGCCCGGCGATCCGCCGTTCTTCTTCAACTACGTACACGGCGCACAACCGCACAGCCCGATCGTCGCCGATCCAGTGGCGGGGATCGACGCACTCGATTTCCCGTGGGTGTCCGCGCCGAGCGGCCGTTTCGCCCTGGAGTTGAACTGCTTCTCGTTGTCCGGACTCGCGGGCGTGAACGTCGAGCATGATCCGGGGATCTTTCCGAGGGAGAGCATGACGGAACTGATGAACTCCATCTTGCGGCTCGCCGAGCGCATCGCCGACCGCGGTACGAGCATCCGGGTGGGCGAGCTGCGCAGGGGCGGCGACGCGTGAGGGGGGACCGGCCTGTGCAACCGGGAGCCTTCCTCGGTTGCACAGGCCGTGTGGCGCGGGAACGCCTCGCGCTCGCCCTCCGGCCGGGCCACGGTTCAGACTCGCTGATCTACGTGCTCCACCGCGATCGCGGACCACGAACCCATACTCGTGGGGAGCAACATGAGTTTGTCGCCGGGTACGATCAGCTTCTCCGCGACGATCGAGTCAAGAGCGATCAGGATATCGGCGGCGAAACAGTGAGCCATCGAAGACACCTGGGGCGCGTACACCCGGTCCGGCTTGAATCCCGCTGCCATGGCGAGAAAAACGCGCATCATATGACCGAGATTACCGGTGAGGATGTACCGGTAGTCGGACACCGGGACGCCCGCCGCTTCGGTCGCGCGGGAAACCGACTGGCCGATGCCTTCAGCGGTCTCACGCAGGGCGTGCGAGTGCCCGGCCGCGGGCTCTGTTCCCCCTGCGCCACCGGACGCCATGCCGAGTATGCGGAAACTCGCACCGGCTGGGGCAGTGGACACCACACATGAGGCCGCGCCGTCGCTCAGGGCCGTCCGCCCGGCGGCCAGGTAGCGCGTCCCTTCGGTGAACTCGTCCGCCGTCACCAGGAGCACCGATGAAGCCCGCCCCGCCGACAGCCATCCTGTTGCGATCTCCAGCCCGGTCCCCAGGTTTCCGCAAGCGTTTCCTCCGGCCATCATGACCGGGCCTGGTGGGCATTCCAGGCCCGCCAACAACCGACGGACTTCACGGGTCGGCGTACCCGCAACCGTGTCCGTGCAATACACGACCCCGTCCGTCGCTTCCCCCGGAGTCCCGCCCAGGCTCTGCCGCGCGGCCGAGACCGCCAGTAGCGTTCTGCCCTCTTTCGCGACCCGGCAGTGCGACATACCGTCCTGATGCAGATTATCGAGTTCCCGTGCGATCACTGGATCATCCAACTCGGACAGCGCTGCGCGGTCTCCCACAGCATAGGCGATTCTGGACAGGTAAGCACGAGTGCTTGACACAACGATCTCCGAGTTCCCGAGAACGACTCCTGGCCGGGGTTTGGGGGCCAGAGCAGGCTGGCGCAGTGAATAACCGGACGTCAAGACCCTGCTGGACGTCCCTTGACACGCTGAATACTCAGAGGCAAAGCTCATCGCATTGTAGTCTTCATACCAGGCGAGGAGTCTCTGGCGATGTGCGGACTTGCGGGTGTGGTGTCCCTTCACGGAAGAAACCCCATCGACGAAAAAATTCTGGACACCATGACCGTCAGCCTTGCACATCGCGGCCCGGACGCGACCGGAAGATTCCTGTCGGACGGCGTCGGGATCGGGTTCCGCCGCCTGAGCATAATCGATCTCGCAGGCGGAAATCAGCCGATGTTCAGCGAGGACGGGAACGTCACGCTGGTATGCAATGGAGAGATATTCAATCACAAGGAGCTGCGCTCGGACCTCGTGGCCAAGGGGCACACATTCCGAACCCGGTGCGACGTCGAAGTCCTCGTGCATCTCTACGAGGAAGAGGGGATGGGACTGCTCAGCAAGGTGAACGGTCAGTTCGCGTTCGCGACATACGACCAACGGCGGAAACAACTCTTCCTGGCCAGGGACCATATGGGGATCGTCCCCATGTACTACACCCGGACAGCGGGGCACCTGGTCTTCGGGTCAGAGATAAAGAGCATCCTCAGTCATCCGGACGTCCGCCCGGAAGTCGACATGACGGGCCTGGACCAGGTCCTGACATTTCCAGGCCTCGTGAGCCCACGCACCATGTTCCGCGGCATCCACAGCCTCGAACAAGGCCAGTACCTGTCACTCCGGGACGGCGAGATGGAACTGGTCCGCTACTGGGACCTCGACTTCCCGCCCGAAGGGGAAGACTGCGGGCGGGAATCCGATGACTACTACGTCGAGTCCCTGCGCGAACTGCTGTCGCAGTCGGTGCGCTACCGACTGCAGGCGAACGTCCCGGTAGGCCTCTATCTGAGCGGGGGACTGGATTCCTCGCTGATCGGGGCCCTGGCGAATGAAGCCGCGCCGAGGTCGCCGAGGCCGCACTCCTTCTCCATCGCCTTCCCCGGATCAGCGATCGATGAGTCTCCCTATCAGCGACTGATGGCGGACGCGATCTCTTCCCGGCACCACGAAAGCCCATGCGATGCGGCCCACATCACCGACAACCTGCAGCGCATGGTCTATCACGCCGAGTGCCCGGTCAAGGAGGTGTACAACACCTGCTCCCTCAGGCTGTCCGAGATGGCCGGCGCGACGGGGAACAAAGTCATCCTCACCGGTGAGGGGGCGGACGAACTCTTCGCCGGCTACCCCGGTTACCGGTTCGACCATGCGAGCAGTGGGCGGAGTAGCCGGAGAAACAGGCTCGATGCGGCGCTGGAGGAGGAGATGTCGCGGAAACTCTGGGGAGATACCCGGATCTTCTACGAGCGCGATTACCACGCCTGGAGCGAGACCAAGACGGAGATGTACTCGGACGGTGTAGTCGAGGACTTCGCGACCTTTGACTGCACGAACTTTCCGCTTGTGGACCAGCGGCGAATCGCCGGGCGGCATCCTGTGCACCAGCGTTCGTACCTGGATTTCAGACTGCGACTCTCGGACCATCTGCTCTCGGATCACGGCGACCGAATGGCGCTCGCGAATTCCGTCGAGGCGCGCTATCCGTTCCTGGACCGGGAGGTGGTGGAGTTCGCGACAAAAATACCCCCGCGCCTGAAGGTGAACGAGCAAGGGGAGAAGTACGTGCTGAAGCGGATCGCCCGAGGACTTGTCCCGCCCCCCATCATCGAACGGGAGAAATTTGGGTTCCGCGCGCCCGGCAGCCCCGCCCTGCTGCGGCAGCACGTTGAATGGATAAATGACATCCTGTCCTTCGAGCGCATCAAGCGGCAGGGGTATTTCAACCCTCTGGCGGTCGAACGGCTGAAGTCCAGCGGACTACGGCCCGACGCGGACATCAATCCCCATCTCACCGACGATCTGCTGCTGGTCGTACTGACCTTCGGAATACTCCTGGATGCCTTCAACCTGCCCGCTTACTCATGAATGCACTCCCCGACCGGCCGGGCATTCCCCTACGCCGCGGACAGGACTTCCGGGTTCGGCCGGGCACCCATTCCCAGCGAGAGGACACAGGGATGGACTTCGAACCGATCCATACGCTCGTGCGACGCACAGCCAAGCGGTTCCCGGACCACGTCGCCGTGGAGTGTCCGGAGGGGGAACTCACCTACGCCGCCCTCGAGGCCCGGTCTGACCATCTGGCCCGTACGCTTCAGGCGGCGGGGGCGGTACCGGGCACTGTCATCCCCGTCATCGCCGAGGATCGCAGAGAGGTCATCGTCGCCATCCTCGGTGTCCTCAAGGCCAGAGGGGTGTTCGCTCCCCTCGACCCCAGCGGTCCTCACCTGCGCACCGCGGCGATGCTCTCGGCCCTGTCGCCGGAACTCGCCGTGGTCGGAGCGACGCGGAGCGAACGGGATCTCCGAACCGTCAAGAACGCGGCGCCATCGGCGTCGGTGATCACCCTGGATCTGAACGGCAGTTGCGACGGCACCCCCGTGGAGACGCTGTCCGCACCGGACGACGAGTGCTACATCTTCTTCACCTCCGGCTCGACCGGGCACCCGAAGGGCATCGTGGGCCGGCTCAGGGCCGTGGATCACTACGTCCAGTGGGAGACCGGGCTTGTAGGTGTGCGGGAGGGCTGGCGGGTCAGCCACCTCGCCTCTCCGGCGTTCGACGCCATGCTCCGTGACGTCTTCGTACCGCTGTGCGCGGGGGGAACGGTGTGTGTCCCGCCCCGGGCAGCCCGGACGGACGCCCGGGAACTCATCCGCTGGCTCGACACGCGGCGCATCAGTCTTGTGCACTGCGTCCCGTCGGTGTTCCGTGGCATCGCCGCGGCCGCCACATCCTCGGATTGCGAACTGGCGTCACTGAAGTGGATCGCGATGGCCGGAGAGAGGCTGGCACCTCGGGACGTCGGCCTGTGGTTCGACAGGTACGGGGAGAGGATCGGTCTGCTCAACCTCTACGGTCCGTCCGAGGCGACGATGACGAAGACGTATCACGTGATAAAGCCCGCCGACGCCCACCGTGCGTCGGTCCCCATCGGAAGGCCGATGCCGGGCGCCGAGGCCTTGGTGATCGACAACCAGCGTCGGCTCTGCCAGGAAGAAGATGTCGGCGAAATTTATCTTCGCACTCCGTACCTCTCCCACGGGTACTACTGCCACCCGGACGCGACACGTGAGGTGTTCGTTCCCAACCCGCTGACCGGAGACCTGGACGACATTGTTTACAAGACCGGTGACTTCGCCAGGGTTCTGCTCGGTGGCGACCTGGAATTCCTCGGCAGGAAGGATCACCAGGTCAAGCTCGGCGGCATCCGGGTCGAGTTGGAAGAGATAGAGAGCGTCCTGCGCGAGCTGCCGGTGGTCAAGGAGGCCGCGGTGGTGTTCGTGGACGAGGTCGAGGTGCCCTACCTTTGCGCCTTCCTGGAACTCGCCGACGGTGAGTTCGACGAGCGCCTGGCGCGCAGCCGCCTCCGGGACCGTCTCTCCGAGACGGTGGCACCGGCTGTACTCGTCCCTCTCCCGGAGATACCGCGGACGGTCAGCGGAAAGATCGACCGTCGGTCGCTGCCCGTCCCACCCCCTGGGCACGGACTGCAGCCCGCCGACACGCTTTCCGGTCCTCGTACGCCGACGGAACGGACGCTGACAGAGTTGCTTCATGAGATCTTCCCCGCTCTGAAGACTGACGTCCGCGCCGACTTCCTCAATGCCGGCGGCCACTCACTGCTGGTCATGCGGCTACTGTCCAGACTCCACAGCGACTTCGGGATCGAAGTTCCGTTGCAGGCGTTTCTGGCGTCGCCGACCATCGAGTCGCTCGCACGGTGGATCGACGGCGCGATACCGGCCGGCCACACCTCGCTGGAGGAGTTGCGTCGAGGATGACCGGCGTGTGCAGGACGCTCGGCGTGCTGGGGGGAATGGGGCCGGCGGCGACTGCCGAGTTCCTGCGTCTGCTGGCGGCCGCCTCACCGGCGGACACCGACCAGGACCACCCCCGCCTGGTGATGCTCTCGGACCCGCGAATACCTGACCGTACGGCCGCGATACTCGACCAGGACCTCGCCCCCGCGCAGCGGATCGCCGATGGCCTGCTGAGGCTGTCGCAGTGGGGGGCGGATCTGCTGGCGGTTCCGTGCAACACGGCGCATGTGTTCATCGACCGGTTCACGGTGGAGTTGCCCGTCCCAGTGGTCCACATCGTCGACGCGACGCTACGGGAGGCCGTCCGGGAGAGTCCCGAGGGAGGCTGGCTGGCAGCGTCCACGGGTACGGTCGTGAGCGGTCTGTACCAACGACGCGCCAAGGCGCTCGGCTACGACCTCGCCCTGCCGGACCATCAGATCCAGCAGCGTATACAGAACACCAGTCTGCTGGTGAAGGCCAACCGGGTGGCCTCTGCGGCGAACGAGTTCCTCCAGGTCACCGAGAGGCTCTGGGAGCAGCGACGGCTGCCGCTGCTCGGCGCCTGCACCGAACTGCCGATCGCTTACGAGGCCGCGGGACTTCCGTCGGTGATGATGGTGTCCAGTCTGTCCGCTCTCGCCCGGGCGTGTGTCGCCCGTCTCTACGAGACGGCCGAACCATGGCCTTCCGAGCTTTCGACGGGGATGTGACGGCCGATCAGCCGGGCTTGCTCCCGCAGGGAGGGTGTCTGAAGGACCTCGCTGAGCGGCAGCTCGACCGCGAATGTCTCCTCGATCTTCATCATGAGCGCAATCAGGGCGAGCGAGTGTCCGCCGCATGCGAAGAAGTCATCCTCGGGGTGCACCTCCGGCACCCCGAGCGCCTCCTCCCAAAGGCCAGCCAGCCGCTGGATCACGGGGTCGGCGTCCTCCTGCCCCGCCTCTCCCAGTCCCTCGGGGGTCTGGTGGTCCGCGAGCGGTGCGGCTGGACGGCGGGGGTATGTGTCGGCGGGTCGCCCCGCTGTCAGCAGGGCGTTCAGTGGGGCGTCCGGTGCCGAGCACATCTGCCGCAGGATGTCACGGAACGTCTGCGTCATCCGCTCTACCATCTGCTCGTTCAGGACGTCGACGCAGTACTCGAAAACCACGTCCAGGGCATCGCTGGAGACAAGCACGGTCGCCATGAGGTCGTACGCGATCGAGTCGCGATCGATGGACAAGGGCCGTCCCCGGAGCGAGCCGAATGCGAGTTCGCCGGTCTTCGCCTCGGCTGCGGTGAACCCCACCTGCGTCAGCGGCCGAAATCCGGGACGTCTCGGCGGCGAAGCGAGCTCGATCACTCTGGAGTAGGAGAGTTCGCGGTACTCCAGCGCCTCGGTCACCGTGGACCAGACGCTTTCGATGAACTCTCGTACCGAAAGCCGCTCGTCGATGTATTCGCGGAGTACCAGCGTGTTGAGGAAGCAGCCGATCAGGCGGGCGGAGAGCTCGTCCTCGCGCTGGACGCTCGGAACCGCGACGAGTATGTCTCGATCCCCGGTGTAGGCCGCCAGTGTCAGGTGATAGGCCGCCAGGGCGATGGTGAACACAGTCACCCGCTCGCTGCCGGCGAAGGTGTGGACCGCCCGCGCCACGTCCTCGTCCAGGGGAAGCCGTACGACCGCGCCGCGGGCGCTCACCATGTGCGGGCGCAGGGAGCCCAGGGCCAGATCAAGCGGTGCGGGGAGGTTGGTGAGCCGCTCCTGCCAGTACCGGACGTGCTCGTCCAGGTATGGTCCGGTCATGGACGTGTGCTGCTGAGCGGCCACCTCCGCGTACTGACAGGTGAGTTCCGGCAGCGGCGAGGACTGACCCTTTTCGAACGCGCCGTACAGATCCGAGAGTTCGGTGAGCAGGATCTCCGCGGACATCATGTCGGAGGCGATGTGATGCACCACGACGAGCAGGCCCAGCCGGTCCGGGGCCAACCGGAAGACGGACCCGCGGATGGGGTACTGCGTCGCGAGGTCGAATGGTTCGTCGACCAGTTTCCGGGCATCCGGGTGCCGCAGCCAGTCGCTGTTCCCACCGCCGGAGCAGGCGTCGGCCAGGTCGACGATGCGAACAGGGATGTCCCAGTTCGGCTGTACCCGCTGCCGTGGTTCTCCATCGACCATGACGATCGTCGAACGCAGGACTTGATGCCGACGCACGATTTCCCGGACGGCCCGCCGGAGCGCGGCGATATCGGCCGCGCCGGACAACTCGACGGCCTCGGCGGTGTGCAACGCGGCCCCCGCCGTGCCGACGCGGTCCGCGATCCACAGGTCGCGCTGAGCAGGTGAGACAGGCGCCGTTTCCACGAGGGAATTCCCTTCTTCCGGTGCGCTGGTGAGCGTCAGACGGGCCGTCGGCACAGAACGGCGCAGGACAACGTGAGCTGCTGTGCCCGTGCCTGCTGTTCGGTGCTCCCTGTCATGGGTGACACGAGGTGTCGCACGATCTCGGCGCCGCTTCCCTCGATGAAGGCGAGCGCCTCCTCCGGGGTCCGCCAGAGAGTGATGTGATCCGGAGCGGGGCTGTTCACCGGAACGTTGACATACAGCAGTCCACCGGCCCGGGTCGCGTCGAGGAGCCTCAGCAGGGCCTCTTCCGGCCGGTCCAGGTGCTCCAGGAGCTCACTGGCCACGACCAGGTCGAAGGCGGCGGGCTGGAACGGGGCGAGCAGATCCTGCCGGTGCAAGGAGAACCTCTCTATGCCGAGCATGCGCAGCGCCCTGTCGGTCGCGGTGATGCTCCCGTCACTCACGTCCCAGCCCACCACCGTCTCGCCGGTCCGCTTTGCGGCCATCGCGAGCAGGAGCCCGTGGCCGGGTCCCACCTCCAGCACACTGGCGCCGCTACTGATCCGGGCCAGCACTTCCCGCTCATAGAATTCGAGCGACCGGGCGTGATTGGCCCACAGCAGCTGGGACAGCAGAAGCCCGTCGGTGTACGCCTCCATGAACGCGGCGTCGCTGTAGACGGTTTCGAGCACCTTCTCGAAAGAGTCGTGCCTGTAGTGCCCTGTGACACCAAAGTAAAACTCTTCCTCTTTCATACGGTCACAGGTCCAGCGGTAGTTACGGGCGTATCTTTCAGTGTTCTCCGCAGTTATCCTCAATATCTTGTCTGCGATTATCTCGCTGAATCGCCGTTCTTGCCGAGTCTCACTGTCGAAGCGCTCCCGCAGGTAGGTCCGGTGCTCGGGCCAGGCATCGAGAACATGAACCAGGAGCCGCTCAAGCGACGGGGCACACAGGTCATACACGGACGTCTCCACTGGAGATCCTCCAGTCACATATGAACTCGGTGGATTCGGCGCCATCGCCTGGGGCGTGGTATTCCACGGCCAGCCGCTGCAGGAATTGCAGGGTTTCCCGGTTGCGTCCGGTTGTCTTGCACCGGAAACGCACCGTGTCGCAGCTCCGTTCCAGAGCAAGCTCCGCGATCCGCTGCGCGACCGCCCGTTCCACGCCCCGGCCCAGCACGGGGCAGGACACCAGGAAGAGGTCCACGGTGCACACCGTCTCCTGCCAGCGCACTCCGACCGCTGCCGATGTGCCGTGGTCGCCGAAGCGGTCGCGCACAGTGACGAGGAGCACCGTGCTCGACGGGTCGGTGATGGCACCCGTGATGTCCTGTTGCGACAGTTCGATCCCGAGCGTGAAGTCGTGCGTGCGCCGAAGCATTTCGGCGAGCGACGCAGCCTCGTGCGGTTCCGGTGTCCGGTAACCGAGTTCCAGCCGGAGTCCCGCGAGGAACCGCTCCAGCGTCTGCGCCGTACCGGCGGCCGGCGGGCCTCCGCCTGCTGGAGGGGCCGAGGGCGGCCCCTCCAGCAGGACGTCGAACAGTCCCATGTCGTCGAGTTCCTGCTGCCAGTCGTCCGGCGAAGGACCGATCAGCATCAGCGAACACTCGCTTCCCGCATCCGCGAGTTCGCGCACGAGCTCGGGATCGGCCGTGACGATCGCGGTGTCGCGGGGACGGATGCGCAGCAGCGACGTCAGATCCCGTACCGTGCCTGTCACCGACTGCTCATCGATCGCCCAGCCGGAGAGGACGTCCGTGGCGAGCAGTTCCAGCTCCGGCGTCGGGGCCGCCCAGAGTCCGGCCGCCGCCGGGGTGTGCCGCAACGTGATCCGCACGTCGTCGCGGTCGAGCGGGCGCAGGAGGGGAACCACCAACTCGCAGCCGTCCCTGACCGACCAGGCGCCGTCGGCACCGGGCTCGCCGAGGATGCTGTCCCCATCGATGATCACTGCCTGGTACGAACCGTGCGCTCTGAGACGGACGATACGGGCGAGCCGGTGCGCCAGCGCACCATAGACCAGCTGGGTGTAGGGCACCCTGGCCAGGCGGAAGAGCGCCGGGCGGAAGGCGTGACGCGTGCCCACGCCGCGGATCACCTCCTCCATGTCGGCGAGGAACACGCTGGGCCGTCCGGCGAGCCGGGCACGCACGCCCTCGCGGATGCCGGTGGGCGCGGCCAGGCCGTCGGAGGCGGCGTCGCCGCCGACGCCCCAGGCACACAGAGGTGGAATGCTCGGCAGTACGAAGACCAGCGCTGCTCCCCAGCGGTACGCGGCCTCGACGGCCGCGTCCGCGACCAAGACGAGGGGGTCCGGCTCGCCCTCCGGATCCGCCATGGGCGGTCGACCGTCCGACCAGAGCTCCTCGAAGCGAGGAATGACGACCAGCAGGTCGGGCCTGAATGCCGCGGTCTCACTGCTGTCATCGACGCACTGCTGCACGATCTGGTCGATCGGTCCGACCCACGGCCGCACAGGCAGTCCGGCCTCTTCCAGGAACGTGCCGAGGTACGGCACCAGGGGATCGGCCGTGTACGTCGCCAGAACGGCGATGGCGAGCGGCCGTTGGCTCGCATGCGGTTGTCCACCTCGCTGCCAGGCCAGTCGCCGCGCCAGAAGTCCGGAGGCGTCAGGAACGCCGGCGATCGGCATGGCTCACCTCCACTCCCGTATGCTCCGGCTCCGGTGAGGTGCTGTCCCCCTCCAGCAAGGTGTCCGGAGACTCGCACAGCTGCTTGACCGCTCGCAGGAACGCCACCGCCTCACGGCCATTGACCACTCGGTGGTCGTAGCAGACGCCCAGGTGGAAGTAGCGGCGTTCAGCCACCTCCCCCGACGCATCCAGACAGAGCTCGGTCTGGACGGCGCACAGGCTCACGGCACAGGTCTGGCCCGGGAAGACCACGGGACGGGCCAGCACCACGTCGGGCTCGTCGCTGAGCGAGACCATGATGTTTCCCCCACTCAGGTCTTCCTCACCGAACTCCTGGCGGAGCGCCTTCACCCGGTAGTCCATCAGCGTCTCGGCGACCCTGGTCGGTGACTGACCGCGGGCGTTCCTGACGACCGGCACGTACAGGCCTCTGCCGACGTCGAGGGTCACACCGACATGCGCCTCAGTGGCGAGTTCGGCCGTATCGTCCGCACGCAGCCGGGCGAACATGAGGGGAAAGTGTTCGACCTGCTCAGCAACAGCTTTGATCAGCAGTTCGGCACGTCCCACGGGCAGCCCCGTCTGCTCAGTGAGGCGCTTCTGAAAGGCGAGGGCGGCGGCCGCCTGTACCTTGACCGCGGCGAAGGCGGTGGGAATCAAACGGTGGGACTGGCTGACGGCGCGGGCGACCGCAAGCTGGTTCCGGCCGAAGCGGTACCCCGGCAGCTCCTCCCGCTCGGTTTCCCTCCCGGCGAGAAGCTGCTCCACATGGATTCGTTTGACGATCCTGCGGTTCAGCCGGCGCAGATCCATGATGTCCACCCCGTGCAGATCCGCGAGTTCCCTGGCTGACCGTGTGAGGAGGATTCCCGCGTCCGCCGTGGTGATGTCCCGAACAAGCGGGCTGGAGGCCGGTTCCGCGATTGCCGCGCGTGACTGGTCGAGTTCGTCCTGCCCGGAGACAACCCTGCCGATGACTTCGCCGACCCCGTATTCCTTGCCCTCCTCTGCCATACGGTGCAGCAGGCCGCCTTCTTCCGTCTCTAGTTCTTCGATGGCCTTCGATGTCTCGATGAGTGCCACCGGCGAATTGACCGGCACCTGCTGGCCGTCCTCGAAAAGCCACTCCAAGAGCAGGTATTCCGTGTCGTTGTTGTTGAGCTTCGGTATGACGATGTCATGCATCAAAGGCATCCCTTATGGCCCGGCGGATGGTAGTGGGCTGGATGAGGACCTCGCGTTCGAGGTGCGGGGCCGCGGGGATGACCCGGGCTGCCGAACTGACCTGGACGACTGGGCGCTTCAAGAGGCCCCACAGGCGTTCGTTGATCCGTCCCGCGACCTCGTTGCCCCAGGTGCCGCCTGCCACTGACTCCTCCACCACGCAGATGACGTCGGCGCGCTCCAGAGTGGGCAGGAGCGGTGTCAGGTCGAACGGGTACAGCTGCGAAGGTACGATCAGCTGGCACGTGCGCTCGTCCTCGATCAGCAGCTCCTCCGCGGCGATGATGGAGCGGTGGGCCGTTCCACCTGGTGTGATGATGACGCATTCAACGTCGTCGGTACTTTCCGCGAACACGCGCGCGTAGTTACCGCCGCTGTCCAGGAAGTCGTAGGAGAACAGGTCGGAGACTGCGCCCGCGCCGAACATGCGGCGCGTGTACAGCGTTTTGTCCTCGAACAGGATCCCGGGCTCACCGGTGTCCAGAATCCGGCTGAGTACGGCGTGATTGTCGTGGAATGGTGAAAGCTCGGTCAGCGTCAGATGCGGGACCCCCAGAAAATGCTTCTGTGGGCTCTGACTATGGGTCGGTCCGTACCCGCGGCTCCCACCCACCGCGCACCGGACGATCATGTGCATGGGCAGCCGCCGCCCGTACATGGCGACGGACTTGGACGCGAAGTTGACGATCTGGTCGAAGCACAGGCCGATGAAGTCGGCGAACATGATCTCGACGATGGGGCGGCCGCCGCAGAGGGCCAGCCCCGCCGCCACGCCCACGATGGCACCCTCACTGATCGGGGTGCTCGTGACCCGCCCAGGGAACCGGCTGGAGAGTCCCACGGTGACCTTGAAAGCCCCGCCGTATGGGTCGACGACATCCTCACCCATCAACTGGACCCGGTCGTCACCCTCGAACAGTTTGTGCAGGGCGCGGTTGAGGTTCTCGGCCACTCGCTCGCCGCCGGTCACGCTTCCGGCCCCCCGTCCGACGGCTCCCACCCGCGCACGAGGTCGACCACCGCGGCCATGCGTCCACGCTGGGCCCTCTCGGCGACCGCGAATCGTTCGGGAAAGGCCCGCCGGTAGAGTTGGTACCAGTCGCGAGCCCTTACATCTGCCAGAGCGGCCGCGTCGCGTGTGTCGTCACCCTTGCTGTGCGGCCCCACCCTGACGGTGTCGAACTCGACCACCAGGGGGTGCCCTTCTCTGACCCGCCCGGCCAGGGAAGCCAGTTCCTCCCGGATCATGCCGACATCACAGCCACGCAGCAGCCGGTGGCCGATACCGAACGCCGCCGCCCGGTCGGCGATCGTCCCGGCCAAGTGCCTGTCCACCGGGGTCGACTGGGCGATCCCGTTGTTCTCGACGATGACCAAAACCGGCAGGGACCACAATGCGGCGATGTTGAGCGTCTCATAAACCGCGCCCTGGCCCCAGGTGCCGTCGCCGATGAAGGCGGCCACGAGTCCACGGGAGCCTGTCTGCTTGCGGTGCAGGGCGATTCCTGCGGCGACGGGAAGGCTCTCGCCCTGCACGCCGGTGGACAGGTAGCCGTCGCGGTGGATGTGCTGGCTGCCGCCGACACCGTGGCACACCCCGCCTTTTCTTCCCATGATCTCAGCGAGGAGACCGACCGGGTCGTCGAAGCGGGCCAGATAGTGGCCATGCCCCCGATGGTTGCTCAGGATGAAGTCGTCCGCTCCGAGCAGCGGCGCGAGAGCCACTGGGATGTATTCCTGTCCCAGGCAGGTATGGGTGGTGCCGCTGAGCTCCCCCTGCGCGAAAAGCTCAAGCACGCTCTCCTCGAAGCTGCGGATCAGCAGGAGCCGTGCGAGGTCCTCGTCCGGCGGACAGATCGCGGGTGTGGTCATACCTCGAAACCCTTTCCCCCGAGTGTCCGGCGGATGGCCCCGATCGAGCCGAAACCCTGGATCTCTCCGCGTGAGAACCTGATGCCGTAGTTGTCCTCCAGCGCTGTCACCAACTGCAGGTGGCGCAGGCTGCTCCAGCTGCCGCAGGCCTCGGGGGTCACGTCATCCTTGATGTCCTCCGCCCGGATCTCCAGCACGGCGGCGACCAGCTCGGCGAACGGCATCATGGTCCCTCCCAAGCGGCGGGGGCCGCCTCGCTCGAAAACCGCCTGCCGGATCGCCACGTCTGGGCTGCGGTGTCTGTGTACGGGCCTGGCTCGCATTCACCAGGATCAGTGCGGCACAACCCCGAGGGCGTCCCGTCCCGCAGCAACTGAGGCACATTTTCAGACCGTCCCTGGCCGCCGGACGACCAACAGGGGACTCCGGCCATGAGGGTCGACAGGGCTCGGGCCAGGGTCGCGGCCATGGCGGTGAAGAATTCGTCGGTGTACGGCACGTGTGCGAGACGGTCCGAGAAGGGATCGTGCACGTCCTCGGCGGAGAACGACGCCGCCTCCTTCAGCACCAGAACGGAGGTCGCGGGCAAGCCCGCGCAAAAGCGCCGCAGGGCGCCGTCGAACCGGGCGAACACGCCGGCCCAGGCGGCCTCCTGGAAGGTGGATGAGGCAGGGCACACCCCGATCAGCAGCGGTGTCCTCCCCCGGCCGCGGAAGGCGGCCACGGCGTCGAGGAAGTCGTGCAGGAGGTGTTCCAGGCGCACCAGCGGAACAGCGGCGGCGTGCCCGCCGTCCTGGGGCTCTGCCCGCAGCCAGTCCTCCCACCGGATCAGCAGGAGGTGCGCAGCGCAGTCTTCGTCGGCCCAGATGCCGCTGGGTTCCAGGAGTTGCTGGAATACCTGCCCGTAGGGCGCGGATCCCAGGTGACTCGGCAGCGAGGGTGCGTCGCGCCAGAAGCCGAGCGCGTCGAGCAGCAGATCGGCGGTGAACGTCGACAGTACGGCGAGGGTGTCCTTCACTGCCCTTGGCTCCCTGAAGCTCTGCCGGACGGCCGGATACGCATCGTGCGGGGTCAACTTGGGGTGGCCCCGGCCGTCGAGGACGAAGAGGTCTACGCCGGCGATGTCCGCTCCGCGGTCTGCCGGCAAGCGTTTGACGATGCCGAGATCGTCCGGTTCCGAGTACTGGAGACGGTTGCGCACCACCAGCGGGGCCCCCTCGCTCATGATGTCCCGTCGGCCTCTCGCAGGCGCGTCAGCAGTGCTTCGGCTGCGCTCTCCGAGAGATGTTCGACCTTGCTCAGCAAGTCCTCGAGGGCCGGACGACCAGGCGAGACCAGCGCCGACAGGCCCCCTCGGTCGATCCTGCCGTCGACTGTCAGCGGCAGGACCGGCACCGAGTGGACCACCGACGGGATCATGTGCTCGGGCAGACGGCCCCGCAGGGCGTCGCGCACCCTGCGGTGCAGGTCCGAGGACTGCGCCGGCTCGGCGGGGACGACATACGCAACGAGTTGCGGCCGACCGTTCGGGCCGGATTCGGCGAGGACGCCCGCGTCCTCCATCTCGGGCTGGTCGCGGATGGCCGCTTCGATCTCGTCCATGTCTACCCGGTAGCCCCTGATACTCACCTGTTGACCGGCACGGAGGACGGGCTTCAGGCCGCCTCCCGGCATCCGGCGGACGAGATCCCCGGTACGGTACATGCGGCTGCCCGGGACCGGGGAGTACGGGTCGGGCAGGAACCGTTCCGCGGTGAGCGCCGGGCGGTTCCGATAGCCGCGTGCCACAGCGAGCCCGCCGACGTGGACCTCGCCGACCGCGCCGAGGGGCACCGGTTCCAACGCGGAGTCCAGCACGTAGAAGGAGGCGTCGGCGAGGGGCCGTCCGATGGGCAGCACGCTCGGCAAGGTGGTGCGGCACTCCGTCCACGTCTGCACGATGGTCCCTTCGGTGGGTTCGTGAGCGACGAAGAAACGACATCGCGGCACCCACCGGTCGCGCAGTTCGACCGGGATCCTCTCGCCACGGGTGATCAGGATTTTGACGCTGGGAACCGACTCCGGGTCGATGGACAGGAGGTCGGGCGGCAGGTGGACGAGCGTCGCGCGGGAGGTGCGGATGGTCTCCTGCACGGAGGTGCCCACCCGTGCCGGGTCGGCCGGGCCGAGACAGAGTGTCGCTCCCGTGCACAGGGCCATGAAGATCTCCCACACCGACGCGTTGGAGCTGAAGGAGGCAAACTGCAGTACACGAGTGGAATCGGAGATGCGGAACTCGTCCTGGGAGCGGCGGATGAGGTTGGACACGCTGCGGTGGGTCAGTTCGACGCCCCTGGCCGGTCCGCTCGATCCACGGATGTAAGACACGCACGCCAGTTGACCGGGCTCCACCTTCAGGCCCAGGTTGTCCGCGCTGCCGGGGGCCTCGCTGGTCTCACCCACATCGATGACCTGGACGCGGTCGGGCAGGGACGCCAAGGCCCCGCGGTCCGCGACCGTGCTGATCACATGGCCGATTCCGGCGTCCTCCACCATGGAGCTGAGGAGAGCCGCCGGGTCAGCCGGGTCCAGGGCCAGGTACGCCGCACCGGCCTTCAGTACGGCCAGCACTGCGACGAGCTGCGCAGGTGAACGCCCGACATGGATTCCGACGACCGTCTCGGAGCGGATACCCCGCTCCCGCAACTGGTGGGCCAGCCGGCCGGCACGCGCGTTCAGGTCCCGATAGCCGATCTCTTCGCCCTGGAACCACACAGCGCACCGCTCCGGTTGCTGGTCCGCCTGACGCTCGAACATGACGTGGACCGGATGCCAGTCCTCGCCGGGCGCCGACACCGCCAATGCGGTCGCCAGTTCGGCACGTTCGGCGGGTTCGAGCATCGGCAACGCACCGACACCGGTGCTCGCGCGGTCCGCCAGCGCCAGCAGCAGTGCGCGGAAATGTCGCAGCATCCGCGCGATCACCGGCACGGAGAACATATTCGCGGAGAATTCCGCATACCCCGTGAGGCCGCCGTCCTCATCCTCCAGGTACAAGCTCATATCGAACTTGGAGGTGCCCGTGTCGAGGTCACGGCGCTCGATTCGCAGTCCCGGTATCTCGGCCAGGTCGTACGGCTCAGTCATGAGCACCAGTGCGACCTGGAACAATGGATGACGGCCGGGACTGCGCACGGGGGCTACGGCATCCGTGATCGCGTCGAACGGCAGGTCTGCTCGCTCGTAGGCGGCGGTCACCGCCCGGTGCGCCCTGCGGACCAATTCTCCCGCGGACAGGTCGTCGCCCGGTGTGAGCCGCAACGGGATCATGTTGAGCAGATACCCGACGACCTCGTGGCTGTCGGGGTGCTGTCGGCGCGCCGCCGGAAAGCCCAGCACCACGTCGCGCTGGCCGGAGTACCTGCGCAGCAGAATCGCCAGGGCAGCGGCCAGGGCCGCGAACACGGTCGTACCGTGCTCCGAGGCGAACCGGTTCACCCGGTCGGTCTCCTCCGGCGACAGGGCGAAGGGGAGACGGGATCCCGTCCCCTCTCCCGTGTCCGCCGCGGTTCCCTCATGGGGCAGGTCGATGAGCTCGGGGGCGTCCCGGAGTTCCTGCTGCCACCACCGCCGCAATTCTTCCCTGCGGGAGGCTTCCAGCCGCTCGCGCTCCCACGAGACGGCATCGAACCCGTACTTCGGCAGTTCCGGGAGCCTGGCCGCCTCACCGTCACGGTACAGGTGGGTCAGATCCCGCAGCAGGATACGCAAGGACCAGCCATCACAGACGATGTGGTGCGTCACCAGGACCAGCAGGTGGTGCTCGGCGGACAGCGTGATGAGCCGGGCGCGCAGCTGGGAGACAGCCAGGTCCAGCGGTTCTCTGGCGGCCCGCTCCACCAGCCGCTCGGCAAGGGCGGCGCGCTCCCCGTCATCCGTGACACCGGTCAGATCCTGTTGCTCCAGCACGGTTCGGTCGCCATGGTGGATCCGGGCCAAGGGGCCGTCCGGACCCGTCTCCACGACGGCTCGGAGCGCCTCGTGACGGGATACGAGCAGGTCGAGCGCCCTTCGCAGCCGCTCATCGTCCATCGTTCCGCGGAAGGTGAGCAGAACGGGAACGTTGTATGTCGGCCGGCTGGGGTCGAGGGCGTACAGGGAGTACAGCGCCTTCTGGCCCTGGGTGAACTGCTGCGAGCCACCGCTTCGGCCCGGTTGGACGGGCAAGGCGTCCACCGGCGGATTGCCTTCGTCACGCAGGCGGAGTCGCACCAGGTCGGCGAACGCTTTCGGTGTCGTGTCAGGGGTCAGCGTGTCGAGGGCCAGTTCGACGCCGAGGTCGCGCCAGCACCGGGACAGCACGCGGACGGCCAGCAGTGAGGTTCCGCCGAGATCGGCGAATCGAGTGCCCGGATCAACATCGCGGATCTTCAGAACTGCCCGGAAGGCATCCGTGACGGCTCGGCCCACACGGTCCACCGCGGGATCGGAGGGTTCTTCACAACCGCCCTCCTCCTTTGCCGCACAATTGTCCTGCATGGAAGCCTCACATCTCTCGCACGGGCCCGTGGCTCACTGAACGTCGTCTGCGGTGATTCCGCCCCTATGGAGACTTGAGTTCACGTCGAGCCGCTGTCGGACATTCGCCTGCGCAAGCTCAGCGGCCGCATGTCCGTCCAGACTTCGGAGATTCTCGCGAGACACTCCTCGCGTGTCCCCCGTGTGCCCTCCGCACGCCATCCGAGAGGCAGGTCTCGGTCCGCCCACCAGATGGAGTACTGCTCTTCTTCGTTGACGACGACGAGGTGGACTCGATCGTCGGGCAGGCCCTCACTCACGCGGACTTCTCCTCGCTCAGTGCTGATGTGCTCTCGGCCGGCTCCTCCCCCGGCTGCACGCCGCCTCGCGAGGCCGGTACGAGCAGCCCGGCGGCACACCCCGTGACGATGAGCAGGACGGACATGGCGTCGAGGGTCGTGGACAGGCCGATACGCTCGGCGAGAATGCTGCCCAGCAGTGTTCCGCTGAGCGTCCCGGTCATCTCGACCGCCGAATATCCCGAGGATGCACGGCCCATGAGCCGGTCGGCCGTGAACCGCTGCAGGGCCGTACGGCTGGTCATGAGCCACATGGCGCCAGGTATGCCGGCGGCCGCCATCAAGGTCGCCACGGCGACCGGGGATCGCAGGTTGAACATGACGTAGAACAGGACGCCGATCGGCAGGATACTTGCCGCCGTCAGATTGCGGACGGAGAACCGCTCCACGGCCCAGCGGGTCAACGGCACACCGACCAGATAACCAAGACCAAGTGCGGAGAGCAACACCCCCAACATTTTCGAGTCACCGTTCAGCATTTCTCTGACAAAGGGAACAAGGAGCACCGTCAGAGCGCCGTTGGCCAACGCGAAAGCCAACGTGGCAACCAGTATTCCCCGCAGCACGGAACGCCCGGCCAGATACCCGATTCCCTCGCCCAGTTCACGCATGATCGTGCGAACTGCCGCGCGTGATTCGGAGCGACTGGGACGGGATCTGACCCTCACGAGCACGATACAACAAGCAGACACCACATAGGTCGCGGCGTCAATCAGCAGAACTCCCGTGAAACCCGTGGCCACTAGAAGAATGCCGCCCAATGGCGCGCCGAGCAGCCGCACCGTGCCATCGATCAGTGAATGGATGGAGTTGGCTGACGCGAGATCCCGGCCCCGGCCCACAATCACGGGTATGAGGGCCGTCCTAGCAGGATCGAAGAATTGGCCGAAGACATTTTCAGAGAACAGAAGAAGGTAGAGCAGCCAAAGTTTGTCCCCGCCCTGCGCGAACACCATCGACCCGACACACGCGGCACGTACCAGATCGGTGACGAGCATGGTCAGACGCCGCTCCCAGCGGTCGACGAAGACGCCTGCGAGCGGCCCGATCAACAGTGCCGGGAGGGTTCCGGAAAGCAGCGCCACGCTGGTTTCCAGTGTCGATCCGGTTACCTCGAAGACGTGGTACGGGACGGCTACCACGAGCAGCCAGTTTCCGACGTCCGAGAGCAGCTGACCGAACGACAGAAGCTGGAAGTCACGGTGCTTGACAGCTGACATGGTCAATGCCCTCTCAAGGATGGCTGCCCGGACCGGGCAGCGGGGGCCCGGTCGTCGGCCCTCCCCGCGCGGCGCCCGGAGGAGGAACGGTGTCCGCCACGATCTTCCACGCCAGATCTCCGATGGTGGCGTGCCGGACGAGGTCTCTCACCGTCAGTCCCGTCACGCCGCGCGCTCGCAGCACCGACCTCAGCCTGAGCAGCATCAGCGACGTACCTCCCGCTTCGAAGAAGTTGACATCGGCCGGTATGCCGTCACGGCCGAGAACGTCCGACCACGCGGCTCGCACGACGGCCTGCCAGTGCGAGCCGGTCGTCCCACCGGCCAGGGACGGGTCCTCCTCGGGCCCTGTGCCGTCGGGCAGCGGCAGCGCTTTCCGGTCGGTTTTTCCATTGGCATCGGTCGGCAGGTCGTCTCGCACGATCAGGATCTCGGGAACCATGTGCGCGGGAAGCCGGTCCCGCAGGTGAGCGCCGAGACTGGCCAGGAGCGTGTCCGCGGGCCCCGGCTGTTCCGGGCAGACGAAGCCCACCAGACGGATGTCCGGCTCGTTCCGTCGGTCCGCCACCACCGCCGCCTTACGCACCCCCGGCGCGTTCGCCATGACAGCCTCGATCTCTCCGGGCTCGACGCGATATCCGAGGATCTTGAGTTGGTCGTCAGCACGGCCGTGCAGTTCCAGCATCCCGTCCGCGGTCCACGAGGCGATGTCTCCGGTCCGGTACAGGCGACCGCCGCCACGAGGGTCGAAGGGGTCCGGTACGAATTTCTCGGCGGTCAGTCCGGGGGCATCGAGGTAGCCTCGCGCGACGCCTGCCCCGCCGATGACGAGTTCCCCGCGGACTCCGACCGGCAGGGGTCTGAGTTCGTCGTCGACCACGTGGACCTGGGTGTTGGCGATGGGCGTGCCGATCGGCACCGTGGCCCCAGGTCGGTCACCGGCGACCGTATGCGCCACCGAGCCCACCACGGTCTCGGTCGGGCCGTACTCGTTGACCATCCGGGTCCCGGGGGCCCGGCGGGCCCACTCCCGCACGTACGCGCCCGGCAACTGCTCACCGCCGAGCACCAGGACGGACGGGGCCGGCCGGACCGGGCTGACATCGGTCTTCTCCATCACCGCCAGCAAGTGCGTCGGCGTACCTTTCACCATCCGGTATCCGCTGTCCCAGTGCTCGGCGACAGCGAGCGGTCCCCGTTCCTCCGGGAGGACGTCCACGCAGGCCCCCACCAGCAACGGCCCGAGCAGGCTGGTCACGGCCATGTCGAAAGCGACCGAGGTGTGCAGGGGCACGGTCGCGCCCGGCCCGACGCCGTATTCCTCCATCGCCCACCACAGGTAGTTGGCCAGCCCCCGGTGAGTGATCATCACGCCTTTCGGAGTGCCCGTGGAACCGGAGGTGTGGATGACGTACGCGAGCGCTTCAGGGCCGGGATGTACGGGCGGCACCGGTCGTCCGGCGGGGAAGGCCGCCCCGGCCTCGGATACGCACCGGCCGATGCGCATCACCGGCCCCGTCCACTCGCCGACGGACCATCCCCCGTCCCGGCCGTCCTCGGCGATCAGTACCCGGGCTCGGCACCGCGCCAGCAACAGGTCCCGGCGGTCCGCTGGATCCCGTACGTCCAGCGGGACGAAAGCGGCGCCGGTGGACAGTACCCCGAGGACGGCGGCCAGTAGCCCGGCGGACCTGGGGAGACTGACGGCTACCAAGTCCTCTGGTCCGGTGCCGAGTTCCAGGAGCCGTCGGCGGATCCCGTCCGCAGTGCTCCACAGCGCGCGGTAGCTGACCACTGTGTGGCTGTCACGGATGGCCGGCGCGTCAGGCCGTTCCCGCACCTGTCGGGCGATGCCTTCCAGCACACCGGCCAGAGGTTCTCGGCGCGGCCCCCGCGCCCAGTGCTCCAACCCGACACCATCCTGGTCCGGTACCGCTGGAAAGGCGTCCAGCCCGCCTCCCGTGCCCACGGCGGCCACAGTCTCCCGGAAGTGCCCGGCGACCCTGATGGCAACCTCTTCGCTGACCGTCCCAGCGGCGTACTCCAGTGTCACTTCGGCCCGGTCGCCGTCGAGTTCGACCCGTACAGCCAGACCGAACCTGGTTTCCCCGGGGTGGATGAAGCAGGGGGTGACGTCGAGACCGCCCATGCTGAACCGTTCGGAGTCCGCGTGCTCGACCGCGAAGGACACAGGGTGTATGGAATCGGCTCCGCCGCTCCCACCGGACTGCCGGGAGTGCGTCCCGGTCCGTCCGGCCTGGACACTCTCGATGGCCGTCAGCACCGATGTGCGGACTTGTTTGAGGAGGTGCTCGAAGGACCGGTACGCGCGCACCGGAACCACCAAAGGCACCGTGTCGACGAAGAACCCGATCGTACGCTCCAGTTCCGGAACGTTCCTGGTGCTGATCGGAGTGGTGAGGACAGCCTCGTCACGGCCCTGCCATCGGCTGAGCACGAGAGCGAAGGCCGCGAGCAGCGCCATGTTGGGCGTGGCTCCCACGGCGGCCGCCCTGTCGATGAGCGTGCGGTATGCAGAGGCCGGAAGGGTGAACCGGTGAATCCCCGCCGGACTCACCAGTTCCCCGCCTCGTGCGAGCCGGCCGTCGTCGGGTGCCCGGGACAGGCCGGCACCGGACGCAGGCGGGAGCCACCCACGGTCCTCGTCCGCGGACGTGTGCCGAGCTCGCTCCTGGACGGCGAACTCTCTGAAGGTCATGGCGATGGGAGGCAGGTGAGGCCGGGCGCCGGTCACACGCGCCGTGTACGCGGCCCGCAGTTCCTCCCGGAGGATCCCGAACGACCAGCCGTCGCAGGCGGAGTGATGCACGGTGATCACCAGAACGTGGCAGTCCGGCCGGACGTACACCAGCGCGGCACGCAGCATGGCGCCGGCGGAAAGATCGAACGGAAGCCTCACAAACCCACTGACGCATCTGGCGATGGCGTCGCCTTCGCATCCCTCCAGAAACCCCTGCGGCCGTTCTCCCTCTTCCTCACATGCCGCCGCACCGGGCTCCAGGCTGAGCCGGCCCAGCTCGACCCGTCGCGCCGCATCCACCCGCTGTACAAGACCGCGTTCGGTCCAGTGGAGCGTCGTTCGGAAGGCCTCATGCCGTTCGACCAGCAGGTCGAGGGCTCCCTGCAGGGCCGCCTGGTCCAGGCGGCCCTGCAGTCTCCAGGCGAGGACCATGTGGTTCACCGCCGAACCGGGGACCAGCTGGTCTGTCAGCCAGATCTGCTCCTGCCCGGACGACGAGACGCATTCCGTCGCAAGCATTCCTCATCCCCCTCACGCAGTCGTCCGGGGTCACACCACTCACCTGACACGGGGTCGGCCTCCGAATTGCAGGGCGATGTTCGCGACGACCGCACGGAGGAAATCGCCGTCGTCGTGGAAGAATCTGGCACGTATCCGCATGCACCAAACGGTCTGCGCCGCCGCAGCCGCTGCATTTCATCGATAATCCCCACAGCGCGGTCCTTAAAGTCGCCGGCTCACCGATGGAACCTGCTGACAACCCGGCTTGAGATGCATGCCTCACCTGCCTGGACGACCGGCGTATCAAGCAGAGTGCGTCGTACAGACCGGCCACGGTCATCGGATGATGCCAGCCACGAAGCATCCGATCAAGGCACTCATTCCCTTATTCGGGCCGAGGAATCGGGGTGTGGCGTCTCGCACCAACGCTTTCACTCCGTCGTGAGATCACGAAGTCGCTCATAGAACATGAATGGCCAACGTCAGAGCGCGTCAGCCGCAACGCGACGCAAGGGCATCGAGTGGGGTCAAAGCCTGGGTAAAGACTGGGGAGGCACGTCCTGACCGGTCGACGGCCGTCGAGACCGCCTCACCCGGGGCGACCTGACGGCGGAAGCCGAAGAAGGCCGGCAGCTCCCGGCTGCGGGTGAAGCTGCGCGCGACACCCCGGTGGAGCCGCCGAGGCTTGCTGTCCAATCGCGGAAAATCCGCACTTGCACGCCAGTCCCCACCGGGTGTCTCCCGCATCGCACATCCACGGCGTTCACCACGCCGTCCGCGTCGCAGTGGCTTCCGGCACTGCCGCGGGCGCCAGTCCGTCCGATGGCAGGACCATCCGGTGGGTGCCGGCCGTTCAGAGCTGATTGGTCTCCAGCCGTCGGGCCAGTTCCTCCCAGTGCACAGCACACTGGTGAGCCAGGTCGGCCACACCCTCCGCACAGTGCCGAGGTATCGCCTGGACCACTTTCGCCCAGGTCTCGGAGTCGATCGCCTGGAAGCTCAAACTGCGAAGCAGCAGCCGCCCGGCCTCCGTCGACCGGAGCGAGGGATCGCGTTTCAGTTTCTCCCACGACCGGTTCCCCTCGTTGGCAGAGGGCGGCGAGGCGGCCTCTCCTTCCCGTGCCCGAGGTGCTTCCGCGGAGAGCTCAGGCTGGCCCTGGGGATTTCCGTCCCCCTGCACGGGGACGGATGCCGGCCCCTCACCCCTCCTCAGCCGATTCCGCACGTCTCGCGCCGTGTTGGGGGAGATCCCCGCAGCCCGCGCGATCTCACGCAGCGATGCGTCCGGGCGGGCGGCGATCACCTGACTCGCCAGCACCCTTCCCTCGCTGCTGTCCAGCGGACGAACCCGACCGTCCTTGCCCACCCTCCTGGTCAGCTGCGGATCGATCACAGTTCCGCTGCGGCGCAGCTTTGCCACTGTCTTGGCGGACAGACCGGTCACCTCCGCGACAGTCCCATCGGACCAGCCCGGATATGCGTTCACGATACGGAGAGCGGCATCCCTTCTCTCAGCCAGAGACAGCGGCAGACCGTGTTCAATATTCATTTGAACTGAGAGCACATAGGATTCTTCTGCACTGCCTTCGAAAATCCTCGCCGCGATAAACTGCTCTCCCTTGGCAATGGCTGCCTCGACTCGATGCATCCCGTCGATCACCTGCATCGTATGCTCATGAACGAGAATCGGTGGCAGTGATGCGTCGGTCTCACGCAGAGCGCGCACATGAGTGACATCGATACGCTGTACACGAGGGGACCCGTCGAGGGCGAGGTTACTAATCTTCACTTTCACAACGGGCAGATCCTGATGAATTAAGAAGTTGAGCCGCTCCCGGCGCGCCTCGTCCAGACTCCCCTTGTTCATCGGTTGACGCATCACCACACAGACCCCTCTTTTGGGAAGGCGGGAGAGAAACCACTCTCTAGCGTGCACGAAGACGATACGAAGGGGTACCCCACCTTCAAAACCGAGCGAATCATCCGCAGGCAGCGAGAGATTCAGTGCAATACCCAGTCTCATGTGGTACACGGCGCGCCACACCGGGAAGAATCTTGCTCACCGTGAGCACATAGTCACCCCGAGTGACAACAGTGGCGGGGATGACCGCGCGGAGCGGCCCTTCGGTCGCTCACCGCGACGACGGCGATCGGTCGGCTCGGCACTGGCCGTGATAGTCCGAGAACTGCGAAAACATATCGCCGTGAGCGACTCATTCGCACTCGGTTTCGCTGGACCTGCCCCAAGAGAGAGCGCTACCCGAGTCGGCGGGATGATTCTGGCGTAGTCTGAGCGGGCAGGGCTGGAGTGAATGGATTCCAGCCGGTGGCGCTATCGTGTGCCGCGATCACCTAACGGTGGAGGTGTTCGAGGTGGCCTATGATTCCGTGGAATCATTGGTGGAGGCCAACATTTCCGACCCGGTTGTCAGTGAAAGCGAACAGGTCCTGGTACCCATCGATTCACTGCGTAATGGCGACTCGCCGAGGATCAGAGGTGTCGACGAGTCGCACGCCAGACTGATGGCAGAGTCCGGTACGGCTTTTCCGGCGATCTATGTCCAGCGCGGAACCATGCGCATCATCGATGGTATGCACCGGTTACTGGCCGCCCGACTCAGGAACGAGACCCATATCCTTGTGAAATTCTTTGATGACGACGATGACGCCGCATATCTCCGAGGCGTTGCCGCGAACATCACACATGGCCGTCCCCTGACTCTGGCGGACCGGAAAGCTGCGGCCGGCAGAGTCATCGAAATGCACCCGGATTGGTCCGACAGGGCAGTGGCTGCGACAGCAGGGCTCTCGGACAAGACCGTCGCCGCCCAGCGGCGTGCCAGTAAGCAGGTCACACCTCTCGATCGGCGGAGAGGTCAGGACGGCAGAGTCAGACCCGTCGATGCGGCCTTGGGCCGACAGGTCGCGAGCGAGCTGCTGACCAACAGTCCCGAGGCATCCCTACGATCGGTCGCCAAGACCGCCGGGGTGTCGCCAACCACAGTGCGAAACGTGCGCGACCGAATGCACCGTGGTGACTCGCCGGTTCCAGCCTCCCGGGTCCGGCCTCGACCCGATTCCCCGCAAGCCACGCGACCGAAGATCGACGAGCCGTCCGCAGGCCGCTGCGAGGAGCTGGGGCCCGACTGCAAAGCCGTTCTCAAGACGTTGAGCCGCGATCCGTCACTGAGGTACGCCGAGGCGGGTCGCACTCTTCTGCGCTGGCTCAGCGCCCATCCGTTGAGCGATGACGGCGAGGAATTCGTAGCTTCCCTTCCTGCCCACTCCATCCCGGTCGTGGCCCAGCTCATCGCCCAGTACGCACGCCAATGGGACGGTCTGGCCAAACTGGCCGCGACGCGCGCGAACCGGGCCTGACGCAGTGGCGCCCAGCGCCGACGGCCGCGGGCGGCGGCACGGCCGCCCGCGGCCGTGCCGTGAGGACGGTTGTCGCCGACGGTGGCGTACCAGGACGCACACGACCGCCTGGTACACCGCCGTCCCGCCATGAGGATGTTCCATCCGGGAGCGGGCGCGATCACAGCATCGACGACTGCCGGTGTGCAACCGAGGAATTTCTTGAATTGCACAGCGTCTGGCTGAATCCACCCGGTCGCGAATGGCATAGACGGTGCCTTGATGCGAGCTGCCAGGCGGCAGCGAAAGGTATTATGAGCCCGCCTGGGACTACAGGGAGGATGCGATCCGGAGGTTGCTCTTTCTGAGCAGCCATCACAGGGTCGAACAGCGGGACAGAAGACGCACGCGTCCCTCCCCCGCTGAGAATTCCGACCGCCGAGGAGAGACCGGATGACTCAAGAGGAACACAGCGCGCGCATGGCGAATCTGTCACCTGCGAAAAGAGCTTTGCTGGAGCAATGGCTCACGACGCAGGGACGGGATGTAAGGGCCGTATCTCAGGCACCGCCGGTAACAGCCACGGAACGACTCCTTTTGAAGATCTGGCGTGATGTCCTGCGCATCGAAGAGATTGGCGTCGAGGACGATTTCTTCTCCCTCGGGGGCGACTCCATCACCAGTTTGCAAATCGCTGTGCGTGCCGCCGAAGCAGGGCTGAGCATCAGCTCCCGCCAAGTACTCGAGGCCGAAACAGTGAGCCGCCTGGCCGAGTTGGCCAGGCCCATGGAGCGCGCCGTTGAGGACGTAGCCACCGGGCGTGTGCCGCTCACCCCCATCCAGCGCTGGTTCTTCGAGCAGGAGCTGCCCCACGCCGAGCGCTGGGATCAGACCATCCGGCTGGTGGCTTCAGCTGCCCTGGACGCCGACGTCCTGCGCAGCGCCCTCGCGTCGCTCGTCGGTCACCACGATATTCTGCGGGCGCGATTCGCTCCTGAAGAGGAAACCTGGGGTCAGAGCGTGCCGGTCGACACGTCGGTGCCGGTCCCACTGCGCGTTGTCGACCTCTCCCGCGCGGACGGCCCCGCGTACGAGGACGCGATGGCGGCGGCGGTCAGGGCCGTCGAGGCCGACATCGACTTGGGCCGGGGACCTCTGCTCTCAGCGGTGCTCTTCCAGTTCGGCCCCACCCGTCAGGACATGGTGCTGCTGGCGTTCCACCACCTTGTCGTGGATGGGATCTCCCTCCGGGTGCTCGTTGAGGACCTCGACCGGGCCTACCGCCGCTTGGCCCGCGGGCAGTCTGTGGACCTGCCGGCGCTCACGACCTCCTTCAGGAGCTGGTCGCAACTGCTGCGGCGATTCGCCGGACAGCCAGAGGTGCGGAGCCAACTCGC
Source organism: Streptomyces sp. NPDC050287 (assembly GCF_044459385.1). Taxonomy (NCBI): domain Bacteria; kingdom Bacillati; phylum Actinomycetota; class Actinomycetes; order Kitasatosporales; family Streptomycetaceae; genus Streptomyces; species Streptomyces sp. NPDC050287. The sequence goes on along the minus strand of NZ_JBITIY010000010.1, from coordinate 17,543 downwards.
GTACTGGAGAGATGTCCCCTGTGCCGGCGCCGCGCGGCTTCCGGTAGACCACGAGGACGGTCCGAACACCGTAGGATCGACCGGGACGGTGTTCACGCGGGCTGACAGCCGAATTGGCCGGGCTCTGCTGTTCGAAGTCCCCAGGAGCAGCAGGGTTCCGGTACAACACGTCCTCCTCGCCTGTCTGTTGCTGACCTGGTGGCGGTGCCACGGAACCACTGCCCTGCAGATCGATCTGGAGGGACACGGCCGCGAATCCATTGACTCCGCCGTCGACGTGTCACGCACTGTCGGCTGGTTCACCACGATCTTTCCCGTGGTGTTGCGCGCTCCGGACACCCCGGAAGCCGGCGACCTGACAGCGGCTCTGAATGCGGTACGGAAGGTGATGACCGAACTCCCCATGGCCGGATTGGGCTACGGACTTCTGCGCTACCTGAGTCCAGGGGGAGACAACGGCATGGGGGACCTGCCTCAGTCACAGCTGAGTTTCAACTATCTCGGCCGGTTCGAGCCGCTGACCGCGGAGGACGCTGTTCTCGGTATCCCCCTTCAAATGCCCGGTCTTCTCCAGGATCCGTCCGGGCCGAGGCGCTACGTCGTCGAAGTCGCGGTGAGCGCTGTCGAGGACCGCCTGCTCGTGGCGTGGACCTACAGCCGGAGTCGGCACCAGCGGGAGACCGTCCAGCGACTGGCAGACGCTTATATGTCGGCTCTGGAGGACGCGGTACGACTCCTGGCTCGGCAGGAGGCTGGTGATGTCCGGCACGGAGTCGCGCCGTGACGTCCCGGCGGTGATCGATCGTCTGGCCGGCGAGTTGAAGAAGGCATCCGGAAATACTGCGAGTGCGCGGACACCTCAGCGGTGACATGCGCGAGATCGCGGTCACTGTGTACCCGTGATGGTCGGCGACCGCAGGCGGCCGCAGGAGCGCGTGTGCCGAATCGCCCGCGGGCCTGCGGCTGCCTGCCGAGGCCGGGAACAGCGCCGGTGCGAGCATCGCCATTTTCCGGCTCTGATGCCGCCGCCGTGTGTCACCGCTGCCGAATGCGTCATTCGAGCTTTCCCCTCGAATTTTCATGCCGTCGAGGACAGCGTTGCACTCCATGTGCGAACGCCATACCGTACTGCTGACGACTGGAACTCGCCGTCATTTCCAGCAGCTCCCGCGACGTGTTTTCTCAGTTCCCGAAGAGGGATGCTTTGCGCCCGTCGAGCGACTGTTGACTGGCATTCGCCAACTGTCACGGGGGCGTCGGCTGCACCGTGCTGACAGGCCAACGCACAACGGCGGATCCCATCGAGCTGATGAATCGAGGAGCGACCTGTGATCCTGACCGACGACCAGCTGAATGAGTACAGTCACAACGGTTTTTTCTTGATTCGGGACGTCTTCGATGCCGACGAGCTGCAGTTGATGGCAGCACAGGCGTCTGCCGAGTTCGCCGTGGAAGGGCCACGTCGCGTAATGGAGACGAACGGGAGGCAGGTCCGAGCGGTGCACGGGTCTCATCTGCACTCCCGGTTCTTCGCCGATCTGGTGAGGATGCCACGCCTCTTGGATCCGGTACGGCAGTTGCTGAGCGGTGAGGCGTATGTCCATCAGTTCAAGATCAACGCCAAGAAGGCATTCGGCGGGGAGCTTTGGGAATGGCACCAGGATTTCTATTTCTGGGAACACGAGGACGGTATGTCCGAGCCGAGGGCGGTGAATGTCGTCATACACCTGGACGCGGCCAACGAGTTCAACGGACCACTCATGCTCATTCCGGGCTCCCACCGGGAGACGGGAATATCGGCGGAAGGGAATCCCGTCGAACCGGACGGCGAGGTACAGGGGTGGGAGCGCACAGTGAGCGCCCGGCTCAAATACAGGATCGGCTCCGAAACGCTGCGCAAACTCGTCGACACGCACGGGATTACGTCGATCAAGGGAACCGCCGGATGCATCCTGTTCTTCGATCCACGTGTGGTGCACGGATCCGTTGGCAACATGACCCCCTACGACCGCAGCCTGTTGATCATCTCCTACAACAGCACGGAGAACCAACTTCGGGAAGTTCCGCATCCTCGCCCTGAATTTCTGGCCGGCCGAGAGTACGGCGCGCTTAAGTCATTGGCACGGGACCGTTTGCCGGGCACAGGATACTGAGAGAAGGTGCCATGCTGATCTGTGGTCTGAAACTTACGCATGACGGAGCCGTGGCACTCATCGACGGGAATCGTCTGATCACGAGCGTGGAGACCGAAAAGCTCGACAACGGGTACCGTTATTCGGAACTCGGCGATCTGACGGTGGTCGAGTCGGTCCTCAAGGACGTCGGCGTCGGTACTGATGACGTCGACGCCTTCGTCGTGGACGGTTGGGGACACGGCGAAGAACGGCCTCAGGTGACCACACGCTACCGGAGCAAGGAGATACTCCTCGCGGTGGCCCCGTACCGCGAGGAGCGACTCGAGGACGACACCACCCTTCCCCGCGTTTTCCAGGGACTCCCGTGGAAGAAGACCAGCTACAGGAGCTACAACCACGCGACCGGGCACGTCTTCTCTGCCTACTGCGCAAGTCCCTTCGCGGCATCAGGACAGCCCGCTCTTGTCCTGGTCTGGGACGGCGGGGTGCTCCCACGGTGTTACCGCATACGTGCTGGGCAACAGCCCGTCGTCGAAAACTTGGGGCCTATATTCGGGCTCATCGGCAATGTCTATCCGACGTTCGCCATGCACTTTCCCCCATTTCGTCCGGAGGACCTGGGCGATGATGGTCGATCCGCCTACCGCCAGCTCACGGTGCCGGGGAAGGTGATGGCCTACACCGCGCTCGGCGAGGTGCGAAGCGACCTGTGCGACGTGATGGACGACATTTACGACCAGCACCTCACCCTGTCGCTCGAGTTCGCCGGGATGTTCTCGGAGGAGTTCCTCCGGCGCACCGCGGAACGCGAGGTCGAGCCCGCCGACGCGATGGCGAGTTTCCAGCACTGGGTGGGTGGCCGTCTGGTGCAGGGGCTGGCCCTCCTTCGACAGAGGTGCCCGGACCTCCCCATGAACCTTGTTCTGAGCGGCGGTTGCGCGCTGAACATCAAGTGGAACTCCCGGATCCGGGCCGGCGGGCTCTTCGAGAAGGTCTGGGTACCGCCGTTTCCCAACGACTCGGGCTCGGCTCTCGGCGTGGCCTGCGCGGAGATGTCCCGGCTCACCGGCACTCCGACGCTGGACTGGTCCGTCTACAGCGGACCGGAGATGATCGTCGGGGAGGACGTCGACGGCTGGACGAACGGCCCGCTGGACGTCTTCGGGCTCGCACGGCTGCTCCACGAAACCGGCGAACCGGTTCTCATTCTTCACGGCCGTGCGGAGCTGGGGCCTCGGGCACTCGGCAACCGCAGCATTCTGGCAGCGCCGAACCGGCCGGAAATGAAAGACCTCCTCAACAAGCTCAAAGGCAGGGAGTACTACCGCCCGGTCTCGCCCATCTGCCTTGAACACCGGGCACCCGAGGTCTTCGACCCTGGCGTGCCGGATCCCTACATGCTGTTCGAACACCAGGTCCGCGACACTTGGCAGTCGCGAGTCCCGGCCGTCATGCACCTCGACGGCTCCGCCCGGCTGCAGACGGTGAACCACCACCAGAATCCGGTGGTCGCAGAGGTGCTGGAGGAGTACGCGCGGCTCAGCGGAATCCCCGTGCTGTGCAACACCAGCGCCAACAACTCGGGGCGGGGCTTCTTCCCGGATGTCGCTTCGGCGCTGCGTTGGGGGAGGACCCGCTACGTCTGGAACGGTGGCCGTCTGTGGACGCGCACCGGGGACGGGCAGAGGGCGATGGCGGAGAGGACGGTCGACCAGTGACCACCGAATCCTCAGCGGGCCTCCGTGCACCGTTCGGCCCGGACTCATACGAGCTGACACCGCTGCAGAGCGGGATGCTGTACCACAGCGTGCGAGCCGACCGGCCGGGACCATATGTCGAGCAATTCGTCTTCGACGTCCATGGTTTCGTTGACGTAGAGGCCATGAAGGCGGCCTGGGACGACGTACTGCGGCACCACCCTGTGCTGCGCACACGCTTCGCCTGGGAGGGCCTCGCCGAGCCCCTGCAGACGGTCGCTGCCGAAGCCGCCGTACCCGTACGGATTCGCCATCTCGGCGATGCCTTGACGGGACAGGACGAGGAGCGCTTTCTCGCGGCGGACCGGTCAGAGGGGTTCGACCTGGGCAAGGCTCCATTGATGCGGCTGACGTGGCTGCGAGGCGATGGCACCACCACTCTCGTATGGAGTCTTCACCATCTGATCATCGACGGCTGGTCGATGCCCATCGTGCTGCGAGACGTCGCGGCAGCGTATCGCGCCCGGGTGACCGGCGGAGTGCCCGACCTGCCCGAGGCCAGGCCTTTCAGCAGCTTCGTGGAGTGGATGCGGACCCTGCCCGGCGCCGCCTCGGCGAAGGACTTCTGGCAACGCCGGCTAGCGGGTTTCTCGGCGCCGCCGCCGCTGCGGATCAGGTCGAGCCTGTCCCCCACCGACGTGTGCGGGACTTCGGGAGCGGTCGTGACCAGGGATCTGCGGGCCGGCCTCAGCACGCGGACAGCCGCAGCCGCTCGTACGGCCAGGGTCACGCAGGCCACCTGGTACGAGGCAGCGTGGGCGCTCACGTTGAGCAGGCTGTCGGGCGAGCGCGACGTAGTGTTCGGGGTCACCGTGTCCGGTCGGCCCGCGGACCTGCACGGAGTCGAAGGCATCGTGGGGCCGATGATCAACACCCTGCCTCAGCGCATCGCCGTCGACGAAGGGGCGACCCTGCGTGACTGGCTCCGGGGGATCCAGCGCAGCCATCTCGACATGGAGCCGCATCAGCATGTCGGGCTCAGCACACTTCAGCGATGGACTGCTGTCCCTGCCGGCACCGCGCTCTTCGAAAGCATTCTGGTGTTTGAGAACTACCCCGGGGACACGCTGAGGTTCGACCTCGGAGACGGCAATGCCCTGACGGTACGTCAGGTGATCGAAGACACCGGATACCCGATCACCTTCATGGTGCTGCGTCGGCCTGAGGGCGTCCGTCTGCAAGCCCTGTACGACGACGGGATGTTTTCCGCCGGCGCCGCCGCGTCCCTGCTGGACCGGGTGGAGAACCTGCTCGAAGCCATGACGGCCGGCGTCGACGGGCCACTTGCTGACATCGGTCTCGCCAGTCCCCGAGAACTCGATCTCGTGCTCAAGGAATGGAACAACACGGCAGGCCCGCTGCCGGACCGCCCCGTTCACGTCATGGTCGTCGACCGGGCTGTCAAGGCACCTGAATCGCCGGCGCTCGAACACGCCGGCCATCGCCTCACGTATGCCGACCTGCTTGCCCGCAGCGAGGACCTGGCCCGGGCTCTGGTGGACCGAGGAGCGGGACCGGAGACCGTCGTGGCTCTGTTCCAACGCCGTTCGCCCGAGCTCCTCGTGAGCGTACTCGCGGTGCTTCGCGCGGGGGCTGCCTTCGTCGCCCTGGACCCCGCCAATCCGGACGCGCGCCTTGCCTACGCCCTCGAGGACTCGGGGGCCGTCATCATGCTCACCGAAGCCGCGTTCGACGAGCGACTCGCCGACTGCCCCGTGCCGCGCCTCCTGCTCGATGGTCCGTGGCCCTACGGGCAGGGGCCTCTGCCTGACCGGACACACCTCGACAGCCTCGCCTACATCACCTACACGTCAGGATCCACCGGTCGGCCGAAGGGCATCGCGATGTCCCATCGCGCCGTGGCGAACCTGATCAACTGGCAACTGCACCAGTCACCTACGCACCACGCAGGCAGGACCTTCGCCTACGCCTCGCTGAGCTTCGACGTGTCGTTCCAGGAGATCTTCGGAACTTGGAGCGCGGGCGGCACTCTGGTCCTGGTCACCGATGCCGACCGGCGCGATTTCGAGCGACTGCCGCAGGTCGCCGCCCGAGAGGCGGTACAGCGTTGGTACCTGCCTGCGGCGGCACTGACACAGATCGCGGCCAGTGCCGCCGCAGACGACAGCGTCGTGCCGTCACTCCGCGAACTCATCCCAGGCAGCGAGCCGCTCCATGTGACACCGGAGCTACGCCGACTGCTGGCCGCTGCCCCCGACTGCCGGCTGGAAAACCAGTACGGCCCCTCCGAATGCCACGTGGTCACCAGCCATGTCATGGAGGGTCCCTCGCAACTGATGCCGGAATGGCCACCCATCGGACGGCCCATAACCAACACCAGCATCTACCTCCTCGACGACATGAAACGGCCTGTCCCGATCGGGGCGACCGGCTTCCTGCATATCGGCGGCATCTGCTTGGCACGCGGCTACGTCAACCGCCCCGGCACGACGGCGGAGAAGTTCGTTCCCGATCCGTTCGCCGGCGTTCCCGGCGCGCGCATGTACGACACCGGGGACCGCGCGTACCAGGACCCGGACGGCACGCTGCACTTGATCGGACGGATGGACAACCAGGTCAAGATACGCGGCTACAGGATCGAACTGGGCGAAGTGGAGACAGCCCTCCAAGCCACAGGACTGGTTCGGGAGACAGCTGTGGTGGTGCACGGCCAGGAAACAGACCGACGGCTCGCGGCCTACGTCGTACCGGTCGACCCTCCACGCGACGAGGTCTCCTTCCAGGAGAGGCTGCGCGAGTTGCTGAACACCACGCTGCCCGAATACATGGTTCCGTGGTCTTTCACGGTGCTCCCCCACATGCCACTCACCGTCAACCGCAAGGTCGACCGCAAGGCCCTTCCCGCCCCTCGGCAGCCGGTGGCGCGGGCGGCCTCGATCCCCGGTCGACCGGCGGCGGTCCTCATCGCGGGGATGTGGGGTGAAGCACTGGACCGGTCGGTCGTCGACTTCGACGGGGACTTCTTCCAGATGGGCGGCCACTCGATGCTGGCCTTGCGGCTGATCGGCCGAGTGCGGAGCGCCTTCGGTGTACCGGTGGGACTCGGTAGCCTCTTCGATGACCGTTCGCCACGACGTCTGCTGGGACGCATCGAGGAACACCTGGGCGGGGCCGATGCCGCGGACGCGGTAGCCACTCAGTTCCTGGAGCAGACCGAATCGCGGCAGCAGCGGTGACGGGCACCACCCCGGCCATGGCGAAAACCGGTGTGCCCAGTGGGCTGCCCAGCGCGAACTCCTCTGGGGGTCCCCAGGGCGGAGGCTGGGGGAGGGACTTTCACAACTCGCCCCAGGGCCTTTGCCTCCGGGAAGTCGCTCACGACTGGAATGGGCTGGCCGACGCACCGAACTTCCGTGCAGGGCTGCGCGGATCGCCGACTGGGCTCTGTGCAACGCTTGCCTTTCTTTCAGGTCGCTAAGTCGATACGATGCCACTGCCTGGAAATTTTCCGATCGCTCAGCCGGTAATCACCCTGATCATTCTGCAGGACGACGAAAATCTCCATCTGACGGGAATGAAATCCGCATGTTGCCGGGTATCTGCCTGCACAGTATCTTCAAGGAACGTGCTCGTGCGGCCCCAGAACGGATCGCGCTCTCGACGCCACACGAGAGCATTTCCTACCAGGAGCTCGACGCTCGAAGCGACCGGTTGGCCGCACAACTCATCGAGCTTGGGGTACGCCCGAACGTATTGGTCGGACTATGCGCACGCCGAAGTCCCGAAGCGATCGTCGGAATGCTCGGTATCCTGAAGGCCGGTGGCGCCTATGTGCCGATAGATCCCAGTTACCCGGCCCAGCGCATCGAGTACTTGCTGACCGACTGCGCGGCGCCGATCGTGGTGGCAGCAGCGGACGCTGCCGATGCGGTGAAAGGGCGTCACCCGCAGATTGTGTGGATCGATGGCGACGAGGTCGACGTGCCCGGCACCGTAACGCTGGAAGGCGGTGCGCCCCCGGTCGGGGCGACCGAGAACGATCTCGCCTACGTCATCTACACCTCCGGTTCCACCGGGTCACCCAAAGGGGTGATGATAGAACATCGGAATGTGGTCCGGCTTTTCAAGCAGGTTCAGCCATGGTTTCACTTCGATCATCGGGACACCTGGTCGCTGTTCCATTCCATCAGCTTCGATTTCTCGGTCTGGGAGATATGGGGTGCGCTGTTGCACGGCGGACGGCTTGTGTTGCTGCCCGAGATGGTGCCTCGCTCGCCGGCGCTGCTGTTGTCCCTGCTGCGCTCCGAAAAGGTGACCGTCCTCAACCAGACGCCCTCTGCCTTTCACCAACTGCTCACGGTCATGTTCGCCGACGGGAGCAGCGACAGCGGAACGTCCGGCATGGCCCTGCGGCTGGTGATTTTCGGCGGGGAGCGGCTGGATCCTCGGGTATTGGCACCGTGGATGAACCGGAACGGCGATCGGCTTCCAGTCCTCGTCAACATGTACGGAATTACCGAGACCACCGTGCACTGCACCTACCGACGGATCACGGCGGCGGATCTGCGCACGGGGGGCGTGAGCCCCATCGGGGTGCCCCTACCCGATCTGCGAGTGCATGTGCTGGACAGCGACGGGAAGCGGGTGCCGGACGGTGTGCCCGGTGAGATTTACATCGCTGGGGCCGGGCTGGCTCGAGGCTACCTGCATCGACCGGATCTGACCGCGCAGCGGTTTGTTTCCGCGTTGCCGGGAATCGGCGAGTCGCGGCTCTACCGATCCGGGGACCGGGCCATGCGGTCGCCCGGTGGCGAGCTGATCTACCTCGGGCGGATGGACCACCAGCTGAAGATCCGCGGGTACCGGATCGAGCCCGGAGAGGTCGAGGAATGTCTTTCGCGTCTGCCGGACATCGCGGGAGTGGTCGTCACCTCGCGCGACTTCGGGGGCGGTGACGTCCGACTGGCCGCTTACCTGGTGCCCGCCGACCCGTCGGCCGCAAGTGGCGGGAACAGCTCCCGGCTTGTCGCTGCGGCGGAGAGACATGCGCGGTCGACGTTGCCACGGCATCTTAGGCCGTCCTTCTACGAGGTCGTCTCGAAAATTCCTATGACACCACAGGGAAAGGTGAATCGAGATGCGCTTGGCAAGTAATTACGCTGTATGGAAGGAGTCTGTATCGTGAACACCCTGTCCGGCGCACGCAAATCCGCCGCAGACATTCACCGGTCGATCAGCAAAGTCGTGCGAAAGGTGTTGGAGCGGGAGGACATCGACCCGGCTGTCGATCTGTTCGATCAGGGCGCCACATCCATGGCCTTCATCCGGATCGTGGCACAGGCGAACGAGATGTACGACATCACCATCGACGCAGCGGCGTTGGAGGAAGCGAGTATCGATTCGCTGGCCAAACAGGTGCGCGCGCAGACGAACGGCGGACTCCTCAAGGGAAAGGATGAACGATGACGAACGCGGTGCAGCAGAGTTTCACACCCACACCGGAAGAGGTCGCACGTTTCCACGAACTCGGCTATATGGGGCCTTTCAAGGTCTACGAGGTCGAAGAGATGAAGCGGTTGTGGCGGCGTGAGCGGCTCCAGCTGATGGACCGCAGCAACGCCGTCTACGCGGAAGGCGACGCGCAGGCGGGGAACACCAACATCGCCAACTACGACCGTCATCTCGACTCCACCTTCCTGGCCGACCACATATGCCGGCCAGAGATCGTCGACCGGGTGACCTCCGTGCTCGGGCCCAACGTCCTGTGCTGGCGCTCGGAGTTCTTCCCGAAGTACGCGGGTGACGAGGGAACAGATTGGCACCAGGCCGACACATTCGCCTTCGCTTCCGGAAAGCCACAGATCCTCTGGCCGGAGTCGCAGAAGGAGTTCGGCGGGACGATCACCGTGTGGACGGCGTTCACCGAGGCCGCCGAGGACACGGGCTGTCTGCAGTTCATCCCGGGAACTCACCGAACGATGCACTACGACGAAGCCAAGGCGATGCACTACCAGCCCGACAACATCAACAGGCAGCGGAAGGATGGCGTCTCGCGCGGCTTCTACGGCTACGACTACCGGGAGTTGCAGAAGGATCCCGACTGGAAGCCCGATGAGGACCGGGCCGTCTCGATGATCATGAAACCGGGTGAGGCGATCCTGTTCTGGTCCACCCTCATGCATGCGTCGAAGCCGCACACCGCGATGGACAAGGAGATGCGTCTGGGCTTCGCGGGCCGGTACGTGCCGACGTCTGTGGCGATCTATCCGGACACCGACGGTATCGACGAGTACGGCGGGCGGGTGAGCCTGAGTGAGTACGGGGCGGTTCTTGTCGCCGGCGTCGACGCCTACACCCACAACCGGAAGGTGACCGAGACCACAAGGGGCCACAAGTTCCGCGTCCGCTGATCTCACTCGCTTGAGGAGGCCTCGAATGCTGGGACATCACACAAGGACGGCAGTCTCTCGGCTTGCAGCGTCAGTGCTGTCCGTCAGGCCGCTCGCCGATGCCCTGGCCGCACCGGTCCGGGTTGTTCCCGTGGGCAGCGACACCACCGTTTCCCCCGTCGACCTGTCGGACGAGCAGTGGCAGGCGCTGCGGGGAATGCTGGACCGGATCGCCCGGCGAGCCGGAGTCGCAGGACTGACATTGTCCCGGGAAGAGGCATTCCACGACCTCCAGGTGTTCGAGCGCGTGATCAGCCAGCGGTTGGCGCTCGCGGAATGGGCGGACTGCGCTGCCTTGGTGTCGGCGGACAGGTTCGGCGAGACGGAAGGGGTCGTCGAGGAGACAGTGGCGGACAGCTTCGATGTGTTCGCCCACAAGGAGACCATCGCTTCCTGCGACGGCGTGCCGTTGAACGTCTACTCGGCAGGGCAGTCCGACGAAACGGTTGTGCTCGTGTTGGCCTGCGGTATGCCGGCATTGCTGGCGGAGTCCTGGGTGCGCTTTCTAGCACATGACCGCCGTGTGTTGACCTGGGAGAGCCGGGGGCTGTTCGGAGCGGCCGGACAAACCGGCGACTACGCTGCCGACATCGCCGCGCAGGTCGCCGATCTGTTCACTGTGATGGACCATTACGGCGTCACCGGCGCACACCTGGTCGGCCACTGCGGCGGTGCGGTGATCGCTCTGGCCGCCGCAGCTGACCGGCCGGAGCGCATTCCCTCACTCAGCCTCTGGTACGGCGCCTACGGGTTCGCTGACGGACACCTCGCAACACGGCATCAGGAGGGGCTGGTGGACCTGATGACCACTGCCGCCCGCAACCGCGCCGCCGCTCAGGTTGTGCACGCCGCGTTCTGCCAGGCGATGCTCACCAGCACACTCGCCGACGTGGCCCACCTCGTGCTGTACCCGTACGCGAGCCCGGAACTCCTCTACCGGTACTGTCGGCTGAACACAGGGATCACCAGTACCGACGTCGGACAGTACCTCCCCAGGGTGAAGCAGCCCACGCTGGTGGTCACCAGTCAGGACGATGACGTCGCGCATCCGGCCGGCTCGGAACGGGTCGCCGCGGAGTTGCCGAACGGGCACCTGCGGGTGGAGGCCCACGGCAACCACATCTCGCTCTTCAACGGAGAGGAAACCCTGCTCCGGGTGGCTGCGGATTTCATGACACAGCACGGCACCACGGCTGACTGACCTGGCACGCCGCGGCGTCTGCGGGCACGGACGGCATCGAGCCGGGCAGTGCCGTCGTGAGCCCCCGAGCGCAGACTCGTCCCCCTGACGGTCGGCGAGGGCGCCGCACACGGCGTCCTCGTGGTCGGTCGAAGACTTCAGCCCTTGGGCCGATCCCGGTGTGACGGGGCCGGGCCACTGCTCTCCCGCACGATCAGCTCCGGCTCGGTCCAGAGGGGCAGGGCCGGGGCGTTTTCGGGCTCGAGGAGCCGGTGGAGCAGGCCGAAGCAGCCCCGGCCGAGACCTTCGAAGTCGAGGCGGACGGTGGTCAGGGCGGGGTGTGCGTAGGCGGAATGGGGGGCGTCGTCGAAGCCCACCACGCTCAGGTCGCCCGGCACCTCACGGCCCGCCTCCCTGGCCGCGCGGAGTACGCCGAGTGCCAGGTCGTCGTTGCCGCAGAGCACGGCCGTGACCGACGCGTCGGCCAGCAGTGAGCGGGCGACGAGGTAGCCGGAGCGAGGGCTCCAGCCGGCGTAGATCGGTTCCGGGAGGGGCTTGCCGGCCGCCCGCAGGGCGTCGCGCCACCCCTCGGCGCGCTGGCCGACGCGGGTGGTGGAGGACGGGATCGCCAGGTAGTGCACGGTCTCGTGGCCGAGGCCGAGGAGATAGCGGGTGGCCTGGGCGGCGGCCGCCCGGTCGTCCAGCCAGAGCTGGGGCCGGTCGCCGGGGCGGCCGTCCTCGGGCCGTTCCACCGCTGCCGCTGCCGGGAACCCGGCGGGCAGTGCCTGCCATGCCCGTACGCCCGGTGCGTCGAAGGCGATCACCAGCACCGCCTCCCCCGGCCTGCTGACCCGGGCCGCGACATCCGCGGGCTTCTGGGCCGAGCCGGTGTCGAGCACGCTGATCTGGACCGTGAAGTCGGCCGCCCTCGCCGCCTCCTCGATGCCCCTCAGGGTCGCCGCGGCGCCGTACAAGGAGGTGTCGGAGGTCAGCACGGTCACCGAGCGCACCAAACCGCCGGCCAGTGCCCGGGCCATCCGGTTGGGCGTATAGCCCATCTCGGCGATGACGTCCAGGACCCGGGCCCGGGTCGACTCCTTGACCCGGGGGTGGCCGTTGACGACCCGGGAGACGGTCTGGTGGGAGACGCCCGCCTCCTTGGCGATGTCCCGGATGCTCACGGTCCTAGGAGCCTGTGGTCCCTCGCCGGAGCGGGGGGCGGGGGTCGCTTCCTGCATGGTGGGTGCGGCTCCTCGTGGGAACTGGGGGCGGTGACCGTGTCGTTGGACCAGGTGTTCTCGTTCTCGGCGGCTTCCTCCGAGGTCTGCCAGCCGAACCGGACAGGGGCGAAGGAGGAGAGCACCTTCACCTGTGCGTGGGCGGGAAGGTGATCAGCGGGTATCCGATCGTGGTGCCCTCGGTGCCCTCGGAGGAAGTGCTGAGGTCCACTCCCCTTCTTCGTCCGCTCCGAGCCAAGCCACCTGACCAGCCCCCATGTCTCCGCGGGCGCTTGCTCCCGCCGTTCGGCGCACTGTCGAGACCGTTACCCACGGGCTCGAGGCCACCGTCGGCGGGCCCTGGAAGCTTGCCGACCGCCCTCGCCCGACGGGAGGCCAGGAGAAAGTTCCACGCGGAGTATTGCGAGAGCCAAATGTTACCGTTCACACTACCCCTGCGCCACCGGCGCGTTAACGTCCGACGCCGGAAGCACGCAGGGGTCCGCCTGACGAACTCGGACTCCCGCTTGACCGCGGTACAAGGCTTCCCGCCCCTTCCGCTGCCAGACCGTCTGTCGCCGAGTCCCGCGGAGCCAAAAAATGTGAACGGTAACATTTCTGCCCGTAGCGGGCTCCCCGGGCTCACCGACCAATACCTGTGCCCGTTCCGTCCAGCCCGACGGCCGAACAACTGAACGCGAGGAGCCGGCCAGGCGCGTGCGCTGCGGCGGCATCCACCGCCCGTACGGCGGTCGGGCGCTCGTCGACCCTGAGCGGGCGAACTTCACACACCCAACTGTTCAACCTCTTGACCGGACCTGAAACAGGTGCTGCTCGTACATCCGCTTCGGATGTCGTTCATTCGCATTGAGAAAGAGTTGATTCCATGTCATTCAGGAGATCCTCCGTGACCCACTGGAGAAGACCTGCCCTCGTCCAGGCGTTGATCCTCAGCCTGGCTCTCGCCGGGCTCGTGGCCCTGGGCGGTGGCCGGACACCGTCGGCCGCCCTCGGCGGGACCGAGCCTGTCGCGGTAACCACCCACCAGGTCACGGTTCCGTCGGCACCGATGGGCTGGGCCTCCTGGAACAGCTTCGCCAGCAGCATCGACTACAACACCATCAAGGCCCAGGCCGACGCGCTCGTCTCGTCCGGCATGGCCGCCGCCGGCTACGAATACGTCAATATCGACGACGGTTGGTGGCAGGGCGCCCGTGACAGCAACGGCAAGATCGTCACCGACGAGAGCCTGTTTCCCGGTGGCATGAAGGCCATGGCCGACTACATCCACAGCAAGGGCCTGAAGGCGGGCATCTACACCGACGCGGGCAAGCAGGGTTGCGGCTACTACTTCCCCACGACCAAGCCCGCGGCGCCCAACACCGGCAGTGAGGGCCACTACCAGCAGGACATGCAGACGTTCCAGGAGTGGGGCTACGACTTCGTCAAGATCGACTGGTGCGGCGGCGACAAGGAGGGCCTCGACCAGGAGACCACGTACAAGGCGATCAGCGCCGCCAACGACGCCGCGGCCGCGGTCACCGGCCACAAGCTGGTCCTGTCGTTCTGCGAGTGGGGCACCGGCAACCCTTGGAACTGGGGCGCGGGCACGGCCCCGATGTGGCGCACCAGCACCGACATCATCTTCTGGGGCAGCAGCCCCTCCTCGGCCAACATGCTGGCCAACTTCGACAAGACACTGCACCCCTCATCCCAGCACACCGGGTACTACAACGACCCGGACATGCTGATGGTCGGCATGAACGGCTTCACCGCCGCGCAGAACCGCACGCACATGAGCCTGTGGTCGATCTCCGGCGCCCCACTGATAGCCGGCAACAACCTCACCACCATGAGCACCACGACCCGCGACATCCTCACCAACTCCGAGGTCGTCGCCATCGACCAGGACGCCCGTGGTCTCCAGGGCGTCAAGGTCGCCGAGGACACCAAGGGTCTGCAGGTCTACAGCAAGGTCCTGTCGGGCACCGGCAAGCGGGCCGTGCTGCTGCTCAACCGCACCTCCGCCGCCGCGTCCATCACCGCCCGCTGGGCCGATCTGGGCCTGACCGGGGCCTCCGCCTCCGTGCGCAACGTATGGACGGCGACGAACGCGGGCAGCTTCGCCACGAGCTACACCACCAGCGTCCCGGCCGGCGAAGCGGTGCTGCTCACCGTCTCCGGTACCGAGGCCGCCGGCACCACCTACGAGGCGGAGTCCTCCTCCAACACCCTTGCCGGTACCGCAGCCAACGCCACCTGCGCCTCCTGCTCCAACGGCTCGCTGGTCGGCTGGATCGGCAACAGTTCCGCCAACACCCTGACGTTCAACAACGTCAACGCCTCAGCCTCCGGCGTGAAGCTCGCCACCATCGGCTACGTCAACGGTGACAGCACCGCCCGTAAGGCGACGCTCCAGGTCAACGGCCAGCAGCCCACGGTGGTGTCATTCCCGCCGACCGGCTCCTGGACCACCCCCGGCACCGTTTCCGTGCTGGTCGGCATGGCCAAGGGCTCCACCAACACCCTGAAGTTCTCCAACAGCACCGGCTGGGCGCCCAACCTCGACGCCGTCCTCCTTCAGGACATCGCGGGCACCAACGGCAATGAGATCATCGGGGTCGGCTCCAACCGCTGCCTCGACCTCGCCAAGAACACCATCGTCAACGGCACCCAGCTCGCCCTCTGGGACTGCATCGGCGGACACAACCAGACCTTCACGTCCACATCGCGCGGCGAGCTCGTGGTCTACAGCAACAAGTGCCTCGACGCCTACAACAGCGGCACCGCCAACGGTACGAAGGTCATCATCTGGGACTGCACCGGCGGTACCAACCAGAAGTGGACCGTCAACTCCAACGGCACCATCACCAACAACCTGTCCGGCCTCTGCCTCGACGCCGTCAACAACGGCACCGCCAACGGGACCAAGCTCGACCTGTGGACGTGCAACGGCGGGACCAACCAGAAGTGGACTCTCAACTGAGAGTTGACGACGCCGTCGTTCCCGATCGGCGGACGGACCGGATTCTCCGGTCCGTCCGCCGATTCATTTGCTGCTCGGTGAGAGAGACGGCAGCTGCGCGCCCTCCTGATGTTTCCAGATCGGCACCCCGTGCTCGGGGTCGTCGATCAGCTTCTCGCATCTCTCGAAGGCTCCCGAAGCGGTCGGCACCCTGGCGGTTCAGCTCGCCACGGCCCACGGAACGCGTGTCACCGCCATGCGCGAGCCCGTCGCGGCCATGTGGCAGGCCGCAGATGAGCGGGGTGACGCCCTGGATGACCAGGAAGGGCACCGCGGCCTGGAAGGGGCTCTGGTGCTGGATGACGCCGAGGCGCCGCTCATCTGGCCGCTGCTGGTCCGGCTGCTGCACCGCGTGGGCCCGGGCCCCATGCCCGTGACCGGGTTCGTCTCGCTGGCCGTCGCCCAACTGTGGCTGCGGGCGGTGCCGATCAAAGAAAGCGGCATGATCCCCCTGCTCGGGCCTCGTGCTCAACGGTGTCGGCTTCGGTCTGGTCGTCGCCGCCCTCACCGCCGCTGCCGTCAACGTCGTACCGCCCACCCTGACCGGCATGGCGGGCGCCACCACCAGCCTGGTCCGCGACCTCGGTCAGACCCTCGGCCCGGCGATCGTCGGCGCCGTCGCCCTCGGCATGGCCACGAGCCGGCTCACCGGCAGCCTCCCCGGCGCAGGCCTGACCCCCAAGGAGCACGGCATCGCCTCCGCCGTCCTGCACGAGGGCGGCCCGCTCGCCCTGCACAGCGCCGACCTCGGTCCGCTCAGCGCCAAGCTCGCCCCGTACACCACGGACGCCCTGGCCCGCGGCTACCACAACGGCCTGATCCTCACCGCCGTTGCCTGTGCGGCCGCCGCTGTGATCGCCGCCGTCTTCGTCGGCTTCGGGCCCAGCGGCACGCGGCCGGCCGAGGCGGAGGGGAGCGCGGCGTGAGGTTCGCGACCTTCCTCCACGACGGGAAACGGCGGCACAGGTCAGTGCAGGTACCGCTCCACCGAATTCCGCGGCATTCTCGGCCACGCCCAACTGCCGTCGGCCGCAACCGATCTCATTCTGCTCGGCGACCTCACCGGCCGCTACGCCGCCGGCAGTTACAGCCGGCTTGCCTCCGACGGCCGGAGCATGGTCCTGCGTGCGGACCGCCAGGGGGCGGCTGAGCACGGGCACCGGATCACCGCGGCCATCGCCTGCCACGTGGCCCGGGCCGGCGGCACGGTCGACCAGCTGACGCGCCTCCTGCTGCACCCCGAGCACGAAGGCGGACGGCATGCGAGGAACATCGCCCTGCGCTCCGGGCAGACACGCGCTCTGGACTACATCCGCCGGGTCTGGGCCAACGGAAGCGGTCAGCACCACCAAGGCGCTGAGCTCCCGGCACGGCGCGTACGAGGTTCTCGCCGCGCTGCGGGACCGCATCGAGACCACGCCCTGGCGCGGGGAGCGGGGACGGACCGCGCTGCGGGTGCTGCGGGCACACCTGACCTTCGCCGAGATCGCGGGCGGCCCCCTGCACCACGCCAGCGAACGGCAGACCGCCGAGGAAGCGGGCATCTCCCGCACGACGCTGCGGGCCGTCTACGACACCGTCCTCAAACCGCAGGGCTGGCTGCGCCGACTTCGGGTCGGCCACGGCCGGGAGGGATCCACCTGGTACCTCGACTACGGCAGCGCCCCCAGCAGCCACGGTGCCCCCGCTCCGCTGTCTCGTCTCCGGACCACTCAGTTCCCCCCGTGAAGCGGCGGTGGTCGCCGACCAGGGCAATGAACTCTGCCGTCAGGATGGCCCCCATCCCCGGCAGGCTGCGGATGAGAGCCCCGTCAGGGTG